>NZ_JBIWNU010000008.1:0-536456 GCF_044767385.1 Streptomyces sp. NPDC101393 | reverse complement strand
GGACCCCCCGGTACGGCCCCTCCGGCCCTACGCACGCCCCCGACCGCCCACCGACCCACGACCCGTCACGACAACACCAAGACCCCCACACCACCTGGGCCGCGCAGGCACACCACCCCGGCCCGCACACCCCCCCGCCCTCACATGAGTGAGCAACGGGCCCGCACATGGCGAGCAACGGGGCGGAACGCGAGCGAGCAACGGGCCCGCACATGTGTGAACGCAGGCCCGGCGTACGTCTGTTGTGTCTTTGGACGGTCATGGGTACGGCGGGACGGGTGGCGACGGCGGACGGCCGGAGGGGGGCCGCCCCGGGGTGTCCCCGCAGCGACAGGTGCCAGACGCGGCCCCGTCTAATCCACGTACCCGAGGGCACATGCGTCGAGGAGACACCCCGGGGCGGCCCCCCTCCGGCCCCACCACCCACACACCGAACCCACCCCACCCACGGACAGGGCGCACGCCGACGGCAACCCGCAACCCCGCACCGAGCCGTCAGGTGAAGGTGGACGGCGGGGATTCGAGGGATTCGAGTTCGATGCCGGGGGCGGAGAGGACCACGTCGCCGGCGATGTGGACCGTGTGCTGTTCGCCGGTCTCCAGGTCGTTGACCTGGTACTCGTCTGCGATCAGAGGGCCGTTGTCAGTGGCGTGTGGTGTGCTTTTCAGCAGGGCCCAGGACTGATCGAGGGTGCGGGGGGCCAGGACGGGGGGCGTCAGGGCCACCAGGCGGGTGCGAACGGCTCCGGCACCGGGCGCGGGGCGCAGCAGGCGGGCGGTGGCGATGAGGAATGCGGGGGACGCGCCGGTGAAGGCGTGGGCGGGGACGTTGCCTTCGGTGGCGTGTTCGCCGGTCGGGTCGGTGCGTACCCAGGTGACGCCTTCGAGGGCGGCGCCGCGGACCTGCCAGGCCGAGGCGTGGATTTCGAGGCGGATGGGGCGGCCGAGTTCGTCGAGGGTCAGGTCGACGGAGCCGGCGTGGTCCCCGGCGGTGTTGGTGATCTGGGAGACGTAGCGCCAGCCGGAGGGGCCGGTGGCGCAGTGGAAGTGCTCTTCGCCGAGGGGGGTGTGGTCGTGCGGGTCGTGCAGGGAGTAGTGGCCTCGGGGCATAGGAGGGTGCAGTCCTTCGGGCGGGCCGGTGGGGGGCGTGTGCCTCGGGGGTGCACGGGGTGGTGCCGTGCGGGGGCTTTACGGGCCAGGCCCCCGCCCGTTGAAAGGGCGGGGGCCTGGCTCGTGGTTCACCGGCTACGGGTGGTGACCGGGTGCCGGCCTGTGTCGATCAAGGAGTGCTGATCGTGGGCCGGCGTCGATCGGGTCGGTCAGTAGCGGTAGTGGTCGGGCTTGTACGGGCCCTCGACCTGGACGCCGATGTAGGCGGCCTGCTCCGGGCGCAGCTCGGTGAGCTTGACGCCGAGGGCGTCGAGGTGGAGGCGGGCGACCTTCTCGTCGAGGTGCTTGGGGAGCACGTAGACGTCGGTCGGGTACTCCTCCGGCTTCGTGTACAGCTCGATCTGGGCCAGGGTCTGGTCCGCGAAGGAGTTGGACATGACGAAGGAGGGGTGACCGGTGGCGTTGCCGAGGTTGAGGAGGCGGCCCTCGGACAGCACGATCAGGACCTTGCCGTCCGGGTGGGTCCAGGTGTGGACCTGGGGCTTGACCTCGTCCTTGACGATGCCGTCGATCTTGGCGAAGCCGGCCATGTCGATCTCGTTGTCGAAGTGGCCGATGTTGCCGACGATGGCCTGGTGCTTCATCCGCGCCATGTGCGACGCGAGGATGATGTCCTTGTTGCCGGTCGTGGTGACGAAGATGTCGGCGGTCTCGACGACGTCTTCGAGCGTGGTGACCTGGTAGCCGTCCATCGCCGCCTGGAGGGCGCAGATGGGGTCGATCTCGGTGATGATCACGCGGGCGCCCTGGCCGCGCAGCGACTCCGCGCAGCCCTTGCCGACATCGCCGTAGCCGCAGACCACGGCGGTCTTGCCGCCGATGAGGACGTCGGTGGCGCGGTTGATGCCGTCGATCAGGGAGTGGCGGCAGCCGTACTTGTTGTCGAACTTCGACTTGGTGACGGCGTCGTTCACGTTGATCGCCGGGAAGAGGAGGTCGCCGTCGCGGTGCATCTCGTAGAGACGGTGCACGCCGGTGGTGGTCTCCTCGGTCACGCCGCGGATCTCGGAGGCGAGGCGGGTCCACTTCTGCGGGGCCTCGGCCAGCGTGCGGTTGAGGAGTTCGAGGATCGCGCGGTGCTCCTCGCTCTCGGCGGTGTCGACCGAGGGGGCCTTGCCGGCCTTCTCGTACTCCACGCCCTTGTGGACGAGGAGGGTGGCGTCACCACCGTCGTCGAGGATCATGTTCGGGCCGCCGGTGGGCGAGTTGGGCCACGTCAGGGCCTGCTCCGTGCACCACCAGTACTCCTCCAGGCTCTCGCCCTTCCAGGCGAAGACCGGGATGCCCTGGGGGCTGTCCGGGGTGCCGTTCGGGCCGACGGCGATGGCCGCGGCGGC
Source organism: Streptomyces sp. NPDC101393 (assembly GCF_044767385.1). Taxonomy (NCBI): domain Bacteria; kingdom Bacillati; phylum Actinomycetota; class Actinomycetes; order Kitasatosporales; family Streptomycetaceae; genus Streptomyces; species Streptomyces sp. NPDC101393. The sequence goes on along the minus strand of NZ_JBIWNU010000008.1, from coordinate 533,949 downwards.
GTGGTCCTGGGTGGAGAAGATGTTGCAGGAAGCCCAGCGGACCTCGGCGCCGAGGGCGACGAGGGTCTCGATCAGGACGGCGGTCTGCACGGTCATGTGCAGGGAGCCGGTGACCCGGGCGCCGGCCAGCGGCTGGGTGGCGGCGTACTCCTTGCGGATCGCCATCAGGCCGGGCATCTCGTGCTCGGCGAGGGTGATCTCCTTGCGCCCGAAGGCGGCGAGGGAGAGATCGGCGACCTTGAAGTCCTGGCCGGTGGCTGCTGTCGTCATACGGGCTGCTCCTCGAAGTCGAGGTGGATGGGGCTGGCTGGCAGTCTGCGGCGCGGCAGGCAGGAGCGTACGCGGAAGCGGACACACCTCTCCCCCTGACCGCAGCGCAGTCCGTCGGAGGCCCTCTCTCCCTCGGCCGGTCCGCGCTGCGGGCCGCCCGACCGCCATCAGCAGCGACGTCTGGCACTGGTCACGAATCTACACCGATCGGCCCAGCGACCCCAGCCCGCAGGGGCCTGTTCTGTGCGGTGCGGGGTGAGTGGGATGCGTCACGGGTTCCTGGGCCGCGCGCCTTCGCGCGGTGGGCGGGACCTGCTGTGCGGTGGGCGGGGGGCCTTGTGTGCAGGGCCGGGACCTCGGGCACTTTGCTGCGGCTGCCGCGTATTGCAGGATGCGTGGAGCGCGAGAACACTTGCACGGCTTCGCGCGCACGTTCGTTAGGAGAACCACGTGACCACCAGTCCAGCTGATCCCCCCACGGGCGCGGGGAGGGGCGGGCAGGGGCTGAAGCTGCTCGCAGTGACCGCCTGCCCGACCGGCATCGCCCACACCTACATGGCCGCGGAGAAGCTGACGCAGGCCGCGCAGTCCCTCGGCCATGAGATCAAGGTCGAGACCCAGGGCTCGATCGGGGCTGAGAACGTACTGTCTGACAACGATGTCAGAGACGCCGACGGCATCATCATCGCCGCCGACAAGGACGTCGACCGCAGCCGCTTCGTCGGCAAGAAGGTGCTGGCGGTCGGGGTCGCCGAGGGCATCCACCATCCCGAGCAGCTGATCGAGCGGGTGCACAGCGCGCCCGTGCACAGCGGGGACGGCGCGGCCGGGTCCGGGGCCGCGAGCGCGGGCGGGAGTGGTGGCGGCAAGGAGCGCAGCGTCGCCTACAAGGCGCTGATGAACGGCGTCAGTTACATGATTCCGTTCGTCGTGGTCGGCGGCCTGCTGATCGCGATCTCGCTGGCGATCGGCGGCCACGCCAACCCCTCGGGCGGTCTGGTGATCCCCGACGGTTCCTTCTGGAAGCACGTCAACGACATCGGGACCATCGGCTTCACACTGATGGTCCCGATCCTGTCCGGCTATATCGCGTACGCGATCGGGGACCGGCCGGCGCTGGTGCCCGGCATGATCGGCGGCTGGATCGCCAACACCGGCTCGCTGTACGACTCCAAGGCGGGCGCGGGCTTCATCGGCGCCATCGTCACCGGCTTCCTGGCCGGCTATCTGGTGCTGTGGATCAAGAAGGTCAAGGTCCCGAAGTTCGTCCAGCCGATCATGCCGATCATCGTGATCCCGATCGTGGCGACCACGGCGCTCGGGCTGTTCTTCATCTACGTCATCGGCAAGCCCATCTCGTGGGTGTTCACGCACCTGACCAGCTGGCTGGGCGGGATGACCGGATCGAGCGCGATTCTGCTCGGCGCGATACTCGGGCTGATGATCGCCTTCGACATGGGCGGTCCGGTCAACAAGACCGCGTTCCTCTTCGGCGCCGGGCTGATCGCTTCCGGCAACCAGACGGTCATGGGCATGTGCGCCGCCGCGATCCCGGTCATGCCGCTGGGGCAGGGGCTGGCGACGCTGATCCGGCGGCGGCTGTACGACGAGCAGGAGCGCGAGACCGGTATGGCGGCCCTGTTCATGGGGCTCTTCGGGATCTCGGAGGGCGCGATTCCGTTCGCCGCGGCGCGGCCCGCGCAGGTCATCCCGGCGAACATGCTCGGCGGCGCGGTGGCCGGTGCCCTCGCGGGCATGGCCGGGGTGTCGGACGCGGTGCCGCACGGCGGCCCGATCGTGGCGGTGCTCGGCGCGGTCGGCGGGGTGCCGACGTTCTTCCTCGCCGTCGCCATCGGGTCGGTCGTCACGGCGCTGGCGACGGTCACGCTGGTGGACATCTCGGAGCGGCGGAAGGCCGGGGTGGCCGCCGGGGAGGCGGCAGCCGGTCCGCTGGTGCGGGAGCCCGCGTTGGCGGGCGTCGGGGCAGGAGCCGGTGCGGCCGGTGCCGCCCCGAGTGGCCCGTCCGGGCCCGCACCCCGTACGGGGACGCCGGCGGAGGCGGAGGCTGAGGCCGCCGGCACCGCGCCCGCCACGGTCACCGCGACCGCCGGCGAGGTCCTCTCCGGTTACCTCACCGAGGGGACCGTGAAGACGCAGCTCGACGCCGGCGAGAAGGAGGCGGCCATCCGCGAGATGGCCGCACTCGCGTCCGCCACCGGCAAGGTGGCGGACGTGGACGAGCTGGTCCGGGTCGCTCTCGCGCGCGAGGCGCAGGGCACCACCGGGCTCGGTGAGGAGATCGCCATTCCGCATGCGAAGACGGATGCGGTGACGGCTCCCGTCGTCGGGTTCGCGCGCTCCGCCGAGGGCATCGACTGGGGCTCGCTGGACGGGACGCTCGCCAAGCTGGTCTTCATGATCTCGGTGCCGGAGGCGGCGGCCGGGGACGAGCATCTGCGCATCCTGGCGCTGCTGTCGCGGAAGTTGATGGACGCGGACTTCCGGGCGCGGCTGCAGAGTGCGCCGGACAAGGCGGCGATCCTGCGGGTGCTGAGCGAGATCGCGTAGGGCAGGGGCGGCTGAGTGGCGCCGTCCCCGCACGTGGCGAGGGGCCCCGCACCGTTCGGTGCGGGGCCCCTCGCCGTAGGTCGTGTCGGGCGGCGGCTCAGTGGCCGCCCGGGTCCTTCGCCGGGTCGTTGCCGGCGGCCGCGACGGCCTCGCGGTAGATGTCGGGTTCGAGGTAGATGACCCGGGCGATCGGCACCGCCTCGCGGATGCGCGCCTCGGCGGCGTTGATGGCGTCCGCGACCTGGGTGGCGGTGTCGTCGTGCTGTACGGCGATCTTGGCGGCGACCAGCAGTTCCTCGGGGCCGAGGTGCAGGGTGCGCATGTGGATGATGCGGGTGACGACATCGCCGTCGACGACCGCGGCACGGATCTTGGCGACCTGTTCGGGACCGGCGGCCTCGCCCAGCAGCAGCGACTTGGTCTCGGCGGCGAGGACCAGGGCGATCAGCACGAGCAGCGCGCCGATGCACATGGTGCCGATGCCGTCCCAGATGCCGTTCCCGGTGGCGAGGGTGAGGCCGACGCCGCAGAGCGCGAGGACCAGACCGACCAGCGCGCCGAAGTCCTCCAGGAGGACGACGGGGAGTTCGGGGGCCTTGGCGCGGCGCACGAACTGGGCCCAGGTCTGCTTGCCGCGCAGCTGGTTGGACTCGTTGATGGCCGTACGGAAGGAGAAGCCCTCGGCGATGATCGCGAAGACGAGGACGCCGACGGGCCAGATCCAGTTGTCGAGCGCGTGCGGGTCGTGGATCTTCTCGTAGCCCTCGTAGAGCGCGAAGACGCCGCCGATGGTGAACAGGACGATGGAGACCAGGAAGCCGTAGATGTACCGCTCGCGGCCGTAGCCGAAGGGGTGTTCCGCGGTCGCCGCGCGCTTGGCCTTCTTGCCGCCGAGGAGCAGCAGTCCCTGGTTGCCGGAGTCGGCGATGGAGTGCACGCCTTCGGCCAGCATCGAGGACGAGCCGCTGAAGGCGAAGGCCACGAACTTCGCTACGGCGATGGCCAGGTTGGCGCCCAGCGCCGCGACGATCGCCTTGGTGCCGCCTGATGCACTCATGAGTGCCGCATGTCCCTTCCGTCGACGGGGCTGCGTTACCGCTTTACCGCCCCTTTAATGCTGTGCGGCGGTCATTGTTGCAGCCCGCTCTCCCGGCGGGCCCATGAGGCCGCTTCCCGGCCGGTCCGGCGGGCCGGTGCGGGCCCCGCCGGGCGGCGGTCCTACGCCACGACCGTCGCGCGGAAGAGGGTGCCCTCGCCACTGACCGTGAGGTGTTCACCGGCCGGCGCGAAGGCGGACTCGCCGGGGCGGAGCGTCAGCTCGTCCGGCGCTCCTTCGCGGTCCGCGCCCCGCAGCCGCACCGTGCCCGCCGTGCACAGCAGCACCTGCGGTGTGCGGGTGTCGAGGGCGCGGGGTGCGGCGCCGGGGGCCACGGCGAAGCGGGAGAGCCGGAATTCGTCGATGGGGGTCTCGTAGACCTCCTCGCCGCCGTCCGCCTCGGGCCGCAGGACGCCGGGGTCGCCGGACGCGAAACGGACGATGCGCAGGAGTTCGGGGACGTCGACGTGCTTGGGGGTCAGCCCGCAGCGCAGCACGTTGTCGGAATTGGCCATCAGCTCGACGCCGAGGCCGTTGAGGTAGGCGTGCGGGATGCCGGCGCCGAGGAACAGGGCCTCGCCGGGCTGGAGTTGGACGTAGTTGAGCAGCATGGCGGCGATGACGCCGGGGTCGCCCGGGTAGTGGTGGGCGATGGCGGCGTACGCGGCGTAGGAGCCGGCGTGCTCGCCGCCCTGGGCGCCCAGCTTCTCGGCGGCCGCGGCGGCGTGCTCGACGGTGTCGGCCATCGCGTCGTGTTCGGCGGTCAGTACGGCGGTGAGGACCTCGCGCAGCGCGTCCTCCTCGGGGCTGGCGCGCAGGATGTCGACGTACGGCTTGAGGGCGTCGACGCCGAGGCCCTCCAGGAGGGCGGCGGCCTGTGCGGGGTGCCGGAAGCCGCAGAGGCCGTCGAAGGGGGTCAGCGCGCAGAGCAGCTCGGGCTTGTGGTTGGCGTCCTTGTAGTTGCGGTGCCCGGCGTCGATCGGGACGCCGCGCCGCTCCTCGTCGGCGAAGCCCTCGCGGGCCTGCGCCAGGTCGGGGTGGACCTGGAGGGAGAGCGGGGAGCCGGCCGCGAGCAGCTTGAGCAGGAAGGGCAGCCGGGGGCCGAAGGCGCGTACCGTGTCGGCGCCGAGTTCGGCCTCGGGGGCGGCGTCGATCACCTCGGCCAGGGAGACGGGGCCCGCGCCGCGGTCGATGCGGGACGGGGCGCCGGGGTGGGCGCCCATCCACATCTCGGCCTGCGGCGCGCCGGTCGCGTCGACGCCCAGGAGCTCCGGGATGGCGGTGGTGGAGCCCCAGGCGTAGGGGCGCACGGTATTGGCGAGGCGGTCCATGGGGTGTCCTGACGTTCGTACGTGCCTGCGGGGTGCTGCGGTGTGCGGGGCAGTGGCCCGCGGCGGCGCGTCAGCTGACGGAGCGGTGCCGCGGGGGCTGCCACCCCATGTCACTCGCGGTCGGCGAGCGCGAGGTAAACGGCGGCGAAATCCGTGATGGCGAGCAGCTCGGCGGCGGTCTCCAGATCGCTGCCGTCCTCCGGTTGGATCTCGCTGACGGCGGTCTCCCGCTCGTCGGCGAGTTCGTGGGCGGCGCGGGTGGCGGACAGCGGGCCCGGCTCCCCCTCGCGCAGCAGCACGATCCTGGCGTGCATCGCCGCGGGCTCCTCGACCCGGTCGCGGAAGAAGTCGTCCGGGTCGGATCCCGCGGCGAGCGCACCGGCGAGCAGGGCGTGGTGGGTGGTGAGCGCCTCGGGCAGCTCCGCGGCGAGGGCGGGGCGGCCGGCGAGCCCGGCCAGCTCGGCGGCGAAGTGCCGGCCGACGGCCCCGGCGACGGCGCCTTCCGTCCAGATCAGCGGCAGCGAGTCGGCGAGCTCGGCGGCGAGCGTCTTGGCGGGGTTGGTGTACGTGGCGATGGCCGGGCCGCAGCGTTCGGCGAGGGTGTCGAGGCGGTCGGCGAGGCGGGTGAGCGCTTCGGGCGGCGCGTCGAGCAGGCCGATCCGGTCGGCGAGCGCGAGGAGCGGGATGAGCAGCGACCAGAGGGTGCCGGGGGCGGCGGGCGGCGCGCCCTCCACGTCGAACTCCGCGTCGTACGGGGTGGTCGCCAGCGGGACGGCCAGGCCGCGGGCCTGGACGACGGCGTCGGCGAGCGGGCCGCCGGCCGGGGTGACGGCGACGACGGCGCAGCCGCGGCGGTAGGCCTGCTCGACCAGCTCGGCGAGGCCGGGGTCGGAGCCGTCGGGCCCGGCGAGCAGCAGCAGGTCCAGGGGGCCGGTCCAGCCGGGCAGCGTCCAGCGCAGGGCGCCGGGCAGCGGGGCGACGCCGGTGGGGGCGATGTGGGTGACGGGGCAGCTGCCGCCGCCGAGGGCCTGGAAGAGGTCGGCGACGCAGCCGGCGGCGGGGCCGGGGCCGGCGACGAGGACGGCGCGTGGCCGGCCGTCGGGGGTCAGGTCCGGGATGCCGGCTTCCGCGGCGCTGCGGGCGGCCGTACGGACCCGGGCGCCGGATTCGGCGACACCGCGCAGCAGTCCGTAGCGGTCGGCGCCGGCCAGCGCCTCGGGAGTGTCAAGGAGTGACTCGTCGAGCATGGTGGGCGCGGCCTCCGAATCGCCGGTGCGGGCGGGGAATCGCCGGACGGTGCCGGGGCGGGCCCCGGCGGTGCCCGGTCAGGCGGGGCGGCTGGCCTCGTCGACGAGGAGCACGGGGATGCCGTCCCGGACGGGGTAGGCGAGGCCGCAGTCCGCGGAGGTGCAGGCCAGGGTGGCGGGCTCGGCCGCTGTCCGGTCCTCCAGCGGGGCGTGGCACGCCGGGCAGGCGAGGATCTCGATCAGGCTGGCTTCGACCGGCATGGCGGCTGCTCCTTCGGGGTGGTTGCGGCGGTGCCAGCCTACCGCCGGAGGGAGTGGCGGTGCGTGTCCGGCGGCGGTTTTGCGGTGCCGGTCGGGGCGGGGAGGCGGGTGTCCGCCTCCCTTGCCCCGGGGGCGGGTGTCCCGCCCGCCCCCGGCCCTGCCGCGCCCGGTGGCCGTGGTGCTCAGCCCCGGATGATCGCCAGTGCCTCGTCGCGGACCCGGTCGGCGGTGGCGGCTTCCCGGGCCTCGACGTTCAGCCGCAGCAGCGGCTCGGTGTTCGAGGCGCGTACGTTGAACCACCAGTCGGCGGCGGTGACGGTCAGGCCGTCCAGCTCGTCGAGGGTCACGCCCTCGCGGCCCTCGTACGCGGCCTTGATCGCGGCGAGCCGGCCGGTCTGGTCGTCGACGGTGCTGTTGATCTCGCCGGACGCGGCGTAGCGGTCGTACTGCGCGACCAGCTCGGACAGCGGGCCCTGCTGGCCGCCGAGGGCCGCCAGGACGTGCATCGCGGCGAGCATGCCGGTGTCGGCGTTCCAGAAGTCGCGGAAGTAGTAGTGCGCGGAGTGCTCGCCGCCGAAGATCGCGCCGGTCTTGGCCATCTCCTCCTTGATGAAGGAGTGCCCCACGCGGGTACGGACCGCTTCGCCGCCCAGTTCGCCCACGACCTCGGGCACCGACCAGGAGGTGATCAGGTTGTGGATGACCGTGCCGCCGGGGTGCTTGGCGAGTTCGCGGGCGGCGACCAGGGCGGTGACCGCGGACGGTGAGACCGGGTCGCCCTTCTCGTCGACGACGAAGCAGCGGTCCGCGTCCCCGTCGAACGCCAGCCCCAGGTCGGCGCCCACCTCCCGGACCCGCGCCTGGAGGTCCACGATGTTCTTCGGGTCCAGCGGGTTGGCCTCGTGGTTCGGGAAGGAGCCGTCCAACTCGAAGTACATCGCGTCCAGTTCGAGGGGCAGCCCCTCGAAGACCGTCGGCACGGTGTGCCCGCCCATGCCGTTGCCCGCGTCCACCACGACCTTCAGCGGCCGGATGCCGGACAGGTCCACCAGGCCGCGCAGATGGCCGGCGTAGTCGCCGAGCACGTCGCGCCGGCCGACGGTGCCCGTGGTGCCGGCCGGCTCGGGTGCGCCGGTCGCGGACCAGCCCTCCACGAGCGTGCGGATCTCGGCGAGGCCGGTGTCCTGGCCGACGGGGGCGGCGCCCGCCCGGCACATCTTGATGCCGTTGTACTGCGCCGGGTTGTGCGAGGCGGTGAACATCGCGCCGGGCAGCCCCAGCGCACCGCTGGCGTAGTAGAGCTCGTCGGTGGAGCAGAGCCCGATCTCGGTGACGTCGGCGCCACGGGCCGCGGCACCGCGTCCGAAGGCCCGGGACAGGCCGGGGGAGGACGGCCGCATGTCGTGCCCGATCACGATCGCGTCCGCGTCGGTGACCTGGACGAAGGCCGCGCCGAACAGCTCGGCGAGGGTCTCGTCCCACTGGTCGGGGACCACACCGCGCACGTCGTACGCCTTCACGATCTGCGACAGATCAGTCACAGCCAGCCCTCCTGGAGTCGCTACGGATCACTCAACCTACCCGTAGGCCCTGTGGACGGGGCGGGCATCCGGCCGGTGCGTGCCACCGGTGTCCGGCCGGCCGGCGCCGGCCGGGTCCGGCGGCGGGCTCAGGGGAGCATCCAGCCCAGGACGGCGGTGCTCTGGGCGACCACGATCAGGCACATGACCAGCAGCAACGCCAGGCTCCACGGCAGCACCCTGCGCAGCAGGTCCCCCTCCCGTCCGGCGAGGCCGACGGCGGCGCAGGCGATCGTCAGATTCTGCGGCGAGATCATCTTGCCGAGCACGCCGCCGGAGCTGTTGGCGGCGGCGAGGAGTTCGGGCGACAGGCCCGACTGCTGTGCCGCGGTGACCTGGAGGGCGCCGAACAGGGCGTTTGCGGAGGTGTCCGAGCCGGAGACGGCGACCCCGAACCAGCCCAGCACGGGCGAGAGGAAGGCCAGCCCCGCGCCGGCCGCCGCGACGAAGTGGCCGATGGTGGCGGCCTGTCCGGAGAGGTTCATGACGTAGGCGAGGGCCAGTACCGAGGTGACGGTGAGGATGGCGTGCCGCAACTCGCGTACCGTCGCGGCCCATTCCCGCACCGCGGTGCCGGCACCCACACCGAGGACGACGGCGGTGACGATGCCGGCCAGCAGCACCAGGGTGCCGCCGGTCGCGATCAGCGGCAGCGAGAACACATTGCCGCCGACGGGCTTGCCGTCGGGGCCCGCAACGGCCAGGAACGGCCAGTCGAACACCTGGGTCGCCTTCGCCAACAGGTCCCTGACCGGCGGGATCTGGGCGATCGAGAAGATCACGACGATCAGCGCGTAAGGGGCGTAGGCACGGACGGTCTCGCGGCGCCCGTCGGCCGCGTCCAGGTCCTGGCTGCGGACGCCGGTGAGCACCGCGGAGCGCACCTCCTCGGCAGCGGGCCTGCGGGCACTGGGCACGGCGACCAGCGCGGCGGCGCCCGCCAGCGCCGCCCCGATGTCGGCGAGCTGGGCCGAGACGAAGTTGGAGGCCGCGAACTGGACGGCGGCGAAGGCGAATCCGCAGGAGAGCGCGGGCAGCCAGGTCTCGCGCAGGCCGCGCCGCCCGTCCACGAGGACGACCAGCAGCAGCGGCACGACGAGCGCGAGCAGCGGGGTCTGCCGCCCCACCACGGAGGCGACGTCGTCCAGCGGCAGCCCGGTGACCTGGGCGAGGGTGACGACGGGGGTGCCCATGGCGCCGAAGGCGACCGGTGCGGTGTTGGCGACCAGGGCGACGACGGCGGCCTTGACCGGGTCGAAGCCGAGCGCGACCAGCATCACGGCGCTGATGGCAACGGGCGCCCCGAATCCGGCCAGTGCTTCGAGCAGCGCGCCGAAGCAGAAGGCGATCACCAGGGCCTGGATGCGGGGGTCGTCGGAGAGCCGGGAGAAGGAGCGGCGGAGCACGTCGAAGTGATGGGTGCGGACCGTCATGCGGTACACCCACAGGGCGTTGACGACGATCCACAGGATCGGGAAGAGGCCGAAAACAGCGCCCTGCACGGCGCTGGACAGTGCCTGTCCGACCGGCATCCCGTAACCGAACCAGGCGACGGCGAACGCGACGGCGAGGCCGATGAGTCCGGCGAAGTGGGCGCGCATCCGCACCGCGCCGAGCAGGACGAGGACGGTGACCAGCGGAAGTGCGGCGACGAGGGCGGAGAGGGCGAGGGAATCGGCTACGGGCTCCAACTGCTGGACGAACATGCGGCCTCCCGGCGTGGGCGGCTCCCCTGAATTCCGCTGGACGGAAGAGGCGGATCATGCGGGAGTGGACGCATGGTCGTGTCCAAGCCAAGTCGGCGTCAATGGTTCTGTCAGCAACTCCTGGAGGAACTGCCCCGGCAACTCCCGCCGTCCCGAACGAAGATCGAGTCCAGGGGACCAGGAGCGCTCAGGAGTCGGGAGAGCGCAGCACCCGCAGATGGCCGCGGCGGGCCACCTCCATCGGCTGGGAGTCGCGGCGGCCGGGCCCGGTGGTCTGCGGTCCGCCGCCGGCGGCGCGCTCCTGCGGCCTGGCGGCCTCCCGCACGGCGTTGGCGAGGGCTTCGAGATCGTCGCCGCTGGGGCGGGCCGGTCCGGTGTCGATCGCGAGGCGGACGACTTCCCAACCACGGGGGGCCGTCAGGCGCTCGGAGTGCTCGGCGCACAGGTCGTAGCAGTGCGGTTCAGCGTAAGTGGCGAGCGGTCCGAGCACGGCGGTCGAATCCGCATAGACGTACGTCAGCGTTGCGACGGCGGGGCGGCCGCACGCAGTGCGCGAACAGCGACGTACAGGGCTCACGACGTTGGACGGTACCGCACTCTTGAGCGGGCCGCGACGACTCTCCCCCGGCTCACCCAACCGTGTCGTCCCGCTTCGTCCGATGCGTCTGACCTGCACCCGCTCGACCTGGCCTGCGGCGGACACGGCAGGGCGGACGGCGCGGGACGATGAATCCCGACACCACTCGATACATTTCATGTCATTCCGCAGAGCCTTCGCGATCGGATACCGGAAGCCGAACGTACGCAAGGCGCAGCGGACCGGTCACTCGATGACATGGCGCCTGTTGCCGCGCACTGCCCTGCCGGGCGCGTCCGGAGAGCTACGCTCGATCCTGATGGACACACCCGCACCTCCCCCGGCTGCCGCTGAGGGGAGCCCCAGCCAGGCGGAGCCACGGCTCCGGCGCCGCGACCGGCACGGCCGCGGCATGCGCGGCCCGATCGCGCCTCCGCAGGTGCCGCTGTCCGTGACCCGCGCCGACGCCTTCGTCGATCTCGTCTACGACTCCCGGGACCGTCTGGAGCGGCGCTGGCCGCAGCTCCAGGAGGTCGACTTCATGATCGTCGAGGTGCCCGGATTCGGTCCGGACGAGGCGGCCGACGCCGATACGGACGACGAGACCGTGCCGCTGGGCCGGGTCCTGCCGGCCGGGGGCGGATATCGCGACCGGATCGTGATCTACCGCAGGCCCGTCGAGATCCGCACCAAGAGCCGTGACGAGCGCGCGCTGCTGGTCCACGAAGTGGTCGTCGAGCAGGTCGCCGACCTCCTGGGCCTGGCCCCGGAGTCGGTGGACCCGCGATACGGCCAGGACTGACGGGCGCAAGGCCGGAAGGACGCAAGGCCGGAAGGCCGGAAGGACCTGTCCGGTCCGGCGGCCCTCCGGCCCGTGGCCCCGGTTCAGTCCGTCAGCAGGGACAGGTCCTGGCCCGCCGTCGGGACGACGACCGAACCGCGGTCGTCCGGCAGGGTCTGCACGGTGAAGGCCGGCAGCCCGCCCTGCGGCTGTGCCAGGGTGCGCGCCGCGTAGACCGGCCCGCTGCCCGCCGCGGGCTCGACGGTCAGCGCGTAGGAGCCCTTCAGGCCCTGGGGGCGCGGCGGTTGGACGGCGAGCGTGGTGCCGCCCTTGACCGTGTACGTCTTCGACGCCGGGGTGCCGCCGCCGGTCCCCGCCGAGGCGGTGACCTTGACCTTCGCGTCCTTGCCCTTCTCGGGCGCCACGAGCGAGAGGGTGCTGCCCTTCGCGCGGTTGTCGGCGACCGTGGCGCGCTTCTCGACCGGCCGGGTCCCCGGGATGAACGCCATCTCCTGCTTGGCGCCCTTGCCGCGGATGACCCGCAGCGCCACCGCGACCGGGGCCTTGGAACCGCCGTCGGCGGGCGTCAGCACCAGCGAGCCGGCCTCACCCTGGGTGATGTCCTTCAGGTCGACCGCGGTGGTCATTCCGCTCTTCACGTGCAGCGTCTCCAGCCCGGCCGGGGTGATCGGACCGGTCGGGGTGGCCAGCTGCACCGTGAAGTCGGCGTCGGACTCGCCGGGCGCGACGGCCACCAGGCGCACGGAGGTGGCGTCCGCCGGGATGCCGGGCAGCACCACCCGCGACGACGGGTCGGCGGAGGCCGGCAGCCAGTCGCTGCCGTGTGCGGCGTCGGTGGCCTGGACGGCGGCGCCGACCCGGCCCTCCCGCGCGACGACGTGCAGCGCCGCGTTGGTGGCCGGGGCGCCGGTGAGGGTGGAGAGCAGCACCGGGACCGTGGTGTGCGGCGGCACCGAGATGTCCTCGCCGGCCGATCCCGTCAACGGGCCGTCCTTGCCGTGCAGTTCGAGGTCGACAACGGCCGGGGTCGAGTCGGGGTTGGTCAGGTGGACGTAGTCCTGGCGGTCCTTGTCGGTGCTCACGCCGGGGAACCAGAACGTGGTGTCGGGAGTGGTGCAGCTCAGCCCGAGCAGGCCGCGGCCGGCGCCGGCGGCGACGGAGGTGGTCTGCTGGACGCTCCAGCCGGGCGCGAGGGTGCCGTCGGCGGCGCCGACCAGGGCGGGGGCGTCGGCGCTGTCGGTCGTGGCGCCGACCGGCTTGCCGGCCGCCTTGAGGGGCACGACGGGCTTCTTGTCCCGCGGCGGAACGACCCGCCGCGCGTCCGGGTCCGCGCCCTTGTCCTCCGCGCCCTTCCCCTTGCCCTTGCCGTTCTTACCGCCCTTGCCGCCCTTGTCACCCTTGTCGCTCTTGCCGCTGCCGCCGCCCTCCTCGACCGTGCCGGCGGGCAGCAGCTGCGCGGTGCCCTTCTTGGTGTCCGCACCGGCCGCGGCGCCGGGGGGCGCGAAGGCGGTGTACGCCGTCTCCCCGACCTCCGAGGACGTCGGGGCCGGGCAGAGCAGCGCGGAGCGCTGAACGGGCAGCCGGGTGCCGCTGCCGGACGCCTGCCGGGCCTCGCCGCCCGGGGCCACCACCGCGGCGACACCGGTGACGGCGGCGAGCGCGACGCCCGCGCCGATGAGGGACATCATGGTGCGCTTCACTGCTGGTCGCTCCCGTCACGGCGCGGCTCGGGGTAGGAGCCGGGGTGGTACGTCGGGCCGTCGTCGTAGGGCTGCTGCTGCGGCAGGCCGTCGTCGTACGGCTGCTGCGCCGGGTCGTACGGCGGCTGCCGGCCGTCGAATCCCTGCTGCGGGTCGTATCCGGGCTGCTGCCCGTACCCGTACGGGTCGTACTGCCCCGCCTGATAGGGATCGACCGGATACGGGTCGGGCTGGTACGGGTCCGCCGACGGGTAGGGCTGCTGCCCGTACGGGTCGTACTGCCCGGCCTGATAGGGGTCGGCGGGGGCGTAGGGCTGCTGTCCGGCGTCGACCGGCACGCCATCCGGCTGCACCGCGCCGCCCTGCTCCTGCGCCGCCTGCCACTCCTCGTAGGACGGCTGCTGCGGGACCGCTCCGTACGGGGCGTCCGGCATGCCGCCGTCCTGGCCGGGGACCGCCTCGGCCATCGGGGCGGCGGACGGCGGCTGCGGGAGGTCCTCCGCGCCGGGCGCCGGGCCGGCGGCGCCGGCGGCTTCCGCCTGGGCGCGCAGCCGGCGGGCACGCCGGCCGTCGCCGGTGGCCGCCGCGGCCTGTGCGGCGGCGGCCGCCCCGTCCTCCTCGGGCAGGTCGTCGTCGATCTCCCGGCGGCGGCCCGGAAGGGCCATCACCACCAGCACGGTCGCGAGCAGCCCCTGCGCCCACAGCCAGACGGTGTGGCCGATGGGGTCGTCGTGGGTGAGGTCCAGCTTGCCGCCGCCGGCGGGCAGTTCGAAGCCCTGGGCCCAGCCGTCGAGCGTGACGGGCTTGAGCGCGGTGCCGTTCAGCGTGGCCTGCCAGCCGTCGTCGGCGGCGTCCGCGACGCGCAGCACCCGCCCGCCGGCGCCGTCGGGCACCTCGGTGTGGGCCTCGACCGGCCCGGCGGGTACGGCGACGGGAGCTGCGGCCTCGCCGGCGCTGGTGCCGTCCTTGGCCTCGCCCGCGACGATCGAGATCCGCGAGACGCGCCGGTCGACCCGCCACAGGGCGCTGCCGTCCTCCTGGCTGAGCCGGGTCAGGCCGGGGGTGGAGTCCAGCACCCGGCCCATCTCGCGCGGTGCGCCGTCCCGGACCAGGACGTAGCGGACGGCGTAGCCGCCGAGCTGGTTGGTCTGGTCGGCGCCAGAGCCCGCGACGAGGTTGGCGACGATGCCGCCGAGGCGGGTGTCCTCGCCGGCTTCGGCGGCCAGGTCGGCGTCGCCGAGGCGGGCGCCGGAGCCGCGGACCAGGGTGTAGTCGACGTGGCCGGTGGTGCCGTCCAGGACCAGGGTGCGGGCCCGGTCGGCGGTGCCGGACTCCTCGGCGACGAACGCCGGGACCTGCACCGGTTCGCGCCGCTCCAGCGGTCCGGCGGCACCGGTGATCATCCAGCTGACCGCGGCGTAGAGCGGCGCGAGCAGCGAGGCCACCGCGATGAGCCCGGCGACCGGCTGCTTCCAGCCGAAGCCGAGGGTCGCCATCCGGGTGCGGATGCCCTCGGCGCCGACCGCGGCGGCGCACAGCAGCGCCAGGCCGTAGACGAGCATCGCGGGGCCGGTCCAGCCGGCGGCGTTGCCCAGCGCGGCGAACAGCAGCCCGGCCACCGCCACCGCCCAGGCGGTACGGATCGCGGTCTGGCGCGCGTCGCGCAGCGTCGCGGCCAGCGCGGCCAGCACGACGCCGATCAGCAGCACCCCGCCGGCGGCCTTGGGCCCGCCGGGGCTGAGCCCGATCAGGTCCAGTACGGAGGCGGAGCCGGCGCCGTAGTCGAGTCCGGCCTCCTGGAAGAAGCGGGACGGCTGGGTCAGCAGCGACAGCGACCAGGGGGCGAGCACGACGAGCGGCGCGACGGCAACGGCCAGGAAGCGCAGCCCGTAGCCCATGAGCAGATCGCGGTTGCCGTCCAGGAAGCGCAGCACCAGCAGGCCGATGCCGAGCAGCACCGCGATCGGCCAGACGACGGGCGTGAAGGCCATGGTGAAGGTGACCAGGAGCGCGTACGCCCAGGCGGCGCGCCAACTGGGCCGGGCGCCGGGCGCCAGCCGCAGGCCGCTCGCGGCGATGGCGGCGCGCGCCATCAGCGGCAGCAGGATGGCGAGCACCGCGGTGCCCAGCCGGCCGCCCGCCAGCGCGCCGGTGGCCGCGGGCAGGAAGGCGTACGCGATGCTGCCCCACGCGCGCAGCAGCCGGGAGGCGACCAGCGGGCGGGAGGCGAAGTAGGCGGTCAGTCCGGCGAGCGGGACGGAGCAGACCAGCAGCAGGGTGACGGCGAAGCCGGTACTGCCGAAGAAGAGGGTGGAGACGGCGGCGAGGACCGCCAGGTAGGGCGGCGCGGACGCGGTGCCGCCGACGCCGACCGCGTGCCAGCTGTCGAGATACGCCGACCACAGGTCGGACACGCTCGCGGGCGCCGGCAGCATCGCGCCGCCGGTCAGCGCGCCGGAGCCGAGCAGCCCGCGGCAGGCGATCAGGGAGACCAGCAGCAGCACGACGAAGAGCACCGGGGCGGGTCTGCGGGCGATCCGCTTGAGCCGGGCGAACTGCTCGACCTCCAGGAAGTCGGCGTCGTCGCCGCCGGGGCCGGACTCGACGGCGCCGTGCCGGCCGGCCGAGGCGACGTCCGGTGCGGCGCGCCCGCCGAGGTTGCCGGCGACCTGCTCGACGGTGGCGCGTACGGTCGCGCCGGGCGGCGGGAAGAGCGGCCGCAGCTCGCTCGCCTCGACGGCGGGGCGGCCTCTGCGTTTGCGTGCGGCGAGGATCTTGCCGGGGCGCAGCAGGGTGCCGAAGAGCCCGGCGAGTTCGTCGAGGGCCTGGCCGGGGACCTTGCCCACGAGGTAGGCGAGGACCCGCAGGAAGGTGCCGAACAGCAGCCGCAGCAGGACGTACGGGAGCAGCGCGCCGCGGGTGTTGGCGAGCAGGGTGTAGACGGCGCCGGCCTTGTCGACGCGGTGCGGGTTGGCGACGAAACGGCCGACGCAGTCGATGGGGCGGCGTTCGCGGGCGGAGGCCTCGGCGTGCCGCAGGACCGCTTCCGGCGCGATGAGCACCTGGTGGCCGGCGGCCTGGGCGCGCCAGCACAGGTCGACGTCGTCGCGCATCAGCGGCAGCCGGCGGTCGAAGCCGCCCAACTCCTCGTAGACGTCGCGGCGGATGAGCATGCCGGCGGTGGACACCGACAGCACGGGGCGTACCTGGTCGTGCTGGCCCTGGTCCTGTTCGCGGCGGTCCAGGCCGGTCCAACGGCGGCCGCTGCGAGCGATGGTGACACCCGCTTCGAGCAACTGGCGGCGGTCGTACCAGCTGCGCAGCTTGGCGCCGACGATGACCGCCCGGGGGCTGGCGTCGGCGACCCGCAGCAGTTCGGCGAGCGCGTCCGGCTCGGGTGCGCAGTCGTCGTGCAGCAGCCACAGCCACTGGACGGGTTCGCCGTGCGGGAGTTCCGGCATGTCGTAGGCGTCGTCGCGCCAGGTGCGGGAGACGGGGTCCCAGCCGCTGGGCCGCCGCAGGTAGGGCAGGTCGTCGGGGGTGAGGACGCCGGCGGTACGGACGGCCTCGTCGACGGCGGTGCCGAATCCGGAGCGACGGGCGAGGTGCAGCACCCGCTGGTCACCGATGGCCTCGGCCAGCAGCTGCGCGGAGTCGTCCGCGCTGCCGGTGTCGGCGCCGACCACGTTCTGCACCGGACGCTCCTGGCCGAGCAGGCCGGTGAGCGCCTCGGGCAGCCAGCGGGCGCCGTCGTGCGAGACGATCACGGCGGTGACGACATGCCGCGGGAACTCTGGGGTGGCGGCGGTATATGAGGCGGCCTGAGCCGCCGACTGGCTGTGCACGGACATCGAGGTACGGGCCCTCCGGACCCGGGAGTTCGGGGCCCGCGGCGAAGTCGCTCAAGGCCCCCGCCCCCGGAAGACACTGCGACGGACTACGAGGGACGCGCGCGCCCCCACACACAGCGGCGTCGGCACGTCTCGGACGGGGCCCCACACTAATGGTTCGCACCGGGACGCCGTCCGGCTCCGTCCGGGTCGGTGCACAGCAATCCGCCTCCGGCGGCCGGTGCGCAGGAGGCGGAGTGTTCGCTATAGGGGGATATGGGGAGTTGAGGTGGGCCGACGGCTTGGTCTGCGGAATTCCGCACCGCGGGCCTGCGGGGTTGCCGAGCCGCGTTCAGACGGCGGCCTTCTTCAGTCGTCGCCGCTCACGCTCGGACAAGCCGCCCCAAATACCGAAGCGCTCGTCGTTGGCGAGGGCATATTCAAGACACTCTGAGCGGACTTCGCAGGCGAGGCAGACCTTCTTGGCCTCGCGGGTGGAGCCGCCCTTCTCCGGGAAGAAGGACTCGGGGTCGGTCTGGGCGCACAACGCGCGCTCCTGCCAGCCGAGCTCCTCGTCCGCCTCCTCGACCAGCAATTCCTGGAACAGCTCGGTCATGTGCGCCCCTCGTCTGTCTTTTGCGTCCCCGTGGTCTTTGCGTCCCCGTGGTCTTGCCGTGATCGAAAACGGCTGAACGACACGAGTGAAATTACAAGTGTGCTGATCCGGGCCAGTCAAGCCGAGATCTGCTATTGAGCCCCTTATTCACTCTGCGGAACCAAGCGTATGCGGAAAGTGTTCAAATCACCAAAAACTAGGACACACCGCAAGCGCGCCACCCGGCAGCCGTTTCTCACTACCTGGGACGCAACCGGACCGCACTCGCGTTGCATCCTGGACGCCGAAGCGGAAAAGATCACAGACGGATCACGGGACCATAACGGCGTTTGAGAGCGCGGTTGATGGGCGACTTCTCCTGGTCAGCACCTGCACAAACCTTTCGCCGGAGTCCGTTACCGGATGAGGTGAAACATCTGCCGCAAACGGGACATCCGGTTGACATCGCGCACGAGGTCCGCTCTGCTTGTCCCATGCCAGCGACCCGCATGCCCCGACTGACCCGTGCCTACGGGTCACTCTGCGCTGCGCAGGCTCGCTGTCGCTGTTCCAGCTGTTGAAGCCACTGAGCTCCAGCCGATTCGCTCGCACCACCCCGCAGCGCCTGCTCCGCGCCACCGCGCCGCGCCCCCTACCGGGCAAGCCCGCGCTCGTGCCGCACCTCCCCCCGCTCTCCCCAGCGCTTATGCCGAGGAACTCGAAGCACATGAACAGCGACGTCCAGATCGCCGGCGACCCGCTCGCCATCCCCCACCTGCTGCCGCCCGTCCCCGCGCACCCGGCCACCGTCGCCGGCTTCGTGGGCCTGGCCCGCTCGATCGCCGCCGACCGCGCCGCCTGGGCCCCGCTCGTCCGCTACGACGCCACCACCCGCTGGTACCACCGGCTGCGCACCGGCCCCGGCTACGAGGTCTGGCTGCTGAGCTGGGTGCCGGGACAGGGCAGCGGCCGGCACGACCACGGCCTGTCCTCCGGTGTGCTGACCGTCCTGGAAGGCGAGTTGACCGAGCACGCCACGGTCGGCACGCAGCGGACGCAGCACACCCTGCGGGCGGGCCGGCAGCGGGTCTTCGCGCCGGGCTACGTCCACGAGGTCGTCAACGACGCCCTGACACCCGCCGCCAGCCTGCACATCTACTTCCCGGGTCTGACCGATATGCCGATGCTGCCCCCGGTCGGCGAACGCCCCGCCGCCGAGACGCCCCTCGCGCAGCGCGCCGCCGCCCCCGGTGCGGCCACGACCTGAGCCACCGGGCCGATGGCGCCGCCTCCGCTACGAGGCCCGGCCGCCACCCCGCATGGATTCAGTCTTCGACTGACAGACTGTCTGCATGCGCATTGTGGTTCTGGCCGGCGGTATCGGCGGCGCCCGCTTTCTGCGGGGACTGAAAGCAGCGGCTCCGGACGCGGACATCACCGTCATCGGTAACACCGGTGACGACATTCATCTGTTCGGGCTGAAGGTGTGCCCCGACCTCGACACCGTGATGTACACGCTCGGCGGCGGCATCAACGAGGAGCAGGGCTGGGGCCGTACCGACGAAACCTTCCGGGTGAAGGAGGAGTTGGCGGCCTACGGCGTGGGGCCGGAGTGGTTCGGGCTCGGCGACCAGGATTTCGCCACGCACATCGTGCGGACCCAGATGCTGGCCGCCGGCTATCCGCTGAGCGCCGTCACCGAAGCGCTGTGCGCCCGCTGGAAGCCGGGGGTGCGGCTGCTGCCGATGTCCGACGACCGGATCGAGACGCATGTCGCGGTCGACGAGGACGGTGAGCGCAAAGCGGTCCACTTCCAGGAGTACTGGGTGCGGATGCGCGCCTCGGTCCCCGCACACGCCGTGGTGCCGGTCGGCGCCGACCAGGCCAAGCCGGCTCCCGGCGTGCTGGAGGCCATCGCCGACGCGGACGTCGTGCTCTTCCCGCCGTCCAACCCCGTGGTGAGCATCGGCACCATCCTGGCGGTACCGGGCATCCGCGAGGCGATCGCGGACGCCGGGGTGCCGGTGGTCGGCCTCTCCCCCATCGTCGGGGACGCCCCGGTGCGCGGGATGGCCGACAAGGTGCTGGCGGCGGTGGGCGTGGAGTCCACCGCGTCCGCCGTGGCCCTGCACTACGGCTCGGGGCTGCTGGACGGCTGGCTGGTCGACTCCGTCGACGCGGCGGCCGTGGACGAGATCGAGGAGGCCGGCATCCGCTGCCGCGCCGTACCGCTGATGATGACGGACGTGGACGCCACGGCCGCGATGGTGCGCGAGGCGCTGGCGCTGGCCGAGGAGGTCCGGGCATGACCGGGGCCGCCGAGGCGCCCGGCTACCGGGTGTGGGCGCTGCCGGGGATGCCCGAGGTGCGGCCGGGCGACGATCTGGTGAAGCTGATCGTCGCGGCGGCGACCGGCGACGGACTGCCCGGACTCGCCGACGGCGATGTCCTGTTGGTGACCTCGAAGATCGTCAGCAAGGCCGAGGGCCGGGTGGTCGAGGCCACGGACCGCGAAGCGGCGATCGACGCGGAGACGGTGCGGGTGGTGGCCCGCCGGGGCGCCCTGCGGATCGTGCAGAACCGGCAGGGCCTGGTGATGGCGGCGGCCGGTGTCGACGCCTCCAACACCCCTGCGGGGACGGTGCTGTTGCTGCCCGAGGACGCGGACGCCTCGGCCCGCGCCATCCGGGCGGGCCTCCGTACGGCGCTCGGTGTCGACGTGGGCGTCGTCATCAGCGACACCTTCGGGCGGCCCTGGCGCACCGGCCTCACCGACGTCGCCATCGGGGCGGCCGGTGTGCGGGTGCTGGACGACCTGCGCGGCGGCACCGACGCGTACGGCAATCCGCTCAGCGCGACGGTGGTCGCCACCGCCGACGAACTGGCCTCGGCCGGCGACCTGGTGAAGGGCAAGGCGGCCGGGCTGCCGGTCGCGGTCGTACGCGGCCTCCGGCACATCGTGGACGGGGCGGGCGACGGCGAGGGGGCGCGCGCGATGGTGCGGGTCGCCGACGACGACATGTTCCGGCTCGGCACCTCGGAGGCCGTACGGGAAGCGGTGACGCTGCGGCGTACGGTGCGGGAGTTCACCGACGAGCCGGTGGACGGCGGCGCGGTGCGCCGGGCGGTCGCCGCGGCACTGACCGCGCCCGCCCCGCACCACACCACGCCCTGGCGGTTCGTGCTGGTGGAGTCGGCGGAGGTCCGGCGGCGGCTGCTCGACGCGATGCGGGACGCCTGGGCGGCCGACCTGCGGGCCGACGGCTTCAGCGAGGAGTCCGTCGCCAAGCGGGTACGGCGCGGCGATGTGCTGCGGAACACGCCGTATCTGGCGGTGCCGTGCCTGGTCATGGACGGTTCGCACACCTACCCGGACGCCCGGCGCAACACCGCGGAGCGCGAGATGTTCCTCGTCGCCAACGGCGCGGGCATCCAGAACTTCCTGATCGCACTGGCCGGCGAGCGGCTCGGCTCGGCCTGGGTGTCGTCGACGATGTTCTGCCGGGACGTCGTACGCGACGTGCTCGAACTGCCCGACAACTGGGAGCCGATGGGCGCGGTGGCCGTGGGGCGCCCGGCCGCGCCGCCGAAGGAGCGGCCGGCCCGGGACGGCGCGGACTTCATCGAAGTGCGCTGAGGCGCCCGTCGAGGTGTGCTGAGGCACTGAAACACTGAGGCGTCCGGGGTGTGTCCGCACGCTCCCTTCGGCCGCGCTGAGCGAGCCGTGAGGGGCCGTTCGCGGACGCGCCCCGGCTGCGTCCCGTGCCGTGCAGCCGGGCGACGTCGCCGACTGCCACGTCCGGGCGATGTCGCCGACCGTTACAGGCGGGCGATGTCGCCGACCGTCACAGGCGGGCGATGTCGCCGACCGGGAAGCGCGGGGCGCGGCGCGGCGGGGTACGGCCCGACAGCAGGATCAGCCGGGCCGCGCGGTGCCGCTGGCCCTCGTAGGGGGCGAGAAGTTCGAGCATCTGCGCGTCGGTGGTGCCCCGGCGGCCGGTGAGCGCATAGCCGATGATCTTCGGCAGATGCAGATCGCCGACCGTGATCGCGTCCGGGGCGCCCAGCGCGCGCTGCAGGGTCTCGGCGGCGGTCCAGGGGCCGATACCGGGCAGCGCCGTCAGCCGGCGGGTGGCGTCCGCGAGATCCATCCGCGCGGCCTCCTCCATCCGTCCCGCGACGCGCACCGCGCGCAGGATCGCGGACGACCGCTTCGCGTCGACGCCCGCGCGATGCCACTCCCAGGACGGGATCAGTGGCCAGCCGCGCGGATCGGGCATCACCCGCATCCGCTCCCACGGCCCCGGTGCCGGCTCGCCGTGCCGCGTCAGCAGCAGCCGCCAGGCGCGGTACGCCTCGTCGGCGGTGACCTTCTGCTCCAGGATCGAGGGGATCAGCGACTCCATGACCAGACCCGTACGCGCCAACCGGACGCCGGGGTGGCGGCGGCGCGCCTCATGGACGATGCGGTGCCGGGCGGTCAGCGCCGCCGGGTCGTCGGACTCCCCCAGCAGGTCGGGCAGCCGCTCCAGCAGCCAGTCGGCACCCGGCCCCCACGCCGTGGCCTCGACGCTGCCGGCGGCGGGACGGGCGCTGACACGCAGCGTGCCGGGGCCCTCGGGGGTGCGGCAGGAGCGCCACACGCCGTCGTCGCGCACCGCGAAGGCGGGGTCACCGGGGCCCCTCCGCAGCACGCCGAGCGTGCGCTGCAGGTCGTAGGGGCCGGGCGTGACCCAGGTACGGGCGGGCATGCCGCCAGGTTAGGCGATGCGGGTGACAAGGGGTCGGGCCCGTTTGGGCGGGCCGAGTCGGGTCGGGCCGAGTCGGGTCGGGCCGAGTCGGGTCGGACCGAGCGCCGCCTGCTACTGGTCGGAGGAGAAGCGCACCGATCCGGCCGGGATGTCGGCGCCGCACCAGATGCGGATGCCGTCCCGCAGCTCGTTGTCGGCGCCGATCCGTGCGCCGTCGCCGATGACCGCGCCGTCCAGGACCGTACGGGCGCCGATGTGTGCCCCGGCGCCGATCAGCGAGTCCTTGATCTGGGCGCCCGGCTCGATCACCGCGCCTTCGAGGACGGCGCTGCCGTCGACCCGTGCGCCCGCGCCGATGACCGCGCCGGGCCCGGCGACGGTGCCGCCGGTGAGCTTCGCGTCCGGCGCGACCTCGGCGCCCTCCATGACGAGCCGGTCGCCGCGGCGGCCGGGCACGGCGGGCGAGGGGGCGCGGCCGAGGACGAGGTCGGCGGATCCGCGGACGAAGGCCTGCGGGGTGCCGAGGTCGAGCCAGTAGGTCGAGTCGACCATGCCCTGGAGGTGCGCGCCGTCGGCGAGCAGCCCGGGGAACGTCTCCCGTTCGACGGAGACCGGGCGGCCGGCCGGGATGGTGTCGATGACGGACCGGTTGAAGACGTAGGCGCCCGCGTTGATCTGGTCGGTGACGATCTCCTCGGGAGTCTGCGGCTTCTCCAGGAAGGCGCTGACCCGGCCGGTGCCGTCGGTGGGCACCAGGCCGAAGGCGCGTGGGTCCTCGACCCGGGTGAGGTGCAGCGAGACGTCGGCGCGGGTGGTGCGGTGGGTGTCGACGAGGGCCGCGATGTCCAGGCCGGTGAGGATGTCGCCGTTGAAGATCAGCACCGGGTCACCGGGCGCGGAGTGCAGCCGGGAGGCGACGTTGCGGATGGCGCCGCCGGTGCCGAGCGGCTCTTCCTCGGTGACGTACTCCAGGTGCAGGCCGAGCTCGGATCCGTCGCCGAAGTACGGCTCGAAGACCTCGGCGAGGTAGGAGGTGGCGAGGACGATGTGTTCGACACCCGCGGCGCGGGCGCGCGCCAGCTGATGGGTGAGGAAGGGCACACCGGCGGCCGGGACCATGGGCTTGGGCGTGTGCACCGTCAGCGGGCGCAGCCTGGTGCCCTTGCCGCCGACCAGGAGGATCGCTTCAGTCACTGTGCCCTCTGTTCGCTTCTCCGCCCGCGCAGCGCAGCGGTGCGGCTCTCGTCGTCGACCGCGGCCCGGCGGCTGCACACGCGACGCTCACGGTGTCCTCTGTTCGCTTCCCCGCCCGCGCAGTGCAACGGTGCGGCGGCCTCATCGCCGACCGCGGCCCGGCGGCTGCACACGCGACGCTCACGGTGTCCTCTGCTTCCTGCTGGGGTCGGCCGATCGGCGGACCAGTGTAGGCAGACGGTTTTCCGCTCGTGCCCGGCGGGACGTTCCCGGTGCCGCCTGGCGCCGGGGGCGACAGGGGGGCCGTAGCGGTTAGGACGTGCCGCGCGGTGGATCGGTTCAGTGGTCAGGGTCACGAACCGCGTCGCACATCCGTCCGATGGTCCGGTCGCCCCGTCAGCGGCCCTGGAGACGGGCCGCCGCGGTGCGGGCGGCGCCGAGTTTGGCGTAGAGGCGGGCGCCCGGGCATTCGGTGCGGAAGCCGTCACGGTGGCCGGAGATGACGTTCAGTTGGACGGTGGCGCCCTTCTTGAAGCGGTTGCCGCCGCCGGACCGCAGCTGCGTCGTGGCGGCCGGGTTGATGCCGTTCAAGCCAAGTTTCCAGGCCGTCAGGCCGGCGACGGCGTCGATGGCGGCTTCGGGCGGTTCGGTGCCGGTGAAGGTGCCGAGCACGGCGATGCCGGTGCTGTCGGTGTTGAAGCCGAGGGTGTGGGCGCCCATGACCGGCTTGTCGACGCCGCCCGCGCGGCCCTCGTAGACGGTTCCGCACTTGTCGACGAGGAAGTTGTAGCCGATGTCCCGCCAGCCGCTGCTCTTGACGTGGTAGCGGTACATGGCGCGGATCACCGAAGGTGCCTGAGCGCACGTGTAGTTGTTGCCGGTGGCGCTGTGGTGGACGAAGGCGGCCCGCACGGTGCCGGTGTAGCCGTATCCCGGCTGGCGGATCTTCTCGTCGGCGCCCCAGCCGGCCCGGGTGACGATCCGCGGGCGCGGCCCGGTGAACGGACCGGCCGGGGTGCGCCCGGCCTGGGCCGCCGGGAGGTCGTGCTGCACGCCGCGCTCGGCCTGCGGTGCGGCGCCGGGATCGACGAGTTCCAGCCGAAGTCCGCCGGGGAGAGTGGCCGGTGCGCGGTCGTCGGCCTGCGGGATGACGCGCATCGCCACGGCGTCGGAGTCACCGACCCACAGGGGCGCGCTGCTGCCGCGCACCCGGCCCTGCCGTTCGGGGGAGTCCAGGTCGGGCTGGTCGTCGTTGTGGGCCTGTACGTCCTGCCAGGTGGACCAGTTGCCGGTGCCGGTGGCGCGGGTGCGGACCTGTACCCGGCCGTGGAGCTCGGTCGCCGCGTCGTCCCAGACGACACCGACGAGCGAGAACGGCCGTACGGCGCGTGCGGGCACACCGCGTACGCCGGGCGCCGGCGGAGCGGCCCGGTCGGCTCCCGGCACGGCGGCCGTGTGCCCCGCCTCCGCGACCGGCAGCGACTGGGTGCTCCCCGGTGTGGCCCGTGGCGGCACGGCGGGTGGGGCGAGGTGGTGTGCGGGCCGGGTGGCGGCCGCACCGGCCGGCGCGTCGGGGGGCAGGGTGAGCGCGGCGGTGCCCGCGGCGCCGAGGGTGATCGCGAGGAGGGCGAGGAAGGGGCGCATGGTCGAAATCCTGGGACGGCGGGGCGGGACGCGCCATCGCTGACCTGACGGGGCATCGGCCGATCCGGTGGCCCGAGCCGTCCTGCCCGACTGACCGTCAGTGCGTGCCGCGCGTAATCTGACCGCGATGAACGCCACCGATCGCACCCCCGCCGACCTGCTGCGTTCCGCGCTCGCCGCGGACCCGGCCCGCCCGCTCGTGACCTTCTACGACGACGCCACCGGCGAGCGCGTGGAACTGTCCGTCGCGACCTTCGCCAATTGGGTGGCGAAGACCGCCAACTATCTCCAGGGCGATCTGGCCGCCGCGCCCGGCGACCGGCTCGCACTGCTGCTGCCTGCCCACTGGCAGACCGCCGTCTGGTTGCTGGCGTGTTCGTCGGTGGGGGTGGTGGCCGAGGTGGACGGCGATCCGTCCGCAGCGGACCTGGTCGTGACCGGCCCCGACCGGCTGGAGGAGGCGCGTGCCTGCTCCGGGGAGCGGGTGGCGCTGGCGCTGCGCCCGCTGGGCGGCCGTTTCCCCGCAGCGCCCGCGGGCTTCGCCGACTACGCGGTGGAGGTGCCGGGGCAGGGCGACCGCTTCGCGCCGTTCGCGCCGGTGGACCCGGGCGAGGCGGCGCTGGTCGTCGGCGGTGCGGAGCTGACGGGCACGGAGACCGTGGCCCGTGCGCTGGACGATGCCGCCGCCGGCGGGCTGCCGGATGCGCCCCGGGTGCTGTCGGGCCTGGCGTACGACAGCTGGCGGGGGCTGTCCCTCGGGTTGTACGCGCCGCTGGCGACGGGTGGCTCGGTGGTGCTGTGCCGGCATCTCGATCAGCTGGGCGCGGACGGTCTGGCCGCACGCGAGTCCGACGAGAGGGTCACCTTCCGGGCGTCGGCCGGTTCCTGAGCGGAGGGGTGGGGGCGGCCCGGAGGGGCCGTTCTCCCCCGTCCGGCGGAGAGGACTCCCCTGGGAGCGGGCCGGTCCGCCCGTTCCGGTCCATGATCTTGGGTACGAACCACCCTGCGCGGGGTTCCTCCGTCCGCTGTCCGCACCGGGCCCCGCGTGCGGGCGCGCATGCCGACTCCGTGAGGGATGGACGCACGTGACCGAGAGCCCGGAACCCCCTTCCGACCGCCAGGGCCCCGCCGAGGGCACCGGGCCGACGCCACCGGCGCGGCGGCCGTCGGGGAGGGGCCCGGAGGCGGGCCGACCGCGTCCGGTGACCGGGTGGGGCCTCTGGGCCGAGCGGCCCACCAAGTGGAACCCCGCGGTGGCGGACGGCCCCGGCCCGCCGCGTACCCCGCGCCGTCCCGTGCGCTGGATGCGCTGGGCCGCGCTCGGCCTCGCGGTCCTCGTGCTGGCCACGGGTGGGCTGGGCTGGCTGGCCTACACCAAACTCAACGGCAACATCCACTTCGACAGCGCCACCCTCAGAGAGCTGCTGAAGTACGAGTCGGAGCGGCCGGCGGCGGGCCCGCCGGACACCGAGAACATCCTGCTGATCGGCTCCGACAATCGCGGCGACGGCAATGGCGAGTACGGCGCGGACAGCGGCACCCAGCGTTCGGACACCACGATCCTGCTGCATCTGGCGGCGGACCGGCAAAGCGCCACCGCGGTGAGCATCCCGCGCGATCTGATGGTGCTGACGCCGCACTGCAGGCGTTCCGACGGCAAGGAGATCGAGTCGCAGACGGTGCAGTTCAACTGGGCGTTCCAGTTCGCCGGCGCCGGCTGCACGATCCGTACGGTCGAGAAGATGACCGGGATCCGCATCACCCACCACATGATCATCGACTTCGTCGGTTTCAAGAAGATGGTGGACGCGGTGGACGGTGTCGAGGTCTGCCTGCCGCGGCCCGTCAATGACCATGCGGCACATCTCGTGCTGCCCAAGGGCCGCCAGACGCTGCTGGGTGAGGAAGCGCTCGGCTATGTCCGGGCGCGCAAGAGCCTCGGCAACGGCAGTGACACCCAGCGTATGGAACGGCAGCAGCAGTTTCTTGGCGCTCTGGTGAAGAAAGTGCAGAGCAATGGTGTGCTGCTCAATCCGACGCGGATGTACCCGCTGTTGGACGCCGCGACGAGTTCGCTGACCACCGACAAGGATCTCGCATCGCTCACCGGGCTGTACGAATTGGTCCGCAGCATGCGCAGCATTCCCACCGACCGCGTGCAGTTCCTGACGGTGCCGCGGCGGAAGTACCGCATGGACCCCAATCGCGATGAGCTGGTGCAACCGGGGGCCGGGCAGCTGTTCGGGAAGCTGCGCAAGGATCTTCCGGTGACCGTCGAGCCCACCGAGCAGGCCGCGGGCGGTCCGGCCCGGACGGGGAAGAGCGACGCCTCCGACGGCGAGCGTCCGGCTCCTCGGGGCTCTTCGGACCCCACGTTTCCCGGAACCACCGCAGAACGCGGGATCTGCGAATAAAGATGCCGCAAAGGTACGCTCAACGACTCGAATGGATTGGGCGGATTGCCCAGTTGTAGGGAAGTGGAATTTGTCACGGGCGTCGCTCGGCGCTGAACTGGGCGGATAGTGTGAGCGATCCGGCCCGCACGACCAGCGGGCCGTTGACCTGTAGAGCACTATCGACCGACCCGAGCGCCTTGAGGGGATGGCGCCGCGTGGCACCGACGGAGGACTCAAGGCACCGTGGACGCGCAAGGCCGTGGGCGGGCGGGCGACAACAACGTCGATCCCGCCGATCAGTGGGTGTTCGATCCGGACACCGGAAACTACGAACTGCGGCTTGACCCTGCCGGTCAAGCCGCGGATCGCCCCTCCCCGCGTAGGGCGCCCGGCTCCAGACGTGCCCGGCGCGACCCGGGCGCGGCGGGCGGCGACACCGACACCCGCCCGCTGCCCACCCAGCGCGACCGGCGCGGCGATGGCGACGCGTCGGACGGGGACGAACGTCCCACCGGTCGCCGGGCGGAGCGGCGCGCGGGCAATCGCGCGGCGGCCGCCGCGGCGGGCCCGGCGAGCCGGCGGAAGCGCAAGCCGAAGAAGTCGGGGAAGAAGAAGGCGCTGTACTGGACGGCCGGAGTGGTGGGGTTCGTCCTCGTCGCCGCCGCCGGGGGCGCGTACTTCATCTACCAGCAGCTGGACGGCAACATCGACAAGGTCGATGTCGGCGTCGAGAACGACGCGGTGTCCGAGGGCCCGGTCAATGTCCTGATCATCGGGACCGACTCCCGTTCCGGCAAGGGGAATGCGGGCTACGGCGACGCCGGCAGTGTCGGGCACGCCGACACCACCGTGCTGATGCATGTCTCCAAGGACCGCACCAACGCCACCGCGCTGAGCATCCCGCGCGACATGATGACCGACATCCCCAACTGCCCTACGAAGCAGAAGGACGGGTCGAGCAAGGTCATCCCCGGCGAGCAGAATGTGCGGTTCAACACGAGCCTGGGCCAGGAGGGGCGGGACCCGGGCTGCACCTGGCGCACCGTCGAGAAGCTGACCGGCCTGAAGATCAATCACTTCATGATGGCCGACTTCAACGCGGTCAAGGAGCTGTCCGAAGCGGTGGACGGTGTCGAGGTGTGCGCGGCCAAGCCCATCAACGACCCCAAGTCGCATCTGAAGCTGGCCGCGGGCCGGCACATCGTGAAGGGCGAGCAGGCGCTGGCGTTCGTGCGGACCCGGCACACCATCGGGACCGGCAGTGACCTGAGCCGGATCGAGCTGCAGCAGCAGTTCCTCAGCTCGATGATCCGCAAGATGAAGTCCAGTGCCTTCAGCAGCCCCTCCAAGCTCCTGGACGTCAGCCAGGCGGCGACCAAGGCGCTGACCGTCGACACCGGCATCGGCAGCGCGGGCAAGCTGCTGGACTTCGGCACCGACCTCAAGAAGGTCGACATCGACAAGATCACCTTCGCGACGGTGCCGGTGCTGGACAACCCCGAGGACCCGGCGACCGTCGTCCTGGACAAGCCCAAGGCCGACCCGCTGTTCCAGATGGTGCGGGCCGACCACACCCTGGCCAAGGGCAAGAAGGGCAAGGGCGCCAAGAAGAGCGCGCCGGTCAAGAAGGCCCCGCCGGAGACCGTACGCGTCGACGTCACCAACGGCGGCGGCCCGATCGGCGCGGCCCAGGAGACCGTGGACTGGCTGCAGAACATGAAGGCCGCCAAGCTCTCGACCAACGCCGGCAACGCCCCGGCGAAGCTGTCCGCCACCCGCCTCGAATACGCCCCGAACCAGGCCGACCAGGCCGCCACCCTGGCCGACTGGATGGGCCTGCCCAAGAGCGCGCTCAAGAAGTCGGCGCAGGACGCCGGCGACCGGGTGCCCATGAAGCTCGTCCTCGGCAAGGACTTCACAGCACCGGGTACACCCGTCGAGGCGCCGACCGAAACCCCGGACGGGGTCCAGAACGTCAATGCGGATGACAAGAACATCTGCGCCAAGTGATCTGAGCGGGACCCGGCCGCCCCGCCAGGGCGCCTGGCGCACCACAACTGACAACGGGGAGATGGCCGCATGCGGCAGAGCAGTGTGCGTGGTGAACGATCACGTCGGCGCCGGACCGGCACACAGGAGTTGAGCCGGGACGGCGGCCCGCAGGAGGAGGCGCCCAGCCTGCCGCCGGACTCACCGGGCTGGACGCCGCCGGACGGCGACGTCCCGGTGGACGGTGACGGCGGGGCGGCCGACGGCGGCGGCCACCGCAGAGGGCGGCCGCGCCGCCGCAAGGGCCGCAAGGCACTGCGCTGGACCGCGATCGGTGTCGCGGTGCTGCTGGTCGGCGGAGCGGGCGCCGGGTATCTCTACTACGAGCATCTGAACTCCAAGCTGCGTAAGGCGCCCCGGTCGTTGGGGGGCTCCGGGCTGCAGAAGCCGGACGCCAACGCCTTCGGGCAGACCCCGCTCAACATCCTGCTGTTGGGGTCGGACGGCCGGAACAGCAAGGCGAACATCAAGCTCGGCGGCGCACGGCAGGACGCGGACCGCAAGCCGCTGGCCGACGTCCAGATGCTGCTGCACGTCTCCGCCGACCGCAGCAACATGTCGGTGATCTCGATCCCGCGCGACACCCGGGTGCCGATACCCAAGTGCACCGACCCGAAGAACCACCAGGTCTATCCGCAGACCGAGGCCGCCATCAACCAGTCGCTGCAGCACGGCGGTCCGGGCTGCACCCTGGCCACCTGGCAGGAGCTGACCGGCATCTACATCGACCACTTCATGATGGTCGACTTCTCCGGTGTGGTGGAGATGGCGGACGCCATCGGCGGTGTCCCGGTGTGCGTGGACAACAACGTCTACTCGCACGACAGCAAGGGCCACGGCAGCGGGCTGAAGCTGACCAAGGGCACCCACTCCGTGAAGGGCATCCAGGCGCTGCAGTGGCTGCGTACGCGCTACGGATTCGAGGACAACACCGACATCGGCCGGGCCAAGGCCCAGCACATGTACATGAACTCGATGGTCCGGCAGCTGAAGGCGGGCACCAAGCTCACCGAGCCGGGCAAGCTGCGCGATCTGGCGGAGGCCGCGACCGGCGCGCTGACCGTCGACGAGGGGCTGGACACCGTCAAGAAGCTGTACGACCTGGGCGGTGACCTGCGGCGGGTGCCGACCAAGCGCATCACGATGGTCACCATGCCCTGGCAGTACAGCCCCGACGAGTCGTATGTCATGCCCAAGCCCGGCGAGGCGGAGCAGACGTTCGCGATGCTGCGCAACGACACGGCGCTGGACGGCAAGGACGCCAAGAAGAAGGCGACACCCGATCCGAAGCCGTCAACTCCCAAGGGAGAGCTGGAGGTTGTCGTGCAGAACGGCACCAACAGCAGCGTCTCGGGCCCGGTCTCCGGCCGGGCGAGCGTGATCCAGCAGCGGCTCAGCGGCCTCGGCTACGCCGCCGCCGGCACCGACCCCTCGCTCAGCACCCAGGCCGACACCACCCTCACCTACCGCGACAAGGGCGAGCGGGGTGACGCCCTCGCGCTGGCCAAGGCGCTGGGTCTGCCCAAGGGGGCGGTCAAGGAGTCCCGTTCGGTGCGGGAGATGCGGCTCGTGGTGGGCAACGACTGGCGCAACGGTGCCGACTATCCGAAGCAGCCGGGCGGCGACAAGGCCGCGGACAAGGCCCCGGAGAGCGCGGACGCGCTCAACGGCGAGGACAAGAAGGCCTGCATGAAGGTGAACCCGCAGTACAGCTTCTGACGGCACGGCATATGGGAGGGGGCGGGCCGCTGCGGCCCGCCCCCTCCCATATGCCGTGCGGCGGCTATTCGGCCGCGGCCAGGACCGCCGGGCGTCGGCTGGCGATGACCTTCTTCGCGAGGGAGCGCGGGCTGGTCAGGAAGCCCACACCCCACGCCATGTGCATGGTCGCCAACGCCACCGGGATCTGGGCGCGCGCCTTCAGCGAGAGTCCCTTGCCGGCCGGGATCGAGCCCGCGGCGATGGCCGCGAGATAACCGGCCGGGACGACGAAGCCCCACGGGGTGACGGCGGCGCCGACCACGACGCCCGCAGCGATGGCGCACACCGCGGTCGGCGGCGCGAGATAGCGCAGGTTGATCGAGCCGGAGTGGTAGCGGGCGACGACATGGCGCCACTTGCCGTAGTCCTTGTACTGCTTGGCCAGCGCCTTGATGCTCGGCCGCGGGCGGTACTGGACCTTCAGCTCGGGCGAGAACCAGACCTTGCCGCCGGCCTCACGGATCCGGAAGTTCAGCTCCCAGTCCTGGGCGCGGATGAACTCCTCGTTGTAGCCGTCCTGTTGCTCCAGCGCCTCGCGCCGGAACACCCCGAGGTAGACGGTGTCGGCCTCGGCGGCCTTGCCGCCGGTGTGGAACGCGGCGTTACCCACGCCGATCCTGGAAGTCATCGCGGCGGCGACCGCGTCCTCCCAGGCGCTCTCGCCCTCGGCGTGCATGATGCCGCCGACGTTCTGCGCGCCGGTCTCCTCCAGGAGGCGTACCGCGGTGGCGATGTAGTTCGGCGAGAGCATGCCGTGGCCGTCGACGCGGACCACGATCGGGTGCCGGGACGCCTTGATCGCGGCGTTCAGCGCGGCGGGGGTGCGGCCGGTCGGGTTGGCGACGGTGTGCACCCGCGGGTCCTCGGCCGCGAGCTCGGCGGCGATCTCCTCCGTACGGTCCGCGGACGGGCCGACGGCGATCACCACCTCCATCTCGCCGGCGTACTCCTGCTCCAGGATGTGCCGGACCGCGTTGCGCAGGTGACGTTCCTCGTTGAGCACCGGCATGATCACGGAGACGGCCGGGGGCTGCTGCTGGGGCATGGTTCCTCGGGGTTCGGCCCGCTGCGAGGCCGTCAGCGACGGCAGCGCTCGCCGGGTGACTGCGTGGGGGACTGCGCTCTACGCAACTCACGTTACCGCGAACGGGGGACACGGACCGACGGCAGCCGGGTGGCCGCCGGGCCTGTGCCCGGCGTGTGACGCTTTGCATCCGATCGTATCGGCCTACGGTGTCCCCGCCGGCTTCGTCCCGTCCTGTCCCCCTCCCCGCCCCGCCCCCGCCGGCTGCCGCTCGCATCCGTCCCGCCGCGGAGGAGTCCCCGTGACCGCGTCGTCCCGCTCCCCCCGTCCCGCGCCTCCCGGCGCCCGCCGCCCCGCACAGCGCGAGGCCGACCGGCCCGGCGAGCGGCGGCCGCCGCGCAAGCGCTGGGGGCTGCGGATCGGCGCCTTCGTCTCACTGCTGTTGATGACCGCGAGCGGCGTCGGGCACGCCATGGTCACCGGGGTGCAGAGCGGGATCGGGCGGGTCGACGCCTTCAAGGGCATGAGTAACCGGCCGGGCGGCGGGGACGGCCTGAACTTCCTGGTCGTCGGCACGGACGGCCGCGACAAGCTGACCAAGGAAGAGAAGCAGAAGTACCACCTGGGCGGTGCGCCCTGTCACTGCACGGACACCCTGATGCTGGTGCACCTCTCCGCCGGGCGGGACCGCGCCAGCGTCGTCAGCCTGCCGCGCGACTCGTACGCCGAGGTGCCCGCCCACACGGACGCGACCACCGGCAGGGCCCGGCCCCGGCACGCCATCAAGCTGAACGCGGCGTACGCGGAGGGCGGCCCCAACCTCACCGTGCGGACCGTCGAGCACATGACCGGGGTGCACATCGACCACTACCTGGAGGTCGATTTCACCAGCTTCATGCGGAGCGTGGACGCGGTCGGCGGGGTGGAGATCTGCACCGTACGGCCGCTGCGGGACAGCCATACGGGGCTGGCGCTGCCGGTCGGGAAATCGCAGCTCAACGGCGGTGCGGCGCTCCAGTATGTGCGGTCGCGGCATATCGACGGCACCGCCGACCTGGGCCGGATGCAGCGCCAGCAGCGGTTCCTGGCCGCCCTCATCCACAAGGTCACCTCCTCCGGGGTGCTGATGAACCCGATCCGCTTCAAGGAGGTCGCCGACACGATGCTCCAGTCGGTGCGGGCGGACTCGGGGTTCGACGCCAACGACATGGTCGACCTCGGGCAGGCGATGCGCGGCTTCACGCCCTCATCGTCGGAGTTCACCTCGGTGCCGCTGCGCAGCGGCACCGGGATCAAGGTGCCGGGCGTCGGTTCGACCCTGAGCTGGGAACCGGTGCAGTCGCAGCGGCTGTTCCAGGCCCTGCGCGATGACAAGCCCCTCGCCGTGCACCCGCCGAAGAACGCGCCGAAGAAGCCGCGCGCCACGGTCGTGGACGTCCCGCCGAACCAGATCCGGGTGCAGGTCTACAACGGCAGCACACGACGCGGCCTGGGCACCGCCGCCTCGAAGGCGCTGCACACCGCGGGCTTCGCCACCACCGGCCTCCCGGGCAACGCCGTCGGCGCCCCGGTGGCCCGCACCTTCATCGCCTACGACCCGCGCTGGGACCGCTCGGCCCGCACCCTGGCCGCGGCGCTGCCCGGTGCGCAGTTGCGGCCGGCGGCGAATCTGGGCCCGGTGCTGAAGGTGACGATCGGCGCCGACTACAAGGCGGTGAACCCGGTCCGGGCGGAGGAGACCCCGCAGCTGCCGGGCGGCTACACGGCGGTCACCGGCGACCAGGCGGTGTGCCCGTGACCGTGCCCGCGCCCCGGCGTACCGGGGACTCCCCGCCCCCGGGGCGGCCGGCCTCGCGGGCGTCCGCGCGGCGGGCAGGGGTCGCGCTGGCCTCGCTGTGCCTGGTCGCGGCCACCGTGGCCGCGACTCCGCCGGCCCCCGCCGCGCCGACCGGCTGCGGCGACCTGGTGGGCGGGCAGCTGTGCCTGCGCGGGCCGGTGGGGGCGACGGGAACGTACACCGCGACATACCGGCGCTCGGGGGCGGCGGGCCGCGGTGAGATCGGCGTACGGCTGGGCTATCAGCGCAAGAACGCGAGGATCACCGCGTTCCCGGGGTGGTTCGGGAGCCGGCGCACGGCGCGCGGCGCGGTGACGCTGGGCGGCCGGGTGGAGATGTTCGCCGGCGAATGCGTGCGGGGTGTCATGGAGCACGCCGGGACGGTCTTCGTCACCCGCTGGAGCTGCGCCTGATACTCGCTTCCCCGTACCGGATCTCTTCGAAGGGGCACCCTCGTGTGGCAGGTCGTCCTGGGCATCACCCCCACCACGGTGGCGCTGTTCCTGGCCGCGGCCCTGGCGTCGGCGCTGGCCCTCGCGCTCTGGGGGCAGCTCGCCCCCCGCAGCCGCGCGCCGCGCCGTACGGCCGCGGCGCTGCTGGCCGGCTGGCTGCTGCTGCTCCTGGTGGCGACGCTCACCCCGAGCCAGCCGGTGGGCTCGGCGGACGCCACGGTGTGGTGGCTGCCCGGCGCGGGGCTGCTAGACCCGGGTGCGCAGCTGCCGCCGGAGGAGCTGTCGATGCTGGTCAGGCAGCAGTTCGCGAATGCGGCGCTGTTCGTGCCGGTGCCGTTGCTGCTGCGCTTCGCGGCGCCCCGGGGATCGGCGGCGGGGGCGTTCCTGACGGGGGTGGGGCTGAGTGTGGCCCTGGAGGCGGCTCAGCTGGTGATGCGGGCCGGGCGGATCGCCGATGCCGGCGATGTGCTGTGCGCGGCGGCCGGCACGGTCATCGGTCTGGGGCTGGCGGCGCCGGCGGGCCCGGCGGTGGCGCTCGTGCGGCGCCTCATGCGTCGTCGAGTCCTTCGGCGGCGCGTCGTTCGCGCAGCTCCATGATCGCGCGGCGTCGGGCGAGGCGGTGGGTGCGCCGGATCTGCGCCTCCTGATAGCGGCGCCTGTCCCGCTCGGTCTCGGGCAGCACGGGCGGCACCCGGCGGGTCTTGCCGTGTTCGTCGACGGCGGCGAACACGAGGTAGGCGGAGCCGACCTGCTGGGCCGGGGTGGATTCGTTCCACCGCTCGGCCAGGACGCGTACGCCGACCTCCATCGAGGACCGGCCGGTCCAGTTCACCTGGGCCTTGACGTGGACCAGGTCGCCGACGCGGACCGGTTCCAGGAAGGCCATCTCGTCCATGGAGGCGGTGACCGCGGGTCCGCCGGAGTGCCGGCCGGCCACCGCGCCCGCCGCGTCGTCGACCAGTTTCATGATCACGCCACCGTGCACGGTCCCGAGAAGATTGGTGTCGCCGGCCGTCATGATGTGCGACAACGTGGTGCGGGAGACGGCGGTGGGCTTGCCCTCGGGTTCGCTCTCCGGGCTGATGGTGACGAGATCGGTCATGGTGCCAGCGTAAGCGGCTCGATTTGAGGGCCGCCCCGCACCGGGCGTGACACGGGTCTCCCCGGGCACCCGCCGACCGTCCGGAATGGCTGATTCCACCTGCGCCGCCTGAATGGTCGGGCGCCTTGCGGTATGCGGCGGTAGTGGGCTGTCGCTTTGCATCAGCTCTGCAACAGCAGTGGCCCGATACCGCACCCGCCCTATGGAGCGCCCCCCTTCGGCGGGCACACTTCACCCTATGAATGAGTGGCAAGGGGGCACCCCCCGCCCGGGCGCCGGCAACGGAAGCGGCCGGCCCGGCAACCAGTACGGACGCGGCAGCGGCAGCGCCGAGCCGGAGGGTGCGCGCGCCATGCCGCAGGTGCGGCGCGATGCCGGCCACGGCTCACCGCGGCACGAGCCGCCGCTGCCGCCGTCGATGTCCCCGCGCCGGGGCACCGTGCCGCCGCAGCAGTCCCAGGGCTACGACGACTACGACAGCGGCTACAACACCGGCCAGGTCTACGGCGACGGCGCCGGCCGCGGCGGTGGCCACGGCGGCGGTTACGACGACCAGGCCGGCCGCGGCGCCCGGCCGCGCCCCAACTGGGGCCGCCGCATCAAGTGGACCGTGCTGACCCTGGTCACGGTGCTGCTCATCACCTCGGTCGCCACCTACTTCTGGGCGGACGGCAAGGTGCGCCGCGAGGTGGACCTGAGCAAGGTCATCGACCGCCCCGAGGCCGGCGACGGCACGAACTACCTGATCGTGGGCTCGGACAGCCGCGAGGGCATGTCCGCCGCGGAGAAGCAGAAGCTGCACACCGGCTCGGCCGAGGGCAAGCGGACCGACTCGATGATGATCCTGCACGACGGCAGCAACGGCCCGACCCTGATCTCGCTGCCGCGCGACTCGGACGTCGTCATACCGTCCTTCGTGGGCTCGGACTCCGGCAAGAAGTACCCGGGCACCGGCCGGCACACCAAGCTCAACGCGGCCTACGCCGAGGACGGCCCCGAGCTCCTCGTCCGCACCGTCGAGTCCAACACCAAGCTGCACATCGACCACTACGTCGAGATCGGCTTCGCGGGCTTCGCGGGCATCGTGGATG
The DNA here is from genome assembly GCF_044767385.1 of Streptomyces sp. NPDC101393. NCBI lineage: Bacteria > Bacillati > Actinomycetota > Actinomycetes > Kitasatosporales > Streptomycetaceae > Streptomyces > Streptomyces sp. NPDC101393. The sequence continues at coordinate 497,085 of NZ_JBIWNU010000008.1, read as the reverse complement.
CCATCGGCGGCGTCGAGATGAACATCCCCAAGGCGTTCAAGGACAAGAACGCCGGCGCCGACTTCCCGGCCGGCAAGCAGACGCTCAACGGCCAGCAGGCGCTGGCCTTCGTCCGCACCCGGCACGCCTTCGCGGGCAGCGACCTGGACCGCACCAAGAACCAGCAGAAGTTCCTGGCCTCCCTGGCGAGCCAGACCGCGACCCCGGGCACGATCCTGAACCCCTTCAAGCTCTATCCGACGATGAGCGCCGGCCTGGACACGGTCATCACCGACAAGGACATGAGCCTGTTCAACCTGGGCGAGATGTTCTTCGCGATGAAGGGCGTCACGGGCGGCGAGGGCAAGTCGATGAACATGCCGATCGCCGGCAGCTCCGGCGGCAACCTCCTGTGGGACAAGGCCAAGCTCCAGCAGCTCGTGCAGCAGCTGAACAACGACGAGAAGGTCACGGTCAGCAGCGACTGACGCAGCCGACCGGAAACGTCCGCAGTACGACCGAGGCCCCGCCGATTCGGCGGGGCCTCGGTCGTACGGAGGGTGCTGCGGGGGCCGTTACGGCAGGTTGCGCGCCATCACTATGCGCTGGACCTGGTTGGTGCCCTCGTAGATCTGGGTGATCTTGGCGTCGCGCATCATCCGCTCGACGGGGTAGTCGCGGGTGTAGCCGTAGCCGCCGAGCAGCTGGACGGCGTCGGTGGTGATCTCCATGGCGGCGTCGGAGGCGTAGCACTTGGCCGCTGCGCCGAAGAAGGTGAGGTCCTCGGCCTTGCCGCCGCCGGAGATGCGCTCGGATTTGGCGGCCGCGGCGTAGGTGAGCTGGCGGGCGGCCTCCAGCTTCATGGCCATGTCGGCGAGCATGAACTGCACGCCCTGGAAGTCGCCGATCGGCTTGCCGAACTGCTTGCGCTCCTGGACGTATCCCTTGGCGTAGTCCAGGGCGCCCTGGGCGATGCCGAGCGCCTGGGCGGCGATGGTGATGCGGGTGTGGTCCAGGGTCTTCATGGCGGTGGCGAAGCCGGTGCCCTCGGCGCCGATCATGCGGTCCGCGGGGATGCGGACGTTGTCGAGGTAGACCTCACGGGTCGGGGAGCCCTTGATGCCGAGCTTCTTCTCCGGCGCGCCGAAGGAGACGCCTTCGTCGCCCTTCTCCACGACGAACGCGGAGATGCCCTTGGAGCGGGCCGTGGGGTCGGTGACCGCCATGACGGTGTAGTACTCGGAGACGCCGGCGTTGGTGATCCAGCGCTTGACGCCGTTGAGGACCCAGAAGTCGCCGTCGCGTACGGCCTTGGTCTTCATCCCGGCCGCGTCCGAGCCGGCGTCCGGCTCGCTCAGGCAGTAGGAGAACATCCCGTCGCCCTTGGCCAGCGGGCCGAGGTACTTCGCCTTGAGCTCCTCGGAGCCGGAGAGGATCACCGGCAGCGAGCCGAGCTTGTTGACCGCCGGGATGAGGGAGGACGAGGCGCAGACGCGGGCGACCTCCTCGATGACGATGACGGTGGCCAGCGCGTCGGCGCCGGCGCCGCCGTAGGCCTCCGGGACGTGGACGGCGTGCAGGTCGCCCGCGACCAGCGCGTCGTGCGCCTCCTGCGGGAAGCGCGCCTCCTCATCCACCGCGGCGGCGAAGGGCGCGATCTTCGCCTCGGCGAGCGAACGCACCGACTCGCGGAGCATGTCGTGCTCCTCCAACGGCCGGTACAGATCGAAATCAGCGGTTCCCGCCAAGGTTTCTCACTCCCCTGAGAGCTGGCTGCTTGTGCTAACTACCGTTAAGTAACCCGATACCCCAGGAGTCTAGGCGCCTGTCCGGCCGCGGGATACGTGAGGTTGCCGACAGTGACCGGGCACCGGGCCCGCCCAGCGGCCTGTGGAGTCCGCCGGGTGCCCGACTATGCTCGGTCAGCGCCTTTTCCCTGTGAGCACCTGGAGCATCCATGGCCCTCAAGATCACCGTGATCGGCACCGGTTACCTCGGTGCCACCCACGCCGCCGCCATGGCCGAGCTGGGCTTCGAGGTGCTGGGTCTGGACGTGGTGCCCGAGAAGATCGAGATGCTGCAGCGGGGCGAGGTCCCGATGTACGAGCCGGGCCTGGAGGAGCTGCTGCGCCGCCATGTCGCCGGGTTCGAGGGCTCCAGTGGCCGGCTGCGCTTCACCACCTCCTACGAGGAGGCCGGTGCCTTCGGCGATGTGCACTTCGTCTGTGTGAACACCCCGCAGAAGCACGGCGAGTACGCCTGCGACATGTCCTACGTGGAGAGCGCCTTCGAGGCGCTGGCACCGCATCTGACCCGGCCGACGCTGGTCGTCGGCAAGTCGACGGTGCCGGTGGGCAGCGCGGCCCGGCTCGCCGAGCGGCTCGCGGAGCTGGCGCCGGCCGGTGCCGAGGCCGAGCTGGCCTGGAACCCGGAGTTCCTGCGCGAGGGCTTCGCCGTCAAGGACACCCTGCACCCGGACCGGATCGTCGTCGGTGTGGCCAGTGAGCGCGCCGAGGCGCTGCTGCGCGAGGTGTACGCCACACCGGTCGGCGAGGGCTCGCCGTTCATCGTCATGGACTACCCGACGTCCGAGCTGGTCAAGACCTCCGCCAACTCGTTCCTGGCCACAAAGATCTCCTTCATCAACGCGATGGCGGAGGTCTGCGAGGCGGCCGACGGCGATGTGGTGAAGCTGGCCGAGGCCATCGGGCACGACGAGCGGATCGGCAAGAAGTTCCTGCGGGCCGGTATCGGCTTCGGCGGCGGCTGCCTGCCCAAGGACATCCGGGCGTTCATGGCCCGCGCCGGTGAGCTGGGCGCCGACCAGGCGCTGACGTTCCTGCGCGAGGTCGACTCGATCAACATGCGGCGCCGCGGCCACATGGTCGAGCTGGCCCGTACCGCGGTCGGCGGCGGCTTCCTCGGCAAGCGGATCGCCGTGCTGGGTGCGACGTTCAAGCCGGACTCGGACGACGTACGCGACTCCCCCGCGCTCAACGTCGCGGGGCAGATCCACCTCCAGGGCGGCCAGGTGACCGTCTACGACCCCAAGGGCATGGAGAACGCCCGCCGGCTCTTCCCGACCCTCGCCTACGCGGACACCGCCCTGGAGGCGGTGCGCGGCGCTGACGCGGTGCTGCATCTGACGGAGTGGCGCGAGTTCCGCGAGCTGGACCCGGCCGCGCTGGGCGAGGCGGTCTCCGTACGCCGCATCCTGGACGGCCGCAACGCGCTGGACCCGGAGCTGTGGCGCAAGGCCGGCTGGACCTACCGGGCGCTGGGCCGCCCGCAGGCGTAGCCCCCAGCAGCTACTGATCGGACTCCGCGCGTCTGGCGCGGTAGGTCCGCATCTTCGCCCGGCTGCCGCAGACCGCCATGGTGCACCAGCGGCTGCGGCCGGCCGGGCTCTTGTCGTAGAACGCCCAACGGCAGTCGTGGGCCTCGCATGCCTTGAGCCGGGTCCAGGTGCCGTCCGCGGCGGCGGTGGCGATGCCCGCGGCTATCAGGGCCGTCAGCCGGTCGGTGCCGTGGAGTGAGGCTGCCGGGCGGAGGGCGGTGGCGCCGTCGGGGGCGACGGCGAGGACGAGAGGTGCCCGGGACAGCAGCCGGTCCAGCGTCCGGGCGGCGGCTTCCGGCAGCTCGGTGCCCGCGGTGTGCGCGAGGCAGACGGCCCGCAGTGCTTCCCGCAGCTCCGCCAGCCCGCGCACGGCCGCCGGCTCTCCGCGCCGCGGGGCGAGTGCGGACAGGCCGTGGTCGTCGAGGAAGGCACCGAGCCCGCCGTCCGCGGTCAGGGTGTCCGCGCCGGTCTCGATGTCGAGGGTGTTCACCAGGTCCTGCACCAGCAGCAGGGACGTCGGCGCTGTACGGTCCGCCACCCTTGCCACGTTACCGGTGAAGGGCCATCATGCAGTAACACGGTTACCTGTTGACTCCATAAGGAGGTAACGCCATGGCTCTGATCGAGCTCGGCGTCGTCGCACTGGACTGTCCCGACCCGCAGGCGCTCGCCGGCTTCTACGCCGAGGTGCTCGGCTGGCAGGTGGAGGGCGAAGGGGACTGGTTCGAGGTCGCCGGGCCGGAGGGCAGGAGGCTCGCGTTCCAGCAGGTGACGGACTACCGGGCGCCGCAGTGGCCGGGACAGGAGCAGCCGCAGCAGCTCCACCTCGACTTCGACGTGCGGCGTGCGGACCTGCCGGAGGCCGAGGCGAAGGTGCTGGGACTCGGCGCGAAGCTGGTCCAGCACGACGACGACCGGCAGGACTTCCGGGTCTACCTCGACCCCGTCGGGCACCCCTTCTGCCTTTGCCTGCGCGACAACTGACCGGACGCGGAACGCGCACCGGCGGGCCCCCTTCGCCAGGGCCCGCCGGTGCGCGTGTGGGGTGCGGTCAGCCGTACGGTCAGCCGTCCAGCTGCTCGATCGTGGCGTTCGACGGGCCGCGAACGGCCTGCTCGGCGCGTGCCACGTCCTCGGCGGCGCGCAGCGTGCGCACGGCGTTCTGCCAGGTGAGCTTGGCGAGGTCGGCGGTGGACCACTTGCGGTCCAGCAGCTCCCCGATCAGGTTCGGGTAGCTCGCCACGTCCGCCAGGTCGGTCGGCGTGAAGGCGGTGCCGTCGTAGTCGCCGCCGAGGCCGAGGTGGTCGATGCCGGCGACCTCCCGCATGTGGTCGAGGTGGTCGGCGACGGTCGCCGAGGTGGCCTCGGGCATCGGGTGCGCCTCCTGGAAGGCCCGCTGCACCCGCATGCCCGCGGGGGTGGTGTCGAGGTGGTGGAAGCCGTGCGCGCGCATGTTCTCGTCCGCCCGCAGCACCCACGCGCCGACCTCGGGGTGCACGAACTTCGGGACGAAGGTGGCCATCGCGACACCGCCGTTGGCCGGCAGCTGCGCCAGGACGTCGTCGGGGATGTTGCGCGGATGGCCGCAGACCGCACGCGACGACGAATGCGAGAAGATCACCGGCGCCCGGCTGACCCGCAGCGCGTCGCGCATGGTGTCCGCGGCGACATGCGAGAGGTCGACGAGCATGCCGAGGCGGTTCATCTCACGGACGACCTCCTCGCCGAAGGCGCTCAGGCCGCCGGCCCGCGGCTCGTCGGTCGCCGAATCCGCCCACGCCAGCGAGTCGTTGTGGGTGAGCGTCATGTAGCGGACGCCCAGCTGGTGCAGGGCGCGCAGGGTGGCGAGCGAGTTGTCGATGGAGTGGCCGCCCTCGGCGCCCATCAGGGACGCGATGACACCGGCCGCGCGGGCGGCCTCCATGTCGTCGGCGGTGAGCGCGAGCCGCAGCTCGCCGGGGTAACGGGCGATCAGCTGACGTACGACGTCGATCTGTTCCAGGGTGGCGCTGACGGCGTGGTCGCCCTGGTAGTCGGAGCGTACGTAGACCGACCAGAACTGCGCGCCGACGCCGCCGGCCCGCAGCCGGGGCAGGTCGGTGTGCAGATACGCGGACTGGTCGCCGGCGATATCGCGCTGGTCGAGGTCGTAGCGGACCTGTTCGCGCAGCGCCCAGGGCAGGTCGTTGTGACCGTCGACGATGGGGAACTCCGCGAGGAGGTCACTCACCCGCGGGTCCGCCGCCATCACTTGCCCCCGAAGCCGAAGCCGGCCGGGGAGGCGACCTTGTTGCGCAGCCGCTTGCCCTTCTCGGTGGCGGCTTCGTTCAGCTCCTGCTGGAAGTCGCGCATCCGGCCCAGGATGTCGGGGTCGTGGGCGGCGAGGATGCGGGCGGCGAGCAGCCCGGCGTTGCGGGCCCCGGCGACGGAGACCGTCGCGACCGGCACACCGGCCGGCATCTGCACGATGGACAGCAGCGAGTCCATGCCGTCCAGGTACTTCAGCGGGACCGGGACGCCGATGACCGGCAGCGGGGTGACGGAGGCGAGCATGCCGGGCAGGTGGGCGGCGCCGCCGGCGCCGGCGATGATCGCCTTGAGCCCGCGGTCGGCCGCGTCCTCGCCGTAGGCGATCATCTCGCGCGGCATGCGGTGCGCGGAGACGACGTCGACCTCGTAGGGGATCTCGAACTCGTCGAGCGCCTGGGCGGCGGCCTCCATGACGGGCCAGTCGGAGTCGGAGCCCATGACGATGCCGATGAGCGGGGCGGTGGACTTCCCGGAGGGGCTGGAGGTCATTCGGTGATCGTTCCTCGCAGGTATCCGGCGGCGTGCGCGGCGCGCTCACGCACGTCGGCCAGGTCGTCGCCGTAGGTGTTGACGTGTCCGACCTTGCGGCCGGGCTTCACGTCCTTTCCGTACATGTGGATCTTCAACTGCGGGTCGCGTGCCATGCAATGGAGGTACGCGGCATACATGTCGGGGTAGTCGCCGCCGAGGACGTTGGCCATCACGGTCCAGGGGGCGCGCGGGCGCGGATCCCCGAGCGGCAGATCGAGCACGGCACGGACGTGGTTGGCGAACTGCGAGGTGATCGCGCCGTCCTGCGTCCAGTGGCCGGAGTTGTGCGGGCGCATCGCGAGTTCGTTCACGAGGACGGCGGGCTCGCCGTCGGCATCGCGGACCTCGAACAGCTCGACCGCGAGGTGGCCGACGACGTCCAGCTCACGGGCGATGCGCAGGGCGAGTTCCTGGGCCTGGGCGGAGAGCCGCGCGGACAGGTCGGGGGCCGGCGCGATGACCGTGTCGCAGACGCCGTCGACCTGGACCGACTCCACGACGGGGTAGGCGACGGCCTGGCCGTGCGGCGAGCGGACGACGTTGGCGGCCAGCTCGCGGACGAAAGCGACCTTCTCCTCCGCCAGGACAGGCACTCCCGCACGGAACGGTTCAGCCGCGCCCTTGGAGGATCGTACGATCCATACGCCCTTGCCGTCATAGCCCCCGCGGACGGTCTTGAGGACCACCGGGAAGCCTTCACCCTCTTCCGCGAAACGCTCGACGTCCGCGGGGTCGGAGACGATGCGGTGCCGCGGGCAGGGCGCACCGATCGCGTCGAGCTTCGCGCGCATCACCCCCTTGTCCTGGGCGTGCACCAGCGCGTCGGGGCCGGGGCGGACGGGGATGCCGTCCGCCTCCAGCGCCCGCAAATGCTCGGTGGGAACGTGCTCGTGATCGAAAGTGATCACATCGCAGCCACGGGCGAAGGCGCGCAGCGTGTCCAGGTCGCGGTAGTCGCCGATGACGACCTCGCTCACCACCTGGGCCGCCGAGTCCTGCGGGGTGTCGCTGAGGAGCTTGAATCTGATGCCGAGGGGGATGCCCGCCTCGTGGGTCATACGGGCGAGCTGACCGCCACCGACCATGCCGACTACCGGGAATGTCACGCCCTCCAGGGTATCCGCCCGTGCGCGCTGCCCCGACCCGGCCTTGGAGGATCCTCCGAGTGCGGTGTCCGAGGATCTCCGGAAGAAGATCAACAAGGGCTGCCGCTCGCGGCTACGCTCGTGCCGGGGCGGGTGTTCGGGCCCCGGGCCGCGGGCCCGGCGGAGGGGAGACCGGATGGGGAACAGCGGAATATCGAAGAAATCCAGGCTGCTGGTGATCGCCGTCGCGATCGCCGCGCTGGTGATAGCGGCGCACTCCGTGATCAGTCAGCTCTCCGGCCCGCAGGTCTACGGCGCGGACAGCCCCGAGATCTCCGTCTCGGTGGGGGGCAGTTTCTCCGTCAAGGTCCCCGACGACCCCGCCGACGGATACCGCTGGATCATCGCCGAACCCCGCCCCGATCCGGCCGTCCTCAAGACCACCGGCGGGCACGTCGCGACCTCCGACCCGGCACCTCCCGGCGGCGGCTTCCGCTTTCTCGACTTCGAGGCGCTGCGGACCGGCCGTACGGACCTGCGGCTGCTGCGCTGCCGGCAGTGCGGCCCCGGCGCCGCCGACGAGCCCGGCGCCCGCAGCCTCAACTTCCGTATCACCGTCGACTGACCGGTGCCCGGAGCCGAAGACGCCGGGCGGGGCACATGCCCTCCGGCCGCTGGTTAGCATGAAGGAGCGGACCGGCGTTGACGGCCGCGGACATCCGCCCACGACGGGGAGCTGAACGACCACCATGAGTGAACGGAGCGCACTGCGGTCGAGGCTGGAGGCGCTCAGCCGGGAACTGGTGAAGTTCGGCGCCGTCGGCGGCGCGGGGGTCATCGTGAACTTCGCGGTGTTCAACCTCATGCGGCATCTGACCGACGTCCCCGTCGTCCGGGCCAGCATCGTCGCGACGATCGTGGCGACCGGCACCAACTACCTCGGTTACCGCTACTTCACCTACCGCGACCGCGACAAGCAGGGCCGCACCAAGGAGCTGACGCTCTTCCTGCTGTTCAGCGTGATCGGCCTGGTCATCGAGAACGGCGTGCTCTACGCCGCGACGTACGGCTTCGACTGGGACACCCCGCTGCAGAGCAACGTCTTCAAGTTCCTCGGCATCGGCATCGCCACGCTCTTCCGCTTCTGGTCCTACCGCACCTGGGTCTTCCGCACGCTGCCCGCGCGCGAGGCCGTGGAGCGCGCCGAGTCGTTCCTCGCGGACGGCGCGGCGCCGCAGCACAGCGCCGGCTCCCGCAGGTAGCCGCCCGCGGGCGGTGCCCGCCTCACTCCTCGCTCGGCTCGGCCTCCCGGGCCAGGAACAGCGCGAACACCGGCGGATACTGCTGGAGCAGCTCCAGCCGCCCGCCGTCCGCCTCCGCGAGATCCCGAGCCACGGCCAGTCCCAGGCCGGTGGAATTACGGCCGGAAACCGTCCGCTCGAAGACCCGCGAACCGAGGTCCGGCGACACCCCCTGCCCGGCGTCCGTGACCTCGACGACGGCCTGATTGCCGGTGACCCGGGTGCGCAGCGCGACCGTCCCGTCACCGTGCATCAGCGAATTCTCGATCAGGGTGGCCAGCACCTGGGCGACGGCGCCCGGGGTGCCGACGGCCCGCAGCCCCTTCTTGCCGGAGCGGACGATGGCCCGGCCGGCGCTGCGGTAGGCCGGCCGCCACTCCTCCACCTGCTGCTTGACGACCTCGTCCAGGTCGAAGGCGACGGCGGAGCCGCTGCGCGGATCGCGCGAGTTGGTCAGCAGCCGCTGGACGACGTCCGTCAGCCGCTCCACCTGCGCCAGAGCGATGGTGGCCTCTTCCTTCACGGTGTCCGGATCGTCGGTGAGAGTGATCTCCTCCAGCCGCATGGACAGTGCGGTCAGCGGCGTCCGCAGCTGGTGGGAGGCGTCGGCCGCGAGCCGGCGCTCGGCGGTCAGCATCCGGGCGATCCGCTCGGCGCTGGCGTCCAGCACATCGGCGACCCGGTCCAGCTCCTGCACGCCGTAGCGGCGGTGGCGGGGGCGCGGGTCGCCGGAGCCGAGCCGCTCGGCGGTCTCGGCGAGGTCGGTGAGCGGCGCGGTCAGCCGGCGGGCCTGGCGGACGGCGAGGATGACGGCGGCGACGATCGCCAGCAGCGCGACGGCCAGAATGACCAGCAGCGTCCGGCCGATCTCGGCGCTGACCGTGGAGCGGGACTCCTGGACCGTGACGGACTCGCCGCGGTCACCGCTCACCTGCGACTCGATGACGTCGCCCGACGGCCGGGTGCCGATCTCGATGACGTCCTTGCCCGGCACCTTGATCTGCGCGTACCGCTTGACGGTGATCTGCTCCGAGAGGATGTCGGGGGTGATCTTCTCGCCGCTGCCCAGCCGGCTCTCCACTATCCCCACCAGCCGCACCGCCTCGGACGCCACGCTCTCCTGCGCGCCCGACTGGATCGTGCGGGTCTCGACGATGACGAGCGAGACACCGAAGACGGCGATCACGACGAGCACCACGGCGAGCGTGGAGTTGATCAGGCGGCGGCGCACGGTGACCTCCGGGCAGGAATTCGGCGGTTCTGGCTCGGCTCCCCGCCCGGTGGTGCGGGATCAGCTCTTTTCGAAGCGGAAGCCGACACCGCGGACGGTGGCGATGTAGCGGGGGTTGGCGGCGTCGTCACCGAGCTTCTTGCGGAGCCAGGAGATGTGCATGTCGAGCGTCTTCGTCGACGACCACCAGGTGGTGTCCCAGACCTCCCGCATCAGCTGGTCGCGGGTGACGACCCGGCCGGCGTCCCGCACCAGGACCCGCAGCAGGTCGAACTCCTTTGCCGTCAGCTGGAGTTCCTCCTCACCCATCCACGCGCGGTGCGACTCGACGTCGATCCGTACGCCGTGGGTGGCGGGCGGCTGCTGGGGCTCGGCGGTGGAGCCGCGGCGCAGCAGCGCCCGGACGCGGGCGAGGAGTTCGGCGAGCCGGAAGGGCTTGGTGACGTAGTCGTCGGCGCCGGCGTCCAGGCCGACGACGGTGTCCACCTCGTCGGCGCGGGCGGTCAGCACCAGGACGGGGAAGGAGTGGCCTTCGTTGCGCAGTCGGCGGGCGACCTCCAGGCCGTCCATACCGGGCAGGCCCAGGTCGAGCACGACCAGGTCGATGTTCCCCTGGAGACCGGCGTCGAGCGCCGTGGGGCCGTCCTCGCGCACCTCGACTTCGTAACCCTCGCGGCGCAGTGCGCGGGCGAGCGGCTCCGAGATGGACGCGTCATCCTCGGCGAGCAGTACACGGGTCATGGCCCGATGGTAGTCCGATGTATTGGGGCCGAGGGGCGAGCCGACGCGACGGGCCACCGGAGGACCGTTCCTGCCGCGGCAGCGGCCATGACCTGCGGACCCGCTGACGGGCCCCGGCGGGCGGTTCCCTGAGCGAGTGTGAGCGTTGTCTCACCGAGCCCACTGGTGCCGGAACCAGACGTATGGTGTCGGGACGTCCATCGCACGATCGCCGGGACCTATGACTCTTAACTGGCGTCATCGGTCCCTGTTGTGTGCGGGGCTGGAACCACCAGTCTTGATGCACAGTGATTGACCTGTCGACCGGGTCCGCCGCGCTAGCAGCACGGGGGGCGTGGATCCCGGTGTATGACCGTCCTGCCGGTGCCGCCTGGCGTGTACCGAACCCCCCGGACGTGGGGGCGGGCATGTCTACGCCGGTGCCGGTCACCCCCACAAGGGCGCGTAACGGTTCTCGAACGCGTCCCGAGCAGACCAAGGAACCTCCATGGCGTCCAGCCTGACGAAGGACGCCGCCCGGCAGGGGAACCCTGCAGACGGCGGTAAAACCTTCTTCGGCCACCCCCGCGGACTGGCCACTCTCTTCATGACCGAGATGTGGGAGCGATTCAGCTTCTACGGCATGCGGGCCCTCCTCGTGCTCTACCTGATCTCCGGCGGCGCGGATGCCAAGCCCGGGGCCCAGGGCGGCGGTCTGGCCATGACGATGGCCACGGCATCGGCGATCTACGCCGTCTATCTGGCGATGGTCTACCTGCTCGCCATGCCCGGCGGCTGGATCGGTGACCGGATCTGGGGGCCGCGCAAGACGGTCGCCATCGGCGCGGGCATCGTGATGGCCGGTCACCTCACGCTGGCCATCCCCGGGCAGGCGATGTTCTTCGTCGGCCTGGCGCTGGTCGCGCTGGGATCCGGTCTGCTCAAGGCCAACATCTCGACGATGGTCGGTCATCTCTACGACGGGCCGCAGGACCCGCGTCGGGACGGCGGCTTCACCATCTTCTACATCGGCATCAACCTCGGTGCGTTCGCCGCCCCACTGGTCGTCGGCACCATCGGCCAGAGCGTCAACTGGCACCTGGGCTTCGCCGTCGCCGCGCTCGGCATGGGCCTGGGCCTGGTGCAGTTCCTGATCGGCACCCGCCACCTGAGCCCGCAGAGCAGCGCGGTGCCCACCCCGCTGGCGTCCGAGGAGCGGATGGCCTGGCTGCGCAAGGGCCTGATCTGGCTCGTCATCGCCGCGGTCTTCTACGGCATCGTCATCGGCACCGGCACCTTCACCCTGAACTGGGCGCTGGTCCCGATCGCGCTGCTCGGTCTGATCATCCCGATCTCCGTGCTGGTGCGCATCAAGCGCGACAAGGAGCTGTCGGCGGACGAGCAGACCAAGGTCAGCGGCTACGTCTGGTTCTTCGTCGCCGCCGCCGTCTTCTGGATGATCTTCGACCAGGCCGGCTCCACGCTGAGCGGCTTCGCCGAGAAGAACACCGCGGACACCGTCTTCGGCTTCGGCTTCCCCTCCACCTGGTTCCAGTCCGTGAACCCGCTGTGGGTGATGGCCCTGGCCCCGGTCTTCGCCTGGATGTGGCTGGCCCTGGCCAAGCGCATGAAGGAGCCGAGCACCACGATCAAGTTCGCCATGGCGATGGTGCTGATCGGCATCTCGTACTTCGTCTTCATCCTGCCGATGCAGATGTCGGCGGACGGCACGAAGGTCAGCCCGATGTGGCTGATCGTGGTCTACATGATCCAGACCATGGGCGAGCTGTGCCTCTCCCCGGTCGGCCTGTCGGTGACCACGAAGCTGGCGCCGCAGAAGTACGCCAGCCAGATGCTGGGTGTCTGGTTCCTCGCCGTCACCGCCGGCGACTGCGTGATCAGCCTGCTGTCCACGGCCGGCTTCGACCTCAGCGGTGTGGGCGTCCTGGCGGGCGAGGCCGCGCTGGCCGTTCTCGCCGGTATCGCGATCTGGCTCAACCGCAAGAAGATCATCGGCCTGATGGGCGACGTGCGCTGACCTCACGTTCCACGCGGAAGGGCCCGGCACGCGCTTGCGTGCCGGGCCCTTCCGCGTACCCCCGCAGAATCCGGGGCCTCGCGCGTACGCAGGAATCAGCCCCGCAGCCGCCGCCACGGGGTGAAGGTGAAGACCGCGCCGCCGAGCAGGATCACGGTGCCGGCGACGAGCCCGAGGGCGGTCAGCCCGCCGTGGTCGCTCGCGCCGGTCTCGGCGAGGCCGCCGCTGCCGCCGGACGTACCGGCCGCTCCTGCCGCTCCGCCGCCGGAGGCCGCGTCGCCGCCCGCCGCGCCGCCGGACGTACCGCCCGTGGTGCCGCCCTGCTGGGCCGTGGTGTCCAGTGCGAGGGAGACGCCCGGGTCCTTCTCCGGGGTGCAGGTCGTCGTCGTACCGAGCGCATTGACGGTGAGCACGCCAGGCGTGAGCGTCGCCTTGCCGTCGGCACCCGGCTTGTACGTCCCCTTCAGGTCGGGGATGGCGATCGGCTGGCCCGACTTGATGGGCTCGGCGTTGGCCGGACCCGTCACCTTGACGGACCCCTTGTCGGCCCCGCCCACCTTCACGTCCATCGACGGTTTGACCGAGCCCTTGGGGATGTCGGCCGGGCTGTCCATGACGGACTTGCTGAACTTCACCGTGAGGTCGAAGGCGCCGCCCTTCTTCACGCCGTTGATCTGCACCGGCGAGGTCGCCTTCTTGTCCCCGATCGGCGTCTTGCAGGCGTACGGCACCTGCACTTCCTTGCCCTTGTACGCGGTGCCGTCGGGGTCCGTGCCCGTACCGCCGGAGGACCCGGCGCTCGCCCCGCCGTCACTGCTGCCGCCGGAGTCCGCACCACCCGAGTCCGTACCGCCGGAATCCGTACCGGCGGTGGTCCCCCCGTCCGTGGTCCCGCCGGTGGTCGCACCACCGTCCGTCGTGCCGCCGCTCGCGCCCCCGCCGTCGGTCACCTTGATGGTGACGGCGGGCGGCACCTCCGCCTTGGGCGTGCACTTGGTGTCCGTGGAGATCGGCTTGTTGACGTTGATGTTGTAGAAACCGGGCGCCAGGGTGACCTCACCCGGCTTCTCCAACTTGAGCTTGCCCTTCATGTCCGACAGCTTCATCGGGCTGTTCTTGGGGATCGGCGGATTCTCCCGTGGCCCCTCCATCGCCAGCTCCCCCGTCTGCGCACCCGCCACCTTCATCTTGCCGGTGGGCTGGACGGTGTTCGCCGCCAGATCGAGGATGTCGGGGTTCTTCGACGCCCCCTCGACCGTCTTCCACACCACCTCGATCTCGTCCCCGACCTTCGCCGTCGCGGGCGCACTGATGGTCACCTTGGTGGTGCCCTCGATCGGCGGCAGCCCCGAGATCGGCGGCGGCAGACACTCCGTCTCGTACGCCGCGTCCGCGGCCTGGGCCGGTCCGGCACCCGCCATGACGCCCGCACCCGCGAGCATCAGGGCGGCCACCGAGGCCATCCCCGCTCTCCTGCGTTGCCTCATCACATGGACCCCTTCGACGTCGGTCGTTCACTTGATGTGGTGGTGGACGGTGCGGTGTCCGGGGTGAACCACGGCAGCGCGCCGGAGTCGCCCGGCGTACCGGGCCCCTCCGCCGGGCCGCCGCGTGCGGTTCCGTTTCTGGCACGCCTGCCGCCGCCGCTGCGGCGGCTGCGGGCGTCTCGGGGGCGGCGGGTGCGGGCAGGGCTGCCGCGGGTGGGGCGGGCGGGCGGCCGTACGCGGTCCACGACCGCCATCCCGGCCCGGAACACCGCCGTCGGGACCACCAGGCACAGCAACACCCAGAAGAGCGTCACGCCCCACGGCCTGCCGACCCCCCAGGGCTGCTCGACCAGCACCTTGCCGCCGTATTTGAGGGAGATTTGGTAGTCCCCGTGTGCGCCGGCCGCCAGCTCGACGGGCAGCTTGACCTCGGCCTTCTTCCCGGCGGGTACGGTCCCCCGCCACTGCTGCTCCTCCCACTGGGGCGCGAAGACGCCGTGCGAGGTGCCGACCTCGAACACCGGGTCCTTGGCCGGAGCGGAGCCGAGATTGCCGACCGTCACCGTCAACTCGCGCTGCGGCGGGGCCCCGAACCAGTTCAGCAGGCCGCTGCTGCCCGCCAGCCGCGGCTGGTCGAGGACCGCCAGCCGTCCGCCGCTGCTCTCCTTCGGCAGCGGCGCCACCGGGTGGCCCGCCACCTTGAAGGCGGCGTCGGCCGCATCGGCGGCGCCGGTCACCGTCGCCACATGCACCACGCAGGGGCAGGGCTTGGGAGGTTCGGCGACCGGGAGGCTCTTGCGGAACGTGCCGTCCGCGCCCGTGGTGACGGCCCGTCCGTCGCCGTTGGCGCAGGCGTTGGTCCCGCCGATCATGTTCTGCCCGCAGATCAGCAGCGTGAGCAGCGCCTTGGGCCGCCAGCCGCGCCCCTTCACGGTGATGCTGCCGCCCTTGCCCGCCTCCTTCTCGGACAGCTGGACGGAGGGCTTGCCGGGGACCGCGTCGGCCCGGACGGCGGACTCCGCGGCGGAGCCGGCGGCGAGGGCGGGGGCGGCGGGCAGGGCGAAGGCGAGGGCCGACGCCGCGCACAGGGCGAGCGCCGCCAGGGCCCGCCGTGCGGCACGGTGCGGGCCGGCGGACGCCGTTCGGTGTGCCGCGGCCGCGGCCGCGGTGGTGGCCGTGGACATACCCGTCTCGCCCTTCACGCTCGCGCTCCTGACCCGGTGCTCGCCAATTCCCGTTCGTCCTCGGCCACTTCGGCGCCCCCTTCGTCCTGTGACCGGACCGCCGGCGTCGCCGTACGCCGCCGTAGCCACAGCCACCCGCCACCGCCACCGGCCGTCAGGACCAGGGCCCCGGCGACGAACAGGCCCCATGGGACCGCGGTGTACGGGGCACTGCCCGAGCTGGTTGCCGCGCCCGCCGCCGACACGTCGAGCCGTACGTCGACCGCGTCCAGGCCGGGTGGGTCGGGCCATGTCTCGGTGCGTTGCACGCGCCGTCCGGGCAGCAGCTCGACCGGCAGGGCGCGGGCCGCGCGGCGCAGCACCGGCCCGAAGACCCCGTCGGCGCGCACCGCCAGCCGCGGGGCGAGCACCGTGTTGCCGCGGTTGACCAGCGTGTACCGGATGACCGCCGCACTCCCCCTGCGCCCGACCGACACGTTCTCGACGGTCACCGCGGACAACGTCGGCCCGGACACCCGCAGATGCATCCGTACGCGCCGCTCCCCGCCTCCCGGCCCCGTGCGGGTCGCGACGAGCGCGCCGGGGTGGTCGCCGGGGACCGCGTCGCGCGGCACGGTCACCGTGAACGGGACGCCCGCGCGGGTGCGCGGCGGGATCCGCACCTCCTTCGCGGCGAAAGCGACCCAGGCACCGGAGCCCGAGCCGCGCCCGGCGGCGTCCCCGCCGCCGGTGCCGCTGCCGACGTCCGCGCCGCGCAGGTGGACGGTGACGGCCCGGTCGGTGGGGTTGCCGAGCGAGATCCGGTCGTTCATGACGGCGCCGGGGCCGCCCTCCAGGTAGAAGTACGGGCGGTCCCGCCCGCTCGGCCGGGCCCCGCCACCGGGCGCCGGGGCCGCGGTCCAGTCGGGCGCGGACCGTTCGGCGGCGGCCCGCGGTGCGGCCGGTGCGGCACCCGGCCGGGCCGCAGCCGCGGCAGGGCACAGCAGCACGGTGACGGTCGCGAGGACCGCGCCCGTGACCGCTGCGCGAGTACGGAACGGCATCGGCGGCTCCTGCTGCTCGTACGCGTACGGGGGGGCGGGGTTCGCGGGGGTGCGGCCCGCGCCCCCGGGTCAGGCCCGCTGGTGGCGGCGGGTCAGCCAGAGCCCACCGGCCGCGCCGGCGAGCAGCACCGTGCCGCCGAGGGTGCCCAGCGCGATCGCGGAGTCCGCGGGTCCGGTCTGCGGCAGTTCACCGCCGGAGGAGCCGCCGGTGGCCGCGCCGCCGGAGGAGCCCGAACCGCCGCCGGTGCTGCCGCCGGAGCCGCCGGACCCCTTGACGTCCAGGGAGAGCGAGGGCTTGGGGCTGTTGCTCGGCGTGCACGTGGTGGTCGTCCCCAGGGCCTTGATGGTGAGCGTGGAGGCCGTGAAGGTGACCTTCCCGCTGCTCTTGGGCGTGTACGTACCGCTCAAGTCACTGATCTTGATAGGGGTGTTGGCCGGTATCGCCTTGTCGTTGGGGGGACCGGAGACCGGCACCGTGCCGCTCTCCGCGCCGCCCAGCTTGATCAGCGCGCTCGGCTTCATCGCGCCCTTGCCCAGTTCGACGGGGCTGGAGGAGACGCCCTTCTGGAAGGACATGACGAGCTTGTACGCACCGCCGCTGGGCGTGCTCTTGATGTCGATGGGCGACACCGCGCCCTTGTTCCCGATCGGCGTCTTGCACTGGTAGTTGACGTCGACGACGTCGGCGTGTGCGGCCGGTGCGGTGAGCATCACCGCGGACCCCGCCGTCATCGCCACCGCCGCGGCCAGGCCGGCCGTCCGGCGCGGGCGCCTGCCGTGCTGTTCGTAGAAGCGGGCCACCTCAAGTTCCCCTTCTCCCGGTGGAGCACCGCCGGATATTACTGACGGCACATCAGATTTGGCGCCCAAAGTACGCCGGGGACCTTGTCGAGGGAAGGCACAGTGCAGCGCGGATCGCGGCGGCGGGCGACATTCACGCCGCGCATGACAAAGCGCGGGCCCGTAGGCCCGCGCTCACCTCTTCGCTCCTGCTCCGCCGCTCAGGACGGAGCGGCGAGTTCCGCCCAGACGGTCTTGCCGGTGCCGTCCGGATTGCGTACGACACCCCAGTCCAGGCACAGCCGCTGCACGATGAACATGCCGTGTCCACCGGGGCGGCCCGGACGGTGCGGGCTGCGCGGGGCCGGTGAGCCCGCGCCGAGGTCGCTGACCTCCAGCCGCAGCACCTTGGCAGCGCAGCGCAGCCGCAGCTCCTCCGGCCCTTCGGCGTGCAGGCAGGCGTTGGTGACGAGCTCGGAGACGACGAGGAGCGCATCCTCCGCCGCGGCGCGCTGGTCGGCGTTCGCAGCCGGCAGCCAGCCCCAGTCGTGCAGGGACTGGCGGGCAAAGTCGCGGGCGCGTGCCACGGACCCTCGGGTGTCCGCCAACCGAAGCCGGCGGACCTGGCCTGCCGGTGCGGTGGCGGCCGGGACGGCGGCGGGAGCACTGGCGGTGGGGGCACCTCCCATGCCGTTCAGGCTGTGGGGGGCCGACTCAGGGCCGAGATCGCCCGGCGGGAACGGCCGGGTGGTGCTCATCAGCGCTTCACCTCACCGATTCGCCTTTTCACGGACAACAGATACCTGACTGATTCAACGGATTCAGATGTCTCCTGCCCGACCGGACCGTGAGAACACCCACTTCTTGGGTACGGAAGTTGTGACACGGACTACGTACCCGGAATGCAACCTTCCGGACACCCGCGTCACGTCAGTCGGACAAAGCCGCGTCGAGAGAGTCGTGCACCGTGAAGACCGCGTCCGCACCGGTGATCTCGAAGACCCGGGCCACCACCGGCTGCATCCCCGCCAGATGAACTCCGCCCCCCGCGGCCTCCGCCTTCAAGCGGGCGCCGAGCAACACATTGAGTCCGGTGGAGTCCATGAACTCAAGGGGTGAGCAATCCATCACGAGGCGTGCGTAGCCGTCGTCCACGCAGCCTTCCAGTGACTCGCGCAACAAGTCCGCCGTATGGTGATCGAGCTCACCCGCAGCGGTCACGACCGCGCTCGCACCGTGATGCCGGATCTCGACATGAAGCCGGCCCCGGCTTGCACTGCCGACCGTCCCACGGTCCATGCGTGCGCACCCCTCTGCTGTCTCGACGACTGATGTGCTTACGACTGCGCTCGTCGAACAATACGCCTTCGACAGGCGCACGGGTAGCCGAACAATCGCCATATATCCCGAAATACGGACAACCCACACTTGCCATCTTCAGGCAAAGCCAGGTAGGCGTAGAGCTGACACATTCGAAACGGCGGGCTTTGGAGGCGCCGCACACCGCAGCTTCATGTAGAGGCATCGGCAGCCATATGCCGAGAACGATGGAGGACACCATGTCACCCCGGCTCGACGAACTGCGCACCGAAGACACCCGGCAGCACGTGTCGTCGACACCCCCGTCCGACCCGACCGGGCTCATCCCTTCCCAGTCGATCCCTGCCGAATCAGACGCGGCAGGAATCCCTGAGATCGATGATCTGCCCGAGATCCCGCCGTTCGACGAGGTGGGTCCGGTTGACGCGCGGGCGCTGTCCAAGACCCTCTTCGAGCGGCTCGAAACGCTCGAAGAAGGCACTCACGAATACGCGTACGTCCGCAACACCCTGGTCGAGCTCAACCTCGCCCTGGTGAAGTTCGCGGCCTCCCGGTTCCGCTCCCGCAGCGAACCCATGGAGGACATCGTCCAGGTCGGCACCATCGGCCTGATCAAGGCGATCGACCGCTTCGAACTGAGCCGTGGCGTCGAGTTCCCGACGTTCGCGATGCCGACCATCGTCGGCGAGATCAAGCGCTTCTTCCGTGACACCAGCTGGTCGGTGCGCGTACCGAGGCGTCTGCAGGAACTCCGCCTGGACCTCGCCAAGGCGGGCGACGAACTGGCGCAGAAGCTTGACCGCGCACCCACGGTCAAGGAGCTGGCCGAGCGCCTCGGCATCACCAATGACGAGGTCGTCGAGGGGATGGCCGCGAGCAACGCGTACACCGCGAGCTCGCTGGACGCCCAGCCCGAGGAGGACGACAGCGAAGGCGCGCTGGCGGACCGCATCGGCTATGAAGATCACGGCCTCGAAGGCATCGAGTACGTCGAGTCGCTCAAGCCGCTGATCGCCGAACTCCCGCCGCGTGATCGCAAGATCCTCTCGCTGCGGTTCGTCGCCAACATGACGCAGTCCGAGATCGGCGAGGAGCTGAACATCTCGCAGATGCACGTCTCCCGGCTGCTCTCGCGCACGCTGGTGCGGCTCCGCAAGGGGCTGATGATCGACGAGTGACCGGTCGCGGTCACTGGCAGTCCACGGACCGTCAGCCGCCCGCGCAGAGGAGGGCCTGCCCCGGATATACGTCGGGACGGGCCCTCCTCTGCTGGGGTGGCAGGGGCGGTGGGCCTGCAAGGGCGCCGGCTCCTGGAAGCCGCCCTGCCCTCTCGTCACCCGACTCCGCGCTGATCGCTAGGAGATCACTGCACGTCACGCTGCTGTTCGGGCGTGAGGTGCCGGCTTCGGGAGTGCGGATGCGGCTCGCCGTGATGCGATGCGTGGCCCCGGGGGCGGCGGGGAGGGCCGGCCTCGGCTGTCGGCCCGATGCGGGCCCCGTGCGCCCACCGGCCGTCCCGCCGCCGCCCGCTACCGCCCACCGGAGGGCGTGACCGGCTCGGCGGCCGGGAGCGGGCATGTGTGCGTGCCGGATCCGTCCGGCACGCCGTCCGGTCACGGCGCCGCCGAGAACGGCCCTGACTCATCGTGCCGGACGGCTCCGACAGGGCGTCGCGGCCAAGGTGCCGGGACGCCCTGTCGGTCGCCCCGGCCGGTCGGTCAGACGCGAACTCCCTTGTGCCACACGTCCGATACGAGCGGGACGCCCGGACGGTAGGCGAGGTGGACGTGTGAGGGCGCGTCCAGGAGGGCGAGGTCGGCGCGGGCGCCGGGGGTGATGCGGCCGACGTCGGTGCGGCGCAGGGCGCGGGCGCCGCCCTCGGTGGCCGACCAGAGGGCCTCGTCGGGAGTCATCCCCATGTCGCGGACGGCCAGCGCGATGCAGAACGGCATGGAACTGGTGAAGGACGAGCCGGGGTTGCAGTCGGTGGACAGTGCGACGGTGGCGCCGGCGTCGAGCAGCAGCCGGGCGTCGGGCCACTGGGCGCGGGTGGAGAACTCGGCGCCGGGCAGCAGGGTCGCGACGGTGTCGGAGTGCGCCAGCGCGTCGATGTCCGCGGGGGTGAGGTGGGTGCAGTGGTCGGCGGACGCCGCGTCGAGTTCGACGGCGAGCTGGACGCCGGGGCCGTGGCCGAGCTGGTTGGCGTGCACCCGCGGGTGCAGACCCTTGGCCTTGCCCGCGGTGAGGATGGCGCGCGCCTGGTCGCCGTCGAAGGCGCCCTTCTCGCAGAACACATCGACCCAACGGGCGTGCGGGGCGCAGGCGTCCAGCATCGGGCCGGTGACGAGGTCGACGTAGCCGGCCGGGTCGTCGGCGTAGTCGGGCGAGACGATGTGGGCGCCGAGGTAGGTGACCTCGTCGGTGTGCGCGGCGGCGATGCGCAGCGCGCGGGCCTCGTGCTCGACGGTCAGGCCGTAGCCGGACTTGGTCTCCTGGGTGGTGGTGCCCTGCCGGAGTGCCTCGGCGAGGTAGCGGGCGACGTTGGCGTGCAGGGCGTCGTCGGTGGCCTCGCGGGTGGCGGCGACGGTGGTGCGGATGCCGCCCGCGGAGTAGGAGCGGCCGGACATCCGGGCGTTGAACTCCGCGGTGCGGTCGCCGCCGAAGACCAGGTGGGAGTGCGAGTCGACGAAACCGGGGATGCCGGCGCGGCCCTCGGCGTCGACGGCGTTGTCAGTGGCGGGTGCTTTGCTGGATTCACCGACCCAGGCGATGCGGTCGCCGTCGATGACGACCGCCGCGTCCTGGATCAGACCGAGGGGGCCTTCACCGAGGGAGGGGTCGTTGGTGACCAGTTGGGAGATGTGGGTGATGGCGGTGGTCGGCGCGGGGGTCGTCGTCATCGCGGGGGTGTTCTCCTTGAGCGGCTTCGGGCGGGGCGTGCGCGGGGCGGGCGGCGGGCGGGCGTATCGCGTCAGGCGCGTACGGCGGCGATGGATGCGGCGAGTGCGGTGGGGACGTCGGGGACCAGCGTGTGGACCCCGTCCCGGACGATCTGCCGGCCGCCGACCACCGTGTGCCGCACATCCGCTGCGGAGGCGGCGAATACGGCCGTCTCGGCGCCGAGCCGGGGCAGCGGCCCGGCGGTGCGTACGGAGTCCAGCGCGATCGTGGTGAGGTCGGCGAGCGCGCCGCTCTCGATGGTGCCCGCGTCGTCCCAGCCCAGGGCGGCATGGCCGTCGGCGGTGGCGGCGCGCAGCAGGGCGGCGGCCGTCCAGTGTCCGCGGGTGCGGGTGCGCAGTCGCTCGTCGAGCTCCATGGCGCGGGCCTCTTCGAGCAGGTCGATGACGGCGTGGCTGTCGCTGCCGAGCGACAGCGGGCTGCCGTGGGACTGGAGCAGGGCGGCCGGGCCGATGCCGTCGGCGAGGTCGCGTTCGGTGGTCGGGCACATGCAGACCCCGGTCCCGGCGCCCCCGAGCAGCCCGATGTCCTCGGGCGTGAGGTGGGTGGCGTGCACGGCGGTGGTGCGGCGGTCCAGCGCGCCGTGGTCGGCCAGCAGCCGGGTCGGGGTGCAGCCGTGGGCGTCGCGGCAGGCGTCGTTCTCGGCGGTCTGCTCGGAGAGGTGGACGTGCAGCGGGGCCTGCCGGGCGCGGGTCCAGTCGGCGACGGTGCTCAGCTGGTCCGCGGGGACGGCTCGTACGGAGTGGATGGCGGCGCCGATGCGGGCGTGCTCACCGGCGGCCTTGAGGGCGTCGGCGCGCTGGGCCCATTCCTCGGCGGTGCCGTCGGAGAAGCGCAGTTGGTGGTGGTTGGGCGGCGTCCCGAAGCCGGCGGAGAGGTAGGCGGTGTCGAGGAGGGTGATGCGGATTCCGGCGTCGGCGGCCGCCGCGATGAGGGCTTCGCCCATCGCGTTGGGGTTGTCGTAGCGGGTGCCGCCGGGCGCGTGGTGGAGGTAGTGGAATTCCCCGACGCAGGTGATGCCGGCCAGCGCCATCTCGGCGTAGACGGCGCGGGCGAGGGCGTAGTAGCTGTCCGGCGTCAGCTGGTCGGCGACGTTGTACATGACCTCGCGCCAGGTCCAGAAGGTGCCGGAGCCGACCTGGACGGTGCCGCGCAGCGCCCGGTGGAAGGCGTGGCTGTGGGCGTTGGCGAGGCCGGGGAGGGTCAGGCCGCGCAGCGCGACGGCGCCGGGCGGCGGGGCCTCGGTCCCGGTGCGGACGGCCGTGATCCGGCCATCCGCGACGTCGACGGTGACGCCCGGTTCGACGTGGGTGCCGAGCCAGGCGTGTTCGAGCCAGTAGGTGGCCGATGCCGTCCGCCGGTGCGTCGTCGCTGCTTCCTGCGGGCTCAGGTGCACGCCAGCCCCTCCAGTACGTCGGCGAGTGCGGTCACCCCGGCGACGCAGTCGTCCTCGTCCGCCGCTTCCGCGGGCGAGTGCGAGACGCCGGTGGGGTTGCGCACGAACAGCATGGCGGTGGGGACGGTTCCGGACAAAATACCGGCGTCGTGTCCGGCGCCGGTGCCGAGGACGGGCAGCGCGCGCTCCGCGCCCTTGCCGAGGATGGCGCCCAGTTCGTCCCGCAGGGCGTGCTGGAAGTCCACGACGGGGGTGAAGGATTCCCGTACGACGCTCAGGTCCACCCCGTCGCGGGCGGCGCGTTCGGCGGCCGCCCGCTCGATCCCGGTGATCACGGTGTCCAGGGTGTCCTGGTCGGCGGCGCGGGAGTCCAGCCAGCCGCGCACCAGCGAGGGGATCGCGTTGACGCCGTTCGGCTCGACGCTGATCTTCCCGAAGGTGGCCAGGGCGCCTGCCAGGCGGGCCTGTTCGCGGGCGGCGAGGACCGTCGCGGCGTAGGTGAGCATCGGGTCACGGCGGTCTTCGAGCCGGGTGGTGCCGGCGTGGTTGGCCTCGCCGTGGAAGTCGAACCGCCAGCGGCCGTGCGGCCAGATGGCGGAGGCGATGCCGAGGGGGTCGCCGGAGAGGTCGAGGGCGCGGCCCTGCTCGACGTGCAGTTCGACGAACGCGCCGATCTTCGCGAGCCGTCCGGGGTCCGGGCCGATGCCCTCGGGGTCGTATCCGGCGTTATCCATCGCCTGCGGGAGGGTGATGCCGTCACCGTCGCGCAGCAGGCGTGCCGCGTCGCCGGTGAGCGCCCCGGCGGCGAGCCGGGAGCCGACGCAGGCCAGGCCGAAGCGGGCGCCTTCCTCGTCGCCGAAGTTGACGATCGCCAGCGGCTTGCCGAACTCCGCGCCTCTGCTGCGGAGTTCGTCCAGGGCGGCGAAGGAGGAGACCACGCCCAGCGGCCCGTCGAAGGCGCCGCCGTCCGGCACGGAGTCCAGGTGGGAGCCGGTGACCACGGCGTCGCCGTCGGCCACGTCCTCGTAGGTCGTGGCCCCGAGCCAGGCCCACTGGTTGCCGTTGCGGTCCAGCTCGTAGGAGAGCCCACGGGCCTCGGCCTGGGCCCGGAACCACGCCCGGCAGTCGGTGTCGGCGGCGGTCCAGGCGAAGCGCCGGTAGCCCCCGGAGGAGGAGTCGCGGCCGATCGGCCGCAGCTGCTGCCACATCTCGTGGAACGAGGAGGTCACGCGCCCTCGCTCTCGCCGCGGCCGGCCTCGCCGGCGGTCCCGCCCTCACGCATCGGGATGCGGACGCCGCGCTCGTCGGCGACCTCGTCGGCGCGCTCGTAGCCGGCGTCGACGTGGCGGATGACGCCCATCCCCGGGTCGTTGGTGAGCACCCGGCGGATCTTCTCGCCGGCCAGCGGGGTGCCGTCGGCGACGGTGACCTGCCCGGCGTGGATCGAGCGGCCCATGCCGACGCCGCCGCCGTGGTGGATCGAGACCCAGGAGGCGCCGGAGGCGACGTTGACCATGGCGTTGAGCAGCGGCCAGTCGGCGATCGCGTCCGAGCCGTCCTTCATCGCCTCGGTCTCGCGGTAGGGCGAGGCCACGGAGCCGCAGTCGAGGTGGTCGCGGCCGATGGCGAGCGGGGCGCGCAGGGTGCCGTCGGCGACCATCTCGTTGAACCGCTCGCCGGCCTTGTCGCGCTCGCCATAGCCGAGCCAGCAGATACGGGCGGGCAGGCCCTGGAAGTGGACCCGCTCACCGGCGAGTTTGATCCAGCGGGCCAGCGACTCGTTCTGCGGGAAGAGGTCCAGCATCGCCTTGTCGGTGGCCGCGATGTCCCGGGCGTCGCCGGACAGCGCCGCCCAGCGGAACGGGCCCTTCCCCTCGGCGAAGAGTGGCCGGATGTAGGCGGGCACGAAGCCGGGGAAGGCGAAGGCACGCGCGTATCCGGCGAGCTGGGCCTCGCCGCGGATGGAGTTGCCGTAGTCGAAGACCTCGGCACCGGCGTCCATGAAGCCGACCATGGCCTCGACGTGCGCGGCCATCGACTCGCGCGCCCGCTGGGTGAAGTCGGCGGGCTTCTCGGCGGCGTAGGCGGCCATGTCGTCGAAGTCGATGCCGGCGGGCAGGTAGGCCAGCGGGTCGTGGGCGCTGGTCTGGTCGGTGACGATGTCGATCGGCGCGCCCTCGGCGAGCATCCGCGGGAGCAGTTCGGCGGCATTGCCGAGCAATCCGATGGAGAGCGGTTTGCGCTGGTCGCGGGCTTCCGTGGCGAGCTGGAGGGCGTGCTGGAGGCTGTCCGCCCGCACGTCCAGATAGCGGTGCTCGATCCGCCGCTCGATGGCCCGCGGGTCGACGTCGATACAGATCGCGACGCCGTCGTTCATGGTGACGGCGAGCGGCTGGGCGCCGCCCATGCCGCCGAGCCCCGCGGTGAGCGTGATCGTCCCGGCGAGCGTGCCGCCGAACTTCTTCGCCGCGACGGCCGCGAACGTCTCGTACGTGCCCTGCAGGATCCCCTGCGTCCCGATGTAGATCCACGATCCGGCCGTCATCTGGCCGTACATGGTCAGCCCGAGGGCCTCCAGGCGCCGGAACTCCTCCCAGTTGGCCCAGTCGCCGACGAGGTTGGAGTTGGCGATCAGCACCCGCGGCGCCCACTCGTGGGTCTGCATCACGCCGACCGGCCTGCCGGACTGGACGAGCATCGTCTCGTCCTGCTTGAGCGTGGTCAGGGTGCGCACCATCGCGTCGAACGAACGCCAGTCACGGGCGGCTTTGCCGGTGCCGCCGTAGACGACGAGCTTGTCCGGGTGCTCGGCCACCTCGGGGTCGAGGTTGTTCTGCAGCATCCGCAGCGCGGCTTCCTGCTGCCAGCCCCGAGCACTGAGTTCCGTACCGCGCGGTGCCCGCACGGGTCGCGGTCCCGACATGGGCCCTGCCTCCCTGACGTCGAATGGATTCGAACCGGACGGATCGAGTCGCATGGATCGAGCTATTCACATAGTTACTTTGCTGAATATGGCTAGTCAACAGGGGGAGCCGCCCGGCCTGGGCGCACGGCACATATCGGCCATCCCCACGGCGCTCCGCAGGGCGACCACTTCGCTCCGCACGGCCGCCACGCAGCAGCCGCACAGCAGCCGCGCCCAACTCCCCCGCCCCCAGACTTGCCCACTGGGAAAGTTGGCGGTAACTTTCCCAGTAGGCAAGTAAACGGACCGTCCTGGGGAGGCGATGGGCATGAGCACACCGGTGGATGCCGAACAGGCCTGGAGGGATCTGCAGCGCATCCGGGTGCCGCAGGAGCGGGTGTACGACGAGATCGAGCGCTGCGCGTCCGGCAGCCCCGGCGCGACGTACGCCACCGCGTCCCTGATGTGGCTCTACATCGCCAGCTGGGGCCTGCGACTCCCCGACTGGGCCTCCTGGTTGACGCTCGGGGTGTATATCGCGGTGCTCGGCTCGCTGGCCGTGGTCCACAACCGCCGCAGCCGCATCCGGCTGCACCGCTCGCGCCACACCTGGCGGTCGTTCGTCACGTTCGTCGCAGGAATGGTGGTGACCTGCGCGGTCATCCTGCTGTCCGGGTGGCTGGTCAGGTCCCTGGACATGCCGTACGGCAGCCTGATCCAGGCGACCGTCTCGGCGGGCTCCTTCATCCTCCTCGTCGGCCCCGCCAACCGCTGGGCGATCGGCTCGCTGCGCGGTCGCGGCGCCGATGCGGCGTCCGAGGGGGCGGACCGCCGATGAGCACCCCGACCGGCTTCGACGAACTCATCCACCCCTCCACCAGGCTGTCGGTGGTGGCGCTGCTCGCCGCCGCCGAATGGGCGGACTTCCCGTTCATCCGCGACAGCCTCTCGCTCAGCGACTCCGCGCTCTCCAAGCAGCTGCACACCCTGGAGGAGGCCGGATATCTGGAGATCCGCAAGGAGGGCGGCGGCCGCAAGCGCCGTACGAAGGTCCGGCTGACGGACCGCGGCCGGACCGCCTTCGAGGGCCATGTGGCCGCCCTCCGGGCCATCGTCGAGGGCGCGGGCCCGGCCGCGCGGCCCGGGACCGACCCGGCGTCGGAGTCCGGGAGCCGGTCAACCGCGCGGTCCGGGAGCGGACCGGCCGGGGATCGCCGGCTGCCCCGCGCGGAGGCGGGCCGATGACGTCCGGCGACCCGACCACCACGCCACCCACCGTGCCGACCGCGCCCACCGCCCCGCCGACCGTCCCTGTGACCGCCACGGCCCCAGCGCCGGCGGCCTCGGCAGACCCGGCGGCCTCGGCCATGGCCACGGCGCTCCCGCCCACCGCGGCGCGCACCCCCACCGCGGCGCACCCGCCACCCGCCTCGCCCGCCGGCCCGCCGGTCGTCGTCCGGGCCGGCGGCCTGCGCATGACGTACGGCAGCGTCGACGTCCTGCACGGCATCGATCTCGACATCCGCCGCGGCGAGGTCTTCGCGCTGCTCGGGCCCAACGGCGCCGGGAAGACCACCACCGTCGAGATCCTGGAGGGCTTCCGGCAGCGCTCCGCCGGGGACGTCCGGGTGCTCGGCGCAGACCCGGCGCACGCCGACGACGCCTGGCGCGGCCGGATCGGCCTGGTCCTGCAGTCCTGGCGCGACCACCGCCGCTGGCGGGTCGCCGAGCTGCTGACGCACTTCGCCACCTACTACCCCGACCCGCGCGATCCGGCCGAGCTGCTGGCCCTGGTCGGCCTCACCGACCAGGCCGGCCGGCGGGTCGACCAACTGTCCGGCGGACAGCGCCGCCGCCTGGACGTCGCGCTCGGCATCGTCGGCCGCCCCGAGCTCCTCTTCCTGGACGAGCCGACCACGGGTTTCGACCCGGAGGCGCGGCACGACTTCCACGTCCTGGTCGAACGCCTCGCCCGCGACGACGGCGTCACCGTCCTGCTCACCACCCATGACCTGATCGAGGCCGAGCGGCTCGCGGACCGGATAGCGATGCTGGTCAACGGCCGGATCCGGGCCTGCGGCACGCCCGCCGAACTCGCCCGCCGGGCCGCCGCGCAGGCCGAGGTCCGCTGGACGGCGACCGATGGCACGGCCCGGCGCGAGCGCACCGAGCACCCCTCCCAGCTGGTCTGGGACCTCCACCGCGACGCCCAGGGGCCGATCGCCGACCTGGAGGTCCGGCGCCCGACGCTGGAGGACACCTATCTGCACATGGTGCACAGCGAGGACGACGGCGAGGAGCGCTCCGCATGACGACCACTCAGGCACACCCCGTCCGGCCCGCCCGTCCCGTCCGCCCGGCCCGCCCCGTCCGCCGCTACTGGCGCGCCGGTCTGCTGCGTGGCCGTATCGAGCTGAGCCATCTCGTCCGCAATCCCAAGGAACTCAGCGGCCACCTCGTCAATGTCGTCGTGGCGCTCCTGGTGGCCGGATACGTCACCAAGGACGTGCCCGGCACCCACATCCCGATGGCCCATCTGACGCTGGCCGGTTTCGCCGCGTATCTGCTGTTCCAGATCGGCCTCGTCAACCTCCCGCAGATCCTGGTGACCGAACGGGAAGAGGGCGCCCTGCTGCGGCTGCGTGCCACGCCCGGCGGCATACCGGCCTATCTCGTCGCCAAGTCGGTGCTGGTGGTCGTGCTGGCGGCAGCCACCCTCGCCGTCCTGCTGGGGGCCGCCGCGCTGCTGGTGGACGGGCCGCTGCCGCACGGGCCCGGCGGCTGGCTGACGCTGCTGTGGGTCACCGCGCTCGGGCTGCTGGCCGTCGTCCCGCTGGGCGCGGCCCTCGGTGCCGTACTCCCCAACCCCCGCGAGGCGCTGGCACTGATCATGCTGCCGACGATGGGGCTGCTGGTGACCTCCGGGGCGGTGTTCCCGATCACCGCGCTGCCCGTCGTGGTCCAGAAGGTGGCCGCGGTCTTCCCGCTCAAGTGGATGGCGCAGGGGCTGCGCTCGGCGCTCCTGCCGGACGCCGCACGCGCCGCGGAACCGGCCGGGTCCTGGGAGCTGCCGGTGGTCGCGCTGGTGCTGACCGCCTGGGCGGTGCTCGGTTTCCTCCTCGCCGTCCCTCTGCTCCGCCGCGCCGCCCGTCGCGAGTCCGGCTCCCGCCTCACCGAACGCCACCGCAAGGCCGCACAGAGCGGGGCCCGGATGAGCTGAATGGGCCCGGGTGGGCCGAGAGGGCCCGGAGGGGTTGGGAGGGGCCCGGAGGTGGTGGGAGGGGAGGCCGGACGGCGGGAGCCCCGGCGCACCGACCGGCATCCGATGGCGCCGCGCCCCCGTCGGGTGATGAAGTTGGCCCATGACCCTCACGGACCGAGACCACGCCGTACAGGCAGCCGTAGCGCAGGGCCTGATCAGCCCCGCCGAGCCCGTTGCGGGGCTGCTCGACATCGCCGGCATCCGGCGTTCGGCGGCCGGGCTGCATGCCGCCTTCGAGGAGTTCGCCGCCCCCGGCACCCCGGTCCTGCACGCCTTCGCCGTGAAGGCCGCCTCGCTCGTGCCGGTGCTGCGGCTGCTCAGTCAAGTGGGCCTCGGCTGCGAGGTGGCCAGCCCCGGCGAGCTGGCGCTGGCGCGCGCCGCCGGGGTGCCGATCGCCCGTACCGTCCTGGACTCCCCCGCCAAGACGCACGCCGAGCTGCGCGAGGCGCTGGCCCTCGGTATCGCGGTGAACGCCGACAATCCCGAGGAGCTGGCCCGTATCGACGGGCTGATCGCCTCGGCGCCGACCACCGCGCCCATCGGCCTGCGGGTCAATCCGCAGATCGGCGGCGGCACCATCGGGGCGATGAGCACCGCCACCGACACCTCGAAGTTCGGTGTGGCGCTGCGCGACGAGGGTGCCCGTGAGTGGGTCGTCCAGTCCTACCTCGCCCGCCCCTGGCTGACCCGGCTGCACGCCCACGTCGGGTCGCAGGGCATGCCGCTGGAGCTGATGGCCGAGGGCGTACGGGCGCTGTTCACGCTCGCCGAGGAGATCAACGAGAAGGCCGGCCGGGACCAGATCACCACCCTCGACATCGGCGGCGGACTGCCCGTCAACTTCTCCTCGGACGACACCACCCCCACCTACCGCGCCTACGCCGAGCTCCTCAGCGAGACGGTCCCCGGGCTGTTCTCCGGGCGGTACGGCCTGGTCACCGAGTTCGGCCGCTCGCTGCTGGCCAAGCACGGTGCGATCGTCGCCCGCGTCGAATACGCGAAGTCGGCCGGCGGCCGGCCCATCGCGGTCACCCACGCGGGCGCCCAGGTCGCCACCCGTACGGTCTTCGTCCCCGACGCCTGGCCGATCCGGGTCGCCGCCTACGACGCCGAGGGCCGGCCCAAGAGCGGCGCCCCGGTCGCCCAGGACATCGCGGGCCCGTGCTGCTTCGCAGGTGACCTGGTCGCCGAGAACCGTCCGCTTCCCCTCCTGGAAGCCGGCGACCACACGGCTCTGCTGGACACCGGCGCCTACTACTTCTCCACCCATTTCGCCTACAACTCCCTCCCCCGGCCCGGCATTTACGGCTACCGGACCGACCCCGACGGCACCGTCCGCTTCGCCACCATCCGCACCCCGCAGACACTTGAGGAGCTCACGGAGGAAAGCGGCGCGGCCCATACCGCCGCGCTGGACGCCCTGGGGTAGCGGCCGGGGGGCGTGCGCCGTTGCGGCCGTTCGCCGTTCAGGGCCGTTCAGGCCGTCCAGAGCCGTTCAGAGCCGTCCAGGGGAGCAGCGCTTCGTGACGTGATGCGCTCCGGGCGGACGGCTGCGTGCCGACGAGGAGGTGCCGGCCACGGAGCGGTGCCGGCCACGGAGAAGTACCGACGGGTGAGAAGTACCGGCGGCGAGGTA
This sequence comes from Streptomyces sp. NPDC101393, assembly GCF_044767385.1. Taxonomy (NCBI): domain Bacteria; kingdom Bacillati; phylum Actinomycetota; class Actinomycetes; order Kitasatosporales; family Streptomycetaceae; genus Streptomyces; species Streptomyces sp. NPDC101393. The sequence goes on along the minus strand of NZ_JBIWNU010000008.1, from coordinate 466,582 downwards.
CCGGCCGCAGTGGGCGACGGCGGTCGAGGGTGGCGACCTCGCTCAGCCCGAGCCGCACCGCCGGGCGACGGCAACGGCAACGGCAACGGCAACGGCAACCGCAACGGGCGATCGACGGCGCAAGCCACGGGAAACCGCTGAGAGGGGTGGCCACCGGGAAGTCAGCTCAGGGACACGGGAGTTCACCGGCCACCGAGCGCCGGCACACCGAGGACGCCCCAGCCCTCCCCTCACTCCACGAACAACCCCCGCGCCGACGCCCGTGTGTCGAATTCCTCCAGGCGGGCCTGGGCGTCCGGGAGGGCGTCGCACATCGCCTCCAGGAGGACGCGGCCCAGCAGCATGGGGGCGCAGGCGGTGTCGAAGGCCAGGCCGGTGCCTACGGGGGCGGGGAGGAGCAGATCGGTGTGGTGGGCGACCGGTGCGAAGGCGCTGTCGGCGACGGTGACGACGGTGAGGCCGGCGGCGCGGGCGTACTCCAGGGCGTCCAGGACCTCGCGTGGGTGGCGGGGCAGGGCGAAGCAGAGGAGCGTGGTGGCGCCGGCGCGTACGCAGGCGTCGATGCGGTCGGTGAGCATGGTGCCGCCCTCGTCGAGGAGGCGGACGTCGGGGTGGACCTTGCGGGCGAAGTAGACGAAGCCGGCGGCCTGGGCGGTCGCGGCGCGCAGGCCGAGGACCGGGAGCGGGCGGGAGCCGGCGAAGAGACGCCCGGCCCGGACCACGGGGGCCGGGTCGGCGAGGGCGGCGGCGAGGTGGCGAAGGTTGTCGATCTCCGCATGGACGGCCTGCTGGTACTCGTTGTACGTGCCGGTGTCGCCCGGTGTCTCGGCGGGCGCGACCTCGCGCAGGTGGCGGCGGAGCGCCGGGTAGCCGTCGAAGCCGAGGGCGACCGCGAAGCGGGTGACGGACGGCTGGCTGACGCCGGCGAGTTCGGCCAGCTCGACGCTGGAGAGGAAGGGCGCGTCGGCGGCCCGCCGCACCATGCAGTGGGCGATGCGGCGCTGAGTGGGTGTCAGCCGGTGCCCCTCGAAGAGGGCCTGGAGGCGGGTGGCGGGCCCGGTGGAGGCGCCTGGGGAGACGTCCGCGGGTGGTGCCGCCTCGCCCCGCGCCGTCCGTGCCGGTACCTGATCGGCCGCGCCGCCGCCGTTGTCCCCGTCCCCGCTCATCGCCTCTTCTTCCCGGCCCCGCGCGGGGCCCCTCTCGTGCGCCGGCCGACCCGACCGGCTGACCGACTCTACGGAACGATCCCCGCCCGGACGGACCACCGGCCCCGGGCTCACAGCTCCGCCAGCCGGTCCAGCAGCCCCGCCGCGACCGCCACGTCGTCCGTCAGCGGGCGGTCCTCCATGCGCGGGTCGAGGGCGGCGGCGGCGAGGTCGTAGGCGGCGGCCACCGGGAGGCCCGGCTCGGGTTCGAGGGAGCGCATCCGCAACGCCCTGACGGCGGCGACGAGTTCGCAGGCCAGGACGTGGCGGTAGTGGGTGCAGGCGCGCAGCGTCTGGCGGGCGCCGAGGGAGGCGAAGCTGGCCTGTTCCTCGACGCCGCGGGAGAGCACGGCGTGGCCGAGCGAGGACGGATGGGAGACCTCGCGCATCTCGCCGAGGGCGGCGCCGGCCGCGTATTCGAGGATCATCACGCCGGAGCTGGCCGGGGCCGCGTCGCCGAGGAAGGGCCGCAGCCGGGTGAAGTCGGGTTCGGAGAGGGCGGCGAGGCGGGCGGTGGAGAGCCGGGCGGTCTGCATGACGGCGAGCCGGAAGCTGTCCAGGGCGAGCACGGTGTGTGCGGCGTAGAAGTTGCCGTGGTGGTAGGCGGCTTGGTGCTCGACGCTGATGAGGGGGTTCTCGGCGGCGGCGTTCAGCTCCACCGTCAGTACGTCGTCCAGGGTGTCGGCGGCGTCCAGTGCGGGGCCGTGGATCTGCGGGATGCAGCGGAAGCCGTACGGGTCCTGGATGCGGCCGAGCGGTGGCGCGGGCAGCGGCGGGACGCCGCACAGGGCGCGCATGCGCCGGGCGGCGGCCGCCGATCCGGGGTGCGGGCGGGCGCGCATGACGGGCTCGGCGAAGGGTTCGTACGAGCCGCCGACGGCGAGGAGGGAGAGCGCGGCGACGGGCAGCGAAGCGGCGAGCAGCCGGCGCAGTTCGTCGAGGGCGAGCGCGGACTGGCCGAGGGTGAGGGCGTTGCTGCTGATCAGCGCGAGGGCGTCGTTGCTGTCGAGGGCGATGGGGGCGGGGGCGTGGCCGCCGGGGGCGAGCTGCCAGGGGTGTTCGCCGGCCAGCGCCAGGCCGGTCTGTGCGAGGGCGGCGAGGTCGCCGGTGCCGACCGCGCCGAATTCGTTGACGACGGGGCGTGCGCCCGAGTCCAGGGCGGCGAGGAGGGAGGTGATGACGGCGGGGTGGAGGCCGGCGCCGCCCGCCAGCAGCTGGTTGGCGCGGACGACGAGCATGGCGCGGACCTCGCGGGCCGGCAGCGGGTCGCCGATCGCGCCGGCGTGGCTGCGCAGCAGGCGCAGTCCGTGTTCGGCGTCGCCGAGCCCGACGTCCTCGGTGCGGTTGGCGCCGACGCCGGTGCTCCGCCCGTAGACCCGGCCGGTGGCGGCGAGGCGGCGGGCGGTGTTCCAGGAGTCCTCGGCGAGGGCGAGGGCCTTGGGTTCGGGGGCCGCGGGACGTGCGGTGCGTTCGGCGAGGGCGGTGACGTCCGCCGTGCGCAGGCCGGTGCCGTCGAGTGCGATGCGCCGGCCGGTCCGCTGACCGGCGTCCAGCATGTGGGATCCCAAGGGGCTCAACTCCCTCTTATAACGCGCTTTGTGGATGGAAGTCCGACACCTGGTTCCGTACCGTGAGCCGAAGTAACAGGCGTTTTACACCGGCCTATTGACTTCTATTCACCCACCTAACACTCTGCATGACCATATGCAGGCCGGGCAAGGGGCAGCAGATGATCAAGTTCGACGCAGTCACCAAGCGGTACCCGAACGGCACCACCGCTGTGGACGATCTTTCGCTGGATCTCCCCGAGGGCGGCGTCACCGTCCTCGTCGGATCCTCCGGATGCGGTAAGACGACCACCCTGCGGATGGTCAACCGGATGGTCGACCCGACCTCCGGGACGATCAGCGTGGCCGGCCGCGACATCCTGGAGGCGGACGCCGCCGAGCTGCGCCGCGGCATCGGCTACGTCATCCAGCAGTCGGGGCTCTTCCCGCACCGCACCATCCTCGACAACATCGCGACGGTGCCGCTGCTGCTGGGCTGGGGCCGCCGCAAGGCCCGCGCCCGCGCCGCCGAGCTCCTGGAGCTGGTCGGGCTGCCCTCGGACTCCGGCAAGCGCTACCCGCACCAGCTGTCCGGCGGTCAGCAGCAGCGCGTGGGCGTCGCCCGCGCGCTCGCCGCCGACCCGCCGGTGCTGCTGATGGACGAGCCGTTCGGCGCCGTCGACCCGGTCGTCCGCACCCAACTGCAGAACGAGCTGCTGCGCCTCCAGGAGGAGCTGCGCAAGACCGTCGTCTTCGTCACCCACGACATCGACGAGGCGGTCCGTCTCGGTGACCGGATCGCGGTCTTCCGCACCGGCGGCCACCTCGTCCAGTGCGCCGAGCCCGCCGAGCTGCTGGCCCGCCCCGCCGACGATTTCGTCGCCGACTTCCTGGGCGCCGAGCGCGGCCTCAAGCTGCTCTCGCTGACCACCCTCGCCGATGTGCCCTACGCACCGGGCGCCGCGATACGCGCGGACGAACCGGTCGGCGCGATATCCCCGGGCGGCAGCCGCTGGCGCCTGGTGACCTCCCCGCGCGGCGAACCGCAGGGCTGGCTGGACACCGACGCGCTGCCGTCCGGTGGCACCGCCGGCGAGGCTGCCCTGGAGGCCGTACGCCCGCTGCGCGACGGCGACTCGCTGCTCTCGGCGCTCAACGAAGCGGTCTCCTCACCGGCCGGCGCGGTCGCCCGGGTCGACGCCGACGGCGTCCTGACCGGTGTCACCTCGCGCGACGCCGTCCACGACCGGGCGGGCCGCAGCCACGCCGAAGCCGGACGCAGGGCCGCACCGGAGAGCCCCGGCGGCGACCCGGCCGAGGCCCCCTCCCCCGCCTCGCTCCAGAAGACCGCCGCCCCGGCGGAGCGCCCCGTATGACGATCGAATGGGGCTGGTTCCCCGACCACACCGGCGAGATGGCACGGCTCACCGCCGACCACCTCGCGACCGCCGTGCCCGCCGTCCTCCTGGGCCTGCTGATCGCGCTGCCGCTCGCGGTCCTCGCGCATCGCGTCCGGCCGCTGCGCGGCTTCGTCCTCGGCGCGTCCAACATCCTCTACACCATCCCCTCCCTCGCCTTCTTCGTCCTGCTGCTGCCGCTCACCGGACTGACCCGCACCACCGCGATCGTCGGCCTGACCGCGTACACCCTGGTCGTGCTCGTACGGAACACCGTCGAGGGGCTGGACGCGGTGCCCGCCAAGGCGCGCGAGGCCTCGGCGGCCATGGGGACGCGCCCGCTGCGCACCCTGCTCACCGTCGAGCTGCCGCTCGCCCTCCCGGTGATCATGGCGGGCGTCCGGGTCGCCACCGTCATGTCCATCTCCCTCGTCAGCGTGGCGAGTTACATCGGCTACGGCGGCCTCGGCCAGCTCTTCACCGACGGCTTCCAGCGCAACTACCCCACCCCGGTGATCGCCGGAGTGGCCCTGACCCTGCTGCTCGCCCTGGTCGCCGACGCCCTGCTGGTCACCGTCCAGTGGCTGTGCACCCCCTGGCGGCGGGGCGGTCCCCGGCAGCGCACCTTCAAGTGGCGGAAGGCAGCGTGACGCGCCGATGCTCGAACTCCTGAAGAACCTCGCCTCCTGGCTGACCAGCCCGGCCCAGTGGTCCGGACCCGAGGGCATCGCCGCCCGCGTGCTGGAACACCTGGAGTACTCGGTGCTCGCCACCGTCGCCGCAGCCCTGATCGCGCTGCCCATCGGCCTGCTCATCGGGCACACCGGGCGCGGCGCCTTCCTCGCCGTCAACCTCTCGTCCTTCGGCCGGGCGCTGCCCACCGTCGGCCTGGTCACCCTGGTCTTCCTCGCGGGCGGCCTGAGCGTCTGGCCGGTGTACGTCTCGCTGGTCGCGCTCGCCGTGCCCGTGATCATCACCAATACGTACGCGGGCATGGCCGCCGTCGACCCCGAGGTCAAGGACGCCGCCAAGGGCGTCGGACTGCGCGGCCACCAGGTCCTGTGGCAGGTCGAACTCCCGCTCGCGCTCCCGCTGATCATGACCGGTGTGCGGCTCGCGACCGTCCAGGTCGTCGCCACCGCCACCATCGCCGCCTACGTCAGCTTCGGCGGTCTGGGCCGCTATGTCTTCGACGGCCTGGCGCAGCGCGACCTGGTGCAGGTGCTGGGCGGCGCGGCCCTCGTGGCCGTGCTCGCCGTCGCCGCCGACCTCGCGCTGGGCGGCCTGACGCGGCTGCTCTTCCGCGGCCGCCCGGCCACCGCCCGCTGAGCCCCCGCAGAGCCCGCCGGACCTCTACCTTGCCCCGTACGCGCCAAGGAGCCCGACCCATGAACCGTCGCACCGTCCTGACCGCCCTGCTCGCCGGCGCCTCGGCCCCGGTGCTGGCCGCCTGTTCCTCCGGCATCACCTCCCTCAAGGGGGACGGCGCCGGCGGTGACAGCGGTAGCAGCGGCGGCGGGCTGACCATCGGCACCGCCAACTTCACCGAGAACCAGATCCTCGGCTACCTCTACGCGGGCGTCCTGAACGCCGCCGGCATCAAGACCACCGTCAAGCCCAACCTCGGCTCCCGCGAGATCGTCGTTCCCGCCCTGCGCTCCGGCGACATCGACCTGCTCCCCGAATACCAGGGCAGCCTGCTGCTCTACCTCGACAAGAAGGCCACCGAGACCGAGGCGGGCGCGATGCAGAACGCGCTGGCCGCCGTGCTGCCCGACGGCCTCGAAGTCCTCCCGTACGCGGCGGCCGAGGACCGCGACTCGTTCGCCGTCACCCGCGAGACCGCCGACCACTACGGCCTGAAGTCACTCGCCGACCTGCGGAAGGTCAACGGCAAGCTGGTGTTCGGCGCGGCGGCCGAGATGAAGAAGCGGGTCGTCGGGGTCGTCGGCCTCAAGGACCAGTACGGCGTGGAATTCAAGGAGTTCAAGGCGCTTGACTCGTCGGGTCCGCTGGTCAAGGGCGCGCTCAAGAAGGGCGACATCGACATCGCCAATGTCTTCACGACCGACGTCGACACGGCCGAGAACGGCTGGGTGCAGCTCGCCGACCCCAAGCACCTCATCCCCGCCCAGCACATCGTTCCGCTGATCGCCTCCCGCAAGGCCGACTCCAAGGTCCGCAAGGCACTCGCCCGTCTGGGCAACGCCCTCACCACGTCCCAGCTCACCGAGCTCAACCGGCTGGTCGACAAGGACAAGCAGGACCCGGACCGGGTCGCCGACGCCTGGCTGAAGAAGCACAAGCTGGGGTGAGGCGGGCGCGGACCCACCGGGCCGCCCTCGCCTGCCGCCGCTCAGGCACCGTCGGGTGTGTAGACGAGCGAGAGCACTCCGGTGCTCAGCGTCGTCGACCCGGCGAGCCGCAGCGGGATCCGCCCGTCCCCGGCGAACAGCCGCTTACCGCTGCCGACGATGACCGGGTGCACCAGCAGATGCAGCTCGTCCAGCAGACCGGCCCGCAGCAGTGACCGGACCAGGGTGAGACTTCCGGTGACCGCCAGGTTCTTGCCCGGCTTCTCCTTCAGGCGGGCGAGTTCGGCCAGCGGGTCGTCCCCGCCGATCACCGTGGAGTTCTGCCATTCCGCCCGCTCCAGGGTCGTGGACACCACCAGCTTGGGCGTGCTGTTCATGTGCCCGGCGAACGCGTCCTCGCTCTGCGGCCAGTAGGCGGCGAACGCCTCGTACGTGTGCCGGCCCAGCAGCATGGTGTCCGAGGCGGCCATCTGCGCCTGGACGACGGCCCCCATCTCGTCGTTGAAGTAAGGGAAATGCCAGGTCTCCGGGGCCCCGGCAATGCCGTCCAGCGACAGGAACGTCCCCGCGGTGATCTTCCTCATGACTCCGGTCCTTCCCTGGCGGCCACCGGCTCGGCAGCCCTTCACCCTTTGGACGGCGCCGCCACCCGGAACCCATCGGTCCCCGGCCCTCTCCCCGCGACGCTCCCGTTCGCCGAGGTCAGAGCGGTGAGCACGGACAGCGGCCGGCACCGCGATGACTTTCCCCGCCCGGGAGGGTCTCCCCCTCAGGGAGCCGTGCGCGTCCGGCGCCGACGCCCACCCCAGGAGGCCGACCGTGCCCACTCCGTACGAGCCACCAAAGCCGGCCGCGGTCCCCCCGCCGCCGGCCGGCCCCCGCACGGCCGTCTGGCACCTGCCGCCCCCGCTCTCCCCGGCCGAGATCCCCGCGCTGTGCGCACGGCTGCGCCGCCTCCTGCGCGAGCATCCGTACGTGACGACGGTGCTGTGCGACGTCACAGCCCTGGACGCCCCGGGCGCCACCGCCGTCGAGGCCCTGCTGCGGCTGCAGCTCACCGCCCACCGTCTCGGCCGCGGCATCCGGCTCCGCCACGCCCCAGAAACCCTCCGCCTCCTGCTGACCCTCACGGGCCTGGCGGAGGCGCTGCCCCTGGAGCATCCGCAGGAAGGCGAGCGCTAGGGCCTGTCGTCGGTATCAGGCCTGGCCCTCGTACCGCAGCGGCAGCCCGAACAGCGGGAACAGCCGGTCGGTGTCGAGGAATTGGTTCAGCGCGGTGATCCGGCCGCCCGCCATCTCGATGACCTGGATCCCCCAGGGCTCGCCGTCGGCGCGGTACTGCGCGAACGCGGGGCGGCCGTTCGCGGTGAGGGGCACCAGACGCGACCCCTCGCAGCCGTGGCCCGGCCCGAGCATCCACTTGACGATGTCGTCAGGACCCTGCAGCCACAGTTCGTACGGCGGCATGGAGAGCGTCGAATCCTCGTGCAGCAGCGCGGTCAGCGCCTCCATGTCGAAGCGTTCGAAGGCGTCGACATAGCGGGCGAGCAGCGCCTGCTGCGCCTCGTCCAGCGGCTCGGCCGCCGCCGTGGCGTGCGTGTCGCCGTCGGCGGCGAGGGTGGCGCGGGCGCGTTGCAGTGCGCTGTTGACCGAGGCGACCGAGCTGCCGAGCAGCTCGGCGACCTCGCTCGCCTGCCAGGCCAGCACCTCCCGCAGGATGAGCACCGCCCGCTGCCGGGGCGCGAGCCGCTGCAGGGCGGAGATGAAGGCCAGCCGGATCGACTCCCGGGCGACGGCCGCCTCGGCCGGGTCCCCGGCGGCCGCCAGCACCCGCTCGTCGGGCACCGGACCGATCCAGGTGGCCTCGGGCAGGCCGTTGCCGACCGGCGTTTCGACGCTCCAGGGGGCGCTGAGGTCCATCGGCCGGGCCCGGCGGCTGCTGCCCTTGAGCAGGTCGAGGCAGACGTTCGTCGCGATGCGGTAGAGCCAGGAGCGCAGCGAGGACCGGCCCTCGAAGCGGTCGTGGCTGCGCCAGGCCCGCACCATGGTCTCCTGCACGGCGTCCTCGGCCTCGAAGGCGGAGCCGAGCATGCGGTAGCAGTAGCCGGTGAGCTCGGTGCGGTGCGATTCGAGGCGGTCCACCAACTCCGGGGACTCCGTGTCCCCTTCGCCGCTCCGTTCGCCCCTCTGCTCGGTGCCGCTGCGCGGCGCGTTGCCCACTTCGCTCACCGAGGACCGCTGCATCGCACTCATCGAGGACCGCCCATCCGACGTCTGCCGACCACCGGCACGCGTGCGTAGAAGGTACCGGAGCCTCCGGCACCAGTCTGCTCCTTCGGAGACCGGTCCGCAGCGGGTGCGGGACGGGCCCGGCAGGCCCGGTGAGCCCGGCGGGCGCTACCCCCGTACCGCCGACGCCGACCGCCGCTCCGACAGCCGCGGCGCGCACAGGATGCGCTTGCGCCGGACCCGGCGGCCCTCGATGGCGGCGACGGCCAGGCGGGCGGCCTCCTTCGCGATGTCGGCGAGGCCCCAGTCGAGGGTGGTCAGCGGCGGGGTGAGGACGCGGGAGACGGGGTGGTCGTCGAAGCCGACCACGGACAGGTCCCGGCCGATGACGAGGGAGGCCTCGGCCGCCGCCGCGTAGACGCCGTAGGCGATGGAGTCGGAGAAGCAGAAGACGGCGGTGGGGGTGGGGTGCGGCGCCCCGTCGCCGGGCCCCTGTCCGTCCCTCGCCCCGGCCAGGACGCGCCGGGCGACCGCCGTCGCCTCGCCCAGCTCCTGTGCGCAGGGCAGCACCTCGACGTCGATGCCCAGGCGGTCGGCGGCCTCGCGGACGTACACGTCGGCGGGCCGGTCGGGGGTGGAGGGGCCGGTGGGGGTCAGGACGGTGACGCGGCGGTGGCCGAGGCCGCGCAGGTAGTCCAGGACGGCGTCGATGCCGGCGCGGTTGTCGAAGAGCACCTCACCGGCGGTACGGGCCCGGCTCAGCGCGTCGCCGATGGAGACCACCGGCACGGCGTCGGCGATCTTCGCCCAGCCCTCGGCCGACGGGTCGACGGGGGACACCAGCAGGCCGTCCACGCGCTGGTCGCGCAGCTGCTTGGCGAGGGCGAGTTCGCGTGCGGGGTCGCCGCCCGCGTCGAGGATCAGCGCATAGCGGTCGCCCGCCAGCAGCTCGCGTCCTATCGCCGCCATCAGCTGCTGCTGCCACAGGTCCTGGAGGTCACCGGCCAGCACACCGACCATGCTCGTGCGGCCGCTGGCGAGGGCGCGGGCGATCGGGTCGGCTTCGTATCCGAGGTCGGCGGCGGCCTTGCGCACCCGCTCCTCGGTCTCCTTGGAGACGTGCTTGCCGCGCAGCGCGTAGGAGACGGCTGCGGTGGAGAGTCCGGTGGCCTCGGCCACCTCGCGGAGGGTGGTGCGCTTGTGGGGCCTGGCCATGCCCGAAAGCCTACCCAAGGCGGCCGGGCCGCCCGCCCCACCGTGCGGGCCGGAGGCGGGCCGGATGCGGACCGGAGGGCGCGCGGCGGCGTACGGCGGCGTACGGCCGCTGCCGCGACCTTGACAGGCCGAGCTGTTAACCGCTTCACTTAACCGCATCAGTTAACCGGTTAAGTGAACGGCCGCGCCTCCCTGGCGCCCGGTTCACCAGCACCCGCCACCACGGAGGAGGCCCGTGCCCACCGACGTCCACCAGCACCTCTGGCCGCCCGGCTTCCTCGCCCTGCTGCGCGCCCGCACCACACCGCCCCGGCTCGACGGCTGGACCCTGCACCTGCCCGGCGAGGCGCCCTACGAGGTCGACCCCGCCGACCACGACCTCGCGGCCCGCGTCCGGCTCGCCCGCGCCGACGGCCTCGACCTGGCCCTGGTGTCGCTCTCCAGCCCCCTCGGCATCGAATATCTGCCGCCCGCCGAGGCCACGCCGCTGCTCACCGCCTTCCACGACGGGGCGCTGGACCTCCCCGCCCCGTTCGGCGTCTGGGCCTCCCCGTGCCTGTCCGCGCCCGAGCCGGACCCGGCGGCGCTGCGCCACGAACTGGCGCGTGGCTGCGCCGGCCTCCAGCTGCCGGCCACCGCCCTGCTCGACGCCGCCGGCTGGGCCCGCTGCGCACCGCTGCTGGACGTCGCCGCCGCGCTGGACAAGCCGCTGTTCGTACACCCCGGCGCGGCGCCCGCCGCCCCCGAGGGAACGCCCGCCTGGTGGCCCGCCCTGGTCCCGTACCTCCAGCAGATGCACGCCTCGTGGTTCGCCTTCCGCGCCTTCGGCCGGCCGCGCCACCCGGATCTGCGGGTCTGCTTCGCCGCGCTGGCCGGCCTGGCTCCCCTGCACGGCGAGCGGCTGACCGCGCGCGGGGGCGGCCGGGACCGCGGGCGGGTCGACTGCGACGCCTTCTACGAGACGTCCTCCTACGGCACCCGCGCGGTGGACGCGATGGTCCGCGCCGTCGGCATCGACGTCGTCGTCAGCGGCAGCGACCGCCCCTATGCCGACCCCGTCATCCCCGACCTGGGCGCGGACGCCGCCGCCCACGCCCTGCGTACCGCCAACCCGGCCCGCCTGCTGGGCCCGACGAAAGGAGCCCGCTCATGACGTACCGCACCTCCCAGGCCCCCACCGCCCGCGAGGTCCAGGACGCCGCAGCACCCCGCACCGCACCCACCGCACCCGAAACACCGCAGCCCTCCGAGCCGTTCGACGCGCTCCCCGAACGCACCCTCGACAAGCGGGAGTTGCGGGCGCTGGTGGACGGGCTCGCCGCCCGCCCCGGCCTCTGGCGCGAGGAGGTCGCGTTCTCCGACACCGACCGCCACTACGCGTCGCTGTACCGCGACGAGTACGTCGATGTCTGGCTGCTGTGCTGGACCCGGCAGAACGACACCGGCTGGCACGACCACGACATCTCCTCCGGGGCGGTCCGCGTCGTGCAGGGCGTGCTGACCGAGTCCAACCCGCGGATCGGCGGCGAACACCTGGCCACCGCCGTCGGCGCCGGCGCCTCGTTCGCCTTCGGACCGGACCACATCCACCGCCTCACCGGCGCCACCGACGACGCCGTTTCGGTGCACGCCTACTCACCGCCGCTGTGGCGCCTGGGCCAGTACGACATCACGGAGGACGGGCTGATGCGCCGGATCTCGGTCTCGTACGCGGACGAGCTGCGGCCGCTGGACTCCTCGGAGACGGCCGCCTGACCTGCGCGGACACCACCGCCGACGCCGCTGCCGACAGTGCGCCGGGCCGCCCCTGCGAGCTACCGGCCGGCCGGTCGGGAGCTCGCAGGGTAACCAGTGATTCACTCCCTGCCTATTGACCTTCCATTCATCGACCACCCATCCTGCATGGATTCATACAGTGAGGTGGCGCACATGGCAGGCCTGGTGGAGAAGCGCTCGATCGACGTCGTCCCCGATGACGAAAGGCACGGCAGCGCCGTCAGCCAGTTCACGCTCTGGCTGGGCGCCAACCTCCAGATCACCGCCGTCATCACCGGCGCGCTCGCCGTCGTCTTCGGGGCGAACGCCTTCTGGTCGCTGATCGGACTGCTGCTCGGCAACCTCCTGGGCGGCGCCGTGATGGCCCTGCACTCGGCGCAGGGCCCCCGCCTGGGACTGCCGCAGATGATCACCTCGCGCGCCCAGTTCGGGGTGCGCGGCGCGGTGGTCCCGCTCGCCCTCGTCATCGTCATGTACATCGGCTTCTTCGCCAGCGGCAGCGTGCTGGCCGGCCAGGCGGTCGGCGAGCTGACGCACCTCGGCGCGACGCCCGGCATCATCATCTTCGCGGCCGTCACCGCCTTCGCGGCGGCCGTCGGCTACCGCCTCATCCACACCCTCGGCCGGGTCGCCGGCCTGGTCTGCGCGGCGGCCTTCGTCTACCTCGGCATCCGGCTCCTGCAGCGCGCCGACCTCACCGACCTCCTCCACGACCGGGAATTCGGCCTGCCCGTCTTCCTGCTCGCCATCTCCCTCTCCGCCTCCTGGCAGCTCGCCTTCGGCCCGTACGTCGCCGACTACTCGCGCTACCTGCCGCGGCACACCTCGACGCGTGCCACCTTCTGGTGGACGCTGTCCGGCACGGTGCTGGGCTCGCAGTGGTCGATGACCTTCGGCGCGCTGGCCGCGGCCGCGGCGCCCGCCGCCTTCGTCGGCCACGAGGTGACATACATCGTGGGGCTGGGCGGCGTCGGCCTGATCGCCTCGGTGCTCTACTTCGTCATCGCCTTCGGCAAGCTCACCATCAACATCCTCAACACCTACGGCGGCTTCATGTCGCTGGTCACCAGCGTCAGCGGCTTCCGTGGGCAGCGCACGCTCTCGCCGCGCGCCCGGACCGCCTACATCACCGGAATCATGGTGGCCGGCACCGCCGTCGCCCTGCTGGGCAAGGACTCCTTCCTCACGTCGTTCAAGGACTTCCTGCTCTTCCTGCTGACCTTCTTCACCCCCTGGTCGGCGATCAACCTGGTCGACTACTACCTGATCTCCAAGGAGCGGTACGACATCCCGGCCCTCAGCGACCCCGCCGGCCGCTACGGCTCCTGGAACGTCCGCGCGCTGACCGTCTACACCCTCGGCGTGCTCGCCCAACTCCCCTTCCTGGCCACGCACTTCTACACCGGCCCCGCCGTCGGCCCGCTCGGCGGCGCCGACATCTCCTGGCTCGTCGGCCTCGCCGTGCCCGCCGTCCTCTACTGGGCCGTCACCCACCGCGACACGGCCCGCACCGCGGATCCGGACGCGTCGGACGGGGCACCCGCCCCCGCCGAATTGGGGGGTTAGCCCCACCGCGCGGCCCGCTCGGCGCCCGTAATCTCAGCAGCATGGCGACACATGACCCCGAGCTGCGGAAAGAACTCGACGCGACCCTCCAGACGCGCAAAGAACTGGGGTCGGAGTACGAGTCGGAACTGGTGGAGTCCTTCCTGGAGAAGCTGGACAAGGACGTCGACCGGCGGGTCCGCCGGCAGCTGGCCGAACAGCAGATCCAGGTGGCCCGCGGCACCCGGCCGACCCGCCGCGACGCGAGCGGCGGCCTCACCCCCGGCGGCTTCGGCGAGCGCTTCGGGGTGGCGATCGCCTCGATGGTGCTGGCCGTCCCGCTGTCCGCCATCGCGTCGGTGAATGCCGGCCTGGTGGGCCTGCTGGTGTGCTGGGTGGGCATCGTCGGCGTCAACGCCGTGCACAGCGTGGGCTTCCGCGCCCTGATAGGCCCCCGCGGGTCGCGCGAGCGGCGCGACGGCGAATGGGAGTGAGCGGGCGGGCGATCCAGCCGGCAGACCTGGATGTTGCGGGGACCGCCGCACCCCGGCCGGAGCCGGGGGCGGGACGACGGCGGTCCCCGCAAGGGAGGTGGCCCGGGTCAGAGCCGGTCGTCACCTCCTGGCGATCGTGAAAGTCCGGGAGCCGCTCCGGAAGTCCTTATCGCCGTGTCACCACTGTGACCGACCCGTGTTAAGCCCGTGCTGCGAGCAGATGACGCATACGTACACCTTGCGCGGACGGGCCGTTTTTGACGCCTGCCTGACGGAGCGTCGTGCCGCGCCACGCGGTATCGCGCCGGGCCGTGCGTGCTGTGCCGTGCTGTGGCCCTGCCCTGCCGCCGGCAGCACCCGCACGACGCGCGACGCCCCGTCCGGCCCGCGCTGCGCCGGGAGCGCGCCGGGGCGGGGAAGAATCGGACCGAGTCCCGCCCCGACCCGAAGGAGACCCCCGTGCCCACCACCCCGCTGACCGGTGCGGAACTGGATTCGGCCCTGACCGGCCTGCCCGGCTGGTCCGTGCAGGCCAGCAGCCTGACGGCGACGTTCAAGGCGGACCGGTCGGCCGTGCCCGGTCTGTACGCGGCCGTCGCCGCCGCCGAGGACGACGCCAACCACCACGCCAGGATCGAGATCCTCTACGGGACGATCAGCTTCGCGCTGAACACCCACGACGCCGAGGGCGCGATCACCGCGAAGGACACCGCGCTGGCCGCCCGCATCTCCGCGCTGGCCGCCCAGCAGGGTGCGCAGAACGCGGCCGGCTGACCCGCCCCGCCCGCGAAGACACCTACGGCCGGCCCCAGGACCTCGGGCCGGCCGTACGCGTCATCCGCGCTCCGCGCTCCGCTACTTGGCGACGCCGCGCGCCAGGTAGGCCAGCAGGTCCTGCCGGCTCACCACGCCCGTGGGCTTGCCCTCGACGAGGACGATCGCCGCGTCGGCGCCTTCCAGGACCGCCATCAGGTCGGCGACCGGCTCGCCGGAACCGACCTGCGGCAGCGGCGAGGACATGTGCTTCTCCAGCGGGTCGGTGAGCGAGGCGCGCTGGGTGAACAGCGCGTCCAGCAGCTCCCGCTCGACGACCGAGCCGATGACCTCGGCGGCCATCACATCCGGGTGGCCCGCGCCCGGCTTGACGATCGGCATCTGCGAGACGCCGTATTCGCGCAGCACGTCGATCGCCTCGCCGACGGTCTCCTCCGGGTGCATGTGCACGAGCGAGGGCAGCGCGCCCTCCTTGTACTGGAGCACCTCGCTGACCCGGGCGGCGGTGCCGTCCTCCTCCAGGAAGCCGTAGTCGGCCATCCACTCGTCGTTGAAGATCTTGGAAAGGTAGCCGCGGCCGCTGTCCGGCAGCAGGACGACCACGACATCGTCCGGGCCCAGACGGGAGGCGACCTCCAGACCTGCCACCACCGCCATCCCGCAGGAACCGCCGACCAGGAGGCCTTCCTCCTTGGCCAGCCGCCGGGTCATCTGGAAGGCGTCCTTGTCCGAGACCGCGACGATCTCGTCCGCGACGGTGCGGTCGTAGGCGGTCGGCCAGAAGTCCTCACCGACGCCCTCGATCAGATACGGGCGCCCGGATCCGCCGCTGTAGACGGAGCCCTCCGGGTCGGCGCCGATGACCTTGACCCGGTCCTCGCTGGCGTCCTTCAGATAGCGGCCGGTGCCGCTGATGGTGCCGCCGGTGCCGACGCCCGCCACGAAGTGGGTGATCCGGTGCTCCGTCTGCTCCCAGAGCTCGGGGCCGGTCGTCTCGTAGTGCGAGCGCGGGTTGTTCGGGTTGCTGTACTGGTCGGGCTTCCAGGCCCCGGGCGTCTCGCGCACCAGACGGTCGGAAACGTTGTAGTACGAGTCCGGGTGGTCGGGGTCCACGGCGGTCGGGCACACCACCACCTCGGCGCCGTAGGCACGCAGCACATTGATCTTGTCCGTCGACACCTTGTCGGGGCAGACAAAAATGCACTTGTAACCCTTTTGCTGGGCCACGATCGCCAGCCCCACGCCGGTGTTCCCGGACGTCGGCTCGACGATGGTGCCGCCCGGCTGCAACTCGCCCGACTGCTCGGCGGCCTCGATCATCCGCACCGCGATCCGGTCCTTGACCGATCCGCCCGGGTTGAAGTACTCGACCTTCACCAGGACGGTTGCCTGGATCCCTCGAGTGACGTTGTTGAGCCGCACGAGCGGGGTGTTGCCGACAAGCTCAATCATCGATTCGTAAAACTGCACGGTGGTCTCCGCGGTCGGGGGCACGCTCTCCTGCGCCCGTACGGCCAGCCTATTGCCCGTATCCGTTCGAGGCCCGCGTTGTGTTCCGTGCGCGACGGGGCAACAACCTGTTGTACGAGTTTGTTGTTGTTTCAGGAGCGCGTCGTCCGGCCCGCGGGGCCGCGGCGCGCACGCACTGCACGGGGAGGTGCCCGGCCTATGCCGATGACGATGTCCAGGGCGAGAGTGGCACGGCGGATCGCGACCGCCGCCGCGGTCGGCGGCGGCGGGATCGGCCTGCTGGGCGTCGCCACCGTCGGGGTGCTGCTGACCGAGGTCCGGCTGGCCCGCCGTACGGTCGGCGGTTCCAGCGACATCCCGCCCTGCGCCGACGGCCGCTACGGCGCCGCCTTCGGCCAGGGCACCGACCGCCCGCCGCTGCAGCTCGGCTTCCTCGGCGACTCCACCGCCGCGGGGCAGGGCGTCCACCGCGCCCGCCAGACCCCGGGCGCCCTCCTCGCCTCCGGCCTCGCCGCGCTCTCCGAACGGCCCGTCGACTTCCGCAACGTCGCCCTGCCCGGCGCCCGCTCCGACGACCTGGAACGCCAGGTCGATCTGCTGCTGGCGGACGGCGAGGCGCCGCCGGACGTCTGCGTCATCATGATCGGCGCCAACGATGTCACCCACCGGATGCCGCTCACCGAGTCGGTGCGCCATCTGTCCGAGGCGGTGCGCCGGCTGCACACATCGGGCTGCGAGGTCGTCGTCGGCACCTGCCCCGACATGGGCACGATCGAACCCGTCTACCAGCCGCTGCGCTGGGTGGCCCGCCGGCTCTCCCGCCAGCTCGCGGCCGCGCAGACCATCGGCGTGATCGAGAGCGGCGGCCGCACGGTCTCGCTGGGCGATCTGCTCGGCCCCGAGTTCGAGGCGCACCCGCGGGAACTCTTCGGCCCGGACAACTACCACCCGTCGGCGGAGGGCTACGCCACCGCCGCGATGGCCGTGCTCCCGACGCTGTGCGCCTCACTGGGCCTGTGGCCGGAGGCGGACCACCCGGAGCCGTCCCGCCGCGAGGGCATCCTGCCGGTCGAGCAGGCGGCCGCCCAGGCGGCTTCCGAGGGCGGTACGGAGGTCACGGCCTCGCGCGCCCCCTGGGCCCTGCTCAAGCACCGCAGGCGCCGCCAGCTGCCCACCACGGACGAGACCGAACGGCCGCCCGTCGCGCAGTGAGCACCGGGCGACGGGGCCGGGAGAGCGGGGCGCAGGCCGGCCCCGGGATGCGGGAGGGCGGGGAGCAAGGCCGGCCCCGAGGGTGCGGGCGGGAGGAGCCGGCGCCCCTCCCGCATCCCCATAAGCGCCCGCTTAGAAAAGAGGCCCTCATCACAGCGCGCACCCCGTGACCTCAGCACTACGTACAGGTAACTTCCCTCACAGTTCCGCCCGTCCGCCACCACTCGCCCTCATGGAGCCGTGATGCCCGAAGCCGTGATCGTCTCAGCCGCCCGCTCCCCGATCGGCCGCGCCTTCAAGGGATCGCTGAAGGACCTGCGCCCCGACGACCTGACCGCGCGGATGATCGAGACCGCCCTCGCCAAGGTCCCCGAGCTCGACCCCACCGACATCGACGACCTGATGCTCGGCTGCGGCCTCCCCGGTGGCGAGCAGGGCCACAACCTCGGCCGCATCGTGGCCGTCCAGATGGGGATGGACCACCTCCCCGGCTGCACCATCACCCGCTACTGTTCCTCGTCCCTCCAGACGACCCGCATGGCGCTGCACGCCATCAAGGCCGGCGAGGGCGACGTCTTCATCTCGGCGGGCGTCGAGACCGTCTCCCGCTCCGTCAAGGGCAGCTCCGACGGCATGCCCGACACCCATAACCCCCTCTTCGCCGACGCCGAGGCCCGCACCGCGGCCCGCGCCGAGCAGGAGGGTGCCGACTGGCACGACCCGCGCCAGGACGGCCTGATCCCCGACGCCTACATCTCCATGGGCCAGACCGCGGAGAACCTCGCCCGCCTCAAGGGCGTCACCCGCGCCGACATGGACGAGTTCGGCGTACGGTCCCAGAACCTCGCCGAGAAGGCGATCAAGGACGGCTTCTGGGAGCGGGAGATCACCCCCGTCACGCTCCCCGACGGCACCGTCGTCTCGAAGGACGACGGTCCGCGCGGTGGCGTCACCGTCGAGGGCGTCTCCGGCCTCAAGCCGGTCTTCCGCCCCGACGGCCTGGTGACGGCCGGCAACTGCTGCCCGCTGAACGACGGCGCCGCGGCCCTGGTGATCATGTCCGACACCAAGGCGCGCGAGCTGGGCCTGACCCCGCTGGCCCGCATCGTCTCCACCGGCGTCTCCGGCCTCTCCCCCGAGATCATGGGCTACGGCCCGGTCGAGGCGTCCAAGCAGGCACTGTCGCGCGCCGGCCTGTCGGTCTCCGACATCGACCTGGTCGAGATCAACGAGGCGTTCGCCGCCCAGGTGATCCCCTCCTACCGCGACCTGGGCATCGACCTGGACCGCCTGAACGTCAACGGCGGCGCCATCGCCGTCGGCCACCCCTTCGGCATGACGGGCGCCCGCATCACCACCACCCTCATCAACTCCCTCCAGTGGCACGACAAGCAGTTCGGCCTGGAGACCATGTGCGTGGGCGGCGGCCAGGGCATGGCGATGGTCCTCGAGCGACTGAGCTGAGCTGTAGCGGAGGGTAGGGGTCGCCCGACGAAGGAGGGCGGCACCTGCCCGTAGCGGAGGCGAAGCTCAGTGCGACCGGCAGGCACGAGCGACTGAGCTGAGCTGTAGCGGAGGGTGGAGGTCGGGTGCGAGGAACGAGTGCCCGGCACCTGCCCGCAGCGGAGGCGAAGCTCAGTGCGACCGGCAGGCACGAGCGACTGAGCTGAGCTGTAGCGAAGGGTAGGGGTCGCCCGACGAAGGAGGGCGGCACCTGCCCGTAGCGGAGGCGAAGCTCAGTGCGACCAGCTGGCACGAAGCTCAGTGCCACCGGCAGGCACGAGCTCAGTGCTCAGCCCGATCCGGCGCACCAGCTCACCCCGAACCAGCGGTCCGGCTGACCCCGCCGCGTCGCCCAGACCCACCCGCCCCACCCCGCCGGACCCCGTCCCTCCGCAGTCGTGATCGCAGCGCTCGGGCCGGGGCGGCCGTCCAACTCCCGCTCCGCGCGCACCCTTCGTCCCTGGTCAGGCACGCACAGCAACATCGCGTGACGTGGGTCACCTGATAACAAGATCGCGACCCAATAGCTCCCTGGATTGTGACCAACACCCCGCCCGCGCATGGTTCTTGCAGGTCAGTAGGGGCTCACCCGAACGTACGAGGCCCAAAGCACCTTCCATTTCGGGACATAGCGCACTGGGAACGGTCGCCGACGACCCGCACCCTGATGTAGGAAGTCGGGGGACATTCTGCTATCGGGAGTACGCCAGTGAGCGAGCGCAGCAAGGGGGTCACCCCGGCCGCCGGTCGGGTGCAGTCCATGAACACGTGCGCGCCCCGCGAATACGGGGTCGCCGAGCGAAGTGGGGAGGACGCATGAGCGTCATCACCTTCGTCCTGCTGCCGGTCGCGGCCACCGCGGTGGCGCTGGGCGCCGCCGCCCTGCACACCGCCCGCGGCCTGCGCCGCCAGATCGCCGAGCTGCACACCGAGCTCGTCGCCCGTACCGACGCCACCACCGTCACCGAGGCGGCAGGCACCGCCTCGATCCCGGCCGCCCGTGCGGCCACCCCGGCCGCCGAGACGCCGCTCGCGGCCATACGCGCCGCCGTCGCGGACGCGCTCGCCGAGGAGCGGGAGCGCGAGCTCGCCGAGGCCCGCGCGTTCTGGGCGGCCCAGGAGGCGCGGGACGCCGCCGACGCCCCGTCCCTGCTGGGCGGGATGGTCGGTCTCGGCGAGGAGAGCGTGCTGGATTCGCGTGCGGAGCAGCGCGAGCTGCCCGAGCGTTTCGACCTCCCCGAGCGTTTCGACTTCGACCGGCTCGACACCCAGCCGTTCCTGCCCCGCCAGGCGGACCTGGCCGGTCTGGAGCCGCTGCTGGGCCAGGATCCGCTGGAGCCGATGGGCACGCTGGAGCCCGTGGAGGCTCTGGAGCCCCTGGACACACCGGAGTTCGAGATCGTCGAGGAGACCGAGTCGGCCGAGCTGGCCGCCGCGCGTCGCCGCCACCCCTCGCACCCGGACTTCACCCCGTCCCCGGCCATCGGCGATCACGAGCGGACCGTCGCGCGCCTGGAGGAGCTCGCGGATCAGAGCACTCCGCTCGCGGACGTACGCCCCGGCCCGCTGGGCACCCTGGACGTCTACGTCTTCGCCGACGGCACCACGCTGTGCCTGACGCCGGGCCACCGTGAGACCGCGGAGAGCATCGCCGGCGCACTGCGCGCGGGCCACACCCCGGTGCTGCTGGGCGGTTCCGGTATCTCCGGCGCGTACGCCCTGACCTTCTCCTGGGGCGAGGGCCACCAGGAGAGCGTCTACATCCTGGCCGACCGCGTCATCGCCTCGCTCTGACCCGACCCGCGTCCCACCGCTTGACCCGCCCGGCCGCCGGAGCGCCCCTACCAGCGCTCCCGCGCCGCCCGCAGCAGACTCACGGCCTCCGCCAGCTCCTCGGCGGGGGCCCCTTCCGCTTCTGGGGCCGCCGCGCCCGCGGCCCGCAGCGCTTCGACGAGGTCATGACCGGCCACCGCCAGTTGGTCGCCGGCGGCGAACATCCCCGCGTCCGGAAGCACGTACGGCTCCTGCGCCGGGCGCTCGATCCGCTGCGCGCGCCGGGTCAACTCCTGGGCCAGCGCGAGCCCCTCGGCGGCGGCGCCGCGGCGCAGGGCGCTCTGCGGCAGCGCCCGGAGGCGGTCGGCGAGGGCGTCAACGGCACTCTGCAAAGGCATCACGTCAAGCACGCCGTGAGCCTATGCGCCACTCCCGGGTGGTTGCCAACGCCCCAACGCTCAGGCACGGTGTGCTGAAGAACCAGCATCGACCGCGTCCGGAGGCGCCGATGTCTCAGCTCTTCTCCGAAGAGACCCACCGGAACATGCTCTCCCGTATCCCGCACTGCACCGGCCGGGAAATCTCCGACTGGCTCCGCACCGTTGAAGAAGGACCGTCCCTCTTCCGCTTTGACGAAAAGGTCAGCTGGCTCCGTGGCGAGCACGACCTCGCCTACGGCCATGCCAAGGCGATCGTCCACGAATACGACCTGAGGCGCGCGGCCCGCAAGCTCTGACCGCCTGCGTCTCTCCGCCGGTAACCTCAACTCAACGCCGAGGGGCCCGTGGGCACTTGCCCACGGGCCCCTCGTATGCGCCGGCGCGCCGGCGTCAGTCGCCGCGCAGGATGGAGATCAGCCGCAGCATCTCCATGTAGATCCACACCAGCGTCAGCGTCAGACCGAACGCCGCCAGCCAGGACTCCTCGCGCGGAGCGCCGTAGGCGATGCCGTCCTCGACCTGCTTGAAGTCCAGGGCCAGGAACAGCGCGCCGAGGACCACGCCCACGACACCGAAGAGGATGCCGAGGCCGCCGCTGCGGAAGCCGAGGCCCTCACCCCCGCCGAACACCATGAACATCAGGTTGACCATCGACAGCAGCACGAAGCCGATGGCGGCGATCATCACGAAGCGGGTGAAGCGGGCGTTGACCCGGACGATCCGCGTCTTGTAGGCGATCAGCATGGCGACGAACACCGCCATGGTGCCGAGCACCGCCTGCATCGGGGCGCCGCTCAGCTTCGGGATGTTGTTGATGTAGCCGCTGAGCGCGCCGAGGAAGAGGCCCTCCAGCGCCGCGTACGCCAGGATCAGCGCGGGCGACGGCTTGCGCTTGAAGGACTGGACGAGCGCCAGCACCATCGCGACGAGACCGGCGCCGAGCGCGAAGCCGAGCCGTTCGGTCAGGAAGAGCCAGCCGACGGTCGCGCCCGCGATCACCGTGCCGAGCGTCATGCCGGTGCGCGTGACGACGTCGTCCATCGTCATGGGGCGCGTCTGCGGGGTGTACTGCGGCGGTGCCTGGGTGACGTCCTGCTGGACTCGGCCCTGGGGGTCGGTCACGGGCTGCGCGTAGGGGTTGCCGCCCTGCGCGTACGGGTTGGCTCCGGCGTAAGGGTTCGCTGCGGGGCCCCCGGCCTGCGGCGGCGCGTTGAAGCCCGCGTAGCCGGTGTCGCGGCTGAACCCCCGTCGCGAGAAGACCGGGTTACTGCTCCTCATCTCACTCCTCCATGGCCGCCCTGCGCGGCCTTGACGCAAGCGTAATGGCTTGGCAAAGACACGTCCCTAGTTCTTGAGCAGGATCTTCCCCCGTATCTGCGGACGATGCGCGCACCGGGTCCCTGCACGTGAGGGAGTACGTACGGGAGGCCTCAGACGTGCCCGGGAGGGGCGGGCGGGCCGTCCGGACCGGTGGCCCGCCCGCATCTGACGCCCTCTCCGCCTCTCACCCGTCGGATGGTTGTTCACCGCGCGGCAACAAATCCGCCGGCCCGTCGGCACGGGTTACGCGGAAAACGAACTCAGACCGTCGTGATCGAACTGTCATTTCCTTCCGGGGAAACCGATAAATGTCTCATCGCAACAGAAGCGGCAGGCAACCGAATGGCCGGAGCAGCCGTCTTCCCTGGTAGCCGGAACCTGCCCCGACGGGCCGGCACGGCAGTCACCGTCCGTAGCGTTCCAGGTGCGAGCTGTCCGCAAACCGAGGGTGCAGATGGGGCTATTCTGGCGGGAAACAGTAGCGAAAGAGGGTTGAGGTGCCTGTGCCTGACGTCTCCGTAGTCGTGATTGTCTACAACGACGCCGACCGGTTGCCGACCGCAGTCCAGTCCGTACTGGATCAAACGCTCCGGGACGTCGAGGTGGTGATCGTCGACGATTGCAGCACCGACCGTTCTTTCGATGTGGCACAGCAACTCGCCGCCGAGCACCCGGGCCGGGTCAGAGCCTTCCAGTTGCCGGAGAACAGCGGCGCGGGCGGCGAGCCCCGCAATGTCGGAATCCAGCACACGGCCGGGCAGTACGTCATGTTCCTGGACAGCGACGACGTCCTGGAACTCAATGCCTGCCGCAATATGCTGGAGGCTGCCGAAGAGACCGGCTCGGACATTGTTTCCGGCCTGTGCGTCCGGCTGCACAAGGACACCCGGAACCAGAAGCGCGACGAGTGGTACGCCTGGATGTACTCCGCCACGCGCACGCTGGAATCCGTCACGGAATACCCGGACCTCTTCGTCTGGGACACCTTGTCCACCAATAAGTGCTATCGCCGTGAATTCCTCATCGAGAACGACCTCCGGTTCCCGAAGGGCATGTTCTACGAGGACCTGATGTTCATCGCGGATGCCTATCTTGCGGCACGTCGCATCACGCTGATCCCGAACCAGGTCTACTTCTGGCACGTATACGAGCGGGCCGCCGTGAAGTCGGTGACGAACCGGCGCCACGAAATGACCAACTACGCCCACCGGCTGGAGATCCACCGCCGTATCGACGCGTTGCTGGCGGAGCGCGGGCTGAGCGAAATGAAGCTCGCCAAGGACGTCAAATTCCTCAAGCATGACCTGGTGCTCCATCTGCGGGACCTGCCGTTCCGGGACGCGGCCTACCGTGCGGAATTCGCCGAGCTGTCCAAGGAATACCTTTCGAGCATCGCCCCGGAGGCGTACGAACGCGTTCAGCCGATACAGGCCATCTGCGCGTACCTGCTGCAGCAGGGCGACTGGGAGAATCTGATCCCGGCGGTCGACACCCTCATCAACCGCGACAAGCTCTCCTCGCCGCTCGCCGAGCACGACGGCCGGATCTATTGGTGTGACGGCCATTTCGACGACGCGTTCGGGCGTGGCGTGCTGGATGTGACCGATATCGGTTACCACGAGAAGCCGGTCAACAAGCTCTTCCTGCGCAACCAGCTCAGTACGTTCTCCGAGTCCGGCACCGTCGTGTCGCTGACCGGCCGGATCACCAACCCGCTCGGCGTCATCCCGGCCGACGCGCAGCTGATCGGCCGGCTGGAGTTCAGCGCCCGCCGGCGCAGCCTGCAGTCCTTCGAGTTCCCGGTGCGTGTGGTGCGCCATGAAGGTGACGCGATCCACTGGGAGGCCGCGGCGGACCTCACCGCGCGGCTGCGCCCCCTGGGCATCGTCGACACCATCTGGGACGTACGGCTGTGCCTGGAGGTGGACGGCGTGCCGACCACGACCCGGCTCACCGTCGCGGACACCGAGCTGGCCGGCGGGCCGCTGCCGGTGCGGCCGCGGCTGACGCGGATGGTGGCCGACCACATCGAGCCGCACGTCTCCGCCAAGGGGCACCTCGCGTTCCGCCTGGTCAGCGAGAGCGGTAGCGGCGATCGGGTGCAGCAAATGATCACCCGCGGGGTGCACGGCAGGCCGGGGCGGCTGGCCAAGACCGGCTACCGCAAGGCGAAGGCGCTGCGCAAGAACCTCGTCTCCGGGGACAACAAACTCCGCGTGTACCACGAGGTGTTCAGCCGGCTTCCCGTCAAGAAGCGGACGGTCGTCTTCGAGAGCCATCTGGGAAAGCAGTACAGCGACAGCCCGCGCGCCCTCTACGAGGAGATGCGGCGGCAGGGCCTGGACTTCCAGGCGTTCTGGTCGTACTCGGGGTCCCCGAAGGATTTTCCCAAGGACGCCACGCTCGTACGGCGCTGGTCGCTGCCCTATCTCAAGGCCCTCGCGCAGGCGGAATTCTGGGTGGACAACCAGAGCTATCCGCTCAAGCTGACCAAGCGCCCGGAAACCACCTATATCCAGACCTGGCACGGCTCGGCGCTGAAGAACATGGGCTTCGACCAGCCGGCGCAGAAGGCGCTGACCCGGCAGCAGCAGGCCGACCAGCAGCGTTCGCTGGACCGCTTCGACCGTTTCCTGGTCCGGTCCGAGCACGATGTGCACACCCTCGCCAAGGCATTCCGGCTCCAGGAGAAGACGCTGCTGCGGGCGGGCTATCCGCGCAATGACGCACTGGTCCGCTCCCGGCTGCGGGAGGAGGCGTCCGGGAGTCGTGAACGCGGTGCGCTCGCGGCCGAGTTGGGAATTCCGGACGACCGGACCGTGCTGCTGTACGCACCGACCTTCCGCAAGGCGGGGGGCCGGCACGGCCGCTTCGAGCTGCCTTTCGACGTGGAGCGTTTCGCCGAGCAGTTCGGCGACCGCTATGTCCTGCTGGTGCGCTCGCACTACCTCAATCACGTCGTCCTGCCGCCGACGGTGCAGGGCCGGGTCATCGATGTGTCCGCCCGCCATGACGTGACACCCGTTCTCGAACTCGCCGACGGTCTCATCACGGACTACTCCTCCGTGATGTTCGACTACGCACTTCTCGACCGGCCGCTGGTGTTCTTCACCTACGACTACGACGCATACGTCCACGAGGGCCGCGGCACCTACTTCGACCTGCTGGAGCACGCCCCGGGCCCGGTGGTCCGTACAGAGGAGGACTTCTTCGGCGCCATCAAGTCCTTCGAGACACATTCCCTGGAATTCGCCGCGGCCCGACGGGAATTCGTCGCCAAGTTCGGAGAATACGACCGGGGCGACGCCGCACAGAGCATCGTCGATCAGTTCTTCGCGCAGTGGAGCCGTTGATGACCAAACCGCACGCAGCAGCCGAGCCACGGGACATCTTCTTCGTCTCCAACAGCGTCAACGAGCTGGGTGGCATTGCCAGTTGGTCGCACCAGATGGCGCGCCTGTTCAGCGAGCGCGGCCATCGGGTGCACATCATCGGTGTGACCCCGCCGCCGGAGGGGCGGGTCCACGAACTCGCCGCCGACCTCCCCTACCGCACCACCACGCTCTATTCGGAGCATCCGCCGACCGTCCGGCCGGTGCGCGGCTTCAAGGACAAGCTCAACCTCGTCGAGCAGCGCCGCCGGGCCGCCCGCGAGGCCGGGATGCACGAGCAGGCGGCGAAGCTGAGCGCGCTGTTCCGGGCGGCGAAGCCGGGCGGCATGATCATCGTCACCCAGGTGTGGGCGATGGAATGGGTGGCGCTCGCCGACACCGCGGGCCTGCCGGTGATCGGTATGAGCCACGAGTCGTTCGAGACCGCCCGCAAGTCGTCCCGTTTCGGCCGCGTGCAGCGGTTCTACAAGGACGTCGACCGGATGCTGACCCTCACCCGCGAGGACGCCGACCGCTGGATCAGGCAGCGGCTCGACAACGTCGGCTTCATGCCCAACCCGCTGCCGTTCTTCCCCCACGTCCCCTCCGACCGCTCCCGCAAGTGCGTGACCAGCATCGGCCGGCTGCACGAGGAGAAGGGCGTCGACCTGCTCCTGGAGGTCTGGGCGAAGGTCGCGCCGCGGCATCCGGACTGGACGCTGCGGATCTACGGCTCCGGCGCGGAGGAGGAGGCCTTGCGCAAGCAGGCCGCCGAACTCGGCGTCGCGTCCACCGTCGAGTGGATGGGGCGCACCGGCGACGTCCCCGGCGCGCTGCGCGAGAGCGCGGTGTTCGCCCTGAGCTCCCGCGGCGAGGGCTTCCCGCTGGCCCCGATGGAAGCCATGGCGACGGCCGTCCCGTGCGTGGCGTTCGACGTGGCCCCCGGCGTCCGCGAGATCATCACCGACGGCGAGGACGGTCTGCTGGCGCCCCCGGGCAACATCACCGAATTCGCCCGCCATCTCGACACGTTGATGTCCGACAAGGCCGTGCGCGACACCATGGGCGAAAAGGCCCGCGAGAACATCCAGCGGTTCTCCACCGACGAGATCGTTGGCCGCTGGGAGGCGCTGTTCGCGCTCGTGGAGCGCTGAGGGCGGGAGCGACGCGAGGGGAAGGGCCGCCGGGAGGACTCCGGCGGCCCTTCCGCCTGACGGCCCCGGCCCGCCGCGGGCACCCGGGAAGCTGCGGGTGGCCCGGCCGTCACCCCGCGCCGACAACCGGCGCCCGAGGCCGACACCGGTGCGGCAAGGGCCAGTTGACGCCCTGGCTCCGTTTTCTCCGCTCCGCGGGCGGTGTGATGGAATGCGCTCGCATGTCACAGTCGCACCGCCGGCGGAGCCGGGACCGGGCCGACGAGAAACGGCCCGGCCGTACCGGGCCCCGCGCGCCGTGGAGCGGCGGCGGATGAGGGGACGCAGGGTGCAGCAGACGGAAGAGATACGGCGGACGCCGCTCGCGGACGGCGGGCGGATGCGGGAGACCGACCTGGACGAGGTCTTCGACACCGACTACGAATACTTCATGAGCTCCGGTCACGACAGGGAGTTCAACCGCGCGGAGGCGGATATCGCGGTACGCGCCGGGAGGATGAAACCCGGCATGCGGGTGCTGGACGCGGCATGCGGCTACGGACGCATCGGCCTGGAACTGGCCCGCCGCGGCATCCACGTGCACGGCGTCGACCGCAACCCCGCGCTGGTGGCCTCCGCCCGCACCCGGGCCGGCGAGCAGCGCCTGCCCGCCGTCTTCGACGCCGCGGACCTGCGCGAACTGGATGCCGATGGCGCCTATGACGCCGCGTTGGTGTGGTTCACCTCCTTCGGATACAGCAGCGACGCCGACAGCCGTCTGATCCTGAGCAATCTGCGCGGCGCCCTGCGCCCCGGCGGCCGGCTGCTGCTGGACATCCTCAACCCGGCGCACCAGCGGGCCCTGGGAAGCTCCGGACGCCCGCAGTTGGGGCTCCAGCGGGTGGGGCCCGATTTCATGCTCGACGAGGTCACCTTCGACGCGGCCCGCAACCGGCTCGAATCCCGGCGCACGGTGGTACGCGACCGGATCCTGCGCGAATGCCGCTGGTCGCTGCGCATGCTCACACCGGACGAGATCGAGCAGTGGCTGCGCGAAGCGGGCTTCACCGACGTGCAGTTGCTCGGTGACGGCGGCCTGCCCTTCGAGCCCGCGCACCGCCGCATGCTGGCCGTCGCCCGGACTCCGGGCCACTCCCCGGCGGGTGCCGGGTCAACGGGCTGAGGCTTCCCCCGGCCCGGGGCGTACGCTGCCGCCACGACCGGAGGGACGGGTGGCGTACCGCGCTCCGGGGTACGCGGCAAAGGCGCCGGGGCGCATGCACGGGTGGATCCGCGGGGCGGGATGCACGAGGCGGATGTACGCGGCGAATGGACGAAACCGAGCGATATCGATTTCGGCGCGGTGAGCCGGGAAGCGCATTTCCTGCCGCATTCACCGGGCGCCGAAAAAATCCAAGATTCAAGCTCTTTTTGGTATCCGCAACGCGCCCGCGCGGCGAAGTCGCGGTGCGGTAGCGCCCCCGGACTCCGTCACACCGCTTGTCGAGAGGAGTGCCCGGAGCCGGACTTGAACCGGCACGGCCCGTAGGCCAGCGAGGTTTAAGCTCGCCGTGTCTGCATTCCACCATCCGGGCCTGGGATCCCCCATGCCACCTCAAAGAGGGCAGCACGAGCGTAGCCCGCAGGGCACCACGTAGATCGGCCGCTCTTCCCGAGGTTGTCTTATTTTATTGGCAACTGAGGGTGCATCAGTCACCGGGATGGGCCTTCGGCACATGCCTGAGCGCACTTCGCCGCCGGAGAACGCCGGGGCGAAATTCCTGCCCGAATTGACGGAAACTCGACGTCCGGTCGAGGCCCCTGCCGTGGGCCCGCCCTGACCCCGTCTCCGCACCCTTCCGTACCGCGTCCCGCGCCCCGTCCCGGGGGCCGGGCGCGGTACGGACGTCAGGGTTCGTCTCCTCCCCAGGTAGGAGCGGGCGGCGTACGGCTACGCCCAGGGGGTCGTGCAGGACGGTCACAGGGGTTGACGTCCGGGCCCGTTGCCGGGCTGACGATGGAAGCCGTCCGCTTTCCGCGGCCGGCCGGGCCACCGCGGCCCGGCCGGCCGACCGGATCCGCCGGCTCAGCCGGTCCGCCGTCCCGACAGGAGCTCCCGCCCGTGACCACCACCCACTCCGGCGTCTCGACCGCCACCCGCGCCACCGCGGTGGCCGCCCGCGCAACGGACCTGACCAAGGTCTACGGACAGGGCGAGACTCAGGTGGTCGCCCTGGACGCCGTCTCCGTCGACTTCCACCAGGCCCAGTTCACCGCGATCATGGGCCCCTCCGGGTCCGGCAAGTCGACCCTGATGCACTGCATGGCGGGGCTGGACGCGATCTCCGGCGGCTCCGCCCGGATCGGTGACATCGAGCTGACCGGGCTGAAGGACAAGAAGCTCACCCAGCTGCGGCGGGACAAGATCGGCTTCATCTTCCAGGCCTTCAACCTGCTGCCGACGCTGACCGCGCTGGAGAACATCACCCTGCCGATGGACATCGCGGGCCGAAAGCCCGACCGCGCCTGGCTGGACCGCGTCGTGGAGACCGTCGGACTGGCCGGCCGGCTCAAACACCGTCCCAGCCAGCTCTCCGGCGGCCAGCAGCAGCGCGTCGCGGTCGCCCGCGCGCTCGCCTCCCGGCCGGAGATCATCTTCGCCGACGAGCCCACCGGCAACCTCGATTCGCGCTCCGGTGCGGAGGTGCTGGGCTTCCTGCGCAACTCCGTGCGCGAGCTGGGCCAGACCGTGGTGATGGTGACGCACGACCCGGTCGCCGCCTCGTACGCCGACCGCGTCATATTCCTCGCCGACGGCCGGATCGTCGACGACATGCCCGATCCGACCGCCGACATGGTGCTGGAGCGGATGAAGGGTTTCGACGCCAAGGGGCGCACGAGCTGATCAGGCCCGACGCGACCTGACCTCGGCCCCCTCTACTCCGGACCTCACCTCCAGGACTGACTACCTCATGTTCCGTACCGCCTTGCGCAATGTGCTCGCGCACAAGGCCCGGCTGCTGATGACCGTCCTCGCCGTCATGCTCGGCGTGGCCTTCGTCTCCGGCACCCTGGTCTTCACCTCGACCATCTCCGACGCCTTCCAGTCCAGCTCCCAAAAGGGCTACGACAACGTCGACGTGGCCATCCAGCCGCACAGCTCCGACAAGGAGACCGGCCGGCCCGGCGCCGCCTCCAAGCTCGACCAGAAGCTGCTCGACAAGGCGGCCGCCGTGCCCGGCGCCGCCTCGGCCACCGGCAGCGTCTCGGGCTTCACCGCGGTCGCCGACAAGAGCGGCAAGCTGATCGGTGACGGCTTCTCGACCCGCGGCGGCAACTACTCTCCCGCCAAGGACGGCAAGGACGCCCGCTATCCGCTGCACGACGGCGTCGCGCCCCACGGCGCCCACCAGTTCGCGCTGGACGCGCACACCGCGCGGAAGGCCGGCTACAAGGTCGGCGACACCGTCCGGCTCTCCGTCGACGGCCCGGTCCGGGAGACCCGGCTGACCGGCATCTTCTCCACCGACGACGGCACCGTCGCGGCCGGCGGCAGCCTGGCGCTGTTCGACACCGCGACCGCGCAGAAGCTGTTCGCCGCCCCCGGGCAGTTCGACGAGATCGACGTGAAGGCGGCCGCGGGAACGTCCCAGAGCGCGCTGAAGGACGCCGTCGACAAGGTCCTGCCCAAGGACGGCGCCGAGGCCACCACCGGCAAGAAGCTCGCCGACGACCAGGCCGAGCAGATCGCCAAGGGCATGGACGGGATGAAGACCGGGCTGCTGGCCTTCGCCGGTATCGCCCTCTTCGTCGGCATCTTCATCATCGCCAACACCTTCACCATGCTCGTCGCCCAGCGCACCAAGGAGCTGGCGCTGATGCGCGCGGTCGGCGCCAGCCGCCGCCAGGTCACCCGCTCGGTGCTGCTGGAGGCGTTCGTGGTCGGCGCGATCGCCGGTGTCGCCGGGCTCGCGGCCGGTATCGGCATCGGCGCGGGGCTGCGCACCCTGATGAACGGCACCGGGGCGACGGTCCCGGACGGCCCGCTGGTCGTCGCGCCGTCCACGATCGTCGTCTCGCTGCTCGTCGGCATCGTCGTGACGGTCCTGGCCGCCTGGCTGCCGGGCCGCCGCGCCGCGAAGATCCCGCCGGTCGCCGCGATGAACAGCGTGCACGCCACCGCCACGACGAAGTCGCTGGTGGTCCGCAACTCCCTCGGCGCGGTCCTCGCCGGTGCGGGCGCCGCCGGTGTGCTGGTCGCCACCGGCATGGACGACGGCAAGGCGCTCATGGGCCTGGGCGCGGTGCTGCTGCTGATCGGCGTGTTCGTCCTGACGCCGCTGCTGTCCCGCCCGCTGATCGCGCTGGCCGCCCCCGTCCTGCGGATGTTCGGCATGCCGGGCAAGCTCGCCCGGCAGAACGCCGTCCGCAATCCGCGGCGTACGGCCGCCACGGCCTCGGCGCTGATGGTCGGGCTCACCCTCATCACGGGCCTCACGGTCATCGCGGGCAGCGTCCAAAAGGGCATCGACAAGATGGCCACCGCCTCCCTGAAGGCCGACTACGTCGTCTCCATGGCCGGGATGACGCCGCTCTCCCCGGACGTCGCGAAGAAGATCAGCGGCCTGGACGAGGTCACCGCCTCCAGCCCGCTGCGCAACTCCCCTGCGCGGATCGGCTCCGGCACCCAGTACCTCACCGGCGTCAATGGCAAGGACTTCGGCAAGCTCACCCAACTCGACTTCGCCAAGGGCTCGCTCGGCGATCTGCGCGGCGGCGGCGCCGTCGTGGACGACAGCATCGCCAAGGAGAAGGGCTGGAAGGTCGGCTCCCGCCTCCCGGTCACCTTCGAGGACGGCAAGAAGGGCACGCTGACGGTCTCCGGGGTCTACACCGGCAACCAGATGATCAAGGGGATCATCCTCGACAACTCCGTCCTGGCCCCGCACCAGAAGCAGATCACCGACATGCAGGTGATGGTCAAGACGAAGGACGGCGCCACCGACGCGACCAAGGACTCCCTGGTCAAGGCGCTGGGCAAGAACCCCGCGATCTCCGTCTCCGACAAGAAGGACGTCTCGGACGACATCGCGAAGATGTTCAACCTGATGCTGAACATGCTCTACGGCCTGCTGGCCATGGCCGTGATCGTCGCCGTGCTCGGCGTCATCAACACCCTGGCGATGTCGGTCTTCGAGCGCTCGCAGGAGATCGGCATGCTGCGCGCCATCGGCCTGGACCGGCGCGGCATCAAGCGCATGGTGCGCCTGGAGTCGCTGGTGATCTCGATGTTCGGCGGGGTGCTCGGCATCGGCCTGGGTGTGTTCTTCGGCTGGGCGGCCGGTGAGCTGATCGGCGGTTCGCTCGCGACGTACGAACTGGTCCTGCCGTGGGGCCGGATGGGCCTCTTCCTCGCGCTGGCCGCGGTCGTCGGGGTGCTGGCCGCCCTGTGGCCGGCCCGCCGCGCGGCCCGGCTGAACATGCTGGAGGCGATCAAGGCGGAGTGAACCGGCCCGACCCGCCGGACGGACCGGGGCCCGTGCCACGACATGGTCGTGACACGGGCCCCGGCCTTTGCGGACGGCGCTCTCAGCCCTGCCAGGCCCGCGGCCGCAGCGGCAGCCCGGCCGCCCCGGACTCCGGGGTCCGCACCGCCAGCACCTGGTTGATCCCTATCTTGTTGCGCTCGAAGGACAGCGCGGACGCGGCCATGTAGAGCCGCCACACCCGGGCCCGCCCGGGGGTGGTGAGCTTGACGGCCTCGGCCCAGTGGTTCTCCAGGTTGGCGACCCAGCGGCGCAGCGTCAGCGCGTAGTGCTCCCGCAGCACCTCGACGTCCCGCACCTCGAACCCGGCGTCCTCCAGGGCGCCCGCGGTACGGCCGATGGGTGCCAGCTCGCCGTCCGGGAACACATACCGGTCGATGAACTCGTCGACGTGGTAGGCCTCCTCGTCCTCCAGCGGGCGGCGGGCGATCTGGTGGTTGAGCAGCCGGCCGCCGGGCTTGAGCAGGGCGTACAGCGCACTCGCGTACTCGGCGTACAGCGACCGCCCGACGTGCTCGGCCATGCCGATGGAGGAGATCGCGTCGAACGGCTCGTCATGGATCTCGCGGTAGTCCTGCACCCGGATCTCGATACGGTCGGCGAGCCCGGCCTCGGCGATGCGCTTGCGGGCGTAGGTGGCCTGCTCCTCGGAGAGGGTGATGCCGACGGCCCGTACGCCGTATTCGCGCGCGGCGTGCAGCACCATCGAGCCCCAGCCGCAGCCCACGTCCAGCAGCCGCTGGCCCTCCTTGAGGCCGAGCTTGCGGCAGATCAGGTCGAGCTTGTCGCGCTGGGCGTCCTCCAGGGTGCCGTCAGGACTCTCCCAGTAGGCGCAGGAGTAGACCATCGACGGGCCGAGCACCAGCGCGTAGAAGTCGTTGCCGACGTCGTAGTGGTGGCTGATGGATTCCTTGTCGCGGAGCAGGGTGTGCAGCGGGCCGCGGCGGCTGCCGGCCTCCTCCGCCGGAGGCGCCGGCGGGAGCGGCAGACCGGACAGGCTCAGCAGTTCCCGGGCGGCGGAGCGGACCTCGGGGCGGGCCAGGGCGCGGAGCGCGGCCGCGCGCCGGGGCTTGGGGGCGGCGGTGCCGCGCTCCCAGATCAGTCCGGCCAGCACGTCGAGTGCGGCGTAGAGGTCGCCCTCGATATCGATGTCGCCGGCCACCCAGGCGCGGGCCAGGCCCAACTCGCCCGGCTTGAACAGCAGACGGCGCAGCGCCCGGCGATTTTTGATCACCAGGGTGGGTGCCCCCGGAGGCCCCGACTCGCTGCGGTCCCAGGCCCGGATGCGTACCGGGAGCGGGCATCCCAGCACCTCCTCGGCGAGCTTGGTGAGCCGTCCAGCGGCGTCGGCCATGTCGCACACCTCCGTGGTGAGAGCGTTGACGCGTGGGGCAAAGAAGTTTCACCCACCACGTAAACGCCAATTGGGCGCCGATATAGTCCCGTTCCTTCGTAAGGGAACAGCAAAGCGCCCACCGCCCGCCAGAGCGGACACGCCAAAGGGCGCCCGCCCCACGGATGGCGGACGCCCTTCGGGCTGGTCGGCGTAAGCCGACCGGAGGTTCAGGCCGAGGTCACCGGCCGGTCGTTCAGGAAGCCTTGGCCTTCGGCTTGTCGCCGGAGCCGGCCGCGGCCGGCGCGGGGGCCGGCTTGGCCGCCTCGTAGAACTCCTCGCGGGGGTTCTCCATGGCGCCGAGCGAGACGACCTCGCGCTTGAGGAACATGGCAAGGGTCCAGTCGGCGAAGACCCGGATCTTGCGGTTGAACGTCGGCATCGCCATGCCGTGGTACGCGCGGTGCATGTACCAGGCGAGACGGCCCTTGAGCTTGATCTTGGTCTTGCCCAGGACGATCATCGCGACGCCCTTGTGCAGGCCCAGACCGGCGACCGCACCCTTGTTGGCGTGGCTGTAGTCCTTCTGCGGGAAGCCGCGCATCCCGGAGATGACGTTGTCGCCGAGGACGCGGGCCTGCCGGAGCGCGTGCTGCGCGTTCGGCGGGCACCAGGCGTTCTCATTGCCGGCCTTGCGGCCGACCATGTCCGGGACCTGGGCGTTGTCGCCGGCGGCCCAGATGTAGTCGGTGCCCTGGACCTGGAGCGTCGTCTGGGTGTCGACGTGGCCGCGCGGGCCCAGCGGCAGACCGAAGCGGGAGAGCGCCGGGTTGGGCTTGACGCCCGCGGTCCACACGATGGTGTTGGAGTCGACCTCAAGGCCGTTGTTGAGCACGACGTGACCGTCGACGCAGGAGTCCATGCCGGTCTTGAGGTAGACCTCGACGCCGCGGCCTTCGAGGTGCTCCTTGCCGTAGGCGCCGAGCTTGGGACCGACCTCGGGGAGGATCTTGTCGGCGACGTCGACCAGCAGGAAGCGCATGTCCTCGCGCTTGACGTTGGTGTAGTACTTCGCGGCGTCGCGGGCCATGTCCTCGACCTCGCCGATGGTCTCCGCACCCGCGAAGCCACCGCCCACGAAGACGAAGGTCAGCGCCTTGCGGCGGACATCCTCGTCGGTCGTGGAGTCGGCCTTGTCCAGCTGCTCCAGGACATGGTTGCGCAGGCCGATGGCCTCTTCCACGCCCTTCATGCCGATGCCGTTCTCGGCCAGACCGGGAATCGGGAAGGTGCGGGAGACCGCGCCCATCGCGATGACCAGGTAGTCGAAGGGCAGCTCGTACGCCTCGCCGACCAGCGGGGCGATCGAGGCGACCTTGCGGTCCTGATCGATGGTCGTGACCCGGCCGGTGAGAACCTCCGCCTTGGGCAGCACGCGTCGTAGCGGAACCACGACGTGGCGGGGAGAGATGCTGCCGGCCGCAGCTTCAGGGAGGAAGGGCTGGTACGTCATGTACGAGCGCGGGTCGACGACCGTGACAGTCGCCTCGCCGTACCGCATCTTCTTGAGGATGCGGCGTGCCGCGTACAGGCCTACGTACCCACCGCCTACAACGAGGATCCTGGGACGCTCCGTGGTGCTCATGCAATCGAGTATCCACCCCCACATGGGGGGTCGCTCGTGAGCCCCTTCACAAGCACTGAGGGGGTATCTGCTACACTCCGCCGGCTTCGTGACCGACGCCATAGCGCGCCCGGGGAACCACCGTATAAGGCGAAGCGTTGGGAACCCCCACTGATCAGGGATTGTGGGCGCGCGAGCGACCGAACCAGGCCCCGCACAAGGGCGGCTGTAACGCCCCTGAAACCCCGCAATTTCCGGGCGCGAGGGGCCTAGGACCTTCGATTGAGGGCCAGAAGACGAGTTTCTTCGGCCAACAGGCGCCTTTTTCATGTGAAGGATTTCACGAACTTGGTCGCCGGACCCGGGTGCCAGGCCCTCCCAAGGCCCCCACGGAGCGCTCAGACGACACCCACCCCCGCTCAGAAGTCCGTGGTCAGCGGGGCGATTCGGGGCTCGGCGGAGGGGGCCGGACACGGGAAAACGAAAGGGCCGGCGCGCCTCCCGGGGATGCCCCCTGGCAGCGCGCCGGCCCCTGCCCGTTCACCGGCCCGTATCCCTCAGGCGATGCTCCAGGCGATCCCGTCCAGGATGTCGTGCTCGCTGACGACGACCTCCTCGGCGCCCGTCCGCTCCATGATCGACAGGAGGACGAGGGCGCCCGCGGCGATGACGTCGACCCGGCCCGGGTGCATGACGGGGTTCGCCGCCCGCTGCGCGTGCGTGGACGCCACCAGGTCGCCGGTGATCTCGCGGACCCTGGCCAGCGGGATCCGGGAGTGGTGGATGGCCTCGGAGTCGTAGCCCGTCAGGCCCAGCGCGATGGCGGCGATCGTGGTCACCGAACCGGCGAGGCCGACGAGGGTGGCGGCCTCGGCCAGCGGCACCGCCTCCTCGGCGTGGTCCAGCGCCCTGGCGATGTCGGCCTTTATGGCGGCGATCTGGTCCGGGGACGGCGGATCGGTGATCACGCCGTCGCGCAGCAGATGCCGCTCGGTCATCCGCACGCAGCCGACGTCCACCGAGCGGGCGGCGCGGACCGCGTCGCCGCCGAGGACGAACTCGGTCGAGCCGCCTCCGATGTCCACGACGAGGTACGGGAGTTCCAGGTCGGCGCGGCCGGTGAGTTCCTTGGTGGCGCCGGTGAAGGAGAACTCCGCCTCCTGGTCACCGGTGATCACCTCGGGCTCGACACCCAGGATGTCGACCACGCCGCGGACGAAGTCGTCGCGGTTGTCCGCGTCCCGCGACGCGGACGTCGCCACGAAGCGGACCCGCTCGGCGCTCAGTTCCTTGATCACCGCGGCGTACTCCCGGCAGGCCGCGAAGGTGCGCTCCAGCGCCTCGGGCGCCAGCCGGCCGGTGCGGTCCACGCCCTGGCCCAGCCGGACGATCTGCATCCGGCGGTCCAGGTCCTTCAGCTCCCCGGTCTCCGGGTCGGCGTCCGCGACCAGCAGCCGGATGGAGTTCGTACCGCAGTCGATGGCGGCGACCCGCTTCACTTGGCGTCTCCTTCGGCGGTGTCCTGGCAGAGGGTCACGCAGGGCCCCTTCCGCCACCACTCCGGCAGCATCGCGATCGCCTCGTCGCCGAGCGGGTTGACGCCCGGTCCGGCCGCGAGGGAATGGCCGACGAGCACGTGCAGGCACTTGACCCGGTCGGGCATCCCGCCCGCGCTCGGGAAGCCCTGCAGCACATCGATGGCGTCCCGCCGCCGGATGTAGTCCTCGTGGGCCGCGCGGTAGGCGGCGGCCAGCTCGGGGTCGCTCGCCAGCCGCTCGGTCATCTCCTTCATCACGCCGTTGGCCTCCAGCGTGCCGATCGCGGAGGCCGCGCGCGGGCAGGTGAGGTAGTAGAGCGTGGGGAAGGGGGTGCCGTCCTCCAGGCGCGGCGCCGTCTCGACGACGTCCGGCTGCCCGCAGGGGCAGCGGTGCGCGATGGCACGCAGCCCGCGCGGCGGGCGGCCCAACTGCTGCTTGAAGGCGGCGATGTCCGCGGCGGTGGGCTCGGTGGGCTCGGTCTGGGGCGGGGCGGTGTCCATGTGCGCTTTCGGTGAGGTGAGTGGTGCGGAGGGGGCGGGAGTGCGGTGCGGAATCCCGGCGTACGGGCTACCGCTTGTCGGCGGAGTCGACGCCGTCCCACAGGTTCTCGTACCAGGGGCGCTGTGCCGTCGGCGGCCCCTTCTTCGCTGTGGCCGTGCCGGAACCGTCCTGGACGATGTATCCGGTCTCCCCCGGCGCGACGAAGTGCAGATGCCGCCGGGCCTGCTGCCGGACGTACTCCGGATCCTGCCAGCGGGACTTCTGGTCGCGCAGCCGGTCCAGCTCCCGGCCGGCGGTCTCGGCTTCGCGACGCTGGTCGGTGATGTCCGAACGCTGCGAGATGTACTGCCTTATGGGATAGGCGAGCGCGACGACGAGCGAGCACATCACCATGGCCAGCAGCGCGGCGCGTCCGGTGAGGCGGTTGCGGCGGGGCTGCCGGGCACGGTAGACCCGGGCGGCCGCCTGCTCTCCGAGCGCCTTGAGCCGGGTCGCGGTCGAGAACCGGTCCGCGGGCACATCGCCTCCCCTGTGTCGCCGGCTTGAGAACCTACGCGGGGGCCCTGCTCCGTGCCGAGCTCTTCGGAAGCAAAGCCGTCCCCGGCAACGGTACGGGACCGTTGCCGGGGACGCTTCGAGGTGCGGCGGAGCCGCTGCCGATCAGCTCTTGAAGCGCGGGAACGCGGAGCGGCCGGCGTAGACCGCGGCGTCGTCGAGGATCTCCTCGATGCGCAGCAGCTGGTTGTACTTGGCGACGCGCTCGGAGCGGGCCGGGGCGCCGGTCTTGATCTGGCCGCAGTTGGTGGCGACGGCGAGGTCGGCGATGGTGACGTCCTCGGTCTCACCGGAGCGGTGCGACATCATGCACTTGAAGCCGTTGCGCTGGGCCAGCTCGACGGCGTCCAGGGTCTCGGTCAGCGAGCCGATCTGGTTGACCTTCACCAGCAGCGCGTTGGCGGAGTTCTCCTCGATGCCGCGGGCCAGGCGCTCGGGGTTGGTGACGAAGAGGTCGTCACCGACGAGCTGCACCTTGGCGCCGAGCTTCTCGGTGATGACGTTCCAGCCGGCCCAGTCGTCCTCGAACAGCGGGTCCTCGATGGACACGAGCGGGTAGTCCGCGACGAGGCCCTCGTAGTACTCGGTCATCTCGGCGGCCGAGCGGTTCTTGCCCTCGAAGGCGTACGAGCCGTCCTTGTAGAACTCGGAGGCGGCGACGTCCAGCGCGAGCGCGATGTCCTGGCCCGGGGCGTAACCGGCCTGCTTGATGGCCTCGAGGATCAGGTCGAGGGCCTCGCGGTTGGAGCCCAGGTTCGGGGCGAAGCCGCCCTCGTCGCCGAGACCGGTGGAGAGGCTGCGCTCCTTCAGGACCTTCTTGAGGGTGTGGTAGACCTCGGCGCCCCAGCGCAGCGCCTCGGAGAAGGACTCCGCGCCGATCGGGGCGATCATGAATTCCTGGATGTCGACGTTGGAGTCGGCGTGCGACCCACCGTTGAGGATGTTCATCATCGGGACGGGCAGGACGTGCGCGTTCGGGCCACCGAGGTAGCGGAACAGCGGGAGGTCACTGGCCTCGGAGGCGGCGTGCGCGACGGCGAGGGAGACGCCGAGGATGGCGTTGGCGCCGAGCGAGCCCTTGTTGTCCGTGGCGTCCAGGTCGAACATCGCCTGGTCGATCAGCCGCTGCTCGGTCGCGTCGTAGCCGACGAGCTCCGGGCCGATCTGCTCGATGACGGCCAGGACGGCCTTCTCCACGCCCTTGCCCTGGTAACGGCTCGGGTCGCCGTCGCGGAGCTCGATGGCCTCGAAGGCGCCGGTCGAGGCGCCGGACGGCACGGCGGCACGGCCCGTGCTGCCGTCGTCGAGGCCGACCTCGACCTCGACCGTGGGATTACCTCGCGAGTCGAGAATTTCGCGGGCTACGACGACGTCGATGGACGGCACGTTGTCTCCTTCGTGGGTGTCTGGAGTTGCAGCACGAGCCTAACGGGCTCGGGCCGATCCGCTTGCCCTCGGCCCGCTCAGCGGGACGAAAAGAGGCCCAAAGGCCCAGTTCACAGGGCGTATGGCGCATTGTTCGCGGAACGGGAAATCTCGAACTGAGCGGCCGGTCACGGGGCTGCGGGGCGCGCGGCCCGGGGAACGGAGAAGCCCCGCCCGGCGCGTCGGGGGTCGCGCCGGGCGGGGCCGTCTCACGGGGTCCCGATGAGGGGGACGACGGCTCAGACGTTGAGCTGCTGGCCGGGGAAGATCAGGTTCGGGTTGCCGCCGATGACGGACTTGTTCTCCGAGTAGACGGACTTCCAGTCCTTGCCGTGCGCCTTGGCGATCTTGGCGAGGGTGTCGCCGGCCTTCACGGTGTAGTTGCCGGAACTGTTGGACTTCTTCGGCGCGGGGGTCCGCTCGGGCGCCGGGGCCTCCTTGGCCTCGGGCTTGGCCGGGGCCTCCTGCTTCGGCGCGGAGTCGGTCTTCGCGTCGTTGCCGGAGGTGTCGACGTCGGCGGCGGGGCCACCGGAGGTCAGGTTGCCGGCGCCGGCGCAGGACCAGGCACCCGGGCCCTGGATGGCGAGGAGCTTCTCGGCGGCGGCTATCTGCT
Source organism: Streptomyces sp. NPDC101393 (assembly GCF_044767385.1). Taxonomy (NCBI): domain Bacteria; kingdom Bacillati; phylum Actinomycetota; class Actinomycetes; order Kitasatosporales; family Streptomycetaceae; genus Streptomyces; species Streptomyces sp. NPDC101393. The sequence continues at coordinate 426,728 of NZ_JBIWNU010000008.1, read as the reverse complement.
GGCTCTTGGTGGCCAGGTCGGCGCGGGCGGCGTACTGGGTACCACCGGCGGCGGCCCAGCTGGAGTTCGAGAACTGCAGGCCACCGTAGTAGCCGTTACCGGTGTTGATCGACCAGTTGCCGCCGGACTCGCACTGGGCGACCTGGTCCCAGGTGGAGACGGAGGCGGCGGAGGCGGAAGTGGCGCCCATCAGCGGGACGGCCACGGCGGCACCGGCGATACCCGCGAGGGTGGCGACGCGGACGGCCTTGGACGGACGACGGTGCTTGCCCTTGATGATCAGCATGGTTCGTTCGTTTCCTCACCGACGCCTACGAGGTGAGCTGTCGGGTTCGGGCCATGTGAGTTGCCCGGCCGTGTGTGCATGACACATGGCTTCACCCCAAGCCGGTTGACCCGCTTTCGCGGGTGGGGCCGGCACTTACCTTGGGTCCCCCGCTCCTGCCTTCGGCGCTTGCGCGTCGACTGCCTCCGACCGCCGGCAGGATTCGGCGATGCGATCGAAGGGCCCGCTTTGGCGAGCGGTCCTGACGTTAAGCAGGAACCCCCTTGGTGTTCAAACCCCACCTTCTGAACCAAGTTGACCCTTTTTGATCACGGGTTGCTCACATTTCCGCAGGTGGCACCCGGTATCGAATCGGGCGGCAGGTCGGACACCACGCCCCGGAACGAGATCCATGTCTCACTTTCCTCAAATGGGGCGAAGGTGTCCGAACTCCCCTTCTCAGTTCCCCAGATTGAGCAGCTGCCCCGGGTGGATCAGGTCCGCGTCGTCGCCGACGACGTCCTCATTGCGGTCGTACAGCGCGGTCCACCCGCCGGCCAGCTCATGGCGCTCGGCGATGGCTGACAGGCTGTCACCCGCACGCACGGTGTACTCGCCGTCGGCCGGCTCCGTGCGGTGCGCGTCGTCGCCGCGCGAGGCGTGCCGGCCCGACGGCCGGTCCTCGTCGCCCGAGCCGCCCGCGTCCGCGTCGCCCCGGCCGGCGCTCTTGCCGTCGCTCTTGTCCTCATCGGCGTCGTCGCTGCCGCCGCGGTGCTTGCCCTTGGTGGGTGTCTCGCTCGGCTCGCGGTCGGCGGAGCCGGAGTCGGAGGGCGAACCGCTCTCCCCGTCACCACGACCGCTGTCTTCCCCGCGGTCGTCCCCGCGGTCGCTGCCGTCGGTCCGGTCCCCGCGGTGGTCGCCCTCGTCGTCGCCCGGCGTCGCGGAGTCGGAGGGCTCGTCCGCCTCGGGCGCGTCGGAGGAGTCCGTGGGGTCGGTCGGTTCGAACGGGTCCGAGGCCTCCGGCGCGGGCGTCCCGTCGGAGGTGTCCGACGGGTCGGGGTCGTCGGACGACGAACCGGACGGGTCCCAGGGGTTCGAGGAGTCGTCGGTGTCCGAGGACTCCGACGGGTCGGGACGCGGGCTGCTGGTGCCGCCCGGGTCGACGCTCGGCGCGCGGCCGTCCTGGGTCAGCCCGGCGTTCACCGCGCAGCTCGGCCAGGCATCGGGGCCGAGGTCGTCGAGGATCGCCTCGGCCACGGATATCTGCTGGGAGCGGCTGGCGTAGTCGGGGCGCGAGGCGTAGGTCGCGCCGCCGTGGTCGTCCCACATGTCCTGCGTCAGCTGCAGGCCGCCGTAGAAGCCGTTGCCCGAGGCCGAGCTCCACACCCCGCCGCTCTCGCACTGGGCGACGCGGTCCCAGGTGGCGGTGTCGGCGGCGTGTGCGCTGCCCGCGCCGAGCAGGGGCAGCGCGATGGCCGAGCCGGTCACTCCCGCCGTGACAAAGATGGCCGGTGCTTGACGGGGGCGCCGGTGTCGGCCGTTCCCGGAACGCATGCGGTTGCCTTTCGAGCGGCGGTTGAGTTGTCCGTACGCCGATGCGCGGAACGCACCGTTGGACGGGTGCATCGTGCCATCGCTTCGGCCGATCGGGTGAAGCATGTCGATCGTGGGTGGAAAGGTAGCCGGGGTTACGGGTAGTCACAAGCCGGTGTAGTGGAGATCACGTAAAGGTCACGCGTCAGGAGGTTTGCCTGATGGCGCATCAGTCGTCGTCGGTCTGCGGGCCCCTCGGCGCGGGGGTGAACTCCACCGGCAGTGACCGCAGTCCGCGCATGATGAGCCCGCCGCGCCAGCGCAAATCGTCCGGATCCGCCGCAAGCCGGAGGTCCGGGAGCCGGGTCAGCAGCGTCGCGAGGGCGGTCTGCCCCTCCAGCCGGGCCAGCGGCGCGCCGAGGCAGTAGTGGATGCCGTGTCCGTATCCGAGGTGCTGGTTGTCGCGCCGGGTGAGGTCGAGGGTGTCCGGCTCGGCAAACCGCTCCGGGTCGCGGTCGGCGGCGGCCAGCACCACCAGGACCGGGTCCCCTTCGGCGATCCGCTGCCCGCCGAGCGTCAGGTCCTGGGTCGCGAACCGCCAGGTCGCCAGCTCGACGGGACCGTCGTACCGCAGCAGTTCCTCGACGGCGGTGGCCAGCAGCTCGCTGTCCCCCGCCGCGATCGACTTCTGCAGCAGTTCGCGCTGGGCGGGGTGGCGCAGCAGCGCGTAGGTGCCGTTGCCGATGAGGTTGACGGTGGTCTCGAAGCCGGCGAAGAGCAGGATGAACGCCATCGCGGCGACCTCGTTCTCACTGAGGTGCTCGCCGTGGTCGGAGGCCCGGATCAGGGCGGAGATCAGGTCCTCGTCGCCGTCCGCCCGCTCGCTCAGCGTTTCGCGCTTACGGTGGATCAGCTCGGCGAGGTAGCCGCGCATCTTCTTCACGGACTTCGCCACGCCGCCGCGCGGACCGCCGCTCTGCCCGGCCTTGGTGTGCCGCAGCATCATCCCGGCCCAGTCCCGGAAGTCGTCCTGGTCCTCGCGCGGGACGCCGAGCAGATCGCAGATCGCGTAGATGGGGAGCGGGAAGGCGAACTCGTGGAGGAGGTCGGCCTCGCCCCGTTCGGCGAAGCCGTCGATGAGGGCGTCGGTCAGCTCCTGTACGCGCGGCGCGAAGGCGGCGACCCGGCGCGGGGTGAAGGCCTTCGCCACCAGGCGGCGCAGCCGGGTGTGGTCCGGCGGGTCGATGTTGAGCAGGTGGGTCATGAGGTTGGCGCTGCGTTCGCCGGGGATGCCGACCTTGCCCTTGCCGTGGGCCGCCTCGCTGTGGTGCACCGGGTTCTTGGAGAGCCGGGCGTCGGCGAGTGCCTGCCGCGCGTCGTCATAGCGGGTCACCAGCCAGGCCTCGACGCCGCTGGGCAGCGCGGTGCGGTGCACCGGCGCGTGCTCCCGCAGCCAGGCGTACGCCGGGTACGGGTCGGTGGCGAACTCCCAGGTGAAGAGCTCGGGGGCGGGCGGGACGTGCGCGGCTGCGGGGCAGCTCGCGGGGGTGGCGGAGGGGGCTTCGGCGGGGCCGTCCGCAGGGCAGGTACCGGGCTTGTCGTGCACCTCCCGACCGTAACCGCCCGCCGCGCTCCGGCGTACCCGCGGACCTCACGGCGTACGCCGGGCCGCACCGGAGCCGTTGCCCGGTCCGTCTACCCGGGGGCCACCCCCAGCTGCTCCAGGAACGCCGCGGCCGCCGGCGACGGCCCGAGGCCGCTCCACACCAGCCGCTCGGTGCGCTCGGGCGCGGGCCGGACCCGCAGGGTGTGCAGCCCGGTCAGTTCGGAGGCGATGGCCTCGGGGACCATGCCGACACCGAGCCCGGCGCGCACCAGCTTCGCCAGGAACTCGACGGTGGTCACCTCGAACGCCACGTCCGAGGTGAGCCCCGCCGCGCGGAACGCCTCGTCGCGCTGGCGGCGGGCCGCCGACCCCGCGGTGAAGTCGACAAAGGTCTCCCGGGCCAGCCGCGACAGCCGCGTCGTGCGCTGCCCGGCCAGCGGATGCCCCGGTGCCACCACGGCGACCAGTTCGCCGCGGGCCAGCTCCTTCTCCCGCACCCCGGCGGTCCGGGCGCCCGGCACAAGACCGACGAACGCGACGTCCAGGGTGCCCTGCCGCACCTGCTCGATGAGCGGGTCGCTCATCTCCATCTGCAAGCTGATCCGCACCTGGGGGTGGGACGTACGGAAGACGCCCAGCTCCCGGGCGAGATCGACGGCGGAGACGGTCGAGATCGCCCCCACCGCGAGCCGCCCGCGTACCTCGCCGGTCGCCGCGGCCACCTCCGCGCGGGCGCGTTCGGCCGCCTGCAGCGCCTGCCGGGCGACCGGGACGAAGGCCTCGCCCGCGACGGTCAGCCGGACGCTGCGGCTGGTGCGGTCGAAGAGCCGCGCGCCCAGGTCCTTCTCCAGCCGGGCGATCTGGTGGCTGAGCGCGGACTGCACCACATGGCAGCGCTCCGCGGCCCGGGTGAACCCACCGGTCTCGGCCACCGCGACGACGTACCGCATCTGCTGGAGATCCATTCCCCGAGCGTAGCCATCCATCTCGATTCACGATCGATGCGATGAAAACGATGTGTTGGACTCATCGCTGCGCCGGCACGCAGGCTGGGGGTGCCCACGGTCACGACGGCGGCGGGCACCACGAGGGAGGGCATGTCATGGAGCAGGGGCAGGGACCGGCGCGGAGCCGGCTGGGGCGCGGCACGCTGCTGCTGATGTCGACCGCCACCGGCCTGTCGGTGGCCGGAAACTACTTCGCCCAGCCGCTGCTGGACGTCATCGGCCGCGATCTGCACCTGTCGTCGGCCACCGCCGCGCTGGTCGTGACCGTCGCCCAGGTCGGCTACGGCCTCGGGCTGCTGCTGCTCGTGCCGCTCGGCGATCTGCTGGAGCGGCGCCGGCTGGCCGTGGTGCTGACCACGGCGACCGCGGCCTTCCTGACCGTGACGGCGAGCGCCCCCAATGGCGCACTGCTGCTCATCGGCACCGCACTGACCGGCCTGACCTCGGTCGCCGCCCAGGTCGTGGTGCCGTATGCGGCGACCCTCGCCGCGCCGTCCGAGCGCGGCCGGACCGTGGGCACCGTCATGACCGGGCTGCTGCTGGGCATCCTGCTGGCCCGCACGGCCGCCGGGCTGCTCGCCGAACTCGGCGGCTGGCGCACCGTCTATTGGGTCAACGCCGCGCTGATGCTGCTGATGGCGCTGCTGCTGCGGCTCCGGCTGCCGACGCTGCGCACCACGGCGGGACTGCGCTATCCGGCGCTGCTGCGCTCCACGCTGGCGCTGTTCGCGCAGGAGCCGGTGCTGCGGTGGCGGGCGGCGCTGGGCGCGCTGGTCTTCGCGGGGTTCAGTGTGCTGTGGACGGCGATGGCGTTCTTGATGTCCGGTCCCGCCTACGGCTGGCAGGAGTCGGCGATCGGGCTGCTGGGGCTGGTGGGCGCGGCCGGTTCCCTGTCCGCTTCGGCGGCCGGCCGGCTCGCCGACCGGGGGCTCGTCCACCGGGTCACCGGCGTCGCGGCCTTCCTGCTGCTGGGTTCCTGGGGGCTGCTGGCGGCCGGCGGGGCGGGCGGCGCCTGGTCGCTGGCGGCGCTGCTGACGGGTGTGGTCGTGCTGGACGGGGCCGTGCAGGCGGTGCACATCAGCAATCAGAACCAGGTCTACGCGATCCGCCCCGAGGCTCGTAACCGGCTCAACTCCGCCTACATGACCAGCTACTTCGTCGGCGGCGCGGTCGGCTCCGCGCTGACGTCGGTGGTCTGGAGCGCGGCGGGCTGGGGCGGGGTGTGCACCCTGGGCGCGGCGCTGGCGGCAGCGGCGGTCGCGGTCTGGCTCGCCGACCGGCTCCGCCCCGGGAGCCGCAACGGGGACGGGACGGAGAACGGGGACGGGACAGCGCCGGGGACGGCGAAGCGGCTGGGGAGGCGGGCCGGGGGGCGGAAGGCACCCGCCGGGCCCGCGGCCGAACCCGACCCCACGGCTCAGCCCTCGTCCGCCTCTTCCTCCACCGCATCGGCGTCGTCCACCGCGTCCTCGTCGTCCGCCGTCTCCGCCGCGTTCCGCCGGCCGGCCGGAGGCAGTCCCTCCGCGGCCCGGATCGCGTCGCGGTAGGTGCGGGCGGCGGCGCGCAGCGCGGTCTCCGGGTCGAGGCCGGCGGCCTCGGCACGGACGGCGAGCGCCAACAGCTCATAGCCGATGCCGTCGCCCGCCGGGACGGCCTCGATACCGGCCGTACGGGCGCGGCCGGCGAGCTTGCCGGCCAGCGCCAGGGCGGGCTGGCCGAGCGGCACGCCCTCGGTCACCGAATCCCGCTGCTTCTCGACGGCCTTCGTCCGCAGCCAGTGGGCCTTCACGTCCTCGGGGGTCGTGGCGGTCTCGTCGCCGAAGACATGCGGATGGCGGTGGATCAGCTTCTCGACGAGGGTGGCCGCCACATCGTCCAGCGAGAACGGCTCGTCCGGGTCGTCCTGCGCGATACGGGCGTGGAAGACGACCTGGAGCAGCACATCGCCGAGCTCCTCGCGCAGCTCCTCGCGGTCGCCGTCCTCGATGGCCTCGACCAGCTCGTGCGCCTCCTCGATGGCGTACTTGGCGAGGTCCTGGTGGGTGCGGACACCGCTCCAGGGGCAGTCGGCACGGATCTGGTCCATCACCTGGACGAGATCCAGCAGCCGGGCGCCCGGCAGGTCGTAGGACCCGGGCAGCAACTCCAGGTCGGGCATGGACTCGCGGCCGGAACCGGCCAGCCGGGCCAGGCCGTCGGTCAGGGCACTCTCGCCGTCGGCGGAGGTCAGCACGACCGCGGTGCGGGCACCCGCGAGGCAGTAGTCGACCAGCTCACGCGCGCTGGGCGCGGCCCCCTCCACCTCGATGCCGGCCTCGCGCAGATACGGCAGCTGCGGATGATCCGCGTCGGCGCACAGCACCCGCCCGGCCGTCCGCAGCGTCTGCCAGGCCGGCCAGGACAGGAGTCCGGGCGCGACGCGGTGGCTGGTGGTGAGCAGGACCAGGCGTCCGGTGCCGTCGCCCTCGGGGCGGGCTTCGGCGCCGGCGTCGGCAAAGGAGGCGTCAGCGTTCACCCGTCGAACGTAACGCACCCCACCGACAACGCCCGGCGCGGGCGGTACGGACGATCTGCGGCCGGCACGTACGACCCGCGGGCGGTACGTACGACCCGCGGGCGGTACGTACGACCCGCGGGCGGTACGTACGTACGACCGGCGGGCGGCACGGACCCGGCCGTGGAACCGCCCGACAGCCCCCGTGATCCAAACGACCGGCCCTAGGCCTGCTGCTGCTTCTCCGCGGGGGCGGTGGTGATCCACGGGTCCTTGGTCTGGCCCAGGATGACCTCCTTGTCGTCCCACTCGCCGAACCGCGGGTTCACGTCGATCCCCATGGAACGCGAGGTCTTGGACAGCGCCTTGGCGAGCTGCTGCTGGCCCTGCGGCTGGGTGCGGTCGGCGCCGAGGCGCTTGGAGAGGCCGTCGAGCAGGAGCTGGTTGCGGACCATCGCGTCGATCTCGTCGGGGGCGATGGCCTGCTGGAGCCACATCGCCTTCAGCCGTGCGGCGCCGCCCGCCCGCTTCTCGGCCTGCGCCCGCCACTTCTGCACGTCGTTGCGGGTGACCGTCACCCCGGCGTCCTTCGCGCTGCGCGCCAGCACCTGGTCGAAGATCATGCCGTTGAGGGTGGCCAGGCTGAGCCGGCCGGTGTTCATGATCATCTGCCCGCCCTGCGGGGACTTGCCCTGCGCCTCGCGCACGTCCTTCACCCTCGCCTGCAGCTGCGAGACGCTGATCCGCTTCCCGTCGACGACGGCCGCGGCACCGGGGTGCGCGTCGCTGCCGCAGGCGGCCAGCAGCGGGGTCGCGGCCAGCAGGGCGGTGGTGGCGGATACGGAGAGCGCTGTCCTACGGCGGAACACTTGGCCTCCCGGCGGATGGTGCGACGGAGTCTCGACCTTGAGTGATCGATGTTATGGAGTCGGCGTGGCCTGGGCCACACCCTTGGCCAACAACGATCCGCGCCGTCGGCAGTTTCTCCGCACCCGGCGGGGCCCCCGCACGGCCTCTCCGACGACGCCCCGACGCCCGTCAGCCGCCGCACTGCCGCAGCATCATCCGCTTGTCGGGGGACGTCACCGGCAGCCGGTACTTGAGGGAGACCTGCGCGAAGCGCACCGCGTACGCGCACCGGATGGTCCGGTCCGGCGGGAGCCAGGACGCCGGACCCGAGTCGCCCTTGGAGCTGTTGGCCGGGCCGTCGACCGGAAGCAGGTTGAGCGGGTCGTTGGCGATCTGCTCCCGCTTGCCGGTGTCCCAGCGCGCGGCGCCCATCTGCCAGTCGTACGACAGCGGCATCACATGGTCGATCTGCACCGCCGTGGCCTTCGCCTTCCGCCACCGCAGGGTCGTGCCGGTATAGGGGTCGCGCAGGGTCATGGACTCCACGACGCAGGTCGATCCGGCGCGGTGGCGCAGCGCGTCGCCGTCCCGGGCGAGCAGGTCGTTGCGTGTGTCACATCCGTTGCGGGCCAGCGGTATCCCGTCGGCCGTGTCCTTCCAGGCGTAGCCGAACTTGTCCCGCTCGTAGCCGGTACGCGGTCCGCGGCCTTTCGTCGCCACCTGCCCGATGAGCGCACGGGCGCGGCTCAGCTCGGTCTTCGAGGTGAGGGCGGCCAGCCCGGGTTTCGTGCCGTCGGGGTTGTCCAGCGGGCTCACCGCCCGGCCCGCGCCGCCCGGCGGTGCGGGAACGGACGGGCGCGACTCGGCGTCTGAGTCGTTGCCCCCACTGCCGATGCCATGGGGGGTGCAACCGGTGAGCGTGAGCAGCGCGGCCAGCGCCGTGGCGGAGGCGGCGGCGAGGGGGCGGGCGGGGAGTGCGGTCCGTATCAAGTCGGTGTCCTGTCCGGGAGCCTGGGCCGGTGTGCCGTTTCGCGTATCTTTTCGGATCGGAGTGGAGAGTGAGGACCCCGATGGAAACGGCCGCAGCAACGGCAGCGAGCTCCCGTCCGGGAACGCCGGCCGCCACCGGCCCGGGGTCCCGCGTCCCGGAGCCCGCACGGCGGGCCGCACACCGGCTGCGGGAGCGGACCGCTGACCTGCGCGCGCCCCGCTTCGACCCGTACTGGATCGCCGGGTTCCTCTTCGTCGCGTTCGCCGTGCTGTCCTACAGCCGCTTCCGCACCCTGTCGATATCGTCCTGGGACCTGGGCATCTTCGAGCAGGCGGTACGCGGCTACGCGCACTTCCGGGCGCCGGTGGTCGACCTCAAGGGGCCCGGCACCAACATCCTCGGTGACCACTTCAGTCCCGTACTGATCGTGTTCGCCCCCCTCTACCGCCTCATCCCCTCCCCGGTGACCCTGCTCACCGCGCAGGCCGCGCTCTTCGCGGTGTCCGCGGTCCCGGTCACCCGCGCCGCCGCCCGCCACCTCGGCCGCGGTCCGGGCCTGGCCCTCGGCATCGCCTACGGCATGTCCTGGGGTGTCCAGAAGGCCGTCGACTTCGACTTCCACGAAATAGCCTTCGCGCTGCCGCTGATCGCCTTCTCCCTCGAAGCGGTACTGCGCGGCCGCTGGACCGCCGCGGTGTGCTGGGCCCTGCCGCTGGTGCTGGTCAAGGAGGACCTGGGGGTGACCGCGGCGGCCATCGGGGCCCTCGCCCTGATCCGCACCCGCCGCGCGTCCCCGCTGCCCATCGGCCTGGTCGCCTTCGGCATCACCGCCACCGCCGTCACCCTCGGCCTGATCATCCCCGGCTTCAACGGCAGCGGCTCGTACGACTACTGGAGCAAACTCGGCGGCGACGGCGGCGGGGCCCCCGGCATACCGCCCGGCACCGTCCTCCACACCCTCCTGTGGATCCTGCTGCCCACCACCGGCCTGCTCGCCCTGCGCTCCCCGCTGCTGCTGGTCGCGCTGCCCACCCTGGGCTGGCGGTTCCTCTCCCGCGAACCCCACTACTGGGGCATCGACTGGCACTACAACGCCGTCCTGATGCCCGTCGTCTTCCTCGCCCTGATCGACGCCCTCGCCCATACCCGCGTCTCCCCCCGCCCCTGGCTGCGCGCCTACGCCCTGCACCTGCCGACCGCCGTACTGGCCGCCGCCCTCGCGCTGACGACGACGCTCCCGCTGTCCCGCCTCACCGAGGACGCCACCTACCGCAAACCCGCGCCCGTCACCGCCGCCGAACACCTTCTGGACAAGATCCCCGACGGCGCGAGCGTCGAGTCCGACATCCGCCCGCTGAGCCGCCTCACCAGCCGCACCCGGGTCTTCTGGATGGGCGACACCCGCGGCATCGCCCCCGACTACATAGCCGTCCAGCTCCGCGACGGCCGCACCCCCCAACAGGCCCTCGCCGACGCGGCCCACCGCCACCCGAAGTCCACCTACGTCCCCCTCGGCGGCGCCGCGGATCTCGTCGTATTCCACAGGACATCCGCGCGCTGACTGCCTACGGTGACGCGATGACGACACACGTGATCGCCCTCAACGGCGGGTCCAGCTCCGGCACCTCGACCCTGGCCCGCGCCCTCCAGGACACCCTCACCGCCCCCTGGCTGACGTTCGGCGTCGACGCCTTCATCGCCGCTCTGCCGCCCCGCCTGCTGTCCTCCCCGGACGGCCTGCTGCTCGGCGCCGACGGACAGGTGTCGGCCGGCCCGGCGTTCCGCTCCCTGGAGACCGACTGGCGGCACGGCATCGCGGCGACCGCCCGCGCGGGCACCGGCGTCATCCTCGACGAGGTCCTCCTCGGCGGCCGCGCCGGCCAGGACGGCTGGCAGTCCGCCCTGGACGGCCTGAACGTGCTGTGGGTCGGCGTACGCTGCGCCCCCGAGATCGCCACCGCCCGCGAACGCGCCCGCGGCGACCGGGTGACGGGCATGGCCGCGGCCCAGGCCCACCTCGTCCACCAGGGCGTCCGCTACGACCTTGAGGTCGACAGCGGCCGCACCTCCCCGGCCGACTGCGCACGCGAGATCGCGGAGTGGGTGCGGTGAGCGCCCGGCCCGCACGGCGGGCACCAGGCACCTGGGCACCCCGCTCCCCCGGGCCGCCGGACGACGCCCTCTACGCCGCCTCCGGTCTCCGCCTCCCCTACGACCCCACGATCGTCGTCAGGAACTCCCCCACCCAGGACAGCAGTTCGCGCCCGACCAGCGGCTTGCCGCCGATCTTGCCGGTGGTGGGGCGGGGCACCAGGATCTGCCGGGTGGCCGGCTTGAGGACCGTGCGCGGGTGCAGCCGCTTGAGCCGCAGCTCCTGCGATTCACGCAACTCCACCGGCCCGAAGCGGACGTTGGAGCCCTGCAGCGTGATGTCGGCGACGCCGCAGGCGCGGGCCAGCATCCGCAGCCCGGCGACCAGCAGGAGGTTCTCGACCGGCTCCGGCAACTTGCCGTAACGGTCGGTGAGTTCCTCGCGGACCGCCGCGATGTCCTCCTCCGTCGAGGCGGAGGCGATGGCGCGGTAGGCCTGCAGGCGCAGCCGCTCACCGGGGGCGTAGTCGTGCGGGACGTGCGCGTCGACCGGCAGCTCGATCTTGACCTCCAGCGGCGGCTCCTCCTCCACACCGCCCTCCAGCGACGCCCGGTAGTCGGCGACCGCCTCACCGACCATCCGGACGTAGAGATCGAAGCCGACGCCCGCGATGTGGCCGGACTGCTCGCCGCCCAGGAGGTTGCCCGCACCGCGGATCTCCAGGTCCTTCATCGCGACGTACATACCGGCGCCCATCTCGGTGTGCTGGGCGATGGTCGCCAGCCGCTCGTGGGCGGTCTCGGTGAGCGGCTTCTCCGGCGGGTAGAGGAAGTAGGCGTAGCCGCGGTCCCGGCCGCGGCCGACCCGGCCGCGCAGCTGGTGCAGCTGGGAGAGGCCGAAGTTGTCGCCGCGCTCGACGATCAGGGTGTTGGCGTTGGAGATGTCGATGCCGGACTCGACGATCGTGGTCGAGACCAGCACATCGAACTTCTTCTCCCAGAAGTCGACGACGACCTGTTCGAGGGCCGACTCCCCCATCTGCCCGTGCGCGGTCTGGATGCGCGCCTCCGGCACGATCTCCCGCAGCCGGGCAGCCGCCCGGTCGATGGACTCCACACGGTTGTGGATGTAGAAGACCTGGCCCTCGCGCAGCAGTTCACGGCGGATGGCCGCACCGATCTGCTTCTGCTCGTACGGCCCGACGAAGGTCAGGACGGGGTGCCGCTCCTCGGGCGGCGTGGTGATCGTCGACATCTCGCGGATGCCGGTGACCGCCATTTCGAGCGTACGGGGAATGGGGGTGGCGGACATCGTCAGGACATCGACGTTGGCGCGGAGCTTCTTCAGCTGCTCCTTGTGCTCGACGCCGAACCGCTGCTCCTCGTCGACGATGACCAGGCCCAGGTCCTTGAACTTGGTCTCGGACGAGAACAGCCGGTGGGTGCCGATGACGAGGTCGACGGAGCCCTCCCGCAGCCCTTCGAGGACGGCCTTGGCCTCGGTGTCGGTCTGGAAGCGGGACAGTGCCTTGACGTTGACCGGGAACTGGCCGTACCGCTCGGTGAAGGTGCCGAAGTGCTGCTGCACCAGCAGCGTCGTCGGGACCAGCACGGCGACCTGCTTGCCGTCCTGGACGGCCTTGAAGGCCGCCCGCACCGCGATCTCGGTCTTGCCGTAGCCGACATCGCCGCAGATCAGCCGGTCCATCGGGACCGACTTCTGCATGTCCTCCTTGACCTCGGCGATCGTGGTGAGCTGGTCGGGCGTCTCCGCGTACGGGAACGCGTCCTCCAGCTCCCGCTGCCAGGGCGTGTCCGGCCCGAAGGTGTGACCGGGCGCCGCCATCCGGGCCGAGTACAGCTTGATGAGGTCCGCGGCGATCTCCTTGACCGCCTTCTTCGCCCGCGCCTTCGTCTTCGTCCAGTCGGCGCCACCGAGCCGGTGCAGCGTCGGGGCCTCGCCGCCCACGTACTTGGTGACCTGCTCCAGCTGGTCGGTGGGGATGTAGAGACGGTCGCCCGGCTGACCCCGCTTGGCGGGCGCGTACTCGACGAGGAGGTACTCGCGGGTGGCTCCCTGGACCGTGCGCTGCACCATCTCGATATAGCGGCCGACGCCGTGCTGCTCGTGCACGATGAAGTCGCCCGCCTCAAGGGTGAGCGGGTCGATGGTCTTGCGGCGGCGGGCCGGCATCCGGCCCAGTTCCTTGGCGGCCGCCTTCTGCCCCGACAGATCCGTCTCGGTCAGCACCGCCAGCTTGAGAGACGGGTCGATGAAGCCGTTGTCGAGCGAACCGCAGGCGACATGGACCAGCGCCGGGGAGATCTCCGCCAGCTCGGCGTCCAGCCGGGCGGCGATCCCCTCGCCGCCGAGCACCTCGACCGTACGGGCCGCCGGGCCGTGCGCCTCGGTGACGAAGACCGTGCGCCAGCCGTCGGCCAGCCACTGCTTGGTGTCGGCGAGCGCCCGCGCGGTGTCCCCGCGGTAGGTGTCCGGGGCGTGCATCCCCAGCTTCAGGGTGTCGCCCGCGTCCTCGACGGTCTCCTCGTCGGCGGCGAACTGGCTCACCGACCACCACATCATGCCCAGCTCGCGCGCCCGCTCCCGGACGTCCGCGATCCCCCGCAGCGACGCCGCGCCCACATCGATCGGCGCCTCGCCGCCGCCCGCACTCGCCGCCCACGACGCCTGCAGGAACTCCTGGCTCGTCGCCACCAGGTCGGCGGCCCGGGTCCGCACCCGCTCCGGGTCGCACACCATCGCCATGCTGCCCTTCGGCAGCACGTCCAGCAGCAGCTCCATGTCATCGACGAGGACCGGCGCGAGGGACTCCATGCCCTCGACGGCGATGCCCTCCGCGATCTTCCCCAGCAGCTCGCCCAGCTCCGGGTGCTGCTCGGCGAGCGCCGCCGCCCGCTCCCGCACCTCAGCGGTCAGCAGCAGCTCACGGCACGGCGGCGCCCACAGACCGTGCTCGGCGACCTCCAGGGACCGCTGGTCGGCGACCTTGAAATAGCGGATCTCCTCGACGTCATCGCCCCAGAACTCCACCCGCAGCGGGTGCTCCTCGGTCGGCGGGAACACGTCCAGAATCCCGCCGCGCACCGCGAACTCGCCGCGCTTCTCGACCAGTTCGACCCGCGCGTAGGCGGCCGCCGCCAGCCCGTCGACGATCTCCCCCAGGTCCGCGCTCTCCCCCGTCCGCAGACTCACCGGCTCCAGCTCACCCAGCCCCTTGACCTGCGGCTGCAGCACCGAACGGATCGGCGCGACCACGACCGACACCGGGCCCGCCGTCGGATCGTCCTCACGGGGGTGGGCCAGCCGGCGCAGCACCGCGAGCCGCCGGCCAACGGTGTCCGAACGCGGCGACAGCCGCTCGTGCGGCAGCGTCTCCCAGGACGGGTACTCGACGACGGTGTTGTCCTCGCCGGCCGGCATCAGCGTGCGCAGCGCGGCCGCCAGATCCTCGGCCTCCCGGCCGGTGGCGGTCACCGCGAGCACCGTACGCCCGGACTCCCTCGCCAGCGCGGCCACCGCGAAGGGGCGAGCGGCGGGCGGCCCCACCAGATCGATGTGCGGGCGGTGCCCGTCGGCCGCGGCCTGCACCGCTTCGGCGAGCGCCGGGTCCCGTACGACGGCGTCGAGCAGACCAGTCAGGCTCATGAGAAAGATCCGTTCCCAGCGAGGCGGCGCCGCCCCGGCGGGGGACAACGCGAGCGGCCCGACACGTGGTACGGGCCGGGGTCCCCACGATACGGGGCCCTGGCGGGGGCCGTCTCCCACGTTGTCGGGTGGCCCCGCCGTGCCTCATCTGTGGTCTTTTCCCGCCTGGCGGCGGGGGCGGGGTTTGTTGTGGGCCGGGCGCCCTCGGTGTGCTTGGTGGGTGCGGTGCCGGGCCTCCGGGACTGCGTCCCTGCGGCCCGGCCCCTCCTGTGAGCCGTGCGCCCGCCCCTGGTGGGGGGGTGGGGAGCGGTGGGGGTGACGGTGGTGCCGTACCCGTCGGCCCGGTCTTGGTTCTTTCACCCTCCCCCCACGGGGAGGGCGAGCAGGGGCGGGTGTGACGATGATCCCGCACCCGTCGGCCCGCCCCTTTTTCTTTCACCCCTCCCCCCACCGGGCGGAGGCCGTGCGCTCCGGGCGGGAGGCGGGGCTCCGCAGGGACGCAGTCCCGGAGGAGACCCGCCGCACCCACCACCAAGCTGACACGTCGGCCCCCGCCGCCGGAACCCCCCTCGTCAGCCCCCGCCGCCGGAACCCCCCTCGTCGGCCCCCGCCGCCGGAACTCCTCCCGCCGCCGGAACTCCCCGCGCCGCGGGCACGGACGGCGTCTCCGTCTCCAGGGTGTCCTCGTTGTCGGGATCGCCTTCGGGGCCACCCGACCCCGTCAGTGCCGCCAGGCTGTGGCGTACGTGTGTCATATGGGCCTGGACCTCGTCCCGCTCCTCCCTGTGCCGGGAGAGGGCCCGGTCCGTGGCCCGTTCGATGCGCTCGACCTCGACGGCGGCCTGGGCCAGGAGTTCGGCGGCCCGGTCCTCGGCGTCCTCCTGGCGGTGCCGGGCCGCCTCCTCGATCTCCGCCTGGAAGCGCTGCCACTCGGCCAGGTCGGCCCGCGCACGGGCCTCCCGGTCCACCAGACGCTGGTCGAGGTCCGACTCCAGCTCGGCGAGTTCCCGGCCGACCGCGTCCCACTCCTCGGCCTGCCGCTTCTCCTGGTCCATCAGCAGCTGGGTGGTCCGCCGGCTCGTCTCCTCCAGGGCGGCCACCGCTTCGCCGCGCCACTGCCCGGCGTCCGCGACCGCCGCCGCTGCCAGGCCCTCGGCCTCGCCCCTGGCACTCTCCTCGGTACGCCGCGCACGCTCGTCCGCCTCGGCACGGAGCGACTGCGCGGCCCGGTCCGCCTCGTCCCTGGTCCGCGTCGCGTGGGCGGTGGCCTCGGCGTGCGCCTGCCCGGCGGCCTCCTCGGCCTCCGTCCGCAGCCGAGCCGCCTCGGATTCCGCCGTGGTCAGGATCAGCCGGGCCTCGTTGCCGAGGGACTCGTACGTCTGGGGCGGCAGCTGCGCGGCATACGCGCGCAGCTGCGTCAGCTCCGACTCCATTTCCTGGGACAGGGCCGTGAGCCGCCCGGCCCGTTCCCAGCAGGAGTCACGGTCCACCGAGAGGCCCTCCACCCGCCGGTCCACGTCGTCCGGCCGGTAGCCACGTCCTCGTACGGTCTCGAACCCGTGAGGCGAAACCGATGTACTCATCCCTCAAGCCCCTCTCCGCCGCGCACAGCAGGAGCGCGGACCCGGACGGACAGTTCCGCACAGTCCCGCGCACATCTTCCGGATCGCCACGAAGCATTCTCATCGCGACGCTTCGCACGATCTCCCTCCAGGATGCGTCAATTAGTGCCGGAAGTCGGAATTGGATCATCGTCGCGCAGGGCACGGAAGAGTCGACCCGCCCGGGTTTCGTCCCACAGCAGCACGTCACCGGCGCCGGCGATCGTCACGCCAGGGGTGGAGACCGGGACCGTAGTCGCCGTCCCGCCGGCCCCGGAGACGTCCTTCATCGACCAGCCCAGGCCCACCAAGTCGCCCACCCCCGCGCCGTTGTCCACGGTCAGCGCCGACAGTGAGGCGTCCAGCACCGGCACCAGCCGGAACGGGTTGAGGAGCACCCCCGGGCCCAGCATCTCGGCGGAGACCGCACTGATCAGCTGCCGCTGCCGTTTCACCCGACCGAGGTCTCCCGCCGGGTCGCTGTAGCGGGCGCGTACGTAGGCGAGCGCCTGGGTGCCGTTCATCTCGCGGCAGCCCGCGGCGAAGTCCGCCCCCGACTTCTCGTCCTTGATCGGCTTGTCCACACACAGCTCGACCCCGCCCAGCGCGTCCACGACCTGCACCAACCCCAGGAAGTTCACCTCGCCGTAGTGGTCCACGCGCAGCCCGGTGGCCTCCTCCACCGTCCGGGTCAGCAGCTTCGGGCCACCGTCCGCATACGCCTCATTGATCTTCCCCTTGCCGTGCCCAGGGATCGGCAGATAGCTGTCCCGCGGCAGGCTCACCAGGTACGGGCCGTTGTCACCGGAGTGCAGCACCATGATCGTGTCGGTCCGCCGGCCCACGTCCTTGCCGACGTGCAGCTCCTTGCGCTGCGCGGGCGTCAGCCGCGCACGGCTGTCCGAGCCGACCAGCAGCCAGTTCGTGCCCTTGCCGGCGGCGGGCCGCCCGGCGTAATCGCCCAGGGCGTCCACATGGCGCACCTGCCTCCCCGCCCACACGTACAGCCCCACCCCGCCGGCCACCACCAGCACGACCAGCACCAGCAGCGCCACGAGGATCCGCCGACGCCATGACCAGCGAGGCCGCGGCCGTGCACCGCCCGGCCCACGCCGCTTTCGCCACCACGGCGTCCGCCCGGCGCGGTAAAGCGTCGTCGTGGACGGGGACGGCGACGGCGACGGCTGACGCGGCTGGCCCATAGAGGCATCGTCAGGGCGCCCGGTCCGGCCCGCAGCTCGAAGCGCGGACGCCGTCCGCCGGATGAGCCGCACCGGGAGCGGTCAGCCCACGGACCTGGGCCGGGCCGGCGTCTGGCCCGGTCCGGCGTCCGGGCCGGGCCGGCGTCGCCGTTCCCGTCGCCGCCGGACGGGCGGACCGGCCGACGGGCTCCACGCCTCGCGACGGGCAGGGCCGCCGAGGGGCAGCCGAACCCGGGCGGCATCCCCGGGCCTCAGGCGGCCCGGGGATGCCGCCCGGGGATCACGTCACAGCAGGCCGTCCCACATCTGTTCCAGCAGGACCGACCACCACGTCTCCGGCGAACCGAGCGCCGGCGGGTCCAGGGCGACCAGCTGCGCCTGGAAGTCGACGGTCCAGCGGCCCGCCTGCTCTGGCGTCAGCCCGAACCGCAGCCGCCACATCCGCCCCAGCATCGCGAGGCAGCGCACGAACTCCGGCAGCCCCGAATTCACGAACTGCGGCGTCGCGGGCTGCCCGCCGGGGCCGCCCTCCATCGGGATCGCCACGATGTTCGCGGTCCCGTACTGCACACACAGCTGACGGCCGAAGTCGTTGCCCATGACGAGATACGAGCCCGCGTCGGCGGCCGGCTGCACACCCCGCTCCGCCGCCAGCTCCGCGAGCGTCGGCACCGGACGTCCCGGCTGCGCCTGCGCCCAGAAGAACGGCCCGAAATCGACCGGCAGTCCGGCCCACACCAGCGTCTGCGCGACCACGTCCGGCACACCGTGCCGGGAGACCGCCCGCTGGTCGAAGCGGAAGATCCCCTGCTGTCCGAAGGACTGCTCCAGCTCCTGCCCGAACACCTGCGGCGGCACCGGAGGTACCGGCTGCACCTGCGAGGGGTGCGGCAATGGCACCCGCACCGGCGCGGGCCGCGCCGGACCGTCCGCGACCTGGTGCAACTCGCCCTGGTGCTCGACGAGATGACGCACACCCTGCTGTCGCGACGCATGGTCCCTGCCGTACGCGGCGGTGTGGCTGATCCGCACCTGCGGCCAGTTCTCCCGCACCATCCGGGCGCAGTAGCCGCCCGGCAGATCGCAGCTCTCCAGCTCGGTGTGCAGCTCCAGCACCTGCTGCGGCGGGATGTTCATCCCGCGCAGCTCGTGCAGCAGCTGCCATTCCGGATGCGGCGTGCCGGGCGCGGAGCGGCGCACGATCTTCTGCTCCGAACCGTCCGGTGCCCGGTAGCTCAGCACGGCCATGTAGCCGGGGCCGACGGTCGGCTGACCGCCGGGCGCCTGCGGATAGCCGTACGCACCCGGGCCACCCGGCCCCGGCGCGCCGGGCGGGCCCGTCGGCACACCCGGGGGCGGCACCGGCGGACCGGCGGCCGGCGGGGCCGCGGGGCCGGGGCCGCTCGGGCCCGGCATGTGGGCCTGCAGGGACGCGCCGTCGGCGAGCATCGTGGCGGCGGCGTGCACACCGCCGCCGGCCGCGGCCGGCGGGGCGGACGGCGGCGGGGGCGGCCCGCTCTGCCCACCGGAGCCACGGTGCGCAGCGGCCGCGGCGCCCGCGCCGGGCACCCCGGGAGGCTTGGGCGCACCCGGCACACCGGGCGGCGCGGGCGGCGGCGGCACGCCCGGCCCGCCGGCAGCGCCCGGACCGCCCTGGCCCAGGCTCGCCTGCAGGGCAGCGCCGTCGGCCATCATCGTCGCCGCGGCGTGCACACCCCCACCGGGAGCACCGGGAGCGTGGGGGGAACCCGTACCGCCGGGGCCCTCCGCACCTCCGGACACCTGCGCGTCGCCGGACGGACCGTCCACCGCGCTGAGATCCAGCTCCGCCGCGTCCAGCTGCGAGACCAGCTGCGTCGGCACATAACCACCCGCCGGCGCACCGGGCGCACCGGGGCCGGACGCCGAAGGCCCGCCGGGCGGCTGTACTTGGGCGCGGCTGGTCGCGGCATCCGCGATCCGCGCCGCGTCCTGCTGCTGCCCGGCACGGCCCGCGCCGGGCGTACCCGGCGCACCGGGAGGCGGCGGAGTACCGGCACCGGGCCGGCCGGGCGGGCGGGGTCCTCCAGCCGGCGGCGGACCGGGAGCCGGCGGCGGACCGGGAGGCGGCGGCGGACCGCCGGCGTTACCGGGCAGCGCGGAGCCATCGGCGAGCATCGTGGCGGCGGCGTGCACACCCCCGCCACCGGGGCCGGGCACACCCGGCACCGCGCCCGCGGGCGGCGGCACATCGGTGGCCGGCGGGCCGGACGGCGGCGGCAGATCCGGCAGCCCGGCCGCTGCACCGGCAGGCGGGGCGGGCGGCGCCGGGGGCGGCACCGGCAGTCCACCGGGGCCACCGGCCGGCGGCGGACCCGTGCCGTCGGACGCGTCGGGGTCCGGCAAGTCCAGTGCCGGTGCGACCTGCGTACGCGGCAACTGACTGCCGCCGCGCAGGAGTTCGGTCTTCGCCTCGGGCCGCACCCGCGGCGGCGCCGACGGGACGTCCTCCACCTCGTCGAACTCGGCGAGCGGCGGCGCGAAGACCGTCGCGGGCAGTCCCACCGACCGGTCCTCGGGGCCGTCGCCGGTCGTGTCCGTCCCGGCCCACGGCGTCTCATCGGACCTACCGGCGGTGCCACCCGGCACGCCCGCGGCCCCGGCGGCCGTCGCCGCGTCCGGGTCCCCGCCTACGGCAGAATCCCCGAACGGCACCGGAGGCACCTCTTCCGGGGCGGCCACCCCGGAAGGATCGGCACCCGCGCCGTCGGCACCGTTCACATTCACCTCGGCCCAGGCGTCGGAAGCCGATGCCGGAGCGCCCGCCGCCGACGCCGGGGCCTCGGCGGCCCGCCGCTCCGGAACGCCGATCGAGTCCGCCGCCTCCTGCAACCACTCGGGCGGCGTCAGCAGGAACGACGTGGCCTCCAGATCGATCCGCTGCGCCGGCTCCGGCGCGCCATGGCCCGCCTCGGCCACCGCGCCGTACTCCTCCTCGTACCGGCGGATCACCTCACCCACCGGCAGTCCCGGCCACAGCGTCGTCTCCCCGCTGTCGCGCGCGATCACCAGCCGGCTGCGGCCGCCGTCACTGCGCGGACCGTTCTCCCGGTCCTCCGCCCAGGCCACGAAGCCCAGATCGAATTCCCGCACCCGCACCTCGCGGTGCTGCGGCGCCGGCACCTCGCCGTTGACCCAGCGCTCCGCGCGCTCCTGCGCCTGCGCGAACGTCACCACCGCGCTCACCCCTCCACCGGAACGGCGGACGCGAATCCGCCGTCCACCATCAGGTTCGCCACCGTCTCCAACTCCGGCGGATTGCCCGCCAGCCGCTGCAAGAAGTCGTCGAAGTCCGCACCACAGGGCAACAGCAGCCGCTCCACCCGCTCCTGCACCGACCAGCCGTCCTGGTCACGCGCGTCGTCATACGGGCAGAACCACACCGTGCCCAGACCCTCGCCGCGCACCTTCACGGCGAGCACGCCCCCCTGCACGAACGCCACACCCAGATAGTCCTTGGTGAAGTGATCCCGCAGGCACTTGTTCACATAGACGAGATCGTTGACCGCCACGTCATCACGCACCGTGAAGAACGGCTGGTCCACCAGCAGCCCGAGATCCGCGTCCAGCGCCGCGCCCACCGGCGCGCACCCGCCCGCCGCCTTCAGGAACGAGCGGTACGCACCCGGCAGCCGGTAGCCCAACGACTCCTCGGCCTGCGCCACCTGGTCCTCGCCCACCGACAGATCGCGGTGCGGCAGCCCGAAGTGCGCCGGCCGTGTCTCCTGCAACGGCCGCGTACCGCGCTTGTCGTGCGCCACCTGAGCCGTCGCCAGCCCGCCGTGGTGCCGCAACAGCGCCTTCACCTCGACCGGAACCAGCTCCATCCGCCGGGTCCCGGCGACGTGATGCCATGTCCAGCCGTGCGGCGTCGCCACCGCCGGCACGTCCACCCACAGTTCATGGCCCTGCGCGTGCAACGCGGCATTCGCGGACACGTAGTCCGTCAGCCGCAGTTCGTCGACGCCGAAACCCTCCGGCGGCTCGGCGATCTCCGCGGCCGCCCTCGCATACGGCGAGAAATCCGGAAAACCGTTCCCGTCCATCCGCACACCCGCGGGATAGCGCGCCGCACGCACCGGGTCCGGGAAGTGCACGACCTGCCCGGCATAGGCCGTGTTCGGTGGCGCGGCCTGCTGCCCGAGCCGACCTGTCGTCATCGCGGTTGCCCCCTGGCTGAATCTGGGTTTGGGCACAGCCTATGCCGTGCCGCAACACCGTCCGCCCGCCCCCGGCCACCCTCGTCAGCTCACCGACACGCCATGGTCACCCCCTCAGCACCGGCCCGCACCGCACCGCCACACCACCCCGCCGACCAGGCCCGTTGCGCCCCCGCCGAGGAACTGTCACCCACCAGTGACATCGCCGACAGCACGTCCGACTACCGCAACACCCAGCACATTTGGCAGGCTGACCCACGCAACCGGGGGATTGCAGGGAGGGAAGCACCACCATGAACGCCACCGCACACCACACCACCGCCACGGGCGACCCCCGCATCGGCTGGACCGGCACCGCCGACACCGACCGCGCACCGGTCCTCCGGCACCGCCGCGACGGCATCCTCCCGACCGTCGGCGCCGCCCTGTCAGTACGCGGACAAACCCTCACCTGTACCGCCGGCAAAGGGGAGCAGCCCCCCGCCCTGCACCCCCTCGTCCAGGACTTCCTCGACACCCTCAACACCGCACAGCGCGAACGCTTCACCGGACGCTGCCCCGAAGCCGTCCTGCTCTCCCGCCACCTCGACTCCGTCGAGGTCAACCGCGGAAAACGCGCCTCCCGCAAACCCCTCACCAACGGCGAAGCCCGCCGCTCCCTGAAACACTCCAAGATCACCGCACGCCACATCCGCGAGGACGGCGACCCCCGGCACGGCAGTTACGCCCCGCCCTGCCGCTCCTGCGACGCGCTCCTCGCCCATTTCGGCGTCATGCCCGTCGGGGACACGACGCCCACAGGGAGCTGACCGCCACCATGCCGCCCGAGGCCACCGCCGCACCCACCACCGGCCCCACCCACGACCGCGCCGGCTCCACCCGCTTCTCCGCCGGCGTCGACGTCGCCCTCCAGGAAGCCGGCTGGCAGCCCGGCCGCTGGGACATAAAGCAGGCCGAGCACTGGGCCGACACCCTCCGCGCCCACGCCTCCCCCGCAGGCCACCGCCACACCGTCTTCCCCGCGGCCGTCGAGGCCTGGGCCGAATTCGGCGGCCTGCGCATCACCGGCCCCGGCCCCGGCCGCCACATCGCCCCCACCCCGTTCGTCATCGACCCGCTGCACGGCCTCCACCTCGCCCGCACCCTCGGCGACCTCGGCCGCGCCCTCGACACCCACATCGCCCCCCTCGGCCAGGAAGAAATCCCCACCGCCAACGGCACCACCACCGGCCAGGCCGTCCTCGCCATCGACGCCGAAGGCCGCGTCTACAGCCTCGACCACACCGGCGACTGGTACCTCGGCAAGGACATCGACCACGCCCTCGGCACGTTGGTGCTGGGCGCACGGCCCGGCCGACTGGTGGTTCCGGCGGCGGGGGGTTCCGGCGGCGGGGGCCGATGAGGGGGGTTCCGGCGGCGGGGGCTGACGTATGCGCCCGGTGGTGGGTGCGGCGGGTCTCCTCCGGGACTGCGTCCCTGCGGAGCCCCGCCTCCCGCCCGGAGCGCACGGCCTCCGCCCGGTGGGGGGAAGGGGGAAAGAAAAGGGGCGGGCCGACGGGTGCGGGATCACCGTCACACCCGCCCCTGCTCACCCTCCCCGTGGGGGGAGGGTGAAAGAACCAAGACCGGGCCGGCGGGTACGGCACCACCGTCACCCCCACCGCTCCCCACCCCCCCCCGGGGCGGGCGCACGGCTCACAGGAGGGCCGGGCCGCAGGGACGCAGTCCCGGAGGCCCGGCACCGCACCCACCCACACACCCAGGGCGCCCGGCCCACAACAACCCCCGCCCCCGCCGCCAGGCGGGTCCACAAACCACAGACGAGGCACGGCGGGTCACCCGGCAACGTGGGAGGCACCCGACAACGTGGGCGTCAGCCGACGACGTCGGAAGCAGGCACCACCGCTGAGACGCGAAAGCCCCCCGCCTCCGTAGGCCCCGATACGAACACTCCGCCCAGCGCGGCGACCCGTTCCCGCATGCCGACCAGGCCGTTGCCGCCGCTCGGCAGCCCCGCGTCCGTCGCGCCGCGGTCCGACGGGCCGTTCTCCACCTGGACGGCGATCTCACCGGCGCGGTGCGCCAGCCGGACCCGCGCCCGCGCGCCCGGCGCGTGCTTGTGGACATTGGTCAGCGCTTCCTGCACGACGCGGAACACGGTCTGCTCCACCCGCGCCGGATAGCGCCGCCCGGCCACCTCGGCCGTCTCCGCACCGGCCTCGTCCACCGAGAGTTCGACGGCCATTCCGGCGGCCCGCGACTGGCCCACCAGGTCCCCCAGATCCGCCAGGCACGGCCCGTCCGCTTCGGCATCGTCCGGCTTCACCGCCGTCGGACCGTGGCCCGCGGCGGGCAGTCCGCCGGAGCCCGCCGTACCCGTACCCGGCGCCCCGACCGCCGCGGAGGGCCCGGACGGCCCGGACGGATCCTCCGACGACACCGACCGCTTGGCCTTGGCCGCCACCGCGGCCAACCGCTCCGGGGCATCCGACGCCGGCACCCCGCGCACCGCCGCCCCCTCAGCCGTACGCAACACCCCCAGCATCTCCCGCAACTCGGTCAGCGCCTGGCGGCCCATGTCCCCGACCAGCGCGGCATTCTTCGACGCCTTCTCCGGGTCCTTCAGCGCCACCGCCTGCAGCGCCGCGGCGTGCACCACCATCAGGCTCACCCGGTGCGCGACCACGTCGTGCATCTCGCGGGCGATCCGTGTCCGCTCCTCGTTCCGGGCCCACTCCGCCCGTTCCTCGGCCCGGTCCGCCAGCAGCGACAGCTCCCGCTCCAGACCGTCCGCCCGCTCCCGCAGGCTCTCCACCAGCCGCCGCCGGGCCCCTACGTACAGACCCCACAGCACCGGCGGCGCGGTCAGCACCAGGCCCAGCGCCAACGCCGTCACCGGCACGAACCAGCCCGGCGGGTTGAAGTCCGGATCGGACGCCAGGTCCTGCCGCATGGTCAAGAACGTCGTGACCAGCGTCCCGACCACCGTCAGCGACGCCAGCAGCGCCGTCACCCGGCGCGGCACGTCCGAGGCGGCGAGGGTGTAGAGGCCCACCACGCTCAGCAGCGCGCCCATCTCCGCGGGCATCACCGCGAGCGAGACCAGCACCACGACGATCGGCCACCGCCGGCGCACCAGCAGCACCGGGCCCGCCAGCACGCCGAGCAGCACCCCGACCGGCACCGGCAGTCCCGCCTCGTGCGCGAACGGCACGCCCTCGAAGGCGCACTCCACGCCGGACGCGAACGCCAGCAGCACGTCGAGTACGGCGCTCCGTCGCCGGGTCCACCACCACGGGCCGCCTCTGGGCGCGCCCCTTGCCCCCGCTTCCGCACTTGCCCCCGTAGCACTCATACCGACCAGCCTACGGGCGCCGGCACACGATCTTCAGAGGCCTGCGCAGCACGTACCGGACCCGTTACGAACCCTTACCAACGGTCATCCTTCGAAGCTTTGCGTCGCCGGCACGGCCGTCCTCCCGCGCCGGTCGGGAGAGGGGCACCACGCACGCCCGGCGGTTCGGGTGCTACAAAGTGCGGAGCTGTACCGTCGCATCGAAGGCTGGTGGTACGGCATAGTGTTGGGGGCCAAGCGCCGGCATAAAGAAATGTCCGTTTCGGACGATTTCGCCATCCCCTGTGGTGTAATCGGCAGCACTGAGGCTTTTGGTGCCTTAAGTCCGGGTTCGAGTCCTGGCGGGGGAGCAGCGCACACTCCGGGTCCTGACCGATCGGTCAGGACCCGCCCGCGTTTCGGCAGCAATACGCACCGGTATCCTTCGGGTGACCACCACCCGAAGTAGCCAAGAAGCCGAAGGGCATCCCCGTGAGCGCCAACCGCCCGGCAGCCGTCGTCGTTCTCGCAGCGGGTGAGGGTACCCGCATGAAGTCGGCGACCCCCAAGGTCCTGCACGCGATCTGCGGCCGCTCCCTCGTCGGACATGTCGTCGCCGCCTCCCGTGATCTGTCCCCCGAGCACCTCGTCGTGGTCGTCGGCCACGCCCGTGAGCAGGTCCAGGCGCATCTCGCCGACGTCGATCCGAGCGTCCGCACCGCTGTGCAGCATGAGCAGAACGGCACCGGACACGCCGTCCGGATGGGCCTGGAGGAGCTGAGTGCCGACGGCGCCGCCCTCGACGGCACGGTCGTCGTGGTGTGCGGCGACACCCCGCTGCTGACCGGCGAGACGCTGCGGAAGCTCAGCGAGACGCACGCCGCCGAAGGGAACGCCGTCACCGTGCTGTCGGCCGAGGTCCCCGATTCGACCGGTTACGGCCGGATCGTGCGGGACGCCGGCGGCGCGGTCACCGCCATCGTCGAGCACAAGGACGCCACGGACTCCCAGCGTGCCATCCGGGAGATCAACTCCGGGGTCTTCGCCTTCGACGGCCGGCTGCTGACCGACGCCCTGGGGAAGGTCCGTACGGACAACAGCCAGGGCGAGGAGTACCTGACGGACGTGCTGGGGATCCTGCGGGAGGCCGGGCACCGGGTCGGGGCCGCGGTCGCCGACGACCACCGGGAGATCCTGGGGATCAACAACCGGGTCCAGTTGGCGCAGGCGCGGCGGCTGTTGAACGACCGGCTGCTGGAGCTGGCGATGCTGGCCGGCGTGACGGTGGTGGATCCGGCGACGACCTGGATCGACGTCTCGGTGGAGTTCGAGCCGGACGCGGTGGTGCAGCCGGGGACACAGCTGCTGGGTGCGACGCGGGTGGGCGCGGGCGCCGAGGTCGGGCCGAATTCGCGGCTGTCGGACACCGTGGTCGGTGCGGACGCGGTGGTGTCGTTCACCGTGGCGGACGGCGCGCGGGTCGGCGACGGCGCGAGCGTGGGTCCGTACGCGTACCTGCGGCCGGGTTCGGAGCTGGGCCCGCGGGCCAAGGCGGGCACGTACGTCGAGATGAAGAACGCGTCGATCGGTGAGGGCACGAAGGTGCCGCATCTGTCGTACGTGGGGGATGCGACGATTGGTGAGTTCACCAACATCGGCGCGGCCAGTGTCTTCGTGAACTACGACGGCGAGGCCAAGCACCACACGACCGTCGGTTCTCACTGCAAGACGGGGTCGGACAACATGTTTGTGGCTCCTGTCACGATCGGGGACGGCGCGTACACCGCGGCCGGCTCGGTCATCACCAAGGATGTGCCCCCGGGTTCGCTGGCGGTCGCGCGTGGCCAGCAGCGGAATATCGAGGGTTGGGTCGCGCGCAAGCGGCCCGGGAGCGCCGCCGCGCAGGCCGCTTCGACCGCTCGCCAGGAGTCCGAAGGCGAGCGGTGACCGTGCACTGGGTACGCCGTGCGGGGCGTTACCGTGATAAGCGCACGCAAACAGGGATTCGAGGAGATTTGCTGTGACCGGGATCAAGACGACCGGCGAGAAGAAGCTGATGCTCTTCTCCGGCCGCGCCCACCCCGAGCTGGCCGAGGAGGTCGCGCACCAGCTGGGTGTCGGCCTGGTCCCGACGAAGGCGTTCGACTTCGCCAACGGTGAGATCTACGTCCGTTATCAGGAGTCGGCGCGTGGTGCGGACTGCTTTTTGATCCAGAGCCACACGGCTCCGATCAACAAGTGGATCATGGAACAGTTGATCATGATTGATGCGCTGAAGCGAGCCTCGGCCCGCAGCATCACCGTGGTCGTTCCCTTCTACGGCTATGCCCGCCAGGACAAGAAGCACCGCGGCCGGGAGCCGATTTCGGCCCGGCTGATCGCGGATCTGATGAAGACGGCGGGTGCGGACCGTATCGTCACCGTCGATCTGCACACGGACCAGATCATGGGCTTCTTCGACGGACCGGTGGATCATCTGTTCGCCCTGCCGGTGCTTGCTGACTACGTCGGCGCGAAGGTGGACCGGGACAAGCTGACCGTGGTCTCGCCGGACGCCGGCCGGGTGCGGGTGGCGGACCGCTGGTGCGACCGTCTGGGCGCGCCGCTGGCGATCGTGCACAAGCGGCGCGACAAGGACGTGGCCAATCAGGTCACCGTCCATGAGGTCGTCGGCGACGTGAAGGACCGGGTGTGCGTCCTGGTCGACGACATGATCGACACCGGCGGCACGATCTGTGCGGCCGCGGACGCGCTGTTCGCGAACGGCGCGTCGGACGTGATCGTGACGGCGACGCACGGCGTGCTGTCGGGTCCGGCGGCGGACCGGCTGAAGAATTCGAAGGTGAGCGAGTTCGTGTTCACGAATACGCTGCCGACGCCTTCGGAGCTGGAGCTGGACAAGATCACGGTGCTGTCGATGGCGCCGACGGTGGCGCGGGCGATCCGTGAGGTCTTCGAGGACGGTTCGGTCACGAGCCTCTTCGAAGAGCAGTGACGCGGCCTCGCGCACGGTGTGACGTAGGTCGGCATTGATCGACTTTGGGGCGGCCTCCCGGCCGGGTAGACTCACGGAGTTGCTCGGCGAGGGAGGCCGCACTTCTTTGTGCGGTGAGTCCGTTATCGACGCGCTCTTCGTAGCAGGTCTGTCGTGGGCCGGGTAACGGTCAGCAGTTTCCTGAGATACGAGGAGTGCCGTCATGGCTGAGGTCAAGCTCACCGCCGAGATCCGTAACGATTTCGGTAAGGGTGCCGCCCGTCGCGCCCGCCGCGCGGACCTGGTCCCCGCCGTCATTTACGGCCACGGCGACAAGCCGCAGCACGTTGCCATTCACAACCACTCGCTGATGATGGCCCTGAAGACGCCGAACGTCCTGATCCGCCTGGACGTGGACGGCACCGACGCGCTGGTCATCCCGAAGGCCGTGCAGCGTGAGGCCATCCGTGGCTTCCTGGTCCACGTGGACTTCCTGGCCGTGCGCAAGGGCGAGAAGGTCACCGTCGAGATCCCGATTCTCACCGAGGGCGACCTGGCCCCGGGTGCGAACATCCTTGAGCACCTGCTCAACACCCTGCCGGTCGAGGCCGAGGCCACCCACATCCCGGAGTCGGTCACCGTCTCCGTCGCGGGCCTGGACGCCGGTGACACGGTCCTGGCGAAGGACATCAAGCTGCCGGCCGGTTCGACGCTGGCGATCGAGGACGACGTCGTCGCCCTGCAGGTTGTCGCGGCGCAGGCCGAGGCGCCGGCCGAGGAGTCCGCCGAGGGCGAGGGCGACGCGGCCTCCGAGGCCTGAGTCGCTGAGCGCGGCGGGCCCGCCCGCGGGTCGTCGTCGCGTTGAGGTGCTGTCCAGCCGCTGCCGCGCACTTTCGGGTGCGGGGCGGCGGTTGGGTTGTTTCCAGGCCAGTTGTTCGGTGACCGGTGGTGGAGTGCCGGCGGATGTGGGAGAGACGCAGAGATGACGGACGCTGACCCGTGGCTTGTGGTGGGGCTGGGTAATCCGGGGCCGGAGTACGCGGCCAATCGCCACAATGTGGGATTCATGGTGGCGGATCTGCTGGCGGAGCGGATGCGCGGCCGCTTCAAGGCGCACAAGGCGCGGGCGCAGGTGGTGGAGGGGCGTTTCGGTGCACCGGGGCTTTCGAGCCGCCGGGTGGTCGTGGCGAAGCCGTTGTCCTTCATGAACCTGTCGGGCGGTCCGGTCACCGCGTTGCGGGATTTCTACAAGGTGCCGGTGGCCAACATCGTGGCGATTCATGATGAGTTGGATATCGATTACGGTGCGCTGCGCTTGAAGCTGGGCGGCGGCGACAACGGCCACAACGGCCTGAAGTCGATCACGAAGTCGCTGGGTGCGGATTATCACCGGGTGCGGTTCGGCATCGGGCGGCCGCCGGGCCGTATGCAGGTGGCGGACTTTGTGCTGAAGGACTTCGGGTCGGTGGAGCGCAAGGAACTGGATTACTTCGTCGACCGGGCGGCGGACGCCGTGGAGACGTTGGTCGTGGACGGTTTGGAAAGGGCGCAGAGCACGTACAACACGTGAAGAGGACAGCCTGGGGCAGGCTCTGACGAATGGTGGGCGGAGGTTGACCGGGCGCTGTGGGATGGCCAAGTATCGCCGCCATGCCCAGAAGCAGTACGCGCACCAGTTCGGTCAGACGCAGCCGCACCCGGCGGGTCGGTGAGAGCGCCGTAGGAGCGCTGCTTGTTGCCCGGGTGGCCCTGATGGGTGCGTTGGCGCTGCTGTTGTTGGTGGCGGGTGTGTGGACGTCGTGGAGTTCGGCGCAGTACGCGATGCTCGTCAAGGCGCGGGAGCGCGGCACGATGACGGTGGTGTCGTGCCGGGGCGAGCGGTGCACGGGCCCGTATGTGCCGACGGGTGGGGACGGCGAGCGGCGGCCGAAGGTGTCGATAGCCGAGGCGGCGGCGCCGGACAAGGGTGCGGTGGTCGAGGTGACCGTGAAGCCGGGTACGGCGCACGCGGTGCGGACGGGGCCGGCCGGGATCCTGCACGCGTGGGTGCCGTTCGCGGGGTCGTTGTTGCTGGCGGCGCTGGTGGTGGCCGGGGGCATGCGGTTGCGGCGTACGGCGTGGGTGATGGGTTTGATCGGTGCGGTGCTGCTGGGGGCGGCGTTCGCGGCGCTGTAGGTACCCCGTACACGAAAAGGGCCCGCCCCTTCTCCGGTGTTCTCCGGTGAAGGGGCGGGCCGCTTTTCGTGTGCCGGGTGATCAGCCGGTGTTGCGCAGACCGGCGGCGACGCCGTTGACGGTGAGCAGCAGGGCGCGGGCGAGCACCGGGTCGGCCTCTTCACCGCGGGCGGCGGCTTCGCGCTGGCGGGCCAGCAGTGAGACCTGGAGGTAGCTGATCGGGTCGAGGTAGGCGTCGCGGATGTGGAAGGTCTGGCGCAGGACGGGGTTGGAGTCGAGGAGGGCGTCCTCGCCGGTGATGCGCAGCACTTCCTGGACGGTGAGCTCGTGTTCGGCCTTGATGACGTCGAAGACGTGCTTGAGGTCGTCGGGGACGAGGGTGTCGACGTAGTGCTGGGCGATCCGCAGGTCGGTCTTGGCCAGGGTCATGGCGACGTTGGACAGGAAGTTGCGGAAGAAGTGCCAGTGCTCGTGCATTTCGTCGAGGACGCTGTCGAGTCCCGCCTCGCGTGCGGCCTTGAGGCCGGTGCCGACGCCGAACCAGCCGGGGACGATCTGGCGGGACTGGGTCCAGCCGAAGACCCACGGGATGGCGCGCAGTCCGTCGAGTCCGGCGCCGCTGTCGGGGCGGCGGGAGGGGCGCGAGCCGAGGTGGAGTTCGGCGAGCTGGTCGACGGGTGTGGAGGCGAAGAAGTAGGCGGGCAGGTCGGGGTCCTCGACGAGCCGGCGGTAGGAGCCGTGGGCGGCGTCGGAGACGGTTTCCATGGCCGCGTCCCAGCGGGCGAGGGCTTCGTCGGACTGGCGGGGCCGGGTGTGCAGGGCGGAGGCCTGCAGGGTGGCGGCGACGGTCAGTTCGAGGTTCTCGCGGGCGAGGGAGGGGACGAGGTACTTGTCGGAGATGACCTCGCCCTGCTCGGTGACCTTGATCTCGCCTTCGAGGGTGCCGTAGGGCTGGGCGAGGATCGCGTCGTGGGAGGGGCCGCCGCCGCGGCCGACGGTGCCGCCGCGGCCGTGGAAGAGGCGCAGGCGTACGCCGTGCCGGTGGGCGACGTCGCGCAGCAGTCGCTGGGCGCGGTGGATCTCCCACTGCGAGGTGGTGATGCCGCCGAACTTGGAGG
This sequence comes from Streptomyces sp. NPDC101393, assembly GCF_044767385.1. NCBI lineage: Bacteria > Bacillati > Actinomycetota > Actinomycetes > Kitasatosporales > Streptomycetaceae > Streptomyces > Streptomyces sp. NPDC101393. Next base: position 395,622 of record NZ_JBIWNU010000008.1, on the reverse strand, counting down.
AGTCCGAGTAGCCGAGCATGACCTCCTGGACGTCGCCGCGGAGGGCGACCAGGCGGCGGTAGGACGGGTCGGCGAGCATCTCGTCGAGGAGCTGGTCGGCGATCTTCAGCTCGTCCGTCGTCTCCAGCAGCGGCACGATGCCGACCTTGGCCCAGCCGGCGTGCAGGTCGATGAGACCGGCTTCGCGGGCGAGGACCGCGGCGGCGAAGACGTCGTCCGAGCCGGCGCACATGGAGATGATGTACGACTCGATGACCTCGGGGCCGAAGGTGTCCTTGGCCTTGAGGATGGTGCGGAAGACGCCGAGGGTCTTGGCACCGGCTTCGTCGAGGGGCGCGGGGCTGGGGGCGAGCGGCCGGCGGGAGCGGAGCTCCTTCGCGAGGAGCTTGCGGCGGTAGTCGCGCGGCATGTCCACATACCGCCAGGACTCTTCGCCGAGGCGGTCGAAGAGCTGGCCGAGGGCGTGGTGGTGGGCGTCGGCGTGCTCGCGGACGTCCATGGTGGCGAGCTGCAGGCCGAAGGCGGCGATGGTGCGCAGGGTGCGCTCCAGGCGGCCGTCGGCGACCAGGCCGCCGCGGTGCTCCCGCAGCGAGGTCTGGATGAGGGCGAGGTCGTCGAGGAGTTCCGCGGTGCCGAGGTAGTCGCGGCCGGGGACGTGCGGGGTGTCGCCGGCGAGACGGTCGCGGGTGTTGACGAGCTTCTGGCGGACGCAGGTGGCCTTGAGGCGGTAGGGCTCTTCGGAGTTCAGGCGCTTGTAGCGGGGGCTGATCTCCGGGAGGAGTTCCAGGTCGTTCTGGAGGGAGGCGAGGAGCTCGTCGGTGGCGCCGCAGTTGCGGATGGAGTTGGAGAGGGCGCCGCGCAGGTCGTCGACGTGCTCAAGGGCGTCGGTGATGCCGTGCTCGTGCTGGAGGATCAGCACGTCCCAGGTGACCTGCGGGGTGACGTTGGGATTGCCGTCGCGGTCGCCGCCGATCCAGGTGCCGAAGGTCAGCGGGCGGGTGCCGGCGGGCAGCTCGGTGCCGGCGCGCTCCAGCTCGGCGGCGAGGTCTTCGAGGACATCGCCCACGGCGCCGCGGCCGAGCTCGTCGAGGTAGTAGATGGCGTTACGGGCCTCGTCGGTGGGCTCCGGGCGGGCAACGCGCAGCTCATCGGTCTGCCAGATGAGGTCGATGCTCTCGGCGAGGCGCAGGTCGGTGCGGCGGCGCTCGGTGGTGTCCGTGTGGTCCAGGAGCTCGGCGACCTTGCGGAGCTTGGTGAGGACGGAGCGGCGGGCTGCCTCGGTGGGGTGTGCGGTGAAGACGGGACGTACGCCGAGGTTGGCGGCGGTCTGCCGCAGGTGCTCGGGGTCCGCGTCCTTGAGCATGTCCGCGGTGCGGGCGAGGATGCCGCCTTCTTCGGCGCGGCGGGTGCGCAGCTCGCGGCCACGGTGGACCTGCTCGGTGACGTTCGCGAGGTGGAAGTAGGTGGAGAAGGCGCGGACGAGCTTGGTGGCGGTGGCGAGGTCGGTGTCGCCGAGGAGCCGGGCGGCGGCTTCGCCGTCGGAGCGGGTCAGAGCGCGGACCCGCTCGACGAGGTCCAGGAGATCTTGTCCCTCTTGGCGCACAAGGGTCTCGCCGAGGAGGTCGCCGAGGCGGCGGATGTCGGCGCGCAGGGCGATGTTGTCGCTCGCGTTGCCGTCCGTGGTGTCGGCGGTCGCGATCTCGGCGGAATTGTCGGCAGTGCTCACAGGTGCGGCTCCTTGCAGCTATAGCAGCGTCGCGCAGCGGCCCGGTTCCTACGGCGGGGTGGGCGACGCGTGGGCACGTCTGATTTGCGGGCGGGTTGCGGACCGCGCTGTCCGACGCCCCAAGGATAGGTCTCCCCACTCACAGCGGATCACACCGTCCGATTGCTGGGAATCCACCCCGTCCGACCTGGTATGCGGCCTGTGACAGTGGTCTCGGTGGGGAGTGCCGGCGAAGGTTCTGGCGCCGGGGGCGTGGCGCCGCCGCGGCGCTCTTGGGACGCTGCCGTACGACCCGCGCGACGGTGTCACGGCCTTGCCCGTGACGGCGTCGCTGCCATACTTACGAAACCGTAGGTTACGGTCCCGTAGCCGTAGCCGTTCCCCCGAGCCCCCCGACGAGGGACACCCACATGACCGCTGGTCCTGAAGCCGTCGAAGAGTCACCGGTTCCTGCCGATTCGCCGCAGCCGTTGGCGACGCTGGGCGGTGACAGCAAACGCTCTCTGGAGCAGATCACGCTGCTGTTGTTCATCACCGTGCCCTTCCTGGCGCTGCTCGCCGCGGTGCCGCTGGCCTGGGGCTGGGGGGTGAGCTGGCTGGATCTGGGGCTGATGGTGGCGATGTACTACATCGGCTGCCACGGCATCACGATCGGATTCCACCGCTATTTCACCCATGGCGCCTTCAAGGCGAAGCGTCCGTTGCGCCTCGCACTCGCGATCATGGGCTCGCTGGCGGTCGAGGGACCGCTGGTGCGCTGGGTCGCCGATCACCGCAAGCACCACAAGTTCTCCGACGCCGAGGGCGACCCGCATTCGCCGTGGCGCTTCGGTGAGACGGTGCCGGCGCTGATGAAGGGCCTGTGGTGGGCGCACATCGGCTGGATGTTCGACGAGGAGCAGACGCCGCAGCACAAGTACGCACCGGATCTGATCAAGGACCCGGCGATCCGCGCGATCTCCCGCCAGTTCATCGCCTGGACGGTGGTGTCGCTGGCGATTCCGCCGCTGGTCGGTGGCCTGGTGACCTGGTCCTGGCAGGGCGCGCTCACCGCGTTCTTCTGGGGTTCCCTGGTCCGCGTCGCCCTGCTCCACCACGTCACGTGGTCGATCAACTCCATCTGCCACGCCGTGGGCAAGCGCCCCTTCAAGTCCCGCGACCGCTCCGGGAACGTCTGGTGGCTGGCGGTCCTGTCGTGCGGCGAGTCGTGGCACAACCTTCACCACGCCGACCCGACGTGCGCCCGGCACGGCGTACTGAAGGGGCAGCTGGACTCCAGCGCCCGTTTGATCCGCTGGTGCGAGAAGGCCGGCTGGGCGTACGACGTCCGCTGGCCGAACACGGAACGCATCGACGCCCGGCGCAAGGACACGGCCGCTTCCGGGGTGCCGGGGAAGGCATGATTGACGGGTGGCGATCGACGGCAGCAGCGTGAGCAGCAGCAAGGGCAGTTCTTCCTCCGGCGCGGGCAACAGGCGGACCCGACGGGTCCGGATGACCGGTGCGGAGCGCCGTGAGCAGCTGCTGGACATCGGTCGCACGCTCTTCGCCGAGCGTGGTTTCGAAGGCACGTCGGTGGAGGAGATCGCGGCGAAGGCCGGGGTCTCCAAGCCGGTGGTCTACGAACACTTCGGCGGCAAGGAGGGGCTGTACGCGGTGGTCGTGGACCGCGAGATGCGCCAGCTGCTGGACATGGTGACGGGCGCACTGACCGCCGGCCACCCCCGCGAACTCCTCGAACAGGCCGCCTTCGCCCTCCTCGACTACATCGAGACCTTCACGGACGGCTTCCGCATCCTGGTCCGCGACTCCCCCGTCGCCCAGTCCACGGGCACCTTCGCCTCCCTGATCAGCGATATCGCCACACAGGTCGAGGACATCCTGGGCCTGGAATTCAAGGCCCGCGGCTTCGACCCGAAGCTGGCCCCGCTCTACGCCCAGGCCCTCGTCGGCATGGTCGCCCTGACCGGCCAGTGGTGGGTCGACACCCGCAAACCGAAAAAGGCCGAGGTGGCCGCCCACCTGGTCAACCTGGCCTGGCACGGCCTGGGCAACCTGGAGGCGAAGCCGCGATTGATAGGGCACCGGAAGAACTGAGCGCGGGGTCGCGGGACGGCGGCTGGGACTGCGTCCCGCGGCTTCGGCTTCGGCTTCGGCTTCGGCTTCGGCTTCGGCTGAATCGACGTCGCGGGGCGTCGTCCGGCAACGGTGGTTGGCCGACTGGCCGACTGGCCGACTGGCCGACTGGCCGACTGGCCGACTGGCCGACTGGCCGACTGGCCGACTGGCAATTCTCGCCCCGGTCGGTCCGCGAGGAATTCGCACCAAACATCTTCCGCTACGTGTTCTCCCGACCCGGAATATCACCCGCGCCGCAACTCCGAGGACACCAGGGGCTCCAGCAACTCCAAGGCCTCCAGGCACTCCAAGAACTCCAACCGGTTCCCCGCCGGGTCCGTCGAGTAGAAGCGTCGGCGGCCCGGCAGGTCGTGGTCCCAGGTGACCGGGGCGCCGGCTGCCGTCAGGCGGGCCGCGAGGGCGTCGATCGAGGTGACGCTCAGGCCCGGGTGGGCCTTGGCCGAGGGGTGGTGTGCGGGGTCGGTGCCGAGGTGGAGGTGGGCCGTGCCGGCCTCGAACCAGCAGCCTCCGCGGGCCGCGAGGGGTGCGGGCTTGAGGGTCTCCGTCATGCCGAGGACGCCGACGTAGTAGGCACGCAGGGCGTCTTCGGTGCCGGGAGGTGCGGCGAGCTGGATGTGGTCGAGGCCGGTGATCACGGCGGTCGCCTCCGGGGCCGGTGTCAGGACAGGGGTTTGTGGGCCACCGCGAAGATCCGGCGGAACGGGAAGACCGTGCCGTGGCGGCCTGTGGGGTAGGCCTGGCGCAGCAGGTCGCGGTATTCGGCGAGGAAGGCGCTGCGGGCCTCGGGATCGTGCTCCAGGGCGGTCAGGACGGGGCGCAGGGCGGTGCCCTTGACCCAGTCCAGGACGGGGTCGTCGCCCTGGAGGAGCTGGACGTAGGTGGTTTCCCAGGCATCGGTGGCGCAGCCGAGGTCGGTGAGGCGTTCCAGGTACTCGGCGGCGTCGAGGATGTGGACGAAGCGGCGGCCGTGGGTGTCGAGGCGTTCGCGCCACTGGGGGGCGTCGCACAGTTCGCCGAGGAGGGCGTGGCTGGGGGAGGTGAAGTTGCCGGGGACCTGGAAGGCGAAGGTGCCGCCGGGGGTGAGGGCGTCGATCCAGCGGGCGAAGGAGTCCGGGTGGTTGGGGACCCATTGCAGCGCGGCGTTGGAGACGATCAGGTCGTACGGCTCGTCGGGCGCCCAGTCTGTGGCGTCGGCGGGGGCGAAGTCGAGGTGGCCGCCCCCGGGGGTGGGCCCGGCGTAGGTCTCGGCTTCCTTCAGCATTTCCGGGGAGCTGTCGTAGCCCGTGATGTGCGCGTCGGGCCAGCGGGCGGCGAGGTGGACCGTGACGTTGCCGGGGCCGCAGCCGAGGTCGGCGATGCGGGCGGGGCGGTCCTGCGACGGCAGGTCGGGTATCCGGGTGAGCAGGTCGAGGAACGGGCGCGTCCGGTGTCCGGCGTGCCGGAGGTACTGCTGCGGATCCCAGATTGCTGCGTCGTGCATGTGCGAAACCCCTTTGCTGATGCAGGGCTGAGACTGTGCGTACGAGGAGCTGGTTCGGGCCACATCGATCCGGACCACATCGAATGGAACGTGAGCTTCCCTCCGACGATGCCCGCTACTCCGGATGGTCCAGGAAAATATATCTCGACGTCAAGAGACTTCACGTCGACAGACCCTTTACACTGATCGTCATGGAGGACGAGGTCGACCGACTGGTCGCAGCATGGCGCCGGGAGCGCCCGGACCTCGACGTGGAACCACTTGAGGTCCTCAGCCGGGTATCCAGGCTGGCCAGACACCTCGACCGGGCCCGCCGCATCGCCTTCTCCGAGGTCGGCCTGGAGCCCTGGGAGTTCGACGTGCTCACCGCGCTGCGGCGCGCGGGCGAGCCGTATCAGCTCTCCCCCGGCGCGCTGCTCACCCAGACCCTGGTCACGTCCGGCACGATGACCAACCGCATCGACCGGCTCGCCAAGAAGAACCTCGTCGAGCGGCTGCCCGACCCCAGTGACCGGCGCGGCGTACTGGTCCGGCTGACCCCCGAGGGCCGCGACAAGGCCGATGAGTCGCTGGCCGGGCTGCTGGCGCAGGAGCGCGCGATCCTCGCCGAGCTGTCCCGCCAGCAGCGCGGCGAATTGGCCGGTCTGCTGCGCAGGTTGACCGGGCCTTTCGACAACATTCCCGGCTGAGCCCCGACGGCCCTCGGCCCGTGCCCGGCGGCCCCGCCGGCAGGCGCGTGGCGCCCCGGCAGGAGCGCGCGGCCGCCCGGACGTCCCCTTGCCGGGTGCCGCGCCGTGGGCTTGGATCGCGGCATGAGCCAGCAGCACCCCGAGCGCCGGCAGCAGCAGTCCACCCGCCCCCTGCCGGGCGGTCCGCGACCCGCGTTCGGCGAGCCGTACGGCAGACGGTTCGAGGGGCGGACGGTCCTGGTGAGCGGGGCCGCGGCCGGCATCGGGGCGGCCACCGCGGACCGCCTGGCGGCCGAGGGCGCCGCCGTGCTGCTGCTCGACATCGACGACGGGCGGGGCGAGCACATCGCGCGGCGGATCCGGGCGGCCGGCGGCCGGGCCTCCTACGAGCACTGCGATGTGGCGCGCGAGGACCACTGGTCGGCCGCGGTCGACGCGGCCCGGCAGCGCTACGGGCCCGTCGACGGGCTGGTCAGCAACGCCTTCCTGCCGTACGTCGCGGCCGCCGGGGACACCCCGCTCGCGGACTGGGACCGGCAGCTCGCCGTCAACCTCACCGGCTCCTTCCTCGGGGTGCGGGCCGCGCTGGACGATCTGCGGGGGCACTCCGGCGCGGTGGTGCTGACCTCCTCGGTGCATGCGCTGATCGGGCTGCCGGGGCGCCCCGCCTACGCCGCGGCAAAGGCCGGACTGACCGGGCTGGGGCGGCAGTTGGCCGTCGAGTACGGCCCCGCGGTGCGGGTCAACAGCGTGCTGCCGGGGCCCGTGCTGACCGCCGCCTGGGACGGCGTCAGCGAGGAGGAGCGGCAGGCCAGCGCCGCGGAGACCGCGGCCGGGCGGCTGGGGCGGCCCGAGGAGGTCGCCGCGGCCATCGCGTTCCTGATGTCCGCCGAGGCGTCGTACGTCACCGGTGCGAGCCTGGTGGTGGACGGCGGCTGGAGTGTGTACAAGAACTCGTCATGAGTCTGTCCGTGTCCGGTTAACCCCTGGGGGATCCGATGGGCATCCAATTCGGCGGCGACTACAACCCCGAGCAGTGGCCCGAGGCGGTGTGGGCCGAGGATCTGAAACTGATGAAGGCGGCCCACGTCACGACGGTCACCGCGGGGATCTTCTCCTGGGCCAAGGTCGAACCCCGGCCCGGCGTATGGAACTTCGGGTGGTTCGACCGGGTGATGGACGGGCTGGCGGGCGCCGGGATCGATGTCTGCCTGGCGACGATGACCGCCTCGCCGCCGCCCTGGCTCAGCCGCGCGCACCCCGAGATGCTGCCCGAGGGCCCGGACGGGCAGCGCCGCTGGCCAGGCGGCCGTCAGCACTACTGCCCCTCCAGCCCCGTCTACCGCAGCCACGCCGTACGCCTCGTCGAGCAGCTCGCCGCCCGCTACGCCGGGCACCCCGCGCTCACCATGTGGCACGTGGGGAACGAGTACGGGTGCCATACGCGGCAGTGCTTCTGCGAGGTCTCGGCCGCCGACTTCCGGCGCTGGCTGCGCGAGCGGTACGAGAGCGTCGACGCGCTCAACGACGCCTGGTCGACGGCCTTCTGGTCGCAGGCGTACGGCGACATCGACGAGGTGCTGCCGCCGCGCGCGGCCCCCACCTTCCCCAACCCCGCCCAGCAGCTGGACTACCTCCGCTTCGGCGACGACGCGCTGCGCGCCTGCTACCTCGCCGAGAAGGCGGTGCTGGACCGGATCACTCCCGGCGTGCCCGTCACCACCAATCTGATGCCGCAGCACAAGCCGGTCGACGCGTTCGCCTGGGCCGCGCACATGGACGCGGTGGCGCTGGACTTCTACCAGGACCCGCACGCCGCCGACGACCACATCCGGGCCGGATACGTCTTCGACCTGATGCGCTCGGCGCGCTCCGGGCAGCCGTGGCTGCTGCTGGAACAGGCCCCGGGCGCCGTCAACTGGCGCCCCCGCAACGGCCCCAAGCCGCCCGGCGCGATGCGGCTGTGGAGCTGGCAGGCCGTCGCCCAGGGCGCGGACGCGGTGCTGTACTTCCAGTGGCGGCAGTCACTGGGCGGCGCGGAGAAGTTCCACTCGGCGATGCTGCCGCACGGCGGCACCGACACCCGCATCTTCCGCGAGGTCGCCGCGCTGGGAGCGGAGTTCGCCGCGCTGGGGGACATCGCCGGGACCCGGTCACGCGCCGAGGTGGCACTGCTGGCGGACTGGCACAGCTGGTGGGCGCTGGAGCTGGACTCCAAACCGTCGACCGCGCTGGACCACTCCCGGATCGCGCTGGACCACTACCGGCCGCTCTTCGAGGCCGGCGTGCCCTGCGACGTGGTGCCGCCGGACCGCGACCTGTCCGGCTACCGCCTCGTCGTGGTGCCGAATCTGTATCTGCTGACCGCGCGCGACGCGGAGCGGCTGGCGACCTATGTACGCGGCGGCGGCCGGCTGGTGGTGTCGTTCTTCACCGGGATCGTCGACGAGCACGACCGGGTGCACCCGGGAGGCTATCCGGCACCGCTGCGCGAGCTGCTGGGACTGCGGATCGAGGAGTTCTGGCCGCTGGACCAGGGCGTCGCGGTGGCGGTGGGCGAGGGGGGCACCACCCCTCACCGGCGCAACCGAGAGCCCGGGGGACCCTACAGCGGGCGCGCCGACCTGTGGTCGGAGGTCATCGGCCTCGAAGGGGCCGAGGCGCTGGCGCACTTCACCGACGGTGAGCTGGCGGGCCGCCCCGCGGTGACCCGGCACTCCTACGGGCAGGGCGCGGTGTGGTACCTCGGCACCCGGCTCGAACCGGCCCTGATGCGCGCCCTGTTGGACGACGTACGGGCCGAGGCGGGGGTACGGCCGCTGCTGCCGGGCCTGCCGGAGGGCGTCCAGGCGACCGTCCGGGCGGGCGCCGAGGGGCAGTTCCTGTTCCTGCTCAACCACGGCGACGCGGCCGTGGAGGTCCCCCTGCCCGCCGCGATGACCGACGCGCTGGCGGCCGCCACGGACGCGGAAGGGGGCGCGGGCCCCACGGACAGCGTCACCCTGCCCGCCCGCGGCGTCGCCGTACTGACGGAGCCGGCGGCCGGGACGGCGAGCACCCCGGCGGAAGGGTCCTAGGGGGTGTCCGCACGGGCCCGTCGTCCGCGCGGGGCGGACGCGCCTAAGGCACCGGCAGGGAGGCGGCCACCACCGGGGCCGCCTCCAGCTCGACCGGCCCCACCCCGGCCCGGCGGGCCAGGGCCACCGCGGCGAGCGTGGAGTGCACGCCGAGCTTGCCGAGCACGTTCTGCATATGGGTACGCACGGTGTGCGGGGAGAGGAACAGCCGCTCGGCGACCGCCTTGCGGCCGAGCCCCGCCACCATGCAGCGCAGCACCTCCCGCTCGCGCGGCGTCAGCGACTCCACCAGCCGCTCGCTCTCCGTACGGTGCTTGCGGGCCGCGGTCAGCTCCCGCAGCACGCCGGTGAGCAGCGCGGGCGGCAGATGCGTCTCGTCGCGCAGCACCCCGCGGATGACGGACAGCAGCCGGGAGAGCGAGCAGTCCTTGGCGACCCAGCCGGAGGCACCGGCCTGGAGGGCGGCTGCCGCGCGGCGTGGGTCGTCGCGCTCGGCGAGGACGACGGTGCGCAGGGCCGGATGGCCGCTGCGCAGGGCGGCGACCAGGGCGATGCCGTCGGCCGGGCCGCCGCGCGGTGCGCCGTCGCGGGCGGACGCCTGCGCGGGCACGGCGCTGAGCGGTGCGCCGGTGGCGCCGAGGTCGGCGTCGGCCAGCAGGACGTCGAAACGACGGCCCTCGGCGGCCGCCCGCTCCAGATTGCGCAGGGCGGCCGGGGCGCTGCCCGCCGCGGCCACCTCCACGTCCACCTCGGCCGCGAGCGCGGCTGCCAGGGACTCGGCGAAAATGCGGTGGTCGTCGACCACCAGAACCCGGATGCGTTGCACAGAGACCCCCTGTCTCGGTGAACGGACCATAGCGGGCACGACGCCCGGATTGTAGATCGCCTCGGCCGCACGGCCGCCGCCGTGCCCGCCTGACTCCCCCACCCGGAGCGCCGTGCCCGACGGTCTCGCCCCCTGATCGACACCGGCCCCCACCGGTGCTGAGCTCAGAGTACGGACAGGGTCCGGCGGGGGCAGCGGATTGGCGAAACTGCCGTGGCAGTACGGGCGGGACCGCGCGGAATGCCGTCCTGCGCCTCCTACTTCAGGCGGCGGGCGCCCGCGCTCGGTACGGCGGTGAAGACGCGCGGCGCGGCGTGGCCGGCCGCCGTGAACGCGTCGGTGACGGCGGTGGTGACGGCCGCCGCGTCGGCCTCCTCGACCAGCACGATCGCCGAACCGCCGAAGCCGCCGCCGGTCATCCGGGCCCCCACCGCGCCCGCCGCGTTGGCGGTGTCGACGGCGAGGTCGAGTTCGGCGCAGGAGATCTTGAAGTCGTCGCGGAGCGAGGCGTGTCCGGCGCTCAGCAGCGGGCCGATGGCGCGGGTCCGGCCCGCGTCGAGGCGGGCGATGACCTCCTCGACGCGCTGGTTCTCGGTGACGATGTGCCGCACCAGTGCCTGGACGACCGGTTCCCCGGACAGCTTTTCCAGGGCCTCGGGCAGATGCGCGTACGGCACGTCGCGCAGCGCGCGCACGCCGAGCGCCCGCGCGCCGCGCTCACATCCGGCGCGCCGCTCCGCATACGCGCCGTCCCCCAGCTCGTGCTTGACGCGGGTGTCGACGACCAGCAGCCGCAGCCCCTCCCCCGCCAGGTCGAACGGGACCTGACGCCGGGTGAGGTCGCGGGTGTCCAGGAACAGGGCGTGGCCGTCGGTGCAGCAGGCGGCGGCGGTCTGGTCCATGATTCCGCAGGGCACGCCGACGAAGGCGTTCTCGGCGCGCTGCGCGAGCTGCGCCAGCCGCTGCGGGGCCAGGCCCAGCGCGTAGAGGTCGTTGAGGGCGAGCGCGGTGACCACCTCCAGGGCGGCCGACGAGGACAGTCCGGCGCCGGTGGGCACCACGCTGTCGTAGTGCAGGTCCGCACCGCCCACCGGCAGGCCTGCCTCCCGCATCGCCCAGACGATGCCGGCCGGGTAGGCGGCCCAGCCGCCGTCGGGGGCCGGCCGCAGGTCGTCGACGCGCAGTTCGACGACGCCGCCGTCGGCGCCGCCGGAGTGCAGGCGCAGCACTCCGTCGGTGCGGGCCGAGGCGGCGGCGAGGGTGGTGTGCGGGAGGGCCAGCGGCATCACGAAGCCGTCGTTGTAGTCGGTGTGTTCACCGATCAGGTTGACCCGGCCGGGCGCCGCCCAGACGCCCGCGGGGGCGGCCGCGTACACCGCGCGGAAGTCCTCTTCGGTGCGGGCGGCGCTGTGTTCGCGCGCGGCGGTCGGGGTGACGGCTTCGTGAGCGGACATCAGGACTCCTTTGTCCCTTCGAGGTACTGCGCGAACTTCCAGGCGTCGGCGACGATGCCGGCGAGGTCGGCGCGGCTGGGCTGCCAGCCGAGCTTGTCGATGGCGGTCCGTGCGGAGGCCACCAGGACGGCGGGGTCGCCGGCCCGGCGGGGGGCGGCGATCTCCGGGACGGTGTGCCCGGTCACCTTGCGGACGGTCTCGATGACCTCGCGGACGGAGAAGCCGTTGCCGTTGCCGAGGTTGCAGATGAGGTGCTCGCCCGCGGTGGCCTTCTCCAGGGCGAGGAGGTGGGCCTGTGCGAGGTCCGCGACGTGGATGTAGTCGCGTACGCAGGTGCCGTCGGGGGTGGGGTAGTCGTCGCCGTAGACGGAGATGGCGTCGCGCTTGCCCTGGGCGACCTGGAGGACGAGCGGGATGAGGTGCGACTCGGGGTCGTGCCGCTCACCGCTGCTGCCGTAGGCGCCGGCGACGTTGAAGTAGCGCAGGGAGACGGCGGCCAGGCCGTGTGCCGTGGCCTCGCCGCTGATCATGTGGTCGACGGCGAGCTTGCTCGCGCCGTACGGGCTGGTCGGCGCGGTGGCGGCGGCCTCGGTGATGGGGGTGACGGTGGGCTCGCCGTAGGTGGCGGCGGTGGAGGAGAAGACGAGCGTGCCCACGCCCGCGGTGCGCATGGCGGCGAGCAGGTCCATGGTGCCGCCGACGTTGTTGCGCCAGTACTTCTCGGGGTCGGTGACGGACTCGCCGACCTGCGAGAAGGCGGCGAAGTGCAGCACCGCGTCGTACGAGGAATCCAGCCACCCGGCGCCGCTCGCGTCGGCGAGCGACTGGATGCGGCCCTCGATGAAGCGGGCGCCCGCGGGGATGCCCTCGCGGTGGCCGGTGGACAGGTCGTCCAGCACGGTCACCTCGTGTCCGGCCTCCAGCAGATGTGCCGCGACGACGCTGCCGACGTATCCCGCACCGCCTGTTACCAGGTACTTCTTGCTCACTCGCTCGCTACCTCTCGCAGTCGCTCGGCCGCGTCTTCCGGCGGCACGTCATTGATGAACACATTCATGCCAGATTCCGAACCCGCAAGGAACTTCAGCTTGCCGGAAGTGCGGCGAATGGTGAAAAGCTCAAGGTGAAGTGCGAATTCGGCGCGGTCCGCGGCGTTCACGGGCGCCTGGTGCCAAGCGGCGATGTAGGGAGTGGGTGTTTCGCCCTGGCCGGGCGTGCGGGCGCCGCCCGGACCGAAGATCCGGTCGAACCTCCGCAAGACTTCCAGGTAGATCTGTGGAAACTCTGTGCGCGCGGCGTCATCGAGCGCGAGCAGGTCGGGAACCCTCCGTTTGGGGTAGAGGTGCACCTCGTACGGCCAGTGGGCGGCGTACGGGACGAAGGCCGTCCAGTGTTCGCCGTCGAGGACGATGCGGCGGCCGTCGGCCTGCTCGTCGGCGAGGACGTCGTCGAAGAGGTTGCGGCCGCCGGTGCTCTCGCGGTGCGCGGCGAGCGAGGTGAGCATCCGCTCGGTGCGCGGTGTGACGAAGGGGTAGGCGTAGATCTGGCCGTGCGGGTGGCCGAGCGTGACGCCGATCTCGGCGCCGCGGTTCTCGAAGCAGAAGACCTGTTCCACACCCGGCAGTTGGGACAGTTCGGCGGTGCGGTCGGTCCAGGCGTCCAGGACGAGCGCGGCCTGCTCCTCGGTGAGGTCGGCGAAGGACGCGTCGTGGTCGGAGGTGAAGCAGACCACCTCGCAGCGTCCGCTGTCGCCGGCGAGCGAGGGGAAGCGGTTCTCGAAGACGGCGACGTCGTAGTCGGCGGCGGGGATCTCGGAGTGCCGGCCGTCGCGGGAGGGGCACAGCGGGCATTCGTCGGCCGGCGGGTGGTAAGTGCGGCCCTGGCGGTGCGAGGCGATGGCGACGCGGTCGCCGAGCAGCCGGTCGTGGCGGATCTCGGAGGCGGTGGAGACCGGGTCGAGGGGCCGCGGGTCGCTCGCGTCGCGGACGGTGTCGTCGCGGGAGTCGTAGTAGATGAGCTCCCGGCCGTCCGCCAGCCGGGTCGTCGTCTTCTTCACGCGCGAGCTCCTCATCACTCCGACCAAACATAAACAAACACAATGAAGCACAAGCAAACAGAGACGTCAACGCCTGGAGCGGGAGCGAGCAATCACAGGCAGTAGCGGGCACTCAGGGGGTATGCGGTCCGACATTCCCGGGCAAAACGACATCCGAGATCATGATCCAACAAATAGAACCAACAAAAGTGTTCAGTTTCTGATGGACCGCGCGTACGTTTTTGTTCGTTCAGATCGAGCACAACGCTGTGTCCTCTGGGGGGCCACCCCTCAGATCCTCGAAGAGAGTGCCCCATGATCACCTTGGCCGAAGGGCTCCGGCTCCCCACCAACGGGCTCGACTACACCATCCTGGCCATCTACTTCGTCGTCGTTCTCGGCATCGGATTCGCGGCCAGGCGCAGTGTGAAGACGAGCCTGGACTTCTTCCTCTCCGGCCGGTCGCTGCCCGCTTGGGTCACCGGTCTCGCCTTCGTCGCCGCCAACCTCGGCGCCACCGAGATCCTCGGCATGGCCGCCAACGGCGCGCAGTACGGCGCCTACACCGTGCACTGGTACTGGATCGGCGCCATCCCGGCGATGGTCTTCCTCGGCCTGGTGATGATGCCGTTCTATTACGGCTCCAAGGTCCGCTCCGTGCCGGAGTTCCTGCTGCACCGCTTCGGCCCCTCCTCCCACCTCCTCTCCTCGATCATCTTCGCCGTCTCCTCGGTGCTGATCGCGGGCGTGAACCTCTACGCCATGGCGATCGTGCTGCAGGCGCTGCTCGGCTGGCCGCAGTGGGTGGCGATCGTCATCGCCGGCTTCTTCGTGCTGGCCTACATCACCATCGGCGGCCTCTCCTCGGCGATCTACAACGAGGTGCTGCAGTTCTTCGTCATCCTGGCCGCGCTGATCCCCCTGACGATCGTCGGCCTCAAGCGCGTCGGCGGCTGGGACGGGCTGACGGACTCACTGTCGTCCTCGCACGGCGACGCGTTCCTGACCGCCTGGAAGGGCACCGGCATCGGTGAGGCCAACCCGCTCGGCGCGAACTGGCTGACCATCGTGCTCGGCCTGGGCTTCGTCATGAGCTTCGGCTACTGGACGACGAACTTCGCCGAGGTGCAGCGCGCCCTGTCGGCGAAGAATCTCTCCGCCGCCAAGCGCACCCCGCTCATCGCCGCCTTCCCCAAGATCTTCATCCCGCTGGTCGTCGTCGTGCCCGGCCTGATCGCGCTGGTCATGGAGCCGTCGCTGGGCAAGACCAAGGACGGCCTGCAGTACAACGACGCCATCCCGGTACTGATGCGCGACCTGCTGCCCAACGGTGTGCTCGGTATCGCCGTCACCGGCCTGCTGGCGGCGTTCATGGCGGGTATGGCGGCCAACGTGTCGTCCTTCAACACCGTCTTCACCAACGACATATGGGGCGCCTACCTCAAGAAGAACCGCCCCGACGCGTACTACCTGAAGACCGGCCGGGTCGTCACCGCCGTCGGCGTGCTGATAGGCATGGGCACCGCCTTCATCGCCTCGTCCTTCAGCAACATCATGAACTACCTCCAGACGCTGTTCTCCTTCTTCAACGTCCCGCTGTTCGTGGTGTTCATCATCGGCATGTTCTGGAAGCGGACCAGCGCCGCGGCCGGATTCTGGGGTCTGCTCTCCGGCACCGTCGCCGCGATGATCAATTACTTCTGGCTCTACAAGCAGGGCATCATCGCCATCCCCTCCGAGCAGGGCGCCAACTTCGTCTCCTCGATCGTCGCGTTCGTCGTCGGCGCCGTGGTGATGCTGATCGTCACCCTGGTCACGAAGCCCAAGCCCGCCGAGAAGCTCGCCGGACTGGTCTACGGCACCCGGTCGCCCGAAATGGAAGAGCTGCCTGCCGAGGGCGACGACGCCTGGTACCGCAAGCCGGCCCTGCTGGGCTGGGGCGCGGTCGTACTCGCCGCCATCTGCTACATCCCCTTCTCCTTCTGAGCCTGTCGAGGAACGCACCATGAGCGACTACCAGCACGAAGTCGAGGAACTGGAACGCGAGTCCGCGACCGCCGCGCGACTCTTCGACGTACGGCGCATCATCGGCGGCCTGTTCGTCGTCTACGGCGTGATCGTCACCATCGCGGGCATCACGGCCTCCGACGCGGACCTCAAGAAGGCCCAGGACATCAACATCAACCTCTGGACGGGCCTGGGCATGCTCGCCCTCGGACTGTTCTTCCTGGTCTGGCTCAAGCTGCGGCCGACGGTCCCGCCGACGGCCGAGGAACTCCAGGAAGCGGCCAAGCCGGCGGAGTGAGCCCGGGGCCGGGCAGGCGGTTCACGACGGCGGTGCCGGCAGGTCCGGTGCCGCCGCCGGGTCGTCCCCGGCGCCGTCGCCCCGCGCCTGCGCAGGCACCCGCGCCGCACGGTCCAGCAGGCCCGTACGCGCCGCCAGCGCCGTGGCCTCCAGCCGCGAACCGACCTCCAGCTTCATCAGCACCCGCTGCACATGCGTCCGCGCGGTGCTCGGCGCGATCGCCATCCCCGCCGCGATCAGCCGGGTGTCCTCACCGTCCGCGACCCGCATCAGCACCTCCGCCTCGCGCGGCGTGAGCAGCGACAACAGCCGCGCGCCCTCGTCGTCCGGCTGGGCGGCAGGGTGCAACAGCTCCTCGAAGGCCTGCTGCAACAACAGCGGCGCGACCGCCGCCTCCCCCGCCCGTGCCTTGAGCATGGCGCGTTCCACACCCTCGATCCGCTCGTCGTGACGGACGTAGCCGGAGGCCCCCGCCGCGAAAGCCGCCGCGATACCGCGCGGATCGGGCACCGGCCCCAGCACCACCACCGCGATCTGCGGACGCTCCTGCTTGATCCGTACGACGGGGTCGAAGGCGCCCGGCCGGGCCGGCGACGCGGTCCCCAGCAGGCACACCTCCGGCGCCCGGCTCACCACCAGGTCCGCTGCCCCGGCGCACGGCGCGGCCGCGGCCAGCACACGGTGCCCGCGCAACTTCAGGGCCGAGGCGAGCGCCTCGGCGAGCAGACGGTGATCGTCGACCACCATGAGCCGCACGCCCATCGAACCCCCTCACTCCCGGCGGACCCCGCCCCCGGCCCCCGCCGGGCCCCTTGTCCCCGATCGTCCCCGGAAGCTACACGCTCGGCTCCCCCCGCGCGCCCCCTACCGGGGAGAAGCCCCCCGGAATGCTGGAATCCCGGCCATTCGGGGCCGGTTGGCGAGGGCGGACCCGCGCCACGACGGCGGCGAGACCACTTCGTGAGGGGCGCCGGCCGTCGTGGTTCGCTGCCACGAAGGCTGACGGACTCGGCAGCCCCTGCACATCAGCCCCACAAAGAACCATTCCGCTCCCCCAATGATTGAACACAAAAAGACAATTGGGAAGGTTTTCGCGACCCGGAGCCCGAAGCAGCACTGTCAGTGCCATATGTCATGGTGGTGTCAGATCGAGGGGATCAGGGGAATCGGGGGAGGGGCCCGCTGTGTCATTGGCCGAAGAGGTAGCAGCAGTTCACGAAGGGCGGGCAGATCCGGCCGCCCTGGTGGGGGAATTCCGGCGCACGCACGTCTTGATGCCCCTCACCAACGATGCATTCATGTCAGCCGAGTTGAATGGAATCCGGTGGCTGTACGCCTTCACCGACGAGGAATCTTTGTCCCGGTTCGCAAGGGTTCGCGGCGGCGATCCGGGCGCGGAGTGGCAGTACATGACGATGGCCGGCGCCCGCGTCCTTGACGTGCTGATTCCAGCCATCGAGGGACCGACGGGCGTGGCGCTGGACGCGGGCAGCGAACAGGGGATGCTGTTTCCGCCGGTCACCGGCATCGTCCCGGACGAGGCAGCAGTGGACGCAGCACAAACGACGATGTCCGGGGGAATGGCGTAGTGGGCCTGTTGGGCGGGGACGGGTACAAGTTCGAGGCCGAAGCCTTCGAGCAGATCACCAACGGAATCAAAGCGGCGACAGCCGAGCTGAAGGAACTGGGATTCGATGTCGAAGCCCAACTGGGGCGTGGTTTCGACGAATTGGCGCTGGACAGCATGGAATGCGGCGACGACGCAGTGGCGTCCGCACTGGATTCCTTCTGTGAACGCTGGGGCTGGGGCGTGCGCACGATGATGCAGGACGCCAACGAATTCTCCAGGAAGCTGAATCTCACCGCCGGCCTCTACTACGAGCAGGAGCAGTACGCCTCCACCACGCTCAAGGTGGCGACCAACGCGGCGATGGGCGATCCATCACTGTCGGCAGAAGAAATCAAGAAGAAGTCCTGGGGCGATATCGGCGCGGACAACCCGTTCACCCAAATCCGTGACGCGGACTGGGACCCGACGTCGGCAGAGTCGCTGGAGGCGGGTGCACGCGTGGCCAAAACAGCTCATGACCTCGGACAGGATGTCGCCTCCGTGCCCGACCGGTTCGAAAACGGCGGCGAGGACCCGGCCGGCAAGCAGACCACGCTCGGCTCACCGAGGCCTGGCCACACCGGCGGGGGCGATGACAAGTAATGTGCTCAGTCAGGGCGCCGGTGAGATCGCCGAACACGGCTCCGACCTCGCCGGCGACGCACTCGAACTGGTCGGCGCGGACGACGCCGCACAGTCCGTACGCAAGGGCGGCGCCGACCTCGCCGGCGCCCTGGGCGCACACGTCAACGAGCGCCAGCTGGACGAGACCGACGACCCGAAGCAGCTGATCCATGGCGAGGCGGCCAAGATCCACGAATCAGCCTCGCACCTGAAGGACTTCTCGAAAGCCTTCGACCGGGTCGCCGACGGGATGCAGAAGATCGGCTCCGACCGGGGCTGGAGCGGCAAGGCCGCCGACGCCTTCCGTGAGAAATTCGAGATGCATCCCAAGCAGTGGATGCACGCCGCCGATGCCTGCGACGACGCGTCAAAGGCGCTGAAGTCCTATGCGGAAACCGTGACATGGGCGCAGGGCAAAGCAGTCGACGCCATCGACAAATACCGCAAGGCGAAGGACGCCAGCGAAAGGGCCGCCGACGCCCACGCGGCTGCGGTCGACACCTACAACTCCAAGGCCGGCGGCTGGAACGCAGCAGCGAAACTCGGAGGCGACCCCGGCCCCAAACCGCAAAAGCCCGCCGACTTCGTCGACCCGGGCACAGAGGGCCGCGAGGCCGCACAGGACATCCTCAAGAGTGCCCGCAGCCAGCGCAACGAAGCGGCCGAGCGGGCCTTTCGCGCCCTGACCAAGGCCACGGCCCACGCGCCCCAGAAGCCGGAATTCACCGACCTGGCGAGCGCAGCCCTCAAGGACGGCGCCACCGGGGCCGCCGTCGAGGCCACGCATCTGGCCGGAGGCGCCCTGCGCGGTGCCTCCGAAACCCTGAAGTTCGCCCGCACCGTGAACCCGCTCGACCCCTACAACCTCACCCACCCCTGGAAGTTCGCCGCCAACGTCTCCACCACCCTCATGGGCCTGGCGAACATTCCCCTCCACCCCATCGAAACCGCCAAAGGCATAGCCGGCGCCGGCTGGAGCAAAGACCCCGCCGACGCCCTCGGTGCCCTGATCCCCAACCTGCTCGGCGGCAAAGGCCTCGGCGGACTGGGAAAGAGCGCAGCACGAGCAGGCGCGAAGGACATAGCAAAGGGAACGGCTCGCAACGCGGTAGAAGAAGGCGGCAAACGCACCGTCCGCGACCGCCTGCGCACCGCCTGGTGCAAGACCTTCGGCAACGACCCGATCGACATGGCCACCGGCCGGATGATTCTGCCGCAGACCGACGTCGCCCTCCCCGGCAGCCTCCCTCTCTCCTTCACCCGCACCTTCGAATCCTCCTACCGGACAGGCCGTTGGTTCGGGCCCACGTGGATGTCCACCGTCGACCAGCGCCTGGAGATCGACGCCGAGGGCGTGATCCTCGTAGGCGAAGAAGGCAACTTCCTTCTCTATCCGCATCCGGCCGTAGGCGTCCCCACCGTTCCCGTAGAGGGCGAGGGCCGCCCACTCGAACGCACCCCGGACGGCGACTACGTCCTCACCGACCCCGCCACCGGCATGCGCTGGTACTTCACCACCTACACCGACGGCCTCGCCGTCCTCGACGAGATATCCGACCGCCGCGGCAACCACCACACCTTCGACTACACCGAAGACGGCACCCCCACCGCCATCACCCACAGCGCCGGCTACCGCCTCCTCCTCACC
This sequence comes from Streptomyces sp. NPDC101393, assembly GCF_044767385.1. NCBI lineage: Bacteria > Bacillati > Actinomycetota > Actinomycetes > Kitasatosporales > Streptomycetaceae > Streptomyces > Streptomyces sp. NPDC101393. The sequence goes on along the minus strand of NZ_JBIWNU010000008.1, from coordinate 376,010 downwards.
ACCGAAGACGACCGCGTCACCGCCCTCCACCTCGCAGGCGCCGCCCCCGACGGCAGCGACCAGCTGCTGATGGCGTACGGCTACGACGACTTCGGCAACCTCACCACCACAACCAACTCCTCCGGCCTGCCCCTGCGCTTCACCTACGACGAAGTCGGCCGCATCACGTCCTGGACCGACACCAACAACAGCAGCTACACCTACGTCTACGACGGCGATGACCGCTGCACCTCACAGGGCGGCATCGACGGCCACCTCCGCGCCCACTTCACCTGGGGCGAGCCGGACCCCGTCACCGGCCTACGTACCAACCTCTTCCACAACTCCCTCGGCCACGTCACCGCGTACCAGGTCAACGACCGCCATCAAATCGTCGCGGAGACAGACCCCACCGGCGCCACCACCCGCACCGTCCGCGACGCCAACCACCGCATCCTGTCCACGACGGACCCTCTGGGCCGCAGCACCCACATCACCTACGACGACGAGGGCCGCCCCACCACCGTCACCCTCCCCGACGGCAGCACCTCCACCACCGTGTACGACGCCGACGGCCATCCGGTGAGCATGACGGGCCCCGACGGCACCACCTGGACCCAGACCTACGACACCGCCGGCAACCGCACCTGCACCGCCGACCCCACCGGCGCCACCACCACCTACAACCACGACCACCGCGGCCACGTATCCGCCGTCACCGACGCCCTCGGCAACACCACCCAGGTCTACTGCAACGCGGCCGGCCTCCCCCTGATGGTCACCGACCCCCTCGGTGCCGTCACCCACTACCGCCGCGACACCTTCGGCCGCGTCACCTCGATAACCAACCCCCTGGGCGAAACCACCCACATGCTGTGGACGGTGGAAGGGCAACTCGCCGCCCGCATAGACGCCCTCGGCGCGACCGAGCAATGGACCTACGACGGCGAGGGCAATCGCACCACCCACACCGACGCCATCGGCCAGACCACGTCCTTCGAGTACGGCCACTTCGACCTCCTCACGGCCCGCACCGACCCGGATGGCGTCCGCCACGAATTCACCCACGACACGGAGCTCCGCCTCGCCCAGGTCACCAACCCTCAGGGGCTGACGTGGAGTTACGTCTATGACGGTGCGGGGCTCCTGGCCTCCGAGACGGACTTCGATGACCGTGTTCTGACGTACACGCACGATGCGGCGGGGCAACTCGCCACCCGCACCAACACCATCGGCGAGGTCACGGCTTACACCCGCGACCCCCTCGGCCGCATCACCGAAAAGAACGCCGCAGGCCTGCTCACCACCTACGAGCACGACACCGCCGGCAACCTCCGCCAAGCCGCCAACGCCGACGCCACCGTCACCTACACCCGCGACATCCTTGGCCGCGTCACCGCCGAAACCGTGAACGACCGCACCATGACGTTCACCTACGACTCCCTCGGCCGCCGCACCTCCCGCACCACCCCCACCGGCCACACCACCACCTACACCTACGACGCTGCCGGCAACCGCACCGCCATGGACATCGCCGGCCACATCCTCACCTTCGACCACGACGCCGCAGGCCAAGAACTCACCCGCACCATCGGCGACCACCTGCAGCTCGCCCACGGTTGGGACCCAACTGGCCGTCTCACTACGCAGTCCCTCACCGCAGCAGCCACCGGCGCTGTGCAGGCGTCCTCTACCGGGGCGCTCCAGCCACAACACGCCGCCACCAACGCAGCACAGCGAGTCCTCCACCGCGGCTACACCTACCGCCCCGACGGCAACCTCACGTCCATCGATGACTCCCACACCGGCCGACGTACCTTCGACCTCGACCGCGCCGGCCGCGTCACTGCCGTCCATGCCGTCGACTGGACCGAAACCTACGCCTACGACGAAGCCGGCAACCAAACCCACGCAACCTGGCCTGACCGCCACCCGAGCCGCTCAGCCCGCGGCGAGCGAGCCTATACAGGCGCCCGCATGACCAGAGCTGGCGCCATCCGCTACGAACACGATGCCCTAGGCCGGGTGACCGTCCGCCAAAAGACCCGCATCTCCCGCAAACCCGATACCTGGCACTACACCTGGAACACCGAGGACCGACTAGCCACCGTCACCGCCCCGGACGGCGCTACCTGGCGCTACTTCTACGACCCCCTGGGACGCCGAATAGCCAAAAAACGGCTCGCCATTGCTGCAACCGCGATTGTTGAGCAATTTCACTTCACCTGGGATGGCCTCACTGTCACCGAACAAGCCAGCCATACTCGAGATAGCCCCGAATCTATCACGCTCACCTGGGACCACAAAGGACCAACCCCTATTTCCCAAACCGAACGAAAGATTCGTACCACAGCTTCCCGCGCTTCGCGACGCGAAATAGATGAACGCTTTTTTGGGATAGTCGCCGATTTGGTGGGCTCACCAACGACCCTCGTGTCAGAAAATGAAGGAATCTCATGGAACGCACAACGCACAATCTGGGGCACAACCACATGGAATAGCGACGCCACTGCCTACACACCACTGCGCTTCCCTGGTCAATACTTCGACCTGGAGACACAGCTCCATTACAACTTTTTTCGGTATTATGAACCAGAAACAGCGCATTACATTACGACCGACCCCTTGGGAATTACCCCTGCGCCCAACCCTGGCACCTATGTAGTTAACCCCCACACGACGTCCGATCCACTCGGCCTTACGCCGTGCAAGATCCACGCCTCGGTCGCCTACCAGGACTGGGGAAATAAGGGTGCCCATGTACATATCGGACCCAGAAGCGAGGTCCGCATCTTCCCAGACGACCGTGGCGGAATCTCTGGCGAGCCGATCAGACTTAGCAGTGGGACCTCAAGCCCAAAGGAAGTCCAAAAGGTGATTGATGCGATACATTCCGACAGGGAGTTGCGTGACGATATAATCAAAAAGGCGACATCGGCTCGCGACGCCATGAATCGAGGAGACTACGGAATGACTCAGAACAGGGCAGCCGAGATGCATTTCATAATAAAGAATCTTGAGAAAATTAACAGAGAGCAGGGAGGGTAAGATGACGGATCTGGAATTTTACGTCCAGGCCGCGATCCGCGCCGAGGTAGCCGGTGCAGCATTGGGCGCCGACGCTCTTCAATGGGCAGAGGCAATCGGCGATGACTGCGTGGAAGACGTACGCAGGTCACGCATGCGCAGAGACTACGGCTTGATCGAAATTTTCTTTGAAAGGCGTACCGGCACATGGCAATCCACAGGATTCTCCCTTCAGGTCCATCGCCTGGGGCTGGGGAAAGACATGGTGCCCGCAGCGCTATCTTCCCGGTACGGCGATTTTCGAAAACGAGTGGAATTCGAGAGTCTCTGCGAATCTATTCTCCACACGGGGAACGACATCGAAGAGTTGGAACGTGTGGGTGCGCATCGCCATTACAAGCTGCCCCGAAGTAACGTCTCAATCTACGTTGTAGGGGAATCTGACCCAGCATTGCCAGTTGCGTACGGGGACGTCTGGTCGATCAATGCCATGCCAACGCCCTGAGCAACGTAGAAGCGCTCACAGGCGTAAGTGTATTCGCGAATGGGACGCGTCGTTACGCGCCCATCCCAGTGACCTTGCCGGACCATGGACAGAATTGCGGAGAGGAGGAGAGGGCTGTCCCCCAACGGGCCGCCCTCTCCAACCTACAGATCGACCGCAGCTGGCTCAGTGAACCGGTGGTCGCTCCTCCCCCGCGAACTTGCAATTCATGCAACTAGGCACGCCTGGCCAAGGAGCACAAGTGCGGGCAGGTGAGCCAGGTGTGATTAGTGCCGCCAATGGAGGAACTGACTTCGACGAGGGCGTACCCGGGGTCATGAAGGGGGCCACGAGTCCTCACACGTCCTCCGCCAGCTCCAGCCACCGCATTTCCAGCTCATCGCGCTGACCCGCGAGCTCGCGGAGCTGGGCGTCCAGGCCCGCGACCTTCTCGAAGTCGGTGGCGTTGTCGGCGATCTGGGTGTGGAGCTTCTTCTCCTTGTCGCCGATCTTGTCCAACTGGCGCTCGATCTTCTGCAGTTCCTTCTGCGCGGCGCGGTTGACGGCCGCCGCCTTCTTCGGCGCCGAGTCCTGCGCCGCCGGGGCCGGGGCCGCCGCGTCGATGACCTGCTGGCGGCGCTCCAGGTACTCGTCGAGGCCGCGCGGCAGCATCCGCAGCGAGGCGTCGCCCAGCAGGGCGTGGACGCGGTCGGTGGTCCGCTCGATGAAGTACCGGTCGTGGCTGATGACGATGAGGGAGCCGGGCCAGCTGTCGAGGACGTCCTCCAGCTGGGTCAGGGTCTCGATGTCGAGGTCGTTGGTGGGCTCGTCGAGGAAGAGGACGTTGGGCTCGTCCATGAGGAGGCGGAGGATCTGCAGGCGGCGGCGCTCACCGCCGGAGAGGTCGCCGACCGGCGTCCACTGCTTCTCCTTCGTGAAGCCGAACTGCTCGCACAGCTGCCCCGCGGTCATCTCCCGGCCCTTGCCCAGATCGACCCGCTCCCGCACCCGCTGGACCGCCTCCAACACCCGCAGCGCCGGGTCGAGTTCGGCGACCTCCTGGGAGAGATAGGCCAGCTTGACGGTCTTGCCGACGGTGATCTTCCCGGCCGCCGGCTGCGCCTCGCCCTCCGTACGCGCCGCCTCGGCCAGCGCCCGCAGCAGCGACGTCTTGCCGGCGCCGTTCACTCCGACCAGGCCCACCCGGTCACCGGGGCCCAGCTGCCACGTCAGGTGCTTCAGCAGCACCTTCGGGCCGGCCTGGACCGTGACGTCCTTCAGCTCGAAGACGGTCTTGCCCAGACGGGAGTTGGCGAACTTCATCAGCTCCGCGGTGTCCCGCGGCGGCGGCACATCCGCGATCAGCTCATTCGCGGCCTCGATACGGAAGCGCGGCTTGCTCGTACGGGCCGGGGCACCGCGCCGCAGCCACGCCAGCTCCTTGCGCATCAGGTTCTGCCGCTTGGCCTCTTCGGTGGCTGCGATCCGGTCCCGTTCGGCGCGCGCGAAGACATAGTCGCTGTAGCCGCCCTCGTACTCGTGCACATCGCCGCGCTGCACGTCCCACATCCGCGTACAGACTTGGTCCAGGAACCAGCGGTCGTGGGTGACGACCACCAGCGCGGAGCGGCGGGCCCGCAGATGCCCGGCCAGCCACGAAATGCCTTCCACGTCGAGGTGGTTGGTGGGCTCGTCCAGGACGATCAGGTCCTGTTCGGCGATCAGGAGTTTGGCCAGCGCGATCCGCCGCCGCTCACCGCCGGACAGCGGTCCGATGACGGTGTCCAGGCCCTGGTCGAAGCCCGGCAGGTGCAGATCGCCGAAGAGGCCGGTCAGCACGTCCCTGATCTTGGCGTTGCCCGCCCACTCGTGGTCGGCCATGTCGCCGATGACCTCGTGCCGCACGGTGGCGGCCGGGTCGAGGGAGTCGTGCTGGGTCAGCACCCCGAGCCGCAGCCCGCTGTTGTGCGTGACGCGGCCGTCGTCCGCGCTCTCCAGCTTGGCGAGAATCCGGATCAGGGTGGTCTTGCCGTCCCCGTTGCGCCCGACGACGCCGATCCGGTCCCCCTCGTTGACGCCGAGCGAGACACCGTCGAGCAGGGCACGGGTCCCGTAGACCTTGCCGACGGCTTCCAGATTGACGAGGTTGGTGGCCATTGCGCTCCTTGCTGCCGGGCCCGCGCGGCTCTGGTCGGCGCACGCTCCTGGGCCCGTCCAGGATCCCACGACGCCTGCGAGCCCCCGAACGAGCCTGGTGAGGGGCGGTATGAGCCGGATGGTGCCGCTAAGGAACCGGACGCCTCACACGGGCCTCGCACACCGCGCGCCCCGGACGGAGCGCCTCACACCACCGTCGCCCCCGCCGCCGGGGAATCCGCCACCCGTACCTGGCGGCAGCTGCCCGAGGCCAGGAGGTCCTCCGCCACCCGGTGTGCCGACTCCGGGTCCTTGGTCAGGAAGGCGGTGGTGGGGCCCGAGCCCGAGACGAGGGCGGCGAGGGCGCCGGCCGCGCGGCCGGCGGCCAGGGTCGCGGCGAGTTCGGGGCACAGGGCGAGGGCCGCCGGCTGGAGGTCGTTGGCGAGGGTGGCGGCGAGCGCGGTGGCGTCGCCGGATTCCAGGGCGGCGAGGAGGGCGGGGGACGCCTGCGGTTCCGGTACGTCGGTGCCCGCCGTCAGGCGGTCGAACTCGCGGTAGACGTCCGGGGTCGACAGGCCGCCCTCGGCGACCGCGAAGACCCAGTGGAAGGCACCGCCGACCGTGAGCGGGGTCAGCAGCTCGCCCCGGCCCACGCCCAACGCGGCACCGCCGACCAGGCTGAACGGCACATCGCTTCCCAACTCGGCGCAGATGTCGAGGAGTTCGGCGCGCGAGGAGCCGGTGGACCAGAGCGTGTCGCAGGCCAGCAGGGCGCCGGCGGCGTCGGCGCTGCCGCCCGCCATGCCGCCCGCCACCGGGATGTCCTTGGCGATGTGGAGGTGGACGTCGGGGGCGATGCCGTGCCGGGCCGCGAGCAGCTCGGCGGCGCGCGCCGCCAGGTTCGTACGGTCCAGCGGGATCCGGTCGACGTCGTGGCCCTCGGCGGTGACCCGCAGGCCGTCGGCGGGGGTGGCGGTGACCTCGTCGTAGAGGCCGACGGCGAGGAAGACGTTCGCCAGGTCGTGGAAGCCGTCGGGGCGGGCGGCGCCGACGGCCAGCTGGACGTTGACCTTCGCCGGCACCCGGACGGTGACCGGACGGCCCATGTCTCGCGCGCTCATGCCGCGCCCTCCCCCGCCTGCCGGATGCCGGGCGCCCCGCCCGGCCCCTTGTGTTCCGCGATCCGTGCGAACTCCTCGACGGTCAGTGCCTCGCCGCGGGCCTGCGGCGAGACGCCGGCCGCGACCAGCGCGGCCTCCGCCGCCGCGGCCGAGCCGGCCCAGCCGGACAGCGCCGCCCGCAGCGTCTTGCGGCGCTGTGCGAAGGCGGCGTCGACGACCGCGAAGACCTCGGCGCGCGAGGCGGTGGTCTCGGGGGGCTGCGCGCGCCGTACGAGGGAGACGAGGCCGGAGTCGACGTTGGGCGCGGGCCAGAAGACATTGCGGCCGATGGAGCCGGCCCGCTTGACCTCGGCGTACCAGTTGGCCTTGACAGACGGCACGCCGTAGACCTTGTTGCCGGGGCGGGCGGCCAGCCGGTCGGCGACCTCGGCCTGGACCATGACCAGGGTGCGGTCGATGGTCGGGAAGGTGGCGAGCATGTGCAGCAGCACCGGCACCGCGACGTTGTACGGAAGGTTCGCGACCAGGGCGGTGGGCGCCCGGCCGGGCAGTTCGGTGACCTGCATCGCGTCGGCGTTGACCAGGGCGAAGCGGTCCGCGCGCTCAGGCATCCGGGCCGCGACGGTGGCGGGCAGCGCGGCCGCCAGCACGTCGTCGATCTCGACGGCGGTGACCCCGTCGGCGGCCTCCAGCAGGCCGAGCGTCAGCGAGCCCAGTCCCGGGCCGACCTCGACGACGACATCGTCCGGCCGCACGCCGGCGGTCCGCACGATCCGGCGGACGGTGTTGGCGTCGATGACGAAGTTCTGGCCGCGCTGCTTGGTGGGCCGCACGCCCAGCGCGGCGGCCAGCTCGCGGATGTCCGCGGCGCCCAGCAGGGGGCCGGATTCGTCGGTGGTGCTGCTCTTGCTCATGCCAAAGCCTCGCTGCGCTCGTTCACCCGTGAAGCTTACGGCCCGTGCTCCGGGAAGCTTGCGGCCCGCACCCCGTGGAGCCCCTGCCGCCTCGGCGCTCCGCCCCGTGGACGCCCGCGGCCCTCACCCGTGGAGCTTGCGGCCGCAGACCGGCCAGGGGCTCGCGCCCCGGGTGATGTAGAGCTTCTTGGCCCGGAAGGTCTGCTCGTGGGCGGAGGCGTCCTGCGGGCGGCCGCTGCCGCCCAGGCGCTGCCAGGTGCCGACGTCGAACTGGTAGAGCCCGCCGTAGGTGCCGGAGGCGTCGACGGCGTCCGGCCGGCCGCCCGCCTCGCACTGCGCGAGCGCCCGCCAGGCGAGGTGGTCGGCGCCCCGTACGGACGTCGGGAGGACCTTGGTGCCCAGGTGCACGATCTGCGCGCGCGGCCGGCGGACGAGTTCCACGGCCACCCGCTTGGGCCGCTCCTTGACGCCGTTGACGGTGCGCAGCCGGTAGGTGACCCGGCGGACTCCGGCCCGGCCCTGCTGGACCACCGCCTCGGTGCCGCGGGCCAGGTTCGGGTCGGCCCGTTTGACCGTACGGAACGGGACGCGTTCCTCACGGACCTCCTGGGAGCCGGTGATCCGCAGGACGGAGACGGTCTGGCCCTCGCGCGGGAAACTCTCGGCGGGCACCGAGGTGGTGTCCTGGTCGCGCAGCGCGAGTCCGGCGTGGGCGAGGGCTTCGCGGACGGTGGCGGCGTTGGTGCGAATGTGGTGTTCGCGGCCGTCGGCGACGAAGACCACCGAGCGTTCGGTGCGTACGGCGAGTTCCAGGCCGTGCCGCTCGATGCGCCGGGAGCGGGAGATGGAGAGGTGGGCGCCCTCGGCGCGGACGCCTAGCTGGCGCAGCGCGCCGGCGACGGTGTCCGCGGTGGTCCACACCTGGTGGCGCTGTCCGTCGATGGTCAGGACGACCGGGCGGCCGTGCCGGACGACGATCTCGTCGCCGCTGGTGAGTTCGGCGCCGGGGGCGGGCGCGACGATGTCGTGCGGGCCGATGTCGAGGTGCTCGTCGTCGAGCAGGTCGTCGATGTCATCGGCGAAGGTGTGCAGGGTGCGCGGGGTGCCGTCGACGGTGAGCTTGACGGCCTTGTCGTGCGCGACGAAGGCGGTGGTGCCGCCGGCGAGGAACGCGACGACCAGGGCCCTGGGGAGCAGCCGGCGCAGCGTTTCGGGCCCGGTGGCGGGGAGGGTGGAGAGTCCCGGAAGCCCGGCGAGACCGGAGAGCGCGGGGAGCCCGGCGAGTCCGGGGATCCTGCGGCGGCCGGCCGCGCGGGCGGCGCGGCGGGCGGCGGCCCGGCCTCCGGGGGGCGGTGCGGCGGGCGGCGCGGGGGGACCCGGCACCGGCGGCAGGCCCGTGACCGGCGGGAAGCCCGGGGCGGCCCCGGTCTGGCGGGGTACCAGGCGCCGGGGAGCGGCCACGGTCCGGGCCTCGTACACCTCGGGGGTGACGGCGGTGGCCGGACCCCGGCCGCGACGGCCGCGCGCGGCGCGGTGGCTGCCTTGCGAATGACTCACGACGCTCCACATGCCACAGATGCGGTTGACGGCCGGAATGTAGCGGAGTGGAGGTGACTCTCCAAAGTCACGCGAGCACGGAGCGTGTTCGCGTCGGATGGATCCGGGCCCTCGCCCCGGGGATCAGTAGGCGAACGCGCGTGCTGTGTTGGCGGCGACGGCGGTGGCCAGCGCGTCCTCCGTCATGCCCTTGACCTCGGCCATCGCCCTCAGGGTGACCGGGATGAGGTAGGGCGCGTTGGCCCGTCCGCGGTAGGGCGCGGGCGTCAGGAAGGGCGCGTCGGTCTCGACGAGCACCAGTTCGGGTGGGGCAACGGCGAGCGCATCGCGCAGCGGCTGGGCGTTCTTGAAGGTGACGTTGCCGGCGAAGGAGAGGAAGTAGCCGGCCTCGGCGCAGATCTTCGCCATCGCGGCGTCGCCGGAGAAGCAGTGGAAGACGACGCGCTCGGGTGCGCCTTCCTCGCGCAGGATCCGCAGCACGTCGTCGTGGGCCTCCCGGTCGTGAATGACCAGGACCTTGTCGTGCCGCTTGGCGATCTCGATATGGGCGCGGAAGGACCGCTGCTGGGCGGCCATGCCCTCGGGGCCGGTACGGAAGTGGTCCAGTCCGGTCTCGCCGACGCCGCGGACGTGCGCCAGCGCGGCCAGGGCGTCGATCGCGTCGAGCGCGGTGTCCAGCGCGCCGTCGCCGCCGGCCGCGCGCTCACCCTGCCGGGACCAGCCGTCGGGGTCGCCGAGCACGATGCGGGGCGCTTCGTTGGGGTGCAGGGCGACGGTGGCGTGCACGCTGTCGTGCGCGGCGGCGGTGTCCGCCGCCCACCGTGAACCGGCCAGGTCGCAGCCCACCTGGATCACGGTGGTGACGCCGACGGAGGCGGCCTTGGCGAGCGCCTCCTCGACCGTTGCCCCCTGCATGTCCAGGTGGGTGTGCGAGTCCGCGACCGGCACCCGAAGCGGTTCGGGCAGCGGCGGCGGGGTGTCCCTCTCGTGCTGAGCCATGGCCGCGATCCTACGAGGACCGCGGCCCCGGCCTCACTTGTGGTGGTGCTGGAAGGGGTGCAGCAGATCGGAGAGGTGCCAGTGGTGGCGCCCGGTGGCCCCGTCGGCCGGCGGCGAACTGCTGCCGGTGGCCTCCGTGCCCTCCGCTTCCTCGGCCGCCGCGCCGCGGCTCTTGTGGCTGCCGCCCTGCCGCTGCTGGTACATGCTCTCCATCGCGTGGGAGACCTTCGAGACCTGGCCCGCCCGCATGATCCGTACGACGTTGCCACCGCAGTTCAGACAGGTGGGCCGGGTCAACGGGGACGGCACCCGGCTGCCGTCCGCGTAGTAGATGACATGCATCTCGCCGGCGGCGTCGACCTGGTGGGCTATCTCGTAGGCCTGCTCCCAGCCGTGGCCGCAACTCATGCAGGCGAAGGCGTATGCCTCGTGCGCGGCGGGCTCGGGCCGGGGAATGGGGTGAACGCCGCTGGTGGTCGCAGTGCCGGCAGTACCGGCAGATTCCGCAAAATTGCTCATTGCCGCTCCTCTTGTCCGCTGGACAAGGTCTCCGGGAACCGAACGTCCCACGTCCCAGTGGACGCCTTTCCCGGCCGCGACGCAGCTGACGTGTCGGCTATTGGCCCAGATTTGGCAGGGTGCAGGGGAAACGCCCCGCTGCGCGGCCACGCGCTTTACCTTCCAGGTTAGTCATTTACCTTCTGAAGAGCCTGCTCGCGCCGCATTCTTTGCCGCGACCACCGCATCGAACACCTCGCGCTTGGGCAGCCCGGCATCCGCGGCGACCGCCGCGATGGCTTCCTTGCGCCGCTCGCCCGCGTCCTCGCGGACCTGCACCCGGCGCACCAGCTCGTCGGGGCCGAGATCGGCGGGCCCGGTGTCCGGGGCGCCCTCGACGACGACGGTGATCTCGCCGCGTACGCCCTCGGCGGCCCACGGCGCGAGCTCGCCGAGCGGGCCGCGCTTGACCTCCTCGTACGTCTTGGTCAGCTCGCGGCAGACGGCGGCCCGGCGGTCGGCGCCGAAGACCTCGGCCATCGCGGCGAGGGTGTCGTCCAGGCGGTGCGGCGCCTCGAAGTAGACCAGCGTGCGCCGCTCGTCGGCGACCTCGCGCAGCCGGGAGAGCCGCTCGCCGGCCTTCCGGGGCGGGAATCCCTCGAAGCAGAAGCGGTCGACGGGCAGTCCGGAGACGGCGAGCGCGGTCAGTACGGCGCTGGGGCCGGGGACGGCGGTGACCTTGATGCCGCGTTCGACGGCGGCGGCGACGAGGCGGTAGCCGGGGTCGGAGACGGACGGCATGCCCGCGTCCGTGACCAGCAGCACCCGCGCGCCGCCGGCCAGCGCGTCGGCCAGCTCGGGCGTCCGGGCCGCTTCGTTGCCCTCGAAGTACGACACGACCCGCCCGGTCGGCTGGACGTCCAGCGCCTGCGTCAGCCGGCGCAGCCGCCGGGTGTCCTCGGCGGCGATGAGATCGGCGGCGGCCAGTTCGGTCGCGAGCCGCGGCGGGGCGTCCGCGACATCGCCGATGGGCGTCCCTGCGAGTACCAGCGTTCCAGTCACGCCCCCATCCTCCCAGCCCGCCGACGCGGCACCGTCCCGGGCATTCCCCCGGCCCCCGGCGGCACCCGGCCGGCGCTCCGGAGCGCCCGGTCCACAGGCGGTTTCCCTACGATGGGCCGGGTGACGAGTGACACCACCGCGAGCGACGCCGACGCCCACCGCGCCAAGGAGCTGCGCAGGCAGCCCCCGACGTGGCAGCTGCGGCTCCGCCGCTTCGGTTATCCCGTCCGGCCGCAGGACGATGTCCGTACGCGGCTGGTGCCCGGCTTCCCGGAGCCGAGCGGGCGGATGTGGGAGGTGTTCGGCGCGGGCCCGGCCGCCGCCGCCCGGCTGACGCGCTGGGCTGCTTGGGGCGGGCCGCTGCTGGTGGCGCTGTTCGCCGGGGTGCTGCGGTTCTGGAACCTCGGCAGCCCGCGGAAGGTGATATTCGACGAGACGTACTACCCCAAGGACGCCTGGTCGCTGCTCCAGTACGGCTACGAAGGCACCTGGGCGAAGAACGCCAACGACGCGCTGCTGATGCATCCGCCGCAGATCCAGCTGACGCCGGAACACTCGTATGTCGTGCATCCGCCGATGGGCAAGTGGGTGATCGCGGTCGGCGAGTGGGCGTGGGGCATGAATCCCTTCGGCTGGCGCTTCACCGTCGCGCTGCTCGGCACCCTTTCGGTGCTGCTGATCTGCCGGATCGGTCGCCGGCTGCTGCGGTCCACGGCGCTGGGCTGTCTGGCGGGCGCGCTGCTGGCGGTCGACGGCCTGCATTTCGTGATGAGCCGGACCGCGCTCCTCGACCTGATCGTCATGTTCTGGGTGGTGGCCGCGTTCGGCTGCCTGCTGGTGGACCGGGACCGCACCAGAGCCCGGCTGACGGCGGCGCTGCCGCTCAGCCCGGACGGGCTCGCGCACCCCGAGCCGGAGGTCGGGGACCGGATGCGGCTGGGCTGGCGGCCGTGGCGGCTGGCGGCCGGGCTGTGCCTGGGCCTGTCCGCCGCGACCAAGTGGAACGGCCTCTATTACCTCGCGGCCTTCGCCCTGATGACGGTGCTCTGGGACGTCGCCGCGCGCCGTACGGCCGGTGCCCGGCACCCGTTCCGGGCCGTGCTGCGCCGCGATGTGGCACCCGCCTTCGGCGCCACCGTCGTCCTCGCACTCGCCACCTACCTGGCGTCCTGGTCGGGCTGGATCGCCACCAAGGGCGGCTACTACCGCGACTGGGCGACCACTCCGGAGGGCCACACCGGCGCCTGGACCTGGCTGCCGGACTGGCTGCGCAGCCTGTGGCACTACCAGACCGAGGTCTACTCCTTCCACACCGGACTGACCACCCCGCACACCTACCAGTCCAACCCGTGGAGCTGGCTGGTCCTGGGCCGCCCCGTCTCGTACTTCTACGAGGACCCCAAGGCGGGCGCGGACGGCTGCTCGGCTGCGGAGGGCTGCGCCCGTGAGGTGCTGGCGCTGGGCACCCCGCTGCTGTGGTGGGCGGCCTGCTTCGCGCTGCTCTACGTCCTCTACCGCTGGCTGTTCAAGCGGGACTGGCGGGCCGGCGCCATCGTCTGCGGTGTCGCGGCCGGCTATCTGCCCTGGTTCCTCTACCAGGAGCGGACGATCTTCCTCTTCTACGCGGTGGTGTTCATCCCGTTCCTGTGCCTGGCGCTGGCCATGATGATCGGCGCGATCATCGGCCCGCCGGGCTCCTCGGAGCGACGCCGGATCATCGGCGCGGTCGGCGCGGGCGTACTCGTCCTGCTCATCGTGTGGAATTTCATCTATTTCTACCCGATCTACACGGGCCTGCCGATCTCCAAGACCGCCTGGCACAACCGGATGTGGTTCGACAGCTGGGTGTGAGCGGGGACCGGCCCCGCTCGCGGCAACGCCCGCGCCCGGCGCGTAACGACAGAGCGACGGTGCGTCACCTGACCGTGCCCTGATCGAGACTCGCCGGGCTTCCCGTGTCCCATAGAGTGCGGTGGACGTTCTTGTGTGCGTATCCGAGGACGAGGCTCTGGGAGGGAATCGGTGGCATGCGCCGAGAGGTGAAGTACGGGCTGATCGGCGGATCGGTGGCCCTGGTCGCGGGAGTTGTCGGCGGTTTCACGCTGTTCGGCGGCTCGGACGAGTCGTCACCGCAGGAGGTCAGGTCCGCGGACGCCAAGCCGGGCGACAGTGCCCCCAAGGTCAAGACCGGGCCACTGTCCGCGAAGGAAGTGCACACCACGGCGCAGGGCTTCCTGACCGCCTGGCAGTCCGGCGACGCCGCCAAGGCCGCCGAGCTGACGGACCACCCCGATGCCGCGAAGGGCGCGCTGGAGACGTTCGCCAAGCGGGCGAAGTTCTCGAAGGTGACGCTCACCCCGGGCACCCCGGCAGGCGGCAAGGTGCCGTACACCGTCGCCGCCCAGATCGACTACAAGGGCACCAAAGCGCCCGTCTCGTACGGCACTTCGATGACCGTGGAGCGCGACACCCGGACCGGCAAGCCGCGGATCACCTGGAAGCCGGCCGTGCTGCACCCGGGCCTGGCCGAGGGTGACGAGCTGCGCACCGGCGAGGCCGAGGCGCCGCCGATCAAGGCCGTGGACCGCAACGGCGCCGAGCTGACGCCCCAGGCGCATCCGGCACTGGCCGGGGTGCTGGACAACCTGCGTGACAAGTACGGCGACAAGACGAACGGCAAGCCCGGCGTGGAGCTGTTCATCCACCGCGCGAAGGCCGCCAAGGCGTCCGCCCAGCAGCCCGACAAGACCCTGAAGGAACTCTCCAAGGGCACCCCGGGCACCCTCAAGACGACCCTGGACGCCGCCCTCCAGACGGCGGCCGAGAAGGCCGTCAAGGGCAAGAAGTCCGCGTCGGCCGCGGCGGTCAAGCCCAGCACCGGCGAGATCCTGGCCCTCGCCAACTCCCCGGAGAAGGGCTTCAATCTCGCCACCCAGGGGTCGCTGGCCCCCGGTTCGACGATGAAGATCGTCACCTCGGCGATGCTGATGGACAAGGGCATGACGTCGCCGGGCAAGGAACACCCGTGCCCCAAGTACGTGACGGTCGGCGGCTGGAAGTTCCAGAACCTCGACAAGACCGAGATCAAGCACGGCACCTTCGCGCAGAGCTTCGCCGCGTCCTGCAACAACGCCTTCATCGGCCAGGCGAAGGACCTCGCCGACGACGATCTGACGAAGGAGGCCCGGGACGTCTTCGGCATCGGCCTCAACTGGCAGACCGGCATCCCCACCTTCGACGGCGCCGTCCCCGTCCAGAGCGACGCGCAGATGGCGGCGTCACTGATCGGCCAGGGCGGCGTCCGGATGAACCCGCTCAACGTCGCCTCGCTGTCCGCGACGGTGCGCGCCGGCTCCTTCCACCAGCCGTACATCGTCGCGCCGTCGCTCGACAACCGGACCCTGGCCAAGGCGTCGCGCACCATGAAGCCGGGCACCGCGGCCGGCCTCAAGTCCCTGATGAAGCTGACCGCGACATCGGGCACGGCCGCCGAGGCGATGGCCGGGATCAGCGGCGACGTCGGCGCCAAGACCGGATCCGCCGAGGTCGACAGCCAGAAGAAGCCCAACGCCTGGTTCACCGCCTACCGCGACGACGTCGCCGCGGCGGCCGTCGTCCCGGCGAGCGGTCACGGCGGCTCCAACGCGGGCCCGCTGGTCCGCGCCATCCTCACCGCAAGCTGACCGACCCGGCCCGCCGGCGGGCCGGGAGAGTCCCACCCACCGGATTGTGGTCGCATGGCCCGTACAGCTTTCGCTAGCGTGCGGGCCATGAGCGATTCCCCGGACGTCTCCAGCGCCCCCACCGCACCGGCACCCGCCAGTTCCGCCGCGCACCCCCGGTTCGCCGAAGCCCTCGCCGCCCTCGGCCTGACCGTCGAGGTCCGCCGCTTCCCGGACGCCGCCCGCACCGCCCCCGAGGCCGCAGCGGCCATCGGCTGCGACCTCGCCCAGATCGTCAAGTCCCTGATCTTCTCCGCCGACGGCGAGCCGGTGCTGGTCCTCATGGACGGCGCCTCCCGCGTCGACCTGGAGCGGGTACGCGCCGAGCTCGGCGCCGCCACCGTCGGCCGGGCGAACGCCGACACCGTCCGCGAGACCACCGGCTACGCCATCGGCGGCGTCCCGCCGTTCGGCCACCGCACCCGCACCCGCGTCCTCGCGGACCGCGGGATCCTCGCCCACGGCACGGTCTGGGCCGCCGCCGGAACCCCGCACACCGTCTTCCCGCTCGACCCCACGTCGCTGGTCGAGCACGCCCAGGCCCGCATCGTGGACGTGCGCGAGCGCACCGCATGACCCCGCTCGTCGTCGCGGCCGTCCTCATCGCCGCCGTCACCCACGCCAGTTGGAACGCGATCGCGCACGGCATACGCGACCAGCTCCTCGCCTTCACCCTCGTCGGCGGCGGCGGCGCGGTCTGCGGCGCCCTGCTGGCCGCGTTCACACCGCTGCCCGCCGCTGCCGCCTGGCCCTACCTCATCGGCTCCGCGGTCCTGCACGTCGTCTACCAGGCCCTGCTCATGCAGTCCTTCCGGCTCGGCGAGTTCGGCCAGATGTATCCGATCGCCCGCGGCACCGCGCCGCTGGTCGTCACGGTCCTCGCCGCGGTCTTCGTCCACGAGATCCCCGGCGCCTGGGCCCTGGCCGGCGTCGCCCTGGCCTCAGCCGGCCTGGTCGGCGTCGCCCTCTGGGGCATCCGCGGCTCGGGCACCCGACCCCACTGGCCCGCGATCATCGCGGCCCTCGCCACCGGCCTGGCCATCGCCTCGTACACCACCGTCGACGGCCTCGGCGTCCGCGCCTCCGGCACCCCCCTCGGCTACATCGCCTGGTTGATGATCTTCGAAGGCCTGGCCATCCCCGCCTACGCCCTCGCCACCCGCCGCCGCGAACTCGCCACCCAGCTCAGGCCGATCGCGCTGCGCGGCCTGCTCGGCGGGGTCCTCTCCGTCTTCGCCTACGGCCTCGTCCTCTGGGCCCAGACCCGCGCCCCGCTCGCCCCCATCGCGGCCCTGCGCGAGTCCTCCATCATCGTCGGCGCCGCGATAGGCGCCCTCTTCTTCAAGGAACGCTTCGGCGCCCCACGCATCGCCGCCGCGGGTCTGATGGTGGTGGGCATCGGCATGATGCTCGCGTAGTTCCGGCGGCGGGAGGAGTTCCGGCGGCGGGAGGAGTTCCGGCGGCGGAGGCCGACGAGGGGGGTTCCGGCGGCGGGGGCCGATGATTGCGCCTCGTTGGTGGGTGCGGCGGGTCTCCTCCGGGACGAGTGGGTTCCGGCGGCGGGGCCGACGTATGCGCCCGGTGGTGGGTGCGGCGGGGAGTTCCGGCGGCGGGGGCCGACGAGGGGGGGTCCGGCGGCGGGGGCCGATGATTGCGCCTCGTCGGTGGGTGCGGCGGGTCTCCTCCGGGACGGGTGGGGTCCGGCGGCGGGGGCCGATGATGGCGCCTCGTTGGTGGGTACGGCGGGTCTCCTCCGGGACTGCGTCCCTGCGGAGCCCCGCCTCCCGCCCGGAGCGCACGGCCTCCGCCCGGTGGGGGGAGGGGTGAAAGAAAAAGGGGCGGGCCGACGGGTGCGGGATCACCGTCCCCCCGCCTCTTCACACCTTCCCCCGCGGGGGAAGGTGCTAGAACCAAGACCGGGCCGACGGGTACGGCACCACCGTCACCCCCACCGCTCCCCACCCCACCAGGGGCGGGCGCACGGCTCACGGGAGGGCCGGGCCGCAGGGACGCAGTCCCGGAGGCCCGGCACCGCACCCACCCACACACCCAGGGCGCCCGGCCCACAACAACCCCCGCCCCCGCCGCCAGGCGGGTCCACAAACCACAGACGAGGCACGGCGGGTCACCCGGCAACGTGGGAGGCACCCGACAACGTGGGAGTCAGCCGACAACGTCGGAGACGGCCCCCGCCAGGGCCCGCGCGCGGGGGTCCGCCGTCACATTCTTCTGCATGCCGTTGGTGATGTAGCCGAAGGCGACCCCGCTCTCGGGGTCGGCGAAGGCGAGGGCGCCGCCGCGGCCGGGGTGGCCGAAGGAGCCGGGGGCCAGGAGGGGCGAGGCGGGGCCGTGGAGCATGAAGCCGAGGCCGAAGCGGGTGTTGACGACGAGGGTGCGGTCGGGTCCTGCGGATTCCTCGGTGCGGGCGAGGGTGAGGGTCGCGGGGGCGAAGAGCCGCGGGTTGCCGTCGACGGCGCCGATCAGCGCGGCGTAACAGCGGGCCAGGGCACGGGCCGTGGCGATCCCGGCGGAGGCGGGGAGTTCGGCTGCACGGTAGGCGGGGTCGTTCTCGTCGGGGCCGGGGTCGATGGCGCCGAACGCACGGCGGGTCAGCGAGGACGGGTCCTGGTAGGCGTCGGCGACGGCGGTCTTGGCCCGTACGCGGAGGCCGGCGGAGGCTGCCGTGGGCGGCGGGGCGAGTTCGGCGAGCCGGCCGACGCGGGACCGTTCGGCCTCGGGGAGGCCGATCCACAGATCGAGGCCGAGCGGCCCGGCTATCTCCTCGGCGATCCAGTTGCCGATGGTGCGTCCGGTGATGCGCAGCACGAGTTCGCCGAGCAGCCAGCTGTAGGTCTGCGCGTGGTAGCCGTGGTCGTCGCCGGGGGTCCAGGCGGGGGCCTGGGCGGCCATCGCCGCGGGGCCGCTGACGCCGTCGATGGCCTGGGCGGGGGTGAGGGGGGTGTCCAGGACGGGGAGTCCGGCGCGGTGCGACAGGAGGTGGCGGACCAGGACGCGGTCCTTGCCGGCGGCCTTGAATTCGGGCCAGTACGTGCCGACGGGCGCGTCCAGGTCGAGCTGTCCGCGCTGGTGCAGGAGGAGCGGGACGATGGCGGCGATGCCCTTGGTGGCGGAGCGGATCACCTGGGCGGTGCCGGCTTCCCAGGGGGCGGGCGGGGTCGCGGCGTCCGGGTCGGCGTCGCCGTCCTTCACACCGCCCCACAGGTCGACGACCTTGCGGCCGTGACGGTAGACGGTGACGGCCGCCCCCCGCTCACCGCGCCGTGCGAAGTTCGCTGCGAAGGCGTCCCGGACCGGCTCGAAGCCGTCCTCGACCGTGCCCTGGACGTCCACCACTGATTCCTGCTTCCCACTCATCCGTCGCGTTGGTGACCCATCAATGGTGCAACGTGCGGATCAGTGCTGGTGACCAGGGCAGCGGCTCGTGGGCTTCATCACAGCACATCGTGGCGAATCACAGGGAATCGTGGGGAATTGGCGGGAATCGGCGGACATCAGCAATTCCCGGGATCACAGGGAGCACAGAGGTCACAGGGGGAGGGTCACCGAGCGGGGGTCGAAGCCGAAGGGCAGCTCCAGGCGGTGGGTGCGCATCAGCTCGGTGTCGCAGAGCAGGTCCTGGGTGGTGCCGTCGGCGACGATGACGCCGCCGGAGAGCACGACGGAGCGCGGGCACAGCTCCAGCGCGTACGGCAGGTCGTGCGTGACCATCAGCACGGTGACGTCCAACGACCGCAGGATGTCGGCGAGTTCGCGGCGGGAGGCCGGGTCGAGGTTGGAGGAGGGCTCGTCGAGGACGAGGATCTCGGGCCGCATGGACAGGACCGTGGCGACGGCGACGCGGCGGCGCTGACCGAACGAGAGGTGGTGCGGCGGGCGGTCGGCGAACTCCGCCATGCCGACCTGGGTGAGGGCCTCGGTGACCCGGGCGTCGAGTTCGGCGCCGCGCAGTCCGGAGGCGGCGGGCCCGAAGGCGACGTCCTCGCGGACGGTGGGCATGAACAGCTGGTCGTCGGGGTCCTGGAAGACGATGCCGACGCGGCGGCGGATCTCGGCGAGGTGGCGCTTGCCGACCGGGAGGCCGGCGACGGTGACGCTGCCGGCGCCCGCGTCGAGGATGCCGTTGAGGTGCAGCACGAGGGTGGTCTTGCCGGCGCCGTTGGGCCCGAGGAGGGCGACGCGTTCGCCCCGGCCGACCGTGAGGTCGACTCCGAAGAGGGCCTGATGGCCGTCGGGGTACGCGTAGGCGAGCCCGGCGACGTCGAGGGACGGGGCGGCGGGGGCGGGGTCGGTGGTGCTCAAAGGGTCCATCCCAGGAGGCAGACGGCGAGGGCGGCGGCGGGCAGCGCGGCCGCGCGGGTCCATTGTGTCCGGCTGGCGGTGGTCTCGGCGATGACCGGCATGGTGCCGGTGTAGCCGCGGCTGACCATGGCGAGGTGGACCCGCTCACCGCGTTCGTAGGAGCGGATGAAGAGGGCGCCGGCGGACTTGGCGAGCACGCCCCAGTGGCGTACGCCGCGTGCCTCGAAGCCCCGGGAGAGGCGGGCGATGCGCATCCGCCGCATCTCGTCGGTGATGACGTCGCCGTAACGGATCATGAACGACGCGATCTGGACGAGCAGCGGCGGCATCTTGAGGCGTTGCAGCCCCAGCAGGAGTTCGCGCAGCTCGGTGGTGGAGGCGAGGAGGACGGAGGCGGCGACGCCGAGGGTGCCTTTCGCGAGGATGTTCCAGGCGCCCCAGAGACCGGATGCGCTCAGGCTCAGCCCGATGACGTGGACGCGGGGGCCCTCGGCGACGAACGGCATCAGGACGGCGAAGGCGACGAACGGCACCTCGATGAGCAGCCGTTTGAGGAGGAAGCCGGGCGGGATGCGGGCGGCGCCCGCGGTGGCCGCGAGCAGCACGGCGTACAGCCCGAACGCCCAGATCGCCTCGCGCGGCGTGGAGACGACGACGAGGACGAAGCCGAAGACGGCGGCGATCTTGCAGTGCGGGGGCAGCGCGTGCACGGGTGAGTGCCCGTGCCGGTAGAGCTTGTGGGCGTGTCCGGCACCCATGTCAGGCCTTTTCGGAGTGCTGCTCGTCGCCGGCCGCGGCGGGCGCGGCGACGGCGTCCGCGGCCTTGCGGCGGCGCAGCACCACGAAGACTCCGCTGCCGACGGCGAGCGTCGCGCCGACGCCGATCACGCCGGCGAGGCCTCCGGAGAGCCGCGGGTCGGCGATGTCCTTGACGCCGTAGTCGGCGAGCGGGGAGTCCTTCGCGGCGTGGTCCTGTGCCTTGGCGTCGATGCCCTGGTCGTGGGCGACCTTCTCCAGGCCGTCGGGGCTGGCGGAGGCGTAGTAGCTGATGCCGCCGGCGCAGATCAGCGCGGCGGCGAGGCCGCCCAGCCAGACGGGGCGGGTGGAGCGGCGCGGGGCGGCGGGGGCCGGCTGCTCCTCGCGGGCGGCCGTGGTGACGTCGTCCTGCGATGCGGGGGCGGCGAGCGGCGAGGTGCGCAGTTCCAGGGGCTTGGTCAGGCCGCGGGCGCCGTGCACCAGGTCGGGGCGGACGGCGATGACGGCGCCGACGGTCAGGGCGGTGATCACGGCCTCGCCGATGCCGATCAGGACGTGCACGCCGACCATGGCGGTGAAGACCTTGCCGATCGGGACGTCGGCGGTGCCGCCCAGGGCGTAGATCCCGGTGAAGGCGACGGCGGCGGCCGGCACCGAGATCAGGGCGGCGACGAAGGCGGAGACGGTAATGGAGCGGCGGCGGCGCGGCAGCACCTTCACCAGGCCGCGGAAGAGCGCGTAGGCGACGACCGTCGTCACGATCGCCATGTCGGTGATGTTGACGCCGAGCGCGGTGAGGCCGCCGTCGGCGAACAGCACGCCCTGCATCAGCAGGACGACGGACACGCACAGGACGCCGGTGTACGGACCGACGAGGATCGCCGCGAGGGCACCGCCCAGGAGGTGTCCGCTGGTGCCTGCCGCGACGGGGAAGTTGAGCATCTGTACGGCGAAGATGAACGCGGCGACGAGGCCGGCGAGCGGGGCGGTGCGCTCCGCGCCGTGTACGCCGCCCGCACCCGCGAGTTCGCGACGGGCGCCGCGCAGGCTGACCGCGACGGCGGCCGCGGCGACGGCGCCGGTCGCGACCGAGACCGGTGCGTTGATGAATCCATCGGGTACATGCATCTCAGGGTTCTCCGCTTCAGGTGTGCAACCCACCAATGGTGGTGCCTGCTGCAAAGTGCTTGCAAGAGCGCCCAGGATGCGAAACGGCTACGACTGGGCGGGACACGCAGCGGCCCGGCGGCGGTCCCCGTCCCCACGGGTCCGTCGCCGGGCCGTTGTGCGCGCCGCTCCCGTCCCCACGGGCGGGCGCCCACTCCGGGATGCCGCTCCGCTCATACAGCGGTCCCGGAGGTCATCGGGGGCCGCGGTCAGCGGCCCCGGGGTGCGGGCCTCAGACCCGCACCGTCGCGCGTCCGGAGCGGTCCGCGCCGTCCGTGCCGTCCGGCCGGTGCGCCTCGCCGTCGCCGCTGCCGTCGCCGTCGCCGAGTTGCCGGCGCAGGCCCTCGCCCTCGACATCGACGTCGGGCAGGATCTTCTGCAGCCATCCGGGCAGCCACCAGGCGGCCTTGCCGAGCAGCCCGAGGACGGCGGGGACGATCGCCATGCGGACGACGAACGCGTCGAAGAAGACGGCGATGGCGAGGCCGAAGCCGATCATCTTGACCATCGACTCGGAGGAGCCGATGAAGCCGGCGAAGACGCTGATCATGATGACCGCGGCCGCGCTGACGACCCGGGCGCCGTGCCGGAATCCGGTGATGACGGCCTGCCCCGGCCGCTCCCCGTGGACGTATGCCTCGCGCATCCGTGTGACGAGGAAGACCTCGTAGTCCATGGCGAGGCCGAAGACCACGCCCACCATGAAGATCGGCATCATGCTCATGATCGGCCCGGTCTGCTCGACGCCGAACAGATCGCCCAGCCAGCCCCACTGGAACACCGCGACGACCGCGCCGAGCGCCGCCACCACCGACAGCAGGAACCCGAGCGCCGCCTTGAGCGGCACCAGCACCGAGCGGAAGACGACCATCAGCAGCAGGAACGCCAGGCCGACGACCAGCGCGAGGTAGGGCAGCAGCGCGTCGTTCAGCGTCTGCGAGACATCGACGTTCATCGCGGTGGTGCCGGTGACCAGGGTGGTGGCGCCGGTGTCGGACGCGATGCGGTCCGCCTTGTCCCTGATGGAGTGCACCAGGTCCTCGGTCTCGACGCTGCTGGGCTGGGACTTCGGTATGACGCTGAGCATCGCCGTGTCGCCGGGCTTGTTGAATGTCGCCGGGGTGACGGCGGCGACGTCGTCGAGCGCGCCGATCTCCTTCGCGACCCGCGCGGCGACGGACTTCGCGCCCTGCCCGTCCTGTGCGCCCTTGCCGTCGACGACCAGCATCAGCGGCCCGTTGAAGCCGGGCCCGAAGCCGTCCGACAGCAGGTCGTACGCCTTGCGCTGGGTGGTGCTGGTGGGCTGTGAGCCGTCGTCCGGCAGCCCCATTTCCAGCGATGCCGCGGGCACGGCGACCACGCCCAGGCCGATGACCGAGGCCAGCAGCACGGTGACCGGCCGGCGCAGCACGAAACGCGCCCAGCGGGTCCCCATGTTGGGGCGGTCGGCCGCCCGCGCCGTGGTGCCGTCCTGCTGTGCCGCACGCGCCTTGCGGTCCTTGCGCGACAGCACCCTCCTGCCCGCGAAGCCCAGCAGCGCCGGGATGAGGGTGAGCGCGATGAGGACGGCGATGACGACGGTGCCGGCCGCGGCCAGGCCCATCTTCGTCAGCATCGGGATGTTGACGACGGCGAGGCCGACGAGGGCGATGACCACCGTCAGACCGGCGAAGACGACGGCGGAGCCCGCGGTGCCGACGGCCCGTCCCGCCGCTTCCTCGCGCTCGCGCCCCTCGGCGAGTTCGGCGCGGTAGCGGGAGACGATGAAGAGCGCGTAGTCGATGCCGACGGCGAGGCCGATCATCATGGCCAGCGTCGAGGTGGTGCTGGAGAGGTCCAGCACGCTGCTCAGCGCGGTGATGGTGGAGACGCCGATGCCGACGCCGATCAGCGCGGTCAGCAGCGGCAGCCCGGCCGCGATCAGCGCGCCGAAGGTGATGACGAGGACCACCGCGGAGACCGCGATGCCGATGACCTCGGTGGCGCCGGTCTCCGGCATCGCCTGCAGCGCGTTGCCGCCGATCTCCACCGTCAGCCCCGCGTCCCGGCCGTTCTTCGCCGCGTCCTGGAGGGCGTCCTTGGAGGCGTCGGTCAGCTCGAAGCCGGTGACCTTGTAGCTGACCTGCGCGTAGGCGGTGGCGGCGTCCTTGCTGACGGACTTGCTGACGTAGGGGTCGCTGACCTGCGCGACCTGCCCGGACCCGGACTTCAGGGCGCCGACGGTCCGCTCGACCGCCGCCTTGTTGGCCGGGTCGGTCATCTTCTGGCCGTCGGGGGCGTGGAAGACCACCCGCGCGGTGGCGCCGTCGGCGTTCGCGCCGGGGAACCGCTGGTCGAGCAGGTCGAAGGCCTGCTGGGCCTCGGTGCCGGGGACCGAGAAGGAGTTGGAGGTCGAGGAGGAGGCGGTGGCGGCACCGACGCCCGCGACGGCGAGCAGTGCCACCCATATCAGGGCGACGACGCCGCGTCGCCGGAAGGCGAGACGTCCGAGCTTGTAGAGGAATGTGGCCACGAGGAGTGGTGCTCCCGTCGGATGAGGGGCGTACAGGGGCGTGCGGTACCGCCCCGGCGACGAGAGCGGCGCGCCGGATACGGGGTGAGGGTGGTGGGTGGGTGGGCTGGTGGGTCGGTCAGACGCCGAGGGCGGGGAGGACCACGGCGTCGACATAGGCGGACAGGAACGCCGCGTCGACGCAGCGGTCCTCGATGAGCTGACGGGCGACGAACGCGCCGATCAGCATGTGGGGGACGAAGGTCAGGGCGGGGCTGTCCGCGGCGATCTCACCGCGGTCGACGCCGCGTTGCAGCATCGCCGCCAGCCCCGTCATCTCGGGGTCGATGAGCACTTCGCGCAGTGCCTGGTGCAGGTCGGGGTTGCCGTGGATGGCCTGTCCCAGCCCGCGCATCAGGGCGGAGTCCTGCGCCATCTGCCGGTCGTCGGTGCGGCGGATGAATTCGGCGAAGTCACCGCGCACGCTGCCGGTGTCGATGTCCTGGGTGCTGACCGGCTTGCAGTGCCGCAGCGCCCTGGCGACCAGCTCGGGCTTGCCCTGCCACTGGCGGTAGAGGGTGGCCTTGCTGGAGCGGGTGCGGGTCGCGACGGCGTCCATGGTCAGCGCGTCGTAGCCGACCTCACGGAGCAGGTCGAGCACGGCGGTGTAGAGCTCGGCCTCCCGTTCGGGAGTCAGCCGGCTGCGCCCCATGGCACGCACCTCCTGGTCGGACCGTTCTCCCGGCGGCACCGTCGATGGACGAGCGGCGCACGACAGGCGAACGAAACGGTTTCGTACACATGACGGTACTCCCGTGCCGAGCGAAACGGCAACGTTTCGATGGTGGCCTGCGTCACTCCGCGCCCCCGCACCGCCCCGCTTCACCGCCCCTCGCCCGCGATGGCTCGATGAGGCGGCCCGGCCCCGGGCCGAGTTGCCGCGGTCCGCCCACGCCGAAACGATGGGTGAGTGAGCGACGCAAGCGAGGCCGTCGGGCCGCATACGGAGACGAACCCCGCCCTGCCTCATGGCCGGTTGCGCCGCATGCCCGCCCCGCCGGGCCCGCCCCCCGGCTCCTATCTGCGCTACCCCCACCTGCACGGCGACACCCTCTGCTTCGCCGCCGAGGACGACCTGTGGGTGGCCCCGATCGCGCCGGACGGCGAGGAGCCGGGCCGCGCCTGGCGGCTGACCGCCGACCGCACCCGCGTCGGCCACCCCCGCTTCTCCCCCGACGGCCGGCACATCGCCTTCACCACCTGGCGCAGCCTCGACCCCGAGGTGCACCTCGCCCCCGTGGACGGCGGCCCGGCCCGCCGGCTGACCTACTGGGGCAGCACCGACGCCCGGGTCTGCGGCTGGACGCCGCCCGACAAGGACGGCAACAGCCAGATCCTGGCGGTCTCCTCGCACGGCCAGCCGTTCTCGTACTACTCGTGGTCCTACACCCTGCCGACCGACGGCGCCCCCGGCGGCCAACTGCCCTGGGGCCCGGTCTCCGACATCGCCGTCGCCGACATCGACGGGGAGCACCTCACCCTGCTGCTGAGCGGCAAACCGCCGCACGAGCCGGCCGCCTGGAAGCGCTACCGGGGCGGTGCGATGGGCCGGATGTGGCTGCACGGCACCCGGCTGATGCCGGATCTGAAGGGGCATCTGGACGCGGTGATGTTCGTCGGCGGCCGGATCGCGTTCCTCTCCGACCACGAAGGCGTCGGCAACGTCTACTCCTGCCTGCCCGACAGCACCGACCTGCGCCGGCACACCGATCACGCCGACTTCTACGCCCGGCACGCCTCCACCGACGGCTCCCGCATCGTCTACCAGTGCGCGGGCGACATCTGGCTGATCGACGACCTGGGCCCGGCCGCGAAACCGCGCAAGCTGGCGGTGCGGCTCGGCGGTCCCCGGACCGGCCGCCGCACCTACCAGGTCCCCGCCGCCTCACACGTCACCTCGCTCGCCGTGGACTCCACCGGCCGGGCCAGCGCGGTCGGCGTCCGTGGCAGCCTCTACTGGCTCACCCACCGCGACGGGCCCGCCCGCACCATCCACGACATCCCCGGGGTCCGGGTCCGGCTGCCCGAAATGCTGGGCTCCAGCGGCCGGATCGCGTACGTCACCGACGCCGAGGGCGACGACACCATCGAGATCGCCGACCTGCCCCGGGCCAGCGGCGGCGGCGAGCCGCGCCGGCTGGCGTCCGGGGAGCTCGGCCGGGTGCACGAGATGGTCTCCTCGCCGGACGGCGAGCGGCTCGCGGTGGCCTCGCACGACGGCCGGCTGCTGCTGGTGGATGTGGCCCGGCCGGAGACGGACGGCGAGCGCGAGACGGGCGCCACGGCAGCCCCGGCGAGCCGGGGGGACACCGAGCGTGCGGACACCGCCGTTCCCGACGCCCCCGGCGCCCCGCCCTCCGTCGTCGCCGAGCTGATCCGCTCCGCCAACGGCCCGGTCCGCGACCTGGCGTTCTCCCCCGACTCGCGCTGGCTGACCTGGTCGCACCCCGGCATCGGCCGCTCGCTGCGGCAGATCAAGATGGCGCGGCTGTCCGACCGCACCGTCCTGGACGTCACCAACGGCCGCTTCGAGGACGAACAGCCGGTCTTCACCAGCGACGGCCGCTATCTCGCCTTCCTGTCCTGGCGCGGCTTCGACCCGGTCTACGACGTGCACACCGGCGATCTGTCCTTCCCCCTGGGCTGCCGCCCCTACCTCGTACCGCTCTCCTCCGCGACCCCCTCGCCCTTCGCGCTGTCCCCGGAGGGGCGGCCCGCGGCGGGCGGCCTCGACCCGGCGGAGAACCCGCCGGCCGGCGAGGGCCCGGTGCTGGTGGAGGTCGAGGGGCTGCCCGAGCGCGTCTCGCAGTTCCCGGTGGCGGCATCCAAGTACTCCTCGCTGCAGCCGGTCAGCGGCGGTGGTCTGGTCTGGCTGCGCTGGCCCATCTCCGGAGCGCTGGGCGAGACCTTCGCCAACCCCGACAACACCTCCGGCCAGCCCACCCTCGAACACTTCGACCTGACCAAGGCCAGGCGCACCGAACTCACCAGCTCCCTGGACTGGTTCGCGCTGAGCGGCGACGGTACCCGGCTGGTCATCAACGACGAGGGCGATCTGCGGGCGGTGCCGGCGAACGAGCAGCCGGACAGCGATTCCACGGTCTTCCTCGACATGCGGCGCATCCTGCACGACGTCGACCCGCCGGCGGAGTGGCATCAGGCGTACGACGAGGCGGGCCGGATCGTCCGCGCGTACTTCTGGGAGCCCCGGATGTGCGGCATCGACTGGGACGCGGTGCTGTCCCAGTACCGCCCACTGCTCGAACGGATCGCCTCCCCCGACGAGTTCGCCGATCTGCTGCGCGAGGTGCTCGGCGAACTGGGCACCTCGCACGCCTACGTCACCGGCGCCCGCCGCAACGAGGGCCCGCCGCACTACCAGCGCGCGATGGGCCTGCTCGGCGCCAACTTCGCCTGCCGGGAAGGCCGTTGGGTGCTGCGGCGGATCCTGCCCGGCGACTCGTCGGACTCCCGTGCCCGCTCACCGCTGGCCGGTACGGGCATCCGCGAGGGCGCCGCGCTGACCCATGTGGACGGCCGCCGGGTCGACCCGGTGGCGGGGCCGTTCCCGCTCCTGGCGGCGGCCGGCGGCACCACCGTCGAGCTGACCTTCGCCCCGGCCGACGGCGGACGCCCGGCCCGCCGGGTCGCGGTGGTCCCGCTCGTCGACGAACGGCCGCTGCGCTACCAGGACTGGGTGGCCAAACGCCGCGCCGTGGTACGGGAGTTGAGCGGCGGCCGGTGCGGCTATCTGCACATCCCCGACATGGGCGGCTCCGGCTGGGCGCAGTTCAACCGCGATCTGCGGATGGAGGTGTCGCGGGCCGCGCTGATCGTGGACGTACGGGGCAACGCCGGCGGCAACATCTCGGAGCTGGTGATCGAGAAGCTGACCCGCACGATCATGGGCTGGGACCTGACCCGCGACGCGCAGCCGGTCTCCTACACCAGCAACGCGCCGCGCGGCCCGGTCGTCGCGGTCGCCGACGAAATGACCTCCTCCGACGGCGACATGATCACCGCAGCGTTCAAGCTCCAGGGCATCGGCCCGGTGGTCGGCATGCGCACCTGGGGCGGCGTCGTCGGCATGACCGGCCGGCACCGGCTCGGCGACGGCACCTCGATCACCGTGCCGATGAACGCCGCCTGGTTCCGGCTGTACGGCTGGGGCGTGGAGAACCACGGCGTCGAGGTCGACATCGAGGCACTGCGCTCCCCGCTCCACTGGGCCGAGGGCCGCCACCCGCAGCTCGGTGTCGCGGTCCGTACCGCGCTGGACCTGCTGGAGCGCCACCCCGCGGCGATCCCGCCGGACCTCACGAACGTGCCCGACCTGCGCCGCCCGCCCCTCCCGCCCCGCGCGAGCTGATCCGGCCGCGAGAGCCGAGCCGTTGCCCCGTCGGATCCGTCGGTCCGTCCGATCCGTCTGCCAGGGCCCCGGCGGACACGACGAACGGCGACGAGAAAACGACGAGAGGCGCACCCGGACTCGTGATCCGGGTGCGCCCGCCGTCTTCAGCGCATGCGTTCAGGACATGCCGGACTCAGCGGTCCATGTTCCTCTGGGCGTCGTCCAGCGACTCCCGGCCCGGCTCGCGGGCCTGACGGGCACGGTCGCCGTCCTGCCGGCCACGCTCGCCGCCCTGCTGACCCTGCTCGCCGCCCTGCCGGCCGCGCTCCTGGGGCGCACCCTGGCCACGCTCCTTGGCGTCGCCCATCTGCTTCTCCGCCTGCTGCTTGAGCTGGTCGGCCTTGTCCTTGAACTGGTCTGAGAGACCCATGCTGTTCACTCCTGTTGGGGTGTGTGTGGATCGGGCTCGACCAGCCTTGCACGAGGTGACATACCTCGCATTTCGATCATCCGTCGGGGGCTAACGGTCCGTCCTGGCCTTCTCGTCGGCCTCGCCGCCGGCGCCCACCAGCCCGACGCGCATCCCGTCCACCCGGCTCCCGAAGCGGCGCATCTCCCGCTGGCCCACCGACCCGATGACCGACGGCAGATAGCCGCGGACCGACTGCATCCCACGCAGCCACCACTGGCCGTAGACATGGGCGGAGCGGCGCTCGATGCCCATGACGATCCGGTCGACGGCCGGGCCCAGCGGATACGTCTTGTTCGACGGCCACGGCAGCCGCGCCCGCAGCTCGCGCATGATGTCGTCCTGGTCGGCGCCGCGCACCATGTCGGTGTCGGTCCAGCTCAGATAGCCGACGCCGACCCGTACGCCCTTGTAGCCGACCTCGGCGCGCAGGCTGTGCGCGAACGCCTCGACGCCCGACTTGGACGCGCAGTACGCGGTCATCATCGGCGCCGGGGTGATGGCGGCCAGCGAGGCGATCTGCAGGAAGTAGCCGCGGGACTCCATCAGGACGGGCAGGAAGGCGCGTCCGGTGACCGCGCCGCCGATGAGGTTGACCTCGATGACCCGCCGCCAGGCGACCGGGTCGGAGTCGACGAACGGGCCGCCGGTCGCGACGCCGGCGTTGGCGACGACCGCATCGACCTTCCCGAAGCGGTCCTTGACCTCGCCGGCGATGCGGGCCATCGCCTCGTGGTCGGTGACGTCGGCGTGCCAGTGGTGCGCCGGGCCGTGCAGCGAGGCCGCGACCGCGCGCAGTTCGTCCGGCTCCAGCCCGACCAGCGCCAGGGTCGCGCCGCGCGCCGACAGCTTCCGGGCCAGCAGCTCGCCGACCCCGCGCGCCGCGCCGGTCACGACGATGACCTGACCGGTCAGGTTCTTGCGTGCGCTCATGCCGCCTTCTCCTTCTTCTGCCGCTTGCCCCGGGGTGCGGTGCCGTCGGTCTGCTCGGCCGGGGTGGCCAGGTGGTCCCGGACGAGGGCGCGCAGCCGCCCGCTGACCGCGTCCGGTTCCTCGATGGGCGTCATGTGCCCCCGGCCGGGCAGCTCGGTCACCCCGCGGCAGTCGGGGAGTACGGAGGCCAGCCGGCGGGCGTGCACGATCGGGGTGAGCCGGTCGGCGGTGCCCGAGACGACGGCCGTCGGCATCTCCAGGCGGGCCAGTCCCCCGGTCAGTTCGAGACCGGCCAGCACCTTGCCCCAGCGGGAGCGCACCCCCGGCGGGCAGGCGTGCACGATCCGCGCGCAGGCCTGGATCTGCTCGGCGGTGGCGCCGGCGCCCATCGTGGCGTATTTCAGGGCCCATTTGGCGACCGGTGAGACGGGGCCGAGAGGGGCGCGGGAGCGCAGCATCAGGCGGTGTGCGCGGCGCCGGCCGGCCGGGCTGCGCAGCGGGAACACCCGTGATTCGGCGGCCAGTTCGGCGCTGCCGGTGCTGCACAGCAGGGCGGCCGCGGCGCGTGCCCGCAGCTGCGGCCGGTCGGCGGCGGCCATGATCGTCATGCCCCCCATGGAGTGGCCGCCGACGACGGCCCGCTCGCCCGGCTCCAGCGTCGCCTCCAGGACGGCGACCAGGTCGTCGGCGAGCGCGCCGGTGCTGTAGCCGCCGGGCCCGGCGGCCGGGCTGCGGCCGTGGCCGCGCTGGTCGTAGACGATGACCTTGTGGTCGTCGGCGAGGTCGCGGACGACCGGGGCCCAGAAGGCGGTGGAGCAGGTCCAGCCGTGTGCGAGCACGACGGCGGGGGCATCCTTCGGCCCGTGGATCTCGGCGTACAGCCGGGCGCCGTCGGCCGAGGTGACGGTCAGCTCCTGGCGCGGCGCCGGGGGCGCGTACGGCCCGCTGGTGACACTCTTCGCGCGGCTCATGCGGCTACCTCCGTGGAGTCGTCGATGCCGGTGCCCGCGGCGCCGGCGGTGGGTTCCGTGGACGGCGCGGCGGCCGGGCGCCGCAGCACTTCGTACTCGGCGAGGTCGACCTGCCGGGTGACCTTCTTGAACTCGGCGGTGGTGCCCGGCCAGGCCGTGGTGTTGCGCCCGTTGGCGTCCAGGTACCAGCTGTCGCAGCCGCCGGTGTTCCACACCGTGCGCTGCATCCGCCGCTGGATCGTGCGGGTCCACTCCTGCACGGCGGCCGGCCGGGCGGAGAGCGCGATGCGGTCGCCGAGGACGTCGAGCTGGCGCATGTAGTCGCACAGGTAGTTCAGCTGGGCCTCGATCATCAGGATCATCGAGCTGTTCCCCAGGCCGGTGTTGGGCCCGATGATGGTCAGGAAGTTGGGGAAGTGGGCCGCGCTGGCGCCGCGCAGCGACTCCATGCCGTCCTTCCACTCCTCGGCCAGGGTCATGCCGTGGGCGCCGGTGACCCGGTGCGCGATCGGCATGTCCGTCACATGGAATCCGGTGCCGAAGACGACCGCGTCGACCTCCGTCTCGCTGCCGTCGGAGCCGATGAGGGTGTTGCCCCGCACCTCCTTCAGGCCGGACGCGACGACGTCCACATTGGGCTCGGCCAGCGCCGGGTAGTAGGCGTTGGAGAGCAGGATGCGCTTGCAGCCGATGCGGTAGTCGGGGGTGAGCTTGGCGCGCAGCTGCGGGTCCTTGACGGCCCGCTTCATGTGGTTGCGGCCCAGGAACTCGATCATGCCCAGCTCGTTGGGGCGCTTGGTGAAGGCGCTGACCTGGAGTTCGCGCAGGCCCCACAGCAGGCCGCGGCGGGCGGCGCGGGTCGCAGGGACCTTGGCGTGCAGCCACTTCTCGGCGGCCGAGATCTTCCGGTCGGCGCGCGGCAGGACCCAGGCCGGGGTGCGCTGGAAGAGCGTGAGCTGCTCGACGTCCGGCTGGATGGCGGGCACGATCTGGATCGCCGAGGCACCGGTGCCGATCATGGCGACGCGCTTGCCGGTCAGGTCGTAGTCGTGGTCCCACTGCGCGGAGTGGAAGACCTTGCCGGGGAAGGTGTCGAGCCCGGGGATGGCCGGGATCTTCGGGTCGGACAGCGGCCCGGTCGCCGAGACGACGACGTCAGCGGTCAGCGGCCCGCTCGCCGTCTCGATCTCCCACCACAGCTCCTCGTTGCTCCACCGCATGCTCTGCACTTCGGACTGGAAGCGGAGGTGCGGGCGCAGCCCGAAGGTGTCGGTGACGTGTTCCAGGTAGCTGCGGATGTGTGGCTGGCCGGAGAAGTTGCGCGGCCATTCCGCGTTGGGCGCGAAGGAGAACGAGTACAGGTGCGAGGGCACATCGCACGCGCATCCGGGGTAGGTGTTGTCCCGCCAGGTGCCGCCGACGGAGTCGGCCCGTTCCAGGACCACGAAGTCGGTGATCCCCTGGCGGCGCAGGCGCACGGCCGCCCCCAGACCACCGAATCCTGATCCGATCACCGCCACCCGCACGTGCTTGTGCTTGCGCTCGCCCATGCCGCCGCCTCCCGAGTTCGCCTCGCTCGTATCGACCCGCCGGCCGTCCCGGCCACGTCACCCGTATCAGGTATTCCACCGGATCCCGGATCACCCGGATCAATCGCGCCAGCAATCACTGGCACGATTGGAGAGTAGGCCAGCCACGTACCGAGCGGTAGGGGGTGGGCGCCAGGAAGTTACCGGCGGTCTCACCTCGGCCCCGCGCCCCGCCCCCGGCATAGGCTGAGCGTGTGGCAGCGAACCAGAACCCGAGCGAGCAGACGGACGAGCGCGCGACCGGACACCCGGACCAGGAAGGCACGGAGCCCCGGGCGCGCGAATTCCGGATGGCGGAACTCGCAAAGGAAGCCGGCATCACCGTCCGGACGCTGCGCTTCTACCGCGAACGCAAGCTGATCCCGCCGCCGCGCCGCGAGGGCCGCATCGCCTGGTACAACGACCACCACCTCGCCCGGCTGCGGACCATAGGCGGCCTCCTGGAGCGCGGCCACACCCTCGGCGGCATCGCCGAACTCCTCTCCGCCTTCGAATCCGGCAGGGACGTCGGCGAAGTCCTCGGCCTGCAGAGCGCCATCGTCTCGCCCTGGTCCGAGGAGACCCCGGTCCGCCTGACCCCCGAGGAGCTGGCCGACCACTTCAGCGGCGAGGTCACCGTCGAGAACCTCGCCGCCTCCATGGACATCGGCTATCTCGCCGTGGACGGCGACGAGTTCGTGCACATCAGCCGCCGCCTCCTGGACGCCTCCACCGAACTCGTCGACAAGGGCATCCCGCTGGCCGCCGTCCTCGAAGCCGGCCGCCAGGTACGCGTCCATGCCGACGCGCTCGCCGACCTCTTCACGAACCTCATCCGCACCCACGTCCTCGACGACATCCTCGACCGCACCGCCGCGGGCGAGCCCCCGGCCCCGCACGAGGTCGACCGCATCGCCGAAACCATCGAGAAACTCCGCCCCGTCTCCAAGGGCGTCGTCGAGGCCGAGATGTCCATGGCCATGGACCGCCGCGTCCGCGCGGAGCTTGAGGAGTGGGTACGCGCACACGGCTGCGCGGAGGAGCAGGGCCCCGACGGGCCCGCGGACACCCCCCGCACCGGGCCCTAGCCGGGCGCGCGAACCCTAGCCGAGCGCGCCCTCGAAGACCACCGTCACCGGCGCGTGGTCGCTCCACCGCTGGTCGTAGGCCGCCGCGCGCTCCACGAAGGCCTTCAGCCCGCGCCCCGCCAGGCCCGGCGTGCACATGGCGTAGTCGATCCGCCATCCCGCGTCGTTGTCGAAGGCGCGGCCCCGGTAGGACCACCACGAGTACGGCCCCGCGACGTCCGGGTGCAGCGCACGGACGACGTCCACATAGCCGCCCTTGTCCGCGTCGAGGACCTCCGACAGCCAGCCGCGCTCCTCCGGCAGGAAGCCGGACTTCTTCTGGTTGGCCTTCCAGTTCTTGAGGTCGGCCTCCCGGTGCGCGATGTTCCAGTCGCCGCACACCACGACCTCGCGCCCGTCCGCCGCCGCCCGCTTCCGCAGGCCGACGAGGTAGGGCAGGAACTCCGCCATGAAGCGTTCCTTCTCGTCCTGGCGCTCCGTACCGACCTCGCCGGACGGCAGGTAGAGGGAGGCCACGGTCACACCGGGCAGGTCCACCTCGGCGTACCGCCCGCTGTCGTCGAATTCCGCCGACCCGAAGCCCACCTGGACCCGGTCCGGTACGCGCCGCGTGTAGAGGGAGACCCCGGCCCGCCCCTTGGCGGCCGCCGGCGCGTGCACGGTGTGCCAGCCCGCGGGCTCGCGGACCTCGTCGGGCAGCTGGCCGGCCTCGGCCCGTACTTCCTGCAGGCAGACGACATCGGCGTCGGTCTCCGCCAGCCACGGCACGAAGCCCTTCTTGGCGGCGGCGCGCAGCCCGTTCACATTCACAGAGGTCACAGTGAGCATCCCGGCACGATACCGATCCCGGAAGCCTCGTCGCGCCGCCCGTCCACCCGCCCGTACGCTTGCCGAAATGGAGATACGTCCGGTCCGCTACGACCACCCCGACGCGATCAAGCTCAACGAGCTGGTCCAGCAGGAGTACGTACGCCGCTACGGCGACCCCGACAAGACCGTGCTCGACCCGGAGATGTTCGCGCCGCCGAACGGCACCTACCTCCTGGCGTACGAGGACGCGATGCCGCTGGCCACCGGCGGCTGGCGGCGGAACGAGAACCTCGCCGAGGGCTACGCCGTGGGCGACGCCGAGATCAAGCGGATGTTCGTGGTGACCGAGGCGCGCGGGCGGGGCCTGGCCCGGCGGATCCTGGCCGCGCTGGAAGCGGACGCCCGCGCCGCCGGCCGGACCCGCATGGTGCTGGAGACCGGCACCCAGCAGCCGGAGGCGCTGGCGCTGTACGCCTCCAGCGGTTATGCCCCCGCCGAGAAGTTCGGGTTCTACCGCGCCTACGAGGACAGCCGCTGCATGGCGAAGCCGCTCACGGACGCCTGACGCCGGCTGACGAACGCGCTGGTGGCCCGGCCGCCCCCGTCCCTTGTTGACAGGCGTCCGGGCCCCTCTTCATACTCATTCCACTAATCAACTAGCTAAAGGGGGGATCCGGATGAGCAACCCGAGCCCATGGGCGATCGAGGCCAACGGACTGGGAAAGAAGTACCGCCGCGGCTGGGCACTGCAGGACTGCTCGTTCCGGCTCCCCGCCGGCCACGTCTGCGCCCTCGTCGGCCCCAACGGCGCCGGCAAGAGCACATTCCTGGGCACCGCAACGCGGCTGGTGCAGCCGACCACCGGCACCCTGAAACTGTTCGGCGTCCCGATCTCCGACCCGGCCGTCCTGGAGCGGGTCTCCTTCCTCGCCCAGGACAAGCCCCTCTACCCGCGCTTCACCGTCGCCGAGACCCTCCGCCTGGGCCGCGAACTGAACCCGCGCTGGGACCAGGCACTGGCCGAGCGGATCGTACGGGCCGGCAATGTGCCCTTCGACGCACGGATCGGCACCCTCTCCGGCGGCCAGCGCACCCGTGTCGCCTTCGCGCTCGCCTTCGGCAAGCGGCCCGCCCTGCTGCTGCTCGACGAGCCGATGTCCGACCTCGACCCGCTCGCCCGGCACGAGATGTCCGGGCTGCTGATGGCCGAGGCCGCCGAGCACGGCACGACCGTGCTGATGTCGTCCCACATGCTCTCCGAGATGGAGGACATGTGCGACTACCTCGTCGTCCTCGCCGAGGGCCGGGTGCGGATGGCCGGCCAGACCGAGGAACTCGTCCCCGCGCACCTGCTGGTGACGGGCGTGACCGAGGACGGCGTCGTGCCCGAGGAACTGCGCCGCCGGCACACCGTCGTCGAAGCCCGCATCTCCGGACGGCAGTTCCATGCCCTGGTCCGGCCCTCCGGCCCGCTCTCCGACAGCTGGGAGGCGCTCCCCCCGAGCATGGAGGAGGTCCTGCTGGCCTATCTCCGCTCATCCGACGCCCCCACCCTGATCTCCGACGAGGCACGCGTCGAGGACCATGCCCACGACGGCAGGGCCGCATGAGCACGGCCGGCGGTACGAGCACCGCGAACGGGCCGGACACGGGCGACGCGGGTCTCGCGGCGGCGGGCGGTGCGACGGGCGAAACCGGCGCGGGCGGCACCGGGCGGCGCACCCTGCTGCGCGGACTGCCCTGGCTGGTGTGGCGCCGGCACCGCGGCGCGTTCCGCGTCGGCCTGCTCCTCACCGTCGCGGGCTGCGCGCTCTTCGCGTACCAGCGCATCGGGGTGATGGACTACCTCAACGCCCATGGCGTCACCCCCGACTCCAAGGGCAGGCTGCTCATGGAGTTCCAGGACAAGTTCAACGAGCTGTTCAGCAGCGACGCCCAGTTCCTGGCCTCCCTGCCCGCCCTCACCGCCGTCTTCCTGGGCGCACCGCTGATCGCCGGTGAGCAGGAGAGCGGCACCATCAAGCTGGTGACCACGCAGTCGGTCGGCCGCACCCGGTGGCTCGCCGCCACCCTCGGGCTGCCGCTGGCCCTCGCGGTGCTGTGCACCGCCCTGCTGACGGCCGCCTTCACCTGGCTGTGGTCCCCGGCCCACGAACTGGCGATGTTCGGGGACTGGCTCGGCGGCGGCGCGTTCGAGTCCACCGGCCCGGTCCTCGTCTCCATGACGCTGTTCCTGACCAGCTGTGGTATCGCCATCGGCATGCTGATCAAGCGGGTGGTCCCCGCGATGGCGGTCACCGCCGTCGTCGCCGTGGTGACCTCGGTGATCTGGACCGAGAAGGTACGCGTCCATCTCGGCACGCTGCGCAACCTCGTCTACCCGTACCACGCGCACACCCCCGATGTGCCCCGCGGCGCCGTACGGGTCGACAACTGGGTCTCCACCGCCGACGGCAAGCTCTTCGGCTACGGCACCTGCAGCAACGGTGGCAAGGCGTGCCTGGCGGAAAAGGGCATCGTCAACCGTGTGGACCAGTACTTCGACTACTCCCAGATGGCGGGGATGCAGTGGCTCGGCGCCGGATTCCTGCTGGCCCTGACCGCCCTCGTCCTCGGGTTCGTCGTGTGGCGCGCCCGCCGGCGGCCGCTCTGAACCGCACGGCGCACGCACCCGACGGTCCCCCGCACACGCCGGGTGGCGCTTTGACACCCGGCACGGGCGGCCCGATCATCAAGCGGTCGGGCAGCGCGCCCCCATGGGCGGGGGCAACAGCGGCACGGGCGGAAGCAGTGCGGACGGCAGCGGTTCGTGCGGAAGCAGCAGAGAGGTGGTGAGCGTCGTCGAGTTCCGTATCGACCGCCGTAGCGGCGTCGCCACCTACCTCCAGATCGTCCAACAGGTCCAGCAGGCACTGCGGCTGGGCATCCTGGTCGAGGGCGACCGCCTGCCGACGGCCGCGCAGGTGGCGGCCACGACCAAGGTCAACCCGAATACGACCCTCAAGGCGTACCGCGAGCTGGAGCGCGAGGGCCTGGTCGAACCCCGGCCCGGCCTCGGCACGTTCGTCAGCCGTTCGCTCGCCCGGCCCAAGTCCGCCGCGGACGCCCTGCTGCGCGAGGAGCTGCGCTCCTGGATGGACCGGGCCCGCACCGAGGGCCTGGACCGCGAGGACGTACAGGCCCTGCTCAACTCCGTTCTCCAGGACCGCTACCCGGACGGCTGAGCGGACACGGACGCGGGCGGCCGCAGACCCGCCCGCGTCCGCTTGACCCTCACCCGACGTCAGCCCCCACCCTGAGCCCAGGCATCACGCACCACCACCGGCACGAAAGGCGCCGCCATGGGCAAGGGCACAGATACGGATTCCGGACCGACTACGGGTACCGGCATGGGTGCGAGTACGGGCACGGGCTATTCGGTCGGCCAGGTCTCCGGCTTCGCCGGGGTCACCGTGCGGACCCTGCACCACTACGACACGGCCGGTCTGCTCTCCCCCAGCGGCCGCAGCCAGGCCGGCTACCGCCTCTACAGCGACGCCGACCTCGCCCGCCTCCAGCAGATCCTCTTCTACCGCGAGCTCGGCTTCCCGTTGGACGAGATCGCCGCCATCCTCGAAGACCCGCAGGCCGACGCCCTCGGCCACCTGCGCGCCCGGCACCGCCTGCTCACCGATCAGATCGGCAAGCTGCGGCGCCTGGTCGAGGTCGCCGAGCAGGCCATGGAGGTCCAGCAGACCGGGGTACGGCTGACGCCCGAGGAGCGCTTCGAGGTCTTCGGCGAGATCACCTTCGACCTCAGCTACGCCACCGAGGCCCACCTGAAGTGGCAGCACAGTGAGGGCCACCAGCGCGCCATCGCGCGGGCCGCCGCCCACTCCAAGGAGGACTGGGCGCAGCTGATGGCCGAGGCCGCCGAGTGGCGCCGGCACCTGACCGCCGCGTACGACGCCGGGGAGCCCGCGGACGGCGAGCGGGCGAGGGACCTCGCGGAGCAGCACCGGCAGCACATCAGCCGCTGGTTCACCGCCTGCCCCACCGATATGCACTGCCGCATCGCCGACGACTTCACCGCCGACCCCCGCGCCTTCGCCCTGGTCGTCCCCCCGACGGAACAGCGCCCCCGCCTCGCCCCCTACCTCCGCGGCGCCATCCACGCCAACGCGGCCCGCCGCCCGGCCCGCGAGCCGGACGCGCACGAGCCGAGCGGCCACGCTCCGCGCGCCCACGAGAAGGACGCCCCGCAGTGAGAATCCTGCTCACGGCCGCCGGATCTTACGGTGACATCGCCCCGTACACCGGTCTCGGCGCCCGGCTCCACACCGCCGGCCACGAGGTCACCCTCGCCACCCACCGCACCTACGCCCCTCTCGTACGCGCCGCCGGCCTGCACTTCCGCAGCCTGCCCGCCGACCCGCGCACCACCGGCCCGGACGCGACCGCCCGGACCCCGGCCGGCCACCCGCCGCGCGCATCCCGCCACGGCCAACGGGACCTGATGCGCCGGGCCGCCACCTTCATCCGCCACCTGGGCGACGGCCTCGCCGACGCCGCCGAGGCCACCCCCGGCACCGAACTGCTGCTGCTCTCCACCACCACGGCCCCGCTCGGCCGCCACCTCGCCGAGGCCATGGACATCCCGTCCCTGCACCTGCCCCTCCAACCCACCGCCCCCACCGGCGACTTCGCCCCCGTCATCAGCGGCGGCCGCTCACTGGGCCGCTGGGGAAACCGCGCCTCCGGCCACCTCTCGCTACGCGTCGTCGACCGCCTCTACGCCGGCGCGGTCCGCGATCTGCGCGCCCGCCTCGCCCTGCCGCCCACCACGCCCCGTACGCTCCGCCGGCACGCCACCGCAACCGGCCGCCCCGTCCTGCACGGCTTCAGCGAGGCCCTGGTGCCCCGCCCCGACGACTGGCATCCGGACCTGAAGGTCGTCGGAAACTGGTGGCCCTGGCACGCCCCCGACGCCCAACTCCCCACCCACATCGAAGAGTTCATCGCCTCGGGCCCGCCACCCGTCTTCATCGGCTTCGGCAGCATGGCGTCCGGCCACGGCGAACGGCTGAGCGCCCTGGCGGAACGCGCCCTGCGCCGCGCGGGGCTCCGCGGCATCCTCCAGTCCGGCTGGGCCCGCCTCACCCCTCCCACCGGCTCTGCCGCGTCCCCCGACCTCCTCACCATCGACGAGGTCCCGCACGCTCTCCTCTTCCCCCGCATGTCCGCACTCGTGCACCACTGCGGCGCGGGCACCGCCGCCGCGGGACTGCGCGCGGGCGTGCCCACCGTCCCCGTCCCGGTCACCGCCGACCAGCCCTTCTGGGCCGCCCGGCTGGCATCCCTGGGCGCCGCCACCACCCCGCTCCCCCTCCGGTCCCTCCTCACCGGCGCCCCCTCCGACGACGCCGCCGTGACCCGCCTCGCCGAAGCCCTCACCCAGGCCACCACCACCCCCGCCCTCCGCGTAGGGGCTGCCCGCGCCGCCCGCCGCATGGCGTCCGAGGACGGCGGCGACGCGGTCCTCGCAGCAGTCGCCGCCCAGCCGTCCTGACACCCCGTGGCCACCCGGCCCGCCGCCCGACCCCGTTCACCGATACGTGCACACCTACGGCGCGCCGCGTATCCCCGCCCCCACCTCGCCACATGCGCCGCCACACCGCCCCGCCGGCACTCCTCCGTTCGGCGGCCCGCCGACCCGCCCCCGGATGCGCCCGCCCGCCACAAGGCGTGGGCTCGCCTCTATGACCACGTCACTCCGCACACGCAAGCCTCTTCGCCGCATGCTCCTGCTCGCCCTGGCACCGGCGGCGATCGGAACCACCCTCGCGCTGACGGCCCCCGCGCCCGCCGTCGCCGGCTCCCCCGCCACCTGGACCCGACCCACCACGGCCCGCTACCAGGTCAGCGCGGCCTACGGGATAAGCGGCACCTGGCTGGCAGGCCACCACACCGGCGTCGACCTCGCCGTCCCCACCGGAACCCGGATCAGATCGGTGAGTTCCGGCACCGTCGTCCTGGCGAGGACCTCCGGCGACTACGGAAAGGCCGTCACCATCCGCATGTCCGACGGCAACTACACCCTCTTCGGCCACCTCTCCCGCATCACCGCCCACGTCGGCCAGAAGGTACGCGCCGGCACCCCCCTCGGCTACAGCGGCGCCACCGGCCGCGCCTTCGGCCCCCACCTCCACTTCGAGGTACGCACCGCCCGCGGCTACGGCTCCGACATCAACCCCCGCACCTACCTCGCCCACCACGGCGTCCACCTGCCCCGGTGACCACCCCGACCGGGCACGCGCCAACGCCCCCGGAAACGACGAATTCCCGCCCGATCAATGATCGGACGGGAACTCAGTTGCGCGGTGGACCTGAGGGGACTCGAACCCCTGACCCCCTCGTTGCGAACGAGGTGCGCTACCAGCTGCGCCACAGGCCCTTGCGACGAGTGAAACTCTAGCATCTCGGTCGCGGTGCTCGGAAATCGCTTCCGGTGCTGGTCAGCCGAGGGCTGTCACTCGTTCGCCGCCCGCGGTCGGTCCTCGTCCTCGTACTGGTCGAAGAGCGGGGTGCGGCCGCGGGTGCGGCGGCCGGGGGTGGCCGGGCGGTCGTGCTGGGGTGCCTCCGGCGGGGCCTGGTCGGGGGCGGCGCTGGAGCGGGCGGAGCTCCAGGCGTCGTCGGCTTCCAGGTCGACGTGGCTGGTCGCGCGCGGGGCGACGGGGGCGGTGACATACGTCGGGAGAGGTACGGGCACCGGCTCCCAGCTGCCGGACGCGGGGCGCGGGTGGTCGCGTTCGCGCTGCTGGTCGACCCACTCGGCGTGGTCGGTCTCCTCGACGAGGGCGCGGCGGCCCGCGGTGTGCGCGGGGGCCGCGGGGCGGTGCGGCTCGGGGGCGGCCTCGGCGGGGGTGTCAGCGCGAAGGTCGGCGGGGTGGTCGGCGGCGGGCGGCTGGTCGGCCGCCTGGTGAGGGCGGGTTCTGCCTTCCCGCAGTCGCTGCGCTGCCGCCTCCGCCTTGCGCTGGTCCATGGTGAAGGTGAAGCGCCGCCGCTCCTGGGCCCGGAGGTAGACGATGTAGGCGGTGAGGAGCAGGGCGGGCAGGGCCGGGGCCCAGAGGAAGGCGATACCGCCCACCGCGGCGACGATGGCGCCGATGGTGAAGGCGAGGAAGAGGACCGTGATGGTGCGCCGGCGGCGGGCCAGGACCTTGGCGCGCTTGGTCCGCTCGGCGGCGGAGGGGCGCGGGGCGGCCGGGATGCGGGGCTGCGGTGCGGCGGCGGGGGCCACGGGGTCGCTGAAGGGCCGGGCGTCGTCCGCGTCGGTCGCGGCGTCCGCTTCGCCCGGATCCTGCTCGTCGCGCGCATCGCCGGCGGGGCACTCCTCCTGCCCCTTGGCGTAACGGCGTTGCATGGCCGCACGACCGGACA
The DNA here is from genome assembly GCF_044767385.1 of Streptomyces sp. NPDC101393. Lineage (NCBI taxonomy): Bacteria > Bacillati > Actinomycetota > Actinomycetes > Kitasatosporales > Streptomycetaceae > Streptomyces > Streptomyces sp. NPDC101393. Next base: position 334,108 of record NZ_JBIWNU010000008.1, on the reverse strand, counting down.
GGAGCCGGATGGCAGTGCTGAAGCGCTCGGTCGGACGGGCCTCGTTGAGCTCGTCCTGCCTACGGAGCCACATCGGCACCAAATAGGCGGCCCAGGCCCCGACGATGACTGCGTAGATGAGGCCGCTGCTTCTCACGACTCACACGGTAGAGGGGTTTGCGTGGGGCCATCCGCCAATTGAGCCGGTGTGTCGCACGATCTGGCTGATATCTCGAACTTTTTTTGTGATTGTTGAGATCAGCTGGCTACGAATCCGGCCAATCGGCTGTCTATTTCGAACATATATTTTATTTGTGGGGTGTGCCGGGCGTGCTGGGCTTCTGCCGCCGCCAGCGGTTGAGCAGCCCCTCCTGCGCCTCTTCCGCGGTCAGCGCGAATACCGCGTGGTCGCGCCAGGCACCGTCGATGTGCAGATAGCGCGGCCTGATGCCCTCGTCGCGAAAGCCGAGTTTCTCCACCACGCGGCGGCTGGGAGCGTTCTCCGGCCGAATACAGATCTCGATGCGGTGGAGTCCGACGTAGCGGAAGCAGTGATCGACGGCGAGCGCGACGGCGGTCGGGATGACACCCCGTCCGGCCACTTCCCGGTCGACCCAGTAGCCGATGTGGCCCGAACACATGGACCCCCACGTGATCCCGGCGACCGTCAACTGGCCGACGAGTTGGCCGCGGTATTCGACCACGAACGGCAGCATGCGGCCGGCGTGTGCCTCGGCGCGCAGATGGCGGACCATCTGGCGGTAGGTGGGGCGGTGCGGCGGGGGAATGCCGGGCGGGGGCGGCGGGATGGTCGCTTCCCAGGGGCGCAGCCAGTCGCGGTTGCGGCGGTTGACCTCGCGCCAGGGCCGTTGGTCGCGCAGCTTTATCGGGCGGAGGCAGATGTCTCCGTCCCTCAGGACCACCGGCCAGGTCGCGTTCAGCTCGGGCTCCCGGACGGTCTGGGGTGGTCGCCGCCGCGCATCTGGTCGACGGCGTGCGGGAGGAGGTCGGCGAGGACCGTGAGGCCGTCGCGGACTCCGCCGGTGGAGCCGGGGAGGTTGACGATCAACGTGCGGCCGGCGACTCCGGCCAGTCCCCGGGACAGTGCCGCGGTGGGGACCTTGGCGCGGCCGGCGGCGCGGATCGCCTCGGGGATGCCCGGGACCTCGTGGTCGAGGACGGCGCGGGTGGCTTCCGGGGTGCGGTCGGTGGGTGACAGGCCCGTGCCGCCGGTGGTCAGGATGACGTCGTAGCGGGCGGTGGCGACGGCGGCGCGCAGGGCGGCGGCCAGCGGGTCGCCGTCCGGGACGACCTGCGGGCCGTCGACCTCGAAGCCCATGGCGGCGAGGCCTTCGGCGAGCAGCGGCCCGCCCTTGTCGGCGTAGACACCGGCGGCGGCGCGGTTGGAGGCCGTGACGACCAGGGCCCGGGGAGCGGCCGGGGGCGCCGGGGTGGTCATGTCCGTGTCCAGTCGCCGGACTTGCCGCCGGTCTTCGTCTCGACGCGGATGTCGGAGATGACCGCGGCCTTGTCGACGGCCTTGACCATGTCGACGACGGTGAGGGCGGCGACGGAGACCGCGGTCAGCGCCTCCATCTCGACGCCGGTGCGGTCGGTGGTCCTGACCGTCGCGGCGATCTCGACGGCGTCGTCGGTGACCGTGAGGTCGACCGTCACGCCGGAGACCGCGAGGGGGTGGCAGAGCGGGATCAGGTCCGGGGTGCGCTTGGCGCCCATGATGCCGGCGATCCGGGCGGTGGCCAGGGCGTCGCCCTTCGGCACGCCCTCGCCCCGCAGCAGCTCGATGACCTGCGGCGATACGAGGACGCGGCCGCGGGCGGCAGCTGTGCGGGCGGTGACGTCCTTCGCGGAGACGTCGACCATCCGTGCCGCGCCCGCCGCGTCGAGATGGGTGAGGTGTTGCTGGCCGCTGCTCATCGTTCTCCCGGTCCGGACTGCCGCCTGTGCGACGACACCGTACCCGCAGCGGGCGGGCGTCACATGGGCAGGAGACGCCTCGCCCCGGCCGGCGCCGGTCCGGCTAGCCGAGGAGCACGACGTCGACGGTGGTGCCTGCGGCGACCTCGGTGGTGTCCTCCGGGACGATGATCAGGGCGTTGGCGTGCGCGAGTGCCTTGATGAGGTGCGAGCCGGTGCCGCCGACGGGGGTGACCCTGCCGGTGTCCGCGTCGTAGGAGCCGCGCAGGAACTGCCGCTTGCCGCGGGGCGAGGAGGCGATGGCGTCGGTGCATTCGGCGGCGGTGGTGGCGCGGTGGACCTCGGCCAGTCCCATCAGGGTGCGGATGGCGGGGCGTACGAAGATCTCGAAGGAGACGTAGGAGCTGACCGGATTGCCGGGGAGCGCCAGGATCGGGGTGCGGTCGGGGCCGATGAGTCCGAAGCCCTGGGGCTTGCCGGGCTGCATGGCGAGCTTGCGGAATTCGACCTGGCCGGTGACGGAGGTCCGGCCGCCGTCCGGGTCCGCGGAGAGTGCGGTGAGGGTCTCTTTGACGACGTCGTACGCGCCGACGCTGACGCCGCCGCTGGTGACGAGGATGTCGGCCCGGATGAGCTGGTCCTCCAGGGTGGAGCGCAGCGTTTCGGGGTCGTCGGCGACGGCGCCGACGCGGTAGGCGATGGCGCCGGCGTCGCGGGCGGCGGCGGTCAGCTGGAAGCTGTTGGAGTCGTGGATCTGGCCGGGGCCCAACGCCTCGCCGGGCTGGATGAGTTCGCTGCCGGTGGACATCACGACGACGCGGGGGCGCGGACGGACCCGGACCGTGCCGCGGCCGATGGCGGCGAGCAGGCCGATCTGGGAGGGGCCGAGCACGGTGCCGGCGCGCAGCGCGGGCTCTCCCGCGCTGACGTCGCTGCCGCGGGCGCGGATGTGGGCGCGCTCGGCGACCGGGCGGTGCACGCGGACCTCGCCGGCGGCGTCCTGGGGGGCGGAGCTGTGGGCGCGCATCCCGGCGGCCGGGCCCTCGCCGGTGCCGCCGTCGGTCCACTCGACGGGGACGACGGCCTCGGCGCCGGGCGGCACGGGGGCGCCGGTCATGATGCGGGCGGCCTCACCGGGGCCGACGGACGGCAGCTCACCGCTGCCCGCCGCGACGTCGCCGATGACGGTGAGGGCGGCGGGGAACTCCTCGGTGGCGCCCGCGACATCGGCGACGCGGACGGCGTAGCCGTCCATGGAGCTGTTGTCGAAGGGCGGCAGGGAGACGGGGACGGTGATGTCCTCGACGAGGACGCAGCCCTGGGCGTCGAGGAGTTGCAGCTCGATCGGCTCCAGGGGGCGGATCTTCGCCAGGACGTCGTCGAGGTGCTCGGCCACCGACCAGACGCGGTCCTGGTAGCTGGTCTGGCCGGTGGTGCCGTTCAACGTCTTACATCTCCTCGGTGACGTAACTGCGCAGCCAGGACCGGAAGTCCGGGCCCAGGTCCTCACGTTCGCATGCCAGTCTGACAATGGCACGGAGGTAGTCGCCACGGTCACCGGTGTCATAGCGGCGCCCCTTGAAGATGACACCGTGCACGGGGCCGCCCAGCGCCGGGTCGGCGGCCAGCGACTGCAGGGCGTCGGTCAGCTGGATCTCGCCGCCGCGGCCGGGGTCGGTCTTGCGCAGCACCTCGAAGACGGCGGGGTCGAGGACGTAGCGGCCGATGATGGCGAGGTTGCTGGGGGCTTCGGTCGGGTCGGGCTTCTCGACGAGGTCGGAGACCTTGACGAGGTCCTCCTCGCCGGTGGGGGCGGCGGCCGCGCAGCCGTAGAGGTGGATCTGCGCCGGGTCGACCTCCATCAGGGCGATGACGGAGCCGCCGTGCTCTTCCTGGACCTCGACCATGCGCTGGAGCAGGGGGTCGCGCGGGTCGATGAGGTCGTCACCGAGGAGGACGGCGAAGGGCTGGTCACCGACGTGCGGGGCGGCGCAGAGGACGGCGTGGCCCAGGCCCTTGGGGTTGCCCTGCCGTACGTAGTGCATGGTCGCCAGGTCGCTGGATTCCTGGACCTTGGCGAGCCGGGATTCGTCGCCCTTGCGGTGCAGGGCTTCTTCCAGCTCGTAGTTGCGGTCGAAGTGGTCTTCGAGGGGGCGCTTGTTGCGGCCGGTCACCATCAGGACGTCGGAGAGTCCGGCGGCGGCCGCCTCCTCCACCACGTACTGGATGGCGGGCTTGTCGACCACCGGGAGCATCTCCTTGGGGGTGGCCTTGGTGGCGGGGAGAAACCGGGTGCCGAGGCCGGCTGCCGGGATGACAGCCTTGCTGATCCGCGTGTGCGATGGAGTCATGCGCGACACCATAACCGGCCCTATCGGAACGATGATGAGGCTTGGGTTAATAGAGCATGAGAGCGGGAGCAAGGGCGCACAGTGAGCGTTGATCACGATAGAAAGCGCAGGTTGCGGCGGGATCTCCTGGAGGTGAGGAGAGCGTTGCCGCCGGATGTCATCGCGGCGGCGGGGGCCGCGCTGGCGCGCCGGACCCTGGAGCTGGACGAGTTGCGGGCGGCGGGCGGAGGCGGTGCGGCGCGCGGCGCGCCCGAGGGGGAGGAAAGCCCCATTCCGGTCGCCGAGTTGACCGTCGCCGCGTATGTGTCGATCGGTGCCGAGCCGGCCACCGGGCCGCTGCTGGAGGGGCTGCGGGCGGCCGGGGTGCGGGTGCTGCTGCCCGTATTGCTGCCGGACAATGATCTGGACTGGGCGCCGTACGAGGGCCCCGACCGGCTGGTGAAGGCGGGGCGCGGGCTGTGGGAGCCGGCCGCCGCGCCCGTGGGGCCGGAGGCCGTCACGGCCGCCGATGTGGTGCTGCTGCCGGGCCTGGCGGTGGACCGCCGGGGGCTGCGGCTGGGGCGGGGCGGCGGCTCGTACGACCGGGTGCTGGCGCGGTTGGAGCTGGCCGGGGTGGATCCGGCGCTGGTGGTGCTGCTCTACGACACCGAGGTGCTGGCCACGGTCCCGGCCGAGCCGCACGACCGGCTGGTGCACGCGGCTCTCACGCCGTCGGGGGTGCACCGGTTCGCGCGGCCGGGCCGGACGGACAGCTGAGGGCCGGCGGGGCACCCGCCCACTAGGCCGTGGGGGGGGGGGGGGGGGGGGGGGGGGCCCCCCCCCCGCCCGGGGGGGGGGGGGGGGGGCCGCCCCCCCCCCCCCCCCCCCCCGGGCGTACTGGGTAGGTGCCCGACCGCCTACGGCGACAGGGTCAGCGTGTCCTTGCCGGTCTTCTTGACGGCTTCCTCGCTGAACGCCCAGGGCAGCAGTTCGCCCTTGGCCCACTTGTCGGTCTGGTCGTAGTAGTGCGCGTCGTAGGCGTGCCCGGAGGCGCCGGTGAGGTTGATCCAGCGGGACTTGTCGAGGTCCGCGAGGTTGACGACCATCCGCATCGACGGGACCCAGGTGACCTTGTAGCCGCCGGCGGCGTTCCAGCCGGTGGCGTCGACCGCGGCCTCGCCGCCGCCGAGGTTCCACGGGCCGCGGTTGAACAGGCCCTGCAGGAAGCCGGGTCCGTCGGTGCCCAGGGTCTGGTTCTTCAGGAACATCTGGTGCAGCCGTCCCCAGCTCCAGTTGTCGATGTTCTTGCCGAGCTTGGAGGTCAGCTCGTAACGCGCGTCCTTCATGGCGTGCGCGAGCAGCTGGTCGCGGTTCTTGTCGCCGGGGTTCTGGGGCCGGTCCTCGGTCTTCCACCAGGCGTTCTGCGGGTCGTCGAGGATCTTGCGGACGACCTCGAACCAGCGGTCGCCGCCGTCCGGCTGCGCCGAGTCGGCGGCCCGCTCGCCGCATTCGCGGACGAGCTTGTCGAGGTCGTCGGCGGGGCCGGTGTCACTGGCCGGGCGGACGGTGAGGCACTGGCCGTCGACCCGCAGTTCCTTGGGCATCTTGTTGCCGAAGGCGAGCTTGAGGGTGTTGCGCCAGACGGCGTTGAAGTAGGCGGCGGCCGCGGAGTCGGGCTCCTGGGTGAAGTCCCAGCCCTCCAGCAGCTGCTGGGCCTGGCGGACGTACGGATCCTTGATGTCGATCTTCGTCAGGTAGGGCGTCAGCAGCCGGGCGATCTCGCTGCTGTTGTCCTTCTGGAAGGTCTGCATGTCGTCCGTGGAGACCTTGCCGCCGTCCTTGATCTTCGACTCGATGAGGTCGTTGATCCGCTGGCTGCGCGAGCCGTAGCCCCAGTCCTTGGTGAGCAGGTAGGGGTACTTGTCCTCGTCGATGACGGCCTGGTTGGCGGTGACGATGAAGCCGCGCTTGGGGTTGTACTCGTACGGCAGGGCCTTTTGCGGGATGTAGCCGGTCCACTTGTACTTCGGGTCCCAGCCGGGCGCCGGGTAGGTGCCGTTGACGCCCTTGGCGCGGGTGGGGATGCGGCCCGGAGCCTGGTAGCCGATGTTGCCCTTGGTGTCGGCGTAGATCAGGTTCTGGGACGGCACCTCGAAGTGCGCGGCGGCCTTGCGGAAACCGTTCCAGTCCTTGGCGCGGTTGAGTTCGAAGACGGCGTCCATGGACTTGCCGGGGTTGAGCGCGGTCCAGCGCAGCGAGACGGCGTAGCCGTCGCCGCGGTCCGGGGCGGCGTTGCGGACGGGTGCGTCCTTGCCGACGGTGGACAGTTCGTCGTCGCGGTCGGAGACGACCGGCCCGTTGTCCGTGGACCGTACGGTGATCTCCTGGCTCTCCCCGCCGGCGACCTTGATGGTCTCCTTGCGGGTGGCGAAGGGCCGTCGACGGCCGTCGTAGAGGTACCCGTCGGCGTTGATCTTCTCCAGGTAGAGGTCGGAGACGTCGGCGCCGAGGTTGGTCATGCCCCAGGAGACGTCCTGGTTGTGGCCGATGACGACGCCGGGCATTCCGGAGAAGGTGAAACCGGAGACGTCGTAGTTGCACTTGGGGCTTGTGGTGCGGCAGTGCAGGCCCATCTGGTACCAGAGCGAGGGCATCTGCGGCGCCAGGTGCGGGTCGTTGGCGAGCAGCGGTTTGCCGGTGGTGGTGTGCTCACCGGAGACGACCCAGGAGTTGGAGCCGATGCCGCTGCCGTTGGGGCCGAGCAGTGCCGGGACCTCGTCGAGGGTCTTGGACAGCGAGGAGAGCTGCGACTGGAGGCCGGTGGCGGCGTTGCCGATGCCCGCCGGGGTGCTGTTGGCCGAGCCCTTGGGGCGGAACTCCTTGGTGGCCGGGTCGACCGTGCCGCCGTCGACGATCGGCTTGTTCCGCCGGTACGGGTACTCCGGGTACAGCTGGTCGATCTGCTTCTGGTCGAAGCGGCTGGTCATCAGGGAGCGGTCTATCTCTTCCTGCATGTTGCCGCGCAGGTCCCAGGCCATGGCCTTGAGCCAGGCCACCGAGTCGACCGGCGTCCACTTCTGCGGCTTGTAGTCGTTGTCGAAGTCCAGCGCCGCGTACTCCAGGGAGAGCGCCGAGCCCTCGTGGTCCTTGAGGTAGGCGTTGACACCCGCGGAGTAGGCCTGGAGGTACTTCTTCGTGCTCGGCGAGAGCTTGGTGTCGTATTCCTTCTGCGCCACGTCGTGCCAGCCGAGGGTGCGCAGGAACGAGTCGGTCTTGACCTGGCCCTTGCCGAACATCTCCGAGAGCCGGCCGGACGTCATGTGCCGCCGTACGTCCATCTCCCAGAAGCGGTCCTGGGCCTGGACGAACCCCTGGGCGCGGAAGAGGTCCTCGTCGGTGTCGGCGTAGATCTGCGGGATGCCGTGGGCGTCGCGGGTCACGTCGACGGGGTTGGAGAGACCCGGAAGCTTGAGCGAGCCGGTGGTCTCCGGGTACGAGGCGCGGACGGTGGTGACGCCCCAGAACGCACCGAATCCGATGCCCGCCACGAGCAGGAGCACGACCGTGATCAGTACGAGACGGCCGCGCCGCCCCTTCTTCTTCTTCGGGGCGGGACCGGACTTGTTGGCGGGCATCTCTGTCCTTCGAGGGGCAGGGTGGGAGTGCTGGAGCAACCATAGGCGCACGGGTTCGGCGACCCCTACGCGGAGTCACCGCCAGCACATCCAACTTTCAAGCAATGGTAAATTGTTAGGGTCAGTAACTAGATACGGTAAGGAACACCCACCCCCGGCACTGTGCGAGGAAGGACCAGCTCCTGACTGTCGACCACCTCAACGAACTCCTGCTGCTCTGCTCGCTCGTACTGCTCATCGCGGTGGCCGCGGTACGGCTCTCCTCCCGCAGCGGGCTCCCCAGCCTGCTCATCTATCTGGGGATAGGCATTGCCATAGGGCAGGACGGCCTCGGCGGCGTCGTCTTCGACAACGCCGAACTGACCCAACTCCTCGGCTACACCGCCCTGGTCGTGATCCTCGCCGAGGGCGGCCTCGGCACCAAGTGGAAAGAGATCAAACCGGCCCTCCCACGGGCGGCGGTGCTCTCGACGCTCGGTGTCGCGGTGAGCGTGGGGGTCACCGCGGCCGGAGCGCACTATCTCGCCGGGCTCGAATGGCGTCAGGCCCTGCTGATCGGCGCCGTGGTCTCCTCGACGGATGCGGCGGCGGTCTTCTCCGTGCTGCGCAGTGTGCCGCTGCCCGCGCGCCTGACGGGTGTTCTGGAGGCCGAATCGGGCTTCAACGACGCCCCGGTGGTCATCCTCGTCGTCGCCTTCTCCACGGCGGGACCGGTCGACCACTGGTACCACCTCATAGGCGAGATCGCGCTGGAGCTGGCGATCGGCGCCGCCATCGGACTGGCCATCGGCTGGCTCGGCTCGTACGGCATGCGGCATGTGGCACTGCCCGCCTCCGGCCTCTACCCGATCGCCGTCATGGCCATCGCGGTGTCCGCGTACGCGGCGGGCGCGCTGGCGCACGGCTCCGGCTTCCTCGCCGTCTATCTGGCGGCCGTACTCCTCGGCAACGCCAAACTGCCGCACTCCGCGGCCACCCGCGGCTTCGCCGAAGGGCTCGGCTGGATCGGCCAGATCGGCATGTTCGTGCTGCTCGGCCTGCTGGTCACCCCGCACAACCTCCTCGACGACATCGTGCCCGCGCTCGTCATCGGCCTGATCCTGACGATCGTGGCCAGACCGACGTCGGTGTTCGTGAGCCTGCTGCCGTTCCGGGTGCCCTGGCGGGAGAAGACCCTGCTGTCGTGGGCGGGCCTGCGCGGTGCGGTGCCGATTGTGCTGGCCACCATCCCGATGGTGACCGATGTGCCCGGCAGCGAACGCGTCTTCAACATCGTCTTCGTGCTCGTCGTCGTCTACACCCTCATCCAGGGGCCGACGCTGCCCTGGCTGGCCAAGCGGCTGCACATCGGCGACGAGGAGGAGGCCGCCGACCTCGGCATCGAGTCGGCACCACTGGAACGGCTGCGCGGCCATCTGCTGTCCACCTCGATCGGCCCTGCGTCCCGGATGCACGGCGTCGAGGTCGGCGAACTGCGGATGCCGGCCGGCGCCGCCGTCACCCTCGTCGTCCGCGACGGCACGAGTTTCGTGCCCGCGCCCACGACGGTGCTGCGGCACGGCGACGAGCTGCTGGTCGTCGCCACCGACCCGGTGCGGGACGCGGCCGAGAAACGGCTGCAGGCGATCTCCCAGGGCGGCAAGCTGGCCGGCTGGCTGGGGACCGGCAGCGGAGCCGGCGGCGGGGCCGAGGGCCACGGGGCCGTGGCACGCCGCCCCGGCGCCCCGAAGGAACGCCGCCCCAAGCGGCACGGCTCCTCTTCCTGAACGACGCTTCCTGAACGACGCTTCCTGAACGACGCTATCGACCGGATCCCGCTGATCTCGCCGTTACCGCCGATACCGCCGATCGCGCTGGGCGGCTGCTCGGGAATGTGCTGCATCTCTCCACGGATCCCAAGGAAATCCGCGTGAAGCCCTGGTTAATCCCAGGGCTTCACGCGGTGCGACCTGTAGTATGAAGATGCAAAATCAACGAACCACCTCTGCCTGACGCAGAGCTGGCGCGACCGCTCAGCGGCCGCGGTCCCCTGCCACACGCAGCCGCCCTCCCCGGGTGCGGACCACGCGGTATCACTCGGTCATGCGCGAGAGGACAGCTCTCGGCGCGTTACCCGTGACGACCTCGCGGCGGCGCGCTACCAGGCAGCAGAAAGGCCCGGCCGTGGCATCCGCGGTCAAGGATTCCCGTCCCGGTTACGGACAACTGCTGCGCACCCCCGGTGCATGGACATTCCTGCTGCCCGGCTTTCTGGCCCGGCAGCCGTTCGCGATGCTGACGATCGGCATCGTGCTGCTCGTCGAATCGACCACCGGCTCGTACGGCATCGCCGGCACCGTCTCCGCGGCGACCGGCGTCTCCATGGCGCTGTTCGCCCCGCAGAGCGGCAAGCTCGCCGACCGGTTCGGCCAGCGCGCGGTGCTGCTCCCCGGCGTGCTCGTCCACGTCGCCGGCGTCGCGGCGCTGATCACCCTGGCTCTCGCGCACGCCCCGCTGTGGGCGCTGATCGCGGTGGCCGTCCCCACCGGCGCCTCGACCCCGCAGGTCGGCCCGATGGTGCGGGCCCGCTGGGCCTCCCGGCTCGGCGGCAGCCCGCTGATGCCGACGGCCGCCGCCTTCGAATCGGTCACCGACGAATTCACCTTCGTGGTCGGCCCCGTACTGGCCACCGCGCTGTGCACCGGCATCCACCCGGCCGCCGGCCTGATCGCCGAGGCGGTGCTGTCGCTGGCCGGCGGTCTGCTCTTCGCCTCGCAGCGGCGCAGCCAGCCGCCCGTCCACCGGGCGCAGGCCGGCGACGGGCCGCGCGTCTCGGCGCTGTCGGTGCCCGGCGTACGCGTCCTGATCGTCGCGTTCCTCGGCATCGGCGCCGTCTTCGGCGGCATGCAGGTCTCGCTGACGGCCTTCACCCAGGACATCGGGCAGCCCGGCATCAACGGCGTGCTCTACGGCGTCTTCGCCGCCGGCAACATGCTCGCGGGCGTCGCCTGCGGCGCCATCGCCTGGAAGGTCGGCCCGCGCCGCCGGCTGCTGGTCGCCTACGGGCTGCTGGCGCTGGCCACCACCCCGCTGTGGGCGGTGACGGCCGTACCGCTGCTGGGCGCCGTCGGCCTGGTCGTCGGCCTGTGCATCGCCCCGGCCCTGATCACCGGCTACACGCTTGTCGAGTCGCTGGTGCCGGCCACCGCCCGCACCGAGGCCTTCACCTGGCTGACCGGCGCGGTCGCGCTGGGCCAGGCCGCCGCGGCGACCGCCGCCGGCCAGCTGGCCGACCGGTTCGTGCCGAGCACCGGATTCCTGGTGCCGCTGGCCGGCACCGCGCTGGCGCTGACCGTGCTGCTGGCGCTCCGCGCCCATCTGCTGCCGCGCTCGACGACCCGGATCGTCGGCACCGGGGGCGACGGCACCGGGTCCGCCCAGGCCACGGAGCCCGCCGAGGACCGGGACGAGGCTGTCACCGAGCCCGCCGGCCTGGCCGCTGACCTGCGCGCCGGCTCCCCGGAACGGGGAGGGTACGAGGGCCTCTCCGAGCGTGGAGTCGGTCACCGTACGCCGGTCACAGTGGACTGACGGGCCGGAATACTGCACTATGGAGCGTCGTTAGCACTCATCGAGTGAGAGTGCCAGGAGGAAGTCAAGTGCCGACCTACCAGTACCAGTGCACCGCATGCGGCGAGGGCCTCGAGGCGGTGCAGAAGTTCACCGATGACGCGCTCACGGTGTGCCCCAGCTGCGACGGACGCCTCAAGAAGGTGTTCTCCGCGGTCGGCATCGTCTTCAAGGGCTCCGGGTTCTACCGCAACGACAGCCGCGGCTCGTCGTCCAGCAGCACCCCCGCGAAGACCGCCTCCCCGGCGAGCGGCTCCGACTCGTCGAGCTCCTCGTCCTCCTCGTCGAGCGGCGGCTCGGACAGCAAGTCGTCGAGCTCCTCGTCGAGCTCCTCGTCTTCGTCCTCGTCGACATCCGGCAGCACCTCGGGCTCCAAGAGCAGCAGCTCGGCCGCCTGACCCGCACTTCTTCGGACCCCGCCGTCATCGACGGCGGGGTCCGCCGCGTTTGCGCACCGCATCGGCGACCCGCCGTATGTGCCGCGCCGCGCCCCGATAGTGTGACCGGCATGGCTGACGCGGAGATTGGTGTTATCGGCGGTTCGGGGTTCTACTCCTTCCTCGACAACGTGACCGAGATCACGGTGGACACCCCCTACGGGCGCCCCAGCGACTCACTGTTCCTGGGCGAAATCGCCGGCCGCCAGGTCGCGTTCCTGCCCCGGCACGGCCGCGAGCACCACCTGCCGCCGCACCGGATCAACTACCGCGCCAACCTGTGGGCGCTGCGCTCCGTCGGCGTACGCCAGGTCCTCGGCCCGTGCGCCGTGGGCGGGCTGCGCCCCGAATACGGCCCCGGCACGCTCCTCGTACCGGACCAGCTGGTCGACCGCACCAAGGCCCGCGTCCAGACCTACTTCGACGGCGAGCCGCTGGCCGACGGCAGCATCCCCAACGTCGTCCACCTGACCTTCGCCGACCCGTACTGCCCCGTCGGCCGCGAGGCCGCTCTGGCCGCGGCCCGCGGCCGCGGCTGGGAGGCAGTGGACGGCGGCACCCTCGTCGTCATCGAGGGCCCCCGCTTCTCGACCCGCGCGGAGTCGCGCTGGCACGCCGCACAGGGCTGGTCCGTGGTCGGCATGACCGGCCACCCCGAGGCCGTACTGGCCCGCGAACTGGGCCTGTGCTACTCCTCGTTGACGCTGGTCACCGACCTGGACGCGGGCACCGAGACCGGCGACGGCGTCTCCCACGAAGAGGTCCTGCGGGTCTTCGGCGAGAACGTCGGCCGGCTGCGCGAGGTCCTCTTCGACGCGGTCGCCGCCCTCCCCGACAACGCCGCCCGCAGCTGCCTGTGCCCACGCGCACACGACGGCTGGGACCTGGGCATCGAACTGCCGTAAGGGAGCGGGCGGGTACGGGCGCCCGGCACGGGAGCAGGCCACGGAAGCGGGATGCGGGATCCGGGATGCGGGATCCGGGATCCGGGATGCAGGATGCGGGATGCGGGATGCGGGATGCGGGATGCGGGGCAGCCTGAGGCGGGCCGGCCGCCCTCTCGCTACGTGGCGGCTTCCCTCTGACCCTGACGGGTGACCGAGTTGTCCACAAGCGCGGGGTTGTCCACAGCCAGGAGCGGGCCGCGACGGATTCGGGCACGGTGGTGATCGCCGGGTCCCAACTCCTCGCCACAGGTGGTGATCACCATGCCTCACCCCACCCTCGCGCCCACGCCGCCCCACCCACCCCTCCCACCGCCACCTTCGTGTGAAGTGCCCCACTTCGCGCCGGTTCGGGCCGGAGGGGGAAAGCCCTTCCGGCGGCGTACGACGCGACGGCAGCTGCTGGCCGCCTGCCTGGCCATGACCGCCGCAGCGCTGGTCACCGGGGTTTCCCTGGGCGGGCCGGGGCCGGCCCGGACGCCCGGCTGCCCGGCGCCCGCGGTCTCCGGAGGGCGATAGCAATGCCCCAAGATCGAGTGGCTTATCCACTCATCACACGCAAAACTTCTCCGAGTGGCAGGGCATCCGCCGCACGCGTCAGGGGCCACCAGGCCCGCACCGCCGGCACCGCCACACCGGTCCCCGCACCGGCACCGGACCCGCTTCCGAGCGTTCCGGCCCGCACGGCCCGAGCGATCCCCCCGACCCGTTCGGTCCGTCCGATCCGCATGATCCACCCGCCCTGTGCGGTGGTTCCGACCCACCGGGGCCGTCCGGTCCTGCCGACCGCCCGGCCCATCCGCACTGACGCGCCAGCCGATAGCTGGTTCGAGTGGCGCGATTGGACATCTCTGCCCTGCCCTGACGTAAATTTCGGTGCTGATTGTTGGAGCACCGTCCGTTGTGAGCGTGGAAAGAGGCTTTCAGGTGAGCGAGAACAAGGGCGTCCTTCAGGGATTCAAGGAATTCCTGATGCGCGGCAACGTCATCGAACTCGCGGTCGCTGTCGTCGTCGGTGCAGCCTTCACGAACATCGTCAATGCCGTGGTCAAGGGCGTAATCAACCCGATCATTGGCGCGCTCGGCTCGCAGAACCTGGACAACTACAAGTCCTGCCTCAGCGCCAGCTGCACCGTGGACCCGAAGACGGGCGATGTCACCGACGGCATCTACATCCTGTGGGGCTCGGTGCTCAGCTCGGCCCTGACGTTCGTGATCACCGCCGCGGTCGTCTACTTCCTCATGATCCTTCCGATGAACAAGTGGAAGGCACGCCAGGACGCCCGGAAGCCCGTCGACGAGACGCCGGTCGACCCGACCGAGATCGAGCTGCTCGCCGAGATCCGCGACGCCCTGGTCTCGCAGCGCAACGGCTCCTCCTCCGCCCCGGTGGGCGGCGTGGGCACGGTCATCACGCAGAAGACGCAGGAGTAGCAGGCGCTCCGGCCGCTGTCAGCCGCCCCCTCGCCTCGCTCAGAGGTGGTGGGGCGGCTTTTCGTCGAGGAAGCGCGCGAGATCGGCCGCGCGGTCGGCGGCGGAGTGGGTGGGCCGCTCGCCCCAGCCCCGGTCGGTGTCGTCGGAGGACTGCCGGCTCAGCGGATCATCGAAGATCAACGCGGCCCGCCGCGAAGCGGCCGTACGGGCGGGAGGCGCGGGGGCGGTAGGCGTGGGATCGGTAAGCGTGGGGTCGATAGGCGTGGGGTCGGTAGGCGTGGGTGCGCCGGGAGCGGCATTGCCTGCCTGGGCCTCGTCGGGCTCAGGGGCCGACAAGCTCTCGGTGGCGTCGGCGTCGGCCGCCTGCTCGGCCGGGCCGGGCTGCGGGGGCTGCTCCGCCCGCGCTGCCTGCGCTGCCTGAGCTGTTGCCTGCTCGGCAGCAGGAGCCTGTGCGGGCTTGGGCGTCGACGCGGGCTCGGGCGCGGACTCGGGCGCGAACTCGGGCGCGGACTCGGGCGCGGACTCGGGCGCGAACTCGGGCGCGGACTCGGGCGCGGACTCGGGCGCGAACTCGGGCGCGAACTCGGGCGCGAACTCGGGCGCGAACTCGGGCGCGAACTCGGGCGCGAACTCGGGCGCGGACTCGGGCGCAGGTGCCTTCTCGGGCTCGGATGCCGGTGCGGGTTCGGGGGCGGTGCTCACCCCTTCAGGGTACGGCGCACGGGCCGGCCCCTGAGCGGCCCTTTCAGCGGCGGCCTCTCCTGGGCAGCTGCCTCGCCATGGCCGGAGGCAAAGGCCGGGGCGGTGGCCCGGGGCGGGGCCCGGGGGCGGGGGCCGGGGCGGTGGCGAAGCCGGAGCGGGGTGCGGGGGCAAGGCCCGGGTGGGGCACGGCCGGGCAAAGACCAGGGCCGGGGCCAGGGCCAGGCCCGGGGCCAGGACCAGGGCCAGGCTCGGGCCGGGGCCAGGGCCCTGGCCAGGGACAGGCTCGGGGCCGGGACGGGCTCGCGGCAGGGCGGGGGTGGGGTGGGGTGGGGGCGGAGGTGGGGGCGGGGCGGGGCAAGGGCAGGGACCGGAGACAGGGCCTGAACGCGGTCAGCCGCCGCGGCATCGTCCCCCTGCTCGGCGAGCTGATCCGGGAGCGCTCCGGGATGGGCCTGCTGCTGATCACCCACGACTTGGACAGGGCGGCGGCGCCGGCGGACCGTATCGCGGTCCTGGATGGCGGGGCGGTCATCGAGACGGGCCCGGCCGGGCGGGTGCTGTCCGCGCCGGAGCAGCCCTTCACCGCCGAACTGGTGGCGGCCCGGTGGCCCGGCGCGGCGGAACGCCTGCAGCCTGCGGGGCGGCGGGAGTGAGGGCCGGACCGCTGGCGGGCGGGGCCGGCAGTGCGGTGCGCGGGAGGGGCGGGGCGGGCCGGTGGGCCGGTCGGCCGGTCGGCCGGATGCAGCGGGCCGGGAGGGCGAAGAGGGGTCGGGTGGAGCGGCGGCGTCGGGTAGGGCAGCGAGGCCGGGTGGAGCAGCGAGGCCGGGTGGAGCGGCGGCGTCGAGTGGAGCGCCGGCGTCAGGTGGAGCGGCGGACCCCGCGTGGAGCAGCAAGGCCGGGGTGGAGCGGCGGCGTCGAGTGGAGCGCCGGCGTCAGGTGGAGCGGCGGACCCCGCGTGGAGCAGCAAGGCCGGGTGGAGCGGCGGCGTCGGGTGGGTCAGCGGACTCCGCGTGGGACAGCGAGGCCGGGTGGAGCGGCGGCGTCGGGTGGGTCAGCGGACTCCGCGTGGGTCAGCAGGGCTTGGTGGACCTGTGGGATTAGATGGACCTGTGAGGCTAGACAGATCTGCGGGGCTGGACGGTCGTACGGGGCTGGACGGGCCTGCGGAGCCTGCGGGGCTCACAGCTCGCCGAGTGCCTCGTGCCACCAGCGGTCCCGGCCCGGGGTCCAGGACACCGGGCGCGCACACCGGTTGACCACCAGGACCGTACGGTCCTGTCCGCCCCCTGGGCCCGCTCCGCGCGCCAGCGCATGGTCGAGCAGCGCCTTCACCGGGCGTATCGCCCCGTCCCAGAACGCCGCGTCCGCGGTGATCAGCACCCGTGCCTCCGACTCCCGTATTCGCGCGACGAGTTCGGGTACGGTCAGCGAGACCGGCAGGGTGCTGCGCATCGCGTCGATCCGTCCGCAGGCGAGCGTCGCGATCACCGATTCGGGCACCAGCGGCAGATGCACCGCGACCCGGTCGCCGGCCCGCACGCCCAGCCGGGTCAGCGCCGCGGCGGCCCGTTCGGCCTGATCGAGGAGCGTGCCGTGCGTCAGCTCCTCCTTCCGCCCCGGTTCCCCGGACCAGGTGAGGGCGATCCGCGACTCCGGCGGCGACCCTTGCCCCTCACGGACGTCATCTGCATGCTCTGAGCTCACACGGCGCAACATGCGGTCCAGCCTGATGATCACCGATCAACGATCGCTGAACGTCCGATGTACGCGGCCGACGCCCGGCCTTCCCGCCGCCGTCCCCGCCGCCTGCTGCGCCCCTGCGGGGCCGTTCCGCTCTCCCGGACCGTACCGCTCTCGTGGGCCGTACCGCTCTCGTGGGCCATGGGCCTTTCTGCCCGTCTCCGGCCCGTCCAATCCCCCACCGGCAGGCATTCAGGAACCCATGTGAAGGGAGAAGGGCACACCCATGTCCGAAGCGGCACCGTCCGAAGCGGCATTCCCCGAAGCGGCACGCCCCCAAGCGGCATCACCCGGCGCCGCCCCGCACGCGCACCCGCACCCGCACGCCCGTTGGGCACTGGCGGCCGTCGCCACCGGTGCCTTCTGCGTCCAGTTGGACTCCTTCGCGCTGAACCTCGCGCTGCCCGTCATCCGCGACGACCTGGGCGGGCCGGCGACCGCCGTGCCGTGGGTCATCAGCGGCTACCTCCTCGCCGCCGGCTCACTGATGCCGCTCGCCGGACGGCTGGGCGACCTGTACGGCCGGCGCCGGATGCTGATCCTCGGCCTGGCGCTGTTCGGGCTGGCCTCCGCGCTGTGCGCGCTCGCCCCGGCCCTGTCGTTCCTGGTGGCGGCCCGGGTGCTGCAGGGCGCGGGCGGCGCGCTGATCATGCCCGCCGGACTGGCCCTGCTGACGCACGCCTACCCGGCGGGGCGCGCCGGCCGGCCGACCGGCCGGGCACTGGGCCTGGCCGGACTGGCCACCGTCTGCGGGCCGTTCCTCGGTGGCGCGCTCGCCCGGACGGGCTCCTGGCGCGCGGTCTTCTGGACGGCGGTACCGCTCGCCGTGGCGGCCGCGCTGTGCGCCCGCCGGGCACCCGCGTCGCGTGCTCCGGCCGCCGGCCGCCCGCTCGACGTCGGCGGCGCGGCCGCCGCGACGGGCGCCGTGGCCTGCCTGGCCCTCTCCTTGGAGCGCGGCACGTCCTGGGGCCAGACGGCGGGCGCGGCGCTGGGGGCCGCGGTGCTGGGGGCCGCGGTGTCCGTACGGGCCCGGGTGCGCGCCCCGTTGGTGCACCCCGGCCTATTGCGCAACCGCCTCTATCTGGCGCTGACCGCCGCAGGTGCGGTCGCCAACTCCGCGACCGTGGCGCTGCTGTACGTCGTCCCGCTGACGCTCCAACAGGCCCAGGGCCGGTCGCCCCTCGCGGCCGGGGTGGCCTTCGCCGCCCCGGCCGCCGTACTGGCCGCCGGCGGTCCGCTCGCCGGCCGGGTCCGCGCCACGTCGGCGGTGCCGGTGATGGCGCTCTGCCTGGGTGCGGCGGCAGCCAGCCTGTGGTTCGCCGGGTCCGCCGGGTCCACGCCCGCGCTGATCGCGGCCTCGACGGGCGCCGCGGCGGCGCTGGGCACGGCGGGCGCCCTGGCGCTCACCGGCACGCAGGCCGCCGTATCCCCCGAACTCACGGGTGAGGCTTCGGGGGTGACGAAGTCCGTGCTGACCGTCACGGCGGGCCTCGGTCTCACCCTCACGGAGGCCGGGGCAGGGGCCCGTGCGGGGGCCGGTGCGGGGGCCGGGCGCTCGCCGTCGTTGCTGCTGCCCGCGGTGGTGTGCCTGGGCGCGGCGGTCTGCCTGGGCGCGGCTCTCGTGCCGGTCGCCGTAGGAGGGCTACGCCGGCCGCGCCCGCCCCGCCGACGGCCCGCTCCCCCGAAATAGTCCCGGAACCGGCCCTTCCCCTCCCCTCGCCCCCTCACCTCACCCGACTCCGGCCGCCGCCTCCGCCGCCGCTCGGTACCCGTCCGCGACATCGCGTACGTCGGCGAACCCGCGGGCCTCCAGCAGGGCCGCCGCGATCACCGACCGGTTGCCGCTGCGGCAGTAGAGGACCACGGGGCGCTCCGGGTCCAGTTCCCCGATGCGGTCGCGGAGGGTGGCCAGGGGGATGTTGCGGGCGCCGGCCAGGGCGCCCGCGTCGTATTCGGCCGGGTTGCGTACGTCGACCAACTGCCCTTCCGCAGAGGCGATGTCGCGCATCCGCAGCCGGCGGCTGCGGGAGATCGGTGCGGGCTCGCGGGCCAGTGCGGTGAGCGGGTCGTGGAGGTGGCCGAGCACCCGGTCGTAGCCGATGCGGGCGAGGCGGAGGCGGGCCTCGGACTCGGTGCCCGGGTCGGCGATCAGCACGATGGGCGTGCCCGGGGGCACCACGCTGCCCGCGTACTCCGCGAACCGGGTGTCCAGTCCGGCGTGCAGGGAGCCGGTGAGATGGGCGGTGGTGTACGCGGCCAAGGGGCGGCAGTCGAGGAGGGCCGCGCCGTACCGGCTGCGGGCCGACAGCGCCTCGTCGAGGGTCAGCGCGGGCGGCGGCGCGGCTTCCAGGAGGGGGTGGCCGTCGCGGTTGAGGGCGGCGTCGTGCGCGAAGTAGCCGGGGGCGGCGGGCTGCCCGGCGGTGACCAGGCGGACGAAGTCGGCCTCCGGCATGGGCTGCAGGGCGTAGTTGAGGCGTCGCTGGTCACCGATGGTGGAGCTGGTCTCGGTGGAGAGGTTGCGGCCGCAGGCGGAGCCGGCGCCGTGTGCGGGAAAGACCCGGGTCGCGTCCGGGAGGGTCAGCAGTTTGGTGTGCAGGGAGCGGTACAGCCGGGAGGCCATGTCCTGCGGGGTGTGCCCGGAGGCGGAGAGCAGGTCCGGGCGGCCGACGTCACCGACGAAGAGGGTGTCGCCGGTGAGTACGCCGAACGGCTCGGTGGCGTCGGGCTGTTCGCTGACCACCAGGCAGACGGATTCCGGGGTGTGCCCGGGGGTGGCGAGGACGGTGAGGGTGACGCCGCTCGTCCCGTCGCCCAGGCAGATGCGCTCGCCGTCGCGTAACCGCCGTATGGGGAAGCCGGTTTCGGCGGCCTCGCCGAAGGCGATGGTGGCGCCCGTCGCGTCGGCGAATTCGAGATGGCCGGAGAGGAAGTCGGCGTGAATGTGCGTCTCGATGACGAGTTCGATGCGCAGTCCGGCCGCTTCCGCGTCGCCCAGATACTCGTCGATGTCGCGCCGCGGGTCGATGAGGACGGCGCGTCCGGTGGTCTCGTCGCCGATCAGATACGACGCCTGGGAAAGGCAGTCCAGGTAGTACTGCGCGAAGTGCACGGTCGGCCTCCAGAGGTGCGCGCGGCCCCGTCCGGCGGCACTCGGTCCGCGCGGGCGGGGTGCGTTGTGCGGATGCACGGATGTACGTACATTAAGGAGCCGGTTGGCCGGCGACAAGCCCGGGGCCGGTCGACAGCCCTGCCCGATGTCCGTACGCCCGCGGAGGTTTCGACCATGACGACCGAGTCGCCGGACGGCGCTCACCGGCCGCGTCCCCTGGACCGCCGCTCGCCGCTGCCCCTGTGGGCCCAGCTCTCCGCCGATCTGCGCCGCCGGATGGAAGCCGGGGCCTTCGCCGAGGAGTTCCCCGCCGAGCACCGGCTCACCGGCGAGTACGAGGTCAGCCGGCACACCGTCCGCGAGGCGCTGCGCAAGCTGCGCGCCGACGGCCTGGTGATCGCCGAACGCGGCCGGGCCAGCCGGCTGGACACCCGCCGCATACAGCAGCCGCTCGGCTCGCTCTACAGCCTGTTCCGCGAGTTGGAGGGCCAGGGCGTGGAGCAGCGCAGCGAGGTGCTGCGGCTGGAGCGGACGGCCGACGCGACGATCGCGGCCCACCTGGGCCTGATCCCGGACGCTCCGCTGGTGGTGCTGGAGCGGCTGCGGCTGGCGGACGGCGAACCCCTCGCGCACGACACCGCGTATCTCCCCGCCGAGATCGCCGAGCCGCTGCTGGACGCCGACTTCGGGCACACCTCGCTCTACGGCGAGCTGTCCGGGCGCTGCGGGGTGAAGGTCACCGGCGGCCGGGAGCGCATCCAGCCGTTCCTGCCGGACGTCCGGCAGGCGTGGCTGCTCGGGCTGGCGGACCGGCAGCCCGCGTTCGCCATCGAGCGGCTGGGGCGGGCCGGGGAGCGGCCGGTGGAGTGGCGCGAGACGGTGGTGCGCGGCGACCGGTTCACGTTCGTCGCCGAGTGGTCCGACGACAGCCGGGCCGTCGCTCTCGCGCCGCGGGCGTCGTGTCCCTCGTCATAGCCGCGGCGGCCCTGCCGTGCGGGTTACTGATCGGCCTGCTGCTGGGGGCACTCGGCGGCGGCGGTTCCCTTCTCGCCGTCCCGGCGCTGGTCTATCTGCTCGGGCAGTCGCCCCACGAGGCGACCGCGGGCGCGCTGGTGGTGGTCGCGGTGGGCGCCGTGACCGGCCTGGCCTGCCACGCCCGCGCCGGACGGATCCGCTGGGCGGCCGGCGCGGCCTTCGGCACGCTGGGCACCGCCGGCACCTTCCTCGGCTCCCGGTGGAGCGCCACCATCGGCCCGACCGTCCTGATGACGGCGTTCGCCGGTCTGATGCTCACGGTGGCGGCGGCCCTGCTGATACGGATCCCCCGCGAACGCGGCGCGCAGGCCGACCCCCTTCCTCTGGGGGACCTGGCCCGTCCGCAGGCCCCCGCCGGCGGGCAGCGGCCCACCCGTTCCCTCCGCCCCCTCCGCGTCGCCGCGACCGCCTCCGCCGTCGGCCTGCTGACCGGCTTCTTCGGTGTCGGCGGCGGCTTCGTCGTCGTGCCGGCCCTGACGCTGGTGCTGGGCCTGGAGATGCCGGTCGCCATCGGCACCTCGCTGCTGGTCATCCTCATCAACTCCGCCACGGCACTCGCCACCAGGGCCGGTACCGGCCCGCTGGACTGGCCGCTGCTGACCGGCTTCGCGGCCTGCGCCGCCCTCGGCAGCTACCTCGGCAACCGCCTCACCACCCGCCTGGCGCCGCAGACCCTGACCACGGCCTTCGCCTCGCTGGTCACCCTCCTCGCCGTCACCATGGCGGCCGCCGCCATCCCGCGCCTCTGACCCCGCACCCATCCCGATCGCCGTCCCCTCAGGAGGAGTCCCCATGCCGCCCGCAGCCCTCACCCCGCCCCACCACCATGTCGTCATCGTCGGGGGCGGTACGGCCGGCATCACGGTCGCCGCCCGGTTACGCCGCGCCGGGGTCCGCGACATCACCTTGCTGGAGCCGTCCGAGACGCACTGGTACCAGCCGCTGTGGACGCTGGTCGGCGGCGGGCAGGCCCCGCTGCGCGCCGCGCTGCGTACCGAGGCGGACGTGATGCCGCCCGGCGTCCGCTGGCTGCGCGAGCGCGCCGCCGCCGTCGACCCGGCTGCCCGTACGGTGACCACCGCGTCCGGCCGGGTGCTCTCCTACGGGCGGCTGGTCCTCGCGCCGGGGCTCCAGCTCGACTGGGACGGCGTGCCCGGCCTGGCCGCGGCCCTCGGCCACGACGGCGTGACCAGCAACTACCGGCCCGATCTCGCCCCGCACACCTGGGAGTTGATTCGCCGGATGCGGCGCGGCACGGCCGTCTTCACGATGCCGTCGGGGCCGGTCAAGTGCGGCGGCGCCCCGCAGAAGATCGCGTATCTGGCGGCCGACCACTGGCGCAAGCGCGGTGTGCTGGACGCGATCCGCATCATCCTGGTGATCCCCGAACCGGCGATGTTCAAGGTCCCGGTGTTCTCCCAGGCGCTGGAGGAGACCGCCCGGCGCTACGGCATCGAGGTGCGCCTGCGGTCGGAGATGACCGCGCTCGACGGCGCGAAGCGCACGGCGGTGATCACCGACCACGCCACCGGCACGGACGAGACGGTGTCCTACGACCTGCTGCACGCCGTACCGCCGCAGCGCGCCCCCGAGTGGCTCGCCGGCGGCCCGCTGGCCGACCCCGGCTCCCCCTACGGGTACGTCAGGGCCGACCGCGAAACCCTCCAACACCCCAACTTCCCGCAGATCTTCGCGCTCGGCGACGTCGCCAGCCTCCCCACGTCCAAGACGGGGGCGGCGATCCGCAAACAGGCGCCGGTCGTGGTCGCCAACCTCCTCGCCGGACTCCGCGGCCGGCCCGCCACCGCCCGCTACGACGGCTACACCTCCTGCCCGCTGGTCACCGCCCGGCACAAGATGCTGCTCGCCGAGTTCGACTACGACCTGCGGCCCACCCCGTCGATCCCGCTCATCGACACCACCCGCGAGCGCACCGACATGTGGTTCCTCAAGCGCTACGGCCTCCCGCAGCTCTACTTCCAGGGAATGCTCAAGGGCCGGGCCTGAAGCTCCCGTTGACCGGCCCTGGTGGCCGGCCCCGGCGGACGGCAGCCGTCCGCCGGGGCCTGCCACCGCCCGGTCACTCCCCGGCGAGCACGTCCGCCACCACGCAACTCACGTTGTCCGGTGCCCCGGCCCGGCGCGCCGGCGCCACCAGCCGCGCCACCGCCTCCTCGGGCCCGGCGGCCGCGGTCAGCACCTCCCGGATCGCCGCGGCCGCCACCACCCCGGACAGCCCGTCCGTGCACAGCAGGTACCGCTCACCGGGCCGCGCCTGGAGCAGTTGGAGATCGGGCGCGAACTCCGGGCCGCCGCCGAGGGTGCGCAGCAGCAGCGCACGCTGCGGATGCGACGGCACCTCCTCCGGGGTGAGCCGCCCCTCGTCGATCAGCGACTGGACCACGCTGTGGTCCTGGGTGATCCGGAACAGCCCCGAGTCCCGCAGCACATACGCCCGCGAATCCCCGATGTGCAGCAACGCCAGCCCCGCGCCGTACCGCAGCAGCGCGGTGAGCGTGCTGCCGGTGCCGTCGTCCGTACCCCCGTCCGGGCCGTCGCCCGCGGCGGCCGCCGCACGGTGGGCCCGGCGCCCCGCCTCCTCCAGTGCGGCCACCGGGTCGCCCCACGCCTCGTCGGCCGGTTCCGCCTGCCTGCCGGGCATCGGGCTCTCCAGGACCGCCAGCTCCGCGATCGCGGCGGTGGCGGCCGCACCGCCGCCCGCGCCGTGCCCGTCGGCCACGGCCAGCAGCCGCGTCCCCGCGTACACCGCGTCCTGGTTGACGGGCCGGACCAGCCCCCGGTCGCTCAGTGCGGCGCTGCGCATCAGCAACGAACTGTTCGTCATCACCGTGTCCTTCCTGATCAACTGATCGACGAGGAAGGCGGCCAGGTCCCGGCGTGCCGCGGTGTCGGATTCGACCTGCTCCCAGTACGCGGCGACCGCTGCGGCCGCCGCTCCCGGGTCCAGCTCGCCCACCTCGCGGATGCGGGCCAGCGGCATCCCGAGCCGGCGCAGCCAGGCGACGAGCCGGGCCCGCTCCAACTGGGCCGGTGCGTAGCGCCGGTAGCCGTTGAACGGGTCGACGCGGGCCGGTGTCAGCAGCCCGAGTTCGTCGTAGAGACGCAGTGCCTTCGGCGACAGCCGCGCGGCGCGCGCGAACTCCCCGATGGTCAGCAGCCCGGCGTCCATTTGTCCGCCCTCCTCGTACCGGGCGGGGCGCCCGGTGCGCCCGATGCTGGAGCTTGCCCCAAGGACAAGGTCAAGCACCGCAGGGAGGGCCGCACCGCGCGCGGGACTACGCCCCCAGCCGGTTCAGCGCGGCGACCGTCAGTGCCTGCACGCCCATGGTCAGCGTCGGCCGGGCGACCGGTGCGAAACGCGGCGAGTGGTTCGACGGGATGTCCTGCGCCAGCCGCCCCGCGGCCAGTGCCGTACGGAACTCCTCCGGGTCCCAGCCGCCCAGCCACCAGTAGTAGAGGGGCGCTCCGGCAGCGGTCGCCAGCACCCCGGCGTCCTCGCTCCCGGACGCCGGCCCGTAGGCGAACACCCGCTCCGTGCCGAAGAGTTCCACGAACTGCTCGTTGACCTCATGCAGCGTCGACGCGTCGTTGACCGTGACCGGGAAGGAGTCCAGCACTTCGATCTCCGGCGCGCGGTCCGCGCCCGAAGCGGCCGCCTCCGCCCGCGCGATGCGGTCGATCCCCGCCAGCACGGCCGTCCGTACCGTCTCGTCGAAGCTCCGCACGCTCAGCCGTACGACCGCGCGCTCCGGGATGACATTGGCCGTGTCCCCCGCGTGGAAGGACCCCACACTGACCACCGCCTGGTCCTTCGGCGCGACCTCCCGGGAGACCACCGACTGCACCCGCTGCACGAACGACGCCGCCATCAGGATCGGATCGACGGTGGTCTCCGGCCGGGAGCCGTGGCCCCCGGTGCCGTGAAAGGTGATCTCCAGGCTGTCCGCGGCGGCCATGCAGGCACCGGGGCAGTACGCGATCAGCCCGGCCCCGAACGGCGCGACGTGCTGGGCCAGCACCACATCCGGGGTGGGCACCCGCCCCTTGCTGTAGAGCCCGTCGTCCAGCATGGCCTGCGCGCCGCTGCCGATCTCCTCCGCCGGCTGGAACAGCACGACCACCGTCCCCGACCAGCGCTCCCGCCCCGCCGCCAGCAGATCGGCGGCGCCCAGCAGGCAGGTCACGTGCACGTCGTGGCCGCAGGCGTGCATCCGCCCGTCAACGGTGGACGCGTACTCCAGGCCGGTGTTCTCGGTGACCGGCAGCGCGTCCATGTCGGCACGCAGCAGCACCACCGGCCCGGCACCGTTGCGCAGCACACCCGCCACACCCGTCCCCGCGATACCGGTGGTGACGTCGTAGCCGAAGCCCGTCAGCCGGCGGGCGGCCTCGGCGGCCGTACGGGTCTCCTGAAAGCCGAGTTCGGGATGACGGTGCAGGTCCTCATAGAGCGCCACAAGGTCCGCGATGCGCGCATCGAGCGGAGCCAGAACGGAAGCACGGCCGGAGGCATCACTGTCACTCATCCACACATTCGATCACGCGAGGCCGCTCCGGGCACAGCGGCGGACGCCTCCTCGCTGGCCGGACTTGGCCGGTGCCCACCTGCCGTCCCGTGACACCACGGTCCACTCCTGTCACCGTGAATCAGCATGTCCAAGCCGATGACCGGAGGCTGACGTTGGCCACTGCATCCACCCAACCGACCGGCGAGCCCCACGACGTCGCGGCCCACCTGATGGACCAGGCCATGGGCCACCTCTTCTCCGCCGCACTGCGCACCGCGGCCCACTACCGCATCGCCGACCACCTCGCGGAGGGCCCGCGCACCCCCGAGCAGCTGGCGGTGGCCACCGACACCCACGCACCACATCTGCGCCGGGTACTGCGCTACCTCGCCGCCCGCGGCATCTTCCGGGAGGACGCCGCGGGCGCCTACCAGCTGACCCCCACCGCGAGACCCTTGCGCACCGACACTCCCGACTCCCTGCACGCCGCCGTCATGATGATGACCGACGAGTTATTCCTGCGGACCTCGGTCTGTCTGCCGGAGTCCGTAGGCCACGGCGACACGTCCTTCGAGCGCCTCGTCGGCGCCCCGTTCTACGCGCACCTGCTGTCGGATCCGGCCAAACGCGATCTCTTCGACGACGGCACGTCCGCCCTCTCCGTCCCCGTCGACGAAGCCGTCGTCGCCGCCTACCCCTTCCCCGCTGCCGGCACCGTCGTGGACGTCGGCGGCGGCCGCGGCGGACTGCTGCGCACGGTGCTCCGCCGCCACCCGGACCTGACCGGCGTCCTCTTCGACCAGGCCCCGCCGCTGGCCCGCCACCTCCTCGACGGCGACGACCTCAAGGGCCGCTGGCGCACCGAGGAGGGCGACTTCTTCAGCTCGGTCCCCCAGGGCGGCGACGTCTACGTCCTCAAGCACGTCCTGCACGACTGGGAGGACGACGCCTGCCGCAGCATCCTGCGCACCTGCCACACCGCGATGGCCAAGGGCACCCGCCTCCTGGTCATCGACTGCGTGCTGCCCCCCGGCAACGCCCCGCACTTCGGCAAGACCCTGGACGTCGCCATGATGGCCGTCGTCCACGGCCAGGAGCGCAGCGCCGAGGACTTCTCCACCCTCCTCTCGGCCGGCGGCTTCCGCCTCACCCGCGTCCTGCCGACCGCCGCCTTCCCCTCCATCGTCGAGGCGGTCGCCGAATAACGGGACCCGCCCCAGGAAGCCCGTGC
Organism: Streptomyces sp. NPDC101393; assembly: GCF_044767385.1. Classification (NCBI taxonomy): domain Bacteria; kingdom Bacillati; phylum Actinomycetota; class Actinomycetes; order Kitasatosporales; family Streptomycetaceae; genus Streptomyces; species Streptomyces sp. NPDC101393. The sequence goes on along the minus strand of NZ_JBIWNU010000008.1, from coordinate 307,456 downwards.
GCCCCCGCCACCACACCGACCGGCTCCCCCCGCCCCCCTCCACCGCTGGCGGCTCCCCCCACCCCACGCTGTACTGGTCCCACCCCGCGCACCCCGCCCGAGGACCCGGAACAGCGCAAGGAGCCGCTATGACCAGCGCGTCCGCCCCGTCCGGCCCCGCCCTCCCGACACCCGTCGAACGCGCCCTGTACTGCGCGAACGGCGGCGACACCGACGGCTTCCTCGCCGCCTTCGCCGACGACGGCGCGGTCAACGACTGGGGCCGGGAGTTCCGCGGCCACCAGGCGATCCGGGGCTGGAGCGACGGCGAGTTCATCGGCAAGCAGGTCACCCTGGAGGTCACGGGCGCCCGCACCGAAGGCGCCACCACCACGGTCAGCACCCAGGTCGGCGGCAACGGCTACAACGGCCCGTCATCCTTCGCCTTCACCACGGACAAGAACCTCATCACTCTCATGCGCATCACGGGGTAGCCCCCGGCCCGCTCCCACCAACGGACGAAGAGCCTGCCCATGCCCCTCCTCATGCGCGAGCGCCCCCGCACGGAGCGCCACCGCGCCGCCACCCCCCTGGAACTCTTCTTCGACCTGTGCTTCGTCGTGGCGATCGCGCAGGCCGGCCGCCAGCTGGTGCACGACGTGGCCGAGGGCCATCCGGGCCACGGCGTTCCCGGCTTCCTCATGATCTTCTTCGGCATCTGGTGGGCCTGGGTCAACTTCACCTGGTTCGCGTCGGCGTACGACAACGACGACGCCCTCTTCCGTGTGATCACGCTCGTCCAGATGGCGGGCGTCCTGATCCTGGCCGCGGGCATCCCCCGCGCCTTCGACGGCGACTTCACCGTCACCTGGTTCGGCTATGTGGTGATGCGGCTGGCCCTCGTCACCCAGTGGCTGCGGGCCGCCTACGGCAGCCACGGCCCCGAACGGCGCACCGCGCTGCGCTACGCCCTGGGGGTGACCGTGTGCCAGGTCGGCTGGCTCGGCCTGGTGCTGCTCCCGGACGGCGACATCCCCTGGGTGTTCCTGGTCGTCGGCCTGCTGGAGCTGAGCGTCCCCGCGCTCGCCGAACGGGAGCGGCAGACGAGCTGGCACCCGCACCACATCGCCGAGCGGTACGGCCTGTTCACCATCATCGTGCTGGGCGAGACGATCGCCGCGGCCACCGTCGCCGTGCAGTCCGCGCTGGACGAGCACGACGAGCTGAGCACCCTGCTGCCGATCGCGGGCGGCGGCCTGCTGCTGGTCTTCACCGCCTACTGGATCTACTTCGCGGTCCCCATCCACCTGCATCTGCACTCCAACCGGCAGGCCTTCGCCTGGGGCTACGGCCACTACCTGGTGTACGCGTCGGCGGCGGCGGTCGGCGCGGGCATCGAGATCGCGGTGGAGGAGTCCGTCGGCACGGCGCATCTGTCGACGTTCGCGGCGTCCGCGTGGGTGACGGTGCCGGCCGCGCTGTTCATGTTCACGGTGTGGCTGATCCACTCCCGCCACCAGAAGCGCGGCCTGGCCCAGCAGCTGGTCCTGCCGGTGTCCTCGCTCGCGCTCCTGGCCTGTACGTTCGCCGGCCACTGGGCCGTGCTGCTGGCCGGCCTGGTGGCCTCCGCGACGGTCGCCGTCGGCGTCACCCTCACAGCCCGCCAGGGCACCGCCCTGACCGCCGGGCCGGACGAGGAGGAGTAGCGCCGCCCGGCCGGGCACCCGCTCTGCGATGCTGACGCGATGCCCCCCGCTCTCCCCTCCCCCGAGCCCGTCACCCCCGGCCCGCCCGGGTCGATCCCCCGGCCACTGCTCACCCAGTCCTGGCTCGACCTGGCATTCCTCCATTGGGCGGTGGCCCCCGAGGACGTGGCCGCTCTGCTCCCGCCGGGGACGGCGCCCGACACCCTCGACGGCGTCACCTACGTCGGCCTGGTCGCCTTCCGCATGCACCGCGTCGGATGGCTGCGACTGCCCGGCGTCCCCTATCTGGGCACCTTTCCCGAGACCAATGTCCGCCTGTACTCGGTGGACGGGCACGGCCGGCGCGGCGTGGTCTTCCGTTCGCTGGACGCCTCGCGCCTGATCCCGGTGCTCATGGCGCGGTACGGCTTCCGGCTGCCGTACGTGTGGTCCCGGATGGCGGTCCGCGCCGAGCGGGACACCCTCACCTACACCAGCACGCGCCGCCTGCCGGGCCCGCGCGGCGCGTACAGCCGCATCACGGTGCGCAAGGGCGAGCCGATCGCCGAGCCGACCGAGCTGGAGCACTTCCTGACGGCCCGTTGGGGCATGCACAGCACGTTCCTCGGCCGGTCGAGGTACTTGCCGAACGTGCACCCGAGGTGGCCGCTGTACCGGGCCGACCTGGTGGCGTGCGACGAGAATCTGGTGGCGGCGGCGGGTGTGCCGGCGCCGGTGGGGGATCCGGTGAGCGTGCTGTATTCGCCCGGCGTCCCGGTCCGCTTCGGCCGCCCGGCCCGCCCGGCCGGTATCCCGACCTCCTGACGCCCGCCACAGCCGGTGACCGTCCCGGGGCGCCCGGGGCCCGCGCGGGAGCCGCCCCGGCGGCCCGCCTGTCCGGCTCTCCCGGTGGGCCGTTCCCCCACAAGCGTGCCGAACGGTCGTACCCGGCATCAGATCCGGCCATCTTCGATGCCCCGCCCGACACCCCCCTCACCTGCGCCGCCACCCTCCCTCTTCCCCTCAACACCCCATCAATTACCCGCCAAAAGGCCCGACTTCCGGGGACTTCGCCCTCTTGTTCCCCCGCCTTCACCCGGGGCGGAGGCGGCCCCGACACCTGAACGCGGTAGGGTGCAGATTGCCCTTTTTATGCCCGCGCTACTCCATACGGGCACCACCCACGGGCCGTCCACCCGTCCGCAACTGAGGAGACGCCAGACATGGCCGCCCGCCACGCTCAGTCACGCGCACGCAAAAGGCTGTCCCGGCGCAGCAAGGCAGTGAGCGGATTCGCTGTCACCACGCTGGTCGGTACCGCCCTGTGGGCGTGGCCCGCCTCGGGTGACGACAACGACGGCCGGGTGGACGCCAAGAACGCCCCCACGGCCGCCGCCGGTCCGGAGAAACCCTCCGCCAGGACCGCGCCCAAGATGGCGCCGAACGCCGCCACCCGGGCCCCGCGCGCGATCCCCGGTCTGAGCGACGACGTACGCAAGCGCATACCGGCCAACTCTCGCCAGGTGCTGGTCGTCACCGGAGCGGGAGATGACTCCTACGACTCCCGGGTCGTCCTCTACACCCGCGACAAGGGCTCCAAGGACTGGCAACCGGGCACCGCCTGGGCCGCGCACAACGCCGCCCAGGGCTGGACGGACGATCACCACTACGGCGACCTCCGTTCCCCGCAGGGCGTCTACACCCTCACCGACGCGGGCGGCCGGCTGGCCGCCCCCGAGGGCACCAAGCTCCCCTACGACCACAACGGCAGCTTCGTCGCGAACGGCACCGGCGTGGAGGGTGAGCCCCTGGAGGGCGCTTTCGATTACGTCATCGCCATCAACTACAACCGGGTGCCGGGCACTTCCCCGCTCGACCAGCAGCGCCCCGAGGGCGACGCCAAGGGCGGCGGCGTCTGGCTGCATGTGGACCACGACGGCCCCACCCAGGGCTGCGTGAGCCTCAAGCCGAAGGTCATGCGGGAACTGCTGCGCACCCTCGACCCCGACCGCCATCCGGTCGTGGTGATGGGCCCGCCCGGTCACTGACCGGTACCCGCGCAGGGGCCCGCCGGGCCGCGCCGCGGCGTGGTACCCATGAGCCATGGCTGACACGGCACAGCAGGGCCCGCGTGACGCGTTGACGGACGTCCATGGGCTGCGGGTGGGCCATGCCCGGCGCGTCGGCGACGGCGCGCTGACGGGCACCACCGTCGTCCTCGCCCCCGAGGGCGGCGCGGTCGCGGCCGTCGACGTACGCGGTGGCGGCCCGGGCACCCGCGAGACCGACGCGCTGGACGCGCGCAATCTCGTGCAGCGCGTCGAGGCGGTCGTGCTGACCGGTGGGAGTGCCTTCGGGCTTGATGCCGCGTCCGGTGTGGCGTGCTGGCTGGAGGAGCAGGGCCGCGGATTCCACGTCGGCCCGGACCCGGCCCAGGTCGTACCGGTGGTCCCGGCGGCGGCCTTGTTCGATCTGGGGCGCGGCGGCGACTGGCGGGCCCGGCCGGATGCCGCGCTGGGGCGGTCGGCGGTCGAGGCCGCCGCCTGCACGCAGCCGGGTGCGCCGGTCGCGCAGGGCAACACCGGCGCCGGCACCGGCGCGGTGGCGGGCGGCCTGAAGGGCGGCATCGGCACCGCGAGCGTGCTGCTGCCGTCGGGTGCCACGGTCGCCGCGCTGGCCGCGGTCAACGCGAGCGGTTCGCCGGCCGATCCCCGCACCGGCGCGCTGTACGGGCGCCTGCACGACGGCCCCGGCGCCTTCCCCGCCCCCGAGGTGCACGCCCGCGCCGTACGCCGGCTCGCCGAGGCCGCGGAGCTCTCACAGGCCCGCTGGGCCGCCTCGGTACGTCCGCCGCTCAACACCACCCTCGCGGTCGTCGCCACCGACGCCGTTCTCACCCGCGCCCAGGCCCACAAGCTCGCGGGCACCGCGCATGACGGTCTGGCCCGAGCGGTGCGCCCGGTGCATCTGCTGTCCGACGGCGACACGGTCTTCGCGCTGTCCACCGGCGCCCGCCCGCTCGCCCCCGAAGGAGCGCTCGCCGACCCGGTGTTCGGGATGCATGCGGAGCTCGGCCCGCTGAACGAGATCCTGGCCGCCGGTGCGGACGTGCTCGCCCGCGCCGTCGTCTCCGCCGTCCTGACGGCGGAGACGGTGGACGGCCCGGGGGGCGTGTTCCCCTCGTACCGGGACCTGTACGGCGATCCGTTCGCGGACCGGTAGGACCGTACGGGTCCGGCGAGGCCACGTGCCGGGCTCCGCCTACCGTCCCGCTGCCCCCTCCTGCCGCCTCATACCCCCGACGCCCCGAGCGCCGCACCCGCCCCGTACGTCACCGCCATGGCCAGGGCGCCGCCCGCGACATTGCGCAGCATCGCGCGGCGGACCGGGGCGGCGCCCAGGCGGGCGCTGATCCAGCCGCAGAACGCGAGCGCGACGAGCACCGCGACGACGGTGACCGGCAGGCGCAGTGCGGACGGCGGCAGCACGATCGCCAGCAGGGGCAGCAGCGCGCCGGCGGTGAAGGCGAGGAAGCTGGCGCCCGCGGCGTGCCAGGGGTTGGTGAGGTCGTCGGGGTCGATGCCGAGCTCGACCTCGGCGTGTGCGCGCAGCGCGTCGTGTGCGGTGAGTTCCTCGGCGACCTCCCGGGCCAGTTCGCCGCTCAGCCCCTTGCCCTCCAACAGGCCGGTCAGTTCGATGAGTTCGGCCTGCGGCTCGGTGGCCAGCTCGCGCTTCTCCTTGACGAGTGCGGCCTTTTCCGAGTCCCGCTGGGTGGAGACGGACACGTACTCGCCCGCGGCCATCGACATCGATCCGGCGAGCAGTCCGGCCAGTCCGGCGGTCAGCAGCGCGCCGCGCGCGTCGGTGGCTCCGGCGACGCCGACGACGATTCCGGCCGTGGAGACGACCCCGTCGTTGGCGCCGAGCACCGCCGCCCGCAGCCAGTTGAGACGGCTGCCCAGCCCGCCGCCGTGCGCCTCGCCGTGCTCTGGGGTATCGGCAGTCATCATCCGCCGAGGGTCTCATCCGCGCTGGTCGCACCCCCGCCCGACGCCCCTGGGGCGTCCCGAATTCGCCGGTGGTAGGAAGGCTGCATGCCCGCACCGCCGTCCCCGCAGCCTCCGCCGCCTCCCCCGACGCTCGTCCAGCCGGAGCGCCGCGGGCCGGCTCCGCGCCGCCGGCTGTGGTGGCACCGGCTGATCCTCGGGCTCTGGTACCGGCCGGTGGAGGTCCTGGACGAGGCCCGGGACCGCAGCGCCTGGAGCGCCGCGGTGCTGCTGTGTCTGGTCAGCGGCGGCATCGGGGTGCTGACGGTGAGCGCGTTCCGGGACCAGTGGGCGGCCGATCGCACGATGGCCCTGCAGCTCGCCGGACTTGCCGTGGGTGGGGTGCTGGCCGCGAGCTTCGCGCTGGGGGCGGTCACGCACGCGATCGCCCGGACGCTCGGCGGGAACGGCCGCTTCTCGCCCACCGCGAGCCTGTTCATCGTGTTGTTCTGGGTGACCGATCTGCCGCGGCTGGCGATCGCCGCCTGGCTGCCGACCGGCGCCACCTTCGTCCAGGCCGCCACCTGGACGACCTGGGGCTTCGGTTACGTCCTCGCGGTGCTGCTCATCAGGGGCCAGCACCATCTCTCCACCCGGAAGTCGGCGACGGCGGTGTCGGTGCAGATGCTGGCCGCGCTGGCCCTGCTGAAACTGGGCCCCGTCCGCTGATCCCCGGCGAGGGACGCATCCCCGCCCCGGGCCGGTCAGCTGCCGCCGGTCAACTGCCGTACGAGGCCTGCGAACGCCTCACGCTCCGCGGCACTCAGCTCCACGCTCTCCGAGGGCGGCCCGGCGGGTCCCGTCTGCCGCGGGACCGCCCCGAGCAGCGGCGCCCCGGATCCGCGCGGCTGCGGCCGGCCGCTGCGCTGCGCCGCCCCGGGCCGCTTCCGCCCCCGCGTCGGTCCGGCCAGCAGGACCAGCCCGACGACCCAGACGACGGTCGCGACGAGGAGGACGGCGAGGCCGATCTGCTGCAGGATCGAAAAGGAGGGGAGCATGCGGTCCTCCAGGACGGCGGTCGGGGGCGGACAAGCGGTCAGGTGCTCGACCGGCGCGCAGGGCGGGTCAGTTCAGGCGCCGGAACCAGGGCGCCCGTCCGGATCGGGCCGGATGCGGGAGCGGGGTCCGGGACGTGCGGCCGCGATGCGGAGGAGCGGTCCACGCGAGGTGGCCGCGCCCTGCGGACGTCGGGGGTGACCGACGCGAACGCGGCGGGGCCCGCGCCTTCGAGGCGTGGTGGAGTGCCTGCCGGACCCCGCGCGCCCGGCATGACCCGAACGAGCGGTTCCGCCCCAGTAGACACCACCTCGCGGGAACTTCGACAGGGTGTTTTGGGACCGAAGTCCTGAAGTGACCCTTCTCCTACGACTTTTCGCCATTCTTGCGGTGTGCCCCTCGCTCCGGCACGGCAGGTTCCGCGGCGCCCCGTTGGACACCCCGGCGGCTTCCCCCGGGCGAAGATCGTCCCCGACGATGGCGGCACACCGTCCGCGACGTGAGGAGCACGCACGTGCCGCAGCCGCCCCAGCCGCAGCCCCAGCCGCCCACCGGCCCGGACCGCACCGCCCCCACCGCCGACGCCCTCACCCCGGGAGCACCGCGCCCCGCACGCGCCCTCGACGGCGTCCTCGTCGCCGACTTCAGCCGGGTGCTGGCCGGGCCGCTGGCCGCCGCGACACTCGCCGACCTCGGCGCCGAGGTGATCAAGGTGGAGCGGCCCGGCACCGGCGATGACACCCGCGCCTGGGGCCCGCCGTTCGCCGCCGACGGGACGGCCGCGTACTTCGACGCCGCCAACCGTTCCAAGCGCGGCCTCGCACTGGATCTGGGCGACCCCGACGACGCGGCGGCAGCCCGCGAGCTGGCGCGCCGGGCCGACGTACTCATCGAGAACTTCCGCCCCGGGTCGCTCACCAAATACGGCCTGGACCACGCCGCCACCCGTGCCGCCCACCCCGGACTGATCCACTGCACGATCACCGGCTTCGGGTCGGGTGCGGGCGCCCATCTCCCCGGCTACGACTTCGTCGTGCAGGCCGTCGGCGGCCTGATGAGCATCACCGGCGAGCCGGGCGGAACGCCGCTGAAGGCGGGCGTCGCGCTGGTGGACGTACTGACCGCCAAGGACGCCACGACCGGCATCCTTGCCGCGCTGCGGCACCGCGACCGGACGGGCGAGGGGCAGCTCGTGGAGGTGAACCTGCTCTCCTCCCTTCTCGGTTCGCTGGTGAATCAGGCGTCCGGGCATCTGGCGACCGGCCGCGACCCGGGCCCGATGGGCAACCGCCATCCGAGCATCGCCCCGTACGAGACGCTGGCCTGCCGGGGCGGGCTGCTCGCGGTGGCGGTCGGCAACGACCGCCAATTCCGGGCGTTGACGCAGGCGCTGGGCGCCCCGGAACTGGGCGAGGATGCCCGTTTTCTCCGCAATCAGGACAGGGTACATAACCGCAGAGAACTCATCAAAGCGCTGGAAGACCGACTCGCATCCGACACTCCGCAGGGCTGGACCGAACATCTGTCCGCGGCGTCCGTGCCGTGCGGTCCGGTCAACAGCCTGTCCGAGGCGCTGGAGTTGGCGGACCGGCTCGGACTCGATCCGGTCACCCCGGTCGGCGAGGGCCGCACACCCCAAGTCACCAGCCCACTCCGCCTCTCGGGGACGCCGGTTTCCCAACCCGCGGCACCACCCCGCCTGGACGAGGACGGCACCCCGCTGCGAACCTGGCTGTCAGGACCACCTGACCGCCCCCTCCCGCCGCGGCTGTGACCTTGGTCACATATCACCGCAACCCGCAACCAAATCTGCCCGTTGGTGCTGTTTACCAGCACGGAAACACAACACCCTTGTATGGAGCAGCTCGTGACATCGCCGGACAATCCCGCGCCCGCTCGGTCCCGCACCCCGCACCAGCTGCTCCAGCTCCCCGAGCAGCAGGCGGCCGGCGCCCCGCGCCGCACCCGCCGGATGCGTCGCACCCTGGCCGCCACCGCCCTGTTCGCCGCGGGAGCGCTCGCGCTGTCCGCCTGTGGCGGTGACGCCGGCGCCAGTGGCAACTCCGACGGCAAGAACGGCCAGGCCGGAGCGGATGCGGCGGCCGCCAAGGACGCCTCCGACGCGAAGATCAAGGTCTCCTCGAAGGACGGCGCCACCGACGCCAGCATCAACGACACCGGGGTGAAGGTCACCGGCGGCAAGTTGACCGATGTGAAGCTCACCGTGGCCGATTCCGGCGCGGACGTGGCCGGAGCCATATCGGCCGACGGAGCCTCCTGGAAGCCGGGCGTCCAGCTGGAGCGCGGCACGAAGTACAAGATCGTCGCGAACGCCAAGGACACCAAGGGCCGTTCGGCGACCGAGAACGCCACCTTCACCACCGTCTCCTCGGCGAACAGCTTCATCGGCAGCTACACCCCCGACGACGGCAAGACCGTCGGCGTCGGCATGCCGGTGTCGTTCAACTTCGACAAGGCGATCAGCAACAAGAAGGACGTCCAGTCCCACATCACGGTGTCGTCCAGCAGCGGCCAGCAGGTCGTCGGCCACTGGTTCGGCGCGCAGCGCCTGGACTTCCGGCCCGAGGACTACTGGAAGGCCGGCTCCAAGGTCACCATGAAGATCGACCTGGACGGCGTGAAGGGCGGCCAGGGCATCACGGGCGTGCAGTCCAAGACGGTCTCCTTCACCATCGGGCGCTCGCAGGTCTCCACGGTCGACATGGACACCCAGAACATGACGATCAAGAAGGACGGCGCGACCCTCAAGACCATCCCGATCTCCGGCGGCAGCGCCGACCACCCCACCTACAACGGCCAGATGGTGATCTCGGAGAAGTTCGAGCGGACCCGGATGGACGGCTCGACGGTCGGCTTCGGCGGTGAGTACGACATCAAGGACGTCCCGCACGCCATGCGCCTGTCGTCCTCCGGCACCTTCATCCACGGCAACTACTGGGGCTCCCCGTCGATCTTCGGCAAGTCCGGCACCAGCCACGGCTGCGTCGGCCTGCGCGACGCCAAGGGCGGCGGTGGCGACACCCCGGGCAAGTGGTTCTTCGACAACTCGCTGGTCGGCGATGTCGTCATCGTGAAGAACTCGCACGACGAGACGGTCAAGCCGGACAACGGCCTCAACGGCTGGAACCTGTCCTGGTCCGAGTGGCAGGCGGGCAGCGCGTCCTGACCCGCCCGCCGGGCCCGCGCGCCCGCTGACGGACACTCCACGGTGGCCGGTCCCGCAAGGGGCCGGCCACCGTTGTCGCAGGGACCCTAGCTCCGGGGCGCGGGTGCGGCCGCCCGGTGGCCGGGGCCGGGGTGCGGTTCCCCGGCGGTTGCCCCGGCGCCCTCAGCCATCGCGCCCCGGTCCGCCGCCCCGTCGCCCGTTACGCCCTCGCCGCGTCCGCCGCTGTTGTCGCCGCGCAGCGGCACCTCCCGTACGAACCAGGCCGCGGCGAAGGCCAGTACGGCCAGGACGGCGGCGCCGATGAGGACGCCGTGCAGTCCGCCGGTGACCGCCGCCCGGTAGGCGTCCCGCACCGGGCCGGTCACCCCCTGGAGCAGCTGCGGCGTCATCTGGTCGGCGCCCTCCGTCAGCCGTCGTGCCGTGTCCTGGCCCAGCCGGTCCGCGAGTCCGCTCTGCAGCCTGCCGGTGAAGACGGCGCCCAGCAGGGCGACACCGAGCGAGCCGCCGAGGGTGCGCAGCAGGGTGACGGTGCCGCTCGCGGCGCCCATGTCGCGCGGGTCGGCACTGTTCATCGTGATGACCATCGTGCTCTGCATGACCAGCCCGATCCCCGCCCCCGCGACGACGGTGAGCGCGGAGACGGCGGCCGTCGCGGTGTCGGTGCCGAGCCGCAGCAGGATCAGCAGGCCGAGGGTGAGGACCGCGCCGCCGAGGATCGGATAGCGGCGGTAGCGGCCGGTGCGGCTGATCAGCGCGCCGGTGGCGAGCTGCACCCCGAGCATCCCGAACATCAGCGGCACCAGCAGCAGCCCGCCGGCCGTCGGGGAGAGCCCCTGCACGAACTGCATGTACTGCGGCAGATAGCTCGTCGCGCCCAGCATCACCGCCCCGACCAGAAAGCTCAGGACCTGCGCGAGGGTGAAGTTGCGGTCGGCGAACAGCCGGGGCGGGATGACCGGTTCGGCGGCCCGCCGCTCCACCCTTACGAACCAGGCCGTCGCCACCGCGCCCACCGCGGCCAGGCCGAGGATCTGCGGCGAGGCCCACCCGTACCGGCCGCCACCCCAACTGGCCAGCAGCGTCAGCGCCAGGATGCCGAGGGACAGCAGCGCCGCCCCTGCGTAGTCGATCGGGGCGCGGTTCCGCTCGGTGCGCTCCAGCCGGACCCCGACCCCGACGATCAGCAGCGCGACCGCCCCGACCGGCAGGTTCACATAGAACGCCCAGCGCCAGCTCAGGTGGTCGGTGAGAAAGCCGCCCAGCAGGGGGCCGCCGATGAACGCGACCGGCATCATGGCGCCGATCATCGACTGCATGCGTCCGCTTTCGCGGGGCGGCACCAGCACCCCGATGATCGACAGCGCGCCGACCATCAGCCCGCCCGCGCCCAGCCCCTGGAGCGCCCGGAAGCCGATCAACTGGCCCATGTCCTGCGCCAGCCCGGACAGCACCGATCCGGCCAGGAAGAGGACGATCGCCGCCATGAAGATGCCCTTGCGGCCGTGCAGATCGCCGAGCTTCCCCCAGATCGGGGTGGCCACCGCCGCGGTGAGCAGATAGGCCGTCACCACCCATGACAGCTGTTCCAGCCCGCCGAGTTCTCCCACGATCGTGGGCAGCGCGGTGCCCACGATCATGCCGTCCACCATCCCCAGGAACATCCCGAGCAACAGCCCGAACACCCCGAACCGCAGCGACCTCGACCGCCGCCCCGCACCCCTCGCGCTCCCCTTGCTCACGGCGCCACTCCCCCTCATCCCGTCCGCACGTGTACGTCGTATTCTTGAGATACAACGTACACACCCAGGTGTACACCGTCTACCACTGATACGTTGTACGCACACGTGCGGAAGGGACGATGCGACGATGGCCAGGCAGAAGCGGCAGGCGCCCACGCCCCCGACCCCGGAGTCACCGGCCCCCGACGGGGAATCGCCCCCGGCCTCCCTCTGGGAGCGCCTGGACCAGCCCGCCCCCGCCCCGCGCGCCACCCTCACCCCGAAGAAGATCGCCGCGGCCGCCGTACGCCTCGCCGACACCGAAGGCATCGACGCCGTCACCATGCGCCGCCTGGCCGCCGAACTGGGCGTCGCCCCCATGGCGGCCTACCGCTACGTCTCCGGCAAGAGCGACCTGCTGGACCTGATGACTGACACGGTTTACGCCGACCTGGAACTCCCCCGCGACCTCAAGAGCTGGCGCGACGTCCTACGCGCGGGCGCCCTGCGCACCCGCGAGATCGTGCTGAACCACCCCTGGCTGACCCAGATCTCCTCGCCGCAGAGCCTGCGCACGCTGACCCCCAACCGGTTGGCCGCGGCCGAGCGCTCCCTCGCGTCGCTGGACGGTCTCGGGCTCGACATCGACGCGATGATGGCCGTCGTCGGCACCGTCAACTCCTATGTCCACGGCGCCGTTTCATCCGAGGTCGCGCACCAGCTCCTGATGGTGTCGGAGGGCTGGACCACCAACGACGACCTGCGGATCGCGCTCGCCCCGCAGATGACCTACCTCATGAGCACCGGCCGCTACCCGACCTACCGGCGCTACACGCACGAAGCGACCCGCAAGGACGACCCGCTGTGGCGCTTCGAGACCGGCCTGGACAGCGTCCTCGACGGCGTAGCCGCCCGCTTCGGCATCTGAGCGCACCGGCGGAGTCCGGCGCGGGGCCGCCCAACTCCCGTGCGCAGCACGGTGATCGGCGGTAAGGCACGCCACCGCGCACGGCTCGAACGCCACCGGACGGGGAAGCCTTCCCGTAGGGCGCGGCGACAGCACGCCCCGGCGCACGGAACGAAGGGTGGATACCCCATGAGCGAGCAGCTTCAGCTGTCGTGGCGGAAGTCCAGCCACAGCAACGACCAGCACAGCGCCTGCCTGGAGGTCGCCGCCGGCCCCGACGACCGGATCCACGTCCGGGACTCGAAGGGCGCCGGCAACGGCCCCCACCTCGTCTTCGCCGCCGCCTCCTGGTCCCTCTTCATCGCCCTGACGACGGCGGACTGAGCAGTCGGCGGAACGCCGCGACAAGGCCCCCCGGAAAGCGGGTCGCCGCGACGGCACCGAGAGGCCGCGTCGCTTCCGCCGGCCGCACCACGTAGGTCAGAGAACGTCTTTCAGCAGCAGGCAGAGCGCGATGGCCAGCGGGTAGCACCCCACGCCTGCCCAGGTGAGTGCCGGTCGTGACCTACGGCGTCCGACCCAGACGAGCGCCAGTCCGCCATGCATCACGACGGCCGCGATGACCGGAAGGTCCTTGCGCAGGTCGTATGCGAAGGAGAAGTAAAGCCACATCCAGGGGATGAGGAGCGCGAAGAAGGCGGCCATGTACGCCCACACGCGCACCTGGCGCTGCAGATACTCATCACCGGGGCTGCGCGTATCGTCGCTGAGTTCTAGCGGCGGCAGGCCTTTATCACCATCACCGAACATCGGTACCATCGCCGGAACATATCAACAGGCAATGACCGAGTCAACAAACGCTAAAGGGGTAGACGTGAGCTTTTCGGTCGATCCGGACGACTTGGAAGCATTTGGCAAGCAAATACACCGAGCGGTTGAAGACGTCGAGGAGGCAAGGGACTACGTCAAGAAGTCCTGCGAGATGATGCCCTCGGACGTGGGCCCGATATCCACCATCGCGCAATTGTGGGACGGCGGGCATCAGGATGTCATCGACCGCGTACAGAACACGATGAAGACACTGCAGAAAATACTGTCGGCATCGTCAGGCGAATTGCTCAGCTCGGCGAAACATTACCGCGCGACCGATCGGGATGAATCGCGGAAGATGGATTCCACCTACCCCGCATCAAAGCGGTAAGACGAGCCGACTGAAATAAGGGGGACCCCATGGGATTCACGGACGTCACCAAGCCGACCAGCCGCCTCGTACCGCCCGGAGTGGACGCCGACAAAGAGGAACCGGATGGCGGAGTCGTCAAGGACCTCTTGTCTTTCGGCGACGTCATCAGCCCATCCTGGCTGATAAGCAAAGGGCTGGAGTTGGCTTTCGACTTCAACCCCGTTGACGAGGCGAAGAAGCTGATCGCAGGCGACTGGGTCGAATATGCCCAGTGCGCGAAGGCGTGGAAGGCTCTCGGTGACTTCTGCGAGGACCTGTCGGAGAACATCAGGACAGGAAACAAATCGCTCGACAACAGCTGGAACGGTAACGCAGCGGACGCTGCATACATTTATTTTGACACGCTGGCCAAAGACATCGACGAGATGAAGGCATCCTTCACCTCACTGCAGAAGAACTACGAGAAGACATACGAAGAGGTATGGAATGCGGCCGAGGCATGCGGCGACCTGCTCAGCGGAATCCTGGACACCGCGGCGGTGGTGGGATTGACGGCCCTGGCGGGCGCGTCCACCAGCTTTACGCTGTTCGGCCCGGTCGTCGCGGCAGGTGCTGTCGCGGCAGAGATTGTCGCGATGATTAATATGTGGTCAAAGCTGACCACCACCATCGCCGCTCTGCAGACCTCCATCAATGGCGCCGTAGGAATCGTCTGCGGCGTGAGCGCATCCATCGAGAACAAGGCGATCAAATTCCCCATTCCAGGGAAGGCGTACGACAGCCCGGTGGCCCCGTAGTCACCGGACCGGACATCGAGGGAAGAACCGTGCAGCACGATACGCCGCCACGCGAAGTGGGCGACGAAGAATTCATGAGCCTGGCCAAGGATGAGGCAAAGGCCAGAATGCTCAGAAAGATGATGAAGAATCTCGCCAAAGGCGAATCCGGTGATCCGCTGACGGAGCTGGCGAAAGATGTCATGTCGGGACGCCAAGGCATCCGGGAAGCCCTCAACAGCGCCCCCCAGGATGAGTCCCTCGCCGTAAGGTTCGAGACTTTTCAGCAGCGTTGGGATGCGATGTCCGAAGCTGACCGGCTCGACGCGGAGCGAGAGGGAGCGAAGTACCTTCAGGAGCAGCGCCAGGAGATCACCGCCGAGCGCGAGATGGCCGAGCGCAAGCGGACGACACCCCCTCGGCACAGCGCCGGAGGCTGAGTCGGACCGGCGATCGGTCCGCGAAACGACGGAAACCCCAAGGCTCCACCGTGCGTTCCGGTGGAGCCTTGGGGTAGCGGGAAGAGGGCTGTCGGTGGCGCGCCGGTCCCCCGGGGTCAGGCAGCGACCGCCACTTGCTCCTCCTCGGATGCGGTGTCCGCCGCGGCCGCCGCCTGTGCGTCCCGGGACCTGCGGAGACCCTTGAGGACGATGACCAGGGCGGTGGTGACGCCCGTACCCGCGGCGACGGCCAGCAGGTAGAGGAACGGCTGGCCGATCAGCGGGACGACGAAGATGCCGCCGTGCGGGGCGCGGAGGGTGCAGCCGAAGGCCATCGACAAGGCGCCGGTCACCGCGCCGCCGGCCATGGCCGAGGGGATGACGCGGAGCGGGTCGGCGGCGGCGAAGGGGATCGCGCCCTCCGTGATGAAGGAGGCGCCCAGCACCCAGGCCGCCTTGCCGTTCTCGCGTTCGGTCTTGGTGAAGAGCCTGCCGCGGACGGTCGTCGCCAGGGCCATCGCCAGCGGCGGGACCATACCGGCCGCCATGACCGCGGCCATCACCTTCAGGCTCCCCTCGTTGGGGTTGGCGAGGCCGCCCACCGCGAAGGCGTACGCGACCTTGTTGAGCGGACCGCCGAGGTCGAAGCACATCATCAGGCCGAGAATCACGCCGAGGATGATCGCGTTGGCGCCGGAGAGACCGGACAGCCAGTCGGTCAGGGCCTTCTGGAGCGAGGCGATCGGCTTGCCGATCACCAGGAACATCAGGAAGCCGACGATCGCCGAGGAGATCAACGGGATGACGACGACGGGCATGATGCCGCGCAGCGCCGGCGGCACACCGACCCGCTGGATCGCCATCACCACCCCGCCCGCCAGGAGCCCGGCGATCAGCCCGCCGAGGAAACCCGCGTTGATGGTCAGGGCGATGGAGCCGCCGACGAAGCCCGGCACCAGGCCCGGCCGGTCGGCCATGCCGTACGCGATGTAGCCGGCCAGGATCGGGACGAGGAAGCCGAAGGCGACGCCGCCGACCTGGAAGAGCAGGGCCGCCCAGCTCGTGGACTCGGTCCAGATGAAGTGGTCGGCGACGGACGGCGCCTTGTCGATCGTGTAGCCGCCGATGGCGAAGGCGAGGGCGATGAGGAGTCCGCCGGCCGCGACGAACGGGACCATGTAACTGACGCCGGTCATCAGCCACTTGCGCAGCCGGGTGCCGAAGCCGTCGCTCGCGTCGCCGGTCTTGTCCATGGGCGCGGCGGCGTGCGCCGGTGCACTCGCCTCGCCGCGCTCGGCCTTCTCGCGCACCTCGGCGATGAGGGCGTCGGGGCGGTTGATGCCCGCCTTCACCCCGACGTCGACGGTCGGCTTGCCGGCGAACCGTTCCTTGTCGCGTACCTCGACGTCGTGCGCGAAGATCACGCCGTCCGCGTCCGCGACGATCCGCGGGTCCAGCCGCTTGAAGCCCGCCGAGCCCTGCGTCTCGACGACCAGCTCGACGCCCGCGGCCTTACCGGCCTTCTCCAGCGACTCGGCGGCCATGTAGGTGTGCGCGATGCCGGTGGGGCAGGAGGTGACGGCGACGATGCGGAAGACGGGGGTGGAAGTGGGGGTGGGGGCGCCGGAGGGTCCGGCGCGTTCCGGCTCTGGTGTCGGCTCCGGTGCCGCCGGACCGTCGCCCGCGTCCGTCTCCGGCGCCGCGTCCGGCGCATCCACCTGGGCCACCTCGGCCGTCTCCGGCGTCTCCGGCGTCTCCGGCTCCGCCTCCTCGCCGCGGATGAGGGCGGCCGCCTGTGCCGGTTCCGACGCCGAGCGGAGGGCGCAGGTGAAGGTCTCGTCCATCAGGTGGCGGGCCAGCGTCGAGAGGATCGACAGGTGATCCGCGTCGCCGCCGGCCGGGGCCGCGATCAGGAAGATCAGGTCGGCCGGGCCGTCGGGCGCACCGAAGTCGATGCCCGTGGCGCTGCGGCCGAAAGCCAGCGTCGGGGCGGTGACGTGCTCACTGCGGCAGTGCGGGATGCCGATGCCACCGTCCAGGCCGGTGGGCATCTGGGCCTCGCGCGCGGCCACGTCGGCGAGGAACCCCTCCAGGCCGGTGACACGACCGGACGCGACCATCCGCTCTGCCAGCGATCGGGCGGCGGCGTCCTTCGTTTCTGCGGACAGGTCGAGGTCGACCAGTTCCGCGGTGATCAGCTCACTCATCGCGGGCTCCCTTGCGGGCATGACCGCCGAAGAGGCGGTGGGGACGGGATATGCGGTGGGGACGGGGGTGCGGGTGATGCGGGTGATGCGGGTGATCTGGCTGATGCGGGTAGTGCGGGCCGTGGAGGAGGGCTTGCGGGTGGCGGGAGCGGGGCGGGACCCCGACCCCGTACGGCGCCCGGCAGAACCGGACCACGTACGGCGTCGAGCAGGACCGGACCACGTACGGCGTCAGGCAGGGCCGGCCGGTCATGGCGCCGGCTCCGTCAGCGGGCGGTCGAGCGGGACGGCGTCGGTCGTGGTGACCGCCTCCGGGTCCAGGTCGGCCGGTGTCGGCATCTGACTGCCGGGCAGTTGTACCGCCGCCGCGCCGTGCGCCACCGCCGCGGCAAGTGCGCGTACGCCCGTTCCGCCCGCCGCCAGGAAACCGGCGAGCGAGGCATCGCCCGCGCCGACGTTGCTGCGGACGGCGGCGACCGGGGCGCTGCCGAAGTGCGCGCCGTCCGCGTCGACCAGCAGTTGCCCGTCGGCGCCCAGCGAGGCGAGTACGGCCCGCGCGCCCCACTCCCGTAGTTCCTCCGCCGCCTTGACCGCGTCGCCGACGGTCGCGAGCGGGCGGCCGACCGCCTGCGCCAGCTCCTCGGCGTTCGGCTTGACGACGTCGGGGCGCTCGCGCAGCGCCGCGGTCAGCGACGGCCCCGAGGTGTCCAGCGCGATCCGGGCGCCGGCGCGGTGCGCGCGGGCGACGAGTGCCGCGTACCACTCGGGTGCGAGCCCCCGCGGCAGGCTGCCGCAGCAGGCGATCCAGTCGGCGCCCGCCGACCGCGCGCCGACCTCCGCGAGCAGCGCCTCCGACTCGTCGGCGGTCAGTTCGGGGCCGGTCGCGTTGATCTTGGTGAGAGTGCCGTCGGGTTCGGCGACCGAGATGTTGGAGCGGGTCTGGCCGGTCACCGTCACGCCCGCCACCTCGATGCCCTCGGCACCCAGCAGCCCCGCCAGCGCGGCGCCCGCGGGGCCGCCCAGGGGCAGTACCGCGAGGGTGCGGTGCCCGGCCGCGGCGACCGCGCGCGAGACATTGACGCCCTTGCCACCGGGGTCGATCCGGTCGGCGGTGGCCCGGAGAACGGCACCACGGTCCAGCGCCGGGATCTCGTACGTACGGTCCAGGCTGGGGTTGGGGGTGACGGTGAGGATCATGCGCGCACTACTTCCGTGCCCGCGCGCTCGATGGCGAGGGCGTCGTCGGGGCTCAGCCCGGTGTCGGTGATGAGCAGGTCCACGTCCGACTGCTCGCCGAAGCGGGCGAAGTGCTGCTGCCCGAACTTGGCGGAGTCGGCGAGGAGGACGACCCTGCGGGCGGCCGCGATCAGCGCCCGCTTGACCGCGGCCTCCGCTAGGTCCGGGGTGGTCAGGCCGCCGTCGAGCGAGAAACCGTTGGTGGCGAGGAACAGCACATCGGCGTTGATCTCGCGGTAGGCGCGCAGCGCCCAGTCATCGACCGCGGCCCGCGTACGGTGCCGGATCCGGCCGCCCACCAGGTGGAGGGTGAGGCCGGGGTGGTCGGCCAGCCGCGCGGCGACCGGCAGGCCGTGCGTGACGACGGTCAGCTCGGCCTCCAACGGGATCTCGGCGGCGAGCCGGGCGACCGTCGTACCGGCGTCCAGAATCACGCTTCCCGTGGCGGACCCGAGCCCGTTGGGGGCGGCTCCCCGATGGGCGTCCCTGGGGGCGTCCCTGCGGGCTTCCCTGTGGGACGGTTCGGCGCCGGGGAGCGCGGCGCCGGGAAGGACGGCGCCGGGGAGCACGACACCGGGCAGCTCGGCGAGCGCGGCGCGGGCGATGCGCTGCTTCTCGTCGGCGGCGACGACATCGCGCTCCGCGAGGTCCGGCTCGAAGTCGAGCCGGCCGGCCGGGATGGCGCCGCCGTGCACCCGGCGCACCAGACCGGCGCGGTCCAGGGCCTTGAGGTCGCGCCGTACGGTCTCGGCGGTGACCTGGAACTCCTCCGCGAGGGAGAGCACATCCACCCGCCCGCCCTCGCGGGCGAGGCGCAGAATCTCCTGCTGGCGCTCCGGTGCATACATCAGCGTGGGTGTCCGTTCGTGTGGGCCACATGCCCGAACCTGTGGTTTCGCCGGGACACTACGCCGCGATTTCGCCAAAGTAAACAGAAGTGGGCACAGGCCAGACCCAAACACACATCGAGCCGCCGCTCGCCGTGGACGCCCCACTAACTCAACGGGACTCCGGCGGCGGCCCCCCGGGCTTGAGGCGCCGGGCCCAGCCACCCAGCTCCCCAGCCCCGGACCCCGGCCCCCGGCCCCCGGCCCCCGGCCCCCGGACACACGAAAGAGCCCCGGCACCAGGGTGGTGGCACCGGGGCTCAGGCTCGGGGCTGGAGGCTCGACTTACAGGCTCGAATATCTGCTACGGGACGGGGACGGGGGCAAGCAGGAAGCGACAGGACACGACAGGCCTGGGCAGGGCAGGAGCGCGCAAGCCGCTCTCCATCCGCCGAGGAGGGGAGGGCTACGCCGCCGCGTCGAACCCCGTGTCACGCGCCATCCGCTTCAGCTCCAGCAGCGCATGCTTCTCGATCTGCCGGATCCGCTCGCGGGTCAGGCCGTGCTGCTTGCCGACCTCCGTCAGCGTGCGCTCACGGCCGTCCTCGATGCCGTAACGCGCCTTGATGATCGACGCGGTGCGGTGGTCGAGACGGTCGATCAGGCCGTCCAGCTCCTCGCTGCGCAGCAGGGTGAGCACGGACTGCTCGGGCGAGGCCGCGGAGGTGTCCTCCAGCAGGTCGCCGAACTGGGTGTCGCCGTCGTCGTCCACCGACATGTTGAGACTGACCGGGTCGCGTGCCCAGTCCAGGACGTCGGTGACGCGGGCGGGCGTGGAGCCCAGCTCACCGGCGACCTCCGCCGGCTCCGGGTCACGGCCGTTCTCGCGGTTGAACTCGCGCTGGACCCGGCGGATACGGCCCAGCTCCTCGACGAGGTGCACGGGCAGCCGGATCGTGCGCGACTGATCGGCGATGGAACGCGTGATGGCCTGCCGGATCCACCACGTCGCGTACGTCGAGAACTTGAAGCCCTTGGCGTAGTCGAACTTCTCCACGGCACGCACCAGGCCGGCGTTGCCCTCCTGGATCAGGTCCAGCAGCGGCAGTCCGGCGCGCGGATAGCGGCGGGCGACGGCGACGACCAGCCGCAGGTTGGAACGGATGAAGACGTCCTTGGCCCTGGCGCTCTCGGCGGCAAGTGCCTCGAGCTCCTCGCGGTCGGCACCTGCGGCATTGCCGTCGGTGATCTCGCCGTCCAGAATCTTCTGGGCGTAGACACCCGCCTCGATGGTCTGGGACAGCTCGACCTCCTTCGCGGCGTCGAGCAGGGGCGTGCGCGCGATCTCGTCGAGGTACATGCCGACCAGGTCGCGGTCGGCGATCTCCCCGCCTACGGCGCGAACACTGTTGGCCCCGTCAGAACCGCTGCTGCTGCTCTGACGACGGGCGACGGCACGGGTTGCCATGCGTGTGCTCCCTTTGCGATGAGTCGGTCGCGGGACGGTGGGGCGGGAAACCCGATCGTTGTCCGAGTGACCCGTCCGAAGGAAACAACGGCTGGAATCCGGACAGAATTCCCACGCAGCGCCCCTATTTTTGTGATCATGCAGTACCCTGCGCCGGCACCGAGGGAGGTCCTATGCAGCATCCGCACGGGGAAGTGCAGGTCAGAGCGGGAGTCGAAACGGACCTCCCGGCCCTCACGGACCTCTACAACCACTACGTCCGTGAGACGCCCATCACATTCGATACGGAGCCCTTCACGTCCGAACAGCGTCGTCCGTGGTTGCTCTCCCACCCCCAAGACGGCCCGCACCGTCTTCTGGTTGCCCGGGAGGCCGGCGACGACCCGAAAGACGGACCCGGCGACGGCCCGAAGGGTGGCCCCGGCCACGGCCCTCGCGGCGCGCCGGGTGGTGCTCTGCTCGGCTACGCGACCAGCAGCGCGTTCCGCCCCAAGCCGGCCTACGCCACCTCCGTCGAGGTCACCGTCTACTGCGCCCCGCACGCCGCCGGCCGCGGCGTCGGCACGCTGCTCTACGACGCCCTCTTCACGGCACTGGCCGGCGAGGACATACATCGCGCGTACGCGGGAATCGCCCAGCCGAACGAGGCGTCCCACGCCCTGCACACCCGCTTCGGCTTCCGGCACATCGGCACGTACACGGAGGTGGGCCGGAAGTTCGGCCGCTACTGGGACGTCGCCTGGTACCAAAAAGACCTGACCTGACCGACCTCCCCCCGACCCGCCCCCACCTGGTTCAGGGGACCTCACCTGATCCAGGGGACCTCACCCCACCCCACCTGACCTGACCTGACCTGACGGCCAACTGATCCAGTTGACGCGGGCGGCGGGCGGTGTCGCCTGGACATGAGGGGCAACTGAGAGGAGCCCGTCATGGAAAAGCACGCTCACCGCCGCGGCGCGACGGCCGCCCGTTCACACGGCGCGGTCGATCCGGAACACGGCGCGACGGCCGCCGATCCTCCGAACCGCTCCGCTCAAGGGACACGGCCGACCCGCTCCGCTCAAGGGGCACGGCGCCATATCCCACTCGCCCTGGCGCTGCCCGTCATCGCGGCGCTCGGCTTCGGCTGCTACACCCTCTTCCTGAACCACCTCGCCGGCGCCAAGGGCGCCCAGGCCGCGCTGCTCGGGCTGATCGCGGCCGTGGTCTCCGGGGCGCTGGGTCTGCTGCTGGTGCGCTACCAGTCGTCGATGCTCACCGAGACCCGGGCACTGGCTTATGGCGCGCTCTTCGGTACGGCGATGGGCTGGCTCTACAGCCTCGGTGGCGAGTCGGTCCTCAAGTCGTCGGTCTGGGGCATCATCATGGCCGCCGCGATGTTCGTCGTTTCCCTGTATCTGTTCCGCTCGCACCGCGTCCGCGAACCGCACGGCCTGCACCGACCGCACGCCGCACGCCGCCCGCACGGCGCCCACTGACCACGGACGACCGGGCACTTCACATGACCGCACCGAACCCACCGGGCCCGAATCCCCTGACCTCGCAGGAGCGCGCCTACCTGGCCGGGCAGGCCTTGGCCCGCCTGGCGACCACCGGACCGGACGGCGCCCCGCAGGTGCGCCCCGTCGGCTTCGTGCTGAACGACGACGACACGATCGACATCGGCGGGCCCGCACTGAGCCGCAGCCAGAAATACCGCAACGCCCAGGCCCGCCCCGAAGTCTCCCTGCTCATCGACGACATGGCGCCGCCCGACGATCCGATCGCACCCGGCTGGGGCCGTGGCGTGGAGATCCGGGGCCACGCCGAACTCCTGACCCTCGACGCGCCACCGATGGCACCCGATTTCTTCAGCAACGACGTGATCCGCGTCCACCCGCGCCGCATCATCAGCTGGCACCTGGAACGGGACAACGGCAGCCCCCAGGCCCGCAACGTCTCCTGACGGGACGCCCCCCGCCGAACCGCGCCATCGCGGCCGCCGGATCGGGCGGATCTTCGCGCTGCTGCTCGTTGCGGCCCGCTCCCATTCCGCCGCACACCCGGCCGCCGTACGACCAGCGGCGTAGGGCCGCAGCCCGTTACCCCGCGGCGCCGGCCCTCCTAGCCTCGAGCCATGGATACGACAGGTTCGACAGATCCGGCAGGCTCGGCAGGTCCGGCGGGGCCGACCGATGCACCTGGAGCACCCACCGCGCCGAGCGGCGCACTCGACGAGGCGCTGGAGCGGCTGCACACCACCGGCCCCGAATTCCACGGTTTTCTCAGCAACCACGGGCCGATGGCCGTCGAGGCCCTCGTCCGCCACGGACAGGCCCGCACCGTGCACCGCTGGGTCGACCGGTACGCCGCCAAACTGGAGGACGTACCGAGCCCTCGGGCGCCCGTCACCGACACCAACTGGCAGCAGGCGCTGGGCGATCCGCGCCGCGTCACCGACTGGACCACGTACATGGCGCGGCAGGTCGCCGACCGCCCCTGGCGCGCGGTGCTGGCCGAATGGTGGCCCCGGCTGCTGCCCGGTATCGCGGGCGCGGCGACGCACCCCGTCATCCGGGTCGGGCATGCCGTCCGGATGCTCGAACAGGGCGAAGAGGCGCCGCGCGTCGCCGAGTTGGCGCACGCCCTGGGCTACTGGGCGGCCCGCCACACCCCCCTCCCGGTCACCGTGCGGCCCACCGGCAATGCCTCGCCGGACGAGGCGCTCGCCGCCCTCCCGCACATCGCCGACCAGCGGGTCGGCGTCCTCGCGGGCCTCGCCCAACTGCCCGCCACCGAGGGCTGGCCGGCGGCCGCCGAGGCCGTCGCCGCCCCGGACGGACCGGAGGCCGCCCGTCGCCAACTCGCCGCGCTGGTGGCCGCCGCAACCCATCGCTATGTGGACTACGCCCATGGCGACGCGGTGCTGCTCGTGCACGCCGCCACCGCCCCGAACGCCGTCCTGCGCACCCTGCCCGCCCTCCCCCGCGCGCTCTGGGCACCTTCGTTCGCGGCGGCCTGGGCGGCGAGCGCGGCCCTCACCTCCGTCTACAGCGCCGCCGAACCGCTGCCGCCGCTACGGACCGGCCCGCTCGCTCCCGAGGAGGTCTTCGCACGCGCCACCGCGCACGGCGACGAACACGCGATCAAGCTGACCGATACGGCACTGGACGTGGCCTCCTGGACCCCGGCGGGCGACGACCGCGCCCTGACCGCCGCCCTCCGCTCCCTGGACCTGATCCGGCCACATTCCTGACGCCCCACGCCTCACACCCGCACGCGCACACCCGCGACGCACCTCCGCACCGGCCCGCCCCTCACCGGCCCGCCCGCCACCGGCCCACTCCTCACCCGAACTGCACCGACCGCTTCGCCAGCCCCATCCAGAACCCGTCGATCACACTGCGCCCGCCGCCCAACTGCCCGTGCGCGTCCGCCGCTCCGAGGGTCACGAACAGCGGCGCGAAGTGCTCGGTGCGCGGATGTGCCAGCCGCCCGGCCGGCGCCTTGTCCGCGAAGTCGAAGAGGGCGTCGATGTCCTGGGCCTCCAGGGCCCGATGTCCCCAGTCGTCGAACTCAGCCGACCAGGCGGGCGTGCCGCCCCCGACGTGGCGCAGCGCGGCCAGATTATGTGTGAAGAATCCGCTGCCGATGATCAGTACGCCCTCGTCGCGCAGCGGTGCGAGCCTGCGGCCGATCTCGTAGAGACGGCGCGGATCGAGGGTGGGCATCGAGATCTGGAGCACGGGGACGTCGGCATCCGGGAACATCTCGACGAGCGGCACATACGCGCCGTGGTCGAGCCCGCGGTCCGGGATGTCCTGCACGGGCGTGCCGGCCGTACGCAGGGTCTTACGGATCCGTTCGGCGAGCTGTGGCGCGCCGGGGGCGTCGTAGCGCACCTGGTAGTAGTGCTCGGGGAAGCCCCAGAAGTCGTGGACGAGCGGGACCGTCTCGGTGGCGCCGAGCGCGAGCGGGGCCTCCTCCCAGTGGGCGGAGACGATCAGTACGGCGTTCGGGTGCGGCAGGTCGGCCGACCAGGCCGCCAGCTGTCCCGGCCAGTGCGGGTCGTCGGCCAGCGGCGGCGCACCATGGCTGAGATAGAGGGCCGGCATCACGGACATGGCAACTCCAGAGCGTCAGACAGGGCGGGCAAGCGGTGCAGGGTGCATGAGCACGTCCATGGGCTCTTCCATGGACGCGTCCATGGGCTCTTCCATGGGCACTTGAACGGCCACGTGAACGAGCGCGAGAACGCACCCTCAGCACTACTTGAACTTTCAAGTGTAGATTTCCAGCCTACCCATGCATTGTTAAATCTTCAAGAACTCGCCGGGCGATGAGAGAATGGATGGCATGAGCAACGAACCCGCAGCGGAGCCGCGCTGGCTCAGCGACGAGGAGCAGTACGCCTGGCAGTCCTACCTCCACGCGACCACACTCCTGGAGGACCATCTCGACCGTCAGCTGCAACGCGACGCCGGGATGCCGCACGTCTACTACGGCCTGCTCGTCCAGCTCTCCCGAGCGCCGCGACGCCGGATGCGGATGACCGAACTGGCCCAGAACGCCAAGATCACCCGGTCCCGTCTCTCGCACGCCGTCGCCCGCCTGGAGAAGAACGGCTGGGTGCGCCGCGAGGACTGCCCGTCGGACAAGCGCGGCCAGAACGCCATCCTCACGGACGAAGGGATGCGGGTCCTGGAGAAGACCGCCCCCGGTCACGTCGCGGCCGTGCGCGGCGCTCTCTTCGACCGCCTCTCCCCGGAACAGGTCGGCCAGCTGGCCGAGATCTGCCGGCTGATGGCGGAAGGGCTGCAGCCGAAAGGCGCCGACCTCCCCTGGCTCCGCTGACGAATCAGCGAATCAGGGGAGACCGACGCCTCGGGGTGATGCTCAGCCGGAGCGGCGGGACCGGGCCGCGGCGGCCCGTAGCCGACGAGGGCTCAGTGCGCCATGACCGGGATCTGGACGTCCTCGCCCTCGGCGGCGTCCTTGCCCTGGCCGTCGGCCGACGAGGCGACCGGCGAACCGCCGCCCTGGTGCCCGGTGTTGACGAGCGTGAAGGCGATCACGGCTGCCAGCGCCAGGATGCCGACCGCCCACCAGATGGCGGTGGAGTACCCGTGCACCATCGACTGGAGCTTGAGCAGGTCCGGCGAACGCGCGCCGGCCGCGTGCGAGGCGGCGTACGCGGTGGTGGCGCTGGCCGCGATGGTGTTCAGCAGAGCGGTGCCTATCGCGCCGCCGACCTGCTGAGAGGTGTTGACCATCGCGGAGGCGACACCCGCGTCACGTGCCTGGACGCCGTGCGTGGCCAGCGACATGGCCGGCATGAACGCCGTACCCATCCCGAGGCCCATCAGCAGGAATCCGGGCAGGATCAGCGCGGGGTAGGAGGTGTCCATGTCGATCTGGGTCAGCACCAGCATGCCGATCGCGGCGACCCCGAACCCAGGAGCCATCAGCAGCCGCGGGCGGACGCGGTTCATCAGCCGCGCGCCGATCTGCGTCGAGCCGGTGATCATGCCCACGATCATCGGGAGGAAGGCCAGGCCGGTCACGACCGGGGTGTAGCCCTTCACGATCTGCAGGTAGTACGTGAGGAACAGGAAGAGGCCGAACATGCCGATCACGGCCAGCCCGAGCGAGGCGTAGACGCCGGCGCGGTTCCGCTCGGCGACCACGCGCAGCGGCAGCAGCGGCGCCTTCACCTTGGACTCGACCACCACGAACGCCAGCAGCAGCACAACGGCGGCGGCGAACAGGGCCAGGGTCGGGCCGGCCAGCCAGCCGTCCGACTCGGCGCGGGTGAAACCGTAAACCAGCGAGACCAGGCCGAGCGTGGCCAGGATGACGCCGGGGATGTCCAGCCGGGAGGGGTTACGGCTGCCCGCGGGCTCGCGGATGACCAGGAAGGCACCGGTCGCGGCGACCACGGCGAACGGAATGTTGACGAAGAACGTCCAGCGCCAGTTCATGTACTCGGTCAGCACACCGCCGAGGATGAGGCCGACGGCACCGCCACCACCGGCGATCGCACCGAAGATGCCGAACGCCTTGGCCCGCTCCTTGGCCTCGGTGAACGTCACCGCGAGCAGCGACAGCGCGGCCGGCGCCAGCAGCGCACCGAAGACACCCTGCAGCGCACGCGCGCCCAGCAGCATCCCCTGGTTGGCCGCGGCCCCGCCGATCGCCGAGGCGAGCGCGAATCCGACGAGCCCGATGATGAAGGTCCGCTTACGGCCCCACAGGTCGGCTATGCGTCCGCCGAACAGCAGCAGACCACCGAAGGCCAGGGCGTAGGCAGTGATGACCCACTGCCGGTTGGCATCGGTGATGCCAAGATCCGTCTGTGCGGAGGGCAGCGCGATGTTCACGATCGTCGCGTCGAGCACGACCATGAGCTGTGCGAGGGCGATGAATATCAGCGCTTTCCAGCGCCGCGGATCGACGTACTTGGCTGTTTCGGCCGTTTCAGGCATGACGAGGTCCACCTAGTGGTGCAGTGAGCGAATGACGGGACGTGTGAGGCGACGCGTAACGCCCCCGCGCAGGCGGGACGCACCAAGGGGCGCGGTGACGGGACGCGTCAAGAATTCGTGTGAAGGGATGTGGCAGTTGCTCGACTCAGCGGTTCGAGTCAGCGGTTTGTCGCAGTGGGTCGCAGCAGTGGTTCGTAGGCAATTGTTCGTGTCGAGGACGTGCGGGACTGAAGAGCTGGGTGCGGCGGGCCGCGGCGCGCCGACGTATGCGGCGACGACCTGAGCGGTGGCGGGGAAGGACAGCGGGCGTAGCGCCCCGTCCAGCCCCCTCCCCCGTTACGGGCGACGCCTCAGGTCGTCCAACGTGGCGGCGGTGCCGGGGAGTTCGGAGTGTGCGGGCGCCAGCATGCCGTCCAGAAACAGCTGAAGGTGCCGGTGCACGAACTTGTCGAAGTCGATACAGCCACTGCCCGGCAAGGGGCGCGTGAGCTGGGTCAGCGCGACCATCAGGTCACCGACGGCGATGTCGGTACGCAGCTGGCCGCTGTCGCGCGCGGCACCCATGACGGCCTCTATGGCCGCCTCCAGGCGTTCGCGCGCCGCGAGCAGTTCGGGATGGGCCGGGTCTATGCCGTCCGAGAGCAGCGGGCACAAGGCCCCTATCCGCTCCTCCACCGCAGTGTGGACGAAGCGCCTCAGCGCTTGGAAGGCATCAGGCTCCTCGGCAAGGGCACTCTCGGCACGGTCCGCGGTGCGGGACATGACGGAGAGCGTGACGTGGTGGATCAACTCCAGGCGATCCGCGAAGTGGCGATACAGCGTCGCATTGCCGACCCCTGCACGGCGAGCGATTTCATCGAGCGGGACCTCGGCCCCGAACTCGACCATCGTCTCGCGAGCGGCCGCTATGATCCGCTCCCTGTTACGCAGGGCATCGGCACGCAGACGCGGCTGCGCGGTCTTCGCGGGCTCCACAAGGCCGGCAGCCTCGCGGCCGACGGTCTCGCGACTGGCGGTCTTCGTCACGGCGGCACACTCCTCTCCTCGCTTGGCGGACGGCTCCGGGCCTCGGCCCTTCGGTCTCTCGGTCTCTTTGCTGTCTGGTGACGCTGATGCCTCTCAGCGTCAGCCGTGTCTTTCGGCGTCAGCTGCGCCTCTCGGCGCCAGCTGTGTCTCTCGGCGTCGGCGGGAAGTGGGGAGCAGTTCCCCGTTTCCTGCGAACACCTGGTTAAACGGGGACCACCTCCCCGGATATTTCCCACTCGAATGTGACCTGGGTCACATAGGTAGCCCGCCGTCAGCGACCCTCACAGGCCCCGACGCCCCCGGATGCCTGACACCCCTCGGATACCTCCCGGGGACCACTGAAGGTCACCGAGAGCCACCAAAGATCACCAAAGATCACCAAAGACACGAGAGATCACCGCACAGCACCGAAGGTGTCGCGGACGCTCCACCGAAAGCGTCACCGCACCAGCGCACCGCCCGCGCCGCACCCGCACCACCTTGTTACTTTGACGCGTATGCGCCGAAGGCTCCACTTTGCCGCCCCGCAGGCCCTCGCCCCCACCCATGGCCGTGCCCCCGTCCCCGCCGCCCTCATCCGGACCTGGGCATACATCCGCCGTGCCCCCGGCACGTACATCTGGCTGACGATCCTGCTCGTGACGTCGGTGGTCATGCACCACCTCACGCCGGACGCGCTGGAAAGCGTTCTGCAGCGCCGCTCGACCAACATCCACAACCTGCTGCTCAACCCCGGACGAGTGCTGCTCACCAGCGCCCTGTGGCTCGACGGCGGCAGCTGGCCGCTCTACTTCGCGCTCTACAACGTCTTCCACGTACCCGCGGAACGCTGGCTGGGCACCAAACGCTGGCTCGCCGTACTGACCACCGCGCACATCGGCGCGACGTATCTGAGCGAGGGCATCCTGGCCCTCGCCATCCACACCGACGCCGCCCCACACTCGGCCGTCAACACCCTGGACGTGGGCGTCAGTTACGCCCTGGCCGGCATCATCGGCGTCCTCACCTACCGCATCGCCCGCCCCTGGCGCTACGGCTACCTGCTCGGCGTGCTGGCCTTCTACGCCGTCCCGCTGATCACCGGCCGCAGCACCTTCACCGACGTGGGCCACTTCGCCTCGGTCCTCATCGGCCTGGCCTGTTACCCGCTCACCCGCGCCGACCCCGGCACCTGGAGCCCCCTCTCCCCCTTGCGCACCAGCCCACCGACGCCGGCCCCCACGACGGACGCCCCTTAGCCGCGCCCCTGCGCCCTCAGCCCCGGCCCCCCATGCCTCGGGCCCCATGCCCCCGGATGACGTAATCCGGCGCGCGGGCGATCGCCCGGCGACACAGGGTGATCGGTATGAAGCTGAAGATATCCGCGGTGCTGGCTGCGGGCGCGGCCACCGCGGCCATAGCCGTGGCAGTGGGCTCACCGCCCACGGCAGCGGCCATACCCCCGGTGGCCGGCGCGCCCCCCAGCGGCCCGTGCGCGCTGCGCGGCATCGCGGACAACGTCGGCGAATCGGCCGCCACCCCTGCCGGTTTCGCCCGCTCCTCCGGCACCGTGAAGGCGCTCACCCTCTTCGTCGACTTCCCCGACGCCCACGCGACGATCACCCCCCAGGCCCGCTTCGACGAGTTCTTCCCGGCCGCGACGGAGTTCTTCCGCATCAGCTCGTACGGCAGGCTCAGCTACCGCCCCGCGCCGCTCCTGCGGTGGATCCGGATGCCGCGCCCCCTGACGGCGTACGCCATCAAACGCGGCGACGCCTTCGACCCGGCCTCGGACACCGGGTATCACGCGCTCTCCCGGGACCTGGTGCGCGCCGTCGACTCCTCCGTCGACTTCCGCAAGTACGACGTCATCAATGTCCTGGCCACGCCCAACGCGGGGCCGTCGGCGACCCGTACGGTCCTCTCGGTCACCTTCAGCGGCGGCGACATGGGCCTGAGGACCGCCGACGGGGTGCCCTTCCGGAACGCCTCGTTCATCTGGAGCCGGCAAACCGGGGACAGCGCGTACCGCGTCCTCAACCACGAGAACGCCCACAACTTCGGCCTGCCCGACCTCTACTACACCGACGGCCGCAGCGCGCCGCCCGCGGCCGGCCACTGGGACCTGATGGACGAGGACTGGGGGCCGGACAACGACTTCCTCGGCTGGCACAAGTGGAAGCTCGGCTGGCTGGCCGCCGACCAGGTGCACTGCACACCGCGCCACGGAACCGCCGCCGAACACACCCTCACCCCGGTCTCGACACCCGGCGGCACGAAGATCGTCGTCGTACCGACCTCCCCGCGCACCGCCCTCGTCGTGGAAGCCCGCACCCGCGGCCCTCTCGATCCGACGGTCTGCCGCCCCGGCGTGCTGGTCTACCGCGTCGCCACCGAGGTGGCTTCGGGCCACGGCCCGCTCCGCGTCGTCGACGCCACCCCGCACAGCGGCGGCTGCTTCCGCCGGAACAAGTACGTGGACGCGGAACTGACCGACGCGACCTTCCGCCCCGGCAGCACCTACACCGACCCGGAGAGCGGCGCCTCGGTCAGCGTCCTGCACACCAACAGAAACGGCACGTACCGCGTACGCATCACCCCCGCCCGCACCTGACCCAACTCCCCG
Organism: Streptomyces sp. NPDC101393; assembly: GCF_044767385.1. NCBI lineage: Bacteria > Bacillati > Actinomycetota > Actinomycetes > Kitasatosporales > Streptomycetaceae > Streptomyces > Streptomyces sp. NPDC101393. The sequence goes on along the minus strand of NZ_JBIWNU010000008.1, from coordinate 276,703 downwards.
CTCCCCACTCCCCCTCTACCGCTGCCCTCCCCCATCCCCCTTCTCCTCCCCCTCCCCTTTCTCCTCCTCCCCTTTCTCCTCCCGCCAGTGACGCCGCCCGATGTTGATGAGCCGCAGTTGACGCCGCGCCACCTGCACCACCCGCTCAGCCTCCCCCGGCTCGCCGTCCTCGGCGTCGAGCAGCGCCGCGGCCGTCGTCACCAGCCGGTCCACATACAGCTCGGACAGCATCCGCAGATCGCTCTCACTCCACCCCTCCGACACCGGATGGGACGTGAGCGCCACCGCCACCTCCTCGGTGAACCGGTCCAGCTCATCGGCGATGGCCTGCCGCACGGCCCGTACGCCGCCGTGCCTCTCGCGCGCCACGAACCGTACGTGCGCGGGATGTTCGCGCACATGCCGCTCCACGACCGCGACCGTACGGTCGATCCGCTCCTCGGCCGCCGCCTGCTCGACGAGGATCGCCCGCACCATCGCGTGCAGGCTCCCCAGCGCCTCCTCGACCAGGGCGACGCCCAACTCCCCCAGATCCCGGAAGTGCCGGTAGAACGCGGTCGGGGCGATCCCCACCACCCGCGTCACCTCCCGCAACCCCAGGCTGCTCAGGCTCTGTTCCTCCAACAGGCCGAGCGCCGCATCGAGCAGCGCCTGACGGGTCTTCTGCTTCTGTGCCTGCCGGACTCCAAGGGTGTGACTCATATCATCCAGTAAACAACCGTTCTCCGAACCTTTCCACTCGCGGGCACCCCTAGACTGAGGGAGTCAGTGAACAACTGTCCTCCGAAACGGAAAGGCAGATCATGCTCTTCCTCGTCGCAGCCCTCCTCCTGATGGGGATCATGCTGGGCACCGCGGCACACCTCCCCGTCCCGGTCTCCCTCATCGCGGCAGCCGTCATCGCCGGCTGGCTGCTCGTCTTCTACCTCCGCGAACGCCACCACAAGGCCGAGGAGACCTCCTGATGACCACGCTCAGTGCCTTCCGCACCCACACCGACACCACCCCGGAGACCACCGGGACCCCGACCGCCGAGAACCCGACGGCCGAGAATCCGACGGCCGAGAATCCGACCACCGAGACCCCGGCCGCCGGCCCCGCGGAAACGGCTCCCGAGCCGACCGCGCCCGACCGGAAGCGCTCGCACGCCGACGGCATGGCCGTGGCCTCCTTCATCCTCGGCCTGCTCGGCACTCTGGTCCTCAACGTCCTCCTGGGACCCTGCGCCCTGGTACTCGGCGCCCTCGCCCTGGCCCGCGGCACCCACCGCCGCGGCCGCGCCCTCCTGGGCATCACCCTCGGCGCCGCCGACCTGATCATCCTCGCCACCCTCGCCACCACGGACGGCACCATCAGCTGGCACCTGGGCGGCTGACACAGCCCTGCCCCTTGAGCAGCTGACGCGGCCTGCCCCCTGGGCGGCTGACGCGACCCTGACCCCTGAACGGCTGACACGGCTGACGCGGCCCTGGCCCCTGAACGGCTGACACGGCTGACACGGCTCCCTAGAGGCGCTCTCCCGGAGCCCCCCTCATCCCGATGGAGACAGGGCGGGGCCCGCACATCAAGGGAGTCAGGGCGGGCCCGCGGACCAGACGAGCCTGCCGAAGCGTGGGTCCAACCGAAGCGCGGAATCGACCGCGCCGGACAACACGGGTCACCTCACACGGCTACCGAGGCGCCGACCGGAACGCCACCCAGCCGGCGCAACCCAAGGGCGGCCCGTAGCCGCGCGCCTGAGCCTCCCTCCGCGCTCCACAAGTGGCCACCGGTCGGCACCCATCGCCCCCGTTTGTGCTGGGCACGACACCACAAGGTGCTTCCGAGGCGACGGAAGCACCTGCCCCCGGCCACCCCTCCACCCCTCCGCGCCTCCCGAAGCGATGCCCGAACGCGCGCGCCACGGCCCCGAACCCGAACCCGAGCAACAGAACGCCATTCGGGGCCACCGGGACCCTTCAGCCACCAGTCGCCTTACGCGGACAGTCATGAGCCGCATGCCGTATTACGCAGAGACCTTGACTCCCCCGTCGGCGACCGGTGCGGCCCCTACGGACGGGGCCGGGCGCTTGCGGCCCCAGCGAACCAGCGTCAGGTGCAGCACCAGGGCGGCGAAGGCGACCGGTGCGGTGCAGTACGGCAGGCCGGACGGGGACACGCCCGACGCCAGGACGAGACCGCCGAGCGCCGAACCGGTGGCGCTGCCCAGATACACGGCCGAGCTGTTGAGGGAGACGGCGACAGAACTGTGCTCCGGCTCGGCCGCGATCAGCTCGTGCTGCTGGGGGACCTGAAGTGCCCAGCCGGCGGCGCCCCAGACGATCAGCGGCAGGATCAGGCCCCAGCGGGTGGAGGCGACGCCGGGCAGGGCCACTTGGGACACGGCCAGCAGGACGAAGAGGACGGTGGCGATGCCGTACGCCTTCTTGGTCCGGTCCACCAACGGGCCCACGCACAGGCTGCCCACCACACCGCCGATGCCCCAGGCCCACAGGTACCCGGTCGGGTCCGACAGACCGGCGGAGTCGGAAAGGAAGGAGGCCAGGTAGGTGTACAGGCCCAGGCTCGCGACGCCGGCGAGGAAAGAGACCAGCGCGATGGGGGCGACCCGGCGGTTGGCCAGGACGCCGATGCGCTCCTTGAACGCGGGCGGGGGCGAGGCGGGGAGCTTGGGCAGCAGGGTGGCCGCGCCGAGCAGGGCGATGAATCCCAGCGCGGTGACCAGCCAGAGGGTGCCGCGCCAGCTGATGTGGTGGGCGAGCACCACACCGACCGGAACGCCGACGACCGTGCCGACGCTCATGCCGCCCATGACGATCGCCAGCCCCCGGCCGCGCCGCTCGGGCGGCGACAGCGAGGCCGCGGTGGCCGCGGCGAGCGGGGAGTAGACACCCGCGCCGATACCCGCCACAGCCCGCGCGATGAGCAGCACGATCAGTGAAGTCGCCAGCGCGGAGAGCGCGTTGGCGAGCGTGAAGACGAGGAGCGCCAGGGAGAGGATCACGCGGGCGGGCCGCCCGGCGAGCACGGTGGCGAATACGGGGGCCGCGAGGGCGTAGCAGAGCGTGAAGACGGTGACCATCTGGCCGGCGGCCGACGCGGAGACATGAAGGTCACCGGCGACGACCGGCAGCAGACCGGCCATGACATAGGCGTCCAGCCCGAGGGCGAACGCCCCCAGGGCCAGCAGCAGTATGCGACGCATGCGTCGTGACTCCTGACGATTGTTCGAAGTTCGAGAACATTGAACATAGCAGGTGGGAGGGTCACCGGCGGCCGTGTGTGCGATCCTGGCGAGGTGCGCAGATACCGACACCCCGCCACGGGGGACATCAAGCTCGCCGACGTACTGCACGCGCTGAGCGACGACACACGACTCGGCATGGTCGCCCGGCTGATGGACGGGCAGGAGTACACATCCGGCGAGCTCAGCGGCGAAACCCCCAAGTCAACGGCCTCGCACCACACGAAGATCCTTCGAGAGGCGGGGGTGACCCGCACCCGCTCGGAGAGCACCCGCTGCTGGATCTCGCTCCGCAGGGACGACCTGGACGCCCGCTATCCAGGACTGCTCAAGACCCTCGTCGGCAGCTTCCACGCCGAGCAGGGGGCCTGCGGGCAGGGGACTGGCGGGCAGGCAGCCAGCGGGCAGGCGGCCGACGGGCACATGGCAGGCGAGACCACAGACGAGCGCTGAGCCGGGGACGGCGCCCCTCCCCTCCCTGCCCCGGCCACCCGGCCACCCGGCCACCCGGCCACCCGGCCACCCGGCCACCCGGCCACCCGGTACCAAACGATCCATGGACGCTCAACTGGCAACCTAGGCACGTGGTTTGACCTCTCATCGGATCCCGGCCAACCGCGTACTGAGCCCCGCCCCCGCCCTCTCGCAGCGCACGAACTCGGCGAGATCACGGCCCCGTCGAGGACACGGCGCCGGCAGCCGCGGGCGAGCACTCCGCCGAGACGGGGCGCGGACGGCGATCCGCCCCGCCACCCACTCCTACGAGAGCCGGCCGCCACGGAACCGAATGCGGATCAAGCCCCACCCGCTACACTGTCCGCGGTGGCCCAGGCCTCGTAGCCAGGCCACCACAGCCCTGTCCGCAAGACGGCCTGGATCATCGTGTCCGCTTGGACCGATTTTCCAACACGTTTTCCGACAGATCCCCGCCTCCGTCGCCTCCGTGGGCCTTGCGGATAATTGCGAAACTGCAGGTCAGAGCCCCGTCGCAGTAGGGCCTCGAAACGCCTCTGCATCGAATCGGGAACGCGTGGAACGTCATCGCAGGTCAGCTGTGTAGCGCCGCGTGACTGACGCCGCAGCGCCGTTTGAGGCTCCGCACTGAGGCACTGCGAGTGCGGCCGGGCCGCACATCCAGCACCGAGGCTGCACTGTTCATGCTGTGATCACAGTTGACTGGCCTGCCGCCGAGACAGGCTGGTCGGTGCTCAGCGCGAGGCGTTGCACTGTGCGGTGGCGTCGCTTTCTACTGGGCATCGATTTCGGCGATGAGGACCTCGATGCTGGGCTTGATCTCGTCGCGGATGGGGCGAACGGCGTCGACTCCTGCCCAGCCGGATCCGCCAGCTCCCAGTCAAGGCACTTCTTGCGGGGAAGATCGGGCAGGCGTCGCCGCAGCCCATCGATCTCGACTCCGCCAATCTCTTTGACCGTGGCGCGGTCGTCGCCCAGGACTCCTACAGGTAGCCATTCACGGCCCGGATCACCTTGGCCATCGGACACGCTCTCGCGGCTCCGATACCCTGCTGGCCCATTACAAGGCAGGTCATCAGATCTCCGGCGTTCAATGGCAGCGCATCGGGATCGCTCGAGCTCACCACAGGGATGCCCAGATCGCGGTGGTCGATGAGCCGACCAGCTCGCTCGATACTGAGGCTACGCAGCGGATATTCGACCAGATTCGCAGCCGTGCGGCCAAGGGGCAGACGATCATCCTGACTACCCATCGCCTCCACAGCGTCCGGCATGCCGGCGAGATCTACGTCCTCGATCGCAGCCGCGTCACCGAACACGGCCGCTTCGCCGATTTGATGCGCCACGACGACGGCGATCTTGGAAACTTCCGCCGCATGTGCTTGGTGCAGTCCGAGCAGTACCGCCTAGACGGGTACGCCCTCCCGGCACAGAGCGCTCAGGGAGGGAGAGAGCGCAGCTAAGCTAGGCGAAGCTCACTGAGTCGCGCCAAGAGTTGGTGCCATCGCGGAGCGTCCTACTCACCTGCTCACGTTGCCCAGCCAGACGGTGCAGAGGCCGAAGCCACCTCGTGCTTCGGCCATCTGCGCTCTGCTCTTCTCCCGCTGGGTAGCGCCCATTTCCAAGTCCAGCGCCGGCACCGCCTCAAGGACGTCGACAATCTCCTCCGGAGCTGTCTCTGGGGTAGCGCCCAAAAACTCTGATGATGATGTCTGGGATTCGATCCCGCACGAATTTGCCGCGCACTGGCACCAACTACCCTTCTTCTTCGGTAGCACTCCCATCTAGGCTGATTCCCATACCGACACGCGTGGATCACGATCGGTCTTCAGCCTGGAGCGAGTGTGCTCAGGTCGAGGCGACTAAGGACCGACAATGTGGGTTCCGTCTTGAGTAGGCACTCATTTCCCAGCCACTCAAGCCCGAAGTTTGCATACTCCATGGCCAGCCCAACGACCCGTCGTGGCTCCGTCAAGACATCGTCGCCCTCTTTCGTAAGAGCAAGCAATTCCAGGTGAGTCACCCGCCACGGGTCACTGTTGAAGATGGAGCCGTCCATGAACTTAACGCGCTGAGCGTCTGACTGAAACGGCAGACGTTCACCCTTTCTGACGCCGATGCACAGCCCAAGCCACCATCCGTCAATCTGGCGACTAAATATCTTCCCTTGGCCGGTGCAGTTTCGAATGACTCGATGCGCATCTTCCGGCATGTAGAGATCAATGCTGGCGTACGGTGCCACCGTCACTGCGGGACCCCCTGTTCACGGTACTGAAGATGCTCGACGTCACCGTGCCGGGCACACACGCCACAAATTTCTCGATGCGTGCATGCACAGGTTCGTGATACCGGAGCTTCAACAAGCCAGTTGTTCGATAGGTCCCGCGGGTAGTGATGGCTGCACGAGAGCGTTATGAATGAGCCGGCGCGATCATCCAGGATGTCTTCGATGCCGGCAATCTCCGACCTTGTAAGCAAGAGGACAACCTGAAAGGGCGTCTCCGATCGATTTGCGGGGCGGGTTATAGCCTCGACCATGCGGCGTTTTGTATCGCCGGATACCATCCCAAGAGGCGTGTCAATGAAACGTGGAGCGACGACGCCAGCCACCTCCATGAGCGACCATACGAATGAGAGGGTCAAAGCTCGCTGTGACGCCCCGTTGACTTCAAAGTCGGGATCGAAAAAAGCACCCCTTTGACTCATTACTTTAATGTCAAAAGAATCCGTGATCGTTACGCCCGTATAGACCCCTTGCGTAGCAGAACTATCAGTGCCAATGATTTCCAGAAACATTACTTGCAGTCTACCCGAGACACGATTGACGTATTCGCCCTCCAAGCGATGACGCACGGCAGAAACAAGAGTCTTCAGATCGTGGGCAATATCGCGCTTGGTGGCAATATCTGCACTGATTTGAGCGTCGCGCTGAGCCTTCTCCAGAGCCTTTTGCTTAACGGCGAGGTCCTGCCGCGCGGCCTCGACCTGGTTGCTGAGATTGCCGTGCTCATAGATGGCATCTTTAATCTTCTCGTCCAGGTCGCTCAAGTCACCCTGAAGCCAGCGGACCCTTTCGTCATCAATCCGCCCCCGTCGCTCCTTTGTAACATTAAGCAAAGCACCTTTACGTTCAATCTCTTGCGTGATTGTCGTATACTCCGCGAGGAGTTCAGTCCTTCGCTCGGGGAATCTATCTGACTGGCCCCCAATATCGCGAAGGGCGCGTGCGCGGTATCTCGTATTGGAGAGGCATTCACCTACCTCGCTCCTTTTCTGTTGCTCAGCGAGAAGGCCCTGCACGTGGTTTCGGTGGGAGGTGCCACGGTCTAGCGACTCCCCACAGATGCACCGGTAGTCGTCAAGGCAGTCATGAAGGACCTGGATTGAGTGGCTCGGGATAATTCTCTTGTCTGCGAGTTCATCGAGGCGCTCGAGCCCGGCAGCGAGGGACTCGCTCATCAAAGACCAGGAGGTGATCTCGCTGCGCAACAACAGGGACATCTCGCGCAGACATTCATTCCTGCGGGAGTCCAGTGCTACGCAATCGCGCTCGAGGTCAGAAATCTGGGCATTGAGGATCTCAAGGTCCCCAACATCCTTGATCGCCTCAAGTTCGCGCCGCTTTTGAGCCTGGGTGTCTTCCATGTTCTTCTGGCGTGCCGAAAGTACGTCTACCCTGGCGACGAGTTCATCGTACTTATTCTTTCGCGTATCTCTCTGATCTGCTAGCGCTTCAACCTTAGAGCCCGCGTCTTTCGCGGCGCGCTTCTCGTAGATTTCGTATACAGCAGCGGCGTCATCGGCGGCTTTCCGAAGCATGCCGATTCCTAGAAGGCTTTCGATAGCCAGGTGCACTTTCTCCTGGCGCTTGTGTGCATTCTGCCGACCGCTAATGAACCTCTGAACGTCGTCACCATTCGTGAAGAAGACATCGGCGAGGCGTTCGGGTAGCCGGTGCGCTATCCATCGCTCGGGCAACGCCGTCGGCTCCCCTCCGGCCTCAGTCAGTCGAGTGAGGCGAACGATTTCATTGCCTCGCTCGAATTCATCTCCCTCCGCAGGAGTCTCGCTCACCGTCCGCTGAAGTCGATAGCGAGCTAGTACACCATCGTCCTCGACTTCGAAGTCAAGGCTGACCTCGACCATGACGGGTATTCCTGCCGGACTGGCCGTGGAAGTTAGGCGGATCTTCTCTATGCCTGTCACTGCTCTGAGGCCGCTCACGCCATAGAGCCCCCACAGGATTGCGTAAAGTAGAGATGTCTTACCTGAGCCGTTCTCGGCGCGGATGACAGTCAGTGGGCGTTCGGGGTCCACTGAGAGGTCAATTCGGACATCTAGCAACAACTTAAAGTTGTGCACTTGGATACGATGCAGCCTCATCAGGCTTCGTTCCTTCCGAGGTTGATCGCCTGTGCCCCGAGTTTCTCAATGACCTTCTGGAGATTGTCCTGGCGTTGTCTTGGGCTCGTGTGGTCCTGTTGCCGCACAAGGACATTGAGAGCTGAAACAAGGTCATCGTGATATCCGGTGTACCGTTCGCTGCGCGCGGCTACTTCCTCGTGTGCAACTTGACCAATTCGCGGCGATGTAGTCATCGATCCCTCCCCGTTAGAGCGTTCGCTCATGCCTGTCGATGACGGCCCGGGGGCCATTCGAGTCGTATTCGTTATCGGCCGCACTCGCGAACTCTCGCGCCCTCTTCAGTTCACCGATTAGGAGCGCGCGCCCTTCTCTCGTTCCCAGCGTTGGCGGGAGCACTAGGAAATCATGGAGATTGGCAGTCTCCTTACCTTCCGCACGTCGGAGAATCCTGCCTCGCCTCTGAACCCATTCCCTGCGCACGGTGCTCGAAGCCAGCAGATAGGCGGTGTCAGTTTGCGGAATGTCAATTCCTTCGTCCAGGACCGCCATGGCTGTCAGGACCTGATACTCCCCTCGCTCGAAGGCTTCCAGGTATTTCCCTGATCCACGCTTGGCAGTCTCTGCATGAGTGAACTGGTGAAAACTGATGCGCAACTCGTCGAGCATCCGATTAGCGGCATCAATCTGACGCTCGCGGGTGAGCACAGGGGGCTTCGCTGATGTATAGATGAGCGTCTTACTCACATCGCGCGATCCGTGCATAGCGAGGAGCTGACGTAGGGCTGGGATCTTCGCTTCGGCATGCTCAAGAAGAGCGCGCCGGCGGCGGAGTAGATGCTCGATCTGCGCCTGCAGATCGGAATCTTTACCATCGTCCGCTTGCTGGAACCCCTTCCGTTGCAGCTGTCGAGTCAAGTTTTCATACTCTGCCATCTCATCCTCGGAGAGAGGGATTTCATGGAGATGGTAGTTGTATGGACTCAGGCAACCGGATCGGATGGCGTCTTTGAGCGTGAATTCGAATAGCTCCGGACCGAAGTAGCCGAGCAGGCCTGCGGTGCCTTCAGGGTCGTACTGCCGACTCGGAGTTGCTGAGAGGCCCAAGCGGACGTCGAAGCGTTCGGGCTTCTGTGACATGAAGCTCTTTGAGCCGAGGTTGTGGACTTCGTCCCCGATGACCATCGCGAGAACCGATGGGGGGAGGGTGTCGATGAACCCCCGGAAAGACGCGTCCGTAGTGAAGAGCTTCTGGGTGCACACGATCACCGATGTGTACGATCCTTGTGTAGCAAGTCCAGCCTTAATTTCCTCGAGACGGGCTTCTCGCTTAGGCCCGGAGCTGCCGCTTGGTAGAAATGGTTCGGTCCCGAAACGCCGGACAATATCGGACCATTGCCGTACCAGTGGCGCACTCGGGACGATCACGATCACAACCATTGGCCCTTTGTGACGGTCTTGCTGTTGGACTGCAGCAATCAAGGACGTCTGGGTCTTGCCTCCCCCCGTGGCGATGGCCAGAATCCCCCGAGAGCCGTTGACCGAGAAGGCTTCGACTGCTGCCGCTTGGTGTGCGTAGCGGCCATTGCGCCACTCGATATCGGGCGGGATCGAAAGAAGCCTTGGCTGAGCAAGACTCACGCCGGGAGGCAGTGGGGGTTCCAAACCTCGTACGTGATCGGCGTGCCATGCCCGCCAGAAGTCATCAATGGTCGGCGCCTGCGCCGTATTACGTTGCCGTCCTGCCAGTCGGAGGCCATCGTTGAGATCCACGGCTAGCACGTGTGGACTCTCGTTGTGCCATTGCCTTTCCCAGCCTGCCAGGAGCTTGGACACGCGCTCCGAGGCGATGTGTCCATCACGCCAGGGTTGATCAACCGTCATCTGCTCGCCGTTTACGAGCAGTCCTCGTGCGGTCGCATTGCCCGAGCCATGCACCGCGGCCCACTCCGAGTCTGACCTGATGAGCCACTGCTTCTTGTGGTACATGCCGGACTTCATGAGGGCGAAGCGGACCTTCAGGCGTCCGGTTGCGACAAGGTATGAGAGACATTCGAGGGTGTGATGCACAAGAGCATGCTCGGAGAGGGCTGCTTCATCAAGCAGGCGATCGAGGGAAGCTTCAATGACCTGCTCAGGGCTCCGGCCCCCTCGCTCCATCGCTGCTAGGTCGGTCGCGTCGACCGCCGGACTGATCAGGAGCTGAAGTGTGCCGGTGTCTCGGCGCAAAAAGTCTGCTAGGCCCGGCGCGATCTGCGCGAGGCACTGAGAGCTGAAGAAGCCGGCAGCGATCCGAACGTCATCCGACACCTTGATCGCTGGAATGAGAACTTCCCCTACGAGGTCGTCCTCTGGGATCTCGTAGATCGGATGAGCTCGCCGAAGGGCTGCGATCAGTTGCTCGTTCATCGCGCCTCGCCCCCGTTCGCGGCCATACTGCCTGCTGCGTTTGACCGCTACTGAAGACGGTTGCCGACGGTCAGGGTCGGCGGACCTGCGTGTTCACGGCACCGGATCAAGCCTAGCCCTGACGGCTTAAGGGTGGGGGGTGCTCCGGTAGATCTGTGGCCCGGAGTGGCTGAAACTCGCGGCTCCGGCGAGCCTGCCTCAAGGGGTTGGTGAGTCCGTTAGGATCTCAGGGCACTCCTGGTGGAAGATGAGCTAGCTACGAGAACAGTCACCAGGAGCGACGTAGGGAGCCAATCTCAGCAGGCGGGGGCACTCCATGAACACAGGCTCATACGCCGCGCAGGCGGTGTACCTCGACTACAACGCGACCGCACCCATGCGCCCGGAAGCGCTGCGGGCCACGCACGACGCGCTTCAGGCGGTAGGCAATGCCTCCAGCATCCACGATCACGGTCGCGATGCCGCAGGAAGGGTGGATCGGGCGCGTCAGCAAGTCGCAGATTTGCTGAACTGCTCTCGCGGCGAACTCATCTTCACATCGGGCGCGACAGAAGCCAACAACCTTGCGCTGCACGCCACTTACGCAAGCCAAGGGAGCATCGTCACTTCTGCAGTCGAGCACCCGGCAGTTCTGGAGACTGCTCGGGCCCTGACTGCTGAGGTTCCGGACTCTCTAATGATCTTGCCCGTCGACGGTGAGGGGAAGATCGACTATGGCGCGTTCAGAACCGAGGTCGAGCAGCGTGGAACGGCCCTCGTCTCGATCATGCTGGCGAACAACGAGACAGGGGTCGTCACCGATCTCGCCCCCATTGCAGAGATAGCGCACTCGGTCGGCGCGTTGGTTCACACAGACGCGACACAGTATGTCGGTCGGCTCCCCCTCGACCTGGGGGATCTCCACGTGGACCTGCTCTCCCTGTCTGCCCACAAGTTCGGCGGCCCACCGGGAGTCGGCGCGCTCTACATCAGACGCGGCACCCCGCTGCCGCAGCGACCGCTCATGTTTGGAGGGGGACACGAGCGAGGTTGGCGTGCCGGCACGCTCAACGTTCCTGGGATCGTCGGCCTGGGCGCTGCTGCCGAGGCTGCCCACCGTGAGCTCGATGCCGAGGCATCTCGCATCGGAAAGTTGCGTGATCTTCTGGAGGGCGCGATCCTCGCGCAACTCCCTGGGAGCTACGTCAATGGTGTCGGCTCCACACGTCTGCCCGGCGTCTCCAGTGTCACCTTCCCTGGCTGCCCCGCCGACGCGCTCCTCACGTCGATGCCCGACATCGCTGTGTCCGACGGAAGCGCCTGCTCTGCTGGCGCGCCCACCCCGAGTCACGTCCTGTTGGCCATGGGGCTAGGCCGGGAGGCTGCCGACTCCACCCTCCGTTTTTCGCTGGGCTACGCCACCACGGAGCAGGAGATTCGCAAAGCCATCGACGCCACCGTACGAGCTGTGACATACGTACGGGCCGTCATGGATGCGCCTGGCCATCCTTGATCTCGACTTAAGACTTCGCACTCATACCTTGAACTGAAGGGTTCGACCGTAATGCCAGAAGGCCGCCTCTCCTCCGACGTCGTCGGACTGAAATTCAACAGGCACGAGAGTTTCCCTCCGCGCTTCGGTTGGCTGCACAAGGCATACCTACAGGTGAAAAAGGACGAGATGCTCTTCCACGCCCCTGATGCGCTTGTGCGTCTGGGCGTGGGAAAGAACATGGTCGATTCCATGAGGTATTGGGCGCAGGCGTTCAAACTCACCCACGAATACCGCAGTGCCGATGTGCAGGCACGCGCGCTCGCGGCAGCCCCAACTTGGCGTGCGCGGTGGCTCCTTGACGAGGATGGCGCAGACCCCTACCTCGAGGACACCGGAAGCCTCTGGCTATTGCACTGGTGGCTCGTCTCTGGCGAGAGGGAAGCCAAGTGCCTCGTGCCGAGCTGGTATGTGATGTTCCACCTCGCGCCGCTTGCTCGCGTCACGGTGGACGAGATGGCTACCCTCATTACACGAGAGGTGCACAGCAGCTTCGATCGCGATAAGTGGCCGGCGCCCGACTCGATCAGCCGGGACGTCCAGTGCTTCGTCAAGATGTACGCCCCGGACATGGACGCGAATCCACTCTCCCCGGGCAGCTTTGAGGACTCGTTGCTCTGCCCCTTCAAGGAGCTCGGCCTGCTCGAGTATCAAGGAGGCCGCGGCAAGGAACGCACTTACCGCTTCACCAGCGGCATCCGCCCGAGCTTGCCACCGAGCGTGCTCGTGCACACCTGCCTCGACTACGCTGCTCGATTTTCTCGTAAGCCCGACTCCATTTCGTTGGCCCGCCTTGCCAGTGAGCCCGGCGCTCCTGGCCGTGCCTTCCACATGCGTGAGCCCGAACTCGCTAGGTCGATCGAAGGCTTCGTCGAGAACCACCCCCAGTTGGAGATCGTGGAGTCGCTCGGGCAGCGGAGCCTCCGTTTCGCGGACAACCCGGAAACCTTGGCTTGGGACATCCTCGACGAGCAGTACGGTCGCGTGCGTGACCGTACCGGGTTCCCGACCCCCGAAGAGTGGGCGCGGCAGAACCCAGGCCTTAAGAAGAGTACGGACGATGCTGAGGCCACGCAGGGGCAGATCCCCCAGCAGGCCACCATGATCGAGGAGCTCGCGTGACCACGGCGACCAAAACATCTCCCAGCGCCAAGCGGAAGGGCGCGGCTCTCCAGATCCCTGCTGGAATCAGCTTCGTTGGAACGGAATTCCGTTCCACCAATCTGGAGCGCGACGTCCGCGCGCAGGACTTGCACTCCCCATACGTGGGCGTGCGCGCCCTCGATGTCCTGGACCGGGTGGGTAACGCGCTCGGAGACCTCAAGCGCACTCGCGCCTGGTCGTTTACTGGCCCGTACGGCTCCGGAAAGTCGACACTCTCCAACCTGATTGACGCCCTTCTCGGCCACGACTCCGAACGTCGAGCCAATGCCTACGAGGCGGTCGCAGCCACCAACCCTGCACTGGCGCAGGAGATTGCTGAGAATCGCGAGGCGCTTGCGGCTGATGGCTTCTTGGGCGCTGTCACAACGGCACGCAGAGAGCCGCTGGCGGCCACCATCCATCGGGCGCTGCAGACCGCGGTGGAGCGGAAGTGGAAGAAGCGTGTCCCGAAGGACGTCTCCACTGTCATGGCGGCTTGTGCCGAGACGGACGTCCCAACTACCGACAGCCTGCTCAACGCGGTTACGACGCTGTGCGACAAGGCGCCACTCCTCCTCATCATTGATGAGTTCGGCAAGACGCTGGAGTATCTGGTCTCCGTCAGCGAGAGCAATAGCTCCGAGAGTGATGTGTTCCTCCTGCAGCTCCTCGCGGAGAAGGGCGCTGGCGCCAAGGGGCTGCCGCTCTTCATGTTCACCCTGCAGCACCTGGCCTTCTCCGACTACGCTTCGCGGTCCAGTTCCGTGCAGACCCAGGAGTGGGCCAAGGTCCAGGGCCGATTCGAGGACGTCACCTTCGCTCCCAACCTGGGTGATGCGGTCTACCTTCTCCAGCGGAAGCTGGCCCATTCCGAGGTGCCGGCGCAGGGCCGCAAGCTGGTTGAGTCTCAGGCGCAGGCGGCGTACGGCATCTGGCGCCAGCAGTCGCTGCACTCGGTAGTTGACATCTCGGCAGAGTCGTTCGCCCAGCTGTACCCACTACACCCTCTTACTGCCGTCGCGGCTCCGCTCATGGCAGCGCAGATCGGCCAGAACGATCGAAGCCTCAGCGGCTTCCTGGTCAACGATGAGCCATTCACAGTACGGCGCAGCCTCGACACCTGCGCCGTCGAAGCAGCGGAGCTCGCCTCGACGATCCGTCTCCCGCAGCTATACGACTTCTTCTTCTCTGCAGGGCGCACCACGATCCTCGCGTCTTCGAAAGCAAGCCGGTGGCTGGAGATCAACGCTCGCCTTGAGGAGGCCAACGGGCTCCCCGAAACGGACCAGGAGCTGCTCAAGGCGATCGGCGTCCTCAATCTCATTGACGCTGATGGGCTGTTGCGCGCTACGCCGGCAATGATCCAGTTCGCGCTGAACGACCCGACCGACGCCACCGACACGAAGCGGTTTGACCAGTTGCGGGAGCGGCTGGACAAATTGGTGGAAGACGGATTGGTCGTCCACCGTTCGTACAGCGACGAGTACCGGATCTGGCAGGGCACCGATGTCGACATCGACGCCCGGGTTCGAGAGATCGCCACTCAGCTGCAGCCTGATGACGTGGTGCGCTACTTCAACAAGCACCTCGGGACGAATGTCCTCCCGAACGCGGTGGCCGCTGGCGCACACAGCCAGCTCACCGGTATGCAGCGGCACTTCGTCACCGCGGTCAGCCATCGGACGGAAAAGCTGCGCGGCCCGAAGGTCGTTCAGGACGCGGCAGACGGGATGCTCGTCTTCCACTTCGGTGGCCTGAACAGCAGCCCTCGGGTGGACTCGCCACTCCCAGTCGTCGTGGGCGTCACCAAGAATCCCCAGGCGGTGCTGGACGTCGGCAACACCCTGGTGGCGCTCCAGGACCTCATCAGCGACGAGGACCTAGACCATGTCGCTCGGCGGGAGATCAACGAGCGAGCTGGTGAGTTCTCCCAGCGCATCACCGCCATGCTCGCCGAGGCGTTCCGCCCGGGAAGCGACGAGTCGAGCTGGTTCCTGTGGAATAGCGGTGAGGACACCGACGGTGAGCCCGCCCGGCAACTCAAGGCCCGCAGCTACGCAGGGCTCGTATCCGAAGCATGCAACGTGGTCTACGACCAGACCCCGCACGTACGGAACGAGATGGTGGGACGTCACCAGCTCACCAGTAACGCCGCTCGAACACGCCGTGAAGTCCTCACGTCGATGATCGAGAAGACCGGCTTGCCTCTGCTCGGCTGGCCCCACGACAAGTTCCCGGCAGAGCGTGCCCTGTACGACGGCGTCGTTGAGCACCTCGGACTGCACCGTGCCGCTGGCGAGATCACTGGCGGAAGGAACTCTGAAGGCAGCATTCATACCCACGGGATGTCTCGCCCGACAGTCGCCACGAACGCGAGTGTTATGCCTGTTTGGGAGGCGCTTGAGGAGGCATTGAGCGATGCAAAGGAGCCGACCAACATCGTAGAGATCTACGAGCGGCTCATGGCTCCTCCGTACGGCGTCAAGGCCGGTGTCGTCCCGATCCTGGTAGTTGCCGGACTCGTCATCCGGGGCAACGATGTAGCCCTCTTTGAGGAAGGCAACTACTGCCCGCGCCTCACCGCTCCGATCATGGAGCGCTTGAACGTCAACCCCGAGCGGTTCGCGCTCAAATCGACCCCGTTTGATCGCGGTCAGCGGCGACTCGTACTCGACGGTCTCGTTAAGTCGCTCGGCGTTGATATCCCGCGCAGCCGTGCCAATCGGAACCCAGCGTTGCTTGCGGTAACCCGCGGGATGCTGGAACGGATCATGGTCCTCGACCAATACTCGCGGAAGACGAAGCGTCTTAGCGACGACACCCTCGTCGTTCGCCGAGTACTGACCGAAGCGACCGACCCCGACCAGCTGGTCTTTGAGGAGCTCCCGGAAGCCCTGGGCTTCGAGGAGATCACTCCGGGCACGCAGAAGGATCCCGAGGCCGCAGAGGCATACGTCGCACGCCTCACCGCCGCGCTCAACGAACTTACGGATGCCAGCGCGAACCTGTCCCGGTATGTAGTCGAGACACTGGCGCAGGAATTCAGGCTCCCTGCATCGAGTACCGGCGAACTGCGGACAGGTCTGGCCGAGCGCATGCGTGGCTTCGCCGATGCCTCGCTCGAGGTCAGTCTCCATGGCTTTGTGACCCGAGTGCTAAACGAGATGCTGCCCGACGACGACTGGCTCGGCACAGTCGTGGTCCAGCTCGTCAATCAGGCGCTCGGTGACTGGACTGACCGGAACATGGAGGTCTTCCCTCGTGTCGTACGGGACAGGGCACGTGCACTTGACCGCGTGAGCCATCTGTACGACGTCGCGGAGGAGGTAGTCGATGAGCCTGCCGTGGCGTCCCTTAATCGCGCGAAGCCGAAGCAGCGCCAGATCGACACCCACCTGCTGACGCTCACCACTCCCCAAGGGACGGAGGAGCGCACGCTCATCCACGTCCCGAAGAAGTCGCGAAATGCAGCTGACAAGCTCGTTGTCAGTGTCATCAGGCAAGCTGAGGAAGCACTGGGCCCCGACGGCGCACGCATCCTGCTCGCCGCCCTGGCCGAGCGCCTGTCCGGCCAGGGCAGCGCCACATCTGAGAAGAAGGAGCAGCTGTGACAGACACCGACGGCTCCCAGCGCAAGAAGCGCCACGTTCTCGGGATCTCGGGGGGCAAGGACTCCTCATCTCTCGCGATCTACATGCGCGATCGTGTACCGGAGATGGAGTACTTCTTCTGTGACACCGGGGCCGAGCTGCCAGAGACGTACGAGTACCTCAACCGTCTTGAGGGCGCCTTGGGTAAGCCAATCGAGCGCCTGAACTCCTCCCGAGACTTCGATCACTGGCTCGAGGTCTACCAGGGCACGCTGCCGAGCCCTCAAATGCGCTGGTGCACCAAGAACCTGAAGATCAGGCCACTTGAGGAGTGGATCGGCGACGACGAGGCCATCTCGTACGTGGCCATCCGCGCAGACGAGAACCGGCTCGGCTATGTCAGCACCAAGCCGAACATCACTGCGGTCTTCCCCTTCCGCGAGGATGGGATTGACCGCGCGGGCGTGGACCGTATCCTCGACGAAGCTGGCATCGGCCTCCCCGGCTATTACGAGTGGCGCACGCGCTCCGGCTGCTACTTCTGCTTCTTCCAGCGCAAGCACGAGTGGGTCGGCCTCAAGGACCGGCACCCGGATCTCTACGAAAAGGCTGTTGAGTACGAGGACAAGGTCAGGCACCAGGACACGGCCATGCAAGACCGAAAGTACACCTGGTCTCAGGGCGAGTCGCTGGGAGAGCTGATAGGACGTCGCGACGAGATCGAGGCGAAGCATCAGGCGGCGCTCGATCGGGCAGCCAAGAAGGTGAAGCCGAACAGGCCGCTGCTTGAGGTCCTGTCCGACGCGCTCGACGATGACAGCGACGAGGCCGGCTGCGCCGTTTGCCACCTCTGATCCACATTTAGCGAGGGGCCCAGTTGACGGAACGCTCCGCGAACTGGGCCTCTTGCGTTTTCCGCTGATTGTTTGTCAGTCCTACCTGTCACACTGAGCTCCATCAAGGTCACTCAGCGGGGGAGGGCTCCTGACATATGGCTGGCTCAGGCACAGCGAACTCGAACTCACTCAGCCGAATAGTCCAGAGGTACCGGGAGGAGGACAGCCCCGCCCTCCAGGTGGAGCTGGGATTGCTCCGCATGCTCGACGCCGAGCACTGTGAGCAACTCACCCAAGACCTCTTGGAGTTCGCTGACCCATGGGAAGTCCACCGCGCCACGGAGGACCTGGCTCCGGCGCTCCCGGACGCTCCTGGCCTGTACATGTTCGTCTGGCGGCCGCCGTTCCAGTTTCAGGTCGGCAGCGTGCCGACTCACGGCACGTTCCCTCAACTCCTGTACATCGGGCAGGCCGGGGCGTCGCAGACCGACTACGGAAACACGATCCGCCAGCGATACAAGGACTACCGGAAGTTCCTTCGCGGCGACCCCGAAAGTCTGTGGACCGACACGGAGCCCACCAACCGCAATCAGCGGCTAGCGCGATACCTCATCCTCCAGCCCATGGAGTTCTGGTGCGCCACCGTGCAGGAGCGCAACAGGATCGAAGGGCTGGAGAAGCGCCTCATTCGCCTGCACAATCCACCTCTCAATGACCGGGGACGCCCCAAGCTCCGTGGGCGCCTCGGTACTCCGCGCTCCGCCTGGCAGTCCTGATCAACTCCCAACGAAGCAGAGGAACTCATGCCCTCGAAGACGTTCGTCCCGGCCTTTGAAGCGAAGGTTGGGAACTGGACCTACTACTCATGCCTCATGAGCTACGCCGCCGTCGCGCGGGAGATCAACTTCGCACACGACCTCGGTGGGAACCAGGACCTAGGGACGATGATCCAGCGCGGTGTCGGTGCCCGCACAGCTGAGATCACCAACTACCTGCTCACAAACGAGAATCGCTTCCTCGGAGCCATCATCGTCGCGGCTTGGGGTGGCGCCCCCGAGTACATCCCCTTGGAGATGGAGAAGAACTCCGAGAACGGCGACGTCTTGTCCGGCATGGACCGCAACTTTGGTGTGTTGACATTCGATGGCACTCATCAGTTCTTCGCACTCGACGGTCAGCATCGCCTCAAGGCGATCAAGGACGCTGTGAAGCGTGACCCCGAGCTGGGCCGTGAGGACATCAGCGTCATAGTGGTCCCACACTTCGACAACGAAGCCGGCCGCCGTCGCACCCGCCGACTCTTCACGAACATCAACCGCAACGCGGTAAAGACGACGGCTCAGGAGAACATCGCCCTGGACGAGGACGACGGCTTCGCCATCCTGACCCGTCGACTGCTCGACGACCACGACTTCCTCCGCCGTGACGGTGTGGTGCAAGTGTTCAGCAAGGTCGGGACCGATGGTGAACTCAAGCTTGCTACCCGGCAGGTCGGGGTCACCGGTACAGCCTGGACCACGATCGGTGTCCTCTACGACGTTCTCACGGACCTCGGCTTCGGGCTCCACGACAGCATGAACAAGACCTCGCAGCGCGCCGCCGATGACGTCCTCGACGAGAGCTACGAAATTCTTGCCGGGCGCATCGACGAACTCCTCGAAGCCTGCGGCAAGATGCGGGAGCGATATGAGGCACATGCGGCACCCAAAGACCTGCGTGCCCCTAAGGGACGTGACGGAGAGGGCCACTCGTTCATGCGGCCCGCGGTCCAGGTGCAAGTCGCGCGCGCCGTACGCCACATCATCGAGCAGCGCCTGCTCGACTGGCCCAAGCTGCTTGAGCGGCTGTCCGAGCTGGAATGGCGAATGTCGGCCGCTCCGTTCTCGGCTGTTTGGCAGGAGACACCGGATGGTGCCTCCCGCAAGGGCAAGATGATCCCAGCGAAAGACAACAACCAGGCCCTTTACGAGTTGCTGCTGGTCCATCTCGCACCGAACTCTCGGGCTCAGATCGACAGGGCACTGCGGGCTTACCGCACGGTCAAGAATGATCGCTACCCCGTGACCGCAGACGAGCTGGCAAAGCGGCTGACTGCTCCGGAGGCATCCTGAACATCACCGTCCATCCTGGGCAGTGCGCGTATGTCAGAACTTAGTCTCATACCAGCTGCGACCCTTGGCCTTCTCGCCCAGGCGGCGGGTGAGGAGGCCTGCGGCCAGGGGGATGCCTAGGAAAATCAGCACGCTGCGGGCGATCTCCCACGCCGAGATATTCAGCCTGGTCTGCTGCAGGCCCCGCCAGCCGGGCAGGACGGAGAGGTAGAACCAGGCCAGCAGGCTGAAGGCTAGGACCTGGAAGACGGAGTTCAGGGCGACCAGGGCGGCAGCGGCCTCGCGGTCACCGCAGGCCAGGTCGTTCCAGATGATGACCATGGCGATGCAGCGGGCCAGCTCGGCGATGATCAGCCCGGGCAGGTGCTCCGGCAGGTCGGGCTGGAAAGATCCACGCGAGCGCGAACATCACGGCGGGGCCGACGATCCAGTTGATCACCAGTGAGGGAATCAGCAGGCGGCGGTCGCGGGTGACGCTGTCCAGACGGTCGTATCGGACCTTGGCCAGCGCCGGATACATCATCACCAGCAGCCCTTCCCGATCTTGAGGCGTCGGTGGAGTTCTGCTCCGAGCTGTTCGGCGTCGAGTCGGCCAATCACCTACCGGGATATGCTAATTTCGCCGTCCTCGAGCCGCCGCTGAAGCTCGTCCTCATCGAAGGCGAGGCGGACCAGGAGACCGCCTGGACGACCTCGGTGTCGAGGTCGACTCCACCGAGCAGGTCAACGCCGCCACCGACCGCCTGCGGAAGCGGGGCTTGCGACCTTCAAGGAGAACGACACCTCCTGCTGCCACGCACTCCAGGACAAGGTCTGGGCGCACGGCCCCGGCAAGGAGCCCTGGGAGGTCTACGTCCTCAAGGCCGACGCCGGCCAGATGGGCAAGAGCGAGATCCCCGGCAGCGACGCCTGCTGCGGCAGCCAACCCGCCACCGGACCCGCCGAGCCGGCTTCCGGGTGCGCCTGCGGCAGCAGCTGACCGGCTCGCCCGGGCACCCCGCGCGTCGCACGAGCGCTGAGCCGCCGGTGCCTGACGGGCAGCGCTACTGCAGGGTGATCCAGCCGTCCGGGATCCAGCCGTCCACGTATCCCTCCAGAAACAGCCTCAAGTCGCCGACCGCCAGGTGCCCGATATGGTCGGTGATTTGGTTGTACGGGAGCCAGACGACCGGTACACCGACGTCGCACAGGGCGCCCGGCGAGGCTGCGTGCCCGGTGAAGATGCGGCGCCCGCCCCGCCGCTGCGGCCGGGAGCCAGATGCGGCAGCAGGGATGCGGCCGGTGACCGCCCCGAGGTGGATGGCCCCCGCGGGAGCCATCGCGCGCACAAGGCGCTGCGCGGCCCGCCAGTACGGCTCGGATTCCCTGCGCCGCACAGCCGGCAGGCCCCAGGGGTGACCGGCATTCGGCGGTCCAGGGCGGATCAGGGCGACCCGGTGCCACCGGTCGAAGCAGACAAGGTAAACGTCGCCACTCCCAGGCGGTGCATACATGCACATGGCGCGAGCGTAGGGGCGGCGTGTGCGCCGCGCGCGCCCACGCGGGCGGACGGGGGATGCGGCACACCCGCCCACACTCCTCCTACCGAGAAGGGGGAGGAGCCGGCAGCGCGCCGGGGCCCGGCCAGACCTGGAAGCCGAAGGCGGCCTCCAACCGGGCCAGGGTGCCAAGGTCGGGCATCACTTTGCCGTGGATGACGCGGCTGATGGTGGAGTGTGTGACCCCCGTCGCCTCTGCGAGAGTCCGCAGGCTGTGCCCGCTGACGGCGAGGGCATTCTCCAGGTTGCGGGCGAGTGCCTGGCCATAGTGGGCGCTAACGGGGGCATCGGGCACGAGAGCGGCGTGCGGCCAGGCTTCGTCGACGACATAGTCGCGCGGCACCTTGTCGTTACTGCTCCGGGGCATGGCCGGATCATCCCACGCACGCGTCATCCGCCGCCCCTCTTCCTCACTCCTTGGCAGCCACCCACCGCTGCCATGGTGCATACATACACCATTTTGCGCACTCTCGCGTAGAGACCCTTCGATGCACCGGTACAACCTCATCCACACAGCTCAGCCCTCGCCGCTACGCCTTTCGTTAGCACCGCACCGGCTCACAGGCTTCACTCACTGCCGCCGGACTGCCGGGCTTCCCCGCCACCGCGTGAGCGCCCGTTTCACTACCGTGCGCCCCCTCCTTTTTCAGCGCCCGCCACACTGACAGTGAGTAACTGAGGCAATGGAATGAAAGACCAGGCCAGAGTGCATGTGAGGCGCGAAATGCTGCTTTCCCGCATGGGGCGACCCATTCCATTTCGGATTTCGTTCGATGCGGATTTGCCTCGCCGACTGTGGCGTTGAGGGGGCATTTCCGGGAGAAGATCTACGGGACTGAGAAGTCGCTGGATACGCTCCTCAGTGTTTCGCCGAATTCTGGATACCTGTGGGGAGGTTCTTCCATGCGGTCGCATCGGGCACTGGCCGTCCTCGATCAGCTGAGGTCGTTGGCCGCAGACGACGCATCGCTGCTGACGCAGGCGAAGGGCCGACTCGCCCGGGCGGAGAAAGAACTGTCGGCGGCCCGCTCGGCGTTCGACTCGGCATACACGCGGGCTGAGGTCTCCCAGCGTGTCGTGCGCGGCGCCGAGGAGCTGCTGCCGGCGGCGGACCAGAGCTCGGCAGCGGACGGGGATCGCACCGCAGGTGTCCCTGAGGGGCGGCCGCGGACGATCGCCCAGGAGGTCGTGACCTTCCTCCGCCCCCGCCTCCGCGCCGCCCGGGAAGAGATCACCCACCACATGGAGACCACACGCCCGGACGTCAAGCCCGCCAGCTTGCGGCGGGAGTTGAGCCGGATGGTCACCAACGGGACACTGACCCGCACAGGCGGGGTCTACGCGATGGCATCCGGGGCCGCGGGCGGTGATGCGTAGCGCAAGCCCGCCACGTCGAAAACGTCCGCACACGCGTACGTGCCGCCGAGGTCGATTCGGCGGCACGTGGATACGCGGTCTTGGGCTCACGCATCGCCTTGATTCTATGTGCCTTTCGGCGCAGGTGCGAGAGCCTCACAGTAATTCGGCCCCACCGGGCCAGGAATTGGGCTCAACGTGTCTTTTTCTTCCTCTCATCGCGCAGATTCAGGTAGCGACCGGAACGCGGACTTCCGCACATCCGCAAAACACCGCGGCCAACGGCGTGCTGATAAGTCGCCTGCACGTCGCACGCTGCCCAGCTACCGCGCGAATCCCCGCAAGCAGGTCAACGTCTTTCTGGGGCTCGCCGACCTCGTCATCGGCACCGCCCCGGTGCAGCGGGCGGCGCTGGCGGAGCATGTCGGCATCGGTGCGGCCACCGTCGGCGACTGTATGGCGTTCCTGGCGGACATCGGGCTGGTCGAGGCCGGCCGGGGCCAGTACTTGATCACCGAGCGGGGGCGGGCCTTCGCCGACGCGTGGCGGCGGGACCGGGACCAGGCTCGACAGGTACTTCGCCCGCTTCTCGCCGCGCACTGGTCGGCCGCCGCGGCGAGTCGCCATCTGGCCCGCGGGCCCGTGCGGCAGGAGGAGTTGGCCCGCCTGTTGCGCGCCGGCCTGCCCGGTGTGCCCATGCGCGGCCACTACATGGTCGAGTGGCTGGAGATCGCCTTGATCGTGGAACGCGACGAGGAGCGGCTCGAAGTCCACCTGCCCGGCCGGCACGCCCCCAGGCCACCGCAGTCACCGGACTCGAGCGGTGAACAGGAGGGCAAGGAAGGCGCGGGGCAGGAGGAGGGGGCGGGGGTCAAGGACCGAGACGGCAGCGCCGCGGACGGCACCCGCGCCGACGCCGCTGACTCCCGGAGCATCGCCGGTGCCGCTCTGCTGCTCGGCATGTCCCGCCAGGAGATCCAGGAGCTGCCCGACGCCCGCTACAGCGCCTTCCTCGAAGGCATCCTGCAGACGCTGCACGGCGCTCTGGCACCGACCGCCTGACCGCCCGGAACCACAAGGGCGCCGGTCCGAGTGGACCGGCGCCCTGAGGGTGGCGGCTGGTGCTCGCGGCCGGCTTCTGGATCCTGCCCGCGGAGGGTTCGATCCCCTCGCCATCCACCACGTAACGATCAGCATGTCAGCCCGCCCCGGAAGGGAACCAGCGCCCATGTTCAGCCGCCCAGTTCGCCCAGGTTTCTGACAGCACATCAGGCCGCACCCCGAAAGGGTGTACCCGTCACCGGTACGGCCCGTTCCTGTTGCCGAATCCCTCCGACCTCCCCACGGTGCATGTATGCACCGATCGTGTGGAGGTCACCCCATGCCGGAAACCGCGCATCCGCCCGCCCCGGCACCCTGCCGACCGGGCCGCTTCGTCGTATCGGCGGCGGCGCATGGCCGATGAGGTCCCGCTCGCCGCAGCCGTCACAGCCGTCCTGGCCGCCTGGCAGGAACTCGTCGCGCGCGGCGAGATGTCCCAGCAGACGTTGAGCCGGTTCGGTCAGCTGCTGCGCCGCTTCGAAGCCTTCGCCGCCGTCCGCGGCGCGCCGCTGCTCGCCGATGTCGATGCTGCGGTTGCCGCGCAGTTCATCGACGCGCACGGCCGCACCCGTCACCGGCACGTCGCGCCGGCTTCGCTGTCCACCCGGCATCTGCGCCGCAGCGTGCTGCGGATGTGCTTCGCCACCGCCCGCCGTCTCGCCCTGACCGACACCGACCCGACCCGCGACATCGACCTGCCGGCCCGTCTGTGCGGCGCCACCCGGCCACTGGACGAGGCGGAGGCGGTCGAACTACGCCGCGCGGCCGACTTCACCGACCGCCCCACCCGTCACTCCGCCGCGGCAGCCCTGGCCCTGGCCGGCGGATTCAGCGGCGAGATCGGCCACATCGCGCCCCGCGACATCGACCTGGCCTATGCGCGGGTGTGGATGCACGGCTCGGCCAAGACGCAGCCGCGCTGGTGCCCGCTGGATACCTGGAGCGCCCAGGTGCTGGCCGCCCGCGCCCACCACCTCCACGCGACGGCACCACCCGAACAAGCCCCGCACCGGCTACGGCTGGCTGTCTCGGTGCGAGGCGGTACCGACGAGCAGGTCCAGGCCCGGGTCTGCGTCGCCCTGCGCGACATGCTCAAACGCATCGGCCTGGGCGCCGACCGCTCAGTGCGGCCCGCCTCGATCACCGCATACGCGGGCCGGGCGGTCTTCACCGCCACCGGCCGTATCGAGGCCGCAGCCCGTCACCTGGGCATGGCCTCCCTCGACAGCACCGCAGCCCTCATCGGCTACCAGTGGCGCGCCGAGGCGACACACCACACACCACCGAACGGGGGCGACTTCGATGCCTGATGACCTCTTCGGCGACCGCGTCCCGCGCGCAGCCCGCAAGAAGACCGCACGCCGCGCCGCCGAAGCCGACCTACGCACCGTCTCCCAGCGCATCACCGACGTGGCCCGCTTCGACGACCTCTACCGCCTCGCCGACACCCTCGCTCCCGCTCCCGGCCCGCGCCGCGGGCGCCCGCCCCACTACCCGCCCTACATCTACCTGCTCTTCCTCGCTCTGCGTGGCATCCACGGCTCCGCCCGCTACTGCGCCGGCGACCTGCAAGAACCCAGCGTGTGGACGACGATCCGAGGCAGCGTCGCCCGACACCTCGGCCACGACGAAGCCGCCCGCCTGCCCGAGGCCGGGCCCTCCCGCCACCAGTGGCAACACGCCCAGCGCACCCTGCTCATCCCCCGCCTGGAAGAACTGAGCGAAACCTTCGCCGACCTCGCTCTGGCCCAAGCCCTGCGCCAGGGTCTGCTGCCCACCGACGCCAAACGCTCCTGGAGCAGCCCGCAGCGCCACCAACTCATCGCCGGCGACGGCACCGTCGCCAAATCCCCCACCCTGTCCACCGCCCCCTTCAGCGTCGACCCCACCACCGGCGAAGTACGCCGCCACCGCGTCGACCCCGCCTCCTCCTGGCAGAAGGAAGGCGGCGCCGACCGCAACGGCAACAACGCACAGAATGCAACGCTGGCCGGAACAACAGCCGGCACCGACATCCACGCCCACGCCGGCGAGGGCGCGATGGTGCTGGGCACCAAGTTCGTGGTCTTCTCCACCCGCCACCGCGGCTACTTCCGCCGCGTCTTCCTGCGCTACGCCCACGTCCCCCACAACCAGCCCGGCGGCGAAGCCACCGTCGCCCTCGACCTCGCCTGCGCCATCCTCGACGCCGCCGAGGGCTGCATGGGCGTCCTCTACGACGGCGCCCTGCGCGGCATACACCGCGACGTCATCGCCCGCCGCGGGCGCCTACTGGTCAACAAACAGCACAAAGGCGCAAGCCCCCGCTACATCCGCACCCTCGACTTCGGGCGCTGCCGCCACGAACTGTGGTCCAACAGCGGCCGCGTCCACGAACGCGCCTTCCTCGACGACGGCACCAGCACCCTCATCCCCCTGTCCGTCGGCAAACTCGAACGCCGCGCCAGCACCCACACCCACCGCTGGTACCACCTGCTCGACATCCCCTGCCCCCGCGGCCCCCACAAGCACCGCGAATCCGTCGGCGTCACCAGCACCATCGGCGAACAGAGCCAAGGCCAAAGCGACACCGAGACCGGCTTCCACCGCGCCGAAAACCTCCTCCAGATCCCCGACAACACCGCCGTCCACCAGACCCTCTACGGCGGCCGCGAAGACACCGAAGCCGGCTTCTCCCAACTCGACCGCTCCCTGTGGAACCGCCGCATGATCGCCTTCGGCGCCGAAGCCCAAAGCCTCGTCATCCTCGGCTTCCTCCTCGCCCAGAACGCCACCAGCGCATCCCGCTACCAAGGAGACCCCACCTACTCCGACACCGACACAGTCACAGCTGGCCTCAGCAGCGACCGACCAGAGCCCTCACGATCATGAAGTGACCCGCGGCGCCCACCGCACCCCAGCCCCATCCGCTACGCTGTCTGGGGCCGCCGCACGCGGCGGTCCGCTCCCTTGCCCGGAACCGGATGAATGATTACTCAGAGTATTCATCCACGTTTTACGCAAGGCCCCGCCTCCGTAGCTCAGGGGATAGAGCACCGCTCTCCTAAAGCGGGTGTCGCAGGTTCGAATCCTGCCGGGGGCACCAGCGCAAAGACCCCCAACCGATCATGGTTGGGGGTCTTTGCATGCTCGGAAGCATTGAAGCGTTGAATCGTTGGGCCCGCTGCCCGTCCGCGCCCGGTCGGTCGGTCGGTCGGAACGAGCGAGTACCACGGAGAAGCGCGGCCTGCAGCCCGTCGCCTCCTCCCGGGGCTGCGGGCGTCGGCGTCCAAGTCCCGCAGATGTCGCAGGGCTTCGCCGGTGAGCAGCCCCAAAGCGCCGGTCAGGGCCGAACTGCGGATCAATGGCTTCAGGTGCACCTGGCGACGCTTCCTCCGGGACCCGCCTCAGGAGTTCGCCGTCTGCGGCCCGCAGCTGTCGCGCCGATCGCGGGCAGCCTTGGGGTTGCGGCCCATTCCCTGCGCTGCGGCGTTCCGAGCACTCGGCGTTTTCGGCCACCACCAACAGGTCTATCGGAGGACCCGTTCGCTACCCAACCGCTCGTAGGCCGCAGTCTGGGCGGGCACTCCATTGCGGTAGGTGAAGGCAACCGATGCGGATCCGGCCGGCCGGCCGCCAGGCCTAAGCGGCGCGAGGGCCGGTGGGTGGAAGCAGTGGCTCATGGCGGTGCCAGATGAGGTAGCGGTCCTCGCGGCGCAGCTCTGCGGTGCCCCATTCGACGCGCATGACGCCTCGCTCCATCGAGCAGGCGTACGCGATGGTGATCAACTGGTACTCCGGTGGGAGAAGGGCGATGTCGGGGTGCACTTCCGGTGCGTCGAGTTCATCGAGGCCCAGGTCGAACGCCTGCTGCCGAGGTTCGGGCCCGTGGCGCCTGATCAGGTCCGCGCGGAAGCCGAAGGCACGACGCAGTCGCGCCGTGGTCACAGGGTCATCCTTCTTTGCATACCTGATCGGGTAGATGACCTTGCCGTCGATGACCATCACCGTGCGGCCCTGCAGCCGTATGGCCGTTGCGCCGTCGAACGCTGCCAGACCGGCGGCCAGCGCCTCGTACTGCACCGCGTGCAACCCGTGACCGTACGCTTCCAGCGTCTGAGTATGGACGCCTTCATGACCATGACGGGCCCTGTCATGTGCCTGCATGAGACATGCCGGGATGGCTTCGGCCAGCTCACCGGCAAGGCTTCCGAACGTCTCCCTCGCCCATGGAGTTACCGGGCCCACACCGCACCGCCCCCCTGAGGCGTCAAAACGCCGAGCAGTATCAACTCAAACGATGAGTTGCGCCCACGAGTTGCACAAGGGGGGCACGCGTGCACAGACCGCGCACGTCCTCCATCTCCGACGTCCGCGGGTGCCATCGACATCAACGGCGGCGGATCGCGGGTAGCGCCGAGCACCCCTCCCGTCCTTAAGGCCCGGAGCCGGGTGTGGACCGGTAGGCCTGCTCGTCCCCCGCCCTTCTTCTCGTCGGGCCCTCGTCGGCGGTGGGGCTTGTCGGCCAGGGCGCGTCCCACCGTGTGAGCGGATTCTGGCGGTGGTGGGGTGGCGTGCGGGTGTGGAGTTATCCACAGGGTCAGCGAGGGTGGTCGGGAAGCTCGTACGCTTCAGGGATGGCTCTGGCGGACGTGGACGTGGACGTGGAAGTGGAAGTGGTCGAGGACATGGCTGGGGAAGGCGCGACGGACGCGAGCGCGGCGGTGCAGGTGCTGCGGCGGGTGTTCGGGTACGACGCCTTCCGCGGCAGCCAGCAGGAGATCATCGAGCACGTCATAGGGGGCGGCGACGCCGTCGTCCTGATGCCGACCGGTGGCGGCAAGTCGCTCTGCTATCAGATTCCGTCGCTGGTGCGGGGCGGCGTGGGTGTGGTGGTCTCGCCACTCATCGCGTTGATGCAGGACCAGGTCGACGCGCTGCGGGCGCTCGGTGTGCGGGCCGGCTTCCTGAACTCCACGCAGGACATGGACGAGCGCCGGCTGGTGGAGGCCGAGTTCCTCTCCGGGGAGCTGGATCTGCTCTATCTGGCCCCTGAGCGGCTTCGGGTCGAGCAGACGCTGAATCTGCTCGACCGGGGAAAGATCTCGCTCTTCGCCATCGACGAAGCACACTGTGTCGCCCAGTGGGGCCACGACTTCCGGCCGGACTATCTGGCCCTGTCGATGCTGCACGAGCGCTGGCCCGAGGTGCCGCGGATCGCCCTGACGGCCACCGCCACGGAGGCCACACACACCGAGATCACGTCGCGGCTGAAAATGCAGGACGCCCGCCATTTCGTGGCGAGCTTCGACCGTCCCAACATCCAGTACCGCATCGCCGCGAAGAACGAGCCGAAGCGGCAGCTGCTGGAATTGCTGCGCACCGAGCACCCCGGGGACGCCGGCATCGTCTACTGCCTCTCGCGGGCCTCGGTGGAGAAGACCGCCCAGTTCCTGGTGCAGAACGGGATCGACGCACTGCCGTATCACGCAGGTCTGGACGCGCGGACGCGTGCCGAGCACCAGTCGCGGTTCCTGCGCGAGGACGGCATTGTCGTGGTCGCCACGATCGCGTTCGGGATGGGTATCGACAAGCCGGATGTGCGGTTCGTGGCACATCTGGATCTCCCGAAATCGGTGGAGGGCTACTACCAGGAGACCGGCCGCGCGGGGCGTGACGGTCAGCCGTCCACGGCCTGGCTGGCGTACGGGCTGCAGGACGTGGTGCAGCAGCGGAAAATGATCGACGGTTCGGACGGTGACGACGCCCACCGGCGACGGCTCTCCGCCCATCTGGACGCGATGCTCGCGCTGTGCGAGACGGTGCAGTGCCGTCGGGTGCGGTTGCTGGACTACTTCGGGCAGCAGAGCGAGCCCTGCGGCAACTGCGATACGTGCCTCGCACCCCCGCAGACCTGGGACGGCACGGTGCCCGCGCAGAAGCTGCTGTCCACGGTCGTGAGGCTGCAGCGCGAGCGGGGGCAGAAGTTCGGGGCCGGCCAGATCACCGACATCCTGATGGGCCGCAAAACCGCCAAGGTCATCCAGTTCGACCACGACGGGCTGAGCGTCTTCGGCATCGGGGAAGATCTGCGGGAAGCCGAATGGCGGGGTGTCGTACGGCAGTTGCTCGCTCAGGGGCTGCTCGCCGTCGAAGGTGACTACGGCACGCTGGTGCTGACCGAGGCGAGCGGCGAGGTGCTGCAGGGGCAGCGCCAGGTGCCGATGCGGCGCGAGCCGGAGAAGGCGCCGCGTGCGGCGAAGGCCAAGGGCAAGCGGGCGGCGCCGGTGGATCTGCCCGAGGAGGCGCTGCCGGTCTTCGAGTCGCTGCGCGGCTGGCGTGGGCGTACGGCCAAGGAGCAGGGCGTGCCCGCGTACGTGATCTTCCATGACGCGACGCTGCGGGAGATCGCCCTGGCCCGGCCGACGACGACCCGCGAGCTGGGAACGATCAACGGCGTCGGGGAGAACAAGCTCGCCAAGTACGGGGAGCAGATTCTGGATGTCCTGGCCGGCCGGGAACCGTCCGGCCAGGAGACTCAGGAGAGTGAGGGAACGGCGAGCGGGCCCGCCCCCGGGCGGGGCGAGTCAGCCAAGGCAACGGTCGAGGCGGAGCCGCCGCCGGCGGCTGACGAGTACGACGCACCAGAGCCGCCGGATGACATCGATTGGTGAGTTGGGGAGTAGTTGAGCTGGTGAGTAGTTGAGTGGGTGAGCTGGACAGGGGGCAGGTGACGGTGGGGGCTGCTGATCACCCGTTGCGCCTCATCGCCCTCATCCGCCCGCCGTCATCAGCCCTCATCAGTCGTGATTCGTCCTGATCCGTCGTGACCCATCGTGACCCGTTGTGACCCGTCGTGATCAGCGGGTGGGAGGTGCCGGGGGACTGCCCGGTGACGGCCGTCCGTCGGGGAATGGGGCCAAGGGAGGCACGGGGCCGAGGTGCCGAGAGGCCGAGAGGCCGAGAGGCCGAGAGGCAGGGGGCCGAGAGGCAGGGGGCCACAGGCTGAGGGGCAGGGGCGCGTTAGTCATTCGTGCTGGGAGGGCGGTTCGGTAGCCGGAGGAGGGTGCGGGCGCCGCCGTCGGGGGCGTTGCTGAAGCGCAGGTCGATGCCGAGGACGGCGGCCTGGCCGACCGCGATGGTCAGGCCGAGGCCGTGCCCCTTGCCACGGCCCGGCGCGTCGGTGCGGAAGCGCTGCGGACCGTGGTGCAGCAGCTCGTCGGGGTAGCCGGGGCCGTGGTCGCGTACCTCGATCGTCGGGTTGCCGCTGGGCGATACGTCGACGGTGACCGTGACCGGGGGGCTGCCGTGCCGGTGCGCGTTGATGACGAGGTTGGCGATGATCCGGTCGAGACGGCGTCGGTCGGTCTCGATGACGATGGCGTCGGGGATGGCTGCGGGGATCTCGGCAGCCCTGTCGGCGGTGGAACGGGTACGCCTGTCGGCGGTTGAAGCGGCGGACCTGTCAGCGGGTGTTGCGGCGGTTGAAGCGGCGGGCCTGTCGGCGGGTGTTCCGGAGGGTGTGCCTTGGGGCGGATGGGTGTCCGCGCCCGTGGGCGTTCGGGTGTCCGCGCCCGTGGGCGGCCGGGTGTCCGCGCCCGTGGGCGGCCGGGTGTCCGCGCCGGTCGGCGCCCCGGTGGGTGTTTCCGTGCGGGGGCCGGTGGATTTTTCGGGGCTCGTGTCCGGGTGGGCGGCTGCGCTGGATCCCGTGCGCGCTTCACCGTCGGCGCGGGGCGGCGCGTCGGGGCCGACGCCTGTGGCCATGGCGGAGCCTGGGCCGGTGGGGCTGGTGTCGCTGGAGGAGCTGGTACCGGTGGAGGCGTCGTCGTCAGTGGCGGCGCTGCTCCCGGTAGCGGCACTGCTTCCGGTAGCGGCACTACTGCCTGTGGTGGCACTGCTGTCGGTGGACTTGGTGGTGTGGGTGGCGGCGGACCTCGTGCCGGCGCTCGTGCTCGTGTGCGTGGTGGCGCTGGTGTGAGTGGTGGCACTGCTGCCGGTGCCGGTGCCGGTGGCGATGCGTACGTCGGTGTCGAGGCCGGTGGCGCGTACGGAGCGTTCGACCAGTGCGCCGAGTTCGTAGGCGGCGAGGTCGGCGTGCTCGGAGCCGGAGTCCAGGCGGGAGATCTCCAGCAGGTCCTCGGTGAGCCGGTGCAGGGCCCGCAGCCTGTCGTTGATCATCTCCTTGGGGCGGCCCTCGGGAAGCAGTTCGGCCGAGGCGAGGATGCCGGTGAGGGGGGTGCGGAGTTCGTGGGCGACGTCGGCGGTGAAGCGCTGTTCGGCGTGCAGACGGCTCTGCAGGGAGCCGGCCACCGAGTCCAGCGCGGCCGCGACCGCCGCCACCTCGTCGCGGCCCGCCGGCCCTCCGCCCGGCCCCCGGCCTGCGGCGTCGCCGACCCTGGCGTCCAGATCGCCGGCGGTGATCCGCCGGGCGACCGCCGCTGTGGTGCCCAGCCGACGGCTGATGCGCTGGGCGAGGAACAGCCCCGCGAGCGCGACGGCCGTGGCGGCGAGCACGGCCGAGCCCAGGATGGCCGTGTCGAGCTTTTCGAGGGAGCGGCGGGTGCTGCCGTACGGCGACCAGACCGCCATGACCTGGTCGCCCGCGGGCGCCGCCGCCCACATCACCGGCTGTCCGTGATACCTGCCGACCATGCTGCCGCTCTTGCCGTCGCGCGCCAACTTCTGTAGTTCGTCGGGGAGTTCCGGGGGGTCGAGGACGGAGTTGATGCCCTCGCGCGAGGTGCCGTACTCGAAGAGGTCCAGCGCGGTGTCGAGGTCCGCGCGGGCTTCCTTGCGGACCTGACCGACGGTCTGGCGGGCCACCGCGTTGTGTACGAGGACGCCCAGCACGGCGGCGACCGCGCAGCACACCGCCGTCACGGTCAGCGCGATCTTCCAACGGAGCGAGACCGCCGCGCGCCTCACGACCCGCCGCCGGAGGCCCGGGCCGCGCCGGAAGAGCCGGAGGAGCTGGAGGACGGGCCGAAGGAACCGGAAGAGCCGGAAGAGCCGGAGGATGCAGCGGAGACGGACGAGGCGGAACGAGCGGAAGAGGCGGAGGAAACGGAGGCGGCGGAGGAACCGGAGGTGGTAGGGGAACCGGAGGTGGTGGGGGAAGCGGAGGGGGTGGGCTGGGTCGGGAGGGCCGGTGACGGGCTCTGGAGGCTGCCGTCGGACGAGGTCTGCGGCTTGCGGGGCTCGTCGAGGGTGAGGTCCCACAGGGCCATCGAGTCGCCGTCCCAGACATAGTCGGTCACGCTGACGTAGCGCGGGTCCTTGGTGGGCTCGCGCACGGAGAGGTGCCCGGCCGCCAGTTCCACACCGGCCAGCACGCCGTTCATCGCCAGCACCCGGGTCACCACCTGATTCCGGACGCTGTAGACGCGCAGCTCGCTCATACGGCTGTCCACGTCGACGGCCATGATCAAATCGGGTTTGCCGTCGTCGGTGAGATCGTGCAGGACGGGGCGGCGTACGGACTTCGGGGCGGGCGGCGTACGCCCCTGTCCGGCCATGTCCGCGTCCAGGACGGCGAGCGGGTCGGCGTCCGCCATGGAGCCGCTGGGGATGTGCGGGACGTCGGGTACGGGCTTGAGCGCCGCCGGGTTCTCGTCCCGGCCGAGCGGGGCGGGCGAATACTCCGGCCACAGGGGAACCGGCGCCTTCACGTCACGCGCCTGCCCGTCGCTCTTGAGCCCATCGAGCCCCGCGCATCCGGCGACGAGAACGAGCGAGGACAGCACGGCGAGGGAGGCCGACACCGCCCGTGCCTGCCCTGCCCGCCCGGCCCGCCGTTGCCGCATCCGCCTTCACCGCCTCCATCGCCTCGGCCACCTGAGCTGCCCGCGCCCCTATACCGCCCGAGCTGCCCGACCTTCCTGATCCGCCGAGCCCGTCAGAGCCCGTCAGTGCCCGTCAGTGCCCGTCAGTGCCGCCTTCGGGGCTCGGCTCAACTCCGCATCATCCGCACCATCCGCACCATCCGCACTATCCGCATCAGTCGCACGTCGCCTACGTGTAAGCATGTGCAGCCGCCGCACACAGATCTCACGTACAGCCACCTCGTACAGGCCCCGCACACAGCTCACGTGACAGGCCCCGCACACAGCCCGCGTGTACAGGTCCCGCACACAGCTCGCGTCTGCGGGTCGCACATGCCTCGCATCTCGCACATTTGCCTGACTCGACCAAGTTACCCAAGGTCGCGGCGGGGGGAATCTCAAGAGCGGCCATGCCGGGACAACGCCGATGCCGCCTCGCTCACAGCGGTCCTCCCCCTCACAGCGGTCCTCCCCCTCACAGCGGCCGTCCCTATCGCACCGGTCGTCCCTCTCACCGCAGTCGCCTCGGGCGCACGTCCCGCCCCCATCGCCCCGCTTCGTCACAGGACTGACCCCAGAGAGCTTGGTGGCTGTTACACAACGTATGGGTTGCCGTTAAGGACGCTCCGTAGCGTTCCTCGTATCAGGCTCAGGCGGCTCATCGGAGTCCGCGGCCAGTTTCGTCAGAGGAGAGAACCCATGGGGGCCCAGCGCCGTTCCGTGATCCGTTCCGCCGTCGTCGCGACCGGTGCGCTGGCCGTCCTGCTGCTTCCCTCGGGCGCCGCCTTCGCCGCTTCCACGGTCCCCACGGACGACCGGACGTCGATCATGCTGCCCGACAACGGGCTCGCGGGCCTGGCCGAGAAGGCCGGCCACCTGCCCACGGTCGCGCTCGTGGGCGGCATGGTCGTACTGGCCGCGGTAGGCGCGGGGCTGATGGTGCGACGTCGTCGCCAGGAGCAGGCAGGTCACCAGGGGCCCACGGGGCACGAGGGCCGCCGCCACCGGGGATACGTGGCGGCGACAGCCCCCGCAGCACACTCCGCCCAGGTGGCCGAGTCCCGGTAGACCCTGCACCCCTGCCGCTGCCGCCACCGCTGCGACTTCCCCTGCCGCTGAAACCACAGCGCCGTCGGGCTACGCCTCCCCGGCGATCAGCCGCTGCACGTCCCCGTACCCCGGTACGCCGTCCGCCGAGCCGCCCGGAGCGCGCGCCCCGCGGAGGGACGCCGCCGCGGCGAGGGCGGACTTCAGCGCCGTACGGAAGAGCAGTGAGCCGGTGCTGATGCGGCGTACGCCGAGATCCGCCAGACGGCTGACGGTGTGGCGCCCCGGGGCGAAGAGGACGTTCACGGGGACGGGGATCGCTGCGACGAGGGCCGAGATGTCTTCGTCGCAGGCGACACCCGGTACGAAGATGCCGTCCGCGCCGGCGGCCAGATAGGTCTCGGCGCGTGCGAGTGTCACCGACAACGACGGTGGCGTGTCCACGAGCCAATGGGTGTCGATCCGGGCGTTCAGGAAGAGACCTGGCGCACGTTCCTTCACCGCGCCGATCAACTCGGCCTGGCGGACGGGGTCCTGCAGCCCTGCACCGGCTTCACGGCCCGGCAGCCCGTCCTCCAGGTTGATGCCGGACGCCCCGCACTCCCACAACTCGGCTGCCAGCACGGCGACTTGCTCAATCCGGGAGCACCCCTCCCCCGTCGCGCCCCATCCGTTCCCGCCGCCCCATCCGTTCCCGCCGCCCCATCCGTTCCCGCCGCCCCATCCGTTCCCGCCGCGGGATCCGTTCCCGCCGCGGGATCCGTTCCCGCCGCGCAGTCCCTTCCCATTGCCGCCTCCGTTCCCGTTGGCGAATCCGGCCTCGATGTCGACCGTGTACGGGCAGGGCAGTCGGCCCGCGAGCCGCCGCGCCAAGGCCAGGGTCGCGTCCCGGACCCCGGGGAGGGCCTGCCCATCGGGCCATCCGTGGGCCGCCGCGACGCCCAGGCTCGTCGTGCCGATCGCCGCGTACCCGGCGTCGGCGAGCGCGACGGCCGAGGCGACGTCCCAGGCGTTGGGCAGCAGGAGCGGCTCATCGCCGTGGTGCAGGGCATGGAAGGCCGCGGCAGCGGAAGCTACGGAAGCAGCAGACGGGGAACGGTGCTCAGGAGTGGCGTCCGTGGGGGTGGAGCCCGTGGGGGTGGAGCCCGTGGGGGTGGAGCCCGTGGGGGTGGGGCCCGTGGGACTGGAGTCCGTGGGACTGGAGTCCGTGCGGGTGGAGCCCGTAGGGATGACGTCCACAGGGGACGGGGAGCGGTGTGCGGGGGCGGGGTCAGGGGCCATGCGGGCACCGTAGGCGGGGGTTGGTTCGGTGGTCGCCGAAGCGTTGCGGCGGACAATGGAGCCATGACGACTCCGGCGTACAGCTCCGAGCTCGCCCGGCTGGCCGCCCTCCTGGCGGACCGCACCAGGGCGGCGTTCTGCCTGGCACTGCTGGACGGGCGGGCCTGGACCGCCGGCGAACTGGCGGCGTACGCGCAGGTCGCGCCCTCGACCGCGAGCGAGCATCTGACGCGGCTCACTGAGGGCGGACTGCTCGTCGAGCGGCGCCAGGGCCGGCACCGTTACGTACAGCTCGCCGGCCCGCGCGTCGCCGAGCTGCTCGAATCCCTCACCGCCCACCTCGACCCGCCGGCCGCCGTGCCGCACGGGTTGCGTGCGGCCGGTGCGTCCGCGGCGCTGGCGCGCGGGCGCACGTGCTACGACCACCTGGCGGGGCGGCTCGGCGTGACCATCACCGACGCGATGACCGGACGCGGGCTGCTCGACCAGGACGGCGGATTCGCCCTCACCGGCGCGGGGCGGGACTGGCTCGCCGACGGCCTGGGCATCGAACCCTCCGCGCTGCGGACCGGTCGCCGCCCTCAGGCCCGAGGCTGCCTGGACTGGACCGAACGCCGCCCGCACCTGGCGGGCACGGCCGGCGCCCGAATGTGCGACCAGTTGCTGGCGCGACGCTGGGTCCGCCGCGTCGGCAGCGGACGCGCCGTACGCCTCACCCCGGACGGCGCGACGGCACTCCACGACCTGCTGGGCATCGACAGCGCGGAGGCGGGACTGGCGTAGCCGACGGGCCCGCCCCACCAACCCCGCGCCACCCACCAACTCCCGCACCAGCCACCAACTCCGCGCCACCCACTGGCCCCGCGCCACCCACCACACCCACCAACTCCATGCCCCCCGATATCCCCGCGCGCCCGCCCCGCGCTCGCCCGTACCGTACGGCCATGATCGAGACGTCCCACCACGAGAACGCTCCCGCCACCCGCACGCTCTGGCGCCCCACCGGCCCCGAGGAACTCGCGCTGGTCGAGGCCTCCGGATGGCGCGCCTGGCCCCCGCGGCTGCCTGACCAGCCGATCTTCTATCCCGTACTGAACGAGGACTACGCGATACGGATCGCCCGTGACTGGAATGTGCCGGCGTCCGGCATCGGCCATGTCACCCGCTTCGAGGTGGAGGCCGACTTTCTCGACCGCTACCCGGTGCGTCAGGCCGGCGGCGAGACGATCCTCGAACTGTGGGTACCAGCGGCGGAGTTGGACGACTTCAACCGCCATATCGTCGGCCGCATCGAGCTCGTCCGCAGCTTCCACCCGCAGCCCTAGATGGGACCCGCAACCCACAGCTATGGCCATAGCCGGACCCGCAAGCCGTCGCCGCGACTCGCAGCCATGGCCAGGCATGACGCGCCCCGCCCGCACGACCTCCGCCCCCACGACCTCCGCCCGTACCAGCTCCGGTCCCCGCTCCGAGATCCCGGCGCTGCTACCGCCCGCACCCCCCCGCCCGCGCGTACTCCGTGATGCGGGCGCCGCGGACCTCGGTGCTGCGGCAGGCGTGGAACGCGTCGCGCAGGGTGACGCGTTTGGCGATTTCCTGGTCGCTGCCGTCGACGGGCTGGTCGTTCGGGTCGCCGGCGACGATGATGCGGCGGGTGGCGAGCATCCGGTCCCGGATCGTGTCGCCGGAGCGTTCGGTTCCGTAGAGGGTGTGTGACGCCAACGGGCTCTGGGCCAGGGCGAGATCGTGCAGGCCGCGGAATGCGGACGGATGCGCCGCGATCCAGATCCGCCGCCGGGACGGCATGAACAGCAGTCCGTCGCCCGGCGTGGCCATCTCGGCCACGGTCCGGGCGACCGCGGTGACATCGTCGACCCGGCTGTCCGGGCTGCGCAGATGGACGTTGACGGGCAGCAGTGCCACCAGGGCCAGCAGCAGCGCCAGTGTCCGCCGCGACCGCCGCCCGCGGGTCTGGCCCCGCTCGCCGACCGGTCGCAACAACCGGGCGAGCGCGGCGCCGGCGAGCAGCGCGAATCCGGCCACGTAGTAGAGGACGTACCGGTCGACGTATGCGGGCTCAACGTGCGAGAGCAGCATCAGCAGCAGGGTCGGAAGCAACAGCAGCGGGACCGCGACGGCACGCAGGCCGACCGGGCCGCGGGAGCGCACCCGGACCCGGGCGCAGGCGACGCCGAGGACGGCCAGCACGGCGAACGTCAGCAGCTGGAGGGGATCGGGCCACATGAGCCAGCTGATCTGGTCCGACTGCCGGGTGCTGAACACCGCGAGCGGCGCGAGCCCGGCCAGGACGGCGACGGCGGCGAGCGCCCAGCCGCGCAGCACGCGGCGCGGCCGGCGGGCCACCACCAGCGCGGCGCCGTGCGCGGGGAGCGCCAGTGACGCGAACTCGTGCAGCAGACAGGCGAACAGCATCAGGGCGGCGTAACCGAGCCAGCGCTTCCTGCTCGGGCGGTCGGCGGCGAGCACGACGACGTAGGTGGCCCAGATGACCAGCGCACAGACCGTGGCGTAGGAGCGCCCCTCCTGTGCGTACTGCTGCACCACGGGGATCAGCGCGAAAGCGACGCCGGCGAACAGCCCGGCCCGGCGCCCCACAAGCCGCTGCCCGAGCAGGGCGATGCCGGCGGCGGCCACCGTCATGGCGACGACGGAGGGCAGCCGCAGGCCGATGACGTCCCCGAGGACGCCACCGAGCGTGGCGTCATAGACGGCGAACCAGAGGTGCATCAGCGCGTAATACAGGCCGTGTACGACATCGACGTGCAGCAGCGTCGCCCACAGGTCGGCGAGGCCGCGGTGCGCCATGTCGTACGTGACCGCCTCGTCCCGCCACAGGGCGTCCTGCCGACGGATCCCCCACGCCCCCAGGAGCAGCATCAGCCCCGAGGGAATCAGCACCACCGCGCTGTGCGCCCAGCGTGCGTTGCGGGCCGCGACGGCGGACACGTAACTCTTCGGCGCCGGGACGACGTCCGCGCCCGCGGCCGCATCCGATACCGGCACCGGCATCGGCACCTGGGCATGAGCCTGCACCTGGGCCTGGAAGGAGGAGAGAGGAGAGGCGGCCGGGGCCCCCTCTCCTCTCCTCTCCCGCTCTCCTTCTCTCACCCGATGCGCGTCAGCTTGGATCCGAACGACGGCTCGGCCAGGTCCTTCTGCAGGGCCACCGGCACCTTCTGCTCGCTCGCGCCGTTGCCGACGGTCAGTTCACCGACCTCGGTACCGGCCTTCGCCGTGTGCGGGATGGTCTTGCCGGCGTCGTCCATCGAGAAGGTCGCCTTCATCCCGGGCCAACCGACCGCCTTCAGCGCCTTGGTCGCGACCACGGGCGTCTGTCCGCCGAGCCCGTCGTCCACATAGCCGACGACCTGCCCCTTCTTCACCACGGTGGCCGAGACCAGCGCGTCCTTACCCGCAGTGATGATCTTGGAGCTGTTCTCCAGGGCGAGGGCGAGATGGGCGTTGGGGTCGGTGCTGCCGGTGTGCTGATCCATCGTCACACCGAGCAGCAGCTGGTCCTTGCCGCCGATGGTGCGGTAGGCGGACCACATGAACGCGCCGCCGGCCGGCGTGCTCGACCCGGTCTTGATGCCGCGCACCACGCCCGGCATCGTCGTGAGCAGGCTGTTGTTGTTGTACAGCTTCTCCGGCAGACCGTCGATCTTGACGTTCTCCGTGGTGACGACCGCGCGGAACGCGGCGTTCTTCATGACCTCTTCGGCGAGCTTGAGCTGATCGACCGCGGTGCTCACGGTCGACTTGTCCAGGCCGCTGGGGTCGGTGTACGTCGTCTTCGTCATCCCCAGCTTCTTGGCGGCCGCGTTCATCTTCTTCACGAACGCCGCTTCCGAGGACGCATCCCAACGAGCCAGCTGACGGGCGACGTTGTTGCCCGACGGGATCATCAGCATCTGCAACATCTGGAACTGGTTGAAGGTCTGATTCGCCTTGAGCGGCACCCGCGACTCGTCCTTCTTCTGCGAGTCCGCCTCGGCCTGCGCGTCGATCGTGATCGTCGCGCCCTTCTCGTCCTTCTTCAGCGGGTGGTCGCGCAGGATCACATACGCGGTCATCACCTTGGCGACGCTCGCGGTCGGTACGGGCTTCGCCGCGCCCGACGTACCGAGGCTGCCCACCCCGACGACCTCCGCCGCCGACTGCCCCTGGTCGGGCCACGGCATGGCGAGCTTGCCGCCCCCGAAGGTGAACGCGGTCGACGAGCCGACGGTCGGCACGGGCGCCGGCAGCGTCCGCACCGACTGGACGATCACGAAGATGATCGCCAACAGCACCACCAGCGGCGTCCAGATCTTGAACCGGCGTACGACCGTCCGCAGCGGGGTCTCGGGCGGCGGCGGGGTATTCGTGAGCTTCGCCAGCAGGTCGAGCGGCGGCAGCGGCTCCTGCCGCGTCCGCTCGGACTCGGGCAGCGCACCGGGCTGCGCCTGGGGACCGCCCTCGGGCCGCGACTCGGGACGGGCCTCGGGCTGCGGCCGCGCGGGGGCACCCGCTCCGGTGGCGGCCGACGCTCCGGTGGCTGCCTTGGATCCGGCGGTGGGCGGGGTGCCGGGCTTGGCGGGCGCGGCGGGGGGCATGGCGCCCGGTCCCTTGGCGGTCGCCTTGCCGGCGGACTTGTCCGGGGCCTCGGCGGGCCTGTCGGGCGTCCGGGCGGGGGTAGCGGCCGCGGTCTTGCCGATCGACCTCTCCGCGGCATCGACGTCGGTCGACTTCAGCGCCACGAACTGGCTGGTCCGCTCGGCAGGCCGCTCCGACTTCGGCGCACCGGAATCGGACGCGGACGCGGACGCGGAATCGGTCCCGGACCCGGACCCGGACCCGGCCTTACCGTCGGTCGCGCCCTTGTCGCCCTTGTCGCCCTTGCCGTCCTTGTCGCTGTCGGCATCTCCGCCGACCTTGCCATCGGCTTTGCCGTCGCTCTTGGCGTCGGTCTTGTGATCGACCTTGCTCTCGGCCTTGTTCTCGGCCTTGTTCTCGACCTTGGCGTCGGGCTTGTCCTCAGCCCCGCCGCCGGTCTCGGCATCGGGCTTGGCGTCGGACTTGGGGTCGGTCTTGGCGGGCGGCGTGATCTTGAAGGTGGTGGTCGGCTGGTCGACGGATTCCCCGCCACCCGCACCCTTGCCCTTCGCGAAGGCAAACACTCGTGTGGCGCTGTCGGCGTGCTGCTCATCCGCCTCGGCGCTCTCCTCGCCGTCGCCGTCACCGGCATCACGCGCTTCGGCCTCACCGGCCTCACCGGCTTTGCCGTCAGCGGCGCCGACGACCTTGGCGTCAGCCTTGGCGCCGGACCTCTGCTGACCGATGGTGAAAACGGCCGTCGGCTGATCCACGACGACCGCCTCGGCCGCCCCCGAATCCGACTCCGAAGCCGACTTCGACCCCGACGCGGAATCCGACTCGGCCGCCGCATCCTCCTCGGGCTTCTCCGCGGCCTTGGCGGCGCCCGGCTTTGCACCGGCACCGCCTTCAGCTCCGGCATCGGCGGCGTCCGCGGCATCGGCGTCGGCGCCGTCCGCGTCCCCAGCAGCGGCATCGGCACCGGCATCGTCCGCGTCAGCATCGGCGGCGTCGGCGTCCCCGGCGGGATTCCCTTCACCGGACTCACCCGGCTCACCCGACTCACCCGACTTCGCCACCCACGCGGCCACTGCGGCCCGGAGGCGATCGTCGCCTCCCCCGGAGCCCTCGCCGCCGTCCGCGACCTCCTGCGACGGCTCAGCGGCCTCCTCGGCGCCCTTCTCGGGCCCGGCCGCGGCCTTCGCCGCAGCCCCCGCCGCGTTCCCCGCCTCAGCGGCCTCCGGCGCGTCCGCCGCTTCCGGTGCGTCCGGCGTGTCCGCCTCCGCAGCAGCAGCCGTCTCCTTCACCGCGTCGCCGGCGGTCGCCTTCTTCGCCTCGCTCGGCGTCGCCGCCTTCTTGGCGGCAGCCTTCTTCGCCGTGGCCTTCTTGGCGGTCGCCTTCTTCGCCGCGGCCTTCTTCGCCGGCTTCTTCGCGGGCGTGCTCTTGGCCGACTCGTCCGCCACCGGCTCGTCCGTCACCGACTCATCCGCCGACTCTTCCGTCACCGGCTCACCCTTCGCCGGATCGTCCGGCTCTTCTCGGAAGACGGTCAGACGCGGATCGCGTTCACTCCGCGCCGTCTTCCCCGACGACTGCTTCTTGTCCGACTTGTCGGGGGACTCGCCCGCCACCGATGTCTCCTTCGTACGTCGCACTGCTGCCTGGCCCAGTGTTCCCAAGTGTCCTGTGTACGCGTGGCGCCGCCTCGCCGCCACGCGAAACATGACGCGCCGCACCCCACGGAAGATGTCGCCGACGTGCTAGACGAGGACGACATACCTACCGGTTCCCTACCTAACCCCCCACGCACCCTCGACAGATGAATGTGAGAGGGGTCACCCTGTCACTCATCCACGCGGGGAGGCATGGATGGGCAGGAGCCGTAGAACAATTCCGGAGGAGCTTCTGCTGCTCGCTTTGGACCCGACCACGGGCACCACAGCGCAGCCGCAGTCGCTCGACCTCGGCCTGGCCGGGGCCCAGCTAGTAGAGCTGGCTCTGGCAGGACGGATAGCCCCAGATGGGGATCGTATCGCCGTGGTGATGCCACGGCCGACAGGAGATCCGACTCTGGACTCCGCGCTCGAACTGCTGCGCCGACGCGGCAGCCCGGTGCGCGCGGTCCACTGGATCGGCGGGCCCCGACTGGGGCTGCGCCAGACGTATCTCTCGCATCTGGAACGGTGCGGCATGGTGCATGCCGTGGCGGGACAGATGTGCGGAGTGTTGCCGACGACGCGCTACCAGGCGTCGGAGTCGGCGGTCAGCCGGGAAATCAGGGCCCGGCTGGACAACGCGATCCGCACCGGCGTACCCCCGGACCCGCGGACCGCGGCGCTCGCCGCGCTGGCCCATGCGGTCGGTCTCGGCAAGCACCTCTACCCAGGGAACGAAGGGCGTTCATCGCGCTCCCGCCTCCGGGATCTGATCCGGCACGACCCGATGGGCGGGCTGGTCGCACACGCAGTCATGGATGTACAGAACGGCGTCGCGGCGCAGCCTCGGCGGGCCCAGCCCGCAGGCGCGGCACCGGGCGCCGTCCCGGGACCGGTCAGGCAGCCCGCGGCTCGGGCCACGGCGGAAGCGGCCGGTATGCCGGTCCCGTCGCGGCACGGGCACGGGCACGGCAGCATGGCCCGGGTGGGCGCCCGCTGACGCACGGCGCCGCAGCAGCGGACACCGCCGGGCAAGCGGACACCTCACCCAGGTTCCACGCATCACCGTTCACCACCGCACCACCCGCACCACGCAGCCGCACCCGCAGGCGCACACCGCAACGTGTGCGCCTGCGGGTGCGGCTGTGCGTCTGCCGTCGGGCCGACCCGGCTGTGCTCCGTCGTCGCGCCGTCGCGCCGGCTCGGTACGCACGCACGCGTACGTGCTCGGACAACGAATTCGGGCAGTGCGCCCTCTGCCGCCGGCCGGGCTTCAGGTATACGTCCGACTTCACCCTCCGACCCCGAATCTCCACCCTGAGCAACCTTGTCGGGCCATTTCCCAGCGCGGCGCCGACCAGTGGTGGCAATCTGCTGAGCAGGAAAAAACAGCAGTACGGAGCCGGAGGTGCACTTACCGTGGCGTCCAACGTCAATCCCACTGTCAGGCGACGCCGATTGGGTCAGGAGCTGCGCAGGCTTCGTGAAGCCAAAGGCATGACAGCGGAAGAGGTGGCGGAGCGGCTGCTTGTCTCGCAGTCGAAGATCAGCCGCCTGGAGAACGGCCGTCGCAGCATCAGCCAGCGCGATGTCCGCGATCTGTGCGGGGTCTATGAGGTCGAGGACCAGCACATGGTCGAATCTCTTATGCAAATGGCCAAGGAGTCCCGGCAGCAGGGCTGGTGGCACGCTTTCGGGAGTCTCTCGCCGACCTACAGCGTCTACATCGGCCTGGAAGCCGATGCGCTGTCCGTGCGGAATTACGAGTCGCTACTGGTTCCCGGGCTCCTCCAGACACCCGAGTACGCGGAGGCCGTGATCCGCGGGATGTGGCCCGAAGCCACTCCGGACGATGTCGAGAGCCGGGTCGGCGTGCGGCTCAAGCGGCAGCAGCGGCTGCACGCCGCCGAGAATCCGCTGCGCTTCTGGGCCGTGATCGACGAGTCGGCCACCCGCCGGGTCGTCGGCAACCGCCAGACGATGCGCGAACAGCTCGATCATCTCGTCGAGTTGAGCCAGCTCCCGCACGTCACCCTGCAAGTGGTTCCGTATGCCGGCGGTTCTCATCCCGGAATGACCGGAACGTTCTCCATCCTGGAGTTCGACGACCCCTCCGACTCCACCACGGTCTATTTGGAGGGCGTCACCAGCGACCTCTACTTGGAGAAGCACGGCGATGTCCACAAGTACGGAATCATGTACGAGCACTTGCGGGCCCAGGCGCTGAACGCGGACCAGACGCGGAAGTTTATCCAGGACGTGGCCAAGGAGTACGCCTCCTGACGTCACCGTGACTGCGGGGCGCGCAAAATACACCACCACCCTGCCCCCGCGGGGTGCACTTTGGCATATGTCATCCGGTCGAGTGATCCACTCACGCGCATTAGCGATGTTGGAGCGTAGCGTCGTCAGCACTCCGAGAAGTCACCGCTTCTCGCCAACCCGAACACACGGGAGTAAGCATGACGAGGCAGCTCAGCACCGATCTGATGTGGCGGAAGTCGACATACTCGGGTAAGGACGGTAATTGCGTCGAGGTCGCCCCTCTGGACGGTGCGGCCGTGGCCGTTCGCGACAGCAAGGCCTCGCACGGCCCGGTCCTGGCCTTCTCCGGGACGGCATGGGCGGCCCTGCTCTCGGACATCGACTGCGGGCGCCTTCACAAGGCCTAGCGCAGCGGGCATCCGTATACGCGATGCAAGCCCTCTCGACTGGTTCGCCGTCCTGGCCGAGGGGGCCCTGTCACCCTCACGGCCACGCGTCCTCGCCCCGCCCCCCGCATACGCATACCCGCCGAGGGAAATTCAGCGGAGCTCGTCGACATAGCGGTCGGTTCCCGGGACGGTCGGGATAAAGGGGGCGACCAATTCCACCGAACCCAGACCGCGCTGCGCCACG
Organism: Streptomyces sp. NPDC101393; assembly: GCF_044767385.1. Taxonomy (NCBI): domain Bacteria; kingdom Bacillati; phylum Actinomycetota; class Actinomycetes; order Kitasatosporales; family Streptomycetaceae; genus Streptomyces; species Streptomyces sp. NPDC101393. Next base: position 231,731 of record NZ_JBIWNU010000008.1, on the reverse strand, counting down.
ACCGAGTCCAGGCCCGTGAAATGCTCGCGCCAGCATGTACGCGGGTCCTGCTCCAGGAACCACAGCAACGTCACACGATTCCCCACCCCCTCCACCTGCTTGACGTAGGACATTCGGTCGTCCGGCAGTGGGTGCGGGGTAAAGGCCAGCACCATGGCCGCAGGGGAATTCGACAGCCTCTCCTTGAGGTGCTCCCCGCGCAGCCATTCAAGAAGGTCCGCACGCCGCTCGGGCCCCTCGGTATCGATGACCTCCATGACCAGACCCGCGTACGGATAATCCAGCGCATGGAAATCGCGGGGGCCGGTCTCTCCGTCCCGGTACACCGTGTCCACATGTTCATGGAATGCCGTGAAAACATGCGTACGGTCGTGATGGACGCGGCCATCCGCATTGAGCCGCTGGTTGATGCCCACACTCCACTTCAGGTGCTCGGCATAGCGGCCTTCGGTGAGCCAATAGGTCGAGAGATAGCACCCGCTGGTCACCGGCCGGGCGACGGCGGAATCCGCTGGATATCTGAGCAGCTGGAGTTCGCGGGTCGCCACCCACCGGCGCCCCGCGAACATCCATGGCATCGCCATCGCACCGGCGATGAAGTGGTCGTCCTCGTACCACCTGTTGTAGGCGCGCTCCTGGCCCGGATGGGGCTCGACCATGGTGATCAGCGCATGCCCGGGACGGACGCCGTACGGGCCGACGCCGGCCAACCGGGCGTACGCCTCCCCTTGCCCGCCCTCTCGCATGCCGTCCTGCTCCTGCGTGCGCTCACTCACCGCGTCCTCCTCCTGGCGCCCATTCCTGACGAGGCGTCAGTTTGGCGCTCCAGCAGGTGAATGGCTAGAGGTGAGGCGGTGGCTGTCGCGCGACCCGCGCCGACGGCGCGTCCCGTTCAGGGCTCAGAAGGGGTGCCTCGTACGGCTTCGCCTCACGCCTCGTGGATGGTCTGGTGGCCGCCCGCCTGATAGATGCGTGCGTGACCGGAGGCGGTCGCGTTCATCTGCACCGATCCGGGTTGCACCTGGTCGCCGGGGGCCAGCAGCGGGTTCAGTTCCTCGTCGAGCACGCGGCGCAGCTCATCGGCGAGCGAAGGGTCGTCCCGCAGCAGCCTGCGCAGCCGGCGCTGCCAGTCGGCGGCGAGCTCTTCCTCGGCCTGGACGTCGCCCTCCTCGCGGGCGGCGAGCAACTCGGCCCGGACCTCGCCGAGTTCGGCTTCGACGGCGGGCACCCGTTCCGGGTGCACCCGGCGCCACAGCGTCACCGCCGCATCCCGGGCGTGCTGCCAGGCGTCGGTCGCCATGCTGCTCACCAAGGCCGTTCCCGCAGCGACCACCAAAGGATCCATGTCCGTGCCCCCATTCGACGCGATGCGCTCCGGTCGCCACCGTAGCCGGACCGGCGGACATCCTCCTCCGGGTTCCCGCACGACGGAGCTCACCATGCGGGCACCCCTGCTCTTCCCCGGCCGGCCGCGTTAACCTCCGTTCACCTCCCCGGCGTGGGCTCGGCACGAACGATGGGACTGCCATGCTGAAGACCTCTTCCACCCCCGTCCCCCCTTTGGCCGCCCGTGCGGCGCGGACCGGTAGTTCACCGGTACGGGAGTTGCTCGCACTCACCGCCCGGCCGGAGGTGATCTCGTTCGCCGGGGGGCTGCCCGCTCCTGCGTTGTTCGACGCGGCAGGCATCGCGGACGCCTTCGCGCAGGTGTTGAGCGCGGACCCGCACCGGGCGTTGCAGTACTCGACCAGCGAGGGTGATCCGGCGCTGCGGGCGGCCGTCGCGGCGCGGGCGGGCGGGCGCGGGCTGGCCACCGACGCCGACGATCTGATCGTGACCACCGGGTCCCAGCAGGGCCTGTCGCTGCTGGCCGGGACGCTGCTCGAACCGGGCGACGTGGTGCTGGTGGAGGACCCCTGCTATCTCGCCGCACTGCAGATATTCTCCTTCGCCGGCGCCCGGGTGGTGCCGGTGCCGACCGACGACGAGGGCCTGGACCCGGCCGCCCTGGACGAGATCGCGGCCCGTGAACACCCCAAGCTGCTCTACGTCGTGCCGACGTTCCAGAACCCCACCGGCCGGACGCTGTCGGCCGAGCGGCGGGCCGCGGTCGCCGAGGTGGCGGCCCGGCGCGGTCTGTGGATCGCCGAGGACGACCCGTACAGCGAGCTGCGCTTCGAAGGGGAGCCGGTGCCGTGGATCGCGGGGTTCCCCGGCGCCGAGGACCGTACGGCGCTGCTCGGCTCGTTCTCCAAGGTGATGGCGCCCGGACTGCGGCTGGGCTGGCTGCGTGCGCCGGCCGCCCTACGGCGTGCCTGTGTCATCGCCAAGCAGGCCACCGATCTGCACACCTCGACGATCGACCAGGCCGCGGTGGCCCGGTACTTGGCGGTCGCGGACCTGGACGCGCATCTGGAGCGGGTCCGCGAGGCGTACCGCGAGCGGCGGAACGCGCTGGTCGACGGGCTGTCCGCGGCGCTCCCTGACGGGTCGCGGTGGAACCGCCCGTCGGGTGGGATGTTCGTGTGGGCGACACTGCCGGACGGGCACGACGCGACGGCGCTGCTGCCGGAGGCGCTGCGGCATGACGTGGCGTACGTCCCGGGCGCACCCTTCTTCGCGGGGCCGCCGGACGCCTCGGCCATGCGCCTGTCGTTCGTGACGCACTCCCCGGACGAGATCCGGGAGGGCCTGGAGCGGCTGTCGGTGGCACTGCGGGGTGCGCACCGGGAGGGGTGAGCGGCGCGGCCCCGGGCCGGTCGGCCGGTGTCGTCGGCGGCCTTCACTTACCGGCCCGGTGGGCCTACCCTGACGCCGCACTGACACATCGTCAGCTCTGGCCGTCGGGGCATCTCCGGGAGGCACGCATGCTGCTGCGGAACAAGACCGTCCTCGTCTCGGGCGTCGGGGCGGGACTCGGCCACCAGGTCGCCGCGGCCTGCGTACGGGACGGCGCGAACGTCGCTCTCGGCGCCCGCACGGAGGCGAACCTCGCCAAGTCCGCGGCGCAGATCGACCCTTCGGGGTCGCGTACGGTCTGGCGGGCGACCGATGTGGGCGATGAGGCGCAGTGCGAGGCGCTGGTCGCGCTCGCCGTGGAGCGGTTCGGCGGCATCGACGCGGTGATCCATGTGGCGGCCCTCGACTCCCTCTTCGGCGGGCTGCGGGACGCCGACTTCGACTCCTGGGCCGATGTCGTCGACGTGAACCTCTTCGGCACGCTGCGGATGACCCGCGCCTGCCTGCCCTCGCTCACCGCGCGCGGGGGCGGCTCGGTGGTGATGATCGGCACCCAGTCGTCGCTCGCCGCCCCCTCGCAGGTGCAGCAGGCCGCGTACGCGGCGTCCAAGGGCGGCCTGGTCTCGGCGATGTACTCGCTGGCACGCGAGCTGGGGCCGGACCGGATACGGGTCAACACCGTGCAGCCGGGCTGGATGTGGGGCCCGCCGGTGGAGGCGTACGTACGGTTCACCGCGCATTCCGAGGGCGTCGCGGAGTCCGAGGTGCTGGGCCGGCTCACCGAACGGATGGCGCTGCCGGAGCTGGCGACGGACGCCGATGTGGCCGAGACCGCGGTCTTTTTGGCCTCGGACCGGGCGCGCGCCATCACGGGCCAGTCCCTGCTGGTCAACGCGGGCGAGCTGATGCGCTGACGCGGGGTTCGCCCCCCTGATCCGTCCGCTGCTTCCCCTTCCCCCCTGCTCTCCCCTCTCCCGCTCCCCTTCCGTTCCTGGTGCGCCCTGCCCGGCCGCGCGGGATCCCGCTCCCGGGCGACTCGCGCGCGGGCGACGGTGGCGATCGCGCGTACTCGGGTGTGCTGTGGTGACGTTCGGGCGATCGGCGCCCGGCGAAGTGTCCGTTCATCGTGGGTTCGGCGGCACGGGCGGGACAACGGCCCCGTGGGTCAAGAGAAAGCAAAATCGTTCGCTTTGCTGATCCTGATTCACATCCGTGACCGCGTTGACTCTTGACCGGGCCGCTCGATGGACGGTTCAATCCCCCAAGTCCCCGCTCCCGCGCGGGGCCCCGCCCCACAGGACGTCACGGCGAAGTGATTCCACGTTCACAAGGCGGACCCCTGGAGGGGGCATGAACAGTCTCGACTGGGCCGTGCTCATCGGCTACTTCGGCGTGATGATCGCGATCGGTGTGTGGTCGCACAAGCGCGTGGACGACGTCAGCGACTTCTTCACCGCGGGCGGCAAGATGCCGTGGTGGCTGTCGGGCATCTCCCATCACATGTCCGGCTACAGCGCGGTGATGTTCACGGGCTACGCCGGTATCTCCTACCAATACGGCATCACCTCCTACGTCACCTGGTCCTTCCCCATCGCCATCGGTATCGCCATCGGCGCCCAGCTGTTCGCGGGGCGGCTGAACCGGCTGCGGTCGCGGCTCGGCGTCGCCTCACCGCTGGAATACCTCAAGAACCGCTACAACGTGCCGACGCAGCAGGCGCTCGCCTGGTCCGGTGTGCTGCTGAAGATCGTGGACGTGGGCGCCAAGTGGGCGGCCATCGCCACCCTGTTGTCCGTGTTCACCGGCATGTCCCTCAACCAGGGCATCCTCATCACCGGGGTGATCACCGGCATCTACTGCACGGTCGGCGGGCTGTGGGCGGACGCGCTCACCGAACTGGGGCAGTTCATCATCCAGTTGCTGGCCGGTATCGCGATGCTGGTCACCGTCATGGGGGAGCTCGGCGGCTTCAGCTCGCTGTGGACCGTGTGGGACAAGCTGCCGGACTCCCACACCCAGCCCACCGTCGGCCCGTACACGCTCACCTTCCTGCTGGCCTATCTCTTCATCAAGACCTTCGAGTACAGCGGCGGCATGTGGAATCAGGCCCAGCGCTACATGGCCACCCGCAACGCCCAGCAGGCCAAGCGCTCGGCGCGCCTGTCGGCCGCACTGTGGTTCATCTGGCCGGCGGTGCTCTTCTTCCCGATGTGGGTGGCGCCGCTGCTGGTCAAGGCGCAGAAGCCGGACGCCTCCGACTCGTACGCGCTGCTGACCGAACGCCTGCTGCCGCACGGCCTGCTGGGCCTGGTCATCGTCGGCTTCTTCTCGCACACGATGGCCATGTGCTCCTCGGACGCCAACGCCATCTCCGCGGTCTTCACCCGCGATATCGCGCCCGCGCTGCCGAAGCTGGGCGAGAAGGCCCGCAACTGGTCCCACCGGGCGGGGCTGCTGGCCGCGCGGCTGTCGACCGTGTCGTTCCTGGCCCTGTCGATGGCGATCGCGACCCAGGTCAACTCCCCGACCTTCAAGGACATCATCACCGTCGTCATCAAGTGGGTGGCCGGGCTCGTCGGGCCGATCTCCATCCCGTTCCTCTTCGGCATGCTGCCGATGTTCCGCCGGTCCGGGCCGACGGCGGCGCTGACGTCCTGGGCGGCCGGACTGTTCGCCTTCTGGCTGACGAACTACGGGCTGAGCGAGGTCCAGCTGCAGATCCAGATCGTGGCGCCGGTCGCGACCTCACTGGTCCTCTTCATCCTCATCGGCCTCATCAGGCCGGAGGCCACACCGGAGCGGGACGCGCTGCTGGCCCGTATCAACTCCGGTGACGACAGCGACGGTTCGCGGGCGGCCGAGGTGCCGATTCCCGCGCAGGCGGCGCCGGGCGCCGGGGTGCAGGACACCGGGGGCGTCGAGGGTGAGGCGCCGAAGCGCCGGTGAGGTGCCGGGGGCGGGGCCGGGTGCGGGAGTCCGTGGCCGGCCCCGCCCCCGGGCGCGTGCCTGGCCCCGCCCTGGGCTCACGCGCGCGGGTAGCGTGCCAGCCAGCCCGGCGCCGAGCCGGCCGGGCCGTGCAGGGCGGGGCCCTGGGTCATCTCCAGCGCGAAGTCGTCGGCGAGCTGAAGGATCGTGTCCCGGCCCTCCAGCTCGACCAGCCACACCGGCGGCAACGCCGTCTCGCCGTGCAGTGTGCCCAGCAGATTGCCGCAGATCGCGCCGGTCGAGTCGCTGTCGCCGCTGTGGTTGACGGCCAGCAGCAGGCCGTGCCGGATGTCCTCCGCGACCAGCGCGCAGTACACGCCGATCGACAGCGCCTCCTCCGCCGTCCAGCCCTCCCCCAGCGACTCCACCCGGGACGGCGTCGGCATGCCCTGCCGTACGGCGCCGAGCGCGCGCTTGAGGGCGTCGGTGGTCTCCTCGTGGCCGGGGCGGGTCGCCAGATGCGCCAGCGCCTTCTGGACGGCGCCGTCCAGGTCCTCACCGCGGGCCAGTGAGTGGCTGATGACCGCGAAGGCGCCGGCCGCCAGGTAGCCGGTGGGGTGGCCGTGCGTCTGGGCCGCGCACTCGGCGGCGAGCTGGAAGACCAGCTGCGGCTCCCAGCCGACCAGCAGGCCGAACGGCGCGGAGCGCATCACGGCGCCGCAGCCCTTGGAGTCGGCGTTCTTGGGCTTGTCGAGGGTGCCCATCACCTCGTCGCCCAGGCCGGTCAGGCAGGCCCGTCCGGGCGCCCGCCGGGAGTACAGCCACTCCTCGCGGGCGAGCCAGCCGTCGTCCTGGTTGCGCTCGTCCGGGCCCCAGTCGCGCTGGGTGGCGGCCCAGCGCAGGTAGGCGCGGTGGACGTCGGTGGGCGGGTGCCAGGCGCCGGTGTCGCGGCGGACCTGCGCGCGGATCAGTCCGTCGACCGTGAACAGCGTCATCTGGGTGTCGTCGGTGACCGCACCGCGCCGCCCGAAGGCCGGGACGAAGTCCGTCACCCCGTCCTGCCCGTGTGCCTCGCGGATCGCGTCGAGGGCATCGAATTCGATCCCCGCGCCGAGCGCATCGCCGATGGCGCCGCCGAGCAGGCAGCCGCGTACCCGGCTGCGGAAGTCCTGCTGTTCGGCGCGGCCCCAGATAGCGGTGCTGCCTGCCGCTGTACTCACTGCGCCCCTCCCGAAGCTCACCACGTCCCGGGGCCTTGCGGACGCCCCTGGCGCAGCACTGTAATCGACCTTGAATGATCAACTTAGGGCCGGGATCGCATTGGGAAGAGTCACCCTCGGGGCGGCTTTTGACCGGTACGGTCCCGATCGGTAGAAGTCTGCTCGGTACGCGACCGATCGGTACCCGTCCCGCCGACGCGTACGCCCTGCCGCCGCGAGCCGTCCACCCGCCGTCCACCACCACCTCGCCCCGGGAGCACCCACGATGACGCTGCGCTGTGCCGTACTCGACGACTACCAGGACGTCGCCCTCACCCTGGCCGACTGGTCCGTTCTGGACGGCGCCGTGGACGTCCGTACGCTCGGTCTGCCGTTCCGCTCCGCGGACGAGGTCGTCGAGGCGATCGGCGACTGCGAGATCGTCGTGGCGATGCGCGAGCGCACCCCGTTCCCGGCCTCGCTGCTCGCCCGGCTGCCCCGCCTCCGGCTGCTCATCACCTCCGGGATGCGCAACGCATCCATCGACCTGAGCGCCGCCGCCCAGCACGGCGTCACCGTCTGCGGTACGGGCAGCAACACCGAACCGCCCGTCGAACTGACCTGGGCACTCATCCTCGGCCTGGCCCGCAACGTCGTCGCCGAGAGCACCGCGATGCGCACCGGCGGCCCCTGGCAGTCCACCCTGGGCACCGATCTGCACGGCCGCCGGCTCGGGCTGCTGGGCCTGGGCAAGATCGGCACCCGGGTGGCCCGGATCGGTCAGGCCTTCGGCATGGACGTCGTCGCCTGGAGCCGGAATCTGACCGCCGAACGCGCCGCGGAGGCGGGGGTGACCGCCACCGCCACCAAGGAAGAGCTGCTGGAGACCAGCGACTTCGTCTCCGTGCACCTCGTTCTCGGCGACCGCACCCGCGGCCTGCTCGACGCCGACGCACTCCGCCGGATGCGGTCCACCGGCTATCTGGTCAACACCTCGCGCGCGGCCATCGTGGATCAGCCGGCGCTGCTGCGGGCCCTGCGGGAGAACTGGATCGCGGGCGCCGGCCTGGACGTCTTCGACCACGAGCCACTGGCCGCCGACGACCCGTTGCGCACCCTCCCGAACGTCCTCGCCCTGCCGCACCTCGGCTATGTCACCCGGCGCAACTACGAGGGCTACTTCCAGCAGGCGGTCGAGGACATCACCGCCTACCTGGCCGGGACTCCGGTACGGCAGCTCGGCTGACCCGGCCCGGATCGGCCGCGCGCCACGCGTCCGGCCGGAGCCGGTCATGCGTCCGGCCGGAGCCAGTCACGCGTTCGACCTTGCGGCGGCCGCCTGCGGGGCATGCTTCCCCCATGTCCGAGTACGAGTGGGATCGCACCACCATGGCCGTCGTCGCCTCTGCGCTCTCCGGCGACAGCGACGGTGCGGTGGAACTCCTCCGTCCGCTCCCGCAGCGCGACGTGTGTCATATCGCGGTGCGGCTGGCCGCCATGGCCGCCGACGCGCTGATCGTCGCCGCCCAGGACAGCGGGGGCGACCGCGAGGAGGCACTGTCGCAATGGCAGCAGTGCATCCTGCAGCACGAGTCGGAGTACGAAGGGGAGTAGGCGGCGCGGGGGCAGTTCATCCGCCCCCGCGCCGCCTCCTCGCACCGTCGGCTACTCCAGTACCGGCAGCAGCTCCGGCAGATGCCCGTCCGAGGCGAGCGCCGCGGACTGCCGCTCGTCCGTGACCGGTCCGTAGGTCGTGGTGCGGGGGCGGGCCGGGCGGCCCGCCGCGTCGGCGATGGCGATCAGGTCCTGGATGGAGCGGTAGGAGCCGTAACTCGACCCCGCCATACGGGAGATGGTCTCCTCCATGAGGGTGCCGCCGAGGTCATTGGCACCGGAACGCAGCATTTCGGCGGCGCCCTCGGTGCCGAGCTTGACCCAGCTGGTCTGGATGTTGGTGATGTACGGGTGGAGGAGCAGCCGCGCCATGGCCGTCACGGCGCGGTTGTCGCGGGTGGTGGGGCCGGGCCGGGCGATACCCGCGAGGTAGACGGGGGCGTTGGTGTGGATGAACGGGAGAGTGACGAACTCCGTGAAGCCCTCGACCCCCTTGGCCAGCGCCTCCCGCTGGATGTCGGCGAGCACCCGGAAGTGGCCGAGCCAGTGGCGCGGCTGGTCGACATGGCCGTACATCATCGTCGAGGAGGAGCGGATGCCCAGCTCATGGGCGGTCTTGATGACCTCGACCCAGGTGGCGGTGGGGAGCTTGCCCTTGGTGAGGATCCAGCGGACCTCGTCGTCGAGGATCTCGGCGGCCGTGCCGGGGATGGTGTCGAGACCCGCGGCCTTGGCTTCGGTGAGCCATTCGCGAATGGACATGCCCGTGCGCGTCGCGCCGTTGACGACCTCCATCGGGGAGAAGGCGTGCACATGCATGCCGGGGACGCGTTCCTTGACGGCCCGCGCGATGTCGAAATAGGCCGTGCCGGGCAGGTCGGGGTGGATGCCGCCCTGCATGCAGACCTCGACGGCGCCGACGTCCCAGGCCTGCTGGGCGCGGTCGGCGACCTGGGAGAGGGAGAGGGTGTAGGCGTCGGCATCGGTGCGGCGCTGCGCGAAGGCGCAGAAACGGCAGCCGGTGTAGCAGACGTTGGTGAAGTTGATGTTCCTGGTGGTGATGTAGGTGACGTCGTCGCCGACCGTGGCGCTGCGCAGGTCGTCGGCGATGCGGCAGAGCGCGTCCAGGGCGGGGCCGTCGGCGTGCAGCAGGGCCAGGGCTTCGTCGTCGGTGAGCCGGGTGGGGTCGTCGGCTGCCTGCTTCAGCGCCTGGCGGACGTCCGCGTCGATGCGGGACGGCACCATGCCGGGGGCCGCGGCCTCGCGCAGCGCCTCCCAGTCGCCGTAGACCTCGTCGAAGTCGTCCCGGCGGTCGGCGGTGCGGCCTTCGGTGTCGATGGTGTGGTGCAGGTCCGTACGGCCCGTGGCGCTCATCGAGAAGCCCTCGTCGGGCTCCTGCCAGGGGCGGCCCTCGACGACGGCGTCCTCGACGGCCAGGCCGGTGACCGGGTCGGCGAGCGCGCGGACGTGCGGCACCAGCCGGGGGTCGAGCCAGGGCTCGCCGCGCTGGATGAACTCGGGGTAGATCGGCAGCCGTTCGCGCAGCTCGAAGCCGCAGCCGGCGGTGCGCGCGGTCAGGTCGTCGATCTGCGGCCAGGGGCGCTCGGGGTTCACGTGGTCGCGGGTCAGCGGGGAGACGCCGCCCCAGTCGTCGATGCCGGCGCCGATGAGCAGCTCGTACTCCCCGTCGACGAGATTCGGCGGGGCCTGGATGCGGGTCGAGGGACCCATGATGTGCCGCGCCACCGCGATCGTCGCGGCCAGCTCCTCCAGCTCGGCGTCCGGCATTCCGCGCATCGCCGTGTCCGGCTTGGCGCGGAAGTTCTGCATGATGAGTTCCTGGATGCCGTGGTAGGCGCGCTGGACGCGGCGCAGCGCGAAGATCGACTCGGCGCGCTCCTCGTACGTCTCGCCGATCCCGATCAGCAACCCGGTGGTGAAGGGGACGTTGGAGCGGCCGGCGTCCTCCAGGACGCGCAGCCGGACGGCCGGTTCCTTGTCGGGCGAGCCGTGGTGCGGGCCGCCGGGCTCGCTCCACAGCCGCTCGGCGGTGGTCTCCAGCATCATGCCCAGGGAGGGCGCGACGGGCTTGAGCCGCTGGAAGTCGGTCCAGGACATCACGCCGGGGTTGAGGTGCGGCAGCAGCCCGGTCTCCTCCAGGACGCGGATGGCCATGGCGCGTACGTAGGAGAGCGTGTCGTCGTAGCCGTGCGCCTCCAGCCATTCGCGGGCCTCGGGCCAGCGGTCCTCGGGCCTGTCGCCGAGCGTGAACAGCGCTTCCTTGCAGCCCATTTCGGCGCCGCGGCGGGCGATGTCGAGCACCTCGTCGGGCGAGAGGAACATGCCGTGGCCGTCGCGGCGCAGCTTGCCGGGGACGGTGACGAAGGTGCAGTAGTGGCACTTGTCGCGGCAGAGCCGGGTGAGGGGGATGAACACCCCTTTGGAGTACGTGATGACGCCGGGGCGGCCGGCCGCCTCCAGGCCGGCATCGCGCACCCGGGCGGCCGAGGCGCACAGGTCCCGCAGGTCATCGCCGCGGGCCTGGAGCAGCACCGCGGCCTCGACGACATCCAGCGCCACGCCGTCGCGGGCGCGCCGCAGTGCCCGGCGCATGGCGTTCGCCGTCGGCGGCGCCGGGCGGTCGGCGGCCGTCCCGGGGTCGGTCCCTCGGTCGGATCCCTGGTCAGGTCCCTGCGCGCTGGAAGTCATCCTCCGAGCATACGAGCGCCCGCCGACAAGGCCGCCGTCCGGCAACCGGCGTCCGGTGTGCCACTGATCACGTCAGACGGAGGTTCCCTCCGTACCGCGGGCGGGCACTTCCCGGTGGCGGCGCCCCGCACGCTTCGCAGGCCTTGGCGGCCCTTGGCGGGAACAGGAAGCGGTCCCGGCCCCGCCGCAGCGGCGCGCCGGCCGCTACATGCTGTTCAGCAGCTCGTCGGAGTAGGTCCGGGTCAGGAACTCCATGTTGTGGCCGTCCGGGTCGTTCAGGTAGAGACCACGGCCGCCGTCCAGGGTGTTGATGACCTGGGGCCGGGTGTGCCGGGGGTCCGCCCAGTACGGCAGCTCACGCGCCTCTATACGGGCAAGGATCGCGTCGAACTCCTCCTCCGTCACCAGGAACGCGTAGTGCGTGGGCAGGAAGTCCCGCCCGGCGGCGACATGCTCCGCGTAATCCAGGGCCACCCCGTTGTCCAGCCGGAGAGCGGCGAACGGACCGAACGCCTGAGGCTCGGGGGCGTCCAGCAGGTCCGCCAGGAACTGCGCGGAGGCGAAACGGTCGGTGCTGTGCACGATCGTGTGGTCGAGTCGCGGCATGAGGATCTCCTTGGGCCGTAGGTCTGCGTGACGCACCGCCCGTGCGGTGCGGTACGTCGCGCTCGACGCTACGACCGGCCGGCCCACCGGGGATCGGTCCCGGGTACCTACCTGCCGCGCGGTCGGTACACCGATGGTCCTAGGGCCTTCGGTTGGATCAGGCCGTCGGGGTCAGGCCGTTGGGATCAGGCCGTTGGGATCAGGCCGGGTGTGTCACAAATACTGCGCGAAGTCGTCCAGCGTCCGCAGGACCTCCGCCTCCCCGGCCGGCGGCAGTTGCAGTACCACCTCCGGCAGGCCCAGCTCGCGGTAGTGCGCCAGCTTCCCCGCCGACGGGCGCACGGCGTACGGCACCACCACCGGCGCGCCCTCGCGCCCGGCGTCCGCCCATGCCTGCCGCAGCACCGGAAGGTTCTCGGCCAGCCCCCGGCCGCCGATCGGCAGCCAGCCGTCCGCGTACTCGGCGATCTGCCCGAAGAGCTTGGGGCCGGCCGCGCCGCCGATCAGGGTGCGCGGTGCGCCGTGCACGGGCTTGGGGTGCGCCAGGGAGGCGCGTACCGAACCGAACTCTCCCTTGTAGGACGTGGGCTCGTCGGCCCACAGGGCGCGCATCAGCGCCACCCGGTCGCGCGTCAGCTCGCGCCGGGTGGACCACTGCACTCCGTGGTCGGCGGCCTCCTCGACGTTCCAGCCGTAGCCGACACCGAAGGTGAAGCGGCCGCCGGAGAGGAAGTCGAGTGTCGCGATCTGCTTGGCGAGGCCGACCGGGTCGTGCTGGCCGACGAGCGTGATGCCGGTGCCCAGCCCGAGTCGCTCGGTGACGGCGGCGGCCTGGCCGAGCGCCACGAACGGGTCGAGGGTCCGGCCGTATTCGCGGGGCAGCGGCTCCCCCATGGGGGCGGGGGTGTCCCGGCTCGCCGGGATGTGGGTGTGCTCGGGGAGATAGAGCCCGGCGAAGCCGCGCTGCTCCAGTTCACGGGCCAGCCGGTCCGGCCGGATCGTCTCGTCGGTCAGGAAGATCGTGGTCGCGATCCGCATACGGGAACACCTCCGCGTAAGGCGTGTGGGCACCGAATGTTGCCCTACCGACCGCCGGTTATCCACAGGCCTTTCGCTCCGTGTCACACCCGCGTACAACAGTTTTCACGCGAGGACACGAGGCGGATACGCACCGATACGCGACGACACATCCATCCGATGCCTGGGGGGACGGGAATGGACCGGCGTGACGTTCTGAGGCTGTCGGCGGTTGCGGGCGCGGCAGGCGCGCTTACGCTCAAAGCTGTGAGCTTCGCCGACGCAGCACCCGCGGGCGGGGGCCCGGCGGAAGACGAGGGCGGCGGCCGCACCGGCGGTGAACAGCGCCGCACGGTGACCGGCCATCTGCCCGTGGGCGCGCCGGACTTCGTCTATCTGCCCGTCGAAGTGCCCGAGGGCGTCCGGGAGATCGCCGTCTCCTACCGCTACGACAGGCCCACCGTCCCCGAGGGCACCGCCGGCAACGCCTGCGACATCGGCATTTTCGACGAGCGGGGCACGGACCTGGGCGGCGCGGGCTTCCGCGGCTGGTCGGGCGGGGCGCGCTCGGAGTTCTTCCTGCGCGCCGACGACGCCACTCCGGGCTACCTCCCGGGCCCTGTCCACGCCGGCACCTGGCACCTCGCCCTCGGCCCGTACACCGTCGCGCCCCAGGGCCTCGCCTACGAGGTCACGATCACCCTCCGGTACGGCCCCCGGGGCCACACTCCGGTGCCCGTCTACCCTCCCGAGCGCGCCCGGGGCCGCGGCCGCGCCTGGTACCGCGGTGACAATCACGTGCACTCCGTGCACTCCGACGGCAGACGCACCCCCGCCGAGATCGCCGCACTGGCCCGCGCCGCCGGGCTGGACTTCCTCACCACCGCCGAGCACAACACCACGTCCTCGCACCGCGCCTGGGAGCACCTCTGGGGCGATGACCTGCTCATTCTCACCGGCGAGGAGATCACCACCCGCAATGGCCACGTCGTGGCGATGGGCACCGACCCCGGCGTCTTCATCGACTGGCGCTACCGCGCCCGCGACAACGCCTTCGGCACGTACGCCCGCGCCGTGCGCCGGGCCGGCGGTCTGGTGATCCCGGCCCATCCGCACGCCACCTGCATCGGCTGCAACTGGAAGTTCGGGCTCAACGACGCCGACGCCGTGGAGGTCTGGAACGGCCCGTACACCCCCGATGACGAGATCACCCTCGCCGAGTGGGACAACACCCTGGTGGCCCACACCCGCGGCCGCGCCGCCTGGCTGCCCGCCGTCGGCCACAGCGACGCCCACCGCGACCCGGACGTCATCGGCCTCCCGCAGACCGTCGTGCTGGCCGACGACCTGTCCCGCCGCGCCGTGCAGGACGGCATCCGCGCAGGCCGGGTCTGGATCGCGGAGTCCTCGAAGATCGACCTCTCCCTCACCGTCACCGGCGAGCGCGGCGAACACGCCGGTATCGGCGGACGCCTGGAGGCACCTCGCTCCTCGAAGGCCACCGCCCACCTCACCGTCTCCGGAGCCCCGGGCTGCACGGCCTCCTTCGTCACCGACCAGGGCACCCTGTTCACCGCCACCCTCCCCGCATCCGGCACCGGCAAGGTCTCCTGGCAGACCACCCCCGACAACGCCGCCTACATACGCGCCGAGGTCCGCCACCCCGCGACCACCCCCGGCCTCCCGGGCCCGATGGCGGCCCTCACCAACCCGGTGTTCTTGGACCGCCGGGACTGATCCGGGGGGGGGCGGAGCAGAAACCGGGTGCGGAAGCCGAGGGCGGAAGCCAGGAGCGGATGCCGGGAGCGGAAGCCGGGAGCGGAAGCCGAGGGCGGAAGCCGGGAGCGGAGCCCGAGGGCGGAGGCAGGGAGCGGAAACCGGGAGCGGAAGCCGAACGCGGATGCCGGGAGCGGAAGCCAGGAGCGGAAGCCGAGCGCGGAAGCCAGGAGCGGAGCCCGAGGCCGGAGGGCGGGGAGCGGAAGCCGGGAGCGGAAGCCGAACGCGGATGCCGGGAGCGGAAGCCGAGCGCGGAAGCCAGGAGCGGAGCCCGAGGCCGGAGGCAGGGAGCGGAAGCCGAGCGCGGAAGCCGGGAGCGGTGGCCTGGAGCGGTGGCCTGGAGCCGTAACCCCGAGCAGACCCCTGAGCCCGAGCAGGCCCCGTAACCCGGGCAGGCCCTGAGCCGGAGCAGACCCCGGAAACGGAGCAGCACCGCAGTCGTCGCCGGCCCCGCAGCCGAAGCAGACCCGGAGCCGGAGTCAGAGCAGCACCGCAGCCGAAGCAGACCCCGGAGCCGGAGCAAACCGGCAGTCGGAGCAGGTACCGGGCACCGAACGCCGGGCACCGGGCCCCGAACGACGGGCACCGAACGCCGGGCTCCGGGCACCGGGCCCCGGGCACCGGGCACCGAACGCCGGGCACCGGGCACTGCGCACCGCGCACCGGGCACCGGGCACCGGGCACCGCGCACCGCGCACCGCGCACCGCGCACCGCGCACCGCGCACCGGCCCCGAACGCCAGGCTCCTAACGCCGATGGCTCGAACTGCCCCGACGCGCGGGAACAACCGGAGCCTGCCGCCGGTTACACCACATCAGTTCCGCCCCCATGAGGAGGATTTACGATGCGCGCCCTTGTAGTCGACCACTCCGCCGCCGGCCGTCTCGCCCTCGGCACCGTTCCCGACCCGGTTCCCGGCCCCGATGAAGCGCTCGTCAAGATCGCCGCGATCTCGCTGAACTACGGCGAGCTGCCCAAGTCCGACGACGCCGCCGAAGGGACCGTCCCCGGCTGGGATGCCGCCGGCGTGGTCGAGCGGGCCGCCGCCAACGGCCGCGGCCCCCAGCCCGGCGACCGCGTCGTCACCTGGGGCCTCAACGCCGGCTGGGCCGAGTTGCGCGCCGTCCCGGTCGGCGAACTCGCCGTGCTGCCCGCCGCGGTGACCTTCGCCGACGCCGCCGCGCTCCCCGTGGCAGGACTCACGGCGCTCCGCGCACTGCGCACCGCCGGCGTCCGACCGGGACAGCGTGTCGCCATCACCGGCGCGTCCGGTGGCGTGGGGCGCTTCGCCGTCCAGCTCGCCCACCTGGCGGGCGCCGAGGTGTACGCCCTCGTCGGCAGCCCGGCCCGCGGTGCGGGGCTGGCCGCGCTCGGCGCCGACCACGTCCTGACCGGGGCGGAAGGGATCGACACCCCGGTCGACGTGGTCCTCGACAACGTCGGTGGCTCCCTCCTCGCCGAGCTGCTCGGCCATATCGCTCCCGACGGCAAGGTCATCTCGATCGGCGCCACTTCGGGCGAGCCGACCCCGATCCAGCCCTACCAACTCGTCCTCAACCGCCTGACCCTCGTGGGCATCCAGGCGGGCGGCGACACCGGTGCCGATCTCGGCCACCTCGTCCGCCTCCTGGCCGAGGGCCGGCTCCAGCCGAGCGTCGACCGGGTCGCCAGCTGGGAGGAGGCAGGCAAGACCGCCCTCGCCCTCCTCGACCGCGAGATCCGCGGCAAGGCCGTCCTCACCGTCAGCTGAGCGGTCCGTCAGCTGAGCGGTCCGCCAACTGAGCGGACCGTCAACTGACCTGCCAGGTCCGGCGGATCAGCCGCACAGAGGGAGAAGCGGCCGGCACGAAGAAGCAGGCCGGTGCCACGGTGCTGCTGAAGGGTTCCGCGAAGGGGCTGAGCGGCACCGGTTCGCAGGTGTGCGACCAGGGACACCGCGCAGGGTGCCGGGGGCCGTCGAAGCGGGCGACCTGTTCGGCGGCAACACCCGTCTGCCGGACTTCGGCAAGGACGGCAACGCCGACCTCGCGGTGTCCGCACCCGGCGAGAACGGCCACAGCGGCGCCGCGTGGTCCCTGCCGGGCAGCTCCGGCGACACCACCGCACGGGGAGCGGTCGCGTCCACCCCACGCCGACTGGGGACGGCCGCGGCCCCGAAGGCCACCTTCGGCAGCAACGTCGCCGGCTCGACCGACACCCCGCTGAAGGGGAGGGAAGCCAACTGACGTCCGCACGGCAGAGACCGGGGCGGGAACCGGGGCGGGAACCGGACCCCGCTTCCCGCCCCGGTCGGCGGCCTCCCCTCCCAGTGACCGCGCCTACTCCTCCACCACCAGTGCCGGCGTCGACCGCGTCAGCACCTCGCCGCGGAAGAAGGCGGGGCTGCGGCGCTGCATCACCAGCATGATCACGAAGCCGACGAGCAGCAGTCCGACGCCGATGACGAAGACCGAGCCGACGCCGAAAACGGAGCTGCCGGATCCGTAGGCCGGGTTCCACATGTCGATCAGCGTCTTGAAGAAGACGGCCGCCAGGAGCACCCCGCCCAGAGCCGGGAAGATGCCCTTGAACAGCAGATCCCGCATCGAGTTGCGCAGGTCGCGGCGGAAGAACCAGGCGCAGGCGAAGGCCGTGATCGCGTAGTAGAAGCAGATCATGAGGCCGAGCGCGTAGATGGTGTCGATGAGGACGTTCTCGCTGAGGAAGCTCATCACCGCGTAGAAGACGCCGGTGGCCGTGCCCGCCGCGATGGTCGCCCGGCCCGGCGAGCGGAACCGCGGGTGGATGCGGGCGAAGGACGGCGGCAGGGCCTCGTACGCGCTCATCGCCAGCACGGTGCGCGCCACCGGGATGAAGGTGGTCTGGAGGCTGGCGGCGGCCGAGGCGAGGACCGCGACGAACAGCAGCACGCCGAGCACGGTGCCCATGACGGGGTTGGCGAGCGCGGCGAAGACATTGTCGGAGGTGGCCGGGTTGCCGAGCCCGGCGCCCTTGTCGCCGACGCCGGAGAACATCTGCGAGGCGACCGCGGTGAGCAGGTACGAGCCGATCAGCACCAGCATGGCCAGCAGGGCGGCGCGGCCCGGCGTCTTGGCGCTGCCGGAGGTCTCCTCGTTGACGGTGAGACAGGCGTCCCAGCCCCAGAACATGAAGATGGAGAGCGACAGGCCGGCGGTGAAGGCGGAGAAGGACTGGACGGCGAACGGGTCGAGCCAGGTCCAGGAGAAGTCGATGGAGCCGGCGAAGTCGCCGGACTGCGCCTTGATCACGGCCATCACGATGAAGACGGCGAGTACGGCGAGCTGCAGGCCGACCAGGGCGTACTGGACGCCCTTGGTGGCGGTCATGCCGCGGTAACTGATCGCGGTGGCAGCGGCGATGAAGACCAGGCAGGTCAGGACGTGGGCGGCTTTGTTGCCGTCCAGGTCGGCGATGAACTGGCTGCCGGTGAGTTCGCCGAGCAGGAGATAGAAGAACGAGGTGGCGACGCCGGCCAGGTTGGAGAGCACGATGATCGTCGCGATCACCAGCCCCCAGCCGCACATCCAGCCGATGCGGGGCCCGAAGGCCTTCACCGTCCAGGTGAAGGAGGTGCCGCAGTCGGGGACCGCCTTGTTGAGCTCGCGGTAGGCGAAGGCGACCAGCAGCATCGGCAGGAAGCCGGCGAGGAAGACGGCGGGCATCTGCACCCCGACCTCGCCGACGGTGGGGCCGAGCGTCGAGGTGAGGCAGTACACGGGCGCGACGGTCGAGACGCCGATGACCGCGCTGCCGAGCAGCCCCACGGAGTTGCCGCTGAGGCCTTTGCCGCGGGTGTCGCTGCCGGTGGCGGCGACGCTCGTTACCGTGTCTCCGGTCTGGGGCCGGGGGTCTACCTGAACCATGAAAAGGACGTTAGGCCCTGCTGTATCCGTATCCGGAGGATCAGACTCCGCCACACACACCTTCACTGCAAAGGTGAATTCCTCATGTCGACGTGATGACGACAGAGCGAAGCGCGATTTCCCCTTTGAGTCGAAGGTGGTGACTCAACTCTTCCGCATTGCGGGAATCGCAGCACTGTCCGTTTTGTCACGGTTCAAAAATTTCCCATCCGATTTTCGGACGCCTCCCTCCCCCGGTCCCTCGCCCGGCCCCTCGCCCGGTCCCTCCCCCGGTCCCTCCTCCGCTCCCCTCCCGGCCCCGTCCTCACCGCGGGGTCTCACCCGGGCCACACGACCGACTGGGTCTCGCTGTACGCGTGCAGCGCGTACGAACCCACATCGCGGCCGACCCCGCTGCGTTTGAACCCGCCGAACGGCGCCTCCATGTTCCGGCCGACCGTGTTGATCCCGACGCCGCCGGCCCGCAGCCGCCCGGCGACCCGGAAGGCGCGGGAGACATCGCCCGACCAGACGTAGTCCAGCAACCCGTAGTCGCTGTCGTTGGCCAGCGCGATGCCCTCCTCCTCGTCGTCGAAGGGCACCACCACGACCACCGGGCCGAAGATCTCCTCCCGGACCGCCCGCATCTCGTTCGTGCAGTCGGCGAAGAGCGTCGGCGCCACATAGAAGCCGCGCTCCCGCTCCGGCCGCTCACCGCCCGCCACCAGCCGCGCGCCCTCCTTCACCGCCAGCTCCACATACGCCTCGATACGGTCGCGGTGCGCCGCGGAGATCACCGGGCCGACGACCGTGCCGGGGTCCCTCGGATCCCCGACCGTCAGCCGCCCCGCGTGCCGCGCCAGGCCGTCGACCAGCCGCTCGTAGATGCCGCGCTGTGCCAGCACCCGGGTCGGGGCGGTGCAGATCTGCCCGCTGTAGAAGGAGAAGGTGGTGCCGATGCCGGCCACCGCCGAGGCGAGCCCCGCGTCGTCCAGGTCGTCGAAGACGAGCGCCGCGCCCTTGCCGCCCAGTTCCATCAGCTGTCGCTTCATCCCGCGGCCGCACACCTCGGCGATCTTCTGGCCGACGGCCGTGGACCCGGTGAAGCTGACCATGTCCACGCCGTCCGCCGCGACCGCGGCCTCGCCGACCTCCGGCCGGGCTCCGGTGACGACATTGACCACCCCCGGCGGAACCCCGGCCTCCGCCAGGGCCTCGGCCATCCGGTAGACCGACAGCGGGTCCTGCGGCGCCGGTTTGACGACGACGGTGTTGCCCATCGCCAGGGCCGGCGCCACCTTGCCCGCCGGGTTCGCCCACGGGTTGTTGTACGAGGTGATGCAGGTGACGACACCCACCGGGCGGCGCACGGCGAGCGCCCCGAAGACACCCGCCTTCCCCATCGGCCCGGCCTCGTTGATCTGCGGCGGCAGCGCCGTCTCCACCGGCTCCAGGGCGCCGCGCGCGTACCGCGCGAAGCGCGCGACGGACACCCCCACCTGCATCGCGCGGGCGGTGCCGGTCGTCGCGCCGCTCTCGGCCTGTGCCAGCTCGGCATAGCCGGCGAACTCCCGGCGGATCACCGCGGCGGCGCGGTCCAGCACGGCGGCGCGCTCCTCGGGTGCGGTGCGTGACCAGCTCCCGAACGCCGCTCGCGCCGCGTCCACCGCCGCCGTCACCTGCGCCGCACTCGCCTCGGGGGCCCGCCCGACGACCTCCTCGGTCGCCGGGTTGACGACGTCGTAGTGGCCACCGTCCGGCTCCACCCACTCCCCGCCGATGAACAGCCGCTCACCGGCGGCCGCGCCTCCTTGGCCCGCGCCCCGACCGGCCATGCCGCCCCCGCCCCCGCTCACCTGGTACTCACCGTCTCCGTGTCCCGCCCCGACCGCAGCAGCGTGCCCGGCACCGCGCCCGTCACCACGTCGTCCCGGATCGTCTCGACGCCGTTGACCCGTACGCTCACGATCCCGATCGCCTTCGAGTCCAGCCGCGGGCTGTCCCCCGGCAGGTCGTGCACCAGGGTCGCGGGCCCGGCGTCGATCCGTTCGGGGTCGAAAAGCACCAGGTCGGCGTGGTAGCCCTCGGCGATCCGCCCGCGGCCCCGCAGCCCGAACAGCCGGGCCGGGTCGTCGGTCAGCAGCTGCACGGCGCGCTCCAGGCCGACGAGTTTGCGGCCGCGCAGGCAGTCGCCGATGAAACGGGTGGTGTACGGCGCCCCGCACATCCGGTCCAGGTGCGCGCCGGCGTCCGAGCCTCCCAGCATCACGTCCTCGTGCTCCCAGGTCTTCTGCCGCAGCGCCCAGCTGTCCGGGTCGTTGTCGGTGGGCATCGGCCACAGGACGGTGCGCAGTTCGTCGTGGGCGCAGATCTCGACCAGGCAGTGGAAGGGGTCCTGGCCGCGTTCGGCGGCGATGTCGCGCACCACCCGGCCGCTGAGCCCGTCGTTGGCCGCGGAGTAGGTGTCGCCGATGACGTAGCGGTCGAAGTGGGTGAGCCGGCGGAAGACCCCGGCCTCCTTGCTCTCCGCCCGGCGCAGCATCTCGGCGCGTACGTCCGCGTCGCGCAGCTTCGCGAGGCGTTCGGGCACCGGGAGGCCGAGGATGTCGCCCCAGCCGGGGATGAGGTTCAGTGCGCAGAAGGTGCCCAGCGACATGTTCATCGGGGTGAGGATCGGCATGGTCAGCGCCACGATCCGGCCGCCGGCCTTGCGGGCCCGTTCGCTGGGTATCAGCTGGCGCGGCACCCGTTCGGGGACGGCCGCGTCGATGGTCAGTACGTTCCAGTTGAGGGGCCGGCCGGCGGCCGCCGACATCTGGACGAACAGCTCGATCTCGTCGTCGTCGAACTGGTCCAGGCAGCCGCCGACGATGGCTTCGAGCTGGGTGCCCTCGTGTTCGGCCACCGCCCTGGACAGCGCCAGCAGTTCGTCGGGGCGGGCGTGCCGGGAGGCGACGGGCTGCCCGTCGCCGTCCGAGTGGGTGGACGACTGGGTGGTGGACAGCCCCCAGGCTCCGGCCGCCATCGCGTCGTGGAACAGTGCCAGCATCTCCGCCATCTGCTCCTCGGTCGGCTGCCCGCCGACCGCGTCTTCGCCCATGACGTGCCGGCGGAGCGCGCAATGGCCCACCATGAAGCCGGCGTTGACCGCGATCCGGCCCTCCAGCGCGTCGAGGTATTCGCCGAAGGTGTGCCAGTTCCAGGGCGCGCCCTCCTCCAGCGCGACCAGCGACATGCCTTCGACCTTGCTCATCATCCGCCGGGTGTAGTCGGCGTCCTCGGGCCGGTCGGGGTGCAGCGGGGCGAGCGTGAATCCGCAGTTGCCGCCCGCGACGGTGGTGACCCCGTGGTTGAGCGAGGGCGTGGCGTACGGGTCCCAGAACAGCTGGGCGTCGTAGTGCGTATGCGGGTCGACGAAGCCGGGCGCGAGGATCAGGCCGGTGGCGTCCTCGCTGGTCGCGGCCGCTTCGGTGACGGTCCCCGGCTCGGCGACGACCGCGATCCGCCCGTCCCGGATGCCGAGGTCGGCGAGGTAGGAGGGGGCGCCCGTCCCGTCCACGACGGTCGCGCCCTTGATCAGGTGGTCGAGCATGGCGTGGATCCCTTTCCCCTTCTTCTTCAGCTCCCCGCCGCCTGGCGGAAGCGGCTGGTGCGGTGCACGGGGTCGGTGTCGATCTTCGGGATGACGTGCTCACCGATCAGCTTGATCGAGTTGAGGGTGTCGGCGTGGCTCACCCCGATCGGCAGGCCGAAGGAGAGCTGGTCCGCGCCTGCCTGCTCCCAGCGCTTGCACTGCCCGAGCACCTCGTCCGGGTCGCCGCAGATCATCAGTTCCTCGGCGATCAGCAGCTCGATGATCTCCTCGGTGTATTCGGGGAGCAGCTCTGGCCATTCGGGGATGCCCTCGGGCCGGGGGAAGGTGTCGTGGTAGCGGAAGAGCAGCGACTGCAGGTAGTTCAGCCCGCCGCCGACCGCGATCTCGACGGCCTTCTTGTGCGTCTCCGCGCAGATCGCGGTGGACGTCACCATGACGTTGTCGTTGACGAAGTCCCCGACCGGCTCCGCGTCCTTCACGGCGTTCTTGTACGAGTCGACGACCCATTCCATGTCGGAGACCTTCTGCACGCTGAAGCCGAGGACGCCCAGCCCTTTCTTGCCGGCCATCGCGTACGAGGAGGGCGATCCGGCGGCGTACCACATCGCCGGGTGCGATTTCCCGTACGGCTTGGGCAGGATCTTGCGCGGCGGCAGCTCCCAGTGCTTGCCCTTGAAGCCGACGTACTCGTCCTGGAGCCACATCTTCGGGAACTCCGCGATGGTCTCTTCCCACAGCTCCTTGGTGTGGTTCATATCGGTCACGCCCGGCATAAACCCGAGGATCTCGTGGCTGCCGGCGCCCCGCCCGGAGCCGAACTCGAAGCGTCCGGCGGAGAGATGGTCGAGCATGGCGACCTTCTCGGCGACCTTCACCGGGTGGTTGACCGGCGCGAGCGGGTTGAAGATGCCGGAGCCGAGGTGGATGCGCTCGGTGGCGTGGGCGAGGTAGCCGAGGTAGACGTCGTTCGCGGAGAGGTGTGAGTACTCCTCCAGGAAGTGGTGCTCGGAGGCCCAGGCGTATTTGAAGCCGGACTTGTCCGCCTGGATGACGTACTCGGTCTCCTCCATCAGCGCGTGGTGCTCGGCCTCGGGGTCCGCCTTCGCCCGAGCGGCCGGCACGTATCCCTGCACAAAGAGCCCGAATTCCAAGGGAGTTCACTCCTTCGGGGTGCGGGGGTCGCCCCCCGGAAGATTGCGGTGACCGGGTGCCCGGTGACGTTCCCACGAGCTGCGGTTGTTCCCGGTGATGGTTTCTGACGTACCGTCAGTTCTTGTCAGTTCGTGACTCTGGCACCGCCGCTGTGCGTCGTCAATACCTGACGAAGCATCAGCTGAGAGCGGTGGCCGGGTCCGCAACGGCCGGCGGGCCTCAGAGCACCGACACGCCCGCCAGCCATCCCCCGTCGATCACGAAGGGCTGCCCGGTGATGTACGACGAGTCCTCGCACGACAGGAAGAGCGCCAGCCGGGCGACCTCCTCCGGCTGTCCGATCCGCCCCATCGGGACGACCTTCCCGTAGAACTCGTCCAGCCCCGCGGCGGCCGCCTCGTCCACCGCCTTCGGCCCCCCGTCCGCGGCCACCCGGTCCGGGTTGGTCATCGGCGTATCGATCGCCCCCGGGCACATCGCGTTGACCCGGATCCCCTTGTCCGCCAGCTCCATCGCGGCGACCCGGGTCATCCCGACGATCGCTGCCTTCGTCGCCGCGTACGAGGTCAGAAACGTCATGCCGGTCAGCGCCGTGTACGAGGCGGTGTTCACGATCGTGCCGCCGCCGGCCGCCAGCAGGGCGGGCGTGACCGCCTTCATCCCCAGGAACGCGCCGACCTGATTGACCTGTACGACCTGCTGGAATTCGTCCAGCGGCGTGTTCACCAGCTCGTTGAAGCGCAGGATCCCGGCGTTGTTGACCAGCCCGTCGACCTTCCCGAAAGCCGAGGTGGCGGACGCGACCGCCGCCGCCCAGTCCTCCTCCCGGCTCACGTCCAGGTGGACGTACCGGGCCTGCTCCGCGCCCAGCTCCTCGGCCAGCGCCTCCCCGGGCCCGTCCAGCACATCGCCGAGCACCACCCGCGCCCCCTCCGCCACGAAGAGCCGCACCTCCTGCTCGCCCTGCCCACGCGCCGCACCCGTGACGACGATGACCCGCCCGTCCAGCTTTCCCATGCCCGCCTCCGGCTCTCCAGTGATGCCCCACGCCGTACACCCGGCCGCCTCGCGTCCCGTCAGTCCCGCAGGTGCACCGCCACCTCCTCCCCGAACGCCGCCATCTGATCGGTCAGTTCGGTCACGCTCCTGCTGCGGAAGCGCACCTGGATCTGGCCCACCCCCATCGCGCGGTACTCCCGCAGCGACGCGGCGATCCGCTCCGGCGCGCCCGACAGCGTCCGCCGGCCGACGGCCCATCCCGGCTCGCCCACATACAGCGGCTCCGCGATGGTCCCGATCTCCACCGGCTCCTCGATCCCGGCCTCCTCCCGCAGCCGCCGCAGCTTCGCGATCTGCGCGGGCAGCTGCTCGCGCCGGTCGCCCTGCGGCAACCAGCCGTCCCCACGGACGGCGGCCCGGCGTACGGCGGCGGGCGAGGAGCCGCCCACCCAGACCGGCGGCCGCGGCGTCTGCACCGGACGCGGGGCCTGCCCGAGCCCCGAGAACCCGAACCGCTCCCCCTTGAACTCGGGAAACTCCTCGGGGCCCAGCGCGGCCTTCAGCGCGTCGATCGTCTCGTCGAGCACCGCGCCCCGCCGCTCGAACTCCACCCCCAGCGCGGCGAACTCCTCCTGCACATGCCCGGCCCCGACCCCGAGGATCAGCCGGCCACCGGACAGCCGGTCCAGCGTCGCGTACTGCTTCGCGCTGATCAGCGGATGCTTGAACCCCACCACCGCGACATGGCTCAGCAACCGGACCCGCTCCGTGACGGCGGCCAGATGCGCGAGGGTGGCGACCGGGTCGTACCAAACGGTGCTCATCGCACCCGCCAGCCGCCGCGGAATGGCGACGTGCTCACAGCAGGCGATGTACGCGAACCCGCTCCGCTCGGCCGCCCGCGCCACCCCGACCAGCTCGGCGGGCCCCGCCGCCGCCTCCCACCCCTCCGCGTAGAGCGTGCTCTGCGACTGCACCGGAAGCTGCATCCCGTACGCCAACCGCCCCTGCGGCAAGACCTGCACCATCCCGGACCCCTTCATCTGGCGACGCTTACCTGACGGACCGTCAATTTCCGAGCCCGGTCATCGTGATACCTGGGGAGGCAACAGGCAAGGGGTGGGGGCGTGCGCACCGTGCGGCGGCTCGCGCGGGACGTCAGCCGGCGGCCCGGATCACCCCCTCCGGCGCGCGCAACCAGACCTGGTCACCGGCCGATGACACCGTCAGCCCGAAGTCGCTGACTGCCGGGCCGCCAAGGCGGGCGAACTCCGCGTGGACCCGCGCGACTTCCGCCCACAGGTCCCGGGGCCCGAACTCGGTCACCGACTCCGCGTCGGCGACGGCCCCCGAGCGATCCCCGTCCCGCAGCCAGACCCGCACCTCGCCGCCGCCCCCGGCGTCCGCGCCCGCCACGAGGGACACACCCGGCATACGGGCTCCCGCGTACAGCGCGAACGGCAGGGTCAGCAGGGCCCGGGGTCCGGGGCCGGTCGTCCAGCGGGATCGTGGCGAGGTCGGGTCCACCGCCGCGCCACCGCCACCGGCCCGGTGCGACCGCATCGGCATGTACGAGGCACCGCCCCGGAACCGCCCCCGGGCGGTTCCGTCGCGCCGCACGGTGAGCTGCACCAGCGCCCCGCTCCAGAAATCGCGCGCGAGCGGCGCCACGATGACCCCGCCCGGCTTCACCTGCCGCACCAGCCCGTACGGCACATGCCGGAGTGCGCAGGTGACGATGAGCCGGTCATACGGTGCCCGCGCGGGGAACCCCTGCTCGCCATCGGCGACCACCAAGGTGGGCGAGTGTCCGCAGGCCGCGAGGTTGCGTTCCGCCTGCGCGGAGAGCGAAGGATCGATCTCGACACTGGTCACGTGCCGGTCGCCGAGCCGCGCGGAGAGCAGTGCCGCCACCTGCCCGGTCGCCGTACCGATCTCCAGTACCGTGTCGCCGTCCCGCACCTCCAGCAGGCCGAGCATCCGCGCCACCATGGACGGCATCGAGTTGGACGAGGTGGCAACGCCGGGCCCGCCCTCCTGCCCGTCGTCCACCTGCGTCACGACCGGCTCATCGCTGTGCACCAGCCGCCACCGGTCGGCGTCCGCGGTGACCGGCTCACATCGCTGCGGGCCCTGCCGCCAGATCCGTCCGGGGATGAAGCGGCTCCGCGGCGTGCGCTCCCACACGTCGCGCCATACCGGGGACAGCAGGCCGCGCCCGTCCAGGGACTGAACGAGCGCGGCGTACCCCGCCTGGGAGTCGGTCACCTACTTACCGCCGGAGCCGTTGCCGTCGGGGCTCGGTGGGGTGGGCGGCGGGGTCCACTCCTTGTCAGAGGGCTGACCGGCGTGCTTGCCGTCGTCCGCCATGCGCGAGGTGTTCATGATCATGATCCCCTCCATGGTTGCTGGTTCACTCCCGCCGAGCGCCCGGTTCTCGGCCACCCGGCACACCTCCCGCAGCGCCTCGACCAGGCGACGTCCGAGGAAGCGCAGCTCTTCGGCGGTCGCCTTGCGGTCGTCGAGCATGTCCGCCGCGTGGCCGAGGAGATCGTCGGCCATGTCCAGCTGCACCGACTCGATACCGTCCGCGAGCCGCGCTACGAACCCCGTACCGTCGCCCACCAGAAGGCAGGTCTTCCCGTCCGGCGTCGCCCACGGCAGCAGCCGCGCCGCCTGCGCTCCGCTCATCGCGCGATCGCCCCCGCACCGATGTCCACGCCGTGCACGGCGATCCGGAAGGTACGGGGATGAGGCTCCAACCGCCGCCGCGCCAGCTGACGTTGCTCGTACGCCACGAGATACGGCCGCACCATGACGGTGTCCTCGCCGCGCAGCACCGGGTCCCGGGTCGGATGGCCGACCACAGGAGCGGCGACGTGGGGTGCGGCGGGCCAGGTGTGAGGCGTGCGGTGGCGGCCCGTTGCCGGCCGTAACAGCCGCCAAAGCGACCCGGAGACCCGAACGAGGGCGTCGGCGGCAAGGTGTGATGCAGCGCCGATAGGCGTGCACGGGCGGGGAATTCGACGTTGTCGGGACAGAGGCATGGTGAACCACCACCTTGATCATTGACTTCAACCGCAATCACCGTACTGCTTTTCACGAAAACCAGCAAGGTCGGGGGTCGAGGTGTCGCCAAGGGGGCGTCGCTTACGGTGTATGCGAAGGGTTGAGGCCATCAAGCGCGCAGGAGGATGCCGTGAGCACCAGCGAATGGGTCAGCACCTCGATGCCGTACCTGACGCCCAGGGAAAAGGGGCAGCCCGACGCATGGGGTGAGGAGACGGCGGCCCGCGGCCGCCGGGGCAGGCAACGCATCGTGCACGCCGGGGAGATCGCGGCACCGGCCGACATCGCGCAACTCCTGCGAGTCGCGGAGGGCGAGGACGTCGTTGTACGCCGCCGAGTGATGTATCTCGACGACACACCCTGCGAGTTGACTGACACTTACTACCCCGCCCGGATCGCCCGAGGCACTCGCCTGGCCGGCACTGCCAAGATTCCCGGCGGCGCGGTCTCCCTGCTCGCCGAGCTAGGGCACATCGGCGCCCGGGTCCAAGAGGACGTGACCGCGCGGATGCCCGGCGAAGAGGAAAGCACCACCCTGCTGACCGGTACGGACGAGCCTCTGCTTGAGCTGACCCGGGTCACCCTGGACCGCAACGACCAGCCGATCCAGGTCGACAGGATGGCAATGCCGGGCAATCTTCAGCGGCTGCGCTACGAGATCAGGATCGGTTGACCGTGCCGAGAACCGAAGACCCCGCGTACGACCGGCGCTCCCTGCATGAGCGGATCGCCGCCGATCTGCGCGACCAGATCATGTGCGGAGATCTGGAGCCAGGAGCCAGGCTGCCCTCCACGGCGCAACTCAAGACAAGGTTCGCCGCCTCCAACGCCACCGTGCAAAAGGCACTGCAACTCCTCAAGGAAGAACGCCTCGTGATCGGCCGGGCAGGATCCGCGGTCACCGTCCGGGAACACCGACAGCGGACCATGAGGCCGGCCTCCTCAACATCACCGGCTGGCCCTGGCGAGCCGTATCGCTGGCTCACCGAGGCGGTGAAGCCCGGGTCACAGGCCCGTAGCAAGCTGCTGGAGGTCACCGAGACCGTGCCGCCCTGCGATGTCGCGGACGCTCTGAGGCTCGCGAACGGCGGCACGGCCCTACTCCGCCGCCAGATCCTCATGATCGACGACGAACCTGTCGAGCTGGTCAAGTGCTACTACCCGCTGGACATCGCCCGTGGCACCGCAATCACGGAACGCCGCAGAATCAGGGGCGGCACACCGACCCTCCTGACAGAACTGGGGTACCCACCCAGGTTCAGCATCGATCGGGTCTCCGCACGCGTACCCACCCAAGAGCAGTACGAGGCTCTCCGCCTTCCTGGCAATCTGCCCATCCTGCGAACGTTGCGCGTCGTCCTCAGCGATCACGAGCGCCCCATCGAGGCCACCGTGATGGTCAAGGCAGGTCACCTCTACGAGCTCCAGTACGAGTTCGCGCAGGAATAGCGCCCGAGAAGCCAGGGCGCCCACTCAGGTCGCGTCGACGTAGACCACCCGGCCGTCCGGGTCCGCGAGTTGGTGTCGGCCGGGCGGAAGTGGGGGCGTCGCCGTGGCGCCGGTGATCGCGAAACCCAGGCGCAGGGCTCCGGTCTCGCGGCCGGGGCGGGCGGGGTAGATCTCGAAGACCGTGCCGCCCGCGAGGACGGCCGCGTAATGACGCGGGCCACGGCCGTGCTGTTCGGCGGTGAAGCGCAGCCCGAGTCCGCTGTAGAACCGTTGGCAGTCTTCGAGCCGGGGCGAGTACACGACCAGGAGAGTCGCGCGGCTGCTGCTCGGTTCGCTCACCTGGTGTCCTGCCCCTGGCTCCTCGCGCCTGCGGGCCGCACGGTCACTCGAAGTCGTCGAACGCGTCGCGCAGCCGCGCCGGATCGTGGCCGTACTTCGCGCTGTCCTTCCAGAACAGAAGGGTGAAGTGGGTCAGCGGGTACACCAGGTCTTCCTCCTGGAAATGCCATTGGGTGAGGTACGGAGTGTCGAGTTCGTCGTCGGCGCCAGAGGCGAACAGAGGGAAGGGGATGTCGTCCGCCTCCACGAGGAACGGGTCGTACCCCCAGGACGTCTCCTGCGTCGACCGGCGGATCACTTCCCCGAGGTACCAGACAGCGCCCTGCACGAACAGGCCGTCGCGCTCCACCTTGATCTCCTCTTCGCTGCCGTACCTGCCGCGCACGACCTCTTCGAGCACATCCACCGATTCCGGGGAGAAGTCCCAGCTCTCCGCCTGCCCGGTCTCGCGCGACCACTCCTCGAAGCCCGCCGCCCGCGCCCGGAGCCAGTCTGCGAGCTGCTGGTACCTGACGCAGTCGTACACCACGCCGCGCAGGCCCTGCTCGATCGGATCGCCGAACTCGTCGTGTGACCAGAACAGTTGGTAGATCGAGCCCATCACGTACAGCCTGTCCTGCGTGCTGTCGCCCGTCGGGCCCAGACAGGGAGTGTCGATGGTGCCCGCCTCGCGCTCTTCGGCGAACAGGGGCGGCAGGGGTGAGCCTTCGTATCCGAACGGCTCGTACCTCCAGACCACACCGGCGGATCGGCAGGCCACTTCGCCGAGGTACCAGACCGCCCCCTGGAGGAACGCACCGCACCGCAGCTCGTCGATGTCCTCCTCGCCAGGGACGGCCTGCTTCACGAGGCCTTCGAGGGCGTCCAGGGAGGCGGGAGTGAAGTCCCAGCGCTCGGGAGTTCCGGTGCCCAGCGCCCACTCATCGAAGCCGGCAGCTCGCTCGGACAGCCACGCCAGCAGTTCCGGGTGATTTTGGGAGTCCGTGGCGTCGTCGACTATGCGGTCAGTCATGGGCGTCACCGTAGCGAAGGGGTCCGACAGTGGCATCAACCAGCATTACAGAAAGGTCAGTTGCTGCATTGCTGCGATCCTCGGGCGGGCCGAACCGCTCGCGTTGCCCGTGCGCGGGCGCCTGCCTCGCCGCGAGCTACCGGCCGGTGGCGTCCGGCTCGTTCCCTTCCGCGGCAGGTGCGGACCGGGCGCGGACGCGGCCCAGCAGGGCGGTTCCGGTGAGGACCAGGCCGATGGCGATGACCTTGGCGGCGCCGTAGTAGCCCGTTGCCAGGTTCTCCGGGGTGCCGGGCAGCCGGAAGAACACCCAGGCCGCCGCGAGCCCCCCGAAGGCGATCAGTGCGACAGCTCCCCACGTCCCGAGCTCCGTCCACCAGGGCCCTGTGCCGTCCGCCCGCTCGTCGGCCTGCTGGTCATCCCTGTCGGTCACGGCCTGTTCTCCTGTGCGTGTCGTGGCAAGGTCCGCCAGGGAGGACGCGACAACGGCGCGGCCGGTTCAGCGGACCGGCGCCCCTTCCCCCGGAGCCGCTACCCCGTCACCCCGCCCACAGCCCGTCCCCCGTGAGCCCCAGTAGCTCGATGGCGTTGCCCCGCACGATCCGGTCGACGACGTCCGGCGCGAGGTGGCCCATCTGGGACTCGCCGACCTCCCTGGACTTCGGCCAGGTGGAGTCGGAGTGCGGGTAGTCGGTTTCGTAGAGGACGTTCCCGACGCCGATGGCGTCCAGGCTCTTGAGGCCGAAGGCGTCGTCGAAGAAGCAGCCGTAGACGTGCTCGGTGAAGAGCTCGGACGGCGGGCGGAGGACCTTGTCGGCGACGCCGCCCCAGCCGCGGTTCTCCTCCCAGACGACGTCCGCGCGCTCCAGGATGTACGGGATCCAACCGATCTGGCCCTCCGCGTACATGATCTTGAGGTTCGGGAAGCGGTCGAACTTGCCGCTCATCAGCCAGTCGACCATCGAGAAGCAGCAGTTGGCGAAGGTGATGGTGGAGCCGACGGCGGCCGGCGCGTCCGCCGAGGTGGACGGCATCCGGCTGGACGAGCCGATGTGCATGGCGACGACCGTGCCGGTCTCGTCACAGGCGCGCAGGAAGGGGTCCCAGTAGTCGGTGTGGATGCTGGGGAGCCCCAGATGTGGCGGGATCTCGCTGAAGCAGACGGCCCGAACGCCGCGTGCCGCGTTGCGCCGCACCTCCGCGGCGGCCAGCTCCGCGTCCCACAGCGGTATGAGGGTGAGCGGGATCAGCCGGCCCCCGGCCTGGGGACCGCACCACTCCTCGACCATCCAGTCGTTGTACGCGCGCACTCCCAGCAGCCCCAGTTCGCGGTCCTTGGCCTCGGTGAAGGTCTGGCCGCAAAAGCGCGGGAAGGTGGGGAAGCAGAGGGCGGACTGGACGTGGTTGACGTCCATGTCGGCGAGCCGCTCGGGCACGGAGAACGACCCGGGGCGCATCTGCTCGTAGGTGATGCCTTCGAGTTTGATGTCGTCGCGTGAGCAGCCGACGGCGGTGTCGAGGCGGGTCAGCGGCCGGCGCAGGTCTTCGTAGACCCACCAGTCGGCCATCGGCCCGTCATCGTCCGAGACACCCATCTTCGGGGCGAATTTCCCGCCGACGAAGGTCATTTCCTTCACCGGCGCCCGCACGATGCGCGGCCCGATGTCGTGGTACTTCGACGGGAGCCGGTCCCGCCAGACGTGGGGGGGCTCCACGGTGTGGTCGTCCACCGAGATGATCTTCGGGAAGGTCTCCATGTCCGCCACGGTAGCGCCGATCTGACGATCCGTCAGCAATGTGGGAGGTGCGGGAATGGAGGCTCGTCCGGAGCGAGGTGCGCGGCGGGCCGTGAAGGAAAGGCGACTCCGGAACGCGAAAACCGGCCAGGGGGGCGCACGGAAGCAGCCCCTCCGCGCCCCCGCATGCTCCCTCGTGCCCCGGCACCCCAGCAGCCGAGGAGGCTTTGTGCACGCCGTGGACCCCTACTGACGTAAGGGGCCCTGACAAGGCAGACTGGCCGATGCGAACAGCGCGAACGAATGGCACAGGGTAGGGGGACGACACCATGGACGACGGTCCGGGGCAGAGGCGGGAGCGGCTCCGCTTCACCGTGCTCGGTCCCGTACGGGCCTGGCGCGGCGAAACGCCGCTGGCGGCGGGCTCCCCGCAGCAGCGCGCACTGCTCGCCGCACTGCTGCTGCGCGGCGGACGCACCGCCACAGCAGCCGAACTCGTCGACGCCCTCTGGGGCGACGCGCCACCGCACGCCGCGCTCGCCGCCCTGCGCACGTACGCCTCCCGGCTCCGCAAGGCACTGGGCGCGCACGCCGACGTACTCGTCAGCGAATCCGGCGGCTATGCCCTCCGCGCGACGGACGGGCGCCCGCTGGACCTCGACCACGACCACGCCGAGCAGTACGCCGGCGAGGCCGAGAAGGCCAAGGCCCAAGGGGACCGCGCCCGCGCCCGGGAACTCCTCGACGACGCACTGTCCCTGTGGGACGGCGAACCACTCGCCGGACTCGCCGGCCCGTACGCCGACACCCAGCGCACCCGCCTGGAGGAGTGGCGGCTCTCCCTCATGGAGACGCGGCTCGAACTCGACCTG
Source organism: Streptomyces sp. NPDC101393 (assembly GCF_044767385.1). Lineage (NCBI taxonomy): Bacteria > Bacillati > Actinomycetota > Actinomycetes > Kitasatosporales > Streptomycetaceae > Streptomyces > Streptomyces sp. NPDC101393. The sequence goes on along the minus strand of NZ_JBIWNU010000008.1, from coordinate 199,063 downwards.
GAATTCGGCCACCACGCCGAGGCCGTCTCCCAGCTGACCGCCCTCACCGCCGCCCACCCGCTGCGCGAACGCCTGCGCGAGCTCCACATGCTCGCCCTCTACCGCAGCGGCCGGCAGGCCGAAGCCCTCGCCGTCTACGCCGACACCCGCCGGCTGCTCGCCGACGAACTGGGCGTCGACCCCCGCGCCTCGCTCTCCGACCTCCACCAGCGGATCCTGGAGGCCGACACCTGCCTGGACGCGCCCGCCGACCTCCAGGACGCCGCGGGCTCCGCCGAACCCGTCTTCGTCCGGCCGCAGCAACTCCCCGCCACTGTCTCCGACTTCACCGGCCGGACCGCCTTCGTCGCCGACCTGAGCCGGCAACTCGCCACCGCCGAGGGGCGCGTCATGGTCGTCTCCGCGCTCACCGGCATCGGCGGCGTCGGCAAGACCACCCTCGCCGTCCATGTGGCGCACGCCGCGCGCGAACGCTTCCCGGACGGCCAGCTCTACGTCGACCTCCAGGGCGCCGGCCACAGCCCGTCCGAGCCGGAAGCCGTCCTCGGGGCGTTCCTCCGCGCTCTGGGGACGCCCGCCGCCTCCATCCCCGACGGCGTCGAGGAACGCGCCGCGCTCTACCGCTCCGCCCTCGCCGGACGCCGGATACTCGCCCTCCTCGACAACGCCCGCGACGCCGCACAGATCCGGCCACTGCTGCCCGGCTCCGAAGGCTGCGCCGCACTGATCACCAGCCGGGCCCGCATGATCGACCTGGCCGGTGCGCACCTCATCGACCTCGACGTGATGAGCCCGGACGAGGCCTTCACCCTCTTCAGCGTCATCGTCGGCGAGGAGCGGGTGCTCGCCGAGCGCGAGGCGTCGATGGACGTGGTCGGCGCCTGCGGCTTCCTGCCGCTCGCCATCCGCATCGCCGCCTCCCGCCTGGCCTCCCGCCGCACCTGGACGGTCTCCGTACTCGCCAGCAAGCTCGCCGACGAGCGCCGCCGCCTCGACGAACTCCGGGCCGGCGACCTCGCCGTCAAGGCCACCTTCGAGCTCGGCTACGGCCAGCTGGAACCCCAGCAGGCCCGCGCCTTCCGGCTGCTGGGTCTTGCCGACGGACCGGACATCTCGCTGGCGGCCGCCGCCGCCCTGCTCGACATGGACACCGACACCGCCGAGAGCCTGCTCGAATCCCTCGTCGACACCTCGCTCCTGGAATCCGCGGCCCCCGGCCGCTACCGCTTCCACGACCTCGTACGCCTCTACGCCCGCGCCTGCGCGGAACGCGACGAGCAGCCGCCGACGGAGCGCGACGCGGCCCGCTCCCGCCTGCTGGACTTCTACCTCGCGACCGCCGCGCGCCTGTACGCCCTGGAGCGCCCCGGCGACCGCCTCGTCGACCACATGGAGACCCCGCACTACCCCGGCCTGGACTTCACCGACCGCTCGGAAGCGTTGACCTGGCTGTTCAGCGAGACCCGCTGCGTGATCGCCTGCGCCCTGCAGAACACCGGCGAGGGCTCCCTGCGGCGGGCCGTCGACCTGCTGCTGCTCACCCGCGACATGGCCGAATCCGGAGCCAACAACCGGCAGTACGAACAGGCCAACCGCACCCTGCTCGACGCCGCGCTGGAGGTCGACGACAAGCACGCCGCGGGGCGGGCCCACTGGTCCCTGTCGCCCATCTACACCCAGCTGGGCAAGCTCAGCGAGGCCGACGAGCACGCGAAGCTGGCGACCCTGCTCGGCATCGCCGCCGGGGACTCCTTCACCTCCGCCAACGGCCTCAACGACCGCGGCATCATCGCCAGCATCGAGCACAAGCTCGACGAGGCCGAGGCCTACCTCAACGAGGCCCTCATCGCCTTCCGCGACAACGACAACAAGCAGTCCGAGGCGAGCGCGCTGTGCAACCTCTCGCGCGTCCACCTGGACACCGGACGGGTCGACAGCGCCATCCACCTCGCCGAACAGGGCGTCTCCTGCTACCGGCAGGCCGGCGCGTCACGACGGCTGGGCAACGGCATGTACGCGCTGGGGATGGCCCTGACCCTCGCGGGCCGTTTCGACGAGGCCACCCAGCAGCTGACCGAGGCGCTGGTCATCTTCCGGGACAGCAGGCAGCGGTTCTGGGAGGGCATGACCTACCTCCGCCTCGCCGAGGTCGAACTCGCCGCCCGCCGCCCGGCCGGCGCGGCCAACTACGCCGAGCAGGCGCTCTCCGCACTCCGCGGCATCGGCGGCGGCCAATGGCGCGCCAATGCCCTGACGACCCTGGGCCACGCGCTCAACCAGGTCGGCCACACCGGGCGGGCGAAGGTGTGCTGGCAGGAAGTGGTGTCCATCCACGAGCAGATGGACCTTCCGGTGGACACCGAACTGCAGAATCTCATCTCCCCGGTGGCCGTCGCCTAGGCTCTGTCGTTCGGATCACGCCGGGCTCGCGGGGTCTGGCGTGATCCACACGACAGACCGTGGGTCGCGGGACTCCGTCGGTGGCCGGTGCGGACTCCGCCGCGGGCCGACGAGGTCCGCCCCTGCCCGGCCCGGACCGACCGTGCGCCGGAAAATCTCCGGCGGTCGTCGTGGGGATCAGGCAGAATCCTGGGCGTGCCGGAGGACGGATTCCGGCCCGGTCAGCGGTCGTCGGCAGACATAGTCGCGGACGTTTATCGATCGTTCATCGCTGACCGTCACTCTCTTACTACCGAACCGCCGCCTCGGGGGGCAAGCGGCTCGGTGACTGGCCACCACCACCAAGGTGTTCGGCCCTGGCCCGCCCGTCCGGCGACCCACGGGGGAGTTGCCGGCCGGGCGGACCGCACAGCGCCCATACACAGGAGTGACCATCATGAGCAGCGAAAACCAGGCCGAAAAGAGTGGCGACAAGGACATCGTCAAGCCGCTCGACAGCAATCGCCCCATTCGGCCCATGGACAGCAACCGACCAATCCAGCCCATGGACAGTAATCGGCCCATCCAGCCCATGGACAGCAACCGCCCCATCACCGACGCCGCGCTCGCGGGCGACAGCAACCGTCCCGCACCCGGTGAGGGCATCGTCACGGCCAAGGACAGCAACCGTCCGATCGCCGAACCGAAGCCGTAAGCGCGGCCGTAAAACGCCGGCCGACAGGCGGCGGGCCGTGGACGGCAGTCCAGGAACGAACTGCCGTGAGCGACTCGCCGTAAGGGCCGGAAGCAGGACCCCGCACTGACACACGCGGATCCGGGGGGATCCCAGGGGGCAGTGCGGGGCGCCCCGGGGGGCGGGGGAAAACGGGGGCTCGGGGGAGCTCGGGGGAACGGGGGAAATCGGGGGAACGGGGGGAACGGGGGCCCGAGGGGGCAAGGGGGAACCGGCGGGACCGGTGTCGATGGCGCCTAAGGGGGGAGCCATCGAACCCGGTCCCTTCGGCATGCCACATTCCGGTCGACACGCCGCACGGCACGCGGTCGCAGCCCGGAGCACGTCACACCACGCACGTAGCGCGTAGCGCGTAGCACGCAGCAGCCGACAATCCCTAAGGCAATGTCAGATCGGCTCATTCTTCGGCTATTTCAGGACACCTGGTCGAACATTTGCCCGTCCGACGGCTAGCGTTTCTCACCAAGAGACCTTCTGTACCAAGGAGTTGGAATGACCCGAATGAAGCGCACCCTCGTCACGATCGCCCTCGCGACCGCCGCCGCAGCAGCCGCAGCCACTCCCGCGATGGCCGACAGTCACACGCCGATATCCGGCACGTTCTCCACCCAGGACAACCACATCCCGGTCTCCGGAGCCTTCACGACCCCGGACAACCACATCCCGAACGCCCCGCAGGGCCTCGCACGCTAGTGGTCAGGTCGGCAGGGGCCACGCCGACCGCGCGGCCCCTGCCGACGCGAGCGCGACCGCGCTCATTCCCGGCCGGTTTCGCGGAGCTTTCGGAAGAAGGTCCGTACGTCGCCGACCAGTAGGTCGGGCTGTTCCATGGCGGGGAAGTGTCCGCCGCGGTCGTATGACGTCCACTGCACGATGTGGTTGGTGCGGTCCGCGATGTGGCGCAGCGGGATGAAGTTGTCGTGGGGGAAGTCGGCCAGGGCCGTGGGGGCCGTCGACGGCTCGGGCGGCGTGCCCGCATCGTCGGCGTGTGCCCGCTCGTAGTAGATGCGGGCCGATGAGCCGGCCGTGCCGGTCAGCCAGTAGAGCATGACGTTGGTGAGCATCCGGTCGCGGTCGACGGCGTCCTCCGGCCGGTCCCGGGAGTCGGTCCATTCCTTGAACTTCTCGACGATCCAGGCCAGTTGTCCCACCGGGGAGTCGGTCAGGCCGTAGGCGAGCGTATGCGGGCGGGTGGACTGGATATCGGCGTATCCCTGGCGGTTCCGGCTCCACTCCTGGAAGCGTTCCCAGGAAGCCAGGGTGCGTTTGCGCTCGTCCGGGCTCAGCCGCGCCAGCTCCTCGCCGCCGGGCTCCTGTGTGGCGCACGAATTCGGCAGCAGGTTCAGGTGGACGCCGATGACCCGGTCGGGCCGGGTGCGTCCGATCTCGCGGGAGATGCCCGCTCCGTAGTCGCCGCCCTGAACGCCGTACTTCTCGTAACCCAGCCGCTCCATCAGCTCGGTGAAGGCTCCGGACACCCGACGGATCTCCCACCCCGTCTCCCGCGTCGGCCCGGAGAGCCCGAACCCGGGGATGCCGGGCAGCACCAGGTGGAACGCGTCGGACGGGTCGCCGCCGTACGCGCGCGGATCGGTCAACGGACCTGCGACGTCGAGGAATTCGACGATCGAACCCGGCCAGCCGTGCGTCATGAGCAGGGGCGTCGCGTCCGGTTCCGGTGACCGGACATGGGCGAAGTGGATGTTCGCGCCGTCGATGGTGGTGGTGAACTGCGGCCACTCGTTCAGCCGGGCCTCGGCGGCACGCCAGTCATAGACGTGCCGCCAGTGGTGGACCAGCTCTTTGAGGTAGCCGACCGGGATGCCGTATGCCCAGCCCGCGCCGGGCAGTTCGTCCGGCCACCGGGTGCGATCGAGTCGTTCCCGCAGGTCGTCCAGGTCGCCCTGGGGGATGTCGATACGGAACGGATGGATGGCCTGGTCAACCGAGGTCGTCATGCGTGTGGATGCTACGTCCGGGTGCCGGAGCACGCCTCTCAGTTACGCGCGGGCGGATCCAGGGGCAGCCGCAGGTGCCCCAGTACGGAGCGCACCGCGTGCCGCACGGCGTCGCGGGCCTGGTCGGTGTGGTCGATCGTCTCGAACCCGTGATGGCCGAGCGGGACCTCGATCACCTCCACCCGCGCCGCGGAGTCCTTGGCAGCGGTCAGGAATTCCTCTGCCGTCGCGGCGATCTCCGGGATCTCCAGCTCCACCCGGGTCAGCACGATCGGCAGTGCGCCCGCGGTACGCACCGCGGCCGTCGGGCGGAACCGGGAATCGGTGAGCCCCCAGCTCGGCATCGGCGCGAGGACCGGATAGGTCGCCGCCACACACCGCAGCCACGGCGGGGGCGCCGCCAGCCAGTCCGCCGACAGCAGCCCGCCACCGGAGAAGAACCACAGGGCGACGCGCTCCCCGTCGACGCGCGGGTCGGCCCGTACCTGCTCGACGGCGTCGGCGACGTCCTCGGCGGCACGCCCGAAGTCGGTGAGGTCGTGCATCCGGTGGTCCAGCGTGACACCGACCGCCCCCAGGCTCGCGACGTACCGGCCGTAGCCGACGAACGCCGGCCAGTCCCGCGGCGTCGGCCGCACGTCCGCGGGAACCGGACCGCCGTGGACGAACACCACCGCCGGGCGGGGCCCCTCGGCATCCGGCAGATAGAGATCGACCCGCCCCCTCCGCTCGCGGCTCCGCTCCGTTACGTCCAGGAGGAACGGCCGGAGGTGGCCGGGCTGCGCGCTCCCGGCAGGCTCGATACGGTGCCCCTCCCCGGCCACCGCCCGGAGCAGCACCTCCGCCAGCTCGTCGGGGGCGGAGAGCATCGGCCAGTGACCGGTGGCGAGTTCGAAGAAACTGACCTGGGGTTCGGTGAGTACCTGGAGGCGGGGGTCCCCCAGCCCCACCTGGGACTCGACCATGGCGATGCTCGATCCGTTGGCGGTGCACAGGACTCCGGTGGTCGGGATCCCGGCGGCCGCCCCGGAGAGCCGGAGCGGCTGGGTGAGCGTCCCCACCGGCTGCGGCGCGGCCAGCCGGGTCAGCCGCTCCAGCGCGTCGGCCGGGACGCCGGCGACGCTGCCCGAGCGCTGCCATGCGTCGAGCGCCGGCGGGGCGATCTGCCAGTCATCGCCCCCGTACGGCTCGGTCTGCTGCCCCAGCCGGTCGCGAACTGCCTGGTCAGGCACCAGCGCAAGGGCCGGGACGCCGTCCTGGGCCAGCCCCGCATCCAGATTGACGACCCGGACGACCCGCTCCGGGCGGCGGTCGGCGGCGCCGAACACCGGGTGGATGCCGTAACCGTGTCCGACGAGCACCACCCGGCAGGCCGACGCGGCTTCTCCGACCTCGCCGACCTCGCCGGCCTCACTGGCCTCGCTGGCCTCACCGGCCGGGTCGATCTGGTCGATCAACTGCACCAGGTCCTCAATGTGCGTTTCCAGGTCCGTGCCGGGTCCCGCCAGATCGCGGCGATCGCCCATGCCGGTGAGCGACACCGGATACACCTCGGCCCCCGACTCCCGCAGCCGCGCCGCCACGTCCTGCCAGACCCAGCCGCCGGTGTAGGTGTCCGATACCAAAACGAATGCCGTCATGAGCGTCTCGCCTCCTCGCACGCCGTGGTCCGCGGGGCGGTCCGCCCTGGCCGTCCGGCCGGGCTGTCGGCGCTCGCCGGTACCGTAGAAGTTCCCCCAGAGGGAGGTTCAAGCCGTGTCATACGTGTCATCCGTGTCAGCCGGACCGCCCGTGCCATCCGGGCCGCCCGAGTCGCCCGAGTCGCCCGAGTCGCCCGACAGCATGTGGAGCATCGGCGAGCTCGCCGAACACGCGGGCGTCACCGTCAAGACCGTCCGCTTCTACTCGGACCGCGGCCTGCTGCCCGAAGACGCCCGCAGCTCCGGCGGTCACCGCCGATACGGCCCGGCGGCGCTCGACCGCCTCCGCACGATCCGCTCACTGCGCGCCCTCGACCTGTCGGTCCCTGATGTCGGCCGGGTCCTCGGCCAGGAGGACCCGTTGGAGGATGCCCTGGAGGACGTCATCGCCGGGCAGTTGCGGGACGTCGGCTCGCGGCTGGCCGCCCTGCGCTGGCAGGAGGCCGCCCTTCAGCTGCTGCGGGACTGCACTCCTGAAGAACGCCTCGAACGGCTGCGCCTGATAGGCGCCGTCCCCGCTCCGCCCAACACCGCCGCAGCGGCGCGCTTCTGGCGCCGCTGGCTGCCCCCACGGCTGCCGGCCCGGGTGGTCTCCGCCATCCTCGAACGAGCCGTCCCGCAGCTCCCGGACGCACCGACTCCGGCCCAGGTACTCGCCTTCGCCCGGCTGCACGCCTTCACCACCGGCGACTGCACCGGCGGCCCCGGTCACTGCCAGCCCGCCGCGCACCGTCCCGATGAGGGCTACCGCCCGGCCGTGCTCTACGACGGCCTCGTCGAGGCGTACACGCTCGCCTCGCCCGCGATCCGGGCGCAGCGGCCGCCGCACGACGGCGAGGCGCTCGACTGCTTCGTCTCCGCCTACGCCCGCTCCCACGGCACACGCGACACCCCCGTCTTCCGCCACGGGCTCAGCCGCCAACTCGCCGCGGACCCCCGCGTCGACCTCTACTGGCAGCTCATCGCCGAACTGGCCGGCCCTTCGGAACCGACCCCCGGCGCCGCCCACGACTGGCTCCTCACCGCCTTGGACAGCGAGCTCGCGCGCCAGTGAGCCCTACAGGCCCCTGCCCCGGGCCCGTACCCGTACGTGGACGTGGACGGGTACCTCTACCTTTGCACGGACCGGACCTATACCTGACGACCCATCAGTTCTACTCTTACCGTCCTGCGCGCCCCGTCCACCCAACCCCCACGGCTCACCACTCACCACTCACCTCTCCCCCACTCCACTCCGCCCCACCCCACCCGTCCGGCACCCCCACCCCTGGCAGCCAGGAGGCGCGCCGTGTTTGAGTCCGCTCGTATCGCTCGTATACAGACGCTGTGGGAACTGGTCGAGTACCGGGCGCGGGTCTCGCGCGGGGCGCCGATGTTCTTCGACGAGGACGGGCGGTGCCTGACCTTCGACGAGGTGCGGGACGAGGCGTTGCGGGTGGCGGCCGGTTTCCGGGAGTGGGGGATCGGGGCGGGCTCGCGGGTGGCCTGGCAGTTGCCGACGCGGATCGGGACGGTGATCGCTTCGCTCGCGCTGGCGCGGCTCGGGGCGGTGCAGACGCCGATCATTCATCTGCACCGGGAGCGTGAAGTCGGCTTCATCCTGGCGGAGTCGGCGGCCGAGTTCGTCCTTGTACCGGGTGTGTGGCGGGGGTTCGACTTCACCGCGATGGCGCGCAAACTGGCGGGGGACGGGGTCCGGGTGATCTCGCTGGAGGGCGGATTGCCGAGGGCCGATCCGGGTGACCAGGCGGGTTGGCCGCAGCCCCCGGAATCCCCGGAGTGCGAAGCGTCCGCAGACCCTGCGGGCCGCCCGGAGCCCCTGGCCCCCCTGGACCACCCGGAAACCTCGGAATCCCCTGAACCCCCTGCGTCCCCTGAGTCCCTTGAGTCCTCTGAGTCCTCTGAGTCCCCGCGAGAAGTCGACAGTCACCGGGGCAGTCACCGGGGTGCCACCACCTGGATCTACTACACGTCCGGGACGACGTCCTCCCCCAAGGGCGTCGAGCACACCGATGCCGGTCTTCTCGCGGGCGGGGCCGGGCTGGCGACGGCGCTGGGCATGTCGTCGCAGGACATCGGGTCCATCGCGTTCCCGTACGCGCATATCGCCGGCCCGGACTACGTCATCGCGATGCTGGTGAGCGGGTTTCCCGCGGTGGTGCTGGAGACGTTCGAGGCGGACCGGGCGGCCGCCGTCTACCGGCGGCGCGGGGTGACGATGGCGGGCGGGAGCACGGCGTTCTACCAGGCGTTCCTGGACGCGTCGCGCCGCTACCGGCAGGCGCAGCCGCAGGCCGGACGGCTGATCCCGTCGCTGCGGCTGCTGTCCGGCGGTGGGGCCCCGATGCCGCCCGAGCTGTACGAGGCGGCCGGGCGGGAGCTGGAGTGCGCGATCGTGCACGGCTACGGGATGACGGAGTGCCCCATGATCGCGATGGGCACGCCGTACGACAGTGACGAGCAGTTGTCGCGGACGGTGGGCAGGCCGGTGGCGGGGGTGCGGGTGCGGATCGCCCGGCCGGACGGGAGCGAGGCAGAGCCCGGAGAGGCCGGCGAGGTGACGCTCAAGGGGCCGATGGTCTTCCGCGGCTACACCGATCCGGGGCTGACGGCGGAGGCGTTCGACTCCGAGGGGTTCTTCCACACCGGTGACCTGGGTCTTTTGCGGTCCGACGGGCACCTCGTGCTCACCGGTCGGCTCAAGGACATCATCATCCGCAAGGGCGAGAACATCTCGGCGCAGGAGATCGAGGACCTGGTGCACACCCATCCCGCGGTGGCGGAGGCGGCCGTGATCGGGCTGCCGGACCGCGAGCGCGGCGAGCGGGTGTGCGCGGTGGTCACCCTCGCCGATCCGGCGGGCCCACCGCTGACCCTGACCGCGCTCACCGGCCATCTGCGGGCGGCCGGGCTGATGACGCAGAAGCTGCCGGAGCAGCTGGAGATCGCCGACGAGCTGCCGCGCGGCGGCCCGCTCCACAAGGTCCTGAAGGCGGCACTGCGGGAGCGCTACACGGGGTAGCGCGAGCCTCCGGCCGAACACCGGGCGAGCACCGGCCGAGAACCGGGCGATCCGGTGTCCCGCCGGTCCCGGGCGGGGCACGGTGCGGCGGACGGATTCCGGTGTGGCGATGAGATCCGGGTGGGACGGGAGTCTTCACTAGGGAGGCCCCAGGGCTGTCCGGTCGGCGACGGCCGGACCGCACGCCCAGGGGCCAGTGAAGCGGGCCGCCACCCGGGCGGCCCCGGTAGGACGTAAGGCGGCCCGGACATGACCGAAACGATCGACTTCGCACCGCAGGCACGACTGGTGGCACGGGTCGCGGAGCAGACCGCCGACGGGCAGCTGGACGCGCCGACGCCGTGCGAGCAGTACGCCGTACGCCAGATCCTGGGGCATCTCGTCGGGCTCAGCGGCGCCTTCGCTGCCGCGGCGCACAAGGACTTCGGCCCGGCCACCAGTACGGATCCCGGCTCGGTGGTGCCGGATGTCGAGCCCGGATGGCGCGGGGAGCTGGAGCGGAACCTCACGACGCTGGTGGCCGCCTGGCAGGCGCCGGAGGCCTGGGAGGGCGAAACCCAGGCGGGCGGCATCCGCTTCCCCGCCGCCATCGCGGGCCGCGTCGCGCTGAACGAACTGGTGCTGCACGGCTGGGACCTCGCCCGCGCCACCGGCCAGGACTACGCACCCGACGCGGCGAGCCTCGGCGTCTCGTACGCCCTGCTCGCGCCGTCGGCCGACGCCCCGGAAAGCAACCCCATGTTCGGCCCTCCGGTCCCGGTCCCGGAGGGCGCCCCCCTGCTGGACCGCGTGGTGGCGCTCAGCGGCCGCCGCCCGGACTGGACGCCTGCGGGAGCGTAGGCCTGCCGGGTCCCGCGCGGCCGCACCCCTACCCGTGCCACGCGGCCGCGCCCGCACCCGTCCCGCGTGGCCGCGCCCATGCCCCGCCCCCATGCCCCGCCCCCGGGCCCGGCCCCTCGGCCCGCCCGGCATCCGCCCCCTCGTCCGCCCCTTCGGCCGCCCCCGCGTCGTCCACCAACAAGGTTTATTCTGACCCCAGTTCAGCAGACCACGCGGGACAAACGGGGGCGGCAAAACAGCGTGAACAGGGCCAACGGCGACGACGACCGGGACGAGTCCCGGGACGACGACCAGGACGACCGATTCGGGGGCATCGCACCGCTCGCGGCCGGCGACCCGCAGCGCATCGGGCCCTATCTGCTGCTCGGGCGGCTGGGCGCCGGCGGCATGGGGCGGGTGTACCTCGCGCGCAATGAAGGTGGTCGCACCGTAGCCGTCAAGGTGGTCCACGAGGAGCACACGTCGGACGCGCAGTTCCGGGCCCGCTTCCGCCGGGAGGTCAGCGCGGCGCGGCGCGTCGGCAAGCGCTACACGGCGCCCGTGCTCGACGCGGACCCGGACGCCGAACGGCCCTGGGTGGCCACCGGATACGTGCCCGGCCCCTCCCTGGAGCAAGTCGTCCGTCGGTACGGGCCACTACCGGCGGACTCCGTGCACGCGCTCGCCGTCGGCCTGTTGGAGGCCCTGAAGGAGATCCACGCGGCCGGCATCGTGCACCGCGACCTCAAGCCGTCGAACGTGATGCTGACCGTCGAGGGCCCCCGCGTCATCGACTTCGGCGTCGCCCGCGCCCTGGACACCACGGAGTCGCTGCTGACCACCGCCGGCATGGTCATCGGCTCCCCGGGGTTCATGTCGCCCGAGCAGGTCCGCGGCCAGAGCGCCGAGCCGAAGAGCGACGTCTTCACGCTCGGCTGCGTCCTGATGTACGCGGTGACCGGGCTGCTGCCGTTCGGGCAGAACGCCAGCAATCAGCATGCGGTGATGTATCAGATCGTCGAGGACGATCCGGACCTGGACCAGGTGCCGGACGAGCGTCTGCGCGGCCTGATCGGCCGGTGCCTGACGAAGCGCGTCAGCCAACGTCCTGATGTGGAAACCCTGTTGGCGGAGCTGGAGGACGCCGAGGGCCAGACGCGGCGCCCCGCCGAACGCGGCGCCTGGCTGCCGGCCGCGCTGGTCGCCGACCTCGCGCAGCAGGCGGCGCGGCTCCTGGACGCGGACGCGCCGATCCCCCGGGAGGCGGAAGCGGCCGACCCGCGCACCTCGCGGGCCCTCGACCGCCCTACGGCCGCCCTACGGCAGAAGGAACCGGCCGAGGAGCCGGGCGCGGGCGCCGCGCCGGGAGCCGTGAAGCCGGAAGGGGGACCGCCCGGAGAAGGGCCGGCGGGGGCCGCGGCGGCGGATACCGGGAAACCGGAGGAGGCGGCGGGCAAGGCCGCCGAGCCGGAACGGCGTACCCGTAAGCGGACCTGGCGCCTCGCGATGCCGGTCGTCGCCGTGGTGGTGGTCGGCGGCGGATCGGTGCTCATGCTCCAGCCCTTCAGCGGCCGGCAAGGGTCGCCACCGGCGGACAGCAGCACCGCGACTCCCGGCCCCGGCGACTCCGCCGGGGCGCCCTCCCCCTCAACGCCCAAGGGCGCGAAGGGTCCCAAGGGGCCCGACGGCAAGGGCGACAAGGCCAAGGACGGCGCCAAGGGGAAGGACGGCGCCGGCACGTCCGGCCCGGCCTCCGGCGGCGACGGCGGAGGGACGGCCTCGGGCGGCGCCCCCGCCCACGCGGATACCTCCGGCGGCTCCACGGGCGGCGGCAGCTCGTCGGACGGCGGGGGATCCGGCGGCTCGTCGGGCGGCGCCTCCGGCGGCACCAGCGACGGCGGCAAGGTTCCCTCGTACTTCGTCGGCACCTGGGCCCTCACCACGCAGTACGCCCAGCAGCCCAACAAGGTGATCATCTCCCGGGTCGGGCCCGGCGAGCACGCCGTGCGGCTCATCACCGAGGAGAGCCCCGGAACGAGTCACTGCGAGCACGTGGCCAAGCTGGTGTCCGTGGCCGACGGCGGCAAACGGATCAACCTCGGCTCCGCCCCGGCGGACCAGTCCCGCTCCGGACAGTTCTGCGGAACGCTGGACCCGTCCTCCTTCACGGTCTCCGACCCCAGCGGCCTGCAGCACGATGTGGGCCCCTCCCACGGCGACGGCTACCACTACGAGCGGGCGAGCTAGGGCCTGTCGTTTGGATCATGCCGGATCAGGCCCTAACTCCCCTTCCGTAGCGTCCTCTTGAGCACCTTGCCGCTCGCGTTGCGGGGGAGTTCCGGGACGAAGGTGACTTCGCGCGGGACCTTGTAGTTGGCCATTTCCCGGCGGGACCAGGCGATCAGGTCGTCCGCGGTGAGGGCGGAGCCGGTGCGGCGGACGGCGTAGGCCTTGCCGACCTCGCCGAGACGGGGGTCGGGGATGCCGACGACGGCGACGTCGGCGATGTCCGGGTGGCGGGCGAGGAGCTGCTCTATCTCGGCGGGGTAGGCGTTGAAGCCGCCGATGATGAACATGTCCTTGATGCGGTCGGTGATGCGGAGGTTGCCGTCCGCGTCGAGGACGCCGACGTCGCCGGTGCGCAGCCAGCCGTCGGGAGTGAGAGCGCGGGCGGTGCCGGCCGGGTCCTCGAAGTAGCCGGACATGACGTGGTAGCCGCGGACGTGGATCTCGCCGGGGTCGCCGGGCGCCATCCGGCGGCCCGAGGGGTCGACGACGCGGACCTCCGTCCCGGGTATGGCGCGGCCCGAGGTGGAGGCGATGGTCTCGGGCGGGTCGCTGCGGCGGCACATCGTGACGATGCCGGAGGACTCCGAGAGGCCGTACGCGGTGAGGACGGTGGAGATCTTCAGCTCGCTGCGCAGGCGTTCGACCAGAGCCAGGGGGACGACGGCGGCGCCGGTGACGACGAGGCGCAGCGCGGAGAGATCGTGGCCGGGGCGCGCGGGGTGGTCGAGGATCTGCTGGTGGAGGGTGGGCGGCCCGGGGAGGACGGAGACGCGCTCGGCGGTGATGTTGGCGAGCGCGGTCTCCACGCCGAAAACGGGCTGCGGGATCATCGTGGCGCCGCGCAGCAGGCAGGCGATGATGCCGGCCTTGTAGCCGAAGGTGTGGAAGAACGGGTTGATGATGAGGTAGCGGTCGGCCTCCTGGAGGCCGGCGAGTTCGCTCCAGACGTCGTAGGCGCGCAGGGTCTGGGAGTGGGTGATCACGGCGCCCTTGGGGTGGCCTGTGGTGCCGGACGTGAAGATGATGTCCGAGGGGTCGTCGGGGCGCAGGCTGTCGGCCCGGGTGTGGACCGTGGCCGCGGGGACCGTCTCGCCCTGGGCGAGGAAGTCACGCAGGCTGTCGAAGTCGGCGGGGGCGTCGTCGGAGAGCACCACGACGCGTTCCAGATGCGGCAGTCCCGGCAGTGGGCCGCTGCCGGTGCCCTCCCGGGCGGCGCGGCGGAGGGAGGCGACGTAGGACGTGCCGAGGAAGGTGCCGGTGATGAAGAGGATCTTGGCGCGGGTGCGCGCCAGGACGTAGGCGGCCTCGGCGCCCTTGAAGCGGGTGTTGACGGGGACGAGGACGGCGCCGGCCGTCACGGCGCCGAGGGCGGAGACGATCCAGTCGAGGGTGTTGGGCGCCCAGACGGCGACCCGGTCGCCGGTCGCGACGCCGGCGGCGATGCAGGCGGCGGCGGCCCGCTCGACGCGCTTGCCCAGCTCGGCGTACGACACCCGGGTGCGGCCCTCGACCACGGCCTCGCGGGGGCCGTGGCGCTCCGCGGCCGTGCGCACGAGCCGGGGGATGGAGCCGTACTCCAGATCCGCCCGCATTTCCAGGTCACCGCGCATCGCACTACCTCCCGCGAAAGAGCTGACTGTCCGTCAGATTAGCGGTAGCCTCCTCCGCTGTCAGCACTGACGACCGACCACGGAGGTGGCGATGGGGGCGACCCTCAAGGACGCTACGGCAATAGCCGGCATCGGACAGACGCCCTTCGCGAAACAACTCCCCGACTCCGAGAAGACGTTGGCCTGCAAGGCGATCATCGCGGCGCTGGACGACGCGGGCATCGCCCCCTCGGAAGTGGACGCCTTCGCCTCCTACACCATGGAGGAGACCGACGAGGTCGAGGTCGCCAAGGCCATCGGCGCCGGCGACGTCACCCACTTCTCCAAGGTCGGCTACGGCGGCGGCGGTTCCTGCGCGACGGTGGCGCATCTCGCCGCCGCCATCGCCACCGGACAGGCGAACGTCGGCGTCGCCTGGCGCTCGCGCAAACGCGGCTCCGGGCCCCGCCCCTGGAAGAACACCCAGGTCCAGCTGCCCACCCCGGGACAGTGGACCCGGCCCTTCGGGCTGCTGCGCCCCGCCGACGAGATCGGCATGCTGGCCCGCCGCTACATGCACGAATACGGCGCCACCCGCGACCACCTCTTCAACGTCGCCCTCGCCTGCCGCAACCGGGCCAACCAGAACCCCGCCGCGATGATGTACGAACGCCCGCTGACCCGCGAGATGTACATGACCGCCCGCTGGATCAGCGAACCGCTCTGCCTCTTCGACAACTGCCTGGAGACGGACGGCGCGCTGGCGTGTGTCGTGGTCTCCGCGGAGCGGGCCCGGGACTGCCGGCAGCGGCCCGCCTACATCCACTCCGCCGCCCAGGGCCTGCCCGCCCAGCACCACGGCATGGTCAACTACTGGAACGACGACCCGCTCACCGGCCCCGCATGGACCGCCGCCCGGCACCTCTGGAAGGGCGCCGATCTCGGCCCCGAGGACGTCGACGTCGCGCAGATCTATGACGCCTTCACCCCCCTGATCCCCCTCTCCCTGGAGGGCTACGGCTTCTGCGGGCGCGGTGAGGGCGCGGCCTTCACCGAGGGCGGCGCGCTGGAGAGCGGCGGCCTGCTGCCGATCAACACCGGCGGCGGCGGTCTCTCCGAGGCGTACGTCCACGGCTTCAACCTGATCACCGAGGGCGTCAAGCAGCTGCGCGGCACCAGCACCGCGCAGGTGCCGGACGCCACCACCTGTCTGGTCACCGCGGGCGAGGGCGTCCCCACCTCCGCCCTGCTGCTGAGGAGTTGAGAGGCGATGAGCGCGATACGCGGCCGGAAGGCCCTTCCTGACGGCGCCGACCCCGCCGGCGCGGCCGCCGGTGCCGCTGCTGCGGCACCTGCCGGAAATCCCCGTGTGGTCGATCCCATGCCCCCGAGCGTGCCACCCGCCACTGACAATCGCCCGGAGAGCAGCGATGACCTGCTGCTTCCCGTCCCCGACGACGACGGGGCACCGTTCTGGGCGTACGCCGCGCAGGGACAGCTCCGCGTCCAGACCTGCTCCGACTGCGACGAGCCGCGCTTCCCGCCCCGCCCCTGCTGCCCGCACTGCCAGTCCTTCGCCTCCCACTGGCGGCGGATGAGCGGCCGCGGCCGCATCTGGTCCTACGTCGTGCCGCACCCACCGCTGCTGCCCGCGTACGCCGCCCTGGCGCCGTACAACGCGATCATCGTGGAGCTGGCCGAGGCCCCGCGCATCCGCCTCGTCGGCAATCTCGTCAGCGCCGCCGACGCCGCGCTCGACTCCGTCGACCCGGCGCGGCTGCGCATCGGCGCCCCGGTGAAGGTCGCGTTCCACACCCTGCCCGGTGGCGTGACGGTGCCGCGCTGGCTGCTGGAGCGGCCATGACCGTCCGCACCGAGATCAACGTCCGCACCGAGATCCGGGATGGGGTCGCGCTCGTCACCCTCGACCGGCCCGCCCGCCACAACGCTGTCGACCTCGCCACCGCCGATGAACTCGCCGCCACCTGGCGGGGGTTCCGCTTCGACGACACCGTGCGGGCCGCGGTGATCACCGGAGCGGGCGGCCGGGCCTTCTGCACCGGCATCGACCGCTCCGTCGATGTCCCGCAGCCGCCCTCCCCCTACTCCCTCGACGACCCGATGATCCGCATCGGCCCCAAGGCCAACGACCTGTGGAAACCGGTGGTAGCCGCGGTCGACGGAATGGCCTGCGGCGGCGCCTTCTACCTGCTGGGCGAGGCCGAGTTCATCGTCGCCTCCGAGACCTCCACCTTCTTCGACCCGCACACCACCTACGGGATGGTCAGCGCCTACGAGGCCATCCTCATGGCGCAGCGGATGCCCCTGGGGGAGGTCGCCCGGATGTCCCTGATGGGGACGGCGGAACGGCTGGGGGCCCGGCGCGCGTACGAGATCGGCCTGGTCTCCGAACTGACCGGGCCGGGTGCCGCAGCCGAGGCGGCGCTGCGCTGTGCCGCGGTGCTCGCCGCGCAGCCGACGGAGGCGGTCCAGGGCACCGTACGGGCCCTGTGGGCCGCCAAGGAGGCGGCCAGGTCGCAGGCGCTGGCGCAGGCCCCGCAGCTGATCGCGCTGGGCAACCTGCCACCGGACCGCCAGGCCGGACTGTTCGCCGCCCGCCGGCGGGACGGCGGCGGACAGGGGCGGGGGGAGGACGTCAGGGTCCGGTGACGCGCGCGCTCGGGGACGCCCCCGAGCGCCCCCGTCGAGAGGCAGCCCACGCGCGGGTCACCCGCGGGTCACATACGGGTCTTCTGCGCCCGCGAGACCTGGCAGTTGAACCAGAAGCGGCCCACGGCCGGCTCGCCGTTCACGGTGTAGCGGGCGGTGTACGTCTCGGTGTCGCCGGGGCCCACGACGATGCTGCGCTGGTGCAGCCCGTACGCCTTGCCGTCCGCCGGCTTCGCCCGCATCCAGTTGATCGCCATCTCGTAGGAGTAGCTGTCGACCGACGACGGGTTGGTGACCGAGACCTCGTAGGTGAACTGGTGCAGCGACTCGGAGTAGTCGCAGTCGCTGCCGTCGACGTCGGACCGGCCGTCCGGGTCGAACGTCTCCATGGTCGGCGAGGGCGAGTAGGAGGGCGTCGAGTAGTCGTCCTCGTACGTCGAGGTCTCGTAAGGGGTCGGGGACGAGTAGGGGGACGGCGCCGAATGGTCCGAACCGCCGCCGATGCCGCCGATGAGCCCGCCGCCCCGGCCGTGGCGCCCGCAGCCGCCGACCGCGGCCACCGTGGCGAGCACCAGCCCGGCCACGACGACCGCCCGGGTGCCCCTGCGAGCGGTCATACGGGTGCCCGTACGTGTGCGCTGCTTCATTCGCTTGCCCATCCCCCGTGAAAACGTCCGTGCCGCGCCACCCCTGGGGATTGACGCGTGCACGGCACCTTAGCAAGGGCGGATGACAGCCCGTACGGGTCCCGGGAATCAGCACCCAAGGGCCGCAGAACCTCCTTGGGCGTACTTGTCTCGCGGGGGTGCGCGGTCAGGCGTAGCGTCGATCACGGAGGACGTCAGACGAATCGAAGCGAGGCTACGCCAGTGGTGCGCAACGTACTCGGCTCCCTGATCGCCCTCATCGGAGCGACGGCCGCCGTCTGGAGCCCCTTCCGTCCCTGGTACGACGGCCGTCACGGAAGCGATGTCCGGATCGAGGACCTCTTCAGCGGCATCAGCGGCAAGAGCTCGGAACTCTTCGGTTCGGTCTTCCTGCCGATGGCCTTCGCCGCGCTGGTCACCCTGATCGGTGTCGCGCTGCGCTCCCGGGTGCTGCTCGTCATCGCCGGCCTGGTGGTGCTCGGCTTCACCATTTTGTGGATGGTCCGCCAGGGGCAGGCGTCCGGCGAACTCACCACCGGATCGGGCGGCTTGGGCATCGGTGTGGCCGCCGCGCTCGGCGGCGGCGTGCTGCTGTTGCTCGGCGCGCTGGTGATGCGCGGGCGCGGCGGCCGGGCGCGCGGGCGCGGGGACGTCCGCCGTGACGAGGATGCGCGCGAGCCCTACCCGGCGGCGGCACCCGAACCCTGGGACCCCGGCCGCCCGGTGACCCAGGAATGGAACCCGGAGCCCTTCGCCGGCGACCCCGCCGGCCGGGGCGGCCACTACGGCTCCGGCGAGGAACACACTCCGCCCGACCCCGGAATCCCGGCCGTGGGCGGCGCGCGGCAGGACCCGTCGCCCGATCCCTGGCCGGGCCCGCCGCAAGCGCCGCATGACGAGACCCAGCAGATCCCCAGGACCCAGCAAGCCCCGCAGCCTCAGCAGGACCGGCAGCCGCCGTCCCCACCCCCACCCCCGCCCCAGCCACACCCACCGACACGGCCGGACCGTCCCCAGCCCCCGACGCCCCCCGTCGAATGGGGCAAGGAACACCGCCAGACCGGCCCCCGGCAGAGCGACCCGGGCCATCAACAGCCGCCCGACGAACGGGAGTAGGGCGTCTGAGCACCGTCCCGTGGTCCGCCCGGAGGGCGGGGCCCGCGGCGTGCGGTGCGCACCCTCGCCAGGCGGAGGGTCTCCGCGGTACCGGTCCGTGCCGGGGAGACGCCGACACCGCCGCGAGGGTGCGCGCCGGACGCCGCGAGCCGAGCCGGCGCAGGGAGGCGCACACACGCCCTACGGGCACACACGCCACTGGCCCGCACGCGCTGCGAGCGGACCCGCGCTACCTGCGCACACACCTACGTGCGCCGCGCCAGCCCCGTCCCCTTGGCCGCGTCCAGTGCGTACACACAGCGGTCCTTGCTGCACGCGTAGACCACGCCGCCCACCGCCACCGGCGACCCGGTGATCTCGCCGCCGGTCGCGAGCTTCCAGCGCAGCTGCCCGCCCATCGCGTCGAGGGTGTAGAGGCAGTGATCGGCGGAGCCGAAGTGCACCCGGCCCTCGGCGACGACCGGGGCGCCCACCACCTCGGCGCCGGCCTGGAAACGCCAGCGCGGCGTCCCGGTCACCGCGTCCAGGGTGTAGAGCGCCTTGCCGCTGCCCAGGTGGACCGCGCCATGGGCGACCAGCACCGGTTCCGTGGACTGCCGTGCCTCGGTGGCGATCCGCCAGCGGTCCCGGCCGTCCGCCGCGTCCAGGGCGTAGACCGTGCCGAGGTAGTCCACGAGGTAGAGACCGCCGCCGGTGACGGCGGGGCCGGGCGCGAAGGCCGGCGGGCCGAGGAACACCGCGGGTGCCTCGAAGTGCCAGCGCACATCGCCGCGTGCGATGTCGATCGCCAGCACCCGGGTGCCGGCGACGACGTAGACCAGGCCGTCCTGAGCGGGCAGCAGCCGCATCGGCACACCGCCGCAGGACGCCGCGTCACCCACCGGGTACGACCAGCGTTCGGCGCCGGTACGCGCCTCCAGCGCCTTCAGCCGGGCGTCGGCCCAGACGAACACCGTGCCGTCGTGCACCATCGGCCCGGCCTCGGCCGTCTCGAAGTCGGTCTGGACGCCGCCGATCTCCCACAGCAGTTCGCCGTTGGCGGCCTCCCAGGCCTGGACGCCGCCGCCGCGCGTGCCGGTGACGACGGTCCCGCGGTCGGCCTTGAGGGTGTAGACCCAGCCCTCGGTGTTCAGCCGCCAGCGTTCGGTGCCGTCGGCCGCGTCCAGGGCGTAGAGGCTCGGGCCGTCCGAGGCGTGGATCCGCCCGTCGGCGACGGCCATCGCCCAGGCGACGTCGCGGGTCTTGAACTTCCGGCGCCCGCTGGCCACATCGAGGGCGTGCACCTCGAAGGACGTGACGTACAGCAGCTCGCCGTCGACAACCGGGGTGCCCCACACGTCGTTCGACATCCGGAACCGCCAGGGGCGCCAGCGGCCCGGCTCGGCGGCGGGCGCCTCGGCCGGGGCGGGCGCGGGCTCGACGGCGGCGGCGTGGGCCGCACCCTGCTGGGGCACGCCGGCGGTCGGTCCGGCGCCGGGCGGCCGGACCCAGTTCGTGGCGGCACCGGCCGCCTGCCCGCGCGGCTGCGCCTCAGCGGCACGCGGCCCCGGCCCTATCGGGGCGGGCGAACCGCCCAGGTGTACGGGACCTCCGGTGCCGTCCGCCGGGGGCGCGGAGGACACCGCGGCGGCCGGCATCGGCGCGGAGACGGGCGGCGCGGCGGAGACCGGGGTGGCACGGACCGTCGCGACGTCCGGGCCGAGGGCCGCGGCCTGCGGCATCGGGCCGGGGCCCGCGCCGCGCGGGTCGCCGCCGCGGTGCGCACCGGGGCCCGCACCGACATGGCCGGGCCAGCCGGACTGCGCCGCCGCCCGGTCGCCGCCCACCGGCATCCCGTCGGGCATCGGAGGCTGCTGTGCGGGCTGCGGCGGCGCCATCGGGGGCGGGGGCGGCGCCTGCGCCGGTCGGCCGGAGCTGCGGCCACGCGGGGCGCTCCTGGGGACGGTGGCACGACCGCCGCGCCGTCCCTCTATGAGCGCCACCGCACCGGCCGGCAACCAGGCGGAGGCCGTACCGCTGTCGTCGCTGCCGGAGCCGAAGAGGTGCGGGGCGAGCTGCGACTGCAGATCGGCGGGGGACGGCCGCAGGGGCGCCTCCATCTGCATACAGGACTCCAGCAGCGGACGCAGTTCGTCCGGGAGTCCTGCCAGGTCGGGGCCCTCGCGCAGCAGCATGAAGACGGTCTCGACGGGGTTGGCGCCGTGGAAGGGCGCATGCCCGGTGGCAGCGAAGACCAGCGTCGAGCCGAGCGAGAAGACATCGCTCGCGCCGGTGACGCTGCGCGAGTCGCGGGCCTGCTCGGGCGACATGTAGGCGGGCGTGCCGACGGCGACGTTGGTCATCGTCAGCCGGGTGTTCGACACCCCGGAGGCGATCCCGAAGTCGATCACCCGGGGGCCGTCCTCGACGACCAGGACGTTCGACGGCTTGAGGTCGCGGTGCACCAGGCCCGCGCCGTGGATGGACTGCAGCGCCTCGGCGATCCCGGCCGCCAGCCACCGCACCGCCTGGGCCGGCAGCGGCCCGCACTCATTGACTATTTCCTCAAGGGAGGGCGCGGGGACGTAGGCCGTCGCGAGCCAGGGCACCGCCGCCCGCGGATCGGCGTCGACCACCGCCGCGGTGTAGAAGCCGCTGACCGCGCGGGCCGCCTCGACCTCGCGGGTGAAGCGCACCCGGAACAGCTGGTCCTCGGCGAGCTCCGTGCGCACCGTCTTGATGGCCACGCGCCTGCCGGACGCCGAACGCGCCAGATAGACCAGTCCCATGCCACCGGCCCCGAGACGGCCGAGCACCTCGAACGGGCCGATCCGACGGGGATCGTGCTGCGTCAGCTGTGTCAGCTGCTCCACCACTTGCCTGCCACCTCCCCGTGGGGCGTAAAAAAAGAGACTCTCAAAAGCCACGAGCCGCCGAGAGCCACTGCCCCGTGCAGCGTCTCCCCGCCTGCGGCGAGGACTGTCGAAACGGCCGTACGCGTACTGATTGTTCCTGGCCGGGCCGACGGTTGCGAACCCGGGGCCCGCACGTCGTGTCACGGATCACCCCCAGCAGTACGCATCGATGCCGTTACCGGGCGTAATGCACCCCCGCCTGACCTGCTCCGATACGTCCCCGAACGTGAGTGGCCGGGTGGTTACCGGCCGGTTGCGGAACCCCCCTGCGCACCCCCGATTCCGCACGCTCGCCCAATTCTGCGGTGCCGGGGGCTATTTCGGGGCCATGACTCCGAAGGTGGCGCCTTGATTGTCACGGAAGACCGCAAACGGACCGCCCGAGGTCTCCTTCGGTTCGACCACGACACTGCCGCCGAGGCCGGTCGCGGTCCGCACGGCGGACGCCATGTCGTCGACCAGGAAGCAGACGGTGAAGGACGCCGGCACGTCCGAGGGCGCGCCCTCGTCCCGCGCGATACGGCAGCCGATCTCGCGGGGCGCTCCGGGCACCCGCCAGGGCAGCAGGCCGGGGCGGGCCAGCGAGCTGTCGGCGGCGCCCTGGAAGCCGAAGACCTGCTCGTAGAAGGCGTCGGCCCCGTCGGGGTCGGGGGTGTGCAGGCCCATCCAGATGTAGCCGCCGGGCTCGTCCACCGTCTCGAAGCCCTGGTGCTCGCCCGCCTGCCAGGCGCCGAAGACCGCTCCGGCCGGGTCGGTCGCGATCATCATCGAGCCCAGGTCGGCGACCGCCATCGGGCCCGCGACGATCTGCCCGCCCGCCGCGCGGACGGCGGCCTCGGTCCGCCCGATGTCGTCGGTGGCGAAGTAGATCCCCCACGCCGTGGGCATCGACGCGTCCTGCACCGGCATCAGCCCGGCGGCCTTCTTGCCGTTGCGGAGGGCCTGGGTGTAGCCACCGAACTCCGGGGCGCCTTCGGTGAACGTCCAGCCGAGGACTTCGCCGTAGAAGCGCTTGCCCTTTTCGAGATCGGGCAGCGAAGCATCCGCCCAGCAGGGCGCGCCGGCCACAAATGCACTCATAGGCCCACGCTAGCGCCGGTTCGCGCATGCCGCCCGGCAAGGAGGTCGCCGGACGACCCCGCCGGATTCGGGGTTCCGGCCTTCGGAACCGTGATCAACAAGCCGCACCGACCCCGCACTTGATGTGCTCGACCGTTCACTTGTCCACCGAAGTTTTCCACAGCCTGTTGATAAGGCCATTCACCGGTTCGGGTCAACCGGACGCATTCCATGAAACCCGCAGGCGCATCCGCCGGATCTGGTGCGCCGCACCCGCGCCGGGGCCGCCACCAGGGCGGCAAGGGCGGCAAGGGAGGAAGCCGAGCGCCCTGAACTGCCCCATCCCCATTTGCAGGCAGCCAAATCGCGCTCCGATCACCCCTCGGTAAGCTGACGGCATGACAGGACAAGTGCGAACCGTCGACGGCAGAGTTGCCGGCCGCCGCGGACAGGCGACGCGGCAAAAGCTTCTCGACTGCCTCAGCGAAATGCTCAGTTCGTCCCCCTATCGGGACGTCAAAGTCATCGATGTGGCCCGAAAAGCAGGGACTTCACCCGCTACGTTCTATCAGTACTTCCCGGACGTGGAGGGCGCCGTCCTCGAAATCGCCGAGGAGATGGCCAAAGAAGGCGCAAGTCTGACCGATCTCGTCGCCGAACGCTCCTGGGTGGGCAAGTCCGGCTGGCAGGCGGCAGAGGACCTGGTGGACGGCTTCCTCTCCTTCTGGCGCAAGAACGACGCCATTCTGCGCGTCGTCGACCTGGGCGCCGCCGAGGGCGACAAGCGGTTCTACAAGATCCGCATGAAGATCCTCAACGCCGTCACCAACTCCCTTACGGACTCCATCCAGGAGCTCCAGAGCAAGAACAAGGTCGACAAGGACGTGAGCCCGGCGGCCATGGCCGGCTCGATCGTCGCCATGCTCGCGGCGGTCGCCGGACACCAGAAGGGCTTCCAGAGCTGGGGCGTCAAGCAGGCCGACCTGAAGCCGAACCTGGCACTGCTGGTGCACTTCGGCGTCACCGGCAAGAAGCCGACGAAGTAGCCCGTGCCGCCGAAGTAGCCGCCCGTACGATCGCGTTCGTGCGGCGCGTCGTGAACCTCCGTCGTGCGACGGCCGGTTCGCGGCCCGTCCCCCATCCGTCCTGCCATAACCGCACCACCGCAGACACCGCGGGTGCCGCCCCGCCCCCAGGGCCCGGGCGGCACCCGCTGCGCATGCCCGCGGCGGCACGGCGGCGGCCCCGAAGACGCAGCGGGCGGGCCCTCCGGCAGGATCAGCGTCGCTCCAGCCGGAACAGCCGGATCTCCCGCTCCACCCGCGCCTGATACGCGGCGTAAGGCGGCCAGAAGGCGAGCGCCGCCCGCCATGCCCGCTCCCGTTCGACGCCGGTGAGCAGCCGGGCCCGTACGGGAATGTCCCTGCCGCGCCAACTCACCTCGGCTTCGGGATGCTTGAGGAGATTGCCGGTCCAGGCCGGATGTCCCGGCCGGCCGAAGTTGCTGCCGATCAGCAGCCAGCTCCCGCCGTCCTCCGGCATGCAGGCCAGCGGTGTACGCCGCGGCAGCCCGCTTCTGGCGCCGGTCACCGTGAGGATCACCCCGGGCAGCAGCTGCGCGCTGAGCAGCACCCTGCCCCGGGTCAGCCGGTGCACCGTGCGGTCCATCGCCGGGATGACATGCGGCGCGAGGCGCGCGAACGTGCGGGTCGAGGAGACCCTCTGCACCAGCCGTACCCCCGCCGCCATCAGGCACCGACCGCAGCCGGGGACGCACCGGCCGCCGCGTTCCCGGCCGCCGCGAACAGCCCGGCCTCCTCGGCGGCCCGTGCCCGCAGCCGGTGCACGGGCCCCAGCAGCAGTTCGTCGCAGGCCGCCCGCTTGAAGTACAGATGCGCGTCGTGTTCCCAGGTGAAGCCGATCCCGCCGTGCAGCTGTACGGCCTCGGCCGCCACCGCGCGCAGCGTCTCCAGCGCCTGCGCGAGCGCCAGAGCGCCCACCCCGGGCTCGGCGGCGTCCCGCCCGGCCCCCGAGCCCGCCGACCAGGCCGCGTAGTAGGCGGCCGAGCGCGCCGCCTGCACGGCCACGTACAGATCGGCCAGCCGGTGCTGGACGGCCTGGAAGGAGCCGATGGGCCGGCCGAACTGCTCGCGCGCCCGGACGTGGGCGACGGTACGGGCCAGCGCCGCGTCGGCCGCCCCGACCGCTTCCGCCGCGAACGCCGCGGCCGCCGTCGCACCGGTGGCCGCGAGCGCGCCCGTCACCCGCGCGGCGCCCGCGCCCCCGCCGCCCTCATCGCCGTCGTCGCCCAGCAACTCCGCTTCCACTTCGCGCAGTTCGATGCGCGCCACCGGCCTGGTTTCGTCCATCGCGGTCTGCCGGGTACGCAGCAGACCGGGCGCCCCACCCCGCTCGCCCCCGCCCGCAGCGGTCCGTACGAGGAAAAGCTGGGTGCGGCTGCGCGCGAAGCCGCCGGTGTGCGCGGCCACCAGCAGCACCTCGGCGGTGTGCCCGTCCAGGACCTGCCCCGCCTCCCCGTACAGCCGCCAGCCGCTGCCCTGCTGCCGCGCCTGGATCCCGCCGGCCCGGCCGCCGCCTGCCCAGTCGCCGTCGTTCGGCCCGGTCAGGGCCAGCGCGGTGGCCAGTTGCCCGCCCGGCACGGCCAGCGCCGCGGTCAGCTCACCGGCGGCGATGGCCGGCAGCAGTGCGGTGCGCTGCCGCTCGCTGCCCAGCGCCAGGATCAGCGGCGCGGCGAGCGCGGCGGTGGCGATGAGCGGCGAGGGGAGCAGGGCCCGCCCGGTTTCCTCGCAGGCCAGGGCGAGTTCGGTGGGTCCGCAGCCGACTCCTCCGTATCCCTCGGGCAGGGCGAGGCCGGGCAGCCCGAGTTCGCGCGCGAGCAGCCTCCACAGCTCCCCGTCATGCCCCTGCGGGGTGCGTACCGCGGCCTTGACCCCGTCCGGTCCGCAGCGTTTGTGCAGCAGGTCGCGCAGCGTGCGGCGGATCTCGTCCTGCTCCTCGGTGAACGCGGCATCCATCGGCGGGCTCCTCCCGGCCGTACGGCAGCGGCACCGCCCATCTGTCCGACGGGCCCGGCCCCGGCATTCGATCTGACGGGGCGTCATGGTAAGTACGGGCGGCCGACTTTCCTAGAGCCTGTCGCCAAACTCCCGCGGCCGGCCCGAAGGGCGGGCGGGAGTTCGGCGAGGGGGTCCAGGGTCGTGCCGGGCAGGCGTATCTGATGTACCGTCAGATTCATGACTTCAGGGAACCGGACGCCGTCCGGGAATCGCCGTCGCAAGGTCGCCGTCGCCGGAGTCGCCCTGTCCGACTGCGGACGCGTGGACGGCGCCACCCCCTACGCCCTGCATGCGCAGGCCGCCCGTCGGGCGCTCGCCGACTCCGGCCTGGACCGCTCGGTGATCGACGGCTTCGCCTCGGCCGGGCTCGGCACCCTCGCCCCCGTCGAGGTCGCCGAATATCTCGGCCTGCGCCCCACCTGGGTCGACTCGACCTCGGTCGGCGGCGCCACCTGGGAAGTACTGGCCGCGCACGCCGCCGACGCGATCGCCGCGGGCCACGCCCGTGCCGTCCTGCTCGTCTACGGCTCCACCGCCCGCGCCGACATCAAGGCCGGGCGGCGCACCGCGAACCTCTCCTTCGGCGCCCGCGGCCCCCTGCAGTTCGAGGTCCCCTACGGGCACACCCTGATCGCCAAGTACGCGATGGCCGCCCGCCGCCATATGCACCAGTACGGCACCACGCTGGAACAGCTGGCGCAGATAGCCGTCCAGGCACGCGCGAACGCCGCGGCCAACCCGGAGGCCATGTACCGCGATCCGATCACCGTCGACGACGTCCTGGGCGGCCCGGTGATCGCCGACCCGTTCACCAAACTGCACTGCTGCATCCGCTCCGACGGCGGCTGCGCGGTCCTGCTCGTCGCTGAGGACCTCGTCCCCGACCTCGCCAAACCCCCTGTCTGGGTGCTCGGTTCGGGCACCGCCGTGTCCCACACCACGATGTCCGAATGGGACGACTTCACCGTCTCCCCCGCGGCGGTCTCCGGCCGCCTCGCCTTCGAGCGGGCCGGCGTCCGCCCGTCCGAGATCGACCTCGCCGAGATCTACGACGCGTTCACCTACATGACCCTGGTGACGCTGGAGGACCTGGGATTCTGCGCGAAGGGCGAGGGCGGCGCGTTCGTCGGGAAGGGCCGGCTGCTGCGGGACGGCGAGCTGCCCGTCAACACCGACGGCGGCGGCCTGGCCGCCTGCCACCCGGGCATGCGCGGCCTGTTCCTGCTGGTCGAGGCGGTGCGCCAGCTACGCGGCGAGGCCGGCCCGGACCGCCAGGTCCGCAAACCCGACGGCCGGCTGCCGCAACTCGCCGTCGCGTCGGGCACGGGCGGCTGGTTCTGCTCCTCGGGGACGGTGGTGCTGGGGAGCGGGTAGGACCCTTCGCGGGGATCAGGCCCGGCGAACCCGGCCTGATCCTCACGACGGGCCTGGCCCGCGTCTTCCCGGCACCACCGCGCCCGCGGTGGATCAGGCCAGCCGCTCCTCGATGAGGTCGGCGGCCCGGACGGCCCCGCCCTCGCCGCGCGCCGCGGCACGGAGTGCGGCGGAACGCGCGGCGACCCGCGGATCCGAGGTGAGCTCCAGCAGCGCCGTGCGCAGCGCGGCGGGCGTGGCGTCCGCGGTATCGATACGGCGGCCGACACCGAGCTCGACCAGCCGGTCGGCGTTGAGGAACTGCTCGGCTCCCTGCGGGACCGCGATCATCGGCACACCGGTGAACAGCCCCTCGCTGCTGCCGCCCATCCCCGCATGCGTCACGAACGCGTCCGCCTGCTCAAGGATCTCCAACTGGGGTACCCACGACCGTACTTCGACCGTCGGCGGCACCTCCCCCAGCTCCGCCGGATCGGTGTACCTGCCGATCTGCAGGACCACGTGCCAGCCCGGCAGCTCACCGAACGCCGCCACACACCGCCGGTAGAACTCCGGCTGCCGCGTGAACGCCGAGCCGAGTGACACCAGCAGCACCTTCTCGGCACCGGCCGGACGCGTCCAGCCCTCCTGCCCCGTCTCTCGACCCGTCTCCTGACGCGTCTCCTGACCTGGCGCCGGCTGGGCCTTACGGCCACCGATGCACGGGCCCACGAAGGTGACGGCCGCGTCGTCGACCCGGTCGGCATGCGGCTGCATGGC
Source organism: Streptomyces sp. NPDC101393 (assembly GCF_044767385.1). Lineage (NCBI taxonomy): Bacteria > Bacillati > Actinomycetota > Actinomycetes > Kitasatosporales > Streptomycetaceae > Streptomyces > Streptomyces sp. NPDC101393. The sequence goes on along the minus strand of NZ_JBIWNU010000008.1, from coordinate 170,957 downwards.
CCGCGGGATCATGGCCAGCGCCCTGCGCGGCCGGCCGGAGAACTCGTCCATGTCCGTGGTGACCGCACCGCATTCCGCGAGCCACGCCGCGAACCGCTCCCGGTAGACGTCCACCCCCGGCAGCGCCGCGAACGCCGCGTTGAACTCCTCCTGAGCCCCTTCCCAGCCCACGAAGGTCGGCGACAGCTGAACGATGTCCCGGCCCTGCGACTCGGCCAGCGCGCGGGCGGCGTAGGCACCGACGTCGTAGAGGTACAGGTCCGCGGGATCGTCGTCGTACACGGCGCGCAGTTGCGGCAGCACCGCGATCGCGTCGTCGAGGAAGAGCGAGGACGCGGCGATGGGGTCCTGCGGCCAGTCGTTGGTGGCGACCGGCAGGGTGGAGGCGTAGCGGACGAACGCGGCGCCGGTGGGCTCGATCAGCGCCGCCGCGTGGTCGGTGTTCGCGTACGTGACCCGATGGCCGCGGGCCACCAGCTCCCGGATGATCTCCAGGCTGGGCAGGACGTGACTGACCATGGGCGTACCGACCATGGCGATATGCGCGCGGCGAACCGGCGGGCGGGAAGAGGACTGCCGGGACGGCTGGGACGGCTGGGAACGCTGAGGCATGAGGCTTCCTTGAGTGCGGAGCTACGACGGAGGGACACGACGGCCCGGCATCCGAGGCATGGCAGCGCTACGCACCGGCCCTGACTCGGGCGGGGCGCGAGGGCGCGACGCACCGGCCCTCACTCGGGCGGGGCGCACCTGGATGCGGGCGGGGGCGGAAAAACCGCCCTCGGCCGTGTCAGCCGTAGATCTGGCACTGGAAGTACATGGCGCGAGGGTAACCGGGCGCGCAGCGGCAGGCGAACGAATTTCCGCGGCTCCCGTCCCGCCGGCCTCCGCCCCCGCGCCCCTCTCCCGTGCTCCCCCTGCCGACCCCTCCATCCTCCCCATCTATACAAGCGTCATAGACATACGTTTATGACGCTTGTATAGTTCGCGTGGTCGCACCACCCCGTCCATCCCGTCATTCCAGGAGCACCACCGAAGGGACACCGCCATGCCCGGCACCCAAACCCCCGCCCGCACCGTGCTGATCTCCGGCGCGAGCATCGCCGGCCCCGCACTCGCGTACTGGCTGCACCGCCACGGATTCGCGGTGACCGTCGTCGAGCGGGCCCCCGAACTGCGGACCGGCGGCTACAAGGTCGACATCCGGGGCGTTGCCGTCGAAGTGGCCGACCGGATGGGGATCCTGGACGACATCCAGGCCGCCGGCACGGACATGCGGACCGGCACCTACGTGAACGGCGCCGGCAAGCGGATCGCCACCCTGCCCGCCGACATCTTCGGCGCCCGCCTCGACCGCGACGACGAGATCATGCGCGGCGACCTGGCGCGCATCCTCCACGCACACACCCGGTCCGGCGTCGAGTACGTCTTCGGTGACTCGATCACCTCGCTCACCCCGACCGCCCCGGGCGGCGGGGTCACGGTGACGTTCGCGCGGGGCGCCCCGCGCGATTTCGACATCGTCGTCGGCGCCGACGGGGTGCATTCGACCGTGCGGCGGCTGGCCTTCGGACCGGAGGAGCGGTTCTCCCGCCACCTCGGTTCGTACATCGCGGCCTTCTCCCTGCCGAACACCTTCGGGCTGGACCGCGAGGAGTTGTACCACGCACTGCCCGGCAAGCTGGCCTGCGTCTACAGTTCGGCGGGCGATCCGGCGGCCAAGGGCCTGCTGTGCTTCCGCTCGCCCCGGCTGACGTACGACCACCGGGACGTTCCACGGCAACTCACCCTGCTGGAGAGCGCGTTCGCAGCAGACGGCTGGGAGATCCCGCGGCTGCTGCGGGCGGCCCGCGAGGCGACCGACTTCTACTTCGACGCCATGCACCTGATCGAGATGGACCGCTGGTCGCGCGGGCGGGTGGTCCTGCTCGGCGACGCCGCGCACTGCGCCTCACCGGCCTCCGGGCAGGGCACGGGGATGGCGCTGGTCGGCGCGTATGTCCTGGCCGGGGAGCTGGCGGCGGCCGACGGCGACCCGTCGGCGGCCTTCGCCCGCTACGAAGCGGAGATGCGCGGCTATGTCGCGGTCAACCATGAGACGGCGCAGAAGTTCGCCAAGGAGATGACGGCGGCGACCTGGCGGGAGATCCGGTTCCGGCATCTGATGTTGCGGATGCTGCCGCACATGCCGTGGAAGAACCTGATAGCGAGGAAGATCGCCGAGGACGTGCAGCGGGCCGCCGGTGCCCTCACCCTCAAGGACCATCCGGCACCCACCCCGCTCACCCCGGCGGCAGGCCCGCCGTACGCTGCCTGACATGGCCCCTCACCCCGAAGCCGAGCACCCCGCCCACCGCCACGCCCCGGACGGCGACGCCGCCGCACATGCCTTCCACGACCTGCTGCGCGGGCTGCGGGTCTGGGAGGGAGAGCTGCCGCCGTTCGACCCGGCGCAGGCTCCGGCCGCACCGCTGCCGCTCTACCGGCAGTGGCTGCGGGAGGCCGCGGAGGCCGGTGTGCCCGAGCCGCACACCATGACGCTGGCCACGGCGGACGCCGCCGGCGACCCTTCCGTCCGCACCCTGATGCTGCACGACGCCGATGAGCGCGGCTGGCACTTCGCCTCCCACCGGGGCAGCCGCAAGGGCCGCGAGCTGGCCGCCCGGCCGCGCGCGGCGCTGGGCTTCTACTGGCCGGCGGTCGGCCGCCAGATCCGTATCCGCGGGACGGTGACCGCTGCGGGCCCCGAGGAGAGCGCGGCCGATCTGCACCGCCGGTCCACGGGCGCGCTGGCCGCGGCGCTGGTCGGGCACCAGAGCGAGGTCCTCGGCTCGGCCGATGAGCTGGACCGCGCGTCGGTGGCCGCGTGGGAGAAGGCCCGGCGCGAGCCGGACGCGCCCGTGCCGAGCTGGACGCTGTACGTGCTGCACGCCGAGGAGGCCGAGTTCTTCCAGGGCGATGCGCAGCGCCGCCATGTACGGCTCAACTACCGGCGCGTGGCGGGCCGTTGGGAGCGGGAGCTGCTCTGGCCGTAGCGGTTACGGCAGGAGCGGCCGGGCGGGGCTCGTCACGGCGCCCGCCTCACAGCTGCCGGTACATGATGTGCAGTCCGACGTATCCCTTGGTGGGGTGCCGGAAGCCCTCGGGGAGGGTGGTCATGATCGTGAATCCGAGGGATTCCCAGAGGGCGACGGCGCCGGTGTTGGTCTCCACCACGGCGTTGAACTGCATCGCGCGGTAGCCCTCGGCGCGGGCCCAGGCCAGCGCGTACTCGCCCAGCGCCCGGCCGACGCCGCGGCGGCCACGCCCCTGATCGACCATGAAACTGGCACTCGCGATGTGCGAGGCGGCACCCATGTGGTTGGGGTTCATCTTGGCCGTCCCCAGCACCGCCCCCAAGTCGTCGACGGCGACGACCGTGCGTCCGGGAGGAGACAGCATCCACAGCTCGCGGGCCGACGGTTCGTCGAGGTCACGCGGGTAGGTGTAGGTCTCGCCGGCCGCCACGATGGTGTGGAGGAAGGGCCAGATGGCGGGCCAGTCGGCAGCGGTCGCTTCTCGGATCAGCACCGCCACAGCATGCCGCGATCGGCCCCGCCCCGCCACCGGCTTTCACGGGCCGAAGGACCCACCGGGATTCACGCGGGCCGGAAGACGGGGACCGCCACGGCCTTCCCGGCGCCCGCCGCGCCACTGCCCGCCGCGCCCTCCGCCGCGTCCTGCGTACGGAAGCCCACCGTGAGCGGCATGCCGATCCGCAGATCCTGCTCGTCGCACTCCACGACCTCGGTCATCATCCGGGGGCCCTCGGCGAGGTCCACCACGGCTGCCACATACGGGACCCGGCCCCCGAAGGGCGGCAGGTCGTTACGGTGCACGACGGACCAGGTGTAGAGGGTCGCGCTGCCGCCGGCCGGCTCCCACAGGACGTCCTCGCTCCAGCAGTACGGGCAGAACTCGCGCGGATAGTGATGCGCCGCGCCGCACCCCGCGGCACGGCAGCGGCGCAGCAGCAGCCGCCCCTCGGCCGCCGCGTCCCAGTAGGGCCGGGTGAATTCGTCCACCTCCGGCAGATCGAAGCGCGCCGTCACCGCGACACCCCCGGGGCCGGGTCGGGCGACCACGGCTGCCCGCACCTCGCAGCGAGGGCGACGCCGGGCATCCCCTTCCCCTTGCCCTTGCCGCTGTGAGGCAGGCTCGCCGGCCGCCATGGGCCTGGGCCGACGCGGAGCACGGCCGGCCGTTCGGCCCCACCGAGCCGGATCGTCTGCATTCCGTACGCCCTCCCACCGCCCCGACCACACTTCTGACGTAGCGTCAGTTAGGCCAGTCCAGCGGATGACGGCGCCGTGCGCAAGAGGCCGGCCCGATCGGGCCTGCCGCCTCCCCGCCCCCGTCCGCACCGGCGACACGCCCGCCCGGCGCGGCTACGCTCACCGGCATGCCGGGATCAGCAGCCCCCACCGACTCCGCCGCCGCGCCTGTCTACGTGATCGGCGGCGGGCCCGGCGGCCTCGCCACCGCGGCGGCGCTGCACCGGCGGGGTGTCCGGGCGGTCGTCCTGGAGAAGGCCGACGCGGTGGGCGCTTCCTGGCGCGGGCACTACGACCGGCTGCATCTGCACACCACCCGGCGCCTCTCCGGGCTCCCCGGCCTGGCGATCCCCCGCGCGTACGGGCGCTGGGTGGGCCGGGACGATGTGGTGCGCTATCTGGAGCGGTACGCCGAGCACCACGGCATCGAGGTCGTCACGGGCGTGGACATCCACCGCATCGACCGGACGCCGCCACCCTCCCCCCACACCTCGCCCGGCCCCGCCTCCTGGACGCTGACCGCCGCCGGGGGCCGCACCTTCGTCTCGCCGTCCGTCGTGATCGCCACCGGCTTCAACCACACCCCGCACCTGCCGGACTGGCCGGGCCGCGACACCTACCCCGGGGACCTGCTGCACGCGGGCCACTACCGCGACGCCGGCCCGTACGCGGGCAAGGACGTACTGGTCGTCGGCACCGGCAACACGGGGGCGGAGATCGCGGTGGACCTCGCCTCGGGCGGGGCGGCCCGGGTGCGGCTGGCGGTGCGTACGGTGCCGCATATCGTGCGCCGCTCGACGGCGGGCTGGCCCGCGCAGGCCACCGGCATTCTCGTGCGCCGACTGCCGCCGCGGTTCGTGGACCGGGCCGCCCGCGCCATACGCCGGCTGTCCATCCCCGACCTCGCGCCCTACGGCCTGCCCTATCCGGAGACCGGGCTCTACACACGGGTGCTGGAGGGCGCGATCCCGGTCCAGGACGTCGGACTGATCGACGCCGTACGGGCGGGCCGGGTGCTGCCGGTGGCCGCGGTGGAATCCTTCGACGGCGGCACCGTCCACCTTTCGGACGGCAGCGCCATCGAACCCGACGCCGTCATCGCCGCCACCGGATACCGCCGCGGCCTGGAAGGTCTCGTCGGACACCTCGGCGTCCTGGACCCGCGCGGACGACCGCTCACACACGGCCCGCGGACCCTCCCCGAGGCGCCCGGCCTGCGCTTCACCGGATACACGAACCCGATCAGCGGGATGTTCCGCGAACTGGCCCGCGACGCACGGAAGATCGCCCGCGCGGTCGCCCGCGAACCGCATCCGGACACCTCGCGGGTGGGCCGCTGACACGAGGCTCGCCGCACGGGCATCCGGCGCCGCTTCGGGCGGTGGTGTCGCGCGTGGCACGGTCAGTCAACTCCCCTCCTATCACTCAACGTTGACGCGCCCCGGTCCATCAGACGCCCTCCGTCGCACCGCCCGAGCGGCCTGCCCCCCCCCGCACCCGAAGGGGCGGAGAAGCCGCACGCACACCCTGTACGCGTCGCACCCCTCCGCCTTCCGGCGACCCCCGCCACAGGACCCCTCCGACTGCGCCGCAGCCTGCCCCCAGCCCCGGTGGACGGCCCCCTGTCGACCCGTCACCAACCCGCCGGAGACGGGACTCGGGGCCCGCACGCCACGCCCGGCTTCGCCCCGGGGTTACCCGTATGCGCGCCCTGACGAGCAGTCACGAAATATTCGTATTAGCTTCATAAGCGTACGAAGTGGATCTTTTGGGATCCCACATCCGCGCTCCATCCATGGAGGAGAAATGCGCAAGCTTCGCAAGGCCGCCGTCGTCACGGCCGCCGTTCTCGGCACTGTCGGATTCCTCGGTGCCGGCGCCGGCACCGCCTCGGCCAACGGCGGAGGCTCCTACTGCAAGTCGCACGACTTCGACATCAACCTCCTCAACAACATCGGGGTCCTGAACGGACTGGCCGGGAACGTGCTCAACGGCGAGGGCAACCCGGGCGCACAGTGGAACGACAACGGCTCGGACATGGGCTGCGGCCATGGCGGCTGGTGAGTACCGGACAACCGTGTAGTGGCGGGGTGGGACCCGACGCCCGCGCCGTAGACCCGGCGCCGGGTTTCCTCCGCCGACCCCCCTCAGGGGCGTAGGCCGACTCGCGGCCCTGACGCCCAGGCATCGATCGCAAGGGAGCGCAGCAGATGTTCAGTAGGTAGAGGAACGCAGCCGTCTCGGCGCTCCTGGGCAGCCACACCGTGACCTGTGCCGGCACCCACCCCAGGAGCCCGCCGGAGGAACCCGGACGACCAGGGCCTCCCGCGCGAACACTGCACCCTCCTCTGCGATCGGCTTGCACGCCGGAACCCGGTCACCGCCACCCGCACGACGGGTGGCGGTGACCTGGCGTTGCCCGACGTCGGCACGAGTGCCACGGAGTGCCGTCAGGGTGCGGACCGTGCCGCGGCACCGGGCCCCCGCAACCGACCACGCCACCCGAAGCTTTACCGTGCAGGCCTATTCCTGACATGCCGTCAGTTCAGTAATCTGACTAAGCGTCAGGTAATGAGAGCCGTCACACAGGAGCGGGCGTCTGCGATGCTTGGATCGACTCACGGCACCCTCACCACTCACTCCCGGCCGGCCCGCGTCGTGGCCTGTGGGGAGCAACCACCGCACACCGTCCACGGCGTGAGCGATCCACCGCACGGCGGCGGACCGCACTCCGACGGCGACCCCGCCCGTGACGTCGACCGCGACGTCAGCGGCCGCCCCCTGCACGCGCACGTCCCCGACCTGGACCGCTTCTTCCGGCCCGAGTCGGTGGCCGTGGTCGGCGCCTCGGACAGTGCGGGCCGCCCCAATACGGGCATCACCCGGCAGCTGATCGCCTGGGCCGAGCGCGTCGGGGCCCGGTTGCACCCCGTCAACCCCGGGCGCGACCAGGTCTTCGGACGGCCCTGCCACGCCACCGTCGCCGATCTGCCGGAACCGGTCGACCTCGCGGTCCTGCTGGTCGGTGACCCGGTTCCGGTGATCGAGCAACTCGCCGAGGCCAAGGTGAAGTTCGCCGTCGCGTTCGCCTCCGGCTTCGCCGAGACCGGTGAGGACGGCGCGGCCGCCCAGGCCCGGCTGGCCGAGGCCACCGGCCGCTCGGGGGTGCGGCTGCTCGGCCCGAACACCAACCTCAACGCCTTCGAGAACTTCCGCGACGACCTGACGGGCCCGGCGATCGCCCTGATCACCCAGTCCGGCCACCAGGGACGCCCCGTCTTCGCCCTCCAGGAGCTGGGCATCCGGCTCTCCCACTGGGCGCCGACCGGCAACGAGGCCGACCTGGAGACCGCCGACTTCCTCTCCTACTTCACCTCCCGCCCCGAAGTGGGCGCCATCGCCGCGTACGTCGAAGGCCTCAAGGACGGGCGGAGCTTCCTGCTGGCCGCGGACCGGGCGGCCCGCAACAAGGTCCCGGTCGTCGCCGTCAAGGTCGGCCGGACCGAGGCCGGGGCCCGCACGGCCGCCTCCCACACCGGAAAACTCACCGGCGCGGACGGTGTCGTGGACGCCGCGATGCGGCAGTTCGGCGTGATCAGGGTGGACGGGCTCGACGAGCTGCAGGACACCGCGGCGCTGTTGGCCCGCGCCAGGAAACCCGTCGCGGAAGGCATCGCCGTCTACTCGATATCCGGCGGCACCGGCGCCCACTTCGCCGACCTGGCGTCCGCCGCGGGATTGCCGCTGCCGGATCTGCCGGACGCCAAACAGGCCGAACTGCACCAGTGGATACCGGACTACCTGAGTGTCGCCAACCCGATAGACAACGGCGGGCACCCGGTCGGCGACTGGCGCGGCCGGAAGATCATCGACGCGATCCTCGCCGACCCGTCCATCGGCGTACTGATCTGCCCGATCACCGGCCCCTTCCCGCCGATGAGCGACAAGCTGGCGCAGGACCTGGTGGACGCGGCGGAGCAGACGGACAAGCTGGTGTGTGTGGTGTGGGGTTCGCCCGTCGGCACCGAGGACGCCTACCGCACCACCCTTCTGGGCTCCTCACGGGTGGCGACCTTCCGCACCTTCGCCAACTGCATCACGGCCGTCCGGGGCTACCTCGACCACCACCGCTTCGTCGCCGGCTACCGCTCCCCCTTCGACGACGCCCCGCGGGTGCTGTCCCCCTCCGCGCCCAAGGCGCAGGCGCTGATGCGGCCAGGCCGGCAGCTCAGCGAGCACGGGGCGAAGCAGCTGCTGCGCGCGTACGGCATCCGGGTCCCGCGCGAACAGCTGGTCACCAGCGCGGCGGCGTCCGTGCGCGCGGCGAGCCTGGTCGGCTATCCGGTGGTCATGAAGGCCTCCGGACCGCAGCTGGCACACAAGACCGAACTGGGGCTGGTCAAGGTCGGTCTGACCTCCGCCAGCCAGGTCCGGGACGCCTACCGCGAACTCACCGACATCGCCCGCTACGAAGGCGTCCCGCTGGACGGTGTGCTGGTCTGCCAGATGGTCGAGCGGGGCGTCGAGATGGTCGTCGGCGTCACGCACGACAGCCTCTTCGGACCGACGGTGACGGTCGGGCTCGGCGGGGTGCTGGTCGAGGTCCTGCGGGATGTCGCGGTGGGGGTGCCGCCCTTCGGGGAGGACCAGGCGCGCGCGATGCTCGGCGAACTGCGCGGCCACGCCCTCCTGGAGGGGGTGCGGGGCGCCCCGCCCGCGGATGTCGACGCGCTCGTCGAGGTCGTGCTGCGGGTGCAGCGGATGGCGCTCGAACTGGACGGCGACCTCGCGGAGTTGGACATCAATCCGCTGGTGGTGCTGCCGCGCGGGCAGGGGGCGGTAGCACTGGACGCGCTCGCGATCTGCCACTGACCGCACTCGCCGTACGCCCACCGACCGCACCCTCTGGAGCCGCTCCCCCATGACGCCCTCCCCCGCACCCCCCGACCGCACCGGCGCCCCTGGCACCTCTGACCCTTCATGGGTACTCGATGCCACTGACAACGGCGTCCGGTGGATCACGCTGAACCGGCCCGAGGTGCACAACGCCGTCACCTGGGACCAGCGCGAACGCATCATCGAGCTGCTCGCCGACGCCTCCGCCGACCCGGGGATCCGGGCCGTGGTGATCACCGCGACCGGCAAGGGCTTCTGCGCCGGCGCCGATCTGCGCGGATCCCCTTCGGCGGACGAACGGGTCGCCGGCGACGTGACGCGGATGATCCGGCGCGGCGCACAGCGGTTCATCGCCGCGGTGCTGGACTGCGAGAAGCCCGTGATCGCCGCCGTCAACGGCACCGCGGCCGGCATCGGCGCGCATCTCGCGCTCGCCTGCGATCTGGTGCTGGCCGCCGAATCAGCGCGGTTCATCGAGGTGTTCGTCCGCCGGGGGCTGGTCCCCGACGGGGGCGGCGGCTACCTTCTGCCGCGGCTGATCGGCCCGCAGCGCGCGAAGGAGCTGATGTTCTTCGGCGACGCGGTACCCGCCGCCGAGGCCGAGCGGCTGGGACTGGTCAACCGGGTCGTCCCGGACGGCGAGTTGGCGAAGACCGCACGGGAGTGGGCCGAGCGGCTGGCGGCGGGCCCGACCCGGGCCCTGGCGCTCACCAAGCGGCTGGTCAACGCGTCCCTCGACGGCGGCCGGGCCGCCGCGTTCGATGCCGAGGCCACCGCCCAGGAGATCAACATGACGACCGCGGACGCACAGGAAGGAGTCGCCTCCTTCGTGGAGCGGCGCACTCCGCGCTACCGGGGGCGTTGAGACCTGGAGCCTGGAGACCGGGGGCGTGGAGACCGGGAACGTCGCGCGCCGCTACTGCGGGCGTTGAGCGCCGTGAGACACCCCGGAGGCCGCAGCGGCCCCAGCCGCCCCAACAGCCCCCGCGGCCCCGGAAGGTCCGGAAGCCCCCGAGGCCGCCGGACCCTCCTCGGCGTCCCCCAGCGCGCCCGCCGCCACCAGCAGCCCGGCCGCGAGGACCCCGGCCACCACGGCCCCGCGGAACCGGTCGGATACGGATCGCTTCATCGCTGACTCCCGTGCCACCTGTCGCCCGCGCCGCCGCACCGGCAGGACCGGGCGGCTCACACGGGCGCTCGCCTGACAGACCCGTCCCTCACCACACGGGCGACGCACCCGCCCCGTATGACCATGACGGCTGTGGCGTGCGTCACATCAGGTGCGCCACAGCAGGCACTTCACTTCAGCGCACGCCACTCAGGTCCGCGCCACCTCACGACCGCGTCACGTCACGTCCGCGGGGCAGAGCGGCACCTCGCGGGTGTTGCGGGTCCGCACGCCGGGCAGCCAGCCCCGCACACCTGCCGCGGTGCGGACCAGATACCAGCGGGTGGAGGTGACGCCCTCCTCGTCGCGGACCATCCGGCCGTTGGTGACCACGCAGCTCGCGGCCAGGACGTCGCCGTGCCAGACCCGGCCGGCGGCGTTCTGGCGAGCGGCGTACGTCGCGTACGGATCCTTCGCCAGCCGCAGCGCGCACTCCAGCGAGTGGGTCGTACGGCAGGCCGCCTCGCTGTTGTGCACGGTCATCGGCACCGTCCGCCCCGTGGCCGCGGGCGTCGGCACCGCGGGGCCCGGCCGCACCAGCCACCACACCCCCAGCGCGACGGCCGCCACCGACGCGGCGACCACGAGCGCGGCGGCATACGGGCGGCGGCGCGGCAGTGCGACGGCGACGGGCGCCGCCCTCCGTTCCGGTTCCCTGATCCGGTCCCACAGCCCCGCCGGGGTCTCGATCTCCTCATCGGCGAGGCGCAGGCGCGCGCGCAGCAACGCCTCGGCGTCGTCACCGGGACCGCCGGAGGCCGGGCCGCCGGCACCTCCGGAGCCACCTCCGGATCCGCCCCCGAAGCCGCTTCCGAAGCGGTCCGCGTCACCGTCCGCGCCGCCGTACCGTGGCCCCGCGCCCACCGTGCCGCTCACCTCCCAGCCCGCCCGTGCTCCGATTCAACGAGGAAGCCGCGCAGCTTGTCCAGCGCCCGGCTGCGGTGCCGGGCGGCGGTGCCGCGGTGCACCTTCATGATCTGCGCCGCCTGGTCGATGGTGTAGCCGTCGAGGTCCACGAGGATGACGATCCCCGCCTGACGGTGCGACAACCGGCTCAGCATCCGCACCGCTTCCCACTCCGCGTGCCGTCGCTCCATCCCGCCGTCCCAACTCGCCGGGTCCGCCCCGGATCCGGCGCCGCCGCCCCCACGAACCCCGCCCGCGCCGACCTCCTCCATCCCCTCCATCGCATCGACCAGCACCTGGCGCCGGTCCTTGCGGTGCGCGTCGCGGGCGACGTTGAGCACGGTGGTGAAGGCGTAGGCGTACGGCTCGGGGTGTGCGAGGAAGCGCTGCGGGCGGGCGGCGAGCTTGAGGTACGCGTCATGGACCACGTCCTCGGCCGACTGCCGCGACCCCGCCAGCATGACCGCGCGGCGGTAGAGCCGGGGCAGCAGTCCGCAGAACACCTCGTCGAAGGAGGGTGAAGCGGCGGACGGCGGTGACGGCGGCGTCGCATCGGCCATGCGGCTGGTCTCCCCGTGTTCGGCTACGGGCGTGGCCGAGGTGGAAGCTACCCGGGCGGTCGGCAGCCAATCACCCCTCCACCCCCCATCTGTCATGAATCACCCGCATATCACCCCATGGGGTATCCCAAACCACCCTTGAGAGTGGCCGCCCCCCGCCCGCGCCCACCGCGACCCGGGGGGTTTTCATCTGACGCAGCATCAGATTCAATGGAACGCATGATGGGACACGCTGGAATGGCGGCCACGGCCGTGCGGTATCTGCGTTCGGTCGGTGCGCCGACCACGGCCGCCACCCCGGCCACCGACCCCTCGGCCCCTCTCCCCCGCCCCTCCCTGCGCGCCGTACGCGAGGACGAGCGCGCCCCGCTCGACCCGGCCGCGTTCCGTTCGGTACTGGGCCACTTCGCCAGCGGCGTCACGATCATCACCGCGCCCGGGGAGGCCGGACCGGCCGGATTCGCCTGCCAGTCGTTCGCCTCGCTCTCCCTCGACCCGCCGCTGGTCACGTTCATGGTGGCGCGGACCTCGACCACCTGGCCGCGGATCGCCGCCGCCGGAGTCTTCTGCGTCAACATCCTCGGAGCCGACCAGCGGGAGCTGTGCCTCGGCTTCGCGGTCAGCGGCGGCGACAAGTTCGCCGGTGTCGACCGCACGGCGGCTCCCGCGACCGGTTCGCCGCGGCTGGCGGGCGTCCCCGCCTGGATCGACTGCACGATCCAGGCGGTGCACACCGGCGGCGACCACCTCATCGTGGTCGGCCGGGTCGAAGCCCTCGGCACGGACACCACGGACGCCGGCAGCGGTCCGCTCCTCTTCCACCGGGGCGCCTTCGGCCGGCTGGGCGCCCCGGACGCCTGAGGCGGCGTACCCGGGCCATCCCGGTGCGCCTCCCCCTCACCCCACCCGGCGACGCTGCCGGAGCACCAACGCCATCAGGGCAGCGAGCGCGCACAGGGCGCCCGAGGCGTACCAGACGGGGTCGTAGGTGCCGAGAGCGTCGCGTGCCAGGCCGCCGAGGAAGGCGATGACGGCGGCGCCCACCTGGTGGGCGGCCAGCACCCAGCCGAAGACGATCGCGCTGTCCTCGCCGTAGTACTCGCGGCACAGGGCGAGGGTCGGCGGAACCGTCGCGACCCAGTCGAGGCCGTAGAACACGATGAAGAAGACCATCGGCGGACGCACGGAGTCCGCGAGCAGCAGCGGCAGGAACATCAGCGACAGCCCGCGCAGGCCGTAGTAGACGGCGAGCAGCCTGCGGGTGTCGAAGCGGTCGGTGAACCAGCCCGAGGCGATGGTGCCGACGATGTCGAAGACGCCGATCACCGCGAGCAGCGAGGCGGCGGCCGTCATCGGCATGCCGTGATCGTGCGCCGCCGGTACGAAGTGCGTCTTCACCAGGCCGTTCGTCGTGGCGCCGCAGATCGCGAAGGTGCCGGCCAGCAGCCAGAACGGGCCGGTGCGCGCCGCCGAGACGAGTGCCCGCACCGCGCGCCGGGCCGCGCCGCGCTGCGGCGCCGGCTTGGGCACGAACTCCGGCGCCCCGTACGGCGCGACGCCCACATCCGCCGGGTGGTCCCGCAGCAGCAGCCACACCAGGGGGACGACGGCGAGCGCGGTCAGCGCCACGGTCACCGCGGCCGGCCGCCAGTCGTGCCGGTCGATGATCCAGGACAGCAGCGGCAGGAAGACGAGCTGGCCGGAGGCGCCGGCCGCGGTGAGCACTCCGGTGACCAGGCCGCGCCGGGCGGTGAACCAGCGGTTGGTGACCGTCGCCGCGAACGCCAGCGCCATCGAACCGCTGCCGAGGCCGACCAGCACGCCCCAGTACAGGATGAGTTGCCAGCTGGTGGTCATGAAGACGGTCAGCCCGGCGCCGGTTGCGATCAGCGTCAGGGCGGCGGCGACGACCCGCCGGATGCCGAAGCGGTCCATCAGGGCGGCGGCGAACGGTGCGGTCAGCCCGTAGAGCGCGAGGTTCACCGACACCGCGAGGCCGATCGTGCCGCGCGACCAGTGGAACTCGGCGTGCAGCGGGTCGATGAGCAGGCCGGGCAGCGAGGCGAAGCCGGCCGCGCCGATGATCGTGAGGAAGGTGACGGCCGCCACCGGCCAGGCCCGGTGCGGGCCCCTGCGGCGTCGCGGCGGCGGCCCCTGGAGGACGGCAGGGGCTGCCGCGGGGGCCGCCGCCGCGGGGGCGTGCTGCGTGGCTGCCGCCCCCCGCGCCGGTCCGGCCGTTCCTAGGGGCAGTTCGGGTATCTGGGTCACAGGAGCAGCCTGGGTCACGCCGTCCCGGGGAACGAGTGGCCGGAGGGCCAGGCTTCGCCAGGATCGGGCCAGGGGCGTCGTGACGTCCGGGCCGCCGGCTCAGAACACCAGCACCCCCCGCGCCACCCGCCCGTGATGCGCGTCGTCCGCCGCCTTCGCGAAGTCCTCGACCGGATACGTCCGGGTCACCAACTCGTCCAGCAGCAGCCGTCCCTCGCGGTACAGCCGGGCGTAGAGCGCGATGTCCCGCTGCGGGCGGGAGGAGCCGTAGCGGCAGCCCAGAATCGACTTGTCGAGGTACATCGACGACACCAGGAACGACGCCTCTGCGGTGGCCGGAGGCACGCCGAGCAGGACCGCCTGGCCGTGTCGGTCCAGCAGATCGACCGCCTGCCGGATCAGCCGCGTACTGCCCACGCACTCGAAGGCGTGGTCGGCGCCGGTCGGCAGGACGGCCTTCACGGCCTTGACGCTGTCGGCCACCGCCGACGCGTCGATGAAGTGCGTCGCCCCGAACTTCCGGGCCGCCGCCTCCTTCGCGGGATTGGCGTCCACCGCGACGATCACCGAGGCCCCGGCGAGCCGTGCCCCTTGCAGCACGTTGAGCCCGATTCCGCCGGTGCCGATCACCACGACCGAGTCGCCTCGGTCCACCTTCGCGCGGTTGAGCACCGCGCCGACGCCGGTCAGCACCCCGCATCCGATCAGCGCCGCCGAGGTCAGCGGAATATCCTCGGCGATCTTCACGGCCTGCACCGCCTTGACGACGGTACGTTCCGCGAAGGCCGAGTTCGAGGCGAAGTTGAACAGCTCCGTCTCCCCCCGCCGAAACGGTTTGCCCGGCATCCCGATCGCCTTCCGGCACATCGTCGGCCGCCCGCGGTCGCATTCCGCGCAGGCACCGCAATTGGCCAGCGTCGACAGCGCGACATGGTCGCCGGGTGCCACATGGACCACCCCCGGCCCCACCGCCTCGACCACCCCGGCCCCCTCATGCCCCAGCACCACCGGCAGCGGAAACGGAATGGTCCCGTCGACCACCGAGAGATCGCTGTGGCACAGTCCGGCGGCCCGGATCCCGACCAGTACCTCGCCCGGCCCCGGATCCCTTACCTCCAGATCGTCCACGACCTCGGTCTGTTCTCCGTCGAAGATGACGCCTCGCATCACCGCTCCCCTCTGGGCAGGCCGAGCACGCGCTCGGCGATGATGTTGCGCTGGATCTCGTCCGAGCCGCCGTAGATCGTGTCGGCCCGGCTGAACAGGAACAGCCGCTGAAGCGCGTCGAGTTCGTACGGCGCCCCCGCGGACCAGTCGGACGGACCCAGCGCGGCCGCGGCCCCGCGCACCCGCATCGCCAGTTCGCCGAGGCGGCGGTGCCAGCCGCCCCACAGCAGCTTCGCGACGCTGGGGGACCCCGCGTCACCGGCGGCTCCCAGGGTCCGTAGCGCGTTCCATCGCATGACCTTCAACTCGGCCCATTGGGCCGTGAGTTGAGTGCGAAGCACGGGGTCCTGGACCGCCCCCGCACGGAGCGCGACGCCGAGCACCTCGGCCAGCTCCGCCGCGAAGCCGATCTGCTGGACGAGCGTGGAGACACCGCGTTCCCGTGCGAGCAGCCCCATGGCCACCGGCCAGCCGGCCCCCTCCCCGCCGACCAGGTGCCCGGCCCGCGCCACCGCCCCGTCGAAGAACACCTCGTTGAACTCGGCCGTCCCCGACATCTGGCGGATCGGCCGCACCTCGATCCGTCCCGGCTGGTCCATGGCCACCAGCAGGAACGACAGGCCGCGGTGGCGCCGCTCGCCCGGGTCCGTCCGCGCCAGCACGAAGCACCAGTCGGCCTCCACGGCCAGCGAGGTCCAGATCTTCTGGCCGGTGATCCGGTAGTGGCGGCCGTCCCTGACCGCCGCGGTGCGCAGCCCGGCCAGGTCCGATCCGGCGTCCGGCTCGCTGTAGCCCTGGCACCACAGCTCCTCGCCGCGCGCGATGGCCGGCAGGAACCGCCGCCGCTGCGCCTCGTCGCCGTGCGCGATCAGGGTCGGCGCCAGCAGGTTCTCCCCGATGTGGCCCACCCGCCCCGGCGCCCCGGCCCGCGCGTACTCCTCGGCCCACACCACCTGCTGGGTGAGCGTCGCGGCACGGTTCCCGTACGTACCCCGCTCCCGGTCCCACCCCGTTCCGATCCAGCCGCCAACGCCCAACTCCCGCTCCCAGGCGCGCCGTTCCGCGACACCCCGGTGCTCGCTGCCGGGCCCTCCGACGCCCGCCAACCCGGCGTACGGGCCGACCAGATGGCCCTCCAGCCAGCCACGGGCCTCCTGCCGGAAGGCCTCATCCGTCCCGTCGAACCCGAAGTCCACGCCGCCTCCCCGACCCTCGCCCCGGCCCCGCCCCGCGGCGGCGCGGCCCGCTACGCATTGGGCCGCTGCTTCGCCGCCGCCGCGGCGCTCATCGCCCCGAGCTGCTCCAGCATCGGCATCGGGTCGACCCCGACCGACCCGGGGAGGAAGTCGGCGATCTTCTCCGGAGTCCAGCTGCCGTCCGCGTAGGCGGAGCGCAGTTCGCGCGGCTGGGCCCAGAGGGCGATCTTCGGTCCTGCGACGGTGTAGACCTGCCCGGTGATCCCGGCCTCCTTGGCCTGGCCGCTCAGCAGGTAGACGACGAGCGCGGCGACGTCTTCCGGCTCACCGATCTCCTTCAGTTCCATGGGGACGTTCGCCGACATCCGGGTGCGGGCGACCGGGGCCACCGCGTTGGCGGTCACGCCGTACTTGTGGAGCCCGAGCGCCGCGCTGCGCACCAGCGAGATGATGCCGCCCTTCGCGGCGGAGTAGTTGGCCTGGGCGACGCTGCCCTGGTGGTTGCCGCTGGTGAAGCCCACCAGGGTGCCCGAGCCTTGTTTGCGCATCACCGCGGCGGCCGCCTTGAAGACGGTGAAGGTGCCCTTGAGGTGGGTGGCGACGACCGGGTCCCACTCCTCCTCGGACATGTTGAAGAGCATCCGTTCGCGCAGGATGCCGGCCACGCACACGACGCCGTCGATCCGCCCGTACCGGACGAGGGCGGTGTCCACGATGCGCTGGCCGCCGGCCATCGTGGACACGTCGTCGGCCACCGCGACCGCCTCCCCGCCCGCCGCCTCGATCTCCTTCACCACGGATTCGGCGACCTCGCTGCTGGGCTCGCCGCCCTCCATCGAGACGCCGTAGTCGTTGACGATCACCTTCGCGCCGTGCTCCGCGCAGGCGAGGGCGACCGCCCGGCCGATACCGCGCCCCGCTCCCGTTACGGCGATGACCTTGCCGGCCAAGAAGTTCCCCATGCCGCGACCCTCCCAGAGTTTCTGACGGACCGTTAGATTCTTGGGCGGACATCGCGCGAGCACAAGACCCCTAGGGACTTTCCTTGGGTTCGGGCCCCGCGAGCCCGGCCCGGTCCGCACGAAAGCCCTGGCCGACACCGCCCACCGAGGAGGGCCCGTGACCCTGCCGCAGGAGTTCCACGACATCGCCAAACGCCTCAACAACTGGGGGCGCTGGGGAGCCGACGACGAGATCGGCACGCTCAACCTGATCACCGAGCAGGTCGTCCGGGAGGCCGCCGGCCGCATCCGCACCGGCCTGCGGATACCGCTCGCCCTGCCGCTGCGGCAGGACGGCGTGCAGACCGGCATGATCCCCGGCCGGGTGAACCCGCTGCACACCATGACCGCGATCAACCACGAGATGTTCGGCCCCGGCACGGTCGCCACTTCGGACGACGCGGTCACCATGGGCCTGCAGTGCGCCACCCACTGGGACGGCCTCACCCACGTCTCACACGGCGGCCGGCTCTACAACAACCGCCCCGCCGACAGCATCACCGCCCATGCGGGCGCCACCAGCCTCGGCATCGAGAAGGCGCCCCCGATCGCCTCCCGGGGCGTACTCCTCGATGTGGCCCGCGCCCACGGCACCGACCGGCTGCCGGGCGGCCACCCGGTCACCCCCGAAGACCTGGACGCCGCCGAGGAGTTGGCGGGGGTCACGGTGCGCTCCGGCGACATCGTGCTGATCCGGACCGGGCAGGTCGGGCACTATCTCGCGGGCGACCGGCAGGCGTACGCGTTCCCGTCCCCCGGCCTCTCGCTGCGGACCCCGGAGTGGTTCCACGCGCGCGATGTCGCGGCCGTCGCCAACGACACCCTGACCTTCGAGATCTTCCCGCCGGAGATCGAGGGCCTGTGGATGCCGGTGCACGCCCTCGATCTGGTCGAGATGGGCATGCTGCAGGGCCAGAACTGGAACCTGGAGGAACTGTCGGAGGCCTGCGCGGCCGAGGGGCGCTGGGAGTTCTTCCTGTCCGCGGTGGCCGAACCCTTCGTCGGGGCAGTGGGCGCGCCCGTCGCGCCGGTGGCGGTGCTCTGAGGCGGAGCCCCGACGCGGCGGCCTACCGGCCGGGTGGCGGTGCGCCCGTGCGCGCCCCGAGCGCGGCACCCGCGGACCGCCACCCGACTCCGGCCACGACCCGCGTTCGCCGAGACCTCGGACCGGTTGCCCGGCGCCCCCCTCGGCCTCGGCGCCCCCTCACGGCGGATCGCTCCACCCCAGCGTGATCAACAGCGCACGCCACGTCAACACCTGGTCTGGACTAATTCACCGCGCCCCGCATGTCAGGGCGCGGTGAGGTTCATCCGCCCGAGATCGGAGCCCGCCGCCATCAGCAACGACTGACAGCGGTCCACCTCGCACCAGATGCGCTTGCCGGCACCCTCCTGCTGCCACCCCCAGCGGTCCGCGAGCCCGTCGACGAGCTCCAGGCCGCGGCCGTTGGTGTCCTCGCCGTCGGCGTGCCGCTGGCGTGGCGGGCGGGCGCTGGCGTCCAGCACCTCGACGCGGACGGTCGCCACGACGGCACCCGACCCCGAGAAGCACATCCGCAGCTCGGCGGCGGAGCCGGTGTGTACCACGGCGTTCGTGACGAGCTCGGAGATCAGCAGGATCAGCGTCTCCGCGAGTGGCTCGTCGACCCCTATACCGGACCCCACGAGCCGCGAACGGGCCCATCGCCGGGCCCGCCCCACCTCCGCGGGGTCGGGCCGGACCTCCAACTGCACCTGAAGCACCTGCACCGCTCACACCATCCGAACCGGCGGAAACTTCGCCTTGCGCCTCCAAGGAGTCACGGTGCGTGACCCCGGTGAAGCACAGCATGGTTGACGTTCAGTCACCCCAACAAGCGCTTCGGGCATATTCCAGCGCAAGGGAGTATGCGTACCGCATACTGTGCGACGCACTTCGCGGGGAGTCGAACAAGGGGGAAACCCGGGCCCTGGCCCGGAAGGAGCGGCACGCAGTCCGTACCGCGGAGCCGTCATACCGACGACACCGCGACCGTTGCGCCACAGAACCACTCGCACCCGACGGAGCGTACCCGAGCAGAACGCCGACTCCCGGCTGTGACGAGTCACACCTAGGACACAACCCGATATCGACACTCCGTGACCACTTATGCCTGCGGAGTCCGACATTTCGCACACGGGTTGCCAGAGTCTGACATTGCTGGCGCCGGGACGCCCCCTCAACGCCCCTCAGCCCTCAGTCATTACGCGATCAAGCCCGCGGCCAGCGCTTCCTCCGCCTCGGCCGCCGTGCCCCAGCTCTCCGCCCGCACCCACGCCCGCTTGAGATGCAGATGCACATCGGCCTCCCAGGTGAACCCCATACCGCCGTGGACCTGCAGACAGTCCCGGGCGTTGCGCACCGCGGCCTCGTCGGCGAGCAGTTTCGCCCCCGTCACCTCCAGCGCACCCTGGGTGACGGACGCCGCGTACACCGCGCCGCGGGCCGTCTCGGCGCGCACCAGCATCTGCGCGCAGAGGTGCTTGACCGCCTGGAAGGAGCCGATGGGCGCGCCGAACTGCTCGCGCCCGCGCGCGTAGGAGACCGCCATCTCCAGCGTGCGGGCCGCGCTGCCCAGCTGCTGGGCGGCGGTGAGCAGCGCGGCCTCACGGCGTAGCGCGGCGGCGTCCAGGGCCAGGGGGGCGCCGCGCGGGACGTCCGTGACGCGGGCCAGTGGGGTGAGGGGGTCGACGGAGGTGAGACGGGCGCAGGAGACCTCGGACGCCGCGCTTCTGTACGCCCCGCCCGTGCGCCCCTTACCCGCCCCCAACGCGGCGTCCGGCCTGACTTCCGCCCCGACTTCCGAGCCGTCCGGCGCCTCGATCAAGATCAATTCATCGCAGTGGTCCGGGTGTTCCCACAGCGCCCGCCCCCCCGCCGCCTCGCACAGCCCGGCGGTCCGCTCGCCGCTCGCGACACCGTCCACCACCCCGGCCAGCAGTTGGCAGCCGACCAACGGTCCGGGCAGCAGCGCCCGCCCGGCCTCCTCCATGACCAGGACCGCCTCCGGCAGCCCGAGCCCGACGCCGCCGGCCTCCTCCGCGAGCCGCAGCGCGAAGAACCCGGCCGCGCCCAGCTCCCGCCACAACGCGCGGTCCGGCGCCGGGTCGTCGACGGCGGCGCGCAGCCGTTCGCGGCCGAACCGCCCGGCCAGCAGTTGCCGCGTACCGTCGCGCAACGCCCGCTGATCGTCGGTGAGTTGGAAATCCACCGGCCGCTCACCGCCCCTTCGGAAGGCCGAGGATCCGCTCGGCGACGATGTTCTGCTGGATCTGCGAGGTGCCGGCCGCGATGGTGTACGAGAGGGCGGAGAGCCGGTCGGCGACCCATTCGTGGTCGGCGTCCAGCGCACCGGCCCCCAGCACCTCGGCCGCCGCGTCGTACAGCTCCTGACGGGCGTGCGAATAGCGCAGCTTGAAGACCGATCCGCCGGTGCCCGGCATACCGCCGGACGCCTGCGCCTCGCTGACGTTCCACTGCGTGAGCCGCCACAGCGCCGCGAACTCCGCGCTGAGCCTGCCGAGTCTGCGGCGCAGCACGGCGTCGTCCCAGCGTCCGTTGGCGCGAGCCGTACGGGCCAGCGCGCCCAGCACCCGGCGGCAGGCCACGACCTCGCCGACGAAGGCGGTGCCGCGCTCGAAGGACAGCGTCACCATCGTCACCCGCCAGCCGTCGTTCTCCGCACCGACGCGGTTGCCCACCGGCACCCGCACCTCGTCGAGGAACATCTCGGCGAACTCCGTCGAACCCGCGAGGGTGCGCAGCGGCCGGACCGTGACGCCCGGCGCGTCCATCGGCATCGCGAGCCAGCTGATGCCGCGGTGCTTGGGGGCCGTGGGGTCGGTGCGGACCAGGAGCTCGCACCAGTCGGCGACCTCGGCGTGCGAGGTCCAGATCTTGGCGCCGCTGACCACGTACGCATCGCCGTCGCGCACCGCCCTGGTCCGTAGCGCGGCGAGGTCGGAGCCGGCGTCCGGTTCGCTGAAGCCCTGGCACCAGATCTCGTCGCCGCGCAGGATCGGCGGCAGCCAGCGGGCGCGCTGCGCGGCGGTGCCCTCGGCGACGACGGTCGGCCCGGCGTGCAGCAGCCCGACGAAGTTCGCACCGACATAGGGCGCGCCGGCGCGCTCCGTCTCCTCCAGGAAGATCAGGTGCTGGGTCGGGGTGGCACCCTGCCCGCCGGCGTCCACCGGCCAGTGCAGGCCCGCGTATCCCTCGTCGTACAGCAGCCGCTGCCAGGCCGTGTCGTAGGCCCGGCGGCCGGGCCAGTCGGCCGCCGCGGGCTTCGCCGGGAGCTTCGGCAGCACCTTGCCCAGCCACTGCCGCAGCCGCGCCCGGAAGTCCTCCTCCTCGTCCGTGTACGTGAGGTCCACTACCGGCCCCGGGCCGGGTCCGTACGCCGGCCGAGGCCCGCTCCGAGACCTCCCGCCCGGCCGCTGCCCCTGATGGTGCGTGGTGGCTCCACCGGATTCCCCATGGCTTCCCCTCGCCCGTTGACCGCATCTGATGTATCCGATGCATCTGAACCATCAGACCTATCTGATACTCCGTCAGATTCTGTTCCCAAGGCTAGCCACGGCCCCCTGGACCGGCAAGACGCGGGCCCCTACTCTCAGGACGCAATCTGACGGCACGTCAGCCAATGGGAGGGCCGCGATGAACGGCAGCACCCCGCCCGGCGCCACCTCACCCGGCACCACCCTCTGGGACCTGGTCGCCTGGCGCGCCGCGCGCACCCCCGACGCCCCCGCCCTCCTCCAGGGCGCCGCATCCGCCCGCCACGACCGCCGCATCACCTTCGGCGCCCTGCACCGCCGGGCCGAACGCGTCGCCGCCGGCCTGTACGCGCGGGGCGTACGCCCCGGCACCCGGGTCGTCTGGCAGCTGCCGACCCGCATCGAGACCGTGCTGTTCAGCCTGGCGCTGGCCCGCCTCGGCGCCGTACAGAGCCCGGTCGTCCCGCTCTACCGCGACCACGAGACCGGCCAGGTCCTGCGCCGCACCCGCGCGGCCTTCTTCGCCGTCCCCGGCACCTGGCGCGGCTTCGACCACACCGCCATGGCCCACCGCCTGGCCGCCGGGCTCCCCGACCCGCCCACCGTCATCGACGCGTACGACACCCTCCCGGACGGCGACCCGTCCGTACTGCCCCCGCCGCCCGCCACCGACGACGAGGTCCGCTGGATCTACTGGACGTCCGGCACCACCGCGGGCCCCAAGGGCGTCCTGCACACCGACCGCAGCCTCCGCACCGCCGGCGCCTGCCTCGCCGCCGCCCTGCGCATCGGCCCGTCCGACATCGGCTCGATGGCCTTCCCGTACGCCCATGTCGCGGGCCCCGACTACACCGTCATGCTGCTCCTGCACGGCATCCCGGCCCTCCTGCTGGAGCACTTCGCACTGCCCGGCTCGCTCGCCGCCTACCGCCGCCACCACGTCACCGTCGCCGGCGGCTCCACCGCCTTCTACGCCGCCTTCCTCGCCGCCCAGCGCGCCCTGCCCCCGGGCCGCCGACTGCTCCCGTCGCTGCGCCTGCTCGCCGGCGGCGGCGCGCCCCTGCCGCCCGCGCTCTACGACGACATCGTCACCGCACTCGGCTGCCGGCTGGCCCACGGCTACGCCATGACCGAGGCCCCCATGGTCACCATGGGCGACCCGCACGACACCGACGCCCACCTCGCCACCACCGACGGCCGCCCGCCGGACGGCATGGAGGTCCGCATCACCCCCGGCACCGGCGAGATACGCCTGCGCGGCCCGGCCGTCTGCAGCGGCTATCTGGACGAGCCGTCCCCCTTCGACGCCGACGGCTTCCTTCCCACCGGCGACCTCGGGCACCTCACCCCCACCGGCCACCTCGTCATCACCGGACGCCTCAAAGACATCATCATCCGCAAGGGCGAAAACATCTCCGCCCAGGAAATCGAGGAGCTGCTCCACCGCCACCCGGCCGTGGCCGATGCGGCCGTCATCGGACTGCCGGACCCGGAGCGAGGGGAGCGGGTCTGCGCCGTCGTCGAACTGACCCCTGCCGCACGGGGTTTGACACTTCCCGAGACTGCCGCGCACCTCCGCGCCCAGGGGCTGGCGCCACACAAGCTCCCCGAGCAGCTGGAGGTGCTGGCCGCCCTGCCGCGCGGGGCGACCCTGCACAAAGTGCTCAAGCAGGAGCTACGGGAGCGGTTCGGGTCCGCCGGTTCAGACGGTGAACTCCCCGTCCACGACGGCAGCGACAAACGCTGACCAGCCGTCCGCCGGTATGACCAGCACAGGACCGTGCGGGGCCTTCGAGTCACGGACGGGGACGACGCCGGGTACACCGGGGGCGACTTCGATGCAGTTGCCGCCGTCGCGGTCGCTGTAGCTGCTCTTGACCCACGTCGTCACGAACGACGACCACGCCGACCGCTCGAAGACCAGCACCGGTCCCTCCGGAGCCTTGCTGTCACGGACGGGGACGACGCCGGGGAATCCTGGGGCCACCTCTACGCAGTCGCCGCCGTTGTCGCCGCTGTAGGTGCTCTTGATCCAGGTCGCCGCGCTCAGCAGGTGCTTGTCCATGCTGCCCGTACCCCTCCATCGCCTTACTGATCACAGCGGCGGACTCCCGGGCTGATAGAGCGTCCGCCCTGAGCACATCATAGGTCTGGCCATGGCGCGCGTAGACGGCCGGATCGTCGTTGAAATGGCCGCAGTCCAGCGACTCCGAGTAGACCCAGTCATGCCCGTCAGGCAGCGTGATCAGCGACATGGAAGTGTTGGGGCGGGCGAGCCCGGCCAGGTCGGGAGTCACGACCTGGATCCGGACGTTGGGGCGCTGCCCCACGGTCAGCAGATGCGCGCACTGGTCACGCATGACGGTCGCACTCCCCACCACGCTGCGCAGACAGCTCTCGTCCAGGACGGCGACGTACAGGGGGCCGTCGTCGGTGAGGAACCGCTGCTGACGGCTCAGCCGCGCTCGAACCCGCTCCTCCACCTCGCCGCGGTCCTGGATGCGACGGGAGAACAACGCATCGGCGTACCCCTCCGTCTGCAACAGCCCCGGCACGACCTGTGTCTGATAGGCGCGCACGGCTACCGCCACCGCATCCATATCGGCGCGGCGCTGGAACCAGTCCGGATGCTCCACCTCGGGGTACCAGTCGATCCGGCCCCACATCCGGATCAACACCCCACCCGTGCCGAGGATGTCGTCGCAGGTCTTGGCGAAGGTGTCCTGCGGTACGCGCTTGCCTCCCTCGATGCGCGCCACATGGGACCGGTCGCAAGGGATCTTGCTCGCCAGCCCGTCCTGCGTTAATCGCGCCGCCTGACGGAAGTGCTTCAACACCTCCCCGAACACCGCGGCATTGGTGGCTCCCGGCCGCTCACCCGTGGCATTGCGTCGGCTCACCGCATCCATCCCCCTTCGTTCGTGACAGTTGGCGAGTGGCACGCGTCGGGCATTGCGACCCGCCGCTTCGCAGAGCGAAGCTTTACTCACCCAGCGTAACGAGACCCACTGACGGCCACAGGGAGTTGGACGACGTGAACACCCTTCGAAAGGTGACCCGATGAGCTACGACCGGAACACCGTCACCGCGCCCGGTCCGGGATGGCGGCTGCTGCCGTGGGAGAGCGGCCGGGGCACCCCGTGCTTCCTGAGCAGCGACACACCCGCCGGCGTGCTGTCCCTGCTCGCCGACGACATCGAGGAGGAGCAGTTGCGCGACGGTGCCGAGGTGCTCGATGGCGCGAGGGCCGTACTCCGCGACCACAAGGCCGGGGAGTACGCGCTGCGCCGGACGCTCCATGCGGCGACGCAGTGCCTCGGCGATGTGCTGCGCGTCGCGGACAGCCGGGGAGCGCGCCTTCCTGTGGTGGATGACGGCGATGCCGACGGTCAGTAGGGCCAGAGGCGCCTGGGAAGGCCCTGCTGCGCGGTCAGTTGGGGCGGTAGGAGTCCGTCGCCTGCTCGTAGAGGTGATCGATCTCGCGGCGGTCGTTGTCCGGGCCGATGACCAGGACCAGGTGGTAGCGGCCGTTGTGGATCATCGCGAGGTTGCGCACATACACCTCGCGGCCGCTGCCGTCCCGCCAGGTGAAGGTGCCCTCCGCCATCGCCGTCTTGCCGACATCTATGCGCCGCAGGCCGGAGGCGGAGGACCAGCTGGAATCGCGGTACGGCGCCAGCTCCGACTCCTTGTTCTGCTGGTAGGCCATCGGATCGGCGCCGAAGTGCGCGGTCGTGTCCCGGCCGGGCACGATCACCAGCTCGTAGTCGCCGCCGACATACCGCACCTGGCCCCGGTCGTTCGCCCCCCGGCGCTGCCAGTCCTTGCGCACCCCGACCTGGAAACCCTTGGGGTCGCTGCGCACCACGAAGCCCTTGTCGAGACCGGCGGGCTCGGTGGTCTGCGGGTCCTGGGTGCCCGCCGAACCGCCGTTACCGCTGCCGTCCCGGCCACCGTCCGGGCCCTGGGACGGCGCCGGGCTGGCCGCGCCCGACGCGCCCGTACTCGTGCCCGTGGAGCCGTCGCCCTTCCGCCCGGACTCGGTGTCCGCACCCGACCCGGGCAGGAACATCACCGCGTAGACCACGGCCGCCACCAGCAAGAGCAGCACCAGCCCGAGCAACAGCCGGCCCAGATGGCGCGGCCCGCCGCCCGCTCCCGGTCGGCGCGGTGCACGGGCCCCCCGCTCCGGCGCGGGGCCCACGCCCACCTGACCGGGCAACTGCTGCTCGTACGGCGGGTCGTAGGCCTGGTCAAACGGCTGGTCGTACCCCTGGTCGTACGCCTGGTCGTAGAGACCCCCGGCCGCTTCCCGCTGGGCACGCGGGGCCGTCGGCCGCTTCGGGGCCTTGGCGAGCCGGACCGGCTTGGGCGGCGCGGCGGCCCTGGACGGCTTCGGCTGCCGCAGCGGCTTGGGCTGCTTCGGCAGCCGCTGCAAAGGAGGCATCGCAGGGGCGGGCGGCGGTTCCACCGGGGCCGTGGCCTGCGCGGCCGGTGGGGCCGCCGCGGGGTGGCGTTCGCGGCGGGCCCGGCTCTTCTTGTGCCGCCCCCTGCGGACGAGTTCGCCGCGCCGCCGCACGATCGGCAGCCGCCGCGGATCGGTTTCCCGCTCCAGCGCCGGCACGGTCACCACACCGCTGCCGAGCTCCGGCTCCGGAGCCGTACGGATCAACGACCGCAGCCAGCCGCACAGCACCTCGAAGTCCGGCCGCTCCGCCGGGTCCTGGCGCAGCAGCGACTCGACGACGGGCCGGAGCGCCCCGCACTCCTCGGCGGCCGCCGGCTGCCGGGCGCACACCAGCTGCGCCAGCTCGGCGGCGCTGTCCTCGGGGTAGGGCGGATGGCCCTGCACGCTCCGGAACAGCAGTACGCCGACCGCCCACAGATCCGTGGCCCGGCCGACCGGCGGCGCCAACTGCCACCGCTCGTGCACCGGTCCGGCCTGCTCGGGCGCCCAGCGTTCGGTGACCGGACCGATGACGTTCAGCCGCGCCTGGCGCGCCCGCTCGGCGGCCAGCCCGGCGGAGGGACGGCCGTAGGCGGTCGGTGGCGCGGTGGCCGGCCGGGACCCTGCGGGCTCGGGCTCGGGCTCGTCCGCCGGCTCGGCAGCGGCACCCGCCTCGGCCCCGTTGGCGTTCGCGTTCGCGTCTCCCTGGTCCTTCCCGTTCCCGCTCCCGTTCCCGATGTGGTCCTGGTACGGGCTGAACCATGCTCCGTCGTGCGCCACTTGACGCGCGGCGGGCCGCGGGGCGGGGACCGGGGCATCGTCCGGCCCGTCCGGGCTCTCCGTGGCCACCGCCGCCGCGCGGGCGCCCGCGCGGTACGCGGCGATGGCGCCCGCCCGCGCCCGCCGCGGATCGTCCGGCTCCGCTTCGGGCGCCGCATCCGCCGCGGCTTCCGGAGCGCCCTTCGACGCGGCGGCCGGCTCGGCTGTCGGCTCGGCTGTCGACGTGGCTTCCGGAGCGCCTTCCGCAGGGGGCTCCGACCTCGCGGGGCCGTCCTGATCGCTGCCAGGGCCATCGCCGCCAGGGACCGCCGGGCCCGGCACCGGCGCGTAGCCGCACAGCGCTTCCTGGGCCGCGCCGACCGCCAGGCCGGTCAGGATGGCGCGGCCGTCGTCGCAGACCAGGACCGTGCGGGGGGTGATGTTGCGGTGCAGCCAGCCGTGCCCGTGCAGGGCGCGGAGGGCCGCGAGGACGTCGGCGGCGATCTCGGCCGCGCGGTGCGGGGAGAGCGAACGGTCGGCGAGCAGGGCGGCCAGCGGACGGGCCGCGACGAGTTCGCCGACGATCCACAGGCTGCCGTCCTGCGCGAAGACGTCGAAGACCTGGTCGAGACCGGGGTGATCGGGCAGCGCCGCGGCGGCCGTCGCGGCTTCCCAGGCGCGTCGTACGGCGGGATCGCGTGGGCTGCGGTCCGCCCCGCCCGCCCCGGCGCCTACCGTCCGGGCACGTACCTGAGCGATACCGTCCGCCCCCGGGAAACCCGGGCCTGCCGCCTCCGCGTCGAGCACCTCCGCGTCCACGACCTCCGGCAGCGGCACCTGGCGGACCAGGACTTCCTGCCCGCTGTACGTGTCGAAGGCGCGGGTCTCGGTGAAGTCGTCGTCACCGGCCGGGCGCAGCGGGAGGCGGTAGCGCTCGGCGAGCACTCTTCCCGCGTACTCGTCCACGACGCCTCCCCGCAGCGCGCGCTGTTCCGCGTCCTCCGGAGCCGGCGATGGTGCCGACACCTTCGGTCACTTCCGGTCGTCATACCGCCCAATTGCGGATACGTACGGTCTTCGACGTCTCACGATACGTGCCGGAGGCGGAGGTTGCGGCCCGCTCGGCCCAACCCCCGCCCCGATGGCACATTCAGTCCTTCACCTGGAACGTGCGGAACGCCGTCTCGCGCAGTTCCTTGCACTCCTTGTCCGACCACGTGCCGGCCTTGCAACTGATCATGATGGCGAAGCCGTGCCGGTCGTCGGCCTTGAAACCACGGTTGAGCACCCGCACCTTCTGACCGTTCTGGCTGCGGGTGAACGACCAGTCGGCGACGGTCGGGTAGCCCCGCCACTTCACGGACTCGATGCCGATCAGGTGGTAGTCGTCGCTGCTGCCGCGCACACTCGGCTCCAGACTGCGCCACGAGGCCGCGGCGTCCGTGCCGGGCTTGGCGTTGTAGTCGATCTGGATCCGCGGGAAGCCGCCCGAGCCGCTGTATATGGCGCCGGAACCCTGGCCTGCCGTACCGGTCTTCTTGAAGCCCTTGGGCATCGCCATGGCGAAGCGGAACCGGCCGTTGGAGACCGAGCCGTAGCCCTTCGGCAGGGCCTTGGCGTCGTCCGGGGAGGCGCTCGGCTCCGCCGGGGCCGGCGGACCCGGCTTCTCCTTCACCGTCGCGTCGTCGGACGCCTCGGACGGATCGGCGGAGTCCTTGTCCTTCGACGGCTTCGCGCGGCCCG
Organism: Streptomyces sp. NPDC101393; assembly: GCF_044767385.1. Classification (NCBI taxonomy): domain Bacteria; kingdom Bacillati; phylum Actinomycetota; class Actinomycetes; order Kitasatosporales; family Streptomycetaceae; genus Streptomyces; species Streptomyces sp. NPDC101393. The sequence continues at coordinate 142,018 of NZ_JBIWNU010000008.1, read as the reverse complement.
CGGACGCCTTGTCGTCCCGGCCGGCCGGCTTGCCGCCCTTGCTGTCGTCGCCGCCGAGGGCGAAGGCCAGGACCGTGCCCACCACCGCCAGCGCCACGACGACAGCAATGATGATCAGCGTCCGGCGCGGGACGACATCGGTCACGGACGCCCGCGTCGTGGACGGCCGGCGGCCGTCGCCGGGTCTGGAATCCGGCCGGGCCGTCGCCGCGGCGTTGCGTACGGACTGCAGCGCGCCGCGCATCCGCTCCTTGGCGGCGTCCGCGTCGAAACCGGGACGCCCGCCCGGACGGCCACCGGAACGGCCCCCGCCCGCGGCGCCCGGCTGCCCGGCACCGGCGGACGTACCGCCCGAGGACTTGGATCCCGCCGCGGCACCCGGCGTCCGGGCCTCCTCCTCGGCGCGCGAGGTGGCATCCGACGGCGTACGGCCCGGACCGGCCGGTGCCTGCGCCCGCCCGGCACGCTCCGGCGCCCCGGGCCTCGCGCCCGCCGCGCCACTCTTCGCCCCGGCCCGGGAACCGGGCTTGGAGCCGGACTTCGCGCCGGGCTTGGAGCCGGCCGGGGAAGCCGCCTGCGTCCCGCCCCCGGCAGCGCCCGCCGCGGCGCCGCCCGCGGGCTTGGCCTTCGAGCCGCGCGTCATCCGGGACTTGGCGGTGCCCTTCGGCTTCGCCGGGGCGCGCTCCTCGGGGACCGTCGGCAGCGTCATCGCGTGTGTCTGGTCCATCGGTTCGGGCGCCTGCGGCCCGGTGTCCTCGGGGGCGTGGATGACATCCAGCAGCAGCGCCCGCGCGCCCTCGTCGTCCAGCCGGCCCGCCGGGTCCTTCACCAGCAGGCCGTAGATGACCTCTTCCAGCGCGCCCGCGCTCTTCGGCGGCTCGACCGGCTCGGTCATCACCGCCGTCAGGGTGGCGATCGCCGACCCCTTGTCGTACGGCGGGACGCCCTCGACGCAGGCGTACAGCAGCCCGCCCAGCGACCACATGTCGGCCGGCGGGCCCGGCTTCTGGCCGCGGGCCCGCTCCGGGGAGATGTAGGAGGGCGCGCCGACGAGCATGCCCGTCGACGTCACGGAGGGGTCACCCTCGACCTGTGCGATACCGAAGTCGGTCAGCACCACCCGGCCGTCGTCCGACATCAGGACGTTGGACGGCTTCACATCGCGGTGCAGGATGCCCTCGCGGTGCGCCGCCTTCAGGACGTCCAGCACGGCCAGGCCGACCTCGGCGGAGCGGCGTGGGGTGAGCGGCCCGTCGTCGCGGACCTGCTCGGCGAGCGAGCGGCCCTCGACCAGCTCCATCACGATCCACGGCCGGTCGTCCTCGTCGACCACGTCGTAGACGGTCACGGCGCCGTTGTTGCGGATCCGGGCGATCGCCTTGGCCTCACGCAGCGTACGGGTGATCAGACGACGCTTCTCGTCCTCCTCGACCCCGCCGGGAAAGCGCAGTTCCTTCACCGCGACCGTACGGCCCAGGACCTCGTCGCGAGCCCGCCAGACCGTGCCCATACCGCCCCGGCCGAGAACATCGGCGAGCCGGTACCGCCCGGCGAGCAGCCTGCCCTCCTTGCCGTCCATCTCGACCTCGTCGCCCACTGAATCCCCTCTGCAATCCAGCCGAGTTGGCAGCTTCGGCTTTCCATCGATCACCAAACTGGCCCAACTCGGACAACCCACCCTGGCAGAGCCTTCATTCTCCCTCATCCGCAGCCATGGGGAAGGCCCGGGTCCAAGCGGGTCGGCGGCACGGCCACCCGTCATGATGGCCTCGACGAACGGGAGTCCCGATGACGATGCGCCCGCCCCGGGCCGCCGCGGCCGGTGCCTGCCGCCCGGCGCCGCCGCACACGGCCGGGCGCCGGGCCGTCTTCCGTACGCCCGCGTTCGCCGCCCGTCCGCCCGTGCTCGCCGTCCAGGCCACCCTGACCGCGCTGGCCCTGACGGCCTGTACGACCGCGGTCCCGCCCGCGCCCCTCCCCCTGGAGGTCAGGGAGCCGCCCCCGACGACCGTGCGCGCCCTGCACCGCCTGGTCGCCGACGGCGCCCCGGGAGCCGCCTCCCTCATCACCCACGACGGCGACTTCCACGCCGCACGTTTCTCCACGGCCGGCGTCTCCGACCTGCGCAGCGGGCGCCCCATGGGCCCCGGTGACCACTTCCGGGCGGGCAGCCTCACCAAGACCGTGATCGCCACCGTCATCCTGCAGCTCGTCGCCGAGGGGAAGCTCGCCCTGGACGACACCGCGGCCGGGCACCTGCCCGCCGGTGTGCCGTCCACCGGCACGGGAGAGAAGGCGAGCGACCTCCGGCGGGTGACCATCCGCCAGCTCCTGAGCCACACCAGCGGTCTGTTCAACTACACCGAGGACCCCCGGCTCTCCCGGCAGCTGAGCGGCAACGGCTTCGGCGCACACCGCTACGACAGCCACACCCCGGCCGAACTGCTGCGCATCGCCCTCAGCCACCCGCAGGTGACCGCACCCGGCACCGGCCCCCACGACCAGCACGGCCCGCACGGCCCGCACGGCCGGGGAGGCGGCCCCTTCGCCTACTCCTACTCCAACACCAACTACCTCGTGCTCGGCCTGATCATCGGGGAGGTCACCGGGCACCGCTACTCCGAGGAGGTCCGGCGCCGCGTCATCACGCCCGTAGGGCTCGACGAGACCACCTTCCCCGGCACGGACCCGGTGCTGCCCGCCCCGCACGGCCGCGCGTACTCCCGGATCGGCGACCGCCAGGTGGACACCACCTCGCTGGATCCCAGCCGGGCCGGCGCCGCGGGCGAGATGATCACCACCCTCGGCGACCTCAACCGCTTCTTCGCGGCCCTCCTCGGCGGCAAACTGCTGCCGCCGCGCCAAATGACCCAACTGCGCAACGAGAAGATCTCCGACGGCACCTACGGGCTCGGCCTCTACGCCACCGAACTGCCCTGCGGCCGCACGGTCTGGGGCCACAACGGCGACATCAACGGCTCCTACGCGCAGACCGCCGGCACCGCCGACGGCCGCCGCCTGCTGAGCTACCGCATCAACACCGACACGCTCACGAAGCCGGGCGACGGCACGGCGGTCCTGGAGGCCGAGTTCTGCCCGCCGACGCGAAGCCGGAAGTCGCCCGGGCGGGAAGTCTCCGGGTGAGAAGGCGCCGGGCGGGAAGTCTCCGGGCCGGGCAGCGCCCTGAGTGCCGGGCAGGCGCCGGCCCGCCTTCCCCCGTCGCCCGCCGCCCGCCGCCCGCCGCCCGCCGCCCGGACACTCCGGCTGCCGCATGCCTACAGCGGCACGATGTCCGGCGCGCCCAGCCGTGCCGCATCCGCCGTCAGATCGTCCGGCTGGCGCTGCGATTCGCGTTCCGCCTCGACCCGCTTCTCGTAGTGCGCGACCTCCCGGTCGATCTGGCCGGCGTCCCAGCCCAGCGCGGGCGCGATCAGCTCGGCCACCTCGCGGGCGCAGCGGGTGCCCCGGTCGAAGGTCTCGATGGAGATCCGGGTCCGCCGGGTCAGTACGTCGTCGAGGTGCCGGGCGCCCTCGTGCGTGCAGGCGTAGACCGCCTCGGCCCGCAGATAGTCATCGGCCGACGTCAGCGGTTCGCCCAGTGAAGGATCGGCCACCACGAGCTCCAACAGCTCCTCGGTCAGCGAGCCGTAACGGTTCAGCAGATGCTCGATCCGCGCCACGTGCAGCCCGGTACGCGCCGCGATCCGCGCCCGCGCGTTCCACAGCGCCTTGTAGCCCTCGGCGCCGACCAGCGGCACATCCTCCGTGACGCAGTCAGCGACCCGCTGGTCGAGACCGTGCACCGCCTCGTCCACGGCGTCCTTGGCCATCACCCGGTACGTCGTGTACTTGCCGCCGGCGACCACCACGAGCCCCGGCACCGGATGCGCGACGGTGTGCTCGCGTGACAGCTTGCTGGTGGCGTCCGACTCCCCGGCCAGCAGCGGCCGCAGCCCGGCGTAGACACCCTCCACATCGTCCCTGGTCAGGGGGGTCGCGAGCACCGAGTTCACATGCTCCAGCAGATAGTCGATATCGGCGCTCGACGCCGCCGGGTGGGCCTTGTCCAGGTCCCAGTCGGTGTCCGTCGTCCCGACGATCCAGTGCCGCCCCCACGGAATGACGAACAGCACGCTCTTCTCGGTCCGCAGGATCAGCCCGGTCGTCGAATGGATCCGGTCCTTGGGGACCACCAGGTGGATCCCCTTCGAGGCACGGACATGGAACTGCCCACGCTCATTGATCAGCGCCTGGGTGTCATCGGTCCACACCCCGGTGGCGTTGACGACCTGCCGGGCCCGGATCTCGTACGTACCGCCCCCCTCGACGTCCTCCACCCGCGCGCCGACCACCCGCTCGCCCTCGCGCAGAAAACCCACCACGCGCGCCCGGTTGGCGACCTGCGCGCCGTAGGCCGCGGCCGTCCGCACCATCGTCGCCACATACCGCGCGTCATCCATCTGCGCGTCGTAGTACTGCAACGCCCCGACCAGCGCGTCCTTCTTCAGGCAGGGCGCCACCTGGAGGGCGCGCTTGTGCGACAGATGCCGGTGGACGGGCAGTCCGCGGCCGTGTCCGGACGAGATCGACATGCCGTCGTAGAGCGCGACGCCCGAACCGGCGTACCAGCGCTCCCACCCCTTGTGCCGGAGCGGATAGAGGAACGGCACCGGCTTCACCAGATGCGGCGCCAGCCGCTCCAGCAGCAGCCCGCGTTCCTTCAGCGCCTCCCGCACCAGCGCGAAGTCCAGCATCTCCAGATACCGCAGTCCGCCGTGGATGAGCTTGCTCGACCGGCTCGACGTCCCCGAGGCCCAGTCACGCGCCTCGACCAGCCCGGTGGCCAGCCCGCGGGTCGCCGCATCCAGTGCCGTACCGGCGCCGACGACTCCGGCGCCGACCACCAGAATGTCCAGCTCCCGCTCCGCCATTCGAGCGAGCGCCTCGGCACGCTGCGCCGGTCCCAGTGTCGCTGTCTTCACCACTGCCTCCCGCTGTGATCGGGGCCACACCCCCCGTCCGTCGATTCTGTCCGCGCTACGAGCCGCTATCCACCCTCCGTCCCGGACGACAACACCCCGCCACCTTGATCCACCAATCCCCATTCTGATCCAAATGTCGGCTTAGTCTACTTATGCGCCATCCGGAATCGCTCGGGAAGGACGGCAGCAGCCATGCCCGCAGACCTCGCCGTCATCGGACTCGGTCACCTCGGCCTCCCCCTCGCACAGGCCGCCACCGCAGCCGGCATCAGCACCATCGGCTACGACCCCGACCCACCCGCCGCGTCCTGCGGCGCCGGCGGGCCGCTGTCCGCGACCGAACTGCGCCGGCTGCTCTCAGCCGGCTTCCGCACCACCACCGAACCCGCCGCACTCGGCAAGGTCCGTACGGCCGTCATCTGCGCACCCACGCCACTCGGCGAGGACCGCGCCCTGGACCTGACCGCCATCGCCGACGCGGCCCGCACGCTCGCCGCGCACCTGCGCCCGCACACCACGGTCATCCTCGAATCGACCGCATACCCGGGCACCACCGAGGAATTCCTGCGCCCGCTCCTCGAATCGGGCTCCGGCCTCACCGCGGGCCGCGACTTCCACCTCGCGTACTCCCCAGCCCGCCACGACCCCGGCAACCGCACCCACGGCCACGCCAACACCCCCAGGGTCATCGGCGGCCTCACCCCCGCCTGCACCGAGGCCGCCGCCGCCTTCTACAGCCGGCTCACCGACAAGGTCGTACGTGCCCGGGGCCCCCGCGAGGCGGAAACCGCCAAACTCCTGGAAACCAACTACCGCCACATCAACATCGCCCTGATGAACGAGATGGCGGTCTTCTGCCACGACATCGGCGTCGACCTCTGGGACGTCATCCGCTGCGCCGAAACCAAACCGTTCGGCTTCCAGGCCTTCCGCCCCGGCCCCGGCGTCGGCGGCCACGCCGCCCCCATCGACCCCAACTACCTCGCCTACAAAGGCCGTTCACTCGGCTACCCGCTCCGCATGGTCGAACTCGCCCAAGAGGTCAACGGCCGGATGCCGCGCTACGTCATCCAGCGCTGCGCCACCCTGCTCAACGAACACGGCAAGTCCGCCCGCGGCGCCCGCGTCCTCCTCCTGGGCGTCACCTACAAACCGGACATCGCCGACCAGGAGGGAGCCCCGGCCCACGAGATCGCCTCCCGCCTCATGGAACTGGGCGCACACCTCACGTACCACGACCCCTACGTCCCCCAGTGGAACGTCCTCGACCGCCCCGTCCCCCGCGCCGACTCCCTCTACGAGGCCGCCGCCGCCGCCGACCTGACGGTCCTCCTCCAGCCCCACCGCACGTACGACCTCCAGGGCCTGTCGGTCAAGGCCCAACTCCTCCTGGACACCCGGGGGGCCACCCCGACCGGTGCGGCGTATCGGTTGTAGCCCCACGCTTTCGGCTGCGGCGCCGTACCTGTTCCCGCCTCCGGCGGGAGGGGGGATGTTCCGGCGGCGGAGGCCGACCACCGCGCCTCGGGTATGGGTGCGGCGGGTCTCCTCCGGGACTGCGTCCCTGCGGAGCCCCGCCTCCCGCCCGGAGCGCACGGCCTCCGCCCGGTGGGGATGAGGCGACAAGACGAAAGGCCGGGCCGCCGACTTCTCGTCGGCGGCCCGGCCTCCGTCTTCCTGCCTCATCCCCACTCAGGGGCGGGCGCCCGGCTCACGGGAGGGGCCGGGCCGCAGGGACGCAGTCCCGGAGGCCCGGCACCGCACCCGCAATCACACCCAGGGCACCCGCCCCACAACCCTCCCCGCTCCCGCCGCAGGCGGGCACAGGACAGCCTCAGCCCGCACGGCGGTGCAGACGGCAGCGTGGGCGGAAAGAACCCCGCGTCAGCGGTTGTCGTGCTGCGACGGCGCGACCGTCACCTCGACGCGCTGGAACTCCTTCAGCTCGGAGTAGCCCGTCGTGGCCATCGCCCGACGCAGCGCACCGAAGAAGTTCATCGACCCGTCGGGCGTGTTCGACGGACCGAGCAGCACCTCTTCCGTCGTGCCGACCGCACCGAGGTCCATCCGCTTGCCGCGCGGCACGTCCTCGTGGACGGCCTCCATGCCCCAGTGGTGGCCCCGGCCGGGCGCGTCCGTGGCACGGGCCAGCGGGGAGCCCATCATCACGGCGTCCGCGCCGCAGGCGATCGCCTTCGGGAGGTCGCCGGACCAGCCCACGCCGCCGTCCGCGATGACGTGGACGTAGCGGCCGCCGGACTCGTCCATGTAGTCCCGGCGCGCCGCGGCGACGTCGGCGACCGCGGTCGCCATCGGGACCTGGATGCCCAGGACGTTACGGGTGGTGTGCGCGGCGCCGCCGCCGAAGCCGACGAGCACACCGGCCGCGCCGGTCCGCATCAGGTGCAGCGCCGCGGTGTACGTGGCGCAGCCGCCGACGATGACCGGGACGTCCAGCTCGTAGATGAACTGCTTGAGGTTCAGCGGCTCGGCGGCCGACGAGACGTGCTCGGCGGAGACGGTCGTGCCGCGGATCACGAAGATGTCGACGCCCGCGTCCACGACGGCCTTGGAGAACTGGGCGGTGCGCTGCGGCGAGAGCGCCGCGGCGGTGACGACACCGGAGTCGCGCACCTCCTTGATCCGCTGGCCGATCAGGTCTTCCTTGATCGGCGCGGCGTAGATCTCCTGCAGCCGCTTGGTGGCCGCGTCGCCGTCCAGCTCCGCGATCTCCGCGAGCAGCGGCTCCGGGTCCTCATAGCGGGTCCACAGACCCTCCAGGTTGAGGACGCCCAGGCCGCCCAGCTCGCCGATGCGGATGGCGGTCTGCGGGGAGACCACCGAGTCCATGGGAGCGGCCAGGAACGGCAGCTCGAAACGGTAGGCATCGATCTGCCAGGCGATCGAGACCTCCTTCGGGTCGCGGGTGCGGCGACTCGGTACGACGGCGATGTCGTCGAAGGCGTATGCCCGGCGGCCGCGCTTGCCGCGCCCGATCTCGATCTCAGTCACGTGTGGTGGCCTTTCCCTCTACGTCTGCCGTCCCAGTATCCCCGACACAGTGAAGCCCGCGGCCGGGGTCCGGCTGCGGGCTTCACGGTAGGCGCGTGCTAGCGCCGGGAGTAGTTCGGTGCCTCGGTGGTCATCTGGATGTCGTGCGGGTGGCTCTCCTTGAGGCCCGCGGAGGTGATGCGGACGAAGCGGCCCTTGTCCTTGAGCTCGGGGATGTCGGCGGAGCCGACGTAGCCCATGGAGGCACGCAGGCCACCGACGAGCTGGTGGGCGACCGAGGCGAGCGGGCCGCGGTAGGGCACCTGGCCCTCGATGCCCTCGGGGACCAGCTTGTCCTCGGAGAGGACGTTGTCCTGGAAGTAGCGGTCCTTGGAGAAGGAGCGGCCCTGGCCGCGGGACTGCATCGCGCCGAGCGATCCCATGCCGCGGTAGGACTTGAACTGCTTGCCGTTGATGAAGACCATCTCGCCGGGCGACTCCTCGCAACCGGCCAGCAGCGAGCCCAGCATGACGGTGTCCGCGCCGGCCGCGATGGCCTTGGCGATGTCACCGGAGAACTGCAGGCCGCCGTCACCGATCAGCGGGACGCCCGCGGCGTGCGCGGCCTGCGCGGCCTCGTAGATCGCGGTGACCTGCGGGACACCGACGCCGGCGACGACGCGGGTGGTGCAGATGGAGCCGGGGCCGACGCCGACCTTGATGCCGTCGACGCCCGCGTCGATCATCGCCTGGGCGCCGTCACGGGTGGCGACGTTGCCGCCGACGACATCGACGGTGATGTTCGACTTGACCTTGGCGATCATGTCGAGGATGCCGCGGCTGTGGCCGTGCGCGCTGTCCACGACGAGGAAGTCGGCACCGGCCTCGACGAGCGCCTGCGCCCGGTCGTACGCCGCGTCGCCGACGCCCACCGCGGCACCGACGACCAGCCGGCCCTCGGCGTCCTTGGCGGCCATCGGGTACTTCTCCGCCTTGACGAAGTCCTTGACGGTGATCAGGCCCTTGAGGATGCCCGCGTCGTCGACCAGCGGCAGCTTCTCGATCTTGTGGCGGCGCAGCAGCTCGATGGCGTCCTCACCGGAGATGCCGACCTTGCCGGTGACCAGCGGCATCGGCGTCATGACCTCGCGGACCTGACGGCTGCGGTCCATCTCGAAGGCCATGTCGCGGTTGGTGACGATGCCCAGCAGCTTGCCCGCGGCGTCGGTGACCGGCACACCGGAGATCCGGAACTTCGCACAGAGCGCGTCGGCCTCGGTGAGCGTGGCGTCGGGGCGGACCGTGATCGGGTCGGTGACCATGCCGGACTCGGAGCGCTTGACGAGGTCGACCTGATTGGCCTGGTCCTCGATCGAGAGATTGCGGTGCAGCACACCGGCGCCGCCCTGACGCGCCATGGCGATGGCCATCCGCGCCTCGGTGACCTTGTCCATCGCGGCCGACAGCAGCGGGATGTTCACGGTGACGTTCCGCGAGACCCGGGAGGCGGTGCTCACCGCATTGGGCAGCACCTCCGACGCGCCGGGCAGCAGCAGCACGTCGTCGTATGTCAGCCCGAGCATGGCGAATTTGGCGGGCATACCGTCGACGTTGTCACTCATGACACCTTCCCCAATGCTCTTGCCTCAGCGCGGACTCCCATGCTAACGGCCTGAAGAGGTGTCCCATTCCACGATCGATGAGGGCCTCATCACTCGTACGTTTCTACGGCCACTTCCCGCCAGGCCCACGGGCTGCGCAGCAGGCCGGACTACTGCTCGGCGAGCGCCCGCAGCCTGCTGAGCGCGCGGTGCTGGGCGACCCGCACCGCACCGGGCGACATCCCCAGCATCTGGCCGGTCTCCTCGGCGGTCAGCCCGACGGCGACCCGCAGCAGCACCAGCTCACGCTGATTGTCCGGCAGATTCGCCAGCAGCTTCTTGGCCCACTCCGCGTCGCTGCTCAGCAGCGCCCGCTCCTCGGGGCCGAGGGAGTCGTCCGGCTGCTCGGGCATCTCGTCGGACGGCACGGCCGTGCTGCCCGGACCGCGCATCGCGGCCCGCTGCAGATCGGCGACCTTGTGGCCGGCGATGGCGAAGACGAACGCCTCGAAGGGCTTGCCGGTGTCGCGGTAGCGCGGCAGCGCGCAGAGCACCGCGACACAGACCTCCTGCGCCAGGTCCTCGACGAAGTGCCGGGCATCGCCCGGCAGCCGCGAGAGCCGGGTGCGGCAGTAGCGCAGGGCAAGGGGATGGACATGGGCCAGGAGATCGTGCGTGGCCTGCCTGTCACCCTCGACGGCGCGTGCGACGAGATCGCCGATCTCCTGATTCCCGTCATCGCGCATCGGTCCATGGTGCCTTGACGCGGGACGATCCGCGGCACCAGGTCCGTACTTGTGCACTGAAGCGTTATGCGCGGCAGGTGCGCCGGCTGTCATGTCCTGCGCCCTCCCCTCGTGCCCGACCGACCCGTCCCCGAGGAACTCCATACTTCAAGGATGCGGCACCGCGCGGGGAATCGGACCGCGGATGCGGGCCGGCGGCTTGCGGGGCGCCGTGTCGCCCCGCCCGCCGACGGGCGGGCGGGGATCTTCGCTCCCCCGCATCGCTGCACGTCACAATGGCCTAGCGGACCAGTCCCCAGCGGAAACCGAGCGCCACGGCATGGGCTCGGTCGGACGCCCCGAGTTTCTTGAAAAGGCGCCGGGCGTGGGTCTTGACGGTGTCCTCGGAGAGAAACAACTCACGCCCGATCTCGGCGTTGGAGCGGCCGTGACTCATGCCCTCCAGCACCTGGATCTCGCGTGCCGTCAGGGTCGGCGCGGCACCCATCTCGGCGGACCGGAGCCGGCGCGGGGCGAGCCGCCACGTCGGATCGGCGAGCGCCTGGGTCACCGTCGCGCGCAGCTCGGCGCGCGAGGCGTCCTTGTGGAGATAGCCGCGGGCACCGGCGGCGACCGCGAGCGCGACACCGTCCAGATCCTCGGCCACCGTGAGCATGATGATCCTGGCGCCGGGGTCGGCGGACAGCAGTCGGCGCACGGTCTCGACACCGCCGAGTCCGGGCATCCGTACGTCCATCAGAATCAGATCCGAGCGATCGGCGCCCCAGCGGCGGAGGACTTCCTCGCCGTTGGCCGCGGTCGTCACACGCTCGACGCCGGGCACGGTCGCAACCGCCCGTCGGAGCGCCTCTCGGGCAAGCGGGGAGTCGTCGCAGACGAGGACGGATGTCATGACCGCCCTCCGCAGCTGATGCGCGTCACCTTGAGCCTCCAGGCTGGTACGTATCGTCACCTGTGCGATTGACGGCCTCGGACATCTGCCCGACGGCTACCTCTGCCAATCGCCTCAGCACACTCAACGACGGTCACTCGAAAGAGTTACGGCTTCGGCGACCGTCTTCAGCACGCTCCGTGAGGAGCCGGATACGCAGACGGCTCATCGGGCGACCGGCATCCGCGCGTGCACCCTATGCCCTATTTGGCTGCCTTTCTTCCATTTTCGCATCGTCTATGACTAGATTCGCAATGAGTAATATTTACATCTACTTGGATAGTAGATGTACGGTCTTGAGCACCGAGCCCGATCAGCATCGCTTCGAGGGGACAAGCAATGGCAGATTTCTCCCGCCTCCCGGGCCCGAACGCAGACCTCTGGGACTGGCAGCTGCTCGCCGCCTGCCGCGGCGTGGACAGTTCGCTCTTCTTCCACCCCGAGGGTGAGCGCGGAGCGGCCCGTAGCGCGCGTGAGACATCGGCGAAGGAGGTCTGCATGCGCTGCCCCGTGCGGGCCGAATGCGCGGCGCATGCTCTGGCCGTCCGCGAGCCCTACGGGGTCTGGGGCGGTCTGACAGAGGACGAACGCGAGGAACTCATGGGCCGGGCCCGCCACCGGCTGATCCCCGCGACGTCACTGACCAGCCACCACGCGGGTGTGACCAACGGCTGAACACCGGGAGTCGATCACTTCTGAAGAAACGTTTCTGCACGGCGTGCGCGACCGCCGGGCCGAGCCCTCCCGGGATCGTGGGCCACTACCGGCCCGCGGACCGTCAGCGGCCCACGGCCTGCGCGAGCTGTTCGAGCATCGCCTCGACCGCCGGGACCCGGGCCAGGTCCGGCAGCGTGAGCGCGACGATCTCGCGGTGCACCGCCGGCTCCATACGCAGCGCCGTGGCCCCCTTGGGGCGTACGGACTCAAGGGCCAGCTCGGGCAGCGCGGCGACGCCCAGGCCCGCGCCGACCAGGCCGACCACCGCCGGATAGTCGTCGGTGGCGAAATCGATACGCGGAGTGAAGCCCGCGCTCTCGCAGACCTCGACGAGGTGCCGGCGGCAGCGCGGGCAGCCGGCGATCCATGCCTCGTCGGCCAGCTCGGCGAACCGGGCGGTGCCGGCCCCGGCCAGCCGGTGGCCGTCCGGGACGAGGCCGATCAGCCGGTCCGCGAGGATCGGCCGGACCACCAGGTCGTCCCACTCCGCGCAGGCCGCCGGGTCCGCACCGCGGACCTCCGGATAGCGGAAGGCCAGCGCGATCTCGCAGTCGCCGTTGCGCAGCATCTCGATCGAGCGCGGCGGCTCGGCCTCGACCAGGGAGACCCGGGTGGCGGGGTGCGCCGCGCGCATCTTGGCCAGCGCGGTCGGCACCAGGGTCGAGCTGCCGGACGGGAAGGACACCAGCCGCACCCGGCCCGCGCGCAGCCCCGCGATGGCCGCGACCTCCTCCTCGGCGGCGGTGAGCCCGGCCAGGATGCCGACGGCGTGCCGCACCAGCGACTCACCCGCCTGGGTCAGACGCATCTCGCGGCCCGTACGGACCAGCAGCGGGGTGCCGGCCGACTGCTCCAGCGCCTTCATCTGCTGGCTCACGGCGGGCTGGGTGCAGCCCAGGTCCCGGGCGGCGGCGGAGAAGGAGCCGGTCCGGGCGACGGCGCGCAGTACGCGGAGATGTCGGGCCTCGATCATTCTTCGAGCATAAGGGAATCTTGGGGGGATCGGGAAAATCGGGTTCGCGGCTTTGGTCGGGCGGGCATAGCGTGGGGACGTGACCAGGAAGCACCGGAGCGTTGTATGAAGCTGCTGACCGTGAACGTGGGGCGGGCCGTCCCGTCCGAGCACACCGACGCCGAGGACGGCACCGGTATCGACAAGCGGCCGGTCGACGGCCCGGTGGCCGTCGCGCCGCCCGGCCCCAAGGGTGTCGCGGGCGGCGGGCTGGCGGGCGATTCGGTGGCCGACCGCCGGCACCACGGCGGCGACGACCAGGCCGTGTACGCCTACGCCCGCGAGGACCTGGACGTATGGCAGCGGGAGCTGGGCCGTGCGCTGCACAACGGCGCCTTCGGCGAGAACCTCACCACCTCGGGTGTCGAGGTCAGTGGCGCCCTGATCGGGGAGCGCTGGCGGATCGGCGGCGGACCGCTGCTGGAGGTGACCTCGCCGCGTATCCCGTGCCGGACGTTCCAGGGATGGCTCGGGGAGCAGGGCTGGATCAAGCGCTTCACGCAGGCGGGGGTGCCCGGCGCGTATCTGCGCGTACTGGTGCCGGGCGAGTTGCGCGCGGGCGACGCCGTCGACGTGGTGCACCGTCCGGACCACGGGGTGACCGTCGCGCTGACGTTCCGGGCCCTGACGACGGAGCGGGCGCTGCTGCCGCGGCTGCTGGAGGCGGGGGACGCACTGCATCCGGAGGCGCGCACCAAGGCGCTGAAGTATGTCCGACAGAGGGCGAGTTGAGCAGGATGAGCCGGTTCTGAGGCGGGCGCCCGGCGGCCCACCAGGGGGAAGGCGTCATTCCGGGGGCGGATAGCGTGCCCCGTATGACGACTGCATTGATCACGGGAGCAACCGCGGGCATCGGGGCGGCGTTCGCCCGGCGCCTCGCGAGCGACGGCCACAGCGTGGTGCTGGTGGCGCGCGACGAGAAGCGGCTGCGCGAGCAGGCCACCGAGCTGCACGACCGGCACGGCATCGAGGCCGAGGTGCTGAGCGCCGACCTGTCGACGGAGGAGGGCATCGCCGCCGTCGAGGCCCGGCTGACGCAGGCCAAGCACCCCGTGGACGTGCTGGTGAACAACGCGGGCTTCGGCAACAAGGGTGAATACCTGGAAGTGCCGATGGCCGATGAGCTGACGATGCTGAAGGTGCACTGCGAGGCGGTGCTGCGGCTGACCACGGCGGCGGTGCGCGGGATGCGGGACCGGCGGCGGGGCGCCGTCGTCAATGTCGCGTCGGTGGCGGCGTTCGTCCCGCGCGGCACCTACGGCGCGAGCAAGGCGTGGGTGGTGCAGTTCACCCAGGGCGCCGCCCGGGACCTGGCGGGCAGCGGGGTGCGCCTGATGGCGCTGTGCCCCGGTTTCGTACGGACGGAGTTCCACGAGCGGGCCGGGATGGGGACGGACAACATCCCCGGCTGGATGTGGCTGGACGCCGACAAGCTGGTGGCGGCGGCGATGAAGGACCTGACGCGCGGCAAGTCCCTGTCCATCCCCGACCCGCGCTACAAGGCGCTGATGGGCGCCGTGAAGCTGGCTCCGCGCGGGGTGCTGGGCGGCATGACGTCCCGCACGGGGCGCAAGTACGGGCCCCGTTAGGGCTGTCGTCACACTCCCGTCGTTTGCCCGAAGGGCAGGCCTTGCGGCGCCCGGTGCGCGTGAGCGCAAGGCGGAGGTCGCCCCGGTACTGGGCGTACCGGGGCGATCCGACAAGGCGGCGGCACGCGCGCCAGACGCCGCAAGGCTGGGGGCACCTCCCGGGCGTGAGCCAGGGGGAGTTTGAGGCCAGGGCCCAGGGCGGACACGGCCCAGGGCCGCTATGCGGTGTCCCCGGGGGCGGGCGGTACGGGGAAGGGCAGGCGGGTGCGGGTGCCGTCCTGCCAGGTGACCTGGATGCCGTCCCCGGTGGCCGCCACCGTGGCCAGCGTGTCGACGGGGGCGGGCGACGCGTCCGCCGTCAGGGACGCCAGGGCCAGGAAGAGGGTTCCGGCAGCGGCGTCGGCCACGGTGCCGTCCAGGTAGGCGGTACGGGTACACGGCCCCATGAGGGTGCTGCCGGTGACGGCGTGACGGACCGTCTCGTCGTAGCCCCGTACGGGGTGGAGCTGGGCGGTCGGCCCGTCGGGGGTGGTGGCCCAGCCGGTCTGGCGTACGGGGGTGCCGGGGGCGGCGCCGGTGACCAGGTGGGCGCGCAGTTCGGCGCGGCCGTGCACGAGCGTGGCGGACAGCACCTGCACGCCGGGGAGTTCGCTGCCGTCGGCGCGGCGCGGGAGGTGCAGGGAGGCCGCGCTGTCCGGCCCCGCCGGGTAGGGGGTGGCAGGGCCCCGGGTGGTGGGCCGGCCGTCGACGAGCAGCGCGAAGTGGTTGTCATCGGCCGGGAGGTCGGCGGCGGTGGTCGTGGTGTCGGTGGTGGTCGTGGTGTCGGAGGTGGTCGTGGTGTCGGTGGCGGCGGCCGTGGCTTCGGTGGTGGTCGTGGTGTCTGAGGTGGCGGGCCCGGTGGGGCCGGTGCGCGTGGAGTAGGCGTAGCGGGAGTAGTACGGGTCCGGGGTGGTGTGGACGGAGTTGCTGCCGTGGTTGTGGAGGCGTACCAGGCCGTCGGACGCGGTGGACTGGACGAGCAGCCCGGTCCGCCCCAGGGGCAGCGCGGCATCGGCGGTCTCGGCCGGGAGCGGTTCCTCGCGAGCCGTCCATGCCGGGTGGCCGGCGGGCAGCAGCAGGCCCAGGAAACCCTTGGCGGCCCAGTAGGGCGAGGCCGGGCCCGAGTAGCTCTGCAGCATGGGCGGGTAGGGCCCGTACCAGCCGAGCGGCAGCAGACCGTCCCGGGTGACGGTGCCCCGGTCGAGGAAATGGCGCAGTGCCCCGGTGGCGAGACGGCGGGTGGCGCCAGGGGTGAGCGGGGTGTGGCCGGTGAGGGCGCCGAGCCAGGGGGCGGCGGTGGCGGCGAAGCGGTAGGTGAGCGAGCGCCCGAAGGGGAGGGGCGCGCCGTTGGCGTCGAAGAGGCGGGTGTGGTGGGCGAGTTGGGCGCGCAGCCGGGCGCCATGGGTGGCCAGGAGCGCGTGGTCGGCCGCGAGGTGGGCGTGCAGGACCGGGTAGAAGTGCAGCGCCCAGCCGTTGTAGTGGTCGAAGGCGCGGTTGTCGCCGTCGCTGTACCAGCCGTCGCCGCCGTACCACTCCTCGACGCGGGCCAGCGCGCGGTCGACGGCGGCCCGCGCCCGTACGGTCTCGATGCCCACGTCGAGGAAGAAGCCGCCGACGGTGAGGCCGAAGAGCCACCAGTTGTTGTCGACGGGGGACGGGGTCAGGGCGGGCAGCAGCCAGTCGGCGACGCGGGCGCGTACCGGCTCGTCAAGGGTGTCCCAGAGCAAAGGGCGGGTCAGACGCAGCGCGAGGGCGATGGAGGCGGCTTCGACGCGGGCCTGGCGGGTGGTGTCGATGCGCGGCCAGGAGTCGGGGTGCTGTGACGTCATGTGCGCGTCGTCGGTGGGGTGCCGGGTGCCGGACGCGAGGCCCTCGGCGTAGCGGGCGAGGTGTGCGTGGGGGGCACGCGAGTGGTGGGGGTCGTGGCGGCCCTGGTGCGTGTGGGGATCGGGTCCGTGATGGCCGGCGGCATGGAGGGCGGCGAGCAGGAAGGTGCGCGCGAAGCCTTCGAGGCCGTCCGAGCGGGGGCCGGAGGAGCTGGGGCGGGCGCCGGGGAAGTGGATCAGACCGTGCCGCGGGGAGGCGTACGGGGCGGTGGCGCGCAACAGGCCGTCGGCCGCCGCCTCCCAATGGGCGCGGGTCCACCCCGTGTAGGGGCTGAGCTGCCGGTCTTCCTGTGGGAGGGGGAAGGGGAGCGGGCGGGGCGCGGCGGGTGTGGCCGGTGCGGTCATGGGCTCCCCCTGGGGGCGGTGGGTGGCCGGGCGACGCGGGAATCCTTCAGCCACGGACGATCGAACGTCAAGAGAAGGTGATCGAACGTCGCGGGAAAGGATCGAATGATCGATTGGTGTATCGGGCGATCGGGCCGACGGCTAGGCTCGGCCGCCATCGGCGCGCGAACGGCCCCTCGCGCGGCGGTCCGTCAGCTCATGGGCCCGTCAGCTCCTGGGCCCGTCAGCTCCTGGGCCCTCGGCTCGCGGCTCCGGGGCGCAGCGCCTGCCGTCCGGCCACCCCGGCCGCCCGGCCGCCACCTGGAGCCGGGGGCTGGCCTTGGGCCTGCGCCTTGGGCCTGCGCCTTGGGCCTGGAGGCGCGGGCCGTTGATGGCGGGCCGCTGAACGCCTGTCTGGACACGGGACTTGGAACATGGGACTTGGGAGGGAATGCCGTGCGGGAGAGCGCAGTGCAACGCCACGACCGTCTGCTGGCGCTGGTCCGGGAGCACGGCACGGCACGGGTCACCGACCTCGCCGACCGGCTCGGGGTGTCGCCGGTGACCGTGCGCCGGGACGTCGAGACGCTGACCCGTAAGGGCCTGGTCGACCGGGCGCACGGGTCGGTGTCCTGGCCGCGGGCACGCCCCGGGGAGGCGGCGGGCGGCGGCGCGGTGCCGGTGATCGGGCTGCTCGCGCCGTCGGCCACGTACTACTTCGCCGAGGTGATCCACGGCGCGCACGAGGCGGCGGCGCGGGCCGGGGCCCGCCTGATCCTGCGGATCTCCGACTACCGGCCCGAGGAGGACCGGGCGCGGGCCGAGGGGCTGCTGGCGGCGGGCGCCGAGGGGCTGCTGATCGCGCCGGGATGGCGCGGCGGCTCCGACGCGGCGGAACACGGAGGCTGGATCGCCGAACTCGCCGTACCCACCGTCCTGTTGGAGCGGGACGCCGATCCCGGCGGGCCGCTGGCGGGGCTGGACCGGGTGTGTTCCGACCATGCGCACGGGGTGCTGCTCGCGCTACGGCATCTGGTGGGGCTGGGGCACGCGGCGCCGCTGTTGATGGCGCGCGCGGACAGCCCGACGGCGTTCGCGGTGCGCGCTGGTTACGACCGGGCGCTGCGAGCCCTGGGGCTGGAGCGGCCGCACCCGGTGATCGACGCCCCGGCCGACCGCGCCTCCGAGGGGTTCGAGCGGGGCGTCCAGGCGCTGTGGACGGCGGTGACGTCGGGCCGGGCGACGGCGGCGCTGGTGCACAACGACGTGGACGCGATCCAGCTGGTGCAGCGGCTCGCCGAGCTGGGGGTGCGGGTGCCCGGGGATCTGGCGCTGATCGCGTACGACGACGAGGTGGCGGCGCTGGCGGACACCCCGCTGACGGCCGTGGCACCACCCAAGCGCGAAGTCGGCCGGCGGGCGGCCGAGTTGCTGCTGGAACGGCTGGGGCTGCCGGGGCGGCCGGAGGGTCCGGGGACGGGGCGGCCGCTCGGCGGGACCGGGTCCGCGCACGCGGACGAGGGCGACGGGGCGGAGCCGGCGCCGCGCCGCCATGTCACGGTACTCCCCCGGCTGCGCGTACGGGCCTCGTGCGGCGCGGCGGCGGCTGCGGGTGCGGCTGCGGCTGCGGCTGCGGCTGCGGACGGGTCCGCGAACACGGAGGGGATCGCGGGGCCTTGAGGCGGCCGCGGAGTCTTGAGGCAGCCGTGGGGCCCTGAGGCGGTCGTGGGCCCCTGAGACGCGCTCGGGGAACGCTCACCATTTGTTCGTTTTTCGATCATTCAATCGTTCGCTCTTGACTTCGCTCAGTACGGGCCCAAGGATCGCGGCCATCGCCCCGCCCCGACGTCACCGCCGCTCTCCCTTCGTCAGGTCGCCAGGTCGCCATCCCAGGAGTCGTGTCAGGAGCCGTGTCCATGAGTCGTGTCATGAGCAGTGCCAAGCGCCGCGTCAAGAAGCGCACCCTCACGCGCAGTTGGGGCCGGAGGTCCCTCGCGCTGGCCGGCACCGCGACCGCCCTCGCCGTACTGGCGGGCTGCGGCGGCGGGGGCGGGAGTGACGCCGGAGACGGCGGGCCCGTCACGATCACGTACTGGGGCTGGACGAAGGGCACCGAGCAGACCGTCGACCGGTTCAACGCCACCCACGACGACATCACGGTGAAGTACGAGGAGATACCCGCGGGCGGCGCCGGCGGCTACGCGAAGATCTCGAACGCGGTGAAGGCGGGCAACGCCCCCGACCTCGTCAGCATCGAATACCCCTCGCTGCCGGAGTTCGTCAGCCAGGGCGCCCTCAAGGACATCAGCCCGTACGTCACCGGCGCTCTGAAGAAGAAGCTGCTGCCGCAGGCGGTGGAGCTGACCACGCTCGGCGGCAGGAACTGGGCGGTGCCCTTCGACGCGGCGCCGCAGATGTACTACTACCGCAAGGACTTCTTCGACCGGCACAAGATCAAGGTGCCGGAGACCTGGGCGGACTTCCGGACCGCGGCGGCCGCCGCGAAGAAGGCCGACCCGAAAGCGCGGATCGGCACCTTCTTCCCGGACGACCCCACCACCTTCGAGGCGATGGTCTGGCAGGCCGGCGCCCGGTGGTTCGCGACCCAGGGCGACGCCTGGAAGGTCGACACCGGCGACCCGGCCACCAAGAAGGTCACCGCCTACTGGCAGGGCCTGCTCGACGACGGTCTGATCAACAGCGCCACCTCCTTCAGCCCCGGCTGGACCCACGCCCTCAAGGCGGGCGACACCGTCGGCTACCTCGGCGCCTCCTGGGGCGCGGGCGTCCTGAAGGGACTCGTACCCGACCAGAGCGGCAAGTGGGCCGCCGCCCCGATGCCGACCTGGGACGGGAAGCCCGCCGGCGGCATGCTCGGCGGCTCCACCTGGGCGGTCACCAAGAACAGCGAACAGGCCGCTGCGGCGGTGAAGTTCGCGACCTGGATGTCCACCTCACCGGATGCGGTGAAGGCCCGGCTCTCCTCCGGCGAATCCAGCGCCTACCCTGCCGCGAAGGCACTCCGGCCGGTCGCGAAGAAGGCGTTCGACGCCCGCTTCTACGGTGACCTGGACCTGTTCGGCCTCTTCGACCGCTCCGCCGCCGCCATCGGGCAGCACTGGGCATGGGGGCCCACCGGCGGCACCACCAACGCCGCCCTCAAGGACGCCTTCGGCACGGCGGCCGACGGCGACGGCACCCTCGCCGATGCCGTGCGGGCCGCCGAGGACGCGACGGTGCGGGAGATGCACAAGCGCGGGCTGAAGGTCGCCGGGCGGTGAGCGCCAAGTCCCGTGCCGTATCGGTCCTGCTGGCGCCGTTCTTCGTGGTGTTCACCGTGGCGATGGTGCTGCCCATCGGCTACGCGCTGTGGCTGAGCCTCTTCACCGAACAGCAGTCGGGGCTCGGCTTCGGCGGCACCGAAACGGTCTTCACCGGTCTCGGCAACTACCTCACCGCGCTCGGCGACCGCACCTTCCGCGACGGCTTCCTCGTCCTGGTCGGCTACTGCGCCTGCTACATCCCGCTGCTGCTGGCCGGCGGTCTCGCCCTCGCACTGCTGCTGGACTCGGCGCTGGCGCGGGCCCGGCGCTTCTTCCAGCTGGCGCTCTTCCTGCCGCACGCCGTGCCCGGCATCATCGCCGCGCTGATCTGGGTCTACCTCTACACCCCGCAACTCAGCCCGGTGGTCGGCGCATTGCGGAGCGGCGGCCTGGACTTCTCCTTCCTCTCGCCGTCCGGCGCACTGCCCGCCGTCGTCAATATCGCGCTGTGGGAGTGGCTCGGCTACAACATGGTCATCTTCTACGCCGCCCTCCAGGCCATCGACCGTTCGGTGATCGAGGCCGCGACGGTGGACGGCGCGGGCGCCTGGCGGATCGCCACCGGCATCAAGATCCCGCTGATCCGCTCGTCCGTGGTGATGGTGGCCCTCTTCACCGTGATCGGCTCGCTCCAGCTCTTCACCGAACCACTGATCATCAACCAGGCGTCGTCCGCCGCGCTCAGCTCCTCCTGGACGCCGAACATGTACGCCTACACCGCGGCCTTCACCCGCAACGACTACGGGCTGGCGGCCGCCGCGTCCGTCCTCCTCGCGCTCGTCGCCGCGGCGCTGTCCTTCGCCGTCACCCGCCTCGCGCAGCGCGCTCCACGGCCGCGGACCCGGCCGCGGACCGGACCGCGGCCCCACCCCCGGAAGAAGGTCAGGCCGACGTGACGGACACCGACACCTCCGCTCTCGCCCCGGCGGCCACCGGCACCGCACGACGGCCCTCCCGCCACCCCGTACGCGCCGCCGCCCGCCCCTCCCGCAGCCGCTGGCTGTCCCGGACCGCCGTCAACGGCACGCTCGTGCTCGCCGTCCTCTACACGCTCTTCCCCCTCGCCTGGCTGGTCACCGCCGCCACCAAGGACGCCGGCGGGCTGCTCGCCGGCGACGCCTTCACCTTCGACGGCTTCGATCTCGGCGGCAATCTCTCCCGGCTGGCGTCCTTCCACGACGGCATCTACTTCCGGTGGTACGCCAACAGCCTGCTCTACGCGGGCGGTGGCGCCCTGCTCTCCGCGCTGATCTCGGTGGCGGCCGGCTATGCCTTCCACACCTACGAATTCCCCGGCAAGGAGCGGCTGTTCGGTGTCGTGCTGCTCGGGGTGCTGGTGCCCACCACCGCGCTCGCCCTGCCGCTCTATCTGCTCGCGAGCCGGACCGGCCTGGTCAACACCTACTGGGCGGTGCTGATACCCGTCCTCGCGCACCCCTTCGGGGTCTACCTCGCCCGGGTCTTCAGCGCCGGCTACCTGCCCGCCGAGGCCGTCGAAGCCGCGCGTATGGACGGCGCGAGCGAGCTGCGGATCTTCTGGTCCATCGGCCTGCGCATGGTCATGCCCGGCGCGGTGACCATCTTCCTCTTCCAGTTCACCGCCATCTGGAACAACTTCTTCCTCCCCCTGGTCATGCTTTCCGACCCACACCTCTTCCCGCTCAGCCTCGGGCTGTACGCATGGAACAGCAACACCCACGCCGAGCCGTCCTACTACCCTCTCGTCGTCACCGGCTCGCTCCTCGCCGTCATCCCGCTGATCATCGCCTTCGTCGCCCTCCAGCGGCACTGGAAGGCCGGCCTCGCCGCCGGCAGCGTCAAATGACGGCCAATGTCGGGCGGCCGCGAAGGAGTTCCGGTACCACCATGCACCCCACCACTGACAGTCCCCTCGGACCTGCGGAGATCCCGCCCACCAGGCCCTCCCTGCTGCTCGCCATGGGCCCCGGTGTCGCCGACCGGCTGCTCGCCGACCATCACCACACCCGCCTCACGACGCTCACCCGTACCGACTCCCGCCGCGTCGCCCACGAGCTGGCCGACCCCGCACCGGAGATCGCCGCCGCACTCGCCGACGCCGAGGTGCTGCTCACCTGCTGGGGCGCCCCGCAGCTCACCGCCCAGGTGCTGAAGGCGGCCCCCCGGCTGCGCGCCGTCGTCCACGCCGCCGGTTCCGTCAAACACCACATCACCGACGCCTGCTGGGAACGCGGCATCACGGTCACCTCGGCCGCCGCCGCCAACGCCCTGCCGGTCGCCGAATACACCCTCGCCGCGATCCTCTTCGCCAACAAACGGGTGCTGCACGCGGCCCACCGCTACCGCACGCTGCGCGACCGCCCGTACGACTGGCAGCGGGAGTGGGAGGGCTCCGGCAACTACGGCCGTACCGTCGGCGTCATCGGCGCCTCCCGCATCGGCCGCCGCCTCATCGCCCTGCTGCGCCCCTTCGACCTGCGGATCCTGCTGTACGACCCGTACGTGGACGCCACCGAGGCCGCCCGGCTGGGCGCGACGCGGGTCCCCCTGGACGCCCTCTGCGCCGACAGCGACATCGTCACCGTGCACGCCCCGCAGCTCCCCGCCACCCACCATCTGCTCGGCGCCCGCGAGCTGGCCCTGATGCCCGATGGCGCGACCCTCATCAACACCGCACGCGGCTCGCTCGTCGACGAGTCGGCCCTGCTCCCCGAGCTGACCACCGGCCGCCTCAACGCGGTCCTGGACGTGACGGATCCCGAACTCCCGCCCGCCGATTCGCCGTTGTACGACCTGCCGAACGTGCTGCTCACCCCGCACATCGCGGGTTCGCTCGGCGGCGAACTGCACCGGATGGCCGACCTGGCGCTGGACGAGGTGGAGCGGTTCGCCACCGGCCGCCCGTTCGCCGATCCGGTCCTCCCCGGGGCGCTGCACCATTCGGCCTGACACTTCCGGGCGGGCACACCGACCGCAGGGTGGACATTCCTCGCTAAACTGGCCTTATCCCCTCCTTCACGAGGCCCGCACGCGACGCGGGAGGCGCCATGAAATTCGTACAAGTGATCGATTTCAAGACCGATCAGATCGACGGCATGAACCAGCTCATGGACAAGTGGATGGAGCAGACCAAGGGCAGGCGGAGCGCCACCCACAGCGTCGTCGGCAAGGACCGTTCCGACAGTTCGCACTTCGTCGAGATCGTCGACTTCCCGTCGCACGAAGAGGCGATGAAGAATTCCCGCCTCCCGGAGACCGGCCAGATCTTCCAGGAGATGGTGGCGCTCTGCGATGGCGCGCCCTCCTTCACCGACCTCGACGTGGTCCGCGACGAACAGCTCAACACCGCCGCCGCGCGCCGCTTCTTCGGCGAGATCGCCGTCGACGGCAACCTCGACGCCATCGACGAGCTGTTCGCGCCCGACTACCGGGACCACGACATCAGCAAGGACGTGGACGCCACGATCGGCTCCGCCGAGATCCGCAAGGACGTGACCGGCTGGCGCGGCGCCTTCGACTTCACCTTCACCATCAACCGCCAGATCTCCGAGGGTGACGACGTCGTGACGCTGTGGTCCTGGACCGGCACGCACCGGGGTGAGTTCATGGGCATCGCCGCCACCGGCAAGCGCTGCACCATGACCGGCACCACGGTCTTCCGCTTCCGCGACGGAAGGATCCAGGAAGGCTGGTGGCACTACGACATCATGCAGATCATGCGGACGCTCGGCGTGCTGCGCTGACCACGGCACGACGCCGCGCGGGCGGCCGCACCACGCAAAACGCCCCTGCCCCGCCGCAGAACCGCGGCAGGACAGGGGCGTCTTGACGACGCGCGATGTCGCTACGCGAGCGACATCATGCGGAGCGTGGTCAGTGGCTGTGGCCGTGACCGTGGCCCGCGTCGGCCTCTTCCTCGGCCGGCTTCTCGACGACCAGGGTCTCGGTCGTGAGCAGCAGCGACGCGATGGACGCGGCGTTCTCCAGGGCGGAGCGGGTGACCTTGACCGGGTCGATGACGCCGGCCTTGACCAGGTCGCCGTACTCGCCGGTGGCGGCGTTGAAGCCCTGGCCCTTGTCCTGCTCGGCGACCTTCGCGGTGATGACGTAGCCCTCAAGGCCGGCGTTCTCCGCGATCCAGCGCAGCGGCTCGACGACGGCGCGACGGACGACGGCGACACCGGTGGCCTCGTCGCCCTCCTTGCCGAGGGAGCCCTCCAGCACCTTGGCGGCGTGCACCAGAGCGGAGCCACCACCGGAGACGATGCCCTCCTCGACCGCGGCGCGGGTCGCGGAGATGGCGTCCTCCAGACGGTGCTTCTTCTCCTTGAGCTCGACCTCGGTGGCCGCACCCACACGGATGACGCAGACGCCACCGGCGAGCTTGGCGAGGCGCTCCTGGAGCTTCTCGCGGTCCCAGTCCGAGTCCGTGGACTCGATCTCGGCCTTGATCTGGTTGACGCGGCCGAGGACGTCCTCGGACTTGCCGCCACCGTCGACGACGGTGGTGTCGTCCTTGGTGACCGTCACGCGGCGGGCGGTGCCGAGCACGTCGAGACCGGCCTGGTCGAGCTTGAGGCCGACCTCTTCGGCGATGACGGTCGCACCGGTGAGGGTGGCCATGTCGCCGAGCATCGCCTTGCGGCGGTCACCGAAGCCGGGGGCCTTGACGGCCACGGCGTTGAAGGTGCCACGGATCTTGTTGACGACCAGGGTCGACAGGGCCTCGCCCTCGACGTCCTCGGCGATGATCAGCAGCGGCTTGGAGGAGCCGGCCTGGATGACCTTCTCCAGCAGCGGCAGCAGGTCCTGGATCGAACCGATCTTGCCCTGGTGGATCAGGATGTACGGGTCGTCGAGGACGGCCTCCATACGCTCCTGGTCGGTCACCATGTACGGCGACAGGTAGCCCTTGTCGAAGGCCATGCCCTCGGTGAAGTCCAGCTCCAGACCGAAGGTGTTGGACTCCTCGACGGTGATGACACCGTCCTTGCCGACCTTGTCCATCGCCTCGGCGATGAGCTCGCCGACCTGCTTGTCCTGCGCGGACAGGCCGGCCACGGCAGCGATGTCGGACTTGTCGTCGATCGGGCGGGCGGTCGCGAGGAGCTCCTCGGACACGGCCTTCACGGCGGCGTCGATGCCCTTCTTCAGGGCGGCCGGGGAGGCGCCGGCGGCGACGTTGCGCAGGCCCTCGCGGACCAGCGCCTGGGCCAGCACGGTGGCGGTGGTGGTGCCGTCACCCGCGATGTCGTTGGTCTTGGTCGCCACCTCCTTGACGAGCTGGGCGCCGAGGTTCTCGTACGGGTCGTCGACCTCTACCTCACGGGCGATGGTGACGCCGTCGTTGGTGATGGTCGGGGCACCGAACTTCTTGTCGATGACGACGTTGCGGCCCTTGGGGCCGATCGTCACCTTGACGGTGTCGGCAAGCTTGTTCACGCCGCGCTCGAGGGCGCGACGGGCGTCCTCGTCGAACTTCAGGATCTTCGCCATGGGTTGCTTCAAGTCCTCTCGTTGCGATCCTCGGCCACGCAGCGGTGGCCGCTATCGCTCAAACGAACTGCGCCCCTGCCCCGGGTTGTTTAGACGCGGGAACCAGGGGCGCAGATCTAGGCAATTCTGGGTGAATTACTTCTCGACGATCGCGAGAACGTCGCGAGCCGAGAGGACGAGGTACTCCTCGCCGTTGTACTTCACCTCGGTGCCGCCGTACTTGCTGTAGAGCACGACGTCGCCGACGGTGACGTCGAGCGGAAGACGGTTGCCGTCCTCGAAGCGACCCGGGCCCACGGCCAGGACGACGCCCTCCTGGGGCTTCTCCTTGGCAGTGTCCGGGATGACCAGGCCAGAGGCCGTGGTCTGCTCGGCGTCGAGCGGCTGGACCACAATGCGGTCCTCGAGCGGCTTGATGGCAACCTTGGTGCTGGCGGTCGTCACGATCCGACCTCCCCCTTCGGAGATCTCACGGGGTTAACTGTCTGGGGTGGCGACCAGGAGGAACCGTCGTCGCGGGTGCCGGAACAGCCCGTCGCCGTGTTTAGCACTCCCCTGCGGAGAGTGCCAACGCCGAGACTATGACGCGGTTAGCACTCGGTCAAGCGGAGTGCCAGGTGTGGCGTTGCCGGGTCCCCCGCGGCCGTCCGCCCCGCCGCGTCTCGTCCGTTGTTCTTCCCCGCCTGACGGCGGGGCGGGGATGGTTGTGGGCCGGGCGCCCTCGGTGTGCTTGGTGGGTGCGGTGCCGGGCCCCCGGGACTGCGTCCCTGCGGCCCGGCCCCTCCCGTAAGCCGTGCGCCCGCCCCTGGTGGGGGTGAGGAAAGGCGGAGGGGCGACGGTGGTCCCGTACCCGTCGGCCCGTTCCTGTCCTTCCCCCCTCGCCTGGGCCGGAGAGCCGACAACGTGGGGCAAAGAGCACACCCGCCCCGCAACCGTGCCTACCCCCCAGCCGTCTACCTTGCCGACTGTTGTGGCGAAGGCCGGAGGAATTGCGTGCGGGGACTGACGAGCGCCACCCGGGGTGGCGGGGCGCCGGAGAGCGATGCCGAGCGCACGATGACGTTCGCCGCCCTGGCCCGTGCGCCGGACCGGCGCCGGACCGAGGCCTGGCTGCTCGTGCTCAGCGTCCTGATCACGGTCTTCGGCTACGCCTGCACCGGCCTGTCGATGACCGGGCAACTGCCGGGCGGACTGTCCGGGTTCGCGGTGAGCATGTTCTTCGTGGCGCTGGTCCCGCACCTCGTCGTACGCCGCTTCGCGCCGCGCGCCGACCCGTTGATCCTGCCGCTGGCCACCCTGCTGACCGGCATCGGCCTGGTCCTGCTGCACCGGCTGGACATGACCTACGCCGTGACGCCGCGGCTGAGCATCGCCGAGGCGGCCAGCGGACAGCTGGTGTGGACCGTGATCGGGGTGGCCGCCTGCATCGTGATCCTCATGGTGCTGCGCGATCACCGGATACTGCAGCGCTACATCTATCTGACGATGGTGGTCGCGCTGGTGCTGCTGATGGCTCCGGCGTTCTTCGGTGCCGATAGGTACGGCGCCAAGCGCTGGATCCTGCTCGGGCCGCTGTCGCTGCAGCCGGGCGAGTTCGTGAAGATCATGATCTCGGTGTTCTTCGCGGGCTATCTCACCGTCAACCGCGATGCGCTCGCGCTGTCCGGGCGCCGGGTGATGGGCGTCCAGCTGCCGCCGGGACGGCAGCTCGCACCGATCTTCACGATCTGGGTCATCAGCCTGCTGGTGCTGGTCTTCGAACGCGACCTGGGCACCTCACTGATCTTCTTCGGCGTCTTCGTGATCATGCTCTACATGGCCACCGAGCGCACCAGTTGGGTGATCTGCGGACTCGCGATGGCCGCGGTCGGGGCGGCCGTGGTCGGCTCCACCGAACCGCACGTCAAGGGCCGGATCATGGCCTGGCTGCACCCCATGGACATCTTTCTGCCCCCGTCCGAACGCCCGCCGGGGCTGATCTCCGACCAGGCCGCGCAGGCGCTGTTCAGCTTCGGCAGCGGCGGCATCGGCGGCAGCGGTCTGGGCCAGGGACACCCGGAGCTGGTCGGTTTCGCGGGGAACAGCGACTTCATCCTCACGACCGTCGGGGAGGAACTGGGCCTGGCGGGGGTGATGGCCGTACTGCTGCTGTACGTACTGCTCGCCCAGCGGGGGCTGCGGGTGGGGCTGACCGCCCGCGACCCGTTCGGCAAGCTGCTGGCGGTCGGGCTGGCCGGGGCGCTGCTGCTCCAGGTGTTCGTCGTCTCGGGTGGTGTGACGGGGCTGATCCCGCTCACCGGCAAGGCGCTGCCGTTCCTCGCGAAGGGCGGTTCGTCGCTCGTCGCGAACTGGGTGATGGTGGCGCTGCTGCTGCGGATCAGCGACAGCGCGCAGCGGCGCCGGGAGCCGGTGGCCGCGGGGAGCGGCCGGCCCTCGCGGCGGCACCGCGGACACCGCGAGCCGGCACCCGGGCCGGCGGCATGAAGCCCGGGGCGCCGGCCGCGGCCCGCCCTCAGACGTAGTCCTCCAGCCGGGCGATGGCGAAGCCCTGTTCGGTGGCCGTACGCACCACCCGGCGCGCGACGTCGGGCATGGTCCCGGGCCAGTCGTGGCGGCCCCGGAAGTGGGTCAGGATGATGTCGCCGGGGTGCAGCCGCTGGTCCAGGTCGCGGTATTCCATCCGGTCGGGGAACGCTTCCTGGGTCCACAGCGGGACGACCTCGACACCGCAGGAGGCCGCGATGTGCAGCGTCTCCTCGGTGAAGTTGCCGTAGGGCGGGCGGAAGAGGCGCGGCCGTTCGCCGATCTCGCGTTGCAGGATGTCCTGTTGGCCGCAGATCTCCTTGCGCTGACCGTCCGCGTCGAGGCCGGGCAGATAGCGGTGGTGCAGGGTGTGGTTGTGCACGCCGTTGCCCAGCTTCCGCATACCGCGGAAGTAGCCGTAGTTCGCACTGGCGAGGTAGTCGCTGAGGAACGCGCTGTAGGGGACGTCCAGTTCGCGCATCATCCGCACGAACTCCGGGTCCTTCTCGTCACCGTCGTCGATCGTCAGGAACACGACCTTGTCGTCGGTCGGCACCCGGGAGATCACCGGCGGCAGCCCCGGGCCGCCCCGGGAGTAGCGCGCCTCACTGGCCAGGAACGGCTTACGGGCCGGCGGCCGGGGCCGGGACAGGGGCGCCGTGTCCAGCCCCCAGTGCTTGGCCGCCGCCACTTCGCGGGCCTGCGCCCGCTCCAGGGTGCGGGCCTGGGTGACGAGGGCGCGGGCGGCGGGGGCGGCCATCCGGCTGCCCGCCGGTTCGTTGTCCTGTTGACCGTCGGTGGCGATCGTGCCGCAGCCCGCGGCCAGCAACCCGAGTGCGCACAGCGCGAGCAGGCCCCGCGCCCGGAAAAGTCCGACAAGATGCATAGCGCCGGATTCTGGCAGCGCGCCCGCCCGTCGTGGTTGTGCCGCCGCCCGCCACGCGGAGACCGTCCACCGTCCGGCCCACACCGCCCCGCCGACCCGCCGCCGGCTCCCGTCGCCCCCGCCGCCGTTCGCCTCGCCGTCCAGGAGGAATGATGGGCGGGTGACCGATCTCGACACCTTCTCCGCACTGCTCGCCCCCGAGGGACAGGCGCTGCTGGCCGCACTGCGTGACCACGATCCGGCCGACGAGCTGGCCACCGCGACCCGGCTGCGCCGCGACCACCCGGCGCCACTGGTCTCCGCCGCGCTCGGGCAGGCCCGGCTGCGGCAGCGCGCGGCGGCGAAGTTCGGGGCGGACGCGCGGCTCATGTACTTCACGCCCAACGGCGTCGAGCAGTCCACCCGCGCGACGGTCGCCGCCCACCGCGCGGCCCGGCTCGCCGCGCTGGGCGTGCGCACCCTGGTCGACCTCTGCTCCGGGATCGGCGGCGACGCGCTGGCGCTGGCGCGGGCCGGGATCTCGGTGCTCGCCGTCGACCGCGATCCGCTGGCCTGCGCCGCGGCCCGCGCGAACGCCGAGGCGCTGGGGCTGGCGGAGCTGGTGGAGGTGCGCTGCGCGGATGTGACGGAGGTGGACACCGCCGGGTACGACGCGGTGTTCGTCGATCCGGCGCGGCGGGGCGGGGGGCGCGGGGGCCGGATCTTCGATCCGGAGGCCTATTCGCCGCCGCTGTCCTGGGCCGTCGAGGCGGCCCGCAAGGCGCCGTACGCGGCGTTGAAGATCGCGCCCGGTGTGCCGCACGACGCGCTGCCGGACGACGCCGAGACGGAGTGGATCTCCGACTCCGGTGACGTGAAGGAAGCCGTGCTGTGGTTCGGGGCGGCCCATGATGCGGCCGCCGGCCCCGCCCTGGCTCCCGCCGGCCGGCGCGCCACCCTGCTTCCGGCCGGCGACTCGCTGCTCGGCGCGGGGCTGCCCGACCCGGAGCCGGGGCCGGTCGGGGACTGGCTGTACGAGCCGGACGGCGCGGTCATCCGGGCCCATCTCGTCGCGGACGTCGCCCAGCAGGTCGGCGGCCGGCTGATCGATCCGACGATCGCGTACGTCACCGCTGACCGGCTGGTGGCGACCCCGTACGCGACCGCCTACGCCGTCACGGACGTGCTGCCGTTCAACGTCAAGAAGCTGAAGGCGCTGCTGCGGGAGCGGGAGGTGGGGGTGGCGGTGATCAAGAAGCGGGGGTCGGCGGTCGAGCCGGAGGAGCTGCGCAAGAAGCTGAAGCTGGGCGGCGGGCGGCGGTCCTGCACGATCTTCCTCACCCGGGTCGCCGGCGCCCCCACCATGCTGCTGGGGCACCCCGCGGAATCGCCGGAGGCGCCCCTCACGCCAGGTCGGTGAGGTCCTCGGCGTAGATCTGGGAGAGCGGCTGCGGGCCGACGTACTGCTGGCAGGTGCACTGGCCCGCTTCGTACTGCACCGGCTTGTGGTCCGCGTCCCAGGCGACCGGCACCTCGACGCGCTCGTGACACTTGCCCTTTTTGTCGTGCTTGGCGAGGTGGTGGGTGCACCCGCACACGGGCTCCGGCGGCTTGTGTGCGGCGGCCAGCTCCTGCCGCTCCTGACGGGCGGTCTCCAGGCGTTCCATCGTGCGTTCGTGCCGGGTGCGCAGGGCCGTGCGCGCGGTGTCGGCGACCTTGGCGAAGCCGCCCGCCATGAAGAAGATGAAGACCCACCAGAACCAGTCCACAGCTCTCCGCCTCCCCACACGCGCGCCCGGTGCTGCTTGCCAGGGTAAGACCTCCGCGCGGGCCCCGGGGCGGTGAGCGGCGGGAGTGCTCCCAGGAAGACAAAACACGCCCTCCGGGGAGCCGCCCGGGGCGGTGCGCCTCAGGAGTAGAGGTTGGCCTTGCTCACCTCGTGCACATGGTCGTGGTCATGTGCGTGGCTGTGACCGTGCTCCGGCGCCGTGCCGGGGACGTGCGGTTCGGTGACCGGCAGGGACGAGTCCGCCGACAGGTCCCAGTCGGAGGCCGCGCGGTTGCGGGCGACCATCTCGGCGCCGAGGGCGGCGACCATCGCGCCGTTGTCGGTGCAGAGCTTGGGCCGCGGCACCCGCAGGGTGATGCCGGCGTCCTCGCAGCGGCGCTGGGCCATCGCGCGCAGCCGGGAGTTGGCCGCGACGCCGCCGCCGATCATCAGGTGGTCCACGCCGTTGTCCTTGCAGGCCCGGACGGCCTTACGGGTGAGCACGTCCACCACGGCCTCCTGGAAGGACGCCGAGACGTCCGCCACCGGAATGTCCTCACCGGCCGCCCGCTTGGCCTCGATCCAGCGGGCCACCGCCGTCTTGAGGCCGGAGAAGGAGAAGTCGTACACCGGGTCGCGGGGGCCGGTCAGGCCGCGCGGGAAGCGGATCGCGTCGGGGTTGCCCTCGCGGGCGTAGCGGTCGATGACCGGGCCGCCGGGGAAGCCGAGGTGCAGCACCCGCGCGATCTTGTCGAACGCCTCCCCCGCCGCGTCGTCGATCGTCGCACCCAGGGGGCGTACGTCGGAGGTGATGTCGGGCGCGAGCAGCAGGGAGGAGTGGCCGCCGCTCACCAGCAGCGCCATCGTCGGCTCGGGGAGCGGGCCGTGTTCGAGCTGGTCGACGCAGATGTGCGAGGCGAGGTGGTTGACGCCGTAGAGCGGCTTGCCGAGCGCGTAGGCGTACGCCTTGGCCGCCGAGACGCCGACCAGCAGTGCGCCCGCGAGACCGGGGCCCGCGGTGACCGCGATGCCGTCGAGGTCGCGCGCGCTGACCCCGGCGTCCTTCAGGGCGCGCTGGATGGTGGGGACCATCGCCTCCAGGTGCGCCCGCGAGGCGACCTCGGGGACCACGCCGCCGAAGCGGGCGTGCTCGTCGACGCTGGAGGCGACGGCGTCGGCGAGCAGGGTGTGGCCCTGGACGATGCCGACACCGGTCTCGTCACAGGAGGTCTCGATCCCGAGGACCAGCGGTCCGCCGCGTGCGTCAGCCATATCTCTCAAGTTCCTTGTGCGAAGGGGGAGTCGGGGGCGGTGTCGGAGGCGGACGTGGCGTCGCCCCCGGTGCCCGGTTCGGTGCCGGCTTCGGTGTCGGGGTCCGTGGCCGGGCGGCGCATGACCAGCGCGTCGACATTGCCCGGCTGGTAGTAGCCGCGCCGGAAGCCGAGCGGCGCGAAGCCGAAGCGCTCGTAGAGCCGCTGGGCGCGGAGATTGTCGACCCGTACCTCCAGCAGCACCTCGTGGCATTCGAAGGCGGTGGCGGCGGACAGCAGCTCGCCCAGCAGGCGGCCGCCCAGGCCGCTGCCCCACTGGTCGCGTGCGGTGGCGATGGTCTGGATGTCACCGGTGCCGTCGACGGCGGCGAGCCCGCCGTAGCCGACCAGCCGGCCGTCCAGCTCGGCGACGAGATAGCGGCGGTTGGCGTCGGAGCCCCGGGCGCGCGCCAGCTCGGACCAGAACATCCCCGGCGACCAGGCGTCGTCCGGGAAGAGCGCGTTCTCCAGGGCGAGCACCGCGTCCAGGTCCCACCAGCGCATCTCGCGCAGGGTGGCGGTGCCCGCGGGCGCGACCGTGTCGGCGGGGGGCGTCACTTCGGGGTGACCACCTTGTAGTTGGCGGGCACCTGCGCGTCCGGGCGGCGCAGATACAGGGGCAGGGCGGGCAGCAGCTCCTCGCCCGCCGCGAGCTTCTCGGCGGCCAGCGAGGCGAGCGCGCCCGCGGACTGGTGCTCGGGGCCCTCGCGGCGTACGCCGGTGAACACCGCGTCGTAGAGCAGCGCGCCCGCGCCCACGGCCGGGACCCCGGCCATCTCGTCGGCGAGGTCGGCGGGGCGGTCGACGGCGGGGTCGGTCAGCCGGGTCCTGGAGTCGGCGTAGCGGGCCCAGTAGACCTCTTTGCGGCGGGCGTCGGTGGCCACGACGAACGGCTCGTCCAGCCCGGCGGCGTACGCCAGGCCGTCGAGCGAGCACAGGCCGTGGACCGGGACGTCGAGCGCGGCCCCGAAGGTCGCCGCGGTGACCAGACCGACCCGCAGTCCGGTGTACGGGCCGGGGCCGACGCCGACCACGAGGTCGCTGACCGCGTCGAGCTTCACACCCGCCTCGGCGAGGACGCGGTCGACGGCGGGCAGCAGAAGTTCGCCGTGCCTGCGCGCGTCGACCTGTCGGGACTCGGCGAGGACGCGGGAGCCGTCGTGGAGCGCGACGGTGACGGCGGGGGTGGCGGTGTCAAGAGCTAGCAGCAGCACGCCCTCAAGACTACGGCGCGGCCGGTGCTCCCCGTTCCGGTGCTACCGTCCCCTCCGTAGCCAAGGAGTCATCGACCGGGCGTGGGGATCCCCGCCGGCGGCCGGTGGGAGTACGGAAAGGTGGCACAGCGGTGCCCGCTAAGAGCAGCTCGATCGTCACCGCTCTCACCGCGGCGGCGCTGGTCGTGGTCGGCGTACTCGGCTACCAGGCCTCGGCGTCCGCACCGGAGTCCCTCACCCAGGCCCGCAAGGACAACGGCCACTCCACCCCGAAGCCTCCCGCGGGCCACGACCGGCCCGGGAAGAAGGACAAGAGCGCCGGCCCCACCGCCATCCCGCCCGCCTCGGGCAAGGGCCAGCGGGTCGTCTACTCCCTCAGCGGCAAGCGGGTCTGGCTGGTCAGCGCCCAGGGCCGGGCACTGCGGACGTACAAGGTCGCGCCGAGCACCGTCAGCCCGCCGCTGGGGACGTACGCGGTCACCTCGCGTTCGGTGAGCGTCACGGGCTCCGACGGCATCGCGATCGAGCACGTGGTGCGGTTCGCGGACGTCGACAGCGTCACGGTCGGCTTCAGTGCCGCGGTGGACGGATCGAAGCCGAACCCGGGTGCGTCGAAGAGGACCGGCGGGATCCGTGAGTCGCGCGAGGACGGCGCCGCGCTGTGGGACTTCGCCCTGCACGGCACCAAGGTCGTCGTCGTTTCCTGAGCCTCGTCGTCGTTTCCTGAGCCGCGCCGCCGTGTCCTGAGCGGGGCGTTGCCCGGTCCGGACGCTTCGCCCCTACGGGCTACGCCGCGTCCCGCTCCGGGGTGGACGCGGGCGCGCTCCCGGCCGCCTCATCCGTCGCGTCGGCGCGCTGCGCGGACTCGGCCTGCGCGGCGGGGGCTTCCGGTGGCGTGGAGACGGCACTGGCCGCGGCGCAGGCCGCCAGCAGTTCGTTCATGGTCGGCGGCGTCTCGCGCTCGGCGCGCCGAGCCGCGGCGACGGGGCTCTCCACGCGGCGTTCAGGCGCGGGGGATGGCTGGTGGGCCGACATGGACGCCTCCCGGGCTCCTGGGGCAAGCAGCGGACGTTAGGCTCTACTTAGGCTGACCTAACCGGGCTCGGTAACCATGTGACCATGCCCGGCACCACGGGCGCAACATCTTACCGACGGCTTGTCGGAAACTACGGACAGATACGGGCCGATACGGGACAGCACGTGGGACCGATGGCCGGATCCCGGCCCGTCCGCGCATGCCGAAGGCCGCCGCGGCCCCTTCACGGGCACCGGACCACGGCGGCGGTCAGCGGGAAAGGTCAGCCGGCGAGCGCGGCCAGCCCGGCGTCCGTCCAGCGGGCACCGAGCCCGGTGACCGTCACCTCGCGCACATCGTCGGTGTCCTCCACCGGAGCGCCGTCCGTGCCGCCCGGGGCGTCCGCGCCCACGGCCCGGCCGATGACGACATGCAGCCGGTCGTCGGACAGCTCCTCGACCTTGCCGTCGCCCCACTCCACGACCACCACCGAGTCCGGCAGCGAGACATCGAGGTCCAGGTCCTCCATCTCGTCGAGCCCGCCTCCGAGGCGGTAGGCGTCGACGTGCACCAGGGCGGGGCCGCCGCTGAGCGAGGGGTGGACCCGGGCGATGACGAAGGTCGGGGAGGTGACGGCGCCGCGCACGCCCAGGCCCTCCCCCAGGCCCCGGGTCAGCGTCGTCTTGCCCGCGCCCAGCTCACCGGTGAGCAGCACCAGGTCGCCGGGGCGCAGCAGGGTGGCCAGTCTGCGGCCCAACTCCTGCATCTGATCGGGAGACTTGACGGTGACGTGGGCGATCTCGCCGGTGGTGCTCATGCCGCAAATGGTACGGCCCGGACGGCCCGCCGGTCAGACCCCTGTCCCGGACGGGGCCGGCTCTGACCGGCTGCGGCGGCGGTCCGCCGCCGGGCTCAGGCGCGTGCGGAGCGTGAGCTGCGGGCCGCCGCGCTCGCCCGTTCCACCAGCGACACCAGCTGGTCGTTGACCAGCTCGGGGCGCTCCAGCATCACCAGATGCCCGGCGTCCGGGACACACACCAGCTCGGCGTTGGGGAGCAGTTCGGCGATCGCCTGGCTGTGGTCGGCGGGGGTGATCAGATCCTGCTCACCGGCCAGCACCAGCGCGGGCACCGTGTCGTACGCCACCAGCGCCTCGGTCTTGTCGTGCACGGCGAACGCCGGGAAGAACTCGGCGACCACGTCGATCGGCGTGGCCTCGATCAGCCGCTCGGCGAAGCGCGCGATCCCCGGATCGACGTCCGCAGGCGTCCCGAACGAATACCGCTTGATGAGCCCCGCGAACAGATCGGCGGTGGCCCGCCGTCCGCGCTCGACGATCTCGCTCTGCGACCCCAGGGCCTTGAGCACACCCGGCGCGAAGCGGTGGAAGGCCTTGACGCCGAGCGACGGCAGTCCGAAGGCGACCTCGCTCAGCCGGCCCGCGGAGGTGCCGATGAGGGCCACGCCGACGACCCGCTCCGCGACGTACTCGGGGAACTGGTCGGCGAGCGCCATCACCGTCATCCCGCCCATGGAGTGCCCGACCAGCACGATCGGGCCCTCGGGCACGGCGGCGTCCAGCACCGCCTTCAGGTCCCGGCCCAGCAGGTCGATGGTGACCGGTTCGGTGCCGTCGAGCTGGCTGTGGCCGCGCTCCGAGCGGCCGTGGGCACGCTGGTCCCAGTGGACCGAGCGCACCGTGCCGCGCAGCGTCGCGCGCTGGAAGTGCCAGGAGTCCTGGCTCAGGCAGTAACCATGGCTGAAAACGACGGTGGGGGCCGGGCCGCGCCGCCCCACCGCCGCCTGAAGCCGCTTGCGGAAGCCGCCCTGCGCCTCCTGTGCGGCGCGGGCCTCCTTGCCGCGGGCCGCGCCCTTCGCGCCCTTCGCCGCCTTCGGCTTCTCCGGCGCCTCGCCCTGCTCGTCCACCTCGTAGTACAGCTCGGTGCCGTCCTCGGCGATCGCCGCACCCGGTGTGCCGCGCAGCGTGCCGTACGGCCCGGCCGCGTCCAGCGCCAGGCGCGCCTTGCGGCGCATGCCGCGGCCGACCGTCATCCGCTCTATCGCCACACCGGCGGCCGCGCCCGCGGCGACCACGCCGATCGCCGCGCCGGCGATGCCCGCGTGGCGTCCCGCCCTGGCCCAGTTGCCGGCCACCTCGCCCGCCGCCTCGACCGCGTGTACTGCCACTTCCGTGCCGTCGGTCATGCCGTACCCCCCGTGACAGCTGTCTCCACGCTGGTTCCGTTCCGTTCCACCGCGTGCGCCCCGCCTTCGGCGGCGTGCGCCGCGTCGCTGTCGGCATGGACGCGTGGCACGCGGGATCCGATCCGGGTGACGATCTCGTAGCCGATGGTTCCGGCCGCGCCGGCCCAGTCCTCAGCGGTCGGTTCGCCGCCGTCGCCGGGCCCGAACAGCACCGCCCGGTCCCCCGGCTGTGCGCTGTCGCCGCCCAGGTCGACCACGAACTGGTCCATCGCGATCCGCCCGGCGACCGTCCGCAGCTTGCCGGCGACCAGCACCGGGCCGGTGCCGGAGGCGTGCCGCGGGATGCCGTCGGCATAGCCGAGCGGGACCAGCGCGAGGGTGGTCTCGCCGGGGGTCGTGTAGTGGTGCCCGTAGGAGACGCCGTGGCCGCCGGGGACCCGCTTGACCGAGGCCAGCGACGCCTCCAGCGTCATCGCGGGCCGCAGCCCGAGGTCCGCGGACGTACCGACCTCGGGGCTGGGCGAGATGCCGTAGATGCCGATGCCGGCGCGGACGAGGTCGAAATGCGCCTCGGGGAGGGTGAGCAGTGCCGGGGTGTTGGCGATGTGCCGCACCTCGGGGCGCAGCCCGGCCGCCTCGGAGACCGCCAGCACCTCGGCGAAGACGGTGAGTTGGGCGGCGATGGAGGGGTGACCGGGCTCGTCGGCGCAGGCGAAGTGCGACCAGATGCCGGTGACCCGGAGCGTGCCGTCCAGTTCGGCGGCACGGGCCGCGGCGGTCAGTTCCGGCCAGTCGGCGGGCTGGCAGCCGTTGCGGCCGAGCCCGGTGTCGGCCTTGAGCTGCACGCGGGCCGTACGGCCGCAGGACCGCGCGGCGGCGATCACCTCGCGCAGCGCCCACAGCCCGCTCACACCGACGTCGATGTCCTGCTCGACCGCCTTGCGCCAGGGCCCGCCCGGGGTCCACAGCCAGCACAGCAGCCGGCCCGTGTCGCCGGCCGCGCGCAGCGCGAAGGCCTCCTCGGGGAGGGCCGTGCCCAGCCAGCTCGCGCCGGCCTCGCGGGCGGCGCGGGCACAGCGCACCGCGCCGTGCCCGTATCCGTCGGACTTGACCACGGCCATCAGCTCGGCCCGGGGTGCGCGCTCCCGCAGCGCGCGCACGTTCGACCGCACCGCGGCGAGGTCGATGGTGGCGCGGGCGCGCTTCGCTGTCTCGTTCATCCCCCTCAGTGTCTCAGGCGGCCCCGCGGCACCCCCCGGGACGGGCGCCACCGCGCGCCGCCGGGTCGCCGTCCAGGGCTTCAGAGCGCGGTCCGGTGCCCCCAGATGTGCACGACGTCGCCCTTGTCCAGCAGGTCCCACAGTTTCTTGGCGTCCGACCACTTGAGGTTGATGCATCCGTGCGAGCCGGGGGGTGCGTAGATGTCCTCGTAGATGCCGTGCAGGGCCTCGCCGCCGTCGAAGAACTGGGCGAACGGCATGGGCGTGTTGTAGAGCGAGGAGACATGGTCCTTGTGCCGCCAGTAGATGCGATACGTACCCGTACGGGTCTCCATGGTCGGCTGCCCCGAACGCATCGCCACCGGCTGGAAGATCACCTCCCCGTCCTGCTGCACCCACACGATCTGCCGGTTCAGGTCGACGCAGACCACCCGCTCCACGCGCTCCGGGCACTTGCCGGCCCGGTTCGGGTCCTCCTGGGCGCGCAGCAGCCGCAGCACGGCGCCGGTCACCGGGCCCGCGAAGCCGCTCGCCGGCTCGATGTGCTGCCGCTTCTGGAACGTCCGGATCGCCGCGCAGTCCGCCGCCGACTGCCGCCCGTCCCGCGCGAGCCCCAGATAGCGCTCGGCCTGCCGCTGCGCGGGACCCGTCGAGCGGCTGCAGGGCTGCGGCACGGCGCGGTCGGGCACCGCCTCGAAGGGCGGTACGTACTCGATGTGCCGCGGCGGCCCGGCGGCCGGCTCCGGAAGCGGCATCTCGGCGACCGTCCGCCACGGCCCGACCGGCGGCAGCGCCCGGTCGGGCAGGCCCTGCCGGTCCGCGCCGGGGCCACGCGCGATGCCGGGGACGAGCCCCGATGCGGCGCCCGTGCCGGGGCCGGGCTCCGCCGGCGCGGCCACCGCGGGCGAGCCACCGAGGGTGAGCAGGAGGACGCCGGTCAGCAACGCCGGGAGGGCGCGTCCCAGGAAGGTGCGCGGCGTCGCGGTCCGCGGTGTCGGGGTGCGTGTCATGCAGTGAGCCATGCCGTGGCCGGGGCCCCGCGCCGCCGGTGCCGCGGTGGATTCGCCCTCCCGGCCCCCGGCGTTCCCTCGCGGGGCGTAACCGGGCGCGGGAGGAAGCGGGGATCCGCCCCTTCGTCCCGCCCTCGGTCCCGCCCTCAGTCCCGCTGCACGTCCCGCCAGGCCGCGCCCAGATGCCCGGCGACCTCCGAGGCCGTGACCGGCGCCCCCTCGCGGCCCGCGGCGCGGCGGGCCGCCAGGCCGTGCAGATACGCGCCGACGGACGCCGCGTCCCGGGCCGGCAGCCCGGCGGCGAGCAGCGATCCCGTCATGCCCGAGAGCACATCGCCGCTGCCGGCCGTCGCCAGCCACCCCGTCCCGGTGGAGTTGACGCGTACGGGGCCTTCGGCGTCCGCGATCAGCGTCGTCGAGCCCTTGAGCAGCACGGTCGCGCCGTATTGCCCGGCCAGCTCCCGCACGGACCGCAGCCGGGCCGCCTCGATGTCCTCCCGGGACCGGCCGAGCAGCGCGGCGGCCTCACCGGCGTGCGGGGTGAGCAGGGTGCCCGCCGTCCGGGCGCGGACCCGCTCGGGCGTCAGGAAGCGCAGCCCGTCGGCGTCCACCAGCACCGGCACGTCCGCGGCGAGCACCTCCTCCAGCGCCCCCGATTCGTCGCCGATACCGGGCCCGATCACCCACGACTGCACCCGGCCCGCCTTGTCCGGCGGCCCGGCGTGCACCAGCGTCTCGGGGAAGCGCGCGAGCACGGCGTCGGCAGCCGGGCCGACGTACCGTACGGCCCCGGCGCCGCCGCGCAGCGCGCCCGCGACCGCCAGCACCGCCGCGCCCGGGTAGCGCGCGGAGCCGGCCACCACCCCGACCACGCCCCGCCGGTATTTGTCGCTCTCGGCGGCGGGCCGCGGCAGCAGCTCGGCCACCTCCGCGTGCTGGAGCGCTTCGGCCTCGGCCCGCTCCGGCAGTTCGAGGCCGATGTCCACCAGCCGCAGCGCGCCCGCCCGCCCCCGTGCCGGATCGATGAGCAGCCCCGGCTTGTACGCGCCGAAGGTAACCGTCGCATCGGCGCGTACGGCGTCCCCGGCCACCTCCCCGGTGTCCGCGTCCACGCCGCTGGGCAGATCGACCGCCACCAGCATCGCCGACTCCCGTACGTATCCCAGGAGTTGGGTCGCCTCCGGGCGTAGCCCGCCGCGCCCGCCGATGCCCACGATCCCGTCCACGACCAGATCGGCCCACCCGAGGTCCCGCCGGAAGTCGGCGGACACCCGCCCGCCGGCGGCGCGCAGCGCGGACAGGCCGCCCTGGTGTGCCCGCTCCGGCGACAGCAGCACGGCCACGACCCCGGCACCGCGCTTGGCGAGCCGGGCTCCGGCGTAGAGGGCGTCACCGCCGTTGTCACCGCTGCCCACCAGCAGCACCACCCGGGACCCGTACACCCGCCCCAGCAACTCGCCGCAGGCCACGGCCAGTCCGGCCGCCGCCCGCTGCATCAGGGCCCCATCGGGCAGCTCGGCCATCAGCTGCTGCTCGGCGGCCCGTACGGTCGAAACGCTGTAGGCAGTCCTCATACGGCCAGTCTCACACCCGGCCGAGCGCGGACCCCGCACCCACGCGCGGACCGGACGCGCGCCCGGCCTGATCCACACGCCAGGCCGCCGGCCCCTCCAGGCCTAGTCCCCCTCGGCGATGACCACGGCGGAGGCGACGCCCGCGTCATGGCTGAGCGACACATGCCAGGACCGCACGCCCAGTTCGACCGCGCGCGCCGCGACCGCCCCGCTCACCCGGAGGCGGGGGCGGCCGCTGTCCTCGACGACCACCACGGCGTCGGTCCAGTGCAGCCCGCCGGGCGCACCCAGCGCCTTGGCCACCGCCTCCTTCGCGGCGAACCGGGCCGCGAGCGAGGCGGTCCCGCGCCGCTCACCGCTGGGCAGCAGCAGCTCCTCCTCGGCGAACAACCGCCGCGCCAGCTCCGGCGTCCGCTCCAACGCCGCCCCGAACCGCTTGATCTCGGCGACGTCGATCCCCACCCCGATAATCACGCACTCACTCCACTCGACACTCGCTCAGCCCCCGTACTCACCCAACATCCAGCACCCGGCACTCACTCCACCGTCACCGACTTGGCGAGGTTGCGCGGCTGGTCGACCTCGTTGCCGCGGGCGGTCGCCAGCTCGCAGGCGAACACCTGCAACGGCACCGCGGACACCAGCGGCTGCAGCAGCACCGGCGTACGCGGGATCCGTACGAGGTGATCGGCGTACGGCACCACCGCCTCGTCCCCCTCCTCCGCGATCACGATGGTCCGCGCCCCACGCGCCCGGATCTCCTGGATGTTGGACACGATCTTGTCGTGCAGCACCGACCGCCCGCGCGGCGACGGCACGACCACCACCACCGGCATGCCCTCCTCGATCAGCGCGATCGGCCCGTGCTTGAGCTCCCCGGCGGCGAAGCCCTCCGCGTGCATGTACGCGAGTTCCTTCAGCTTCAGCGCGCCCTCCAGCGCCACCGGGTAGCCGACGTGCCGCCCCAGGAACAGCACGGTGTTCTTGTCCGCGAGCCCGCGCGCCAGCTCCCGCACCGGTTCCATGGTCCCCAGCACCGTCTCCACCTGGGTCCCGATGGCCGCCAGCTCCCGCACCACGTCCCGGATCTCGTCGCCCCACTTGGTCCCCCGTACCTGCGCGAGGTAGAGCGCGACGAGATAGCAGGCCACCAGCTGCGTCAGGAACGCCTTCGTCGACGCCACCGCGACCTCGGGCCCGGCGTGCGTGTAGAGCACCGCGTCCGACTCCCGCGGGATGGTCGAACCGTTGGTGTTGCAGATGGCGAGGACCTTCGCGCCCTGCTCTCGCGCGTGCCGCAGCGCCATCAGCGTGTCCATGGTCTCGCCGGACTGGCTGATGGCGATCACCAGCGTCCGGGGCCCCATGATCGGGTCGCGGTAGCGGAACTCGCTGGCCAGTTCCGTCTCGCAGGGGATCCGCGTCCAGTGCTCGATCGCGTACTTGGCGATCATGCCCGCGTGATACGCGGTCCCGCACGCCACGATGACGACCTTGTCGACCTCCCGCAGCACCGACGTCGGGATCCGCACCTCGTCCAGGGACAGCACCCCCGAACCGTCGACCCGCCCCAGCAGCGTGTCGGAGACGGCCTTCGGCTGCTCGGCGATCTCCTTCAGCATGAAGTAGTCGTAGCCGTCCTTCTCGGCGGCCGACGCGTCCCAGTCGACGTGGTACTCCCGCACCGGCGCGGGCGCCCCGTGGAAGTCCGTCACCGTCACACCGTCCCGGCGCAGCTCGACGACCTGGTCCTGGCCCAGCTCGACGGCTTCCCGGGTGTGCGCGATGAACGCCGCCACATCCGACGCCAGGAACGCCTCGTCCTCCCCGATACCCACCACCAACGGCGAATTACGGCGCGCCCCGACCACCAGATCCGGCACATCGGCATGCACCGCGACCAGCGTGAACGCGCCCTCCAGCTGCCGGCACACCTGCCGCATCGCCTCCGGCAGCTCACCGCACGACGAATACGCCTCGGCCAGCAGGTGCGCCACGACCTCGGTGTCGGTCTCGGAGGCCAGCTCGTGTCCGCGGTCGGTCAGTTCGGCGCGCAGCCGGGCGAAGTTCTCGATGATCCCGTTGTGGACGACCGAAACCCGCCCCGCGTTGTCCAGATGCGGATGCGCGTTCTCGTCGGTCGGCCCGCCGTGCGTCGCCCACCGGGTGTGCCCGATGCCCGTCGACCCGGTCGGCAGCGGACGGTCCGCCAACTCCTTCTCCAGATTGGCGAGTTTCCCCGCCTTCTTGGCCGCCGCCAGCCCCCCGTCCGCCAGCACGGCGACCCCGGCCGAGTCGTACCCGCGGTACTCCAGCCGCTTCAGCCCGGCAAGAACGACGTCCAGGGCAGGCTGCCCACCCACGTATCCCACGATTCCGCACATGGGGGCAGGGTACGACGGAGGCCGGTCCCTGAGCGGTACCGCGCACCGGCCCTGTCCCTCATCCGGTCACCGCCCCCGCTCTATCCGGTCCACCGCCTCCCGCACCCGCTCCAGGAGTTCCTCGCACTCGTCGCCGTCCGCGCCTTCGCACTCGCCTGAGTCCGGGCCGCGGTCGCGTTCGTAGTCGTCGAGGGTGTCGGCGAGGTCCTCCCCCAGGTCCTCGTCCGGCAGCTCCTCGGAGAGCTCCGCGTGCACCCGGGCGGCGAAGCCGTACCGGGCGGATTCCAGGCGTTCGCTCCGGTGCTTTTCCCTGGTCCGCTGCCGCATCAGCCCTAACAGGCGCATTCGTACGCCACCCCCAAACATCCGCCGGCACCCTCTCCCGGCGCCGTCCCCGGAGCGACCGTACCGGCGAATACCTGCCGGGTACAGACATGCCGGACGAGACACGCACAAGCCGGTGCCGAGGCCCCACGGAGCCACCCCGAGATGAAGCGCCGGGCGCTCCTGCGCACAATGGGCGCGTGCCCCTCACGACAGAGCCGCAGCAACGACGCCGCAGCGACAGCTCCCCGTACGTCGACCTGACGCGCGAGCAGTGGAGCGCGCTCCGCGAGAAGACCCCGCTGCCGCTGACCGCCGACGAGGTCGAGAAGCTGCGCGGCCTGGGCGACGTCATCGACCTCGACGAGGTCCGCGACGTCTACCTCCCGCTGTCCCGGCTCCTCAATCTCTACGTCGGCGCCAGCAGCAATCTGCGCGGCGCCCTGAACACGTTCCTCGGCGACGCCGGCGGCGGCCACGGCGCGCAGCCCGGCACCCCGTTCGTCATAGGGGTCGCGGGCAGTGTCGCGGTCGGCAAGTCGACCACCGCCCGACTGCTGCAGGCGCTGCTTGCGCGCTGGCCCGAGCACCCCCGCGTGGAGCTGGTGACCACCGACGGGTTCCTGTTCCCCAACGCCGAGCTGCACCGGCGCGGCCTGATGTCCCGCAAGGGCTTCCCGGAGTCCTACGACCGCCGGGCACTGACCCGCTTCGTGGCCGATGTGAAGTCCGGCAAGGCGGAGGTCACGGCGCCGGTCTACTCGCACCTCATCTACGACATCGTGCCGGGCGAGCGGCTGACCGTGCACCGCCCGGACATCCTCATCGTCGAGGGCCTGAACGTCCTCCAGCCGGCGCTGCCCGGCAAGGACGGCCGGACCCGGCTGGGGCTGGCCGACTTCTTCGACTTCTCCGTCTACGTCGACGCGCGCACCGAGGACATCGAGGGCTGGTACCTCGGCCGGTTCCGCAAGCTGCGCGAGACCGCCTTCCAGAACCCGTTCTCGTACTTCCGCAAGTACACCCAGGTCTCCGAGGACGAGGCACTGGACTACGCCCGGATGATGTGGCGCACCGTCAACAAGCCCAATCTGCAGCAGAATGTCTCCCCGACCCGGG
The DNA here is from genome assembly GCF_044767385.1 of Streptomyces sp. NPDC101393. Classification (NCBI taxonomy): domain Bacteria; kingdom Bacillati; phylum Actinomycetota; class Actinomycetes; order Kitasatosporales; family Streptomycetaceae; genus Streptomyces; species Streptomyces sp. NPDC101393. Next base: position 97,871 of record NZ_JBIWNU010000008.1, on the reverse strand, counting down.
GCCGGGCCAACCTGGTGCTGCGCAAGGGCCCCGACCACAAGGTGCAGCGGCTGTCACTGCGCAAGCTCTGACCCCGGAGCCACGACCGCTGAGCCACGACCCCTGGGAGCCGCGCCGTGCTGCACCTGCGTCTGATCGTCCCGGTGGACAGCACGCCGGACGTACTACGGCTGCTGGAGGACACCGTCGGCACCGCCCACCTCGTGGTGCTGACCGGCGCCGCCCGCGATCCGCAGGGCGATGTGGTGCTGTGCGACGTGGCGCGCGAGGCCGGGGACCGGCTGCTGGCCGAGCTGCGGGCGCTGGGACTGGACCGGACGGGCTCGATCGCCGTCGACCACATCGATCTGTCGCTGTCCCGGCGGGCCGAGCACGCGGAGGACGCCGCGCCCGGCGAGGGCGTCGACGCCGTGCTGTGGGAGTCGCTGACCGACGTCACCCACGAGGAGTCCACCCTCTCCGTCACCTACCTGGCCTTCCTCACCCTCGCCACGATGATCGCGGCCTGCGGCGTGGTCCTGGACAACGCGATCCTGATCGTCGGCGCGATGGCCGTCGGACCGGAGTTCGGCCCGGTGGCCGGCATCTGCACGTCGCTGGTGCGGCGCGCGCCCCGGCTGGCCTGGCGCTCCCTGGTGGCGCTGGTCGTCGGCTTCGCGGTGGCGATGGCGCTGACGGTCGTGTTCGCCCTCTTCATGGACGCGGTGGGGCTCTTCGGGGCCGACGCCCTGGCGGCGGCCCGGCCGAACACGAACTTCATCTACCGGCCCGACTGGTTCTCGTTCGTCGTCGCCGTGCTGGCGGGTGTCGCGGGTGTGCTCTCGCTGACGTCCGCGAAGTCCGGCGCGCTGGTCGGCGTGGCGATCTCGGTGACCACCGTCCCGGCCGCCGCCAACGCCGCGGTCGCCCTCAGCTACGGCCAGTACGGCCAGGCCCGCGGCTCATCGGAGCAACTGCTGCTCAACCTCGCGGGGATCGTGCTGGCGGGGGTGACGACCCTGCTGGCACAGAAGGCGTTCTGGGCGGGGCAGCGGCGGCGGCCGGGCCGCACGGCCACCGCCGGGGCGGCCGGCGGGACCGGCGGTTCACCGGGGGACGGCGCTCCCTAGGCGGCGCCGTCGGCCCGCCCTAGGAAGCCCGCCACCCCTTCGGCCGCAGCACCCCGATCAGCATCAGCAGCAGCTCATCGACGATCTCGTCCAGGGAGGCGTCGATGGCACCCGCGGTCCAGTCGTGCAGCAGCCCGTTGACCGCGCCGATGAAGGCCGTCGCGGCCACCCGGTAGTCGCGCTCCGCCGCTTCGCCCCGGACGGCGGCCCGCTTCAGCTCGTGCAGCATCACCTCGGCCCACCGCCCGCGGCGCGCCAGCCGCTGCGCTTCGAGCTGCGGGCTGACGCCGACCACCTCGACGAAGGCGATCCTGATCCGCCGCGGGTCGCAGGTCGCGCAGCTCGCGTACGCACGGAACGCGGCGGCGGCGCGCTCCTCGACGCCGCCCTCCGGCATCGTCGCGAGCGCGCTCATCGCGGCCTCCTCCGCCCACTTGTTGATGAGGGTGTGGAGTGCGGCGAGTACCTCTTCGAGGTTGCTGAACTCCTCGTAGAACTGCCGGGTGGACAGGCCCGCTTCCTCGCACAGCGCGCTCACCGAGGTGGCGCGGTATCCGGGGCCGCCGCCGAAAAGGTGCAGTCCCGCGTCGAGCAACCGCTGCCGGCGCTCCGCGCGTCGTTCACCAGCGGTTCTGCCGCCGTACCTACCGGTGGGCTGCTTCGCTCCGGCCGCCACCGGACCTCCCTGGGTCGTCGTCCGGCGATTCTCCCCCTGCACGAGTCTTGTCACCGGCCAGGGGCCGCCTTACCGTCAGGTAACACAGTCTGAACATGAACCTTTTCGCACTTCGTCCATGGCGAGGCAGGTTTTATGGCAGTCGCAACTCCCGGAGCAGGAATGGCAGTTGGTCCCCTCAGGGCAGATGGGTCCGGTGCGGGACCGCGACCGCTGCCGTGAGAAGCACGGCATGACCTGAGCGTCACGGCCTCCGTACGGCCGTGATCGCGGTGCCCCGGGGACCCGTCCACACGGCCGCGGGACCTCCGCTCGCCCGCCCTCACCCGCCACACCTTCACCCCCCACTCACCCGCACCCTTCACGCACGTGCGCACGCGCACTCCGGCACGCGCCCGGCCCCTCCCGGCCTGCCCTGCCGCGCGCAACTCCCCCACCAGGCCCCGGCGCGCTCCGTCATGCCCGGAACCGGCCTGCCCACCCTCTGGAGGAATCTTGAAGGCTCCCCTCGTGCGCCGCCCCCGCCGCTCCCACCGCCCGGTGCGGCACTGGATCGCCGCGACCGGCACCGCGCTGTGTCTGGGCGCGGCCACCCTCACCACCGCGACGGCCGCCCAGGCCGCCCCGGTGCCGGCACCGGCACCGGCACCGGCACCGGCCAAAGCGGAGGCCCCGGCGCAGGCGCCCCCGGCCACCACGACCACGGCCACCACCACCTCCAAGAGCAGCGCCCACGCCACCGCCGACGGCCGCTATCCGGTGGGCGGCCTCGGCACCGCCGTACACAACTTCTTCTTCAGCCCGGACGCCGTGGCCGGCGCCAACGACTGGACCTGCAAGCCGAGTTCGGCCCATCCCTACCCCGTCGTGCTCTCCCACGGCACGTTCGCCAACGCGGGCGACAACTGGGTGGCGCTGGCCCCGACGCTCGCCAACCAGGGCTACTGCGTCTACGCCTTCAACTTCGGCATGAACCACCTGTCGCTGGGCCGCGTCGGCGGCCTCGACGACAACGTCCGGTCCGCCGCCACCCTGAGCGCCTTCGTGGACAAGGTGCTCGCCTCCACCGGCGCCCGGAAGGTCGACATCGTCGGCCACTCGCTCGGCGGGATGCTGCCGAACTACTACCTCAAGCGGCTGGGCGGCGCCGACAAGGTACGCACCCTGGTGGGGATGGGCCCCAGCAACCACGGCACCACCCTCTCCGGACTCGTGGGCCTCGGCCGGAAGTTGAACGCGCTCGGGTTCGTCAACGGCCTCTTCGACCACGCCGGGCTCACCAGCCTCAAGCAGCAGGAAACCGGCTCGGACTTCCAGACGGACCTGTGGAAGGACGGCGACACGGTGCCCGGCGTGCGCTACGTCGTGATCGCCACCGAGCACGACCAGGTCGTCACCCCGTACGCCAACGCCTTCCTGCACGGCGACCAGGTCACCAACATCCGCCTCCAGGACCAGTGCCCCAAGGACAACGTCGGGCACATCGGCCTCTTCCTCGACAGCCCGACCCTGCAGAACATCGAGAACGCGCTGGGCCCCAACACCCCTGGCTTCACGCCGACCTGCAGCGGCTACGGCCCCTCCTTCTGACCACGGCCGCACAGCACAGCGGGCCCGCACCCCTCGGACGAGGGAGGCGGGCCCGCTGCGGTGATTCCACCGGGCGGGAGCGGGAAGCCCCTATCCCAGCGCCGACTTCACCGCATCCGCGAGCCGCTCCGCGACCGCCCGCGCCTGCTCGATGTCCGCGGCCTCGACCATCACCCGCACCAGCGGCTCGGTGCCGGACGGGCGCAGCAGCACCCGGCCGGTCGCGCCGAGCTCCCGCTCCGCCTCGCTGACCGCGGCGGTCAGCTCCGGCGAGGTCGCGACCCGCGACTTGTCGACGTCGGGGACGTTGATGAGGATCTGCGGCAGCCGCTCCATGACGCCCGCGAGATCCGCGAGGGTCCGGCCGGTCGCGGCGACCCGGGCCGCCAGCATCAGACCGGTCAGCGTGCCGTCACCGGTCGTGGCGTGGTCCAGCACGATGACGTGGCCGGACTGCTCGCCGCCCAGTGCGAAGCCGTTCGCCTTCATCTCTTCGAGGACGTACCGGTCGCCGACCGCGGTCGCGACGCACTCGATGCCCTCGCGCTCCATCGCCAGCATGAAGCCCAGGTTGGACATCACGGTGGCCACGACGGTGTTCTTGCGCAGCGCTCCGGACTCGCGCATGCCGAGCGCGAGGACGGCCAGGATCTGGTCGCCGTCGATCTCGTTGCCGTCGCGGTCCACGGCCAGGCAGCGGTCCGCGTCGCCGTCATGGGCCACGCCCAGGTCGGCGCCGTGCTCGACCACGGCCTCGCGCAGCAGCGTCAGGTGCGTGGAGCCGCAGCCGTCGTTGATGTTCAGGCCGTCGGGGTCGGTGCCGATCGTGACGATGTCGGCGCCGGCCCGCGCGAACGCCTCGGGCGAGACCCGCGCCGCCGCGCCGTGCGCACCATCGATGACGATCTTCAGACCGTCCAGGCGGTTGGGCAGCACGCCGACGAGGTGGGCGACGTAGTTGTCGAAGCCCTCGTCGTAGACGGTGACCCGGCCGACGCCGTCACCGGTCGGCCGCTGCCACGGCTCGCCGGTGCTGTGGCCGTGGTAGGTCTTCTCGATCCGGTCCTCCAGCTCGTCGGCGAGCTTGTGGCCGCCCCGGGCGAAGAACTTGATGCCGTTGTCGGGCATCGGGTTGTGGCTGGCGGAGAGCATCACGCCGAGGTCCGCACCGAGCGAGCCGGTCAGATACGCGACCGCCGGGGTCGGGAGAACCCCCACCCGCAGTACGTCCACACCGGCGCTCGCCAGGCCCGCGACGACCGCGGCCTCCAGGAACTCCCCGGACGCGCGTGGATCGCGGCCGACCACGGCCACCGGCCGGTGCCCCTCGAAAGTGCCTGCCTCGGCGAGCACATGCGCCGCAGCGACCGACAGACCGAGCGCCAGCTCCGCCGTCAGATCCGCATTGGCGACACCGCGCACCCCGTCCGTGCCGAAGAGTCGTCCCACTGGTGTCCTCCGAGTATCTGAGCTTGGACCAGAGCCTTAAGTCCAGGTATACGCCCCTGGTCCCGGATAGCCGAACGCCCCGGCAGCACGGAAAGTGCCACCGGGGCGTTCGCCAAGAGCTGCATGTCGCAGCAGGCGTGATTAGCGCTTGCTGTACTGCGGCGCCTTGCGGGCCTTCTTGAGACCGGCCTTCTTGCGCTCGACCGCACGGTCGTCACGCTTGAGGAAGCCGGACTTCTTCAGGGCGGCGCGGTTGTTGTCCACGTCGGCCTCGTTCAGCGCACGGGCGACGCCCAGACGCAGCGCACCGGCCTGGCCGGAGATGCCGCCACCGGAGATGCGGGCGACGACGTCGTAGCGGTTGTCCAGCTCGAGCACCTTGAAGGGCTCGTTGACTTCCTGCTGGTGCACCTTGTTGGGGAAGTAGCCCTCAAGGGTGCGACCGTTGATCTTCCACTGACCGGTGCCCGGAACGATCCGGACGCGGGCGATGGCGTTCTTGCGACGGCCCAGGCCGGCAGCCGGCTGCGGGTCGCCGAAGCGGGAGGCGAGGGACTCGGAGGTGTACTCACCCTCCAGCGGCGCCTCGGACTCGGTGGTGTACTCCTCGACGGCCGCCTCTTCTTCGATGGCGGGGGTCTCGGGGGTGGTCTCGGCCACGATGCTCCTCAGATTCTGTTCGTCTTAGGGGGTGGCCGGACTTACTGCGCGACCTGGGTGATCTCGAACGGGACCGGCTGCTGCGCAGCGTGCGGGTGCTCGGCGCCCGCGTAGACCTTCAGCTTCGAGAGCATCTGACGGCCGAGGGTGTTCTTGGGGATCATGCCCTTGATGGCCTTCTCGACGGCCTTCTCGGGGTTCTTGTCGAGCAGCTCGTCGTAGCGGACGGAGCGCAGACCACCCGGGAAACCGGAGTGGCGGTAGGCCATCTTCTGGCTCCGCTTGTTGCCGGACAGGTGCACCTTGTCGGCGTTGACGATGATGACGAAGTCACCCATGTCAACGTGCGGCGCGTACACCGGCTTGTGCTTGCCCCTCAGGAGGGACGCGGCCTGGGTGGCCAGACGGCCCAGGACAACGTCCTGCGCGTCAATGATGTGCCACTGGCGCTGGACATCGCCGGGCTTGGGGCTGAACGTACGCACGGTCGTAGCCTTCGCTTCTTCGGAGGTGGGGTTTCCCCGGGTCCGTGAGAACCATGGGGAAGGGTCCTGTACTGGTCACCACAGCTGATGACATCGGCTGTGACAGCGCTACGGGTGACGCAACCCGATCGTCTGTCGCCGGTCATCGGCCCGGTGGACCGCGTAAGGGCCCCCTCACGTGAGATAGAGCAAGCCAATACGCATAACGAAATCGCAGAATACCGGGCTGCACCCGGCCGGGTCAAAACGCACCCCGAACCGGTGTACGGTCCCGCCCCGGCTCCACCGCCGTCACCGGCAGGAGCACCCGCCGTACGGGGCAGGTCCCGGGCCACCGCGGGCGGCAGCCACGACGCCCGCGCGCCCCGCAACCCACCGTACGCGGCACCGCGCCGGCCACCGGGCACGGCCGGGCCGGGGCGGCCGTACGGCGGCCCCGGCAGCACCGGACGCGAGAGCACCCGCCCGCTACCGCTTCCGCTCGACGCGGCGCTCGTCCCACACCGGCTCCGGCGTCTCGCGGACCCGCCCGTCCTGCCCGAAGACCAGGTACCGGTCGAAGGAGCGCGCGAACCACCGGTCGTGCGTCACCGCCACCACCGTCCCGTCGTACCGCTCCAGCCCCTCCTGCAACGCCTCGGCGCTCTCCAGGTCCAGGTTGTCGGTCGGCTCGTCCAGGAACAGCGCCGTCGTCCCCGACAGCTCCAGCAGCAGGATCTGGAAGCGCGCCTGCTGACCGCCCGAGAGCTTCTCGAAACGCTGCTCGGCCTGCTTCTCCAGCTCGTAGCGGCGCAGCGCCGACATGGCCTGCCCCTTGTCCTTGGCGTGCTCCGTCCACAGGATGTCCAGCAGCGGGCGGCCCAGCAGCTCGGGGTGCGCATGCGTCTGCGCAAAATGGCCGGGAATCACCCGTGCGCCCAGCTTCCACATGCCCGTGTGCGACACGGGATTCTCGGTGTCGCCAGCCATCAGCCGCAGGAAGTGCGACTTGCCGGAGCCGTTGGAGCCGAGGACCGCCACCCGCTCGCCGTAGAAGATCTCCAGGTCGAACGGCTGCATCAGCCCGGTCAGCTCCAGGCCCTCGCAGGTGATCGCCCGCACCCCGGTCCGCCCGCCGTGCAGCCGCATCGTGATGTCCTGCTCACGCGGCGGCTCCGGCGGCGGCCCGGCCTCCTCGAACTTCCGCAGCCGGGTCTGCGCGGCGGCGTAGCGCGAGGCCAGCTCATGGCTGATGGAGGCCGCCTGCCGCAGCGACAGCACCAGCTTCTTGAGCTGGGCATGCTTCTCGTCCCAGCGCCGCCGCAGCTCCTCGAAGCGGGCGAACCGCTCCTTGCGCGCCTCGTGATACGTACCGAAACCGCCGCCGTGCACCCAGACGTCCGAGCCCGCCGGCCCCGGCTCGACGCTGACGATCTTCTCCGCGGACCGGGCGAGCAGCTCCCGGTCGTGCGAGACGAACAGCACCGTCTTACGGGTCTCCCGCAGCTGCTCCTCCAGCCAGCGCTTGCCCGGCACGTCCAGATAGTTGTCCGGCTCGTCCAGCAGCAGCACCTCGTCCGTGCCCCGCAGCAGCGACTCCAGCACCAGGCGCTTCTGCTCGCCCCCGGAGAGCGTGCGCACCTGCCGCCACTGCGCCTTCTCGTACGGCATCCCCAGCGCCGCCATCGTGCACATGTCCCAGACCGTCTCGGCCTCGTAGCCCTGCGCCTCCGACCAGTCACTGAGCGCCTGCGCGTACGCCATCTGCACGGACTCGTCCTCGGACGTCATCATCGCCAGCTCGGCGGCGTCCACGGCCGCGGCCGCCTGCCGGATCCGCGGCTGCGCGACGGAGACCAGCAGATCGCGCACCGTGCGCTCATCGCGTACCGACCCCACGAACTGCGGCATCACCCCCAGCCCGCCGCTGACCGTCACCGACCCGCCGTGCGGCTGCAGTTCACCCGCGATCAGCCGCAACAGCGTCGTCTTCCCGGCGCCGTTGGCCCCCACCAACGCGACCGAGGCCCCTTCACCCACCCGGAAGGACACATCCCCCAGCAGGGCCCTCCCGTCCGGCAGGTAGTACTCCACATGCCCGGCTTCCAGATGTCCCATGGGGTGGATTGTCACGGCCCACCGCGCATTCCACCAATCGGTTTAGGATGCGCGGCATGAGCTTTGGGCAAGGTGGGCCGTTCGACGGCCCCGGGGGGTCGACCCCTGACTGGGACGCGCTGGCCGAGGAGAGCGAGGCACGCGCCCGCCGCAAGCGCTGGATGCTGATCGGCGGCAGCGCACTCGCGGCGGTCGTGGTGGCCGGCATCGTCGCCGCCGCCGTCATGACCAGCGGCAGTGACACACCGCAGAGCAAGGCGTCCGCGTCGCCCACGGCGCCCGACGCCCCCGAGGCCCCGGACGACAAGCCGTCGTTCCCGGACGTCTCGGTGCCGCCGCCGCCGAATCCGCAGGACTACATCACCGACCCCAAGAAGGACCGGGCCCCGCTCACCCCCGCGACCCTCTTCCCGCAGAAGACCATGGTCATCGGCGAGCACACCTACCCCCGTACGAACACCGCCGTCGCCAAGGACTGCACCGCCGCCGCCCAGGGCACCCTCGGTTCACTGCTGTCCCACAACGGCTGCAAGAAGCTGCTGCGCGCCACGTTCTCCAAGGGCGGCGTCTCCGTCACCGTCGGCGTCGCGCTCTTCGACTCCCCCGCCCAGGCGACCACCGTCAAGAACAAGCTGGGCACGGACGGCAATGTCACCCCGCTCCCCGGCGGCGGCGTCCCCTCGACCTTCTGCCAGGGCACCAAGTGCCGTACGACGGTCAACTCCGCCGGCCGCTACGCCTACTTCACGATCTCCGGCTACGACAACGGCAAGGCCGTCGTGACGTCCGAGACCAAGGCGCAGCAGATCGGCCGGGACGGCGGCTGGTACGGATACAACCGCATCATGCAGCGCGGCAAGGACCAGGCCGCGCAGGCCGCCAAGAAGCAGCTGGACGAGGCGCGCGCCAAGGCCGAGGCCCAGTCCTGACACCCGGCACCCGAAGCAGCCCCGGGGGCGCCGCCACCACAGGCGGCGCCCCCGGTCGTTCTCAGCAGCAGCCGGCGCCCGGCAGCGTGCGCTTGTTCCGCGCCTCCTGGTTGCGCGCCATCAGCAGCCCGTCGGCCGGATAGCCGACCTCCTCCAGCGTCAGCCCGTGCGGCCGCACCACATGCACCGCCGAGTCCCGCACGCCCGCGGCCAGCACCTTGCCCGGCCACTCCACCGGCCGGTGCCCGTCGCCCACGAACAGCAGCGCGCCCACCAGCGAGCGCACCATGTTGTGGCAGAAGGCGTCGGCCCGCACCGTGCCGGTCAGCACGCCCGCCGCGTCCCGCTCCCAGCTGAGCTGCTGGAGCGTACGGATCGTCGTCGCCCCCTCCCGCCGCTTGCAGTACGCCGCGAAATCGTGCTCCCCCAGCAGCGGCTGCGACGCGGCGTTCATCGCGTCGACGTCCAGCTCCCAGTCGTGCCACAGCACGTGCCCGCGCAGCAGCGGATCGACGCCACCGGGGTGATCGGTCACCCGGTACGCGTACCGCCGCCAGATGGCCGAGAATCGCGCGTTGAAGCCGTACGGGGCCTCCTCGGCCCGCCATACCCGCACGTCCTTCGGCAGCCGCCCGGCCAACCGGCGCAGCAGCCGCTCACCGTGCTCGGCCCACACCGCCTCCGGCAGGTCGACATGCGCCACCTGACCGCGCGCGTGCACCCCCGCGTCGGTCCGCCCGGCGACGGTCAGCTCGAACGTCTCGTCCGACCGGGTCACCGTCCGCAGCGCCGTCTCCACCTCACCCTGGACGGTGCGCCGTTCGCGCTGCTTCGCCCAGCCGGAGAAGTCCTTGCCGTCGTAGGACACCGCCAGCCGCACCCGGACACAGCCCTCGTCCGGGAGATTGCCCCCGGGGCCCCGCCCGGACTCCACCTCATCGCTCACCCGTAGATCCTCTCAGCGCAGACACCGGCACGGACGCCGGTGGGGACATCAGTGGCGGACAAACGGAACGGGCCCGCTCCCCGAAGGGAACGGACCCGTCCGCAGACTCAGCGGCCTCAGGCGTCCTTGGACTCCTCGGCCGGCGCCTCGGCGGACGTGGCCTCGGCGGCCTCGTCCTTCTTCAGCGCGTCTTCCTTGACCGCACGCTTGGTGGCGGCCTCGGCCTCACCGGTGGCCTGCTGGGCCACGGTCAGCGCCTCCACCAGCTCGATGACAGCCATGGGAGCGTTGTCGCCACGACGGTTACCGATCTTGGTGATACGGGTGTAGCCACCCGGGCGGTTCTCGAACCGCGGACCGACCTCGGTGAAGAGCGTGTGGACGACGCTCTTGTCGGAGATCAGCTGCATGACCTGACGGCGGTTGTGAAGGTCGCCCTTCTTCGCCTTGGTCACCAGACGCTCCGCGTACGGGCGCAGACGACGGGCCTTGGCCTCGGTCGTGGTGATACGACCGTGCTCGAAGAGAGCGGTGGCCAGGTTCCGCAGCATGAGACGCTCGTGCGCGGCGCTGCCGCCCAGACGGGCACCCTTGGCGGGCTTCGGCATGGTGTTTCTCCTTCATTGCTGCACCGGCCGTATCAGGTACCGGTGTCAGTTCCCACGAGGCGGCCGCCCCGCGGAAGATTTCATGCGACCGGGGCCCGGATGACGCTCCGGGCCCCGGCCGTACACGCTCAGTACTGCTCGGTCTCCACGAAACCGGCGTCCGCGTCGTCGTCGGCGCCGAAGGCGTCGGCGGCGGCGGTCGGGTCGAATCCGGGCGGGCTGTCCTTGAGCGCAAGGCCCATGCCGGCCAGCTTCGCCTTGACCTCGTCGATCGACTTCGCACCGAAGTTGCGGATGTCGAGCAGGTCCGCCTCGGAGCGGGCCACCAGCTCGCCCACCGAGTGGATGCCCTCGCGCTTGAGGCAGTTGTACGAACGGACCGTGAGCTCGAGCTCCTCGATCGGCAGCGCCAGATCGGCGGCGAGCGCGGCGTCCGTCGGGGACGGGCCCATGTCGATGCCCTCGGCGTCGATGTTGAGCTCGCGCGCCAGACCGAACAGCTCGACCAGGGTCTTACCGGCCGACGCCATGGCGTCACGCGGACGCATGGCCTGCTTGGTCTCGACGTCGACGATCAGCTTGTCGAAGTCGGTGCGCTGCTCGACACGGGTCGCCTCGACCTTGTACGTGACCTTGAGCACCGGCGAGTAGATGGAGTCGACCGGGATACGGCCGATCTCCTGGCCCACCTGCTTGTTCTGCACGGCGGAGACGTAGCCGCGACCGCGCTCGACGGTCAGCTCCATCTCCAGCTTGCCCTTGCCGTTGAGCGTGGCGAGGACCAGGTCGGGGTTGTGCACCTCGACACCGGCCGGGGGCGCGATGTCAGCAGCGGTGACCAGGCCGGGACCCTGCTTGCGCAGGTACATCACGACCGGCTCGTCGTGCTCCGAGGAGACGACCAGCTGCTTGATGTTGAGGATGAGGTCGGTGACGTCCTCCTTGACGCCCGGCACGGTGGTGAACTCGTGCAGGACACCGTCGATGCGGATGGACGTGACCGCCGCACCCGGGATCGAGGAGAGGAGCGTACGACGCAGGGAGTTGCCGAGGGTGTAGCCGAAGCCCGGCTCCAGCGGCTCGATCACGAACCGGGAGCGGTATTCGTCGACGACCTCTTCGGTCAACGAGGGACGCTGAGCAATCAGCATGGTGTTCGATCCTTCAGTCGTGGACGCCCGCTATTTGACGCCCGCTGTACTTCAAAGGGTACGGGCGGTACGGCGCCGATGGCTCCGTACCGCCCAGACCATTGCGCTACTACTTCGAGTAGAGCTCAACGATCAGCTGCTCCTGCACCTGGGTGTCGATCACCTGGCGCTCGGGCATGCTGTGCACGAGAACCCGCAGGTTCGACGGGATCGCTTCCAGCCAGGCCGGAACCGTCCTGTCGCCGGCCTCGGCCTGCGCCACCGCGAACGGTGTCAGGTTCCGAGAGCCCTCGCGGACCTCGATGATGTCGTTCGCAGCCACACGCGCCGACGGAATGTCGGTCTTGTGGCCGTTCACGTTGATGTGTCCGTGTCGGACCAGCTGACGAGCGTGGTCGCGGGACTTGGCGAAGCCGGCCCGGTAGACCACGTTGTCCAGTCGTGTCTCAAGGATGCGCAGAAGGTTCTCACCGGTCTTGCCGGTCTTCTGGTTCGCTTCCTTGTAGTAGTTCACGAACTGCTTCTCAAGGACACCGTAAATACGGCTGCACTTCTGCTTCTCACGAAGCTGGAGCAGGTACTCGCTGTCCTTGGTGCGCCCGCGTCCGTGCTCACCCGGGGGGTAAGGACGAATCTCGATCGGGCACTTTGCGCTCTCACACTTGCTGCCCTTGAGGAACAGCTTCTGCTTCTCCCGACGGCAACGCTTGCAGTCGGCCCCGGTGTATCGCGCCATATGTTGTTGTCTCCTACTTCAGCTGGTCAGACGCGGCGACGCTTGGGCGGCCGGCATCCGTTGTGCGGAGTGGGGGTGACGTCCTGGATCGAACCCACCTCGAGGCCGGTGGCCTGGAGGGAGCGGATCGCGGTCTCACGGCCGGAGCCGGGACCCTTGACGAAGACGTCAACCTTGCGCATGCCGTGCTCCTGCGCGCGGCGGGCGGCCGACTCGGCGGCCATCTGCGCGGCGAAGGGGGTGGACTTGCGCGAGCCCTTGAAGCCGACGTGGCCGGCAGAGGCCCAGGAGATCACGTTGCCGGTGGGGTCGGTGATCGAAACGATGGTGTTGTTGAACGTGCTCTTGATGTGAGCGTGCCCGTGGGCAACGTTCTTCTTCTCCTTGCGGCGCACCTTCTTGGCGCCGGCCGTACGGCCCTTCGGAGGCATTCATTACTCCCGTGGAGGTGGTCGGTCCTACTACTCGGACCGCGATGGCCTGCGGTGATCTGGGGTCGCCCCTCGGAACACCGCAGTGCGTCCGGTAGGACTACTTCTTGCCCGGCTTCTTCTTGCCGGCGATCGCGCGACGCGGACCCTTGCGGGTACGAGCGTTGGTGCTGGTGCGCTGACCGTGCACCGGCAGGCCGCGACGGTGACGCAGACCCTGGTAGCAGCCGATCTCGACCTTGCGGCGGATGTCGGCCTGAATCTCGCGACGGAGGTCACCCTCGGTCTTGAGGTTGTTGTCCACGAACTCGCGGATCTTGATCAGGTCTTCCTCGGCCAGATCGCGGACCCGGGTGTTGGGGTCCACGCCGGTGGCAGCGAGGGTCTGCTGAGACAGCGTCCGCCCAATGCCGAAGACATAGGTGAGGGCGACCTCCACACGCTTTTCGCGCGGGAGATCAACGCCTGCGAGGCGTGCCATTGATGTGGCTCCTGATGGCTATTCGGAGGTCTTCCGCAGCACCGTTCCCGTAAAACTCTGAAGAATTACGAGCCGGGTCCCCGGCCTCCGAGCCGGGGGTGTCGTCCCCACGCGACAGATGCGGGGGTCGGGTGACTGCGTATATGTGTGCTTGCTTGCGTCGCGCGAAAAACTGCGAAATGCAGGTTGGTCGGCGTGCGTCAGCCCTGGCGCTGCTTGTGGCGCAGGTTGTCGCAGATGACCATGACCCGGCCGTGACGGCGGATCACCTTGCACTTGTCGCAGATCTTCTTGACGCTCGGCTTGACCTTCATGGGTGTGAGGTTCTCCGGGTCAGTGCCGACACCCCACGGGAGCGGGGCGGCGACAAGATCTACTTGTAGCGGTAGACGATCCGGCCACGCGTCAGGTCGTACGGAGAGAGCTCCACCACGACCCGGTCATCGGGCAGGATTCGGATGTAGTGCATCCGCATCTTGCCGCTGATGTGCGCGAGGACCTTGTGACCGTTCTGGAGCTCTACCTTGAACATTGCGTTCGGCAGAGACTCGATCACGGTGCCCTCGATCTCGATGGCACCTTGCTTCTTGGCCACGCTTCGCCTTTCGAATCGGCTACCTTGATCAGCTCTCCTGCGGCGCCCCGCTCGAAAGCAGGCACACGGATGCACGAGAGCCGACGCGTCAGTCTACTTCAGCGGTATCGAAAAGACGAATCCACGATTATTGCCCACTGAGGCTGATCCTTAAGCCAAGGGGTCGGGCGCGACCGTGATCCCCAGCTCCGCCAGCCTGGACTTTCCCCCGTCCGGCGCAGTCAGCACCAGGGGCCCTTCCTCGGTCAGCGCGATGGAGTGCTCCCAGTGCGAGGACCAGCTGCCGTCGTTCGTCTTGACCGTCCACTCGTCGTCCAGGACGTGCGTCTTCGCCGTGCCGAGATTGATCATCGGCTCGATGGCGAGGCACAGGCCGGGCACCAGCTTCGGGCCCCGGCCGCGCTTGCGGTCGACGTAATTCAGCACATGCGGGTCCATGTGCATCTGCGAGCCGATGCCGTGGCCGCCGTAATCCTCGACGATGCCGTACTTCCCGCTCGTCGGACGCGGCTGGCGGCGGATGTACCCCTCGACCGCCTTGGAGATGTCCACCAGACGGTTGCCCTTGCTGACGGCCGCCAGGCCCGCCCAGAGCGACTCCTCGGTGACGCGGTTCAGCTCGACGACCTCGGCGGAGTGGCCGGAGCCGACGAAGGCGGTGTACGCGGCGTCGCCGTGCCAGCCGTCGATGATCGCGCCGCAGTCGACGGAGATGATGTCGCCGTCCTGCAGCACCGTCTCGGCGTCGGGGATGCCGTGGACCACGACGTCGTTACGCGAGGTGCAGATGGTCGCGGGGAAGCCGCCGTACCCCAGGAAGTTCGATGTGGCGCCGTGCTCGGCGAGCACCTTGCGCGCGGCGTCGTCCAGGTCCTTGGTCGACGCGCCGGGCACCGCGACCTTCCGGGTCGCCGCGTGAATGGCGGCGACCACCAGCCCCGCCTCGCGCATCTTCGCGATCTGCTCCGGGGTCTTGATCTCGACCATGGGGGGCCTTCCGCCTTCAGTAGCTTCTGCTTGCCGTGCCCTGACAACAGTACGGCCGCGGCGCCCTCCGGGGCACCGCGGCCGTTCCGTATAACAGGTTGATCGCTATGCGTCGCGCTGCAGCGCCGCCATCGACCGCTGGGTGACCTCTTCGACCTTGCCCAGCGCCGGGATCGTCACGACGAGATCCTGGGCCTTGTAGTAGTCGATGATCGGCTCGGTCTCCGTGTGGTAGACCTCCAGCCGCTTGCGGACGGTCTCCTCGCGGTCGTCGTCACGCTGGTACAGCTCGCCGCCGCAGGCGTCGCAGACGCCCTCGCTCTTCGGCTTGTTGTACTCGGCGTGGAAGACGTGGCTGCTGTCGTTGCGGCAGATCCGGCGGCCGGCGATGCGCTTGACCACCTCGTCCTCGGGGACCTCGAGGTCCAGGACCGCGTCCAGCGTCAGGCCCTTGGCCTTGAGGTAGTCGTCCAGCGCCTGCGCCTGACCCAGGTTGCGCGGGAAGCCGTCCAGCAGGAAGCCGCCGCTCGCGTCGTCCTGGTTCATCCGGTCCTCGGCCATCCCGATGGTCACCGAGTCGGGTACCAGATTTCCGGCGTCCATGTAGGACTTCGCCTCGACACCCAGCGGGGTGCCTTTGCTGATGTTGGCGCGGAACAGGTCCCCCGTGGAGATGTGCGGGATCTGGAGGTTCTTGGCGAGGTACGCAGCCTGAGTACCCTTGCCGGCCCCCGGAGGTCCGACGAGGACGATTCGCATCAGCGGAGGAACCCTTCGTAGTTGCGCTGCTGGAGCTGGCTCTCGATCTGCTTCACGGTCTCCAGACCCACACCCACGATGATCAGGATGCTCGTCCCGCCGAACGGGAAGTTCTGGTTCGCGTTGAAAAGCACCAACGCCACTGTTGGTACGAGCGCGATCAGCCCCAGGTACAGCGAGCCCGGCCACGTGATCCGGTTGAGCACGTAGCTGAGGTACTCGGCCGTCGGGCGACCAGCCCGGATGCCCGGGATGAAGCCACCATACTTCTTCATGTTGTCGGCAACTTCTTCGGGGTTGAAGGAGATGGCGACGTAGAAAAACGCGAAGAAGACGATCAGCAGGAAGTACGTAACGATGTAAACCGGGTGATTTCCCTTGGTGAAGTTGGTGGCGATCCACGTCGCCCAAGCCGCCTTCGACCCGCTGAACTGTGCAACGAGGGCGGGAATGTAGAGCAGCGATGACGCGAAGATGACGGGAATCACACCCGCCTGGTTCACCTTGAGCGGGATGTAAGTGGACGTACCGCCATAGGAGCGGCGGCCGATCATCCGCTTCGCGTACTGCACCGGAATGCGCCGCTGGGCCTGCTCGACGAAGACCACCAGGGCCACCATCGCGAGCCCCACGGCAATGACCGCGAAGAACTCGATCCAGCCGTCGGCCAGCTTGCCGGTGAGCTTGATCTGCCACAGCGCGCCCGGGAAGCCGGCGGCGATCGAGATGAACATCAGGATCGACATGCCGTTGCCGATACCGCGGTCGGTCACCATCTCGCCGAGCCACATGACCACGGCCGTACCGGCGGTCATCGTGATGACCATCGTGATGGTGGTGAAGATCGAATCGCTGGGCACGATCTCGCTGGCGACCGGGCAGCTCTGGAAGAGCGCACCACTGCGGGCGGTGGCCACCAGGCCGGTGCCCTGCAGGATCGCGAGCGCCACGGTCAGATAGCGCGTGTACTGGGTGATTTTCGCCTGGCCGGTCTGCCCCTCTTTCTTGAGGGCCTCCAGACGGGGGATCACGACGGTCAGCAGCTGAAGGATGATGCTTGCCGTGATGTACGGCATGATCCCCAGCGCGAAGATCGTGATCTGGAGCAGCGCACCACCGCTGAACATGTTCACCAGGGCGAACAACCCGCTGTTACCGCCGGCCTGCTTCATGCAGGTCTCGACGTTCGCGTAGTTCACCCCGGGGACCGGGATATGCGCTCCGATCCTGTAGAGCACCACGATGCCCAATGTGAACAGCAGCTTCTTGCGCAGGTCGGGCGTCTTGAACGCTCGGGCGAACGCGGTGAGCACGGTGCCTCCTGCGCCTCCCGCCTCGAGTGCGAGAGGTGACGGTCTTGAGGATCGACGAATAGATAGCGGCCTTGATCCGCACAGGCACGCCCGCGCGGGTGGGGGGTCCGGAGTCAGACCCCGGAAACAACAGTGCACGCCACCTTACCGGCGACCGTACCCCCCTAGGAACGACCAACCGGGGATGCCCCAATCAATGGGCATCCCCGGTCAGTTGAACCAACGGACTCAGATGAGTTCGTTGACGGTGCCGCCGGCAGCGGCGATCTTCTCCTTGGCGGAGCCGGAAACGGCGTCAACCGTCACCTGCAGCGCCACGGAGACCTCGCCGGCGCCGAGCACCTTGACGAGCTCGTTCTTGCGCACCGCGCCCTTGGCGACCAGATCGGCCACCGTAACCTCGCCACCCTGCGGGTAGAGCTCGGCCAGCTTGTCCAGGTTCACGACCTGGAACTGCTTGTGGGCGGGGTTCTTGAAGCCCTTCAGCTTCGGGAGGCGCATGTGGAGGGGCATCTGCCCGCCCTCGAAGCGCTCCGGAACCTGGTAACGGGCCTTCGTGCCCTTGGTACCACGACCAGCGGTCTTACCCTTGGACGCCTCACCACGACCCACACGGGTCTTGGCGGTCTTGGCGCCCGGGGCGGGCCGGAGGTTGTGGACCTTCAGCGGGTTGTTCTCCGCCATGTCAGTCGACCTCCTCAACCGTCACGAGGTGGCGGACGGTGTGCACCATTCCGCGGAACTCGGGGCGGTCCTCCTTGACAACCGAGTCGTTCAGGCGCTTGAGCCCGAGCGACCGCAGGGTGTCACGGTGGTTCTGCTTGCTACCGATGAAGGACTTCGTCTGCGTGATCTTGAGCTGCGCCATTACGCGGTCACCCCTGCACGCGCCCGCAGCAGAGCTGCGGGAGCAACGTCCTCCAGCGGCAGGCCACGACGGGCCGCGACCTCTTCGGGGCGCTGAAGGCCCCGAAGCGCGGTCACCGTGGCGTGCACGATGTTGATCGGGTTCGACGAACCGAGCGACTTGCTCAGGATGTCGTGGATGCCCGCGCACTCCAGTACGGCACGCACGGGTCCACCGGCGATCACACCGGTACCGGGGGAAGCAGGCTTGAGCAGGACAACGCCCGCAGCCTTCTCGCCCTGGATCGGGTGAGGGATGGTGCCCTGGATACGCGGGACCTTGAAGAAGCTCTTCTTGGCCTCTTCGACGCCCTTGGCGATGGCCGCGGGAACTTCCTTGGCCTTGCCGTATCCGACACCTACGGTGCCGTCACCGTCGCCCACCACGACCAGCGCGGTGAAGCTGAAACGGCGACCACCCTTGACAACCTTGGCGACACGGTTGATCGCGACAACGCGCTCAACGTATGCGGTCTTCTCGGCGGCAGCGCCACCGTCGCGACCCTTCCGGTCCCGCCGCTCGCCGCCACCGGCACCGCTCCCGCGGCGCTGGGGTCCAGCCATTGGATTTACCTCTCTCTGTTACGTCCGCTAGCTCCGGAACCGGGGCTTAGAACTTCAGCCCGGCTTCGCGGGCGGCGTCCGCCAGAGCGGCAATGCGCCCGGCGTACTGGTTGCCACCGCGGTCGAACACGACGGTCTCGACACCCGCGGCCTTGGCGCGCTCGGCGACCAGGGACCCGACCTGCTTGGCCTGGTCGCCCTTGCTGCCTTCGCCACCACGGATCGACGCGTCCAGGTGCGACGCCGACGCGAGCGTGTGGCCCGCGATGTCGTCGATGACCTGGGCGGTGATGCCGCGGTTGGAACGCGTCACGACGAGGCGCGGACGCGCCGGCGTACCCGCAATCCGCTTACGGATGCGGATGTGGCGCCGCTTGAGGGCGGCACCCTTACGGGCGTTGCCCTTGGCGATCTTCACACCGTATGCCATGGCTTACTTACCAGCCTTTCCGACCTTGCGGCGGATGACCTCGCCGGCGTACTTGACGCCCTTGGCCTTGTACGGGTCAGGCTTGCGGAGCTTGCGGATGTTGGCCGCAACCTCGCCCACCTTCTGCTTGTCGATGCCCTCGACGCTGAGCTTGGTCGGGGACTCGACCTTGAAGGAGATGCCTTCGGGTGCCTCGACGACGATGGGGTGGCTGTAGCCCAGCGCGAACTCCAGGTTGGAGCCCTTCGCCTGAACTCGGTAGCCGACACCGCTGATCTCAAGTGCCTTGCTGTAGCCCGTGGTCACGCCGGTGATCATGTTCGCCACCAGCGTGCGGGACAGGCCGTGCAGGGCCTTGTTCTGACGCTCGTCGTTCGGGCGGGTGACGGCGATGACGCCGTCTTCACCCTTGGCGACCTCGATGGGCGCGGCGACGGTGTGCTCAAGGGCGCCCTTGGGGCCCTTGACCGACACCTTGCGGCCATCAATGGTGACGTCCACACCAGCGGGAACCTGGATGGGCAGCTTGCCAATACGCGACATTAGCTATTCCTCCGTTCCCTGGTTACCAGACGTAGGCGAGGACTTCCCCACCCACGCCCTTCTTGCTGGCCTGCTGGCCGGTCAGGAGACCGTGGGACGTGGAGATGATCGCCACGCCCAGGCCGCCGAGAACCTTCGGCAGACTTGTGGACTTTGCGTAAACCCGCAGGCCCGGCTTCGAAATCCGCTTGATGCCGGCGATCGAGCGCTCGCGGTTCGGGCCGAACTTCAGGTCGAGGGTGAGGTTCTTGCCAACCTCGGCGTCCTCGACCTTCCAGCCGGTGATGTAGCCCTCCTGCTGGAGGATCTCCGCGATGTGCGACTTGATCTTGCTGTGCGGCATCACGACGGTGTCGTGGTATGCCGAGTTCGCGTTCCGCAGACGGGTCAGCATGTCTGCGATGGGATCAGTCATGGTCATGAATTGGCCTTCGGCCTCTCTCGCCGGGGTTTCCTATGTGCGCCATCCCTCTCCCCGATCAGAGTCGGGACGGGTGCGGCGCGGGGACCTACGGCGTAGTAAGCGACGTTATGCGGGCGGTGCCCGCGGTCGGTCTCGGGCGGCGGGGCGCCCAACCCTTCTACCCTACGGGATAAAGGGCGGGGCGCCTGCCGACCGATGCTTACCGAGAGTCTCCAGGTATCCCAACTAGGGGATTACCAGGAGCTCTTGGTCACGCCCGGCAGCTCGCCACGGTGAGCCATCTCACGAAGGCACACGCGGCACAGGCCGAACTTGCGGTAGACGGAGTGCGGCCGGCCGCAGCGCTGGCAACGCGTGTACGCGCGGACAGCAAACTTCGGCTTACGAGCCGCCTTAGCGATCAGAGCCTTCTTCGCCACGGTCAGTTCTCCTTGAACGGGAAGCCGAGGTGACGAAGCAGGGCGCGGCCCTCATCGTCGTTGGACGCCGTGGTGACCACGGTGATGTCCATGCCCCGCGTCCGGTCGATCTTGTCCTGGTCGATCTCGTGGAACATGACCTGCTCCGTGAGACCGAAGGTGTAGTTGCCCCGACCGTCGAACTGCTTCGGGGACAGACCACGGAAGTCGCGGATGCGCGGCAGCGCGAGCGACAGCAGGCGGTCCAGGAACTCCCACATGCGGTCACCGCGGAGGGTGACGTGGGCACCGATCGGCTGGCCCTCACGCAGCTTGAACTGCGCGATGGACTTACGGGCCTTGGTGACGGCCGGCTTCTGGCCGGTGATCGTGGTGAGGTCCTTGATGGCACCGTCGATCAGCTTGGAGTCGCGGGCGGCGTCGCCCACACCCATGTTGACCACGATCTTGGTCAGGCCGGGGATCTGCATGACGTTCTCGTACGAGAACTCGTCCTTCAGCTTCCCGGCGATTTCTTCGCGGTAGCGCTGCTTGAGGCGCGGCGCGTTGGTGGTGGCAGTCATCAGATGTCCTCACCGGTCCGCTTGGCAACGCGGATCTTGTTGCCGTCATCGTCGAACCGGAACCCGACGCGGGTGACAACCTTGTTGCCGTCCTTCTCCACAACCAGCTGAACGTTGCTGACGTGGATCGGGGCCTCGGTGGTGACGATGCCGCCGGTCTGCGAACCGCGGGCGGTCTGGCCGGCCTTGGTGTGCTTCTTGACCCGGTTGACACCCTCGACCAGGACACGGTCCTCGCGGGGGAAGGCCTGAATGACCTTGCCCTGCTTGCCCTTGTCCTTACCGGTGATGACCTGGACCAGGTCGCCCTTCTTGATCTTCATCGGTTACAGCACCTCCGGCGCGAGCGAGATGATCTTCATGAACTTCTTCTCGCGCAGCTCCCGGCCCACGGGGCCGAAGATGCGGGTGCCGCGGGGGTCGCCATCGTTCTTGAGGATGACGGCCGCGTTCTCGTCGAAGCGGATGTACGAGCCGTCGGGACGGCGGCGCTCCTTGACGGTGCGAACGATGACGGCCTTGACGACGTCACCCTTCTTCACGTTGCCACCGGGGATCGCGTCCTTCACGGTGGCGACAATGACGTCACCGATGCCCGCGTAGCGGCGACCCGAGCCACCGAGAACACGGATGGTGAGAATTTCCTTCGCACCCGTGTTGTCGGCGACCCGAAGTCGCGACTCCTGCTGGATCACGTCTATCTCCTGATCGTCTGCCGGTTCCCGGCAGGGACTTCGAACGAAGTCCCTGCCGAGCCTGGCGGAACTGACCTGAGCGGAAACGCTCAGGCTGAACTAACGGTAATTCCCTTGCGGGAACTGCCTACTTGGCCTTCTCGAGGATCTCGACGATGCGCCAGCGCTTGGTGGCGGACAGCGGCCGGGTCTCCATGAGGAGGACACGGTCGCCGATGCCGGCAGCGTTCTGCTCGTCGTGCGCCTTGAGCTTGTTCGTACGGCGGATGACCTTGCCGTACAGCGCGTGCTTGACACGGTCCTCGACGGCGACGACGACGGTCTTGTCCATCTTGTCGCTGACGACGAGACCCTCGCGGGTCTTGCGGAAACCGCGGTCGTTGGTCTCAGTCACATTCTTCTCGCTCATCAGGCGCTCTCCACCGTCTCGATGCCCAGCTCGCGCTCACGCATCAGGGTGTAGATCCGGGCGATGTCCTTACGGACGGACTTGAGCCGACCGTGGTTTTCGAGCTGTCCGGTCGCCGCCTGGAAGCGGAGGTTGAACAGCTCCTCCTTGGCCTCACGAAGCTTTCCGACGAGGTCCTCGTCATTCAGCTCGCGCAGCTCGGTCGCCTTGATACCGGCCGCCATCACGACTCACCTGCCTCGCGCCGCACAATGCGGCACTTCATCGGAAGCTTGTGGGCGGCGCGGGTCAGCGCCTCCTTGGCAACCTTTTCGTTCGGGAAGGACAGCTCGAACATCACCCGACCGGGCTTGACGTTCGCGACCCACCACTCAGGAGAACCCTTACCGGAACCCATGCGGGTCTCGGCAGGCTTCTTCGTGAGCGGGCGGTCCGGGTAAATGTTGATCCAGACCTTGCCGCCACGCTTGATGTGACGGGTCATCGCGATACGAGCGGACTCGATCTGACGGTTCGTCACGTAAGCCGGGGTGACGGCCTGAATGCCGTACTCACCGAAGGCCAGCTCGGTGCCACCCTTTGCCATACCACTGCGCTTGGGGTGGTGCTGCTTGCGGTGCTTGACCCTGCGAGGGATCAGCATGTCGGTCAGGCCTCCGTTCCGGGGGTCTCCGCCGGAGCAGCGGCAGCGGCCTCGGCCTTGGGGGCCTCGGCTGCGGCATTCTGCTGCGGCTTGCGGCCACCGCGGCCGCCACGCTCGCCGCCACCGCCGCGACGGGGACGGTCGCTGCCGCCACCGCCACCGCGAGCCGGGCGGTTACCCGCACGGGCGGCAGCGTTCTCGGCGCGAACCTCGGCGATGTTCTTGACGTCGCCCTTGTAGATCCAGACCTTCACGCCGATACGGCCGAAGGTCGTCTTGGCCTCGAAGAAGCCGTAGTCGACGTTCGCACGGAGCGTGTGCAGGGGCACGCGGCCCTCGCGGTAGAACTCCGAGCGGGACATCTCGGCGCCGCCGAGACGGCCACCGCACTGGATCTTGATGCCCTTGGCGCCGGCCTTCATCGTCGACTGCATGCTCTTACGCATGGCGCGACGGAAGGAGACGCGGGAGGACAGCTGCTCGGCGACGGCCTGGGCCACGAGCTGAGCATCGGTCTCGGGGTTCTTGACCTCGAGGATGTTCAGCTGGACCTGCTTGCCGGTCAGCTTCTCCAGTTCGCCGCGGATGCGGTCGGCCTCGGCGCCGCGGCGGCCGATGACGATGCCCGGACGAGCGGTGTGGATGTCAACGCGGACGCGCTCACGGGTGCGCTCGATCTCCACCTTGGAGATACCGGCGCGCTCCATGCCCTTCGTCATCATGCGACGAATGGCGACGTCTTCCTTGACGTAGTCCTTGTACAGCTTGTCGGCGTACCAGCGCGACTTGAAGTCGGTGGTGATGCCGAGTCGGAACCCGTGCGGGTTAACCTTCTGGCCCATTACCGGGTTCCTTCCTTGCTGCTGACGACCACGGTGATGTGGCTGGTCCGCTTGCGGATCCGGTAGGCACGGCCCTGGGCACGCGGACGGAACCGCTTCAGGGTCGGGCCCTCGTCGACGTACGCCTCGGAAATGACGAGGCTGCCGGCGTCGGTGTGGTCGTAGTTGTGCGCGGCATTGGCAATGGCGCTGTCCAGCACCTTGCCAACCGGCACGCTCGCGGCCTGCGGGGCGAAACGCAGGACCGCCTGAGCCTCCGTGGCATCCATGCCACGGATAAGGTCCACCACGCGGCGGGCCTTCATGGGCGTGACGCGGATGTACCGCGCCTGGGCCCTGGCTTCCATGGTTGTCCCTTCGGTGTCAGTCATAGTCTTCGCACTCCGCCGATCAACGACGCCGCGACTTGCGGTCGTCCTTCTCGTGGCCGCGGAAGGTGCGGGTCGGCGCAAACTCGCCGAGCTTGTGGCCGACCATCGACTCGGTGACGAACACCGGGACGTGCTTGCGGCCGTCATGCACCGCGATCGTGTGGCCGAGCATGGCCGGGACGATCATGGAGCGGCGGGACCAGGTCTTGATGACGTTCTTGGTGCCGGCTTCGTTCTGGACATCCACCTTCTTGGTGAGATGACCGTCGACGAAGGGCCCCTTCTTGAGACTGCGCGGCATCTAAACCCGCTCCTAGCGCTTCTTGTTCGTCTTGCGGCGGCGGACGATGTACTTGTTGCTGGCCTTCTTCGGCGAGCGAGTACGACCCTCCTTCTTGCCCCAGGGCGAGACCGGGTGGCGACCACCGGAGGTCTTGCCCTCGCCACCACCGTGCGGGTGGTCGACCGGGTTCATCACGACACCACGCACGGTCGGGCGGACGCCCTTCCAGCGCATACGGCCGGCCTTGCCCCAGTTGATGTTCGACTGCTCGGCGTTGCCGACCTCGCCAACAGTGGCGCGGCAGCGGGCGTCGACCAGGCGAATCTCGCCGGAGGGCATACGAAGGTGGGCCATGGTGCCCTCCTTCGCCAGCAGCTGCACGGAGGCACCCGCGGAGCGGGCGAACTTCGCGCCGCCGCCGGGCCGCAGCTCGATGGCGTGGATGGTCGTACCCACGGGGATGTTGCGCAGCGCCAGGTTGTTGCCGGGCTTGATGTCGGCGCCAGGGCCGTTCTCAATCCGGGCACCCTGGGCCAGGCCGCGGGGAGCGATGATGTAGCGCTTCTCGCCGTCTGCGTAGTGCAGAAGCGCGATGCGCGCGGTGCGGTTCGGGTCGTACTCGATGTGCGCGACCTTGGCCGGCACGCCGTCCTTGTCGTGACGACGGAAGTCGATCACGCGGTAGGCGCGCTTGTGGCCACCACCCTGGTGACGTGTGGTCACACGACCGGCGTTGTTACGGCCGCCCTTGCTGTGCAGCGGGCGGACCAGCGACTTCTCCGGCGTGGACCGCGTGATCTCGACAAAGTCGGCGACGCTGGAGCCACGACGGCCCGGGGTCGTCGGCTTGTACTTGCGGATACCCATTTCTCAGTCCTCGTCCGATTCCGGACGACTCGGACTCCGTTAGGAGACCGGGCCGCCGAAGATGTCGATACGGTCGCCCTCGGCGAGGGTCACGATGGCGCGCTTGGTGTCTGCGCGCTTGCCGAAACCGGTCTTGGTGCGCTTGCGCTTACCCTGACGGTTGATCGTGTTGACCCCGGTGACCTTGACCGAGAAGACCGCCTGAACGGCCTCCTTGATCTGCGTCTTGTTGGTGCCCGGCGCGACGATGAACGTGTACTTGTTCTCGTCCAGCAGTGCGTAGCTCTTCTCCGAGACAACCGGCTTGACGAGAACGTCACGCGGGTCCGAGAAGGACTTGCTCAGCGGAGTGGGCTCAACAGCCTCGGGTGCCTTGGCGGCCTTGACGGCACGCGCCGCCTTGGCGGCCTTGGCGGCCTTCGCGGCAATGCTGTGGTGGCGAGTAGCCATCAGGCCTCGCTCCCTTCGGTCTCAGCGGCCTTGGGGCCAGACACGAAGGACTCGAAAGCGGCCTTGGTGAAGACCACGTCGTCCGAGACGAGCACGTCGTACGTGTTCAGCTGGCCCGGCTCCAGGATGTGAACCTGGGGCAGGTTGCGGGCGGACAGCCACGCGGCCTCGTCGCTGCGCTCGACGACCAGGAGCACGTGCTTGCGCTCGCTGACCTTGCCGAGGAGGTCCTTGGCGGACTTCGTGGAGATCGCGCCCTCGACCACGCCGGAAACGACGTGGATGCGGCTGTTGCGGGCCCGGTCGGTGAGGGCACCGCGCAGGGCGGCAACCTTCATCTTCTTGGGCGTCCGCTGCGAGTAGTCACGCGGCACGGGGCCGTGGACGACGCCACCGCCGGCGAACTGCGGCGCACGGGTCGAACCCTGGCGCGCACGGCCGGTGCCCTTCTGGCGGTAAGGCTTGCGCCCACCACCGCGGACCTCCGCGCGAGTCTTGGTCTTGTGCGTGCCCTGACGGGCAGCGGCCAGCTGGGCGACAACGACCTGGTGGATCAGCGGAATGCTGACCTTGGCGTCGAAGATCTCCGTGGGGAGCTCGACGGTCCCGGCCTTGTCACCTACCGGCGAAAGGATGTCAATGGTGCTCATCGGTTACCTCAGGCCCCCTTGGCCGCGGTACGGACCAGGACGAGGCCGCCGTTCGGACCAGGAACTGCGCCCTTGATGAGCAGCAGACCCTTCTCCGCGTCAACGGCATGGACGGTCAGGTTCTGGGTGGTGACCCGCTCATTGCCCATACGGCCGGCCATCCGCATGCCCTTGAACACGCGGCCCGGGGTGGCGCAGCCACCGATGGAGCCAGGCTTACGGTGCACACGGTGGGCACCGTGGGAGGCCTTGCCGCCGGCGAAGCCATGACGCTTCATGACACCGGCGAAGCCCTTGCCCTTGCTCTTACCGGTCACGTCCACCTTGACGCCGGACTCGAAGGCCTCGGCATTCACTTCCTGGCCGAGGGTGTACTCACCGGCATCGGTGGTACGGACCTCGACGAGGTGGCGGCGGGGCGTGACGTCGGCCTTGGCGAAGTGGCCCTTGAGGGGCTTGTTCACCTTGCGCGGGTCGATCTCGCCGAAGGCGATCTGGACGGAGTCGTAACCGTCCTGGTCATTGGTGCGCACCTGGGTAACGACGCAGGGGCCGGCCTTCACCACGGTCACCGGGACGACACGGTTGTTCTCGTCCCAGACCTGGGTCATGCCGAGCTTCTCGCCCAGGATGCCCTTGATCTGCTTAGCCATCTGTTCCGCGCCTCTCAGAGCTTGATCTCGATGTCAACGCCGGCCGGAAGGTCCAGGCGCATCAGCGAGTCAACGGTCTTGGGCGTCGGGTCGAGGATGTCGATCAAGCGCTTGTGCGTGCGCATCTCGAAGTGCTCGCGCGCGTCCTTGTACTTGTGCGGCGACTTGATGACGCAGTACACGTTCTTTTCAGTGGGCAGCGGCACCGGGCCCGCGACCGACGCACCAGTCCTGGTCACCGTCTCGACGATCTTCTTCGCCGAAGAGTCGATGACCTCGTGGTCGTAGGCCTTGAGCCGGATGCGGATCTTCTGTCCCGCCATGGCTACTCAGTAGTCCTGTCTCTCGTAACGCTCTGGGACCCGGTGCGCCGTGCTCCGCGAGGAACACTGTCCAACCTCCGACCCACGCGGTCGGGCGTGTCGCATCCCTTCCCGCGTATCTCCGCAGGGGAGATCCTTCGAGAAGGAGAAAGGGGGGTAGAACACCCACCGGGTGCCTGGCTGGTACCCCGCTGACACTTCCCGGAAGATTCCCGTATTTCCGCCCCTGATAAGGGACGACGAATACCTGGGACTCGCTTCCGGTCCTCCCGGCGGGAGGCGCGCAGCATCGGCACTCAACCGAGCAACCTGGCTAGTGTGCCATACGGGCTACCACAGTCGCCAATCGAGCGGAACACAGTACCCGAGTCTGACGCGAGTCAACCCCGGAGGACACACAGAGTCAGGAGCCGGCGGGAGACATACACGGCGAAAACGCACCCCGCGGCGGCCGGAAAGGCGATCCGGTGCGGGGCGCCGGCGACCTCTCCGCACGTGACGGAGGTCTCCGCACGCCAAGTCGCGGATGATCGCGCGCCCCGCGGACTCCCCCGCTACGCGCAGAAGCCACCCGAGCCCCGAAGCGCCCGGCTACCGCCGCGCCACGGCCCCCGGCCCCCGGACCGCCCCGCTCCCGGGCGCCGGCTCCGACGCGTCCGCCCCGAGGCCCACGATGCGGTTCCCGGCGTCCACGTGCACCACACGCGGCCGCAGCATCCGCGCCTCCGCGTCGTCCACCTGCGCGTAGCTGATGAGGATGACGAGATCGCCGGGGTGGACGAGGTGGGCGGCTGCGCCGTTGATGCCGATCACGCCCGAGCCGCGCTCGCCCTCGATGGTGTACGTCTCCAGGCGCGCCCCGTTGGTGATGTCGACGATGTGGACCAGTTCGCCGGGGAGCAGATCGGCGGCGTCCAGCAGGTCGGCGTCGACGGTGACCGACCCGACGTAGTGCAGATCGGCCTGGGTCACGGTGGCACGGTGGATCTTGGACTTGAACATGGTGCGCAGCACGGCGTCACTCCTGGGGGAAATGGGTCGCGCCTCCGCGAGGGAGTACGCGCCTACCCGCCCATGGTCGGCGAGCCCGCTCCTGCTGACAAGCCCCGGCCGCGGACAGCAGAAAGCGCCCGCACGACCGAAGTCGTACGGGCGCTTTCCCTGAACCAAGGCTGAGCCGAGGCTCAAATGCTCCGGGGAGCTACCGGGTTACCCCGATCAACAATTACTTGTTGATCTTGGTGACCTGGCCGGCGCCGACGGTCCGGCCACCCTCACGGATGGCGAACTTCAGGCCCTCTTCCATGGCGACGGGCTGGATGAGCTCGACGCTCATCTCGGTGTTGTCGCCCGGCATGACCATCTCGGTGCCCTCGGGGAGGGTCACGACGCCGGTCACGTCCGTGGTACGGAAGTAGAACTGCGGGCGGTAGTTGTTGAAGAAGGGGGTGTGACGGCCACCCTCGTCCTTCGACAGGATGTACGCCTGGGCCTCGAACGAGGTGTGCGGCGTGACCGAGCCGGGCTTGATGATGACCTGGCCGCGCTCGACGTCCTCGCGCTTGATGCCGCGAAGCAGCAGACCGACGTTCTCACCGGCCTGGCCCTCGTCGAGAAGCTTCCGGAACATCTCGATACCGGTGACCGTGGTGGTGGTCTTGTCGGTCTTGATGCCGATGATGTCGACGGTCTCGTTGACCTTGAGGACACCACGCTCGATACGACCGGTGACAACGGTGCCACGGCCGGTGATCGTGAAGACGTCCTCGATCGGCATCAGGAACGGCTTGTCGACGTCACGCTCGGGCTGCGGGATCGACTCGTCGACCGCGGCCATGAGCTTGAGGACGGAGTCGCCCCACTCCTTGTCGCCCTCGAGCGCCTTGAGCGCCGAGACCTTGACGACCGGCAGGTCGTCGCCCGGGAACTCGTACTCGGAGAGGAGCTCACGAACCTCGAGCTCGACGAGCTCCAGGATCTCCTCGTCGTCCACCATGTCGGCCTTGTTCAGCGCGACAACGATGTAGGGGACGCCGACCTGGCGGGCCAGGAGCACGTGCTCCTTGGTCTGCGGCATCGGGCCGTCGGTGGCGGCAACCACGAGGATGGCGCCGTCCATCTGCGCCGCACCCGTGATCATGTTCTTGATGTAGTCCGCGTGACCGGGGCAGTCAACGTGGGCGTAGTGACGGTTCTCCGTCTGGTACTCGACGTGCGCGATCGAAATCGTGATACCGCGCTGGCGCTCCTCAGGAGCCTTGTCGATCTGGTCGAAGGCCGAGGCCTCGTTCAGGTCCGGGTACGCGTCATGCAGCACCTTGGTAATGGCGGCCGTAAGGGTCGTCTTACCGTGGTCAATGTGACCGATGGTGCCGATGTTGACGTGCGGCTTAGTCCGCTCGAACTTCGCCTTCGCCACTGGTTCCTCCTGAAGTGGTTCTGTACGCCTTACTCATCGGCGCCAGGTGATCTTTGCTGGGATGCCGGCTGCCGGGGTATTCCTCACGGATTGCGGGGTCTACCCCGGCAGACGGTGTCAAGCCTAAAGCGTGTTCCGACTATCGGGAGACGGAGCTATTCGCCCTTGGCCTTCGCGATGATCTCCTCGGCGACGTTCCGGGGAACCTCGGCGTAGGAGTCGAACTGCATCGAGTAGCTGGCGCGACCCGATGTCTTGCTGCGGAGGTCTCCGACGTAGCCGAACATCTCCGAGAGGGGAACCAGGCCCGTGACGAGCTTGGCGCCGCTGCGCTCCTCCATGGACTGAATCTGTCCACGGCGGGAGTTGATGTCGCCGATCACATCGCCCATGTAGTCCTCGGGCGTGGTGACCTCGACCTTCATCATCGGTTCGAGCAGAGCCGGGGAGGCCTTGCGTGCGGCCTCCTTGAAGGCCATCGAACCGGCGATCTTGAACGCCATCTCGGAGGAGTCGACCTCGTGGTACGCACCGTCGAGGAGCGTGACCTTGACGCCGGTCAGCGGGTAGCCGGCGAGAACACCGAACTCCATGGCCTCCTGGCAGCCCGCGTCCACGGACGGGATGTACTCCCGCGGGATACGGCCACCGGTGACCTTGTTCTCGAACTCGTACCCGTCGCCCTCGAGAGGAGCGATGGCAATCTGCACCTTCGCGAACTGGCCGGAACCACCAGTCTGCTTCTTGTGCGTGTAGTCGAGGCGCTCGACCGGCTTGCGCAGCGTCTCGCGGTACGCGACCTGCGGCTTGCCGACGTTGGCCTCGACCCGGAACTCACGGCGCATACGGTCGACCAGCACGTCGAGGTGCAGTTCGCCCATACCCGCGATGATGGTCTGGCCGGTCTCGTCGTCGGTGTGGACCTGGAACGACGGGTCCTCTTCGGCGAGGCGCTGGATGGCGACACCCAGCTTCTCCTGGTCGCCCTTGGACTTGGGCTCAATGGCGACCTGGATGACCGGGGCCGGGAAGTCCATCGACTCCAGGATCACCGGCGACGCCGACGACGAGAGGGTCTCACCGGTGGTGGTCTGCTTCAGACCCATGACGGCGACGATGTCACCGGCACCCACCGACTCGATCTCCTCACGCTTGTTCGCGTGCATCCGATAGATCTTGCCGATGCGCTCCTTCTTGCCCTTCACCGAGTTCTGCACCTGCGTGCCGGCCTCAAGGCGGCCCGAGTACACCCGGATGAAGGTGAGCTTGCCCAGGTGGGGGTCGCTCGCAATCTTGAACGCGAGCGCGGCGAGCGGCTCCTCGTCAGAAGGCTTACGGACGATGACCTCGTCCGCGTCCTTGACCGAGTGGCCCTCGACGTCACCGACGTCAAGCGGGGAAGGAAGGTAGCGGGCAACACCGTCGAGCAGGGGCTGAACGCCCTTGTTCTTGAAGGCGGTACCGCAGAACACCGGAGTGACGGTGACGGAACCCTCGGCGCCGGTCGACGCGATGGTGATCCGACGGATCGCCTCGTGCAGCTGCTCCTCGGTGGGCTCCTGGCCCTCGAGGTACAGCTCCATCATGGCTTCGTCGTTCTCCGCGACGGCTTCGAGCAGCTTGCCGCGCCACTCATCGGCCGCCTCGACGTGCGTGGCCGGGATGTCGACGGTGTCGTACATCTCGCCCTTCGCAGCCTCGGCGGACCAGACGAAGGCCTTCATGCTGACGAGGTCGACGACGCCCTTGAAGTCCATCTCGGTGCCGATCGGCAGCTGCATGACCAGCGGCACCGCGCCAAGGCGGTCCACGATCATGTCGACGCAGCGGTGGAACTCCGCGCCGGTCCGGTCGAGCTTGTTGACGAAGCAGATGCGCGGAACGCCGTAGCGGTCCGCCTGACGCCAGACGGTCTCGGACTGCGGCTCAACACCGGCGACACCGTCGAACACCGTCACGGCACCGTCGAGGACGCGCAGGCAGCGCTCCACCTCAACGGTGAAGTCGACGTGACCCGGCGTGTCGATGATGTTGATGGTGTGGTCGACGTTGTTCAGCGGCCAGTGGCAGGTCGTCGCGGCAGACGTGATCGTGATGCCGCGCTCCTGCTCCTGCTCCATCCAGTCCATCGTGGCAGCGCCGTCGTGGACTTCACCGATCTTGTAAGAGACACCGGTGTAGAACAGGATCCGCTCGGTGGTGGTCGTCTTGCCCGCGTCGATGTGGGCCATGATCCCAATGTTGCGGACCTTGGCCAGGTCAAGCGAAGTGGTGGCCATATCGGCTCAATCTTCTCTCGGTCTCGATGTGGGTTGCGACTACCAGCGGTAGTGCGCGAAGGCCTTGTTGGACTCGGCCATCTTGTGCGTGTCCTCACGCTTCTTGACCGAAGCGCCGAGGCCGTTGGAGGCGTCGAGCAGTTCGTTCATGAGGCGCTCGGTCATGGTCTTCTCGCGACGGGCGCGGGAGTAGCCCACGAGCCAGCGGAGCGAGAGGGTGCCGGCACGGCCGGGCTTGACCTCGACCGGAACCTGGTAGGTCGCGCCACCGACACGGCGGGACTTGACCTCAAGGGTCGGCTTGATGTTTTCCAGCGCGCGCTTGAGCGTGATGACCGGGTCGTTACCGGTCTTCTCGCGCAGACCCTCCATGGCGCCGTAAACGATGCGCTCAGCAGTGGAGCGCTTTCCGTTCAGCAGCACCTTGTTGATGAGGGAGGTCACCAGAGGAGAACCGTAGACCGGGTCAATGATGACCGGGCGCTTCGGGGCGGGGCCCTTACGAGGCATTCTTACTTCTCCTTCTTGGCGCCGTAGCGGCTGCGAGCCTGCTTGCGGTTCTTGACGCCCTGCGTGTCGAGGGAGCCGCGGATGATCTTGTACCGAACACCCGGCAGGTCCTTCACACGGCCGCCACGCACGAGCACGATCGAGTGCTCCTGCAGGTTGTGGCCCTCACCCGGAATGTAAGCGGTGACCTCGATCCCGCTGGTCAGACGCACACGCGCGACCTTACGCAGGGCCGAGTTCGGCTTCTTCGGGGTGGTCGTGAAAACACGCGTGCAGACGCCACGGCGCTGGGGCGAACCCTCGAGCGCGGGCGTCTTGTTCTTCTCGACCTTGTCCTGCCGGCCCTTTCGGACCAGCTGCTGGATCGTAGGCACCGTTTCTCCGGTTTCTGTGTGCCAGTCTCGGTAAAGCTAACCTGGAACATTTCCCGACCCACGCGGTCGGGTGTGTCGAATACTGCAGACCGCTCGCTGGAATGAGAGCGGCGGCAGATTGCGGTGCAGAAACCTGGCTGCGGCGGTCATCTCCCGGCCAGTGGCTGGGGGAGATTGTGCGCACGGCAGCCCAGGGACACCCCAGGCACAAGGTCAGAGCGTACCTACCGCATGGGCTGCGGTCAAAACAAATGCACACGCGAAGGACACGCCGGACTCCTCACGGCGTACAGGTCACCGTAGTGCGATCCACGGCCCTACGGAAGAAGGCCGGTGACCGGCCACGCCGGTCCTCAGCGCTCAACTGACCGCGGCCAGCAACACGAACACCAGGAAGAACAACGCCCAGGCGCCGATCCCCAGCCAGCCGAGCACCAGCCCCGCGATGGCCTGCCCGTCCCCGCGCTCCCCGGACCTGCGGATCTCGGCCCGCGCCTTGTGCCCCAGGATCACGGCCGGGATCGCCGTCAGCCCCCAGGTCACCGGCGCCATGATGCCGCAGACCAGCGCACCCGTGGCGGAACTGTTGGTGTGCACCGGCATCGGCATCGGCATGGGCATCGGCATGAACGTCGCCGGCAGCGGCCGCGGCTGGAACTGCGCCTGCGGCACCGGCCCCTGCGGAAGATCCGCGACCAGCATCTGCAGCTCGGAATGCGTTTGTGCCTGATAGGCCCGGGTGATCCGCTGCTCGTACTCCGACTGCCCGAGCCGCCCCTCGGCGAACCCCGCCTTCAGCACATCGACCGCACGCTCACGATCGGCATGCGAGGCACGCATGGCCGGCACCTGATTCGACGGCTGAACCGGCCCACCCTGCCACGGCTGGAATGCCACTTCGCGACCCTCCCCCCGCTCGACAGTTCTCCCCATCTTCTCATCAGAGACGCAGCAATGGGAGGACAAGTTCCCTCGGGGGGCCTGGTGGCGGGAAGGACGGCGGAGGCCGCGCACCCACGGCGACCGGAGGAGCCCCGTGGGTGGCTCGGAACGCGGCCCGGAGGAATCCGCACGTACCGTCCGCGTTCCGCGCCTCCTGCCCCCACAACGCCGCAGGGCGGCCACCCTCAACGGGTGACCGCCCTGCGTGCAGCGCGTTCCGGGACGTGCCCGGGACGGGCTTACTGGTTGTACGGACCGTAGTCGTAGTCCTCCAGCGGGACCGCCTGGCCGGAGCCGGTGCCGAAGGGCGAGTAGTCGATGTCGTCGTAACCGACGGCCGAGTACATCGCGGCCTTGGCTTCCTCGGTGGGCTCGACCCGGATGTTGCGGTAGCGGGACAGGCCCGTACCGGCCGGGATGAGCTTACCGATGATGACGTTCTCCTTGAGGCCGATCAGGGAGTCCGACTTGGCGTTGATCGCCGCGTCGGTCAGAACCCGGGTCGTCTCCTGGAAGGACGCCGCCGACAGCCAGGACTCGGTGGCCAGCGAAGCCTTGGTGATACCCATCAGCTGCGGACGGCCGGAGGCCGGGTGGCCGCCTTCCGCCACGACGCGACGGTTCTCGCCCTCGAACTTCGTGCGCTCCACCAGCTCGCCCGGCAGCAGCTCCGCGTCGCCGGACTCGATGATCGTCACACGGCGCAGCATCTGCCGGATGATGATCTCGATGTGCTTGTCGTGGATCGCCACGCCCTGGCTGTTGTAGACCTTCTGGACTTCGCCGACCAGGTGGACCTGGACCGCGCGCTGACCGAGGATCCGCAGCACGTCGTGCGGGTTGATCGCGCCCACGGTCAGCGGCTGGCCGACCTGGACGTGGTCACCCTCGCCGACCAGGAGACGGGCACGCTTCGAGACGCCGAAGGCGGTCTCGTCGCTGCCGTCGTCCGGGGTGACGACGAGCTTCTTGGTCTTCTCGGTCTCCTCGATACGGACGCGGCCGGCCGCCTCCGAGATCGGGGCGACGCCCTTGGGCGTACGGGCCTCGAAGAGCTCGACGACACGCGGCAGACCCAGGGTGATGTCGTCACCCGCCACACCACCGGTGTGGAAGGTACGCATCGTCAGCTGGGTGCCGGGCTCACCGATGGACTGGGCGGCGATGATGCCGACCGCCTCACCGATGTCGACCAGCTTGCCGGTGGCCAGCGAACGGCCGTAGCAGAAGGCACAGGTGCCGACCGCGGACTCACAGGTCAGGACCGAACGCGTCTTGACCTCCTCGACGCCGTGCGCGACCAGCTGGTCGATGAGCACGTCACCGAGGTCGACGTTCGCCGGGCCGACGACCTTGCCGTCGATGACGACGTCCTCGGACAGCATCCGCGCGTACACGCTGGACTCGACGTCGTCCGCCTTGCGCAGGACACCGTCGGCGCCCTTCGTGGCGATCCGCAGCTTGAGGCCACGCTCCGTGCCGCAGTCCTCCTCGCGAATGATGACGTCCTGGGAGACGTCGACCAGACGACGGGTGAGGTAACCGGAGTCGGCGGTACGAAGAGCGGTGTCCGCCAGACCCTTACGGGCACCGTGCGTGGAGATGAAGTACTCCAGCACGGAGAGACCCTCACGGAACGACGCCTTGATGGGTCGCGGGATGGTCTCGTTCTTGGCGTTGGACACCAGACCACGCATACCCGCGATCTGACGCATCTGCATCATGTTTCCGCGCGCACCCGAGTCCACCATCATGAAGATGGGGTTGGTCTTCGGGAAGTTCTCATTCATCGCCTCGGCAACCTCGTTGGTCGCCTTGGTCCAGATGTTGATGAGCTCCTGCGTGCGCTCGTCCTTGGTGATCAGACCGCGCTCGTACTGCTTCTGGACCTTCTCGTCCTGGTCCTCGTAGCCCTTGACGATGGCCTTCTTGGCCTCGGGGACGACGATGTCCGAAACGGCGACGGTGACGCCGGAACGGGTGGCCCAGTGGAAGCCGGCCGCCTTCAGGTTGTCGAGCGTCGCCGCCACGATGACCTTGGGGTAGCGCTCGGCCAGGTCGTTGACGATCGCGGAGAGCTGCTTCTTGCCCACCGAGTAGTCGACGAACGGGTAGTCCTCGGGCAGCAGCTCGTTGAAGAGCGCGCGGCCCAGGGTCGTACGCAGCCGGAAGCTGTCACCCTGCTGCCACTCGGGCTCGCCCTCTTCCGGAACCGGCGGGGTCCAGCCACGGGGCGGGACGGTGCCGATCGGGAAGCGGATGTCGACCTTCGCCTGGAGCGACAGCTCCTTGGCGTCGAAGCCCATGATCGCTTCGGCGGTCGAGCCGAACGCCCGGCCCTCGCCGATGACCTTGCGCTCCTCTTCATCCGTGGTGAGGAAGAAGAGGCCGAGCACCATGTCCTGGGTGGGCATGGTGACCGGACGGCCGTCGGCCGGCTTGAGGATGTTGTTCGAGGACAGCATCAGGATGCGGGCCTCGGCCTGGGCCTCCGCGGACAGCGGGAGGTGGACGGCCATCTGGTCACCGTCGAAGTCCGCGTTGAACGCGGTGCAGACGAGCGGGTGAATCTGAATGGCCTTGCCCTCGACCAGCTGCGGCTCGAAGGCCTGGATGCCCAGACGGTGCAGGGTCGGCGCACGGTTCAGCAGCACCGGGTGCTCGGCGATGACCTCTTCGAGCACGTCGTAGACGACCGTGCGGCCGCGCTCGACCATGCGCTTGGCCGACTTGATGTTCTGCGCGTGGTTGAGGTCGACCAGGCGCTTCATCACGAACGGCTTGAAGAGCTCCAGCGCCATGGCCTTGGGCAGACCACACTGGTGCAGCTTGAGCTGCGGGCCGACGACGATGACGGAACGCGCCGAGTAGTCGACTCGCTTACCGAGCAGGTTCTGACGGAAACGACCCTGCTTGCCCTTGAGCATGTCGCTCAGGGACTTCAGCGGGCGGTTACCGGGACCGGTGACCGGGCGACCACGACGGCCGTTGTCGAACAG
Source organism: Streptomyces sp. NPDC101393 (assembly GCF_044767385.1). Taxonomy (NCBI): domain Bacteria; kingdom Bacillati; phylum Actinomycetota; class Actinomycetes; order Kitasatosporales; family Streptomycetaceae; genus Streptomyces; species Streptomyces sp. NPDC101393. The sequence continues at coordinate 61,311 of NZ_JBIWNU010000008.1, read as the reverse complement.
CGCGTCGACGGCCTCCTGCAGCATCCGCTTCTCGTTGTTCACGATGATCTCGGGGGCACCGAGGTCAAGGAGACGCTTGAGGCGGTTGTTGCGGTTGATCACACGGCGGTACAGGTCGTTCAGGTCGGAGGTCGCGAAGCGGCCACCGTCCAGCTGCACCATCGGACGCAGGTCCGGCGGGATCACCGGGATGCAGTCCAGCACCATGCCCTTGGGGCTGTTGCGGGTCTGCAGGAAGGCGGAGACGACCTTGAGGCGCTTGAGCGCACGGGTCTTCTTCTGGCCCTTGCCGGTCCGGATGATCTCGCGGAGGCGCTCGGCCTCCTCCTCGAGGTCGAAGGTCTCCAGGCGCCTCTGCAGGGCAGCGGCACCCATGGAGCCGTCGAAGTACGTGCCGAAACGGTCACGCAGCTCGCGGTAGAGCAGCTCGTCGCCCTCGAGGTCCTGGACCTTGAGGTTCTTGAAGCGGTTCCAGACCTCGTCGAGACGGTCGATGGCACGCTGCGCGCGGTCACGCAGCTGCTTCATCTCACGCTCGGCACCTTCGCGCACCTTGCGGCGCACGTCGGCCTTGGCGCCCTCGGCCTCCAGCTCGGCCAGGTCGGTCTCGAGCTTCTTGGCGCGGGCCTCCAGGTCGGAGTCACGACGCTGCTCGATCTGCTGACGCTCGACGGAGACGTGCGCCTCCAGCGACGGCAGGTCACGCGTACGGCGCTCCTCGTCCACCCACGTGATCATGTAGGCGGCGAAGTAGATGACCTTTTCGAGGTCCTTGGGCGCGAGGTCCAGCAGGTAGCCCAGCCGGCTCGGCACGCCCTTGAAGTACCAGATGTGGGTAACGGGAGCGGCAAGCTCGATGTGGCCCATCCGCTCACGACGCACCTTGGCGCGAGTGACCTCGACGCCGCAGCGCTCGCAGATGATGCCCTTGAAGCGGACGCGCTTGTACTTACCGCAGTAGCACTCCCAGTCCCGGGTCGGACCGAAGATCTTCTCGCAGAAGAGTCCGTCCTTTTCGGGCTTGAGGGTGCGGTAGTTGATGGTCTCCGGCTTCTTGACCTCGCCGTGCGACCACTGACGGATGTCGTCAGCGGTAGCGAGGCCGATCCGCAGCTCGTCGAAGAAGTTGACGTCGAGCACTGTCGTCAATCCCTCTTTCAGGGTCGAGTCTCAATCATGGTCTGACTGGGGGTCCGGGGACGGCGGGGGCTCCTTGTGAGAGCCCCCGCCAGACCCGTCAGACCTCTTCGACGCTGCTCGGCTCGCGCCGGGACAGGTCGATACCGAGCTCTTCCGCTGCACGGAAGACGTCCTCGTCGGTGTCCCGCATCTCGATGGACATGCCGTCCGAGGACAGCACCTCCACGTTGAGGCACAGGGACTGCATCTCCTTGATGAGCACCTTGAACGACTCGGGGATGCCGGGCTCGGGGATGTTCTCGCCCTTGACGATGGCCTCGTAGACCTTCACGCGGCCGGTCACGTCGTCGGACTTGATCGTCAGCAGCTCCTGGAGGGCGTACGCGGCGCCGTATGCCTCCAGCGCCCACACCTCCATCTCACCGAAGCGCTGGCCACCGAACTGGGCCTTACCACCCAGCGGCTGCTGGGTGATCATCGAGTACGGACCGGTCGACCGCGCGTGCAGCTTGTCGTCGACCAGGTGGTGCAGCTTGAGGATGTACATGTAGCCGATCGAGATCGGCTCCGGGAACGGCTCACCGGAGCGGCCGTCGAACAGCCGCGCCTTGCCGGAACCCTTGACCATCCGCTCGCCGTCGCGGTTCGGGATCGTCGACTCGAAGAGACCGGAGATCTCGTCCTCGCGCGCACCGTCGAACACCGGGGTGGCGACGTTGGAGCCGGGCTCCACCTCGTCGGCGGCGATGGCGTGGAGACGCTTCTTCCACTCCTCCTCGACACCCTCGACCTTCCAGCCCTGGCTGGCGAGCCAGCCGAGGTGGATCTCCAGGACCTGCCCCGGGTTCATTCGGGACGGGACACCCAGCGGGTTGAGGATGATGTCGACCGGGGTGCCGTCCTCCAGGAACGGCATGTCCTCGACCGGCAGGATCTTCGAGATGACGCCCTTGTTGCCGTGACGGCCGGCGAGCTTGTCACCGTCGGTGATCTTGCGCTTCTGGGCGACGTAGACGCGGACCAGTTGGTTCACGCCAGGGGGCAGCTCGTCGCCCTCTTCGCGGTCGAAGACGCGGACGCCGATGACCTTGCCGATCTCACCGTGCGGCACCTTCAGCGAGGTGTCGCGCACCTCGCGCGCCTTCTCACCGAAGATCGCGCGGAGCAGGCGCTCCTCGGGGGTCAGCTCGGTCTCACCCTTGGGCGTGACCTTGCCGACGAGGATGTCGCCGGCGACGACCTCGGCACCGATACGGATGATGCCGCGCTCGTCGAGGTCGGACAGGACCTCTTCGGAGACGTTCGGGATGTCCCGGGTGATCTCCTCCGGGCCGAGCTTGGTGTCACGGGCGTCGACCTCGTGCTCCTCGATGTGGATCGAGGAGAGGACGTCGTCCTGCACGAGGCGCTGCGACAGGATGATCGCGTCCTCGTAGTTGTGACCCTCCCACGGCATGAACGCCACGAGCAGGTTCTTGCCCAGCGCCATCTCGCCCTCGTCCGTGGACGGACCGTCGGCGAGGACCTGGCCCTCGATGACGCGCGCGCCCTCGTTGACGACGACCTTCTGATTGAAGGAGGTGCCCTGGTTGGAGCGGGTGAACTTGGCGACGCGGTACGTGGTGTACGTGCCGTCGTCGTTGGCGACGGTGATGTAGTCCGCGGAAACCTCCTGGACCACACCGTCCTTCTCCGCCTTGATGACGTCACCGGCGTCGACCGCACAGCGGTACTCCATGCCGGTGCCGACCAGCGGGGACTCCGCCTTGATCAGCGGAACGGCCTGGCGCATCATGTTCGATCCCATGAGCGCGCGGTTGGCGTCGTCGTGCTCGAGGAACGGGATCATGGCGGTCGCGGCCGACACCATCTGGCGCGGCGAGACGTCCATGAAGTCCACCTCGTCGACGGTGACGAGGTCGACCTCGCCACCACGACGGCGGACCAGCACACGCTGTTCGGCGAAGTGCATGTCCTCGGTCAGCGGCGCGTTGGCCTGCGCGATCAGGAAGCGGTCCTCCTCATCGGCGGTGAGGTAGTCCACCTCCTCGGTGACCTGGCCGTCGACAACCTTGCGGTAGGGCGTCTCGATGAAGCCGAAGACGTTGACCCGGCCGTAGGAGGCCAGCGAACCGATCAGACCGATGTTGGGACCTTCAGGGGTCTCAATCGGGCACATGCGGCCGTAGTGCGAGGGGTGCACGTCACGGACGTCCAGGCCGGCCCGCTCACGGGACAGACCACCGGGGCCCAGCGCGGACAGACGACGCTTGTGGGTCAGGCCCGACAGCGGGTTCGTCTGGTCCATGAACTGGGACAGCTGGCTGGTGCCGAAGAACTCCTTGATGGAGGCGACGACCGGCCGGATGTTGATCAGGGTCTGCGGCGTGATCGCCTCGACGTCCTGGGTGGTCATGCGCTCACGCACGACGCGCTCCATACGAGCCAGACCCGTACGGACCTGGTTCTGGATGAGCTCGCCGACGTTACGCAGACGACGGTTGCCGAAGTGGTCGATGTCGTCGGTCTCGACGACGATCGTCCGGCCGGACTCGCCGGTCGTCTCGGTCTCACCGGCGTGCAGCTTGACCAGGTACTTGATCGTCGCGATGACGTCGTCCGTGGTCAGCACACCGGCGTCGAGCGGCTCGTCGCCACCGAGCTTCTTGTTGACCTTGTAGCGGCCGACCTTCGCGAGGTCGTAGCGCTTGGGGTTGAAGTAGAGGTTCTCGAGCAGCGTCTGCGCGGCCTCACGGGTCGGGGGCTCGCCCGGACGCAGCTTGCGGTAGATGTCGAGCAGCGCGTCGTCCTGGCCCTGGGTGTGGTCCTTCTCCAGGGTGGCGCGCATGGACTCGTACTCGCCGAACTCCTCAAGGATCTGCTCGGTCGTCCAACCGAGAGCCTTGAGCAGGACGGTGACCGACTGCTTACGCTTACGGTCGATGCGCACACCGACCATGTCGCGCTTGTCGATCTCCAGCTCCAGCCAGGCACCACGGGACGGGATGACCTTGGCCGAGAAGATGTCCTTGTCGGACGTCTTGTCGATGGAGCTGTCGAAGTAGACGCCCGGCGAGCGGACCAGCTGCGAGACGACGACACGCTCGGTGCCGTTGATGCAGAAGGTGCCCTTGTTCGTCATGAGCGGGAAGTCGCCCATGAAGACCGTCTGGGACTTGATCTCGCCGGTCTCGTTGTTGGTGAACTCCGCGGTGACGAAGAGCGGAGCCGCGTACGTGAAGTCGCGCTCCTTGCACTCGTCGATGGAGTTCTTGGGGGGCTCGAAACGGTGGTCGCGGAACGTCAGCGACATCGACCCGGAGAAGTCTTCGATCGGGGAGATCTCTTCAAAGATCTCTTCGAGACCGGACTTGGTGGGAACTTCCTGCCCACTCTCCAGCGCAGCCTCGACGCGACCCTTCCATGCGGCATTGCCGAGCAGCCAGTCGAAGCTTTCGGTCTGCAGCGCAAGGAGGTTCGGAACCCCGAGGGGCTCCTTGATCTTCGCAAAAGAGATGCGCAGCGGGGCGGTGCTGTCGCCGTTGTTCGTATTGGCAGTCGAGGCGTTGCGCGAGGCGGCCAAGAGGGGGTCCTTCCGAGGGCTCGGACTCACTACGCGCGTACCGGTCCCGAATCGAGCAGGCGGGGGGAAGGCCCAGGTCAGGGCGGATCATCCAGCTTTGCTCGGGCTCGGGTATGCCCCTGGTGACGGGCAGGGAGCAGCTAACAGGCAGCGCAAAGGGTCAGTGTAGCCACTTGGCACACTGATGTCCAGAGCGAGGTTCCGGAGACCGGTTCAGCACCGTGATACCGATCTTCTCCCTCCGGGAGGTCGCGCCCTCCCAGATGGAGGAGCCCCTCGTTGTTCTTCTCTACGCCCATGCCCTGCGCCTGCCGAAAGCCCTGCGCCAGTGGCGCACACCGATGCTTCCCTCTTCGTCCGCGATCCATGCCTCGGACCCTGGATCGCTTCTGCGTCGCGTCCCGAGAATTGCGCGCCGCGTCCGGTTCGTCAAGGCCCCCCGCCTCAGGGAGAACGTCACATCGGACACGTCCGGGCAACGATGATCACCATACTCGCACGCCGGCCCGGGACAACGCAGCAGCGGCGGAGAGCGCCGAAGGGCGACCACCCGCATGGGTGATCGCCCTTCGCTGTGTCCGCGTACGCCAGAGGCGCACAGGACGTGAGTCAGAGACTCAGTGAAGTCACTTGACCTCGACCGAGGCGCCGGCGCCCTTGAGGGCCTCGGCAGCCTTGTCGGCGGCGGCCTTGTCGACCTTCTCGAGGACGGGCTTCGGGGTGCCGTCGACGAGGTCCTTGGCCTCCTTCAGGCCCAGGGAGGTCAGCTCACGCACGACCTTGATGACCTGGATCTTCTTGTCGCCGGCGCCGGTGAGGACGACGTCGAACTCGTCCTGCTCCTCGGCCTCGGCGGCGGCGGGGGCACCGGGGACACCGGCGGCAACGGCGACCGGGGCGGCAGCCTCGACGTCGAACTTCTCCTCGAAGAGCTTCACGAACTCGGAGAGCTCGATGAGGGTCATCGTCTCGAACTGCGCGAGCAGGTCTTCCTGGCTGAGCTTCGCCATGGTGGCGGTCCTTCCACTAATTCGGCTGGTGCCGGATGTACATGTCGGCGGGCGTACGGGCCCGCTGGACTGGGGAGTGGGTTACTCCGCAGCCTCGGCGGGAGCCGGCGTACCGGCACCGCCCTGCTCCTCGACCTTGCTGCGAAGCGCGTCCGCGGTGCGGGCGAACTTCGTGAGCGGGGCCTGGAAGGTCGCCGCGGCCTTGGCCATGGACGCCTTCATGCCACCCGCCAGCTTGGCGAGCAGAACCTCGCGGGACTCGAGGTCCGCAAGCTTCTTGATCTCGTCGGCGGACAGCGCCTTGCCATCAAGGACACCGCCCTGGATGACGAGAGCGGGGTTCTCCTTGGCGAAGTCACGAAGACCCTTCGCCGCCGTGACCGGGTCACCGGTAACGAAGGCAACAGCGGTCGAGCCCTTGAGGTGCTCGTCCAGCTGAATCCCGGCCTCATTGGCCGCGATCTTGGTCAGCGTGTTCTTCACCACACGGTACTGAGCGTTCTCACCGAGCGAACGACGCAGCTCCTTGAGCTGCGCAACGGTAAGACCGGTGTACGCGGTCACTACAGCAGCGTTGGAGTTACGGAACTTGTTCGTAATCTCCTCGACGGCTGCGACCTTGTCGGGCCTCGCCATGAGCCTCGGCCTCCTTCCGGGTGATGAGGACCGCGCAGAAGGGGCTGGGCAAAACAAACGCCCCGGCGCAGGCGCACGGGGCGTGACTCGACCGGACAGACCTCACCCGGGAGTTCAACCACACATACCTGCGCAGGCCGTCCGCAATAGCTAGCGGATCCTTCGGCCACCACACGCCCGAGAATCGGACGCGTAGAGACAACCAGCGGTCTTTGGCTTCTCGGGTACGGTACGGGAACGGTCTGCCATCAGGCAAATCGGCTGAGCGGGGGCATCGACCACGCCCCCGCCCGCGACACTACGGACGCTGCAATTACTTGTATTCGGTCGTCTCGCTCGCCGGCGGCTCGGTCACCGTGACCTTGGTGCCGTAGTCGGAGTAGAAGAGCGTCGAGTCGTACGGAGCGGACTTGCTGTCCATCTGCTCGCGCTTCTTGACGAGCAGGTTGTCAGCGCCGATCCACAGGTCGATGGTCTCGTTCTTCGCGCCGATCGTCTTCAGCTGCTTCTCCAGCGACTGGAGGTCCGCCTCGCTGACGTCCTTCGACTGCATACGGGCCATCTCGCTCACGCCGAGGGTCCCGGAGTAGTGGGTCGCCTGGACGCCGCGGACGGACTCCTTGCCCACTTCCTTGACCTTGCCCGAGGCGAGCAGCAGATCCACGGACCGGCCCGGGTTGTTGTTCTGCAGCCCGTCCTTCAGCAGGGCGCCGGCCGGGCCCATCTTCTTGGCCATGACGTCGTAGTCGTACTTCACCCACGGCTTGCCGCCCAGACCGGCCGCGCCGAGGTTCATGTACATCGCGTCCGCGGTGTAGAGCGCCTTCATGGGCTTGCCACCGCCCACCCCGCCCGACTGCGTGATGTCGACGGTCATCCGCACGCCCTGCGACCAGTCGAGAGCGCCCTTGAGCTTCTGCTCGGCGCCACCGCTCTTGGTCGTGCCGTCGACCTTCGCGGACTGCTTGCCGGTCGTCTGCTGGGAAGCCTTCTTCAGCGAGGCCAGCGCGGCGTCCAGCGGCGACTGCTGCTTGCCCGCGGCGTCGCCTCCCCCGCCGCTGCTGCCGCCACTGCCGCCCGCGGCCTTGCCGGCGTCGTCGTTACAGGCGCTGAGACCGCCCACCAGCAGGACAACTCCCGCCACGGCGGCGGTGATTCGCATGCTTCGCATCTGAGGCTCCCCCTTAGATCTTCCTTATGGAACTCGGGGCCGACTTTAGTGCAGAGCACTGACACCACATGCGTCAGGCCCCGATTCTCCCTGGGGAGAATCGGGGCCTGACGGGGTGAACTGCGCGCTAGGCGCCGTTGATCAAGGAGATCAGACGGCGTCTTCCTCGACGAGGAGGTTGCGGGTGCGGTTCGCGTCCAGCGCGATGCCGGGGCCCATCGTGGTGGTGATGGTGGCCTTCTTGATGTAGCGGCCCTTGGCGGCGGACGGCTTGAGACGGTTGATCTCCTCCAGCGCCGCGGCGTAGTTCTCCACCAGCTTGGTCTCGTCGAAGGAGACCTTGCCGATGATGAAGTGGAGGTTCGCGTGCTTGTCCACGCGGAACTCGATCTTGCCGCCCTTGATGTCGGTGACAGCCTTGGCGACATCGGGGGTGACGGTGCCGGTCTTCGGGTTCGGCATCAGACCACGCGGACCGAGCACGCGGCCGAGGCGGCCGACCTTGCCCATGAGGTCCGGGGTGGCGACGACGGCGTCGAAGTCCAGACGGCCCTTGGAGACCTCGTCGATCAGTTCGTCGGAGCCGACAATGTCGGCGCCGGCGGCTTCCGCGGCCGCTGCACGGTCGCCGGTCGCGAAGACCAGGACCCGGGCGGTCTTACCGGTGCCGTGCGGGAGGTTCACGGTGCCACGGACCATCTGGTCGGCCTTGCGCGGGTCAACGCCCAGACGCATGGCAACCTCGACGGTCGCGTCGAACTTGGCGGACGAGGTGTCCTTGGCGATACGGACGGCTTCGAGCGGGGCGTACACACGCTCCGCGTCGATCTTCGCGTCCGCGTTGCGAAGATTCTTGCTGCGCTTCACTGCTGCTCCTGAGTGCTGGAGATGGAGTCGTGGTGCGGGCCAGCGCCTGGCCCTGCCACGGGCTGCGACGGTGTTCGGCTACCGCCACGGCCTACGGGACGGCGGTCAGCCCTCGACCGTGACGCCCATGGAACGCGCGGTGCCGGCGATGATCTTCGCCGCGGCGTCCAGGTCGTTCGCGTTCAGGTCGGGCATCTTGGTCGTGGCGATCTCGCGCACCTGGGCGTCGGTGATCTTCGCGACCTTCTTGGTGTGCGGCTCGCCGGAGCCCTTCTCCACACCCGCGGCCTTGAGGATCAGCTTCGCGGCCGGCGGAGTCTTCGTGATGAAGGTGAAGGAGCGGTCTTCGTAGACCGTGATCTCCACCGGCACGACCATGCCACGCTGCGACTCGGTCGCGGCGTTGTAGGCCTTGCAGAACTCCATGATGTTGACGCCGTGCTGGCCCAGCGCGGGGCCGACCGGCGGAGCCGGGTTTGCGGCGCCGGCACTGATCTGGAGCTTGATAAGCCCCGTGACCTTCTTCTTCTTGGGAGGCATGCTCTCTCCGGGTCCTAGTGAGAGTTGTTTCGCCCCGCAATCCGGTCATCCGGATGGAGGCATACCGCACAACGATAACGGGTATAGTCGCGCGGCCAAAAACCGAGCAGGTCAGACGGGCCGCGAAGCCCGTCTGACCTGCTCGGTATGGCTGGTGTTCCGGAAGAAACTAGTTCTTCTGGATCTGGTCGAAGCTGAGCTCGACCGGGGTCTCGCGGCCGAAGATCTCGACGAGGCCCTTGACCTTCTTCGAGTCGGCGTTGATCTCGTTGATCGTGGCCTGCAGCGTCGCGAACGGACCGTCGGTGACGGTGACGGAGTCGCCCACCTCGAAGTCCAGCACCTGGACCTCGACCTTGCGGGACGGCGCCGGCTTGCCCTCGGCCGCAGCGGCCTCCTTGGCGGCCTTCTCCTCGGCCTCCGGGGCGAGCATCTTGACGATCTCGTCCAGCGTCAGCGGGTACGGGTCGTAGGCGTTGCCCACGAAGCCGGTGACGCCCGGGGTGTTACGGACGACGCCCCAGGACTCATTCGTCAGGTCCATGCGCACGAGCACGTAGCCCGGGAGCTTGTTCTGGCGGACGGTCTTGCGCTCGCCGTTCTTGATCTGGGCGACCTCTTCCTGCGGCACCTCGGCCTGGAAGATGAAGTCCTCGACGTTCAGCGAGACGGCACGCTGTTCAAGGTTGGTCTTCACGCGGTTCTCGTAGCCCGCGTAGGTGTGGATGACGTACCACTCGCCGGGGAGGGTGCGCAGCTCGTCACGGAGTGCGGCCACCGGGTCGACCGGCTCCTGCTCCTCCTCGGGCTCCGCGTCCTCGCCCTGCTCGACCTCTGCGGCGGCCTCGTCCTCGGCGACCTCTGCGGCGGCCTCGGCGTCACCGTCGACATTGACCGCGGCCTCTTCGGCGGGCTCGCCGGCAGCGGCGTCCTCGGCGTCGAGCTCGTCGGTGCCGTCGGCGTTCTCGACGATCTCCAGAGCGGTGTCGTCGCCCTCGACCTCGGCCGAGACAGCCTCGTCAACGTCGGCCTCTGCAGCCGCCGCGACGGGCTCGGCGGCGTCGTTCAGGTTCGGGTCAGACACGTGGCTGCTTCTTCCTTGCTTCAAGGGGTTGAACATGCGAAAAGGCGCCCGCTGAGGCGCCCTCCGCGGGATCAGCCGAAGACGTACCCGACGACTCGGTTGATACCCAAGTCAATCACGGTTACGAGACCGATGATGATGACAACGAAGACGATCACCACGCTGGTGTACGTCGACAGCTGGTTGCGCGTGGGCCAGACGACCTTGCGGAGTTCCGCCACAACCTGGCGGTAGAACAGCGCGAGACGCGCGAAGGGGCCCTTCTTGCCGCGCTTGCCGCCACGGCGGGGCTTCTTCTGGGATTCCGCGGTTTCGTCCTCGGAACGACCGCGCTCAGGCATGTCGATGGAGCCCAGGGCGTCCGTCACTCGTCCTCACCTGAATCCGGGTCGTGGCCGTGCCGCGCCCGGTTGAGCCGCACGGCGGTGCATTTCAGTACGTACGCGTGCACGCACTCTGGTGACGAAGTGCGTGTAGCAGGGCCGGAGGGACTTGAACCCCCAACCGCTGGTTTTGGAGACCAGTGCTCTACCAATTGAGCTACGACCCTTTGTGGTTCCCCCAACCTACCGCATGCGACCGACTGCACTGAGTGCGGCAGCCGCGGCGACCTGTTGGGAGCCAACGGTCAGCGAGTGTACGTGCTTCAGGGCCGGGCGTCGAACAGAAACGTCCTGGGGGCCGCCGTGAAACCGATGTGCCGGGCTCGTCGGCGGTCTGGGACGATGCATGTATGAGCGCTGCTACTCCTTCTGCATCGTCCCCCACCGAGCGCCGGGTCTCCGCCCGCGTCGGTTCGATCTCCGAGTCCGCGACCCTCGCCGTCGACGCCAAGGCGAAGGCCCTCAAGGCCGCCGGGCGTCCGGTGATCGGCTTCGGCGCCGGTGAGCCCGACTTCCCCACGCCCGACTACATCGTCGAGGCGGCCGTCGAGGCCTGCCGCAACCCGAAGTTCCACCGCTACACCCCGGCCGGCGGCCTCCCCGAGCTGAAGGCCGCGATCGTCGCCAAGACGCTGCGCGACTCCGGCTACGAGATCGAGGCCGCCAACGTCCTGGTGACCAACGGTGGCAAGCAGGCCATCTACGAAGCGTTCGCGGCCATCCTCGACCCGGGCGACGAGGTCATCGTCCCGGCGCCGTACTGGACCACCTACCCCGAGTCGATCCAGCTCGCCGGCGGTGTCCCGGTGGACGTCGTCGCGGACGAGACCACCGGCTACCGCGTGAGCGTCGAGCAGCTGGAGGCGGCCCGCACGGAGCGCACCAAGGTGCTGCTCTTCGTCTCGCCGTCCAACCCGACCGGCGCGGTCTACACCCGCGAGCAGGTCGAGGCGGTCGGCCGCTGGGCCGCCGAGCACGGCCTGTGGGTGCTGACCGACGAGATCTACGAGCACCTGGTCTACGGCGACGCCGAGTTCTCCTCGCTGCCCGTCGTCGTGCCCGAGCTGCGCGACAAGTGCATCGTCGTCAACGGCGTGGCGAAGACGTACGCGATGACCGGCTGGCGCGTCGGGTGGGCGATCGGCCCCAAGGACGTCATCAAGGCCGCCGCGAACCTCCAGTCGCACGCCACGTCCAACGTCGCCAACGTCTCGCAGGCCGCGGCCATCGCTGCGGTCTCCGGCGACCTGACGGCCGTCGAGGAGATGAAGGTCGCCTTCGACCGGCGCCGCAAGACGATCGTGCGGATGCTCAACGAGATCGACGGCGTGCTCTGCCCGGAGCCCGAGGGCGCGTTCTACGCCTACCCGTCGGTGAAGGAGCTCCTGGGCAAGGAGATCCGCGGCCGGCGCCCGTCGTCCAGCGTCGAGCTGGCCGAGATCATCCTGGAGGAGGCGGAGGTCGCCGTCGTACCGGGTGAGGCCTTCGGCACCCCCGGCTACCTGCGGCTCTCGTACGCGCTCGGCGACGAGGACCTGGTCGAGGGCGTCTCGCGGATCCAGAAGCTGCTGGCGGAGGCCAAGTAGCAGTCACCTGCTGATGACCTAGGTGTCAATTGCGCGTGCGGGCCGGAATGTCTTCCGGCCCGCACGCGCATTTGGTGGTGCCTTCGTTCGGGGCGGGCCCTACCGGCCGGGTGGGTGGATGCGGCAAGATCTCCGGATGGAGAGCGTTCGTGATGTGCGTCAGTTGCCGAAGGCCCACCTGCACCTGCATTTCACCGGATCGATGCGGGCCACGACCCTGTTGGAGCTCGCCGACAAATACGGCGTGCATCTGCCGGAGGCGCTCAAGGGCGGTGAGCCGCCCCAGTTGCGGGCCACCGACGAGCGCGGCTGGTTCCGTTTCCAGCGGCTGTACGACATCGCGCGGTCCTGTCTGCGCTCGCCCGAGGACATCCAGCGGCTGGTGCGCGAGGCCGCCGAGGAGGACGTCAGGGACGGCGCGGGCTGGCTGGAGATCCAGGTCGACCCGACCTCGTACGCCCCGCGGCTGGGCGGGCTGATCCCGGCGCTGGAGATCATCCTGGACGCGGTGCGCAGCGCCTCCCAGGAGACCGGCCTCGGCATCCGCGTCCTGGTCGCGGCCAACCGCATGAAGCACCCGTTGGACGCCCGGACCCTGGCCCGCCTGGCGGTGCGCTACGCCGACCAGGGCGTCGTCGGATTCGGCCTGTCCAACGACGAACGCCGGGGATTCGCCAGGGACTTCGACCGCGCCTTCGCCATCGCCCGGGAGGGCGGCCTGCTGGCGGCGCCGCACGGCGGCGAGCTGTCGGGGCCCGCGAGCGTGCGGGACTGCCTGGACGATCTGCACGCCGGCCGGATCGGGCACGGCGTACGGGCCGCGGAGGACCCCAGGCTGCTGGGACGGCTGGCGGAGCGCGGCGTGACGTGTGAGGTGTGCCCGACGTCGAATGTGGCGCTGGGGGTGTACGAGAAGCAGGAGGACGTCCCGCTGCGGACGCTCTTCGACGCCGGGGTGCCGATGGCGCTGGGCGCGGACGACCCGCTGCTGTTCGGCGCACGGCTGGCCGCGCAGTACGACATCGCCCGCAGCGCGCACGGCTTCACGGACGCCGAACTCGCCGAGCTGGCCCGCCAGTCGGTCCGTGCCTCGCGCGCCCCGCAGGACGAGCGGCAGCGGCTGCTGACGGGCATCGACACCTGGCTGGCGGGCGACTAGCCGGCCGGGGACCAGGTGGCTGGGCTGCTGGGCTCTTGGGCGGCTAGAGGTCGACGCCGATCGTCACGGGTTCGTTGACGAGCGTGACGCCGAAGGCGGCCTGCACGCCGTCGCGGACCTCGCGGGCCAGAGCGAGCAGGTCCTCGGTGGTGGCCGCGCCGCGGTTGGTGAGCGCGAGGGTGTGCTTGGTGGAGATCCTGGCCGGGCCGCTGCCGTACCCCTTGGTGAAGCCGGCGCGGTCGATGAGCCAGGCCGCCGACGTCTTCACCCGGCCCTCCCCCGCCGGGAAGGCGGGCGGTGCGGTGTCGGGGCCGAGGCGGTCGTGGACGCGCCGCACGAAGGCGGCGTGCTCGTCCTCGGTGAGGATCGGGTTGGTGAAGAAGGAGCCGGCCGACCAGGTGTCGTGGTCGTCGGCGTCCAGCACCATGCCCTTGCCCGCGCGCAGCCGCAGGACGGTCTCGCGGGCGGCGGCCGCAGCGACGCGCTCACCGGCCTCGACGCCCAGGGCGCGGGCGGTCTCCAGGTACTTCAGCGGTGCGGACAGGCCGCCCGCGTCCTCCAGCTCGAACCGCACCCGCAGCACGACGAACCGCTCCGGGTCCTGCTTGAAGCGGCTGTGACGGTAGGAGAAGGCGCACTCCGCGTGCGGGATCGTGACGGTCTCGGCGATCCGGCGGTCGTAGGCCACGACCTCGGTGAGGGTGGCGGAGACCTCCTGGCCGTACGCGCCGACGTTCTGGATCGGGGTGGCGCCGGCCGATCCGGGGATGCCGGCCAGGCATTCGACACCGGCCAGTCCGGCCTCGACCGTGCGGGCGACGGCGTCCGACCAGTTCTCGCCCGCGGCGAGCGTCAGGGTCGTGCCGTCGAGCGCGAACCCGCGAGTGGCGATGCGCAGGGCCGTGCCGTCGAAGCCCTTGTCGCCGATGACGAGATTGCTGCCGCCGCCGATGATCAGCAGCGGGGTGCCGGCGTCGTCGGCGGCGCGGACCGCGGCGATGACCTCGTCGTCGGTGGTGGCCGTGACGAGGCGGGTGGCCGGGCCACCGAGCCGGAAGGTGGTCAGCGGGGCGAGGGGGGCGTCATGGAGTTCCTGCACGCGCCCAAGGGTACGGGGGCGGTCCGGCATCCCTCGCCGGACCGCCCCCGTACGCCGCGGGCTCAGGCGAGGCGGACCACGGCGCGGGACATGCCCAGCACCTTCTGGCCGTCGCTCATCGCGATGAGGTCGACCCGGACCGTACGGTCGTCGTCGTCCAGCTTGGCCGCGACCTTGCCGCTGACCTCGATGAGCGCGCCGGTGTCGTCATTGGGGACGACGACGGGCTTGGTGAAGCGCACGCCGTACTCGGCGACGGCGGCCGGGTCGCCGGCCCAGTCGGTGACCACACGGACCGCTTCGGCCATGGTGAACATGCCGTGGGCGATGACGTCGGGGAGCCCGACCTCCTTCGCGAACTTCTCGTTCCAGTGGATCGGGTTGAAGTCGCCGGAGGCGCCCGCGTAGCGGACGAGGGTGGCGCGGCTCACCGGGAAGGACTGTGCCGGGAGTTCGGTGCCGACCTCGACCTCGTCGTAGGAGATCTTCGCGGTCATCTCAGGCCTCCTCGGCGCGTCGGGCGACCAGCTTGGTGAAGGCGGTGACGACGTGTTCGCCCGCCTCGTCGTGCACCTCGCCGCGGATATCGATGATCTCGTTGCCCGCCATGGTCTTGATGGCCTCGATGGTGGAGGTGACCGAGAGCCGGTCCCCGGCGCGCACCGGCCGGGCGTAGGCGAACTTCTGGTCGCCGTGCACCACCCGGCTGTAGTCCAGCCCCAGTTGCGGGTCCTCGATGACCTGGCCCGCGGCCTTGAAGCTGATCGCGAACACAAAGGTCGGCGGCGCGATCACGTCGGCGTGGCCGAGGGCCTTGGCCGCCTCGGTGTCGGTGTAAGCGGGATTGCTGTCACCGATCGCCTCGGCGAATTCGCGGATCTTTTCCCGGCCGACCTCGTACGGGTCGGTGGGCGGGTACGTGCGTCCGACAAAAGACTGGTCGAGCGCCATGGGCTCGCAACCTCCCTGTACTGATGTGGATAACGCCGTGAGGCCGCCCCCAAAAAATGGGGACGGCCTCACGAACGAGCCTGTGTTATCGCGTCTCGCGGTGCGCAGTGTGCGAGTTGCAACGGGGGCAGTGCTTCTTCATCTCAAGACGGTCCGGGTCGTTACGCCGGTTCTTCTTGGTGATGTAGTTCCGCTCCTTGCACTCCACGCAGGCCAGCGTGATCTTCGGGCGGACGTCTGTGGCAGCCACGTGAGTGCTCCTTGACGGACGGATGAACGGATGAACGCATAAAAGAGTAGCCGATCGGAGGACCGACCCCACAATCGGCTACTGTCAGTAGCGGTGACCGGACTTGAACCGGTGACACAGCGATTATGAGCCGCTTGCTCTACCGACTGAGCTACACCGCTGTGATGCGAGTTGCACCTCGCCCGAGGGCGAGGTACCTCACACATCAGAGCCCCAATACGGAATCGAACCGTAGACCTTCTCCTTACCATGGAGACGCTCTGCCGACTGAGCTATTGGGGCGAGCGATGAAGACATTACACGGACGGCAGCCAAAGGTGAAATCCGTATCGGGGCCGTGCCCCAACGACCCCGCGCACCACACCGGTACGACTATTTCGCGCCTGCTCGAAGCTCTCCCGGTGGCCCCCTAGGCTCGGAAGAACGCTGCGTGATCTTGCACGCCCGTGCCTTCGAGGAGCGCGATGTCCGACAGCAGTTCACCGCAGCCACCGCCCCAGCCGGGCAAGCCGGAAAACCCCGGCCGGCCGACCGGCTCCGGCCGCCCGGCCAGGCCGGATACCGGTGCGCTGGTCCTGTGCGGCGCCCGGCTCGCCGACGGCCGCACGGTCGACGTCCTCCTCGCCGGCGGCCGCATCGAAGCCGTCGGCACCGCCGGAAGCCTCGCGCCCCAGGGCGCCCGCGTGGACCTCGCCGGATACCTCCTGCTCCCCGCCCCCGTCGAGCCGCACGCGCACTGCGACACCGCACTGACCGCGGACTCCGAGGGCCCCGCCTCCGACTCCCCCGAGGACGTCCAACGGCGCACGACGGAGGCCGCACTGCTGCAACTGGGGCACGGCGCCACGGCGTCCCGCAGCCACGTCCGGATCGGCGGCGTCCAGGGCCTGCGCTCGCTGGAAGCGGTGCTGCAGGCCCGCAGGTCGCTGCGCGGACTCGCCGACCTGGCGGCGGTCGCGGTGCCCCGGGTGCTGACCGGGGTGGCCGGGGCGGACGGGCTGGCGATGCTGCGGGACGCCGTGAAGATGGGCGCCTCCGTCATCGGCGGCTGCCCGGACCTCGACCCGGACCCGACGGGGTACGTCGAGGCCGTCCTGGAGCTGGCCGGGGAGCACGGCTGCCCGGTGGATCTGCACACGGACGGTGACGACCCGGGGCGGCTGTCCCGCTTTGCCACGATGGCCGGCGGGCTGCGGTCCGGCGTCGCCCTCGGGCCGTGCGCCGGGATGGCCCGGATGCCGCGCAGCGTGGCCGCCAGGGTCGCCGAACAGCTCGCCGCCGCCGACGTCACCGTCGTCTGCCTGCCGCAGGGCGACTGCACCGGCCTGGAGCGCTACGGCTCGCGGGTGTCACGGCCCGCGCCGGTGCGGCTGCTGCGCGCCGCCGGGGTGCGGGTCGCGGCCGGCAGCGGGGCGCTGCGCGATGTGGCCAACCCCGTGGGGCGTGGCGATCCCCTGGAGGCCGCGTATCTGCTGGCGTCCCTCGGGGAGGCCACACCGGAGGCCGCGTACGAGACGGTGAGTTCGGCCGCGCGGGCGACGCTGGGCCTGCCGGAGGTACGCGTCGAGGCGGGCTTCCCCGCCGAACTCCTCGCCGTACGCGGGGAACGCATCGCCGGGGTGCTGTCGCTGGCCTACAGCCGGATCGTGGTGCACCGGGGGCGGGTGGTCGCCCGCACCAGCGCGGTGCGGGAGTACTGCGACTCTGCGGCGGAGGTGGCGCTGGAGCTGCCCCGGCAGTCGCAGCGCTGAACGGGTTGCCCGGCGGGGCGTTGAGGTGGCTGTGGCGGGGTGGTGCGGGCCGCACCGGCCGGTCCCGCGCTGCCCGCGTCCGGTTCGGCGTACGGTCGGGATCATGCGCATTGTCATCGCAGGTGGACATGGTCAGATCGCGCTTCGGCTGGAGCGGTTGCTCGCCAAGCGCGGGGACGAGGTCGCGGGCATCATCCGCCGGCCGGAGCAGGCCGGCGACTTGCTGGCCGCGGGAGCCGAACCGGTGGTCTGCGACCTGGAGTCGGCGTCGGTGGAGGATGTCGCGCGGCATCTGGCGGAGGCGGACGCGGCCGTCTTCGCCGCCGGCGCGGGGCCGGGCAGCGGCAGCGACCGCAAGGACAGCGTGGACCGCGGCGCCGCGACGCTGTTCGCCGACGCGGCCGAGGCGGCGGGCGTACGCCGCTTCCTCGTCGTCTCGTCGATGGGCGCGGACCGCGAGCCCCCGGAGGGCACCGACCCGGTCTTCGCGTCCTATCTGCGCGCGAAGGGCGCGGCGGACAAGGACGTACGGGCCCGCGCCGGCCTGGACTGGACGATTCTGCGGCCGGGCCGGCTGACCGACGACCCCGGGACCGGCCTGGTGACCCTGGCCGACGCGACCGGACGTGGCGAGGTGACACGTGACGACGTGGCGGCCGCGCTGGCGGAACTGATCGGCGAGCCGGGCACGGTCGGCCGTTCGCTGGAACTGATCAACGGAGATGTGCCGGTGGCGGACGCCGTACGCGCCGTGGCGGCGCACTGAGCTGCGACGCGCGGCAGGGGCCCTCGGTGGCCTCGCCGCCCTCGTGACCTTCGTGGCCGCTCTCAGGTGTGCGGGCCGGGGGCCCTTCAGGAGGTGGGGGCTTCGGGCGTGATCGTGCGGCGGGCCGGAAAGCCGTGTGTCCGGGCGGCGGTCACCACGATCAGCACCGGTACGAGCAGCGCCAGCACGCTCCAGGGGAAGGCGGCGGAGCCGAGCAGACCGAGGAGGATGCCGCCGACGACTCCGCCGCCGGCCATCGCCACGTTCCACAGCGTGACGAGCATGGCCTGCGCGGCGTCCGCCGCCCCTCCCGCCGCGTCGCCCACGGCGGTCTGCAGCAGCGTCGGGGCGCCTCCCCAGCCGAGTCCCCACAGCGTCACCGCGACATAGACGGCGGCGGGGCTGTCGGCCAGGACGGCCAGCACGGCGGCGGCGACCGCGACCAGGAGGGTGCCGGCGAGGGTGAGGGAGCGCAGCCGGCGGTGAATCCGGGCGCCCACGATCCAGATGCTCACCAGGGAGGCGGCGCCGAAGACCAGCAGGACGAGGTCGGTGGAGCCGCCCATGCCGAGCCGGTCGAGGAACGTGGCGATGAAGGTGTAGAGGATCGTGTGGGCCAGCACGAAGACCAGGGTGACGAACAGGACCGGCGGCACACCGGGGATGCGCAGCGTCCGCAGTACCGGCATCCGTCCGCCCTTCCCCCGGCCGGGATGGTCCGGAACCGCCGCGGCGATCCATCCGAGCAGGACGACGGTGAGCCCGGTCATGCTCAGGAACGCCGTCCGCCAGCCAACTGCCGTACCGAGGAAGGTTCCTGCGGGCACTCCGAGCGACAGCGCGACGGGGATACCGGCCATGGCGATGGCGATCGCCCTGCCCTGCAGAGGGGCGGGCGCCAGGCGGCGGGCGTAGCCGGCCAGCAGTGCCCAGGCCAGGCCCGCGGCCACACCGGCGACGAACCGGGCCGCCATGGTCAGGGAGTAGTCCGCGGAGAGCGCGGTGACCGTATTGGCGGCGCCGAATCCGGCCATGGCCGTCAGCAGCAGGCGCTTGCGGCGCCACCCCGCGGTGGCGGTGGTCAGCGGGATCGCGGTGAGCGCGGTGCCGATGGCGTAGATCGTCACCGACTGGCCGGTCGCGGCCTCACTGACCTGCAGGTCCGCGCTCATCGCGGGCAGCAGTCCGGCGGGCAGCGTCTCGGTCAGGCTGGTGAGGAAGACGGCGGTGGCCAGCGCGAGCAGGGCGGTCAGCGGGAGCTTGCGGCTCCCGGCTCCGGAGGCGGCTTCCGTCCGGGCGGCGGATTCGGCAGGTGCGGTGGACTCGGCAGGTGCGGTGGATTCGGCAGCTGCGGTGGATTCGGCAGGGGGCGCGGATGCGGATCCGGAACGGGGTACGGATGCTGCGCGGGGTGAGGTGTGGTGTCGCATGGTCCGTATGGTCGAACCCTCACATTGATGTGAAGGTCAACGCGACGGAACGTGAGGGCGGTCACATGCGCATCGGAGTGCTGTCGGAACGCACCGGCACACCGCGGCGGTTGCTGCGCTACTACGAGGAGCAGGGGCTGATCGTCGCCGACCGCTCCCCCAACGGCTACCGCGATTACGACGAGTCCTGCGCGGACCGCGTCCTGCAGATCCGGGGCCTGCTCGACGCCGGCCTGCCGACCCGGATCATCAAACAGATCCTCCCCTGCCTCAACAAGCCCCGGATCATCCACTTCCCGGACGCGACACCGGAGATGATCGCCACCCTGCGGCACGAACGCGACCGGATGACCGAACGCGTGGAATGCCTGACCCGCAACCGCGACGCGATCGCCGAATACCTCGCCGCGGTCTGCGGCACCATCCGCCCGCCCGACGCCGCCCAGGGGCCGCCCCCGGCGAGGTGACGGGCCGAGGGGGCGGGCCGGACGGGACGGCGGGACGGGGCTGTGGGACGGGTCGGTGACGGGCCGGCGGGACGGGCCGTGCGTCGCGGCCGAAGAGAGACGCGCCATCCGCCCCCCTTCCGCCTACTTTTGACACATGGACAGCTCGCCACGTGACACTCCCGCCTCCGACCAGGCCAACCCGCTGTGCCGCCTCTCGCTGGAGCAGCTCCGGCGGCGTACGAGCATGAAGTGGCGCACCTACCCGGACGACGTACTGCCGCTGTGGGTCGCCGAGATGGACGTCCCGCTGGCCGAGCCGGTCGCGCGGGCGATCGTCGACGCCGTCACCCTCGGCGACACCGGCTATCCCGCCGGGACGGCATACGCCGAATCGCTCGCCGCGTTCGCGGCCCGGCGCTGGCACTGGGACGGGCTCGCGGTGGAGCGCACGGCGATCGTGCCCGACGTGATGCTGGGCATCGTCGAGATGCTGAAACTCATCTCGGAGCCGGCGGCGCCGGTCATCGTCAACTGCCCTGTCTACCCGCCGTTCTACCAGTTCATCGGCAACCTCGGCCGACCGGTCGTCGAGGCGCCGCTGGGTCAGCACGGACGGATCGACTTCGACGCGCTGGAGAAGGCGTTCGGGCAGGCCCGCACCAGCGGACGGCGGCCGGTGTACCTGCTGTGCAGCCCGCACAACCCGACCGGAACCGTGCACACCGCCCACGAGTTGGCGGACGTGGCAGCGCTGGCCCGTGCGTACGGCGTCCGGGTCGTGGCCGATGAGATCCACGCCCCGCTCGTGGCGGCCGGTGCGACCTTCGTGCCGTATCTGAGCGTCCCCGGGGCCGGGAACGGCCTGTCGCTGATGTCGGCGTCCAAGGCCTGGAACCTCGCCGGGCTCAAGGCCGCACTCGCCGTGGCCGGGCCCGACGCGGCCGACGACCTCGCGCGCCTCCCCGAAGAGGTCAGCCACGGCCCCAGCCACGTCGGCATCATCGCCCACACCGCCGCGCTCCGGGAGGGCGGCGACTGGCTCGACGCGCTGCTCACCGGCCTCGACCACAACCGCCGGCTGCTCGCCGGCCTCCTGGCCGAGCACCTGCCCGCCCTCCGCTACGAACCGGCCCAGGCCACGTTCCTCGCCTGGCTCGACTGCCGACCGCTGAACCTCCACGCCGACCCGGCCACCGTGTTCCTGGACCGCGGCCGCGTCGCCCTGAACTCCGGCCGCCCCTTCGGCACCGGGGGCACCGGCTTCGCCCGCCTGAATCTGGCCACCTCCCCGGACGTGCTCACGGAGGCGGTGCGGCGCATGGCGAGGGCGGTGGAATGACGGGCGCGGCCGCCCCACGTCGCGCGCCCTGGGGGACCTGGGGGCGCTGAGGGCCGCTCCACGCGCGACCGCCCGGCTCTGCGCGAGAGCCGGGGCGGTGCAGGGCTCCGAAGCCGGCCCTCCGGGACGGTCAGCCGATCCCAAGGAGCCGGGTGCCGTCCGGGTTCGGGGAGCACCTCCAGGGTCAGGATCACTCACGCGCAGTGCGGCGGCCGACGTAAGCCCGCATCGCCGCACTGCGAGCGGGCGCCCCTTCATCGCTGGATCGCCGCGAAGCGCACCGGAGTTACCTGCCAGGTGGCGGTCGGGGGCGCCCCGGGCGGACGAAGCGGCTTCTCAGCCGGCCAGGCGCCGTTACGGCCTTCGCCACGCGGGTCTCCCGCGGGCTCAGCTCAGGAGCGGGCGGTGGGAGGCGGGTCCCGGAACGCGCCCCACAGGTGCCCCGCACACCCTGATCGGCGTGCGACACAGGGTGAGACGGAGTGGTGAGACGGAGCGGGGAATAACCACCCGGCGGTGGCGGCCCCGGCATCACGACAGAAAAAAAGAGGTCCGTGACCAGCATTTACGCTGGTCACGGACCTCTTCTACACCTGTGGCGGCGCCAGGATTCGAACCTGGGAAGGCGAAGCCGGCAGATTTACAGTCTGCTCCCTTTGGCCGCTCGGGCACACCGCCAGGGTTTGCTGCCGGGAGTTCCGCTGTGGGCGGCGCTCTGTGGCAACGACGTAAACCATACCCGATGGCTGGGGGTGGTTCGCCACTCGATTGCGGAGCGCTTGATCATGGGCGGGTGGCTAGGCTTGCGGGGCGGCCCGGACAGGGCCGTACCCCTGACGGATCTACGTACGAGGAGCCAACTCAACATGGCCGACTCCAGTTTCGACATCGTCTCGAAGGTCGAGCGGCAGGAGGTCGACAACGCCCTCAACCAGGCCGCCAAGGAGATCTCGCAGCGCTACGACTTCAAGGGCGTGGGCGCGTCGATCGAGTGGTCGGGCGAGAAGATCGAGATGAAGGCCAACGCCGAGGAGCGGGTGAAGGCCGTACTCGACATCTTCCAGTCCAAGCTGATCAAGCGCGGGATCTCGTTGAAGGCGCTGGACGCCGGCGAGCCGCAGGCCTCGGGCAAGGAGTACAAGATCTTCGCCTCCATCGAGGAGGGGATCTCGCAGGACAACGCGAAGAAGGTCGCCAAGATCATCCGCGACGAGGGCCCGAAGGGCGTCAAGGCGCAGGTGCAGGGCGATGAACTGCGGGTCAGCTCGAAGAGCCGGGATGACCTGCAGACCGTGCAGCAGCTGCTCAAGGGCCAGGATCTGGATTTCGCGATCCAGTTCGTGAACTACCGGTAGCCCTGTAGGTGGCGCAGCCGGCGGTAGGTGTGAGCCGGCTGACGAGCGTGGTCGGGTGGGGCGGTGTGCCGTGGGCGCACCGCCCCACCGGCGTCAGCGGGTGGCGAAGGGCTGGTCGGTGGAGACGATGTCGCGGCCGAGGGGCATCAGCGAGATGGGGATCATCTTGAAGTTGGCGATGCCGAAGGGGATGCCGATGATCGTGACGCACAGGGCGATGCCGGTGACGATGTGCCCCAGGGCCAGCCACCAGCCCGCGAAGATGATCCAGATGACGTTGCCGATGGCAGATCCGGCGCCGGAGTCGTGGCGTACGACGGTGGTGCGGCCGAAGGGCCACAGGGCGTAGGCCGCCATCCGGAAGGACGCGATGCCGAAGGGGATCGTGATGATCAGGATGCAGCAGATGATGCCCGCGGCGATGTAGCCGAGCGCCAGCCAGAAGCCGCTGAGGATCAGCCAGAGGATGTTGAGAAGGAACTTCATGATCGGCAGCCTTCCACGGGCACGGCAGAGAGAGTGAATGTGTCTGCCCTGCTGGACGCTCCGGACCGGGTGAAACGTTGCGCGGAGGCGGGAGCCGGCGGCGGGGCGCGGTTCAGGGGCGGTGGCCCGCCTGCTGTTCCAGGCGGGCGATGCGTTCGCTCATCGGGGGGTGGGTGGAGAAGAGCCTGGACATGCCGTCACCGGCCCGGAACGGGTTGGCGATCATCATGTGGCCTGCGGTTTCGAGGCGCGGCTCGGGCGGCAGCGGGAGCTCCTGGGTGCCTCTCTCCAGCTTACGCAGCGCGGAGGCGAGGGCGAGTGGATCGCCGGTGAGCTGGGCTCCCGAGGCGTCCGCCTGGTATTCGCGGGAGCGGCTGACGGCGAGCTTGATGAGGCCGGCCGCGACCGGGCCGAGGATCATGATCAGCAGCATGCCCAGGATGCCGGGGCCCTCGTCGTCGTCGGAGCGGCCTATGGGGATCAGCCAGGCGAAGTTGACCAGGAACATCACCACCGAGGCGAGGGCTCCCGCGACGGAGGAGATGAGGATGTCGCGGTTGTAGACGTGGCTCAGCTCATGGCCGATGACGCCGCGCAGCTCGCGTTCGTCGAGGAGCTGGAGGATGCCGTCGGTGCAGCAGACCGCGGCGTTCCGGGGGTTGCGGCCGGTCGCGAAGGCGTTGGGGGCCTGGGTCGGGGAGATGTAGAGCCGCGGCATGGGCTGGCGGGCGGTGGTGGAGAGCTCGCGGACCATGCGGTAGAGCTGCGGGGCCTCGAACTCGCTGACCGGGCGGGCGCGCATGGCTTTGAGGGCGAGTTTGTCGCTGTTCCAGTACGCGTAGGCGTTGGTGCCCAGGGCGACGAGGACGGCGATGATCAGGCCCGTACGGCCGAAGAGGCCGCCGATGACGATGATGAGTGCGGACAGTCCCCCGAGGAGTACGGCGGTCTTGAGCCCGTTGTGCCGGCGGTGCACGGCAGCCCTCCAAGCGGTGCGGCAGGGGAACCCTTGGCTTCGTTTCTCCACTCTCCAGTGGACCCTTACTCACTGGTCAACGCGAGATGGGGAAGGCTGGTTCCCTTGTGCACGCGCCACGGGCCGGGCAGGCGCGGTGCGGCGCCGGGCGGGGCGCGGTGGGCGCCGGGCGGGGGTGTGCCGCCGTATGGGTGGTGTGGCGCCGTGCGGACGGCCGGGGCGTCGTACAGGGCCGGTCAGGATGCCGGGCGGGAGTTAGAGGAGCGCCCCGGAGGCGAAGCGGAGGACCAGCTGCGGCGCGCCGGAGAGGGCGATGCCGAGGACGGCGGCCAGGGCGATGGCGGTGGTGAGGGCGGCCGGGGTCCGGGGGTGCGCGGGGCGGTCGGCCGCCGCTGTCCCGTCGGCCGCCACGGGCTGCGTGGCTCCGTTGCCGCGGAACAGCACGGTGGTCCACTGGAGGTAGTAGTAGAGGGCGATCACGACGTTGATGGCCATGATCACGGCGAGCCAGCCCAGGCCCGCGTCGACGGCCGCGGAGAAGACCGTGACCTTCGCGAAGAGGCCGATGATGCCCGGGGGCAGACCGGCGAGGCAGAGCAGGAAGAAGCCGAGGGCGAGGGCGGCCAGGGGGCGGCGGGCGTACAGGCCGCGGTAGTCGCTGATGCGGTTGGCGGGGCTCGTACGTGCCACCAGGGCGGCGACGGCGAAGGCGCCGAGGTTCACCGCCGCGTACATCAGCGCGTAGGCGACGGTGGAGCCGATGGCGTGCGCCGGGTCGTCGGCGTAACCGGCCGCCCCGATGGGGACCAGGAGGTAGCCGGCCTGGCCTACGGAGGACCAGGCGAGCAGGCGTACGGCGCTGTGGGCGCGGTCCGGGTTCTGGCGGAGGGCGGCGACGTTGCCGACGGTCATGGTGAGCGCGGCTAGCACGGCCAGCGCCGGGCCCCAGACGTGTGCGTACGAGGGGAAGCCCTGGACCGTGACGAGGATCAGGCCGGAGAAGCCGACGGCCTTGCCGACCACGGAGAGGTAGGCGGCGATCGGGAGCGGCGCGCCGACGTAGGTGTCGGGGACCCAGAAGTGGAAGGGGGCCGCCGCCGTCTTGAAGGCGAAGCCGACGAGGGTGAGGGCGACGCCGGCGGTCGCGAGGGTGGCGAGCCGGGGGTCGGGGAGGTCCGTGAGGGTGTGCGCCACCCTGGAGAGGTGGAGGCTGCCGGTGGCCGCGTACAGGAAGCTCACGCCGAGCAGCATCACGGCGGTGGCCGCCACCGAGGACAGGAAGAACTTGAGGGCCGCCTCCGAGGAGAGCCGGTCGCCGCGGCGCAGGCCGACCAGCGCGAACGCGGGCAGCGAGGCGACTTCGAGGGCGATGACCAGGGTGGCGAGGTCCCGGGAGGCGGGCAGCAGGGCCGCGCCGGCCGCCGAGGAGAGCAGCAGGAACCAGTATTCGCCGGCGGGCAGGCCGTGGTCCTTGACGGTGTCGACGGAGAGCAGCGCGGTCAGCAACGCACCGGCGATCACCAGGAATTGGATGACCAGCGCGAACGGGTCGGCGGCGTAGCTGCACACGTCCGGGTGGCCGGTCAGGCAGAAGGTGCGGCGGTCGCCGCCCAGGAGCGGCAGCAGGGACAGCGCGGCGAGCGCGAGGCCGCCGATCGTGAGCAGGCCCAGCAGCGGCTTCCGGGCGGCGGGCAGGAAGAGATCGGCGACGAGCACGACGAGGGCGAGCGCGGCCGTAACGGTGGGCGGCGCGATGGCGAGCCAGTCGATGGACTGGACCAGAGAGGTCATCGAGCTCATCACTTACCGCCTCCGAGAAGCTGCTGGACGGCCGGGTCGGTGAGGCCGAGGAGGGCCGCGGGCCACAGTCCGGCGAGGACGGTGAGGACGGCGAGGGGGGTCCAGGCCGCGTATTCATGGCGCGCGATGTCGGGGATGACGGGGCCCGGTTCGGCCGGGCGCACGGTGGTGGCCTCGGCCGGGGTGGCGATGCCTTCCTCGACGGCGGGGACGGCTTCCTCGACGGCTGGGGTGCCGCCCATGCAGACGCGGCGGACGACGAGCAGCAGATACGCGGCGGTCAGCAGGGTGCCGATGCCGGCCAGCACCATGAAGGTGAGGAAGGCGGGGCGGCTGAGGCCGGCGGCGGGCCGGAAGGCGCCGAACATCGCGAGCATCTCGCCCCAGAATCCGGCGAGTCCCGGGATGCCCAGGGAGGCGACGGCGCCGAAGGCGAGGAGGCCGCCGAAGCGCGGGGCCCTGCCGTACAGGGCGGCGCCCGTGGTCCCGGCGAGGGTGTCGAGGTCGGTGCTGCCGTAGCGGTCCTTGAGGGCGCCGACCATGAAGAAGAGCAGGCCGGTGATCAGGCCGTGCGCGATGTTGGCGAACAGTGCGCCGTTGACGCCGGTGGGGGTCAGGCTGGCGATGCCGAGCAGGACGAAGCCCATGTGGCCGACGGAGCTGTACGCGATCAGCCGCTTGAGGTCGCCCTTGGCGCCCCGGCGGACCAGCGCGAGGCAGGCCAGCGATCCGTAGATGATGCCGACGGCGGCGAGCGCCGCGAGATACGGCGCGAAGGTGTGCATGCCTTCGGGCGCGATCGGCAGGGCGATGCGTACGAAGCCGTACGTGCCCATCTTCAGCAGCACACCGGCCAGCAGCACCGAGCCGACGGTGGGGGCGGCGGTGTGCGCGTCGGGCAGCCAGCTGTGCAGCGGCCACATCGGGGCCTTGACGGCCAGGCCGAGGCCGATCGCGAGCACCGCGACGAGCTGAACGGTGTGGCTGAGCTGGGATTTCGGGCCGTTGTCAGTGGCGAGTGCCACCATGTCGAAGGTGCCGGATTTCACGCCGATGAGGAGGAGGCCGAGCAGCATCACGACGGAGCCGAGCAGCGTGTAGAGGATGAACTTCCAAGCGGCCGCCTGCTTTTGCGCACCGCCCCAGCGGGCGATGAGGAAGTACATCGGGATGAGGACCATCTCGAAGGCGAGGAAGAACAGCATCAGGTCGAGGACGGCGAAGGTGGCGAGGGTGCCGGCCTCCAGGAGCAGCAGCAGGGCGACAAATGCCTTGGGTGACGGGCCCGTTGGCATGTGGAAGTAGGAGTAGAGCGCGCAGAGGAAGGTCAGCAGCGCGGTCAGGACGACAAGGGGGAGCGAGATGCCGTCGACGCCGAGGTGGATGCGGATGTCGAGCGCCGGGATCCAGCTGATGTCGGTGGTGGCCTGCATACGGGCCGGGTGGTCGTGGTCGAAGCCGGCGGCCAGCGCGATGGACGCGGCGAGGACGACACCGGTGACGGTCACACCGTGGCGGAGTACGGCCTGGTCGGGGTTGCGGCCCCGGAGACCGGGCGGCGGGGGCAGCAGGGCTCCGAGCGCGCCCAGCAGGGGGAGCACGACGAGCGCCGCGAGGAGGAGTTGCAGAGCGGTGGGGTTCACGGGTCAGGCCCTCCTCAGGGGTTCGGCTCCGGCGAGCGTGGCCGCGAGGGGTGCCGGCAGGCGGTGCGGGGTGCGTGCCCCGGGGGTTTGCAGCATCGGTCAGGCTCCCGTGCCCGTAGCGACGAGGACGGCGGCGATGGCCAGCACGAGCGAACCCGCGATCAGGGCACCGAGGTAGGTCTGCACGTTTCCGGTCTGGGCGCGGCGGACGGCGGCACCCAGCAGCCGCGGGGCGAGGCCCGCGCCGCGGACGTAGGTGTCCACGACCTCGCGGTCGAGGAAGCGGACGAGCTTCGCCGCGGCGCGTACGGGCCGTACGAACAGGGCGGAGTAGACCGCGTCGAGGTGGAAGCCGACGGCGGCGTGGGGATGCAGCGGGCCGAGGAGGAGGCGGCCCGGGTCCGCGGGGTCGGCGGCGCCGGCGATGTTGCCGTAGGCCGGGGTGTGGGAGGCGATGGCCAGTTCCTCGGAGACCGCGGGCGCGGCGTCCGGGGCGACGGCCACGGCTCCCATGGGGGTGCCGGCGGCGAGCGCCGTGGTGTGCCGCCAGGCCGCGTAGGTGACCAGGCCGCCGACGAGGGCGATGCCGGTCCCCAGGACGGAGGTGGTGAGTGTCGGGGTGAGCGAGCGCCCGTCGAACCAGTCGGGCAGGAAGGGGGCTGCCAGGCCGAGCGCGGCCGTGGGGAGGAAGAGCACCCACAGCACGACGTTCATGACGACGGGCTGCGGTCCGTGGTCGGGGGCCTCGGTGCCCTTGCCCTTGAAGGCGAGCAGCCAAAGGCGGGTGGCGTAGCCCGCGGTGAGGAGGGCGGTGAGCAGACCGGAGATCAGTACGGTCCAGCCGGCGGCGCCGGGGATGCCCTGCACGTCACCGGAGGCCGCGTGTTCGGCGGCGCCCAGGACGGCTTCCTTGGAGAAGAAGCCGGCGAACGGCGGGATCGCGGCGAGAGCCAGCAGGGCGACGGTGACCGTCCAGAAGGCGTCCGGGACGCGCCGGGACAGGCCGCTCATCCGGGACATGGCGGCCAGCGAGTTGGTGCCCGCGGCGTGGATGATCACGCCCGCGCCGAGGAAGAGGAGGGCCTTGAACGCACCGTGCGCGATGAGGTGGAAGACCGCGGCACCGCGGTCGCCCACGGCCAGCGCACCGGTCATGTAGCCGAGCTGCCCGACCGTCGAATAGGCCAGCACCCGCTTGATGTCGTCCTGGGCGAGCGCGGCGAGCCCCGAGCCGACCATGGTGATCGCGGCCATCACGGCGAGCACGACCATCGCGGCCGCGGAGGCGGCGAAGACCGGAAGGAGACGCGCCACGACATAGACACCGGCCGCGACCATCGTCGCGGCGTGGATCAGCGCCGAGACGGGCGTCGGGCCGGCCATCGCGTCCGGCAGCCAGGTGTGCAGCGGGAACTGCGCCGACTTGCCCGCCACTCCGGCCAGCAGCAGCAGCGCGATCAGGGTCGGGTGGTCCAGTCCGTCGCGGGCGACGGAGCCGAGGATGCCGCTGATGCGGAAGGTCCCGGTGTCGGCGGCCAGCGCGAAGATGCCGAAGAGGAAGGGGACGTCACCGAGCTTCGTGACGAGGAAGGCCTTGAGGGACGCGGCGCGTGCGGCCTCGGTCTCCCAGTAGTGGCCGACGAGGAAGTACGAGCAGATGCCCATGATTTCCCAGCCGACCAGCAGCACCATCAGATCGCCGGTGTAGACGACCAGCAGCATCGCTGAGGTGAAGAGCGAGACCAGCGCGGCGTAGGAGGGGTAGCGCGGATCGTCGCGCAGATAGCCCGTGGAGTAGAGCTGCACGCAGGTCGCGACGACACCGACGAGGACGGCGATCAGCGCGGCGAAGCCGTCGATGTGCAGCGCCAGGTCGATGGGGATCGAGCCGGTCGGGGTGAGCCGGGTGGCGACGTCGGTGGCCGGGCCGCCGCCCTGGTCGACGGCGACGGAGATGGCGAGCGCGGCCGCGGCGAGCGTCGGCAGGATGGCCAACGGCCGGACGAACCCTGGCGTACGGCGCCCCAGCAGGAGGCCCGCGACGGCCCCGAGGAAGGGCAGGAGGGGAACGAGGACGGCGGTGGTCGTGAGCGTCACGCGGTGGCCTCCGCCTCGGTGTCCGGCTGCGGCTGCTGCGGGTCCCGGTCCGCCGCGCCCGCTTCGCCCGCCTTCTCGGCGAGGTCACGGAGCCGGTCGATGTCGGAGCTGCCGCGGTTGCGGTAGACGAGCAGCACGATCGCCAGGCCGATGCCGATCTCGGCGGCGGCGACGGCGATGGTGAAAAGGGTGAGCGCCTGGCCGGCGTGCAGGGCGTCGCGCAGCCAGACGTCGAAGGCGACGAGGTTGAGGTTGACGGCGTTGAGCATCAGCTCGACGGACATCAGCACCAGGATCGCGTTGCGGCGGGCGAGCACGCCGTACAGACCGACGCAGAAGAGGAGGACGGCGAGGACCGCGGGATAGGCGAGATGCATCAGCGCTGCTCCTCTCGCGGGGCGGGGGTGGAGGTGCCGGCGCTGACGGGGGTGTCGCCGTCGCCCTTCCGCCGGGAGAGCACGATCGCGCCGACGAGCGCGGCCAGCAGCAGCACGGACAGCGCCTCGAAGGGCAGCACCCAGTGCTGGAAGAGGCTGCGCCCGGAGGCCGCGGTGGAGCCCTGCACAGCACCGTCGAGGTTGATCCAAGTGGCCCGGAAGGCGTCGACCACCACCCAGACCAGGGCCGCCGCCGAGGCGATCGCCACCGCGAGGGCCGCCCAGCGGTTGCCCGAATCGGCGTCCGGGGAGCGTCCGATGGGCGCCTTGGTGAGCAGCAGTCCGAAGAGGAGGAGGACGACGACGGAGCCGACGTAGATCAGGACCTGGACCCAGGCGATGAACTCCGCGGTCAGCAGCAGGTATTCGACCGCGATACCGCCGAGGGCGACCACCAGCCACAGCGCGGCGTGCACCAGTTGCTTGGTGGTGACGGTCACCAGGGCCGCGCCGAGGGTGACGATGCCGACGAGGACGAACGCGATCTCGACCCCGGTGGGCGAGAGGAAACCGTGCCCGGAGGCGGAGGCCGGGGCAGCCAGGGAGGCAGCGGCCGGGGCGGACGCGAACATCATGACTCCTCCCCCGGCTCGGCCTGCTCGGCTTCCTGCTCGGCTTCCTGCCGGGCCCGTTCCTGGGCGGCGAGTTTGTCCGCCGCCTTGCGAGCGGCCGCGATCTCCTTGGGCTCTTCGGCTGCCGGGTCGAGCGCGGGCGGCTCGGGCACCGTCCACATCCATTCGCGCAGCTTGTCGCGCTCGTGGGTCAGCTCGTGGATGTCCGTCTCGGCGTACTCGAACTCCGGGGACCAGAAGAGCGCGTCGAAGGGACAGACCTCGATGCAGATACCGCAGTACATGCACAGCGCGAAGTCGATCGCGAAGCGGTCCAGCACATTGCGGCTGCGCTCCCGGCCTCCGGGGGCGGCCGGCGGCACCGTCTCCTTGTGGGAGTCGATGTAGATGCACCAGTCCGGGCATTCACGGGCGCACAGCATGCAGACCGTGCAGTTCTCCTCGAACAGCCCGATGACGCCACGGGTACGCGGCGCGAGGTCGGGCTGCACGTCCGGGTACTGCTGGGTGACGGTCCGCTTCGTCATCGTCCGAAGGGTCACGGCCAGGCCCTTGGCGAGCCCGGACCCGGGAAATCCGGACTTCTTGGCCGACGGCTGGTGGCCGTGCCCCTGGCTCCGGCCATCGCTGTGACTGTGGTCGTGACTGTGGTCGTGATCGTGTTTGTGGCTGTGGTCGTGGCTGTGGTCGTGGCTGTCGGCCATCAGGAGATCACCACCTTGACGACGCCGGTGACGGCAATCTGAGCGAGTGCGAGCGGGATGAGGACCGTCCAGGCGAGCTTTTGCAACTGGTCCTCGCGGAGACGGGGGTAGGTGACGCGCAGCCAGATGACGCCGAAGGCGAGGATCACGGTCTTCAGCAGCATCCACACCCAGCCGAGGCCGTCAGCGCCGAACGGCCCGTGCCAGCCGCCGAGGAAGAGCACCGAGGTCAGCGCGCACAGCACGACGATCCCGGCGTACTCGGCGAGCAGGAACAGCGCGAACCGCAGCCCCGTGTACTCGGTGTAGGCACCGAAGATGATCTCCGAGTCGGCGACCGGCATGTCGAACGGCGGTCGCTGCAGCTCCGCGAGACCCGCGACGAAGAAGACCACGCCGCCCACGATCTGCCACGGCACCCACCACCAGTGGAAGGCGCCGAGGATGCCGGTCAGGGACAACGTGCCGGCTGCCATCGCGACCGACGCGGCCGTCAGCAGCATCGGCAGCTCGTACGCGAGCAGCTGCGCGGCCGTCCGCAGACCGCCGAGCAGCGAGAACTTATTGGCCGACGCCCAGCCCGCCATGATCGAACCGAGCACGCCGACGCCCATGACGGCGAGCACGTAGAAGATGCCCGCGTCGAGATCCTGTCCCACCGTGTTCGGGCCGATCGGGATGGCGACGAGCACCAGCAGGTACGGCAGCAGGGCGACGGCGGGCGCGAGTTGGAAGATCCGCCGGTCGGCGCCCGCCGGGACGATGTCCTCCTTCTGCGCGAACTTGACGCCATCCGCGACGAGTTGCGCCCAGCCGTGGAAACCGCCCGCGTACATGGGGCCGAGCCGCCCCTGCATATGGGCCATGACCTTGTGCTCGGTCTGCCCGATGACCAGGGGGAAGACCAGGAAGGCGACAAAGACGGCGACGAGGCGCAGCGCAATCTCCAGAGCGTCGCTCATGGGGTGTCGCCTCCTGCCGGGTCTTGGGGGTGGGGCTGCCCGGGGCCGGGGGCATCCGGCTCCGCACCGGTTTCGGGGCCGGATGCGGGGGCGTCGGGCTCCGGTTCGGAGGTGGAACCGGGGGCGTCGGGTTCGGACTCCGGCGCGCTGCCCGGCTTCGTCTCCGGCTCAGGAGCGGGCTTTTGCTCAGGAGCCGGCTTGGGCTCAGGAGCCGGCTTGGGCTCAGGAGCCGGCTTGGGCTCGGGAGTCTGCATGGGCTCGGGAGCCGGCTTGGGCTCAGGAGTCTGCTTCGGCTGCCCCGGGTCCGGCTTCTGCGTCGGCTCGGTGAAGGCCGGGCGGGCGTGGTGCCAGGGGGCGTCGGCGGCGGATTCCCTCGCCCGCGGCCGTGCCTCCACGTCCGGCTGCGCGGCCTCGGGCTCTGCCTTGGTCTCGGGCTCTGCCTTGGTCTCGGGCTTTGCCTTGGTCTCGGGCTTTGCCTTGGTCTCGGGCTTTGCCTTGGTCTCGGGCTGTGCCGCCGCTACGGGGTCTGCCCCCGCGGCCGGTCCTGCCCCCGCGGCCGGTCCTGCCTTCGCATCGCGCTCCGCCGACGCCTCCGGCCCTGCCTTCGCGTCCGGCACCGCCGTCGCCTCCGAAGTACCCGCAGCCGGGGACGTTCGGGGCCCCGGCGATGCCTGGGGTGCCTGGGGCACCGGGGCCGCCGGGCTCTGCTCGGTCTCCGCCGGCGCCGGGCTCTGTTCCGCCCCCGCCGCCTGCTGGCTGGCCGAGCCCGCGCTCACGCTCCGCGTACGCCGCGCCGGCCGCTCGCCCGCTCCGGCACCACCGGCCGCAGCGGCACCGGCCGCACCCGCCCGCGCACCGGCCGCACGCGCACCGCGCGCCGGCCGGGCGGGCGCGGGCGGCAGCTGGCCCTTCAGCGGACCCCATTCGTTCGGGTCCGGCACACCTGGCGGCAGCATCTGGCGGCGCTTGGGTCCGCCGTGCTCGGACTCGCCCGGTTCCTTCGCGCCAGGCCATGCCTTGGCGACCCGGGCCGCCAGGACGAAGTCCTTGCGCAGCGGGTGTCCCTCGAAGGTGTCCGGCAGCAGCAGCGGTACGAGGTGCGGATGGCCGGTGAAGTCCACGCCGAACATCTCGTGGGTCTCCCGCTCGTGCCAGCCGGCGCCCGCGTACACGCCCACAGCGGTCGGCAGCGCGGCGGCGTCGTGCGGCACGGTCGTCCGTACGATCAGCCGGCGGACGGTCCCGGGGCGCGCCACATCCGCGAGGTGCGCGCAGATCCGGAAGCCGGTGCCGGGTTCGTCGACGGCGCTCAGCCAGTCGAAATAGGTGCAGCCGAGGTCGTCGCGCGCGGCTGTGAGGGCGTCGAGCCAGCCCTCCACCGGGACATCGACCGTCAGCAGGTCGTACGCCAGCTCCGCAGTGGCGCCGGCGCCGAAGATGTCGCTCGCGGGCCGCGGCAGCCAGCCGACGGGCGGCTCGGCCACCGGCTCGGCCACCGGCTCCGCGACCGGCTCGTCGACCGGCGGGCCGGCGGCAGGCTGGTCACCCTGCGGGACCCGTCCGCTCTCCGGGGCCTGCTCACTCCGCGAACTCGCGTCGCTCCGTGGGCTCGGGTCGCTCTGCTGCTCGGGCGGCTGCTCACTCATCGGGATCCTTCCCCGCCGCCTCAGGGGCCGGCGGCGCCACCAGCCCGCTGCGCAGCGCGGCCGTCGAGGGGCGCTTGCCGCCGCGCGCGTAGCGCTCGCCCAGCGACTCGCGCGCGATCTTCTCCTGCAGCTTGAGGATGCCCTGAAGGAGCGCTTCCGGACGCGGCGGGCAGCCCGGTACGTACACGTCCACGGGGATGATCTGGTCGACGCCCTTGGTCACCGAGTACGAGTCCCAGTAGGGGCCGCCGCAGTTGGAGCAGGCCCCGAAGGAGATGACGTACTTCGGCTCGGGCATCTGCTCGTAGAGCCGCTTGACCGCGGGCGCCATCTTGTCGGTGACGGTGCCGGAGACGACCATCAGGTCGGCCTGGCGCGGGCCGGGCGCGAACGGGATGACGCCGAGCCGGATGAAGTCGTGCCGGGCCATGGACGCGGCGATGAACTCGATGGCGCAGCAGGCGAGACCGAAGTTGAAGACCCACAGGCTGTAGCGGCGGCCCCAGTTGAGGACCACCTTCATCGGTTCGGGCGCGAGCCGGGCCAGCGTGCCCAGGCGCCGCGGCTCCGGCAGGTATTCGGGGGCGGAGCCCTCGGACGCGGCTGCGGAGCCGTGGGAGGCGGGGGTCACGTCCATTCCAGGACGCCCTTCTTCCATGCGTAGAGCAGTCCGACGGTGAGGAAGCCCAGGAAGATGAACATCTCCACGAGCGTCACACCGCCGAAACCGGGTGCGGCGAAGATCGTCGCCCAGGGGAACAAGAAGATCGAGTCGACGGCGAAGATGACGTAGAGGAAGGCGTAGACGTAGTAGCGGACTTGGGTGTGCGCCCAGCCCTCGCCGACCGGGTCCACGCCGCATTCGTACGTCAGCATCTTCTCGCGCGTCGGCACCACGGGCCGCAGCAGCCGACCCGCCCCGAAGGCTACGGCGACGAAGAGCACCCCGATCACGGCGATGATCCCGACGACCGAATAGCCCTGGAAATAGTCCGCGGCGATGGTGGTGCGTACGGTCGCGTCCGGCACGTCCGCCCCTCGCTCCCTGACTGCGCTTGTTCAACGACTCCGACGATCTGTACGCACGGGAGTCTAGGCCCTGCCCCGTCCGCCCAGAGCAGCCGCGTCGCGCCGACGGTGGGGTTGTCCCCACTTCGCCCCACCTGGGCAGCTCGTACCCGACGGGGGCTCCTTCCTACCCGCGCGGGGACGGCGCCCCCGGAGGCGGCGGCGAGGGCGGGGCTCCGTAGGACGGTGTTCCGTAGGACGGGGCGCTCTCGGGCGAGGCTCCGTACGGCGGGGTTCCGTAAGGCGGGGCCCCCTCGGACGGGGCTCCGTACGGCGGGGTTCCGTAGGGCTGCGCGGAAGCAGGGGCGGGGCCGGATGCGGAGGCGGAGCCAGGACCAGGACCAGGACCAGGACCAGGGGTGTGGCCGGGGCCGGGGGCGTGGCCTCCTGGAGCCGCCGACGGTCCGCCCTGGCCCGGCCGCTGCTTTCCCGGGCCACGCGAGACCGCGCGGTTCATCACCTCGGCCGCGATCCTGGCCGCGGCCTGCAGCGTCCGCTCGCCGAGCAGTTCCGTACGGATCGCGCCGCCCGCCGCGAGGTGGCGGTCGTACGGGAGGGGGAGCACCACCGCGCCGCCGATCCCCAGATGCTCGACGGCCTTGCGCAGGTCAAGTCCCGTATCGGGCGCGACGTGGCTGAGCACCACCACCGTCGTCGGCAGCATGCCCGGATGCACACCGCCCACCCAGTCCAGGATCGAGCGGGTGGCCACCACGCCCTCCGGAGTCGCCGGGGAGACCAGCACCCGCGCCTGAGTGGTCACGAGCGCGGTGCGCGCCACCTCGGTGGGCAGCGTCTCGCAGTCCACCACCGTGGTCGCGAAATACCGGCGCAGCGAGGTCATCACCACCCGGTACGTGTCGATGTCCAGCCGCGTACCGATGGCGCCCTGGCTGCCGGGCAGCAGCCAGCCGCCGCCGGGGAACGGCAGCAGATAACCCGTCAGGTCCGTGATCAACATCGACGGATCGACTATCTGCGCCAGGTCCGTGCCCGACCAGCGCACCTCCCGCGCGCCCAGCCGGTGCGGCAGCGTCCCGAGCGCCGGGTCGGCTTCGACCGCCAGCACCGGATCCGAGCGGTAATGCGCATACGTGAGCGCGAGCAGCGCGGCGACCGTGGACTTGCCCGCACCGCCCCGAATGCTGGTCACGGAGATCTGCCGACCGCTGGTCACCGGCTGCTGGATGGCGTACGCGGCCTCGGTGACGGCAGCGGTCTCGGCGGCGGGCGACGACGCGATCGCCCGGCGCACGGCCCGCCCCGCACGCTGCGCCACGGTCTCTCCGTGCCGCGGCTTGGCACGCAGGTCGTCCAGCTCGGGGGGCAGCAGCGGAACGGAGACGGGAGTCGGGCCACCCGACCGGTGAACGGGGGCAGACCGGCGGACGGGCGTGGGCGTGTGCACCGGCGCGGGGGCGGAGGTGCCGCGTGGTGGGGGCGTGGGGCCCGGCGCGGACTCGGGGGCCGCGGCCGACGCGGGGGCGGGGCCTGACGAGTCGGCGACGGGGCCGGGCGGGGGAGGCGAAGCGGGAGTAGCGGGAGTAGCGGGAGTAGGCGTGGGGGCGGCGGTGGGGAGCGGGCGGGGAGTGAGGAGGGGAGTTGACGGAGAGAAAGGATCCGGCGGGGAAAACGGGTCCGGCGGAGAGAAAGCATCCGGCACGGAGAACGGGTCGATGGCACGGGCGGGGCCGGGGGCGGGGTCCGTATGGGGCTCGGCGGCGGTGGCGGGCTCGGGGGCGATGCCGGCCTCGGCGGCGCGCGCGCCGGCCGAAGTGGCGGGCTCCTGCACGGGCGCCGCCGCCTCGGCGGGCGCCTCCACGGACGCCTGCGCGGCATCGGGAGCGGGCATCGGGTCGGAGGTCGGCGTCGCGTCGGAGGCCGGCATCGCGTCGGAGGTCGGCATCGCCTCTGGCGTCGGGAACGGGGCTGCCGTCGACGTCGCCTCCGGCGTCGAGAACGAGGCTGCCGCCGAGCTCGGCTCCGCCGTCGAAGCCGAGCCAGTTGTCCGCAACAGGTCGCCGCCCAACGCGTCTGTGGTCAGCATCGGGTCTGCCACGGACGTCGGAGCCACCGTCGGCACCGGCTCCGCCGTCGGCACCGCCTCGGCCGTCGACAGAGGACCGGTGGCCGAGATCGGGTCGCTGCTCGACGAAGCTGTGGCCGAGATCGGGTCGCTGCCCGACGAAGCTCTCGACGGACCTGTGGCCGAGCTCGGGCCTGTGGCGGAGATCGAGGCTGCCGTCGACGTCGGGTCCGGCGGCCGGATCGGGCCCGGCGTCCGGATCGGGTCCGTCGGCGGCATCGAACCGTCGGCCGCCATCGAGGTGGCGGCCGAGGCCGAACTGACGGGCGGCGGCGGGCTGGTAGCGGGCATCGGGCCCGGTACGGAGGGCGGCTGCAATGGGTACTCCCCCGCGTCGAGGTCGTGCTCCGGCCCCCCGGCCGTCTCCCCGCCGTCGGCACCCACCGGCGCGGTCTTCGACAGGTCGACGCCCCCGCCTCGCTTGGTGCTCGTTCCCGACGCCATCACTCCACCGCCCAAACCGCCCGTACCGCCCGTACCACCTGTACTGCCCCTACCACCCAGTTGATCCTGCTGATCCAGGTGATCCTGCTGCCGCTCCCCCGGCCCCGGTGCCGGACCCGATACGGCCGACCCACCCGATGCGACCGGACCGGCCGAGTCACCACCACCACCGCCACCGCCAGCGTCACCGACACCGGGCATCGGCGCACCTGGCCCGTCGCTTCCGGGCATGTGCTGACGTCCCGGCGAACCCTGTGTTCCGTTACCTGACATGGTCCCGCTGCCGCCTTTCCGGCTCAGAACGTGCGCAGCAGCAGCGTGTAGACCCCGAACGCCCCAAGAGCGACCGGGATCAGCGCCACCACGCTGACCGACTCGACGAGATTCAGCAGCCGGCGCAGCCGGACCTGAAGGTGACCGGGTACGCGGCACGCAAGCACCGTCAGCGGCGCCAACGCAAGTACGCACAGGGCCGCCAGCGCACCCGCCGTGGCCCCCGCGCCGGAAGCCCACTGAAGCAGCAGGCACACCGCCACCGCCGTACCGGCCGCCAGCAGCACAACGACCTCGGCCGCGAGCGGGTAGGCACGGGCGCGCGACAGCAGCACGACGGACAGCAACACCGCGGCAGCCACCGACCAGCCGTCACCCGAGCCGGCGGCGAGGATTCCCGACGCCCCGGCGGAGACCGCCATGGCCACGCCGGCCGGGGCGAGTTCCCGGTGGGTCGAACCCAGCGCGGTGGCCACCTGGTGCCGGCTGACCGGTGTATCGCCGGATCGCCGGTCGTCGAGCCGCGTCAGGCCGGCTGCCGTCAGCGCCAGACGGGGCAGCTGGCCCAGCACGAGCACCGACACCATGCCGAGGGCAACTCCCGTGCGCGCGGGGCCGGTCATCGCCAGTCCGGCTTCCCAGCACCCCACCGCCGACGCCACCGCGCCCGCACCGATGAGCCCGCCACGCCCGAGGGGCGTGCACAGGCCGAGCAGCGCCAAGAGGACCGCTGCCGTCAGGCCGACAGCTGCCAGCCGCGCCGCGCCGGTGCCGGTGGCCTGCCACGCGGCGAGGAGCCCCAGGGATCCGCCCACCAGCAGCAGCGCGGCGCCCAGCGCACCCCGCCCCGGCGAGACCCGTCGCGACACCCCGCAGACGGCTCCCACCGCCGCGAGGACGGCAGCCGCGATGCCCAGCCAGAGCGCGGCTTGCCCGCTGCCGTACCAACGGGCGGCGCAGGCCCCGGCGATCAGCGCCAGCGCCACGCTCCCCGCGCCCGCGGTCCATGTGCGGCTCCGCTCGCCCCATCGCCAGCCGCGCACGTCCAGCTCGTCGGCCACTTCATCGCCGGCGTCGTGCGTCACCGCTGCCGCCGACGAATCGTGCTCCGGCGTCTCCTGCTCCCGTACGAGACGCAGCACGGCACCGTCCGCCACCTGGGCCGATGCCAGCGAGTCGGCCGGCGAGAGCACCGTCCCCTCCACGGTCACCAGACGGCGCGGCTGCGCGCCCTGCCGGTCGCCCAGCGCCCGCAGAATGTCGGGGAGCAGGACCCCGATGGTCTCCTGCGCGGGCACGACGAGTTCGACCCGCCGCCGCTCGCCGACGAGGGTCACCCGGCCGAGGGTCCGCCGCCCGGCCCCCGGCTCCATCCCCGCACTCACACTCACCATGCCGACGCGGCCCCTGTACTACTGGTGTTGCTGTCGTTGCTGGTGTTACCGCCAGCCGGACTCACTCCGGGAGTATGCGAACCGTTCGCGATCTTGTCGACAGCGGACACCGCAGGCTCCTCGCCCGGACTCCGCCGCGCGGAACCCGACTCTCCCACCCGGCTGCCGTCATCCCGCGCCATGCCCTCACCCTCCCCATCCCTGGCGCAACACGATACGGGGCGCCGACGACAACCGACCCGGCGCCGCCGACGACGCGAACTCCCCCGTTCTCCGGCCGGTCTCCGCCTGATCTCGCCCGATCTCCGCCCGATCTCCCCCTGTTGTCCGGTGGCGCTCGCCCGCCCCGGACAGGTCCCTGCCACGCCCCGGGCCGATCGCTGCCCGGGGTAGGGCAAACCCCACCCCCTGAGCCCCGCATACCCCATGGCACCCGGGCCCGCGGCCGGGCAGGCTGGGCCCATGACGGACAGATCCCAGCCCGGCCCCGTTCGTGGCGCCCATGGTGCTCGTGGTGCTCGTGCTGCCGAGGACGCTCCTGGTGGAGCCCTCGGCCGCGACCTCGACTGCGGCCCCGACGGCGACCTCAACGGTGATCTCGGCGGCACCCTTGACGGTGTTTCACCACCGTCGCCCAGAGCGCCGCTCAGCGCCTGGACCTGGCGGGAGATCGCGTACCTGCTGTCCAACTTCCCGTTGGGGGTCCCCGCGTTCGTGGTGATCGTGGTGTGGCTGGCCCTGGGGCTGGCCCTGTCCGTCACCGTGATCGGGCTGCCCCTGTTGGCCACGGGGCTGATGGCGTGCCGGCACTACGGAAAGCTGGAGCGGGCGCGGGCACGGGCGTTGCTCGGGCTGCGGGTGGAGGAGCCGAGTGCGCTGCGGCCGCGCGAGCGGGGATTCTTCCCGTGGTTGTGGACGTGTCTGAAGGATCCGGTGGCCTGGCGGCATGCGCTGTTCGCGTTCGGCCGGCTCCCGTGGGCCGTCCTCACCTTCACGGTCGCCTTCGTGTCGCTCTTCGTGGGGTGGCCGGCGCTGCCCTTGGTGGCGCGCTGGCTGTCGAACGTGGACCGGGCGATGGCGCGCGGACTGCTCTCCCCGTCCGACGAACTGGAGCGGCGGATCGCCGAGCTGGAGTCGGACCGGGTGACGGTCACCGATACCGCGGCGGCCGACCTGCGGCGTATCGAACGCGATCTGCACGACGGCGCGCAGGCCCGGCTCGTCGCCCTCGCCATGGGGCTCGGCCTGGCGAAGGAGAAGCTGCTGGAGGATCCGGACGCGGCGGCGGCGATGGTCGACGAGGCACACGGCGAGGTGAAGCTGGCGCTGCAGGAGCTGCGGGATCTGGCCCGCGGCATCCATCCGGTGATCCTCACGGACCGTGGCCTGGGGCCCGCCCTGACCTCGCTGGCCGGGCGCTGCACGGTGCCGGTCACCACCGCCGTGGATCTGACCGAGCGCCCCGCTCCGGCCATCGAGGGCATCGCCTACTTCACGGTTTCCGAGCTGCTGCAGAACATCTCCAAGCACAGTGCGGCCCGTCAGGCGTCCGTCGAGGTGTGGCGGGTCAAGAACCGGCTGCTGATCCAGGTCCAGGACGACGGGCGGGGCGGGGCGCGGCTGGACGGCGGCAGCGGGATGGCGGGGCTGGCCGAGCGGCTGGGTTCGGTGGACGGGCTGTTCGTGCTGGACTCCCCGGCCGGCGGACCGACCAGGGTGACGGCGGAGCTGCCGTGGCGTGCGAGGACGGCCACGAGGTCCTAGGACGTGTCCGCACCGGCGGGCGGCAGCAGCGGCGGCAGCGCCGGTGCGGGGCCCCGGACCGGAACCACCTGAAGGGCGGACCGGGGCTCCCGGTCCGCCCTTGCGCGGATGCGCGCATGCCGCGCATCGCTCATGTCGCGTACGCCGCGATGGGCCGCGTACGCCGCGATGGGCCGAACCTCAGCTCCGGGGGTGGGGAAAACCCCAGGAGAAGACTGCGCCGGGCCTCATGGTGCGCAAGGCGCCGGTCGCGGAACCTTGCGTCATGAGTCAGCGGACGGAGCCGGCCGCGCAGCGCGAAGAAGCCGCGCAGAAGCCGGCACGGCGGACGACGGCTCGCAGAAGAAAGCACCTTCAGTCAGCACGTACACATAAGGGACAGCCCCGGACGCGGGCGCTGAGCGGGCCGGACCTCCCGGACCGGATACGGCAGAACGGACGACGAGACGATGGATTCCGCATACGCACCACAGCCCCGCGGCTCCCGTGTGCCCGTGGGGCTGCGCGCCCCGTTCTCCGGGCGCACCTGGCGGGAGTTCCTCCACCTCCTCCTCAGCCTCCCGATGTCCGTCGTGATGTTCTCCTACGCGATCACGGTCATCTCGCTCAGCGCCGGCCTGCTGGTGACGTTCCTGGGGATCCCGGTGCTGGCGGCCGGGCTGGCGGGGAGCCGGGCGCTGGGCAGCGTCGAGCGTGCCCGCGCCCGCGCGCTGCTGGATCTGGACGTGGCCGACCCCGCGCCTCTCCGTGCCGCGAAGCCCGGCCTGATGGGGTGGGTGGGCGCCGTGCTGAAGAGCGGCGTCTCCTGGCGGCACCTCCTCTACTCCCTTCTGCACTTCCCGTGGGCGCTGTTCGCCTTCGTCTTCTCGGTGACGTTCTGGACCGTGGGCTGGAGCCTGCTGACCTACCCGCTGTGGCAGTGGACGCTCACCGACCATCTCGGGCAGCCGGGCATCCAGATGTGGGGCGACGGCCACGGCAACGGCCTCTATGTCGACTCCCCGTCGGAGATCGGGATCACCAGCGCCATCGGCCTGCTGATCGTGCTGGCCGGCCCCTGGGTGATCCGTGGGCTGACGCAGGTGGACCGGGTCCTGGTGCACGGTCTGCTGGGCCCGTCGTCCCTGGCCAACCGGGTGACGGAGCTGGAGTCGGACCGGGGCGTGGTGGTCGACACCGCGGCGGCCGATCTGCGGCGCATCGAACGCGATCTGCACGACGGCGCGCAGGCCCGGCTCGTCGCGCTCGCCATGGATCTGGGTCTGGCCAAGGAGAAGCTGACGGAGGACCCCGAGGCCGCCGCGAAGATGGTCGACGAGGCGCATGGCGAGGTGAAGATCGCACTCCAGGAGCTGCGCGATCTGGCCCGCGGGATCCACCCGGCGATCCTCACCGACCGCGGGCTCGGCCCGGCGCTCTCCGCCCTGTCCGCGCGCTGCACGGTGCCGGTGAAGGTGACCGTGGACCTGTCCCACCGGCCGGCCGCCGCCATCGAGGGCATCGCGTACTTCACCGTCTCCGAGCTGCTGCAGAACGTCTCGAAGCACGCCGGGGCGACGAGCGCGACGGTGGATGTCTGGCACACCGCGGACCGGATCATGCTGCTGGTGACGGACAACGGCCACGGCGGCGCGAGCTTCGGCGCCGGCACCGGCCTGGCCGGCCTTGCCGAGCGGCTCGACTCGATCGACGGCCTGCTGGTCATGGACTCCCCGAAGGGCGGACCGACCTCCGTCACCGCCGAACTGCCCTGGCGGGGCTAAGGGCTGTCATTGGGCCGTAGGCAGCGGACCGGGCTCGCCTCCGCGGTCGGCGCCCCTGGGTGCGGAGGCCGCCCGCCGGTGAGGCCGGTGAGCGCTCCAGGAACCTCCCTGGTGAGCGGCGGCCGCCGCGCCGAGACCATCCGCCATACGGACCAGCCGCTGGTGGGCGGGGCCGGGAC
This sequence comes from Streptomyces sp. NPDC101393, assembly GCF_044767385.1. Lineage (NCBI taxonomy): Bacteria > Bacillati > Actinomycetota > Actinomycetes > Kitasatosporales > Streptomycetaceae > Streptomyces > Streptomyces sp. NPDC101393. The sequence continues at coordinate 18,468 of NZ_JBIWNU010000008.1, read as the reverse complement.
GGGGGTCCGGCCCCGCCCACCAGCGGCCACGCCCGCCCCACCCCACCGGCCCCCGGCCGCACCCCACCGGTCCTGATGCTCACGTCAATCCACGTCACCCGCCCCGGTCCGGTCCGGATGCTGGGATGCTGGGGGCTGACAGGGCGGGGCCCGGGGACTGACGAGGCGTGGGGGAATCTGAGTCGTGGAGGACAAGGTGCGGGTGGTCATCGCCGAGGATTCGGTGCTGCTCCGGGAGGGCCTGACCCGGCTGCTCACGGACCGCGGGCATGACGTCGTGGCGGGCGTCGGCGACGCCGAGGCGCTGATCAAGACGATCGGCGAGCTGGCGGACGAGGGGGCGCTGCCGGATGTGGTGGTGGCGGACGTACGGATGCCGCCGACGCACACCGACGAGGGCGTACGGGCCGCGATCCAGCTGCGCCGGGAGCACCCCGGCCTGGGGGTGCTGGTGCTCTCGCAGTACGTCGAGGAGCAGTACGCGACGGAGCTGCTGGCGGGTTCGAGCAGGGGTATCGGCTATCTGCTGAAGGACCGGGTGGCCGAGGTGCGGGAGTTCGTCGACGCGGTGGTGCGGGTCGCCGGCGGCGGGACCGCGCTGGATCCGGAGGTGGTCGCGCAGCTGCTCGGCCGCAGCCGTCAGCAGGATGTGCTGGCCAAACTGACGCCGAGGGAGCGGGAGGTGCTGGGGCTGATGGCCGAGGGCCGGACGAACTCCGCGGTCGCCCGGCAGCTGGTGGTCAGTGACGGTGCGGTGGAGAAGCACGTCAGCAACATCTTCCTGAAGCTGGGCCTGTCGCAGAGTGACGGGGATCACCGTCGGGTGCTGGCCGTGCTCACCTACCTCAACTCCTGATGATCTGACACCCTGTCAGATATGCAGGCCGGGGCGACGCAGGGGCGATATCCACCCAAACCGACACCTGGCCGCAGGCCCGGTCACCGGTCCAGCCGTAGGTCCGGTCGTAGGCCCAATGGAGGAGCCCGGAGCGTCCTGGGCCGGGGGAAACCAAAGTAATGATTTCATGACAAATCATGCCGGATCGATGTCTCATTAAGGCGTCCATTATCTGATCGCCCCAGGGAAGGCCCCCCTTACTCCCTACGATGGACATGGGACAAGCGGTCCGCACGACACGTCCCGGGCCCTGCCTCCGGCGGGGACGCCGTACCCCTCGAGGGAGGTCCGAAGCAGTGACGAGCCAGGTCAGTAGCCCAGCCGAGCAGGCCGACGGAACGCTTGTCGGGGAGCAGCGCACATCCGGCGACGGCAGCGGAGACAAGGAAGTCCGCCGGCTGGACCGGGTCATCATCCGGTTCGCGGGTGACTCCGGTGACGGTATGCAGCTCACGGGCGACCGGTTCACGTCCGAGACGGCGTCGTTCGGGAACGACCTGTCCACACTGCCGAATTTCCCTGCCGAGATCCGTGCGCCCGCCGGCACCCTGCCGGGCGTCTCCAGCTTCCAGCTGCACTTCGCCGACCACGACATCCTCACCCCCGGCGACGCGCCGAACGTCCTCGTGGCGATGAACCCGGCGGCCCTGAAGGCGAATCTCGCGGATGTGCCGCGGGGCGCGGACATCATCGTGAACACCGACGAGTTCACCAAGCGCCCGATGGCGAAGGTGGGGTACGCGACCAATCCGCTGGAGGACGGGTCGCTGGAGGCGTACAGCGTCCATCCGGTGCCGCTGACGACGCTCACGATCGAGGCGCTCAAGGAGTTCGGGCTGTCCCGGAAGGAGGCCGAGCGCAGCAAGAACATGTTCGCGCTGGGCCTGCTGTCATGGATGTACCACCGCCCGACGGAGGGCACCGAGAAGTTCCTGCGGACGAAGTTCGCGAAGAAGCCGGATATCGCGGAGGCGAACGTCACGGCGTTCCGGGCGGGCTGGAATTTCGGGGAGACGACGGAGGATTTCGCCGTCTCGTACGAGGTCGCACCCGCCACCAAGGCCTTCCCGACCGGTACATACCGCAACATCTCGGGCAATCTCGCGCTGTCGTACGGCCTGGTCGCGGCCGGCCAACAGGCCGATCTGCCGGTCTACCTGGGCTCGTACCCGATCACCCCGGCGTCCGACATCCTGCACGAGCTGTCCAAGCACAAGAACTTCGGCGTGCGGACGTTCCAGGCGGAGGACGAGATCGCGGCCATCGGGGCGGCGCTGGGCGCCGCGTTCGGCGGACAGCTCGCGGTCACCACGACGTCCGGCCCCGGTGTCGCGCTGAAGTCGGAGACCATCGGGCTCGCGGTGTCGCTGGAGCTGCCGCTGCTCGTGGTCGCCATCCAGCGCGGCGGCCCCTCGACGGGCCTGCCGACCAAGACCGAGCAGGCCGACCTGCTGCAGGCGATGTACGGGCGCAACGGCGAGGCGCCGGTGCCGGTCGTGGCGCCGAAGACGCCCGCCGACTGCTTCGACGCGGCACTGGACGCGGCCCGCATCGCGCTCACGTACCGCACCCCGGTCTTCCTGCTGTCCGACGGCTACCTGGCCAACGGCTCCGAGCCGTGGCGGATCCCTGACCTCGACGAACTCCCCGACCTGCGCGTCCAGTTCGCCTCCGGCCCCAACCACCAGCTGGCGGACGGCACCGAGGTGTTCTGGCCGTACAAGCGGGACGAGCAGACCCTGGCCCGCCCCTGGGCGGTGCCGGGCACGCCGGGCCTGGAGCACCGCATCGGCGGCATCGAGAAGCAGGACGGCACGGGCAACATCTCCTACGACCCCGCCAACCACGACTTCATGGTCCGCACCCGCCAGGCGAAGATCGACGGCATCGAGGTCCCTGACGTCGAGGTCGACGACCCCGCCGGCGAGACCGGCGAAGGCGCCAACACCCTGGTTCTGGGCTGGGGTTCGACGTACGGCCCGATCACCGCTGCGGTACGGCGCGTACGGGGCGCAGGGGAGCGCATCGCGCAGGCCCATCTGCGCCACCTCAACCCCTTCCCGGGGAATCTCGGCGAGGTCCTGGCGCGTTACGACAAGGTGATCGTGCCGGAGATGAACCTCGGACAGCTCTCCACCCTGCTGCGCGCCAAGTACCTCGTGGACGCGCGGTCGCACACCCAGGTCAGCGGAATGCCGTTCAAGGCCGAGCAGCTCGCGGAGGTCTTTAAGGAGGCCATCAATGACTGAGACGATCTCGGAGAGGTCCTCGCAGATCGAGTCTCTCTCCCTGGTTCCCAAGGCCGACGCCAAGCAGTCCATGAAGGACTTCAAGTCCGATCAGGAAGTGCGCTGGTGCCCCGGCTGCGGTGACTACGCCGTCCTCGCCGCCGTGCAGGGCTTCATGCCCGAGCTCGGCCTGGCGAAGGAGAACATCGTCTTCGTCTCCGGTATCGGCTGCTCCTCCCGCTTCCCGTACTACATGAACACCTACGGGATGCACTCCATCCACGGCCGCGCCCCGGCCATCGCCACCGGGCTGGCGTCCTCGCGGCGTGACCTGTCCGTATGGGTCGTCACCGGGGACGGCGACGCACTGTCCATCGGCGGCAACCACCTGATCCACGCCCTGCGCCGCAACGTCAACCTCAAGATCCTGCTGTTCAACAACCGGATCTACGGCCTGACCAAGGGCCAGTACAGCCCCACCTCCGAGGTCGGCAAGATCACCAAGTCGACGCCGATGGGCTCGCTGGACGCGCCCTTCAACCCGGTCTCGCTGGCGCTAGGCGCCGAGGCGTCCTTCGTGGCCCGTACGGTCGACTCCGACCGCAAGCACCTCACCTCGGTGCTGCGCGAGGCCGCCGCCCACCCCGGCACCGCGCTGGTGGAGATCTACCAGAACTGCAACATCTTCAACGACGGCGCCTTCGAGGTCCTCAAGGACAAGGAGAAGGCCGAGGAGGCCGTCATCCGCCTGGAGCACGGCCAGCCGATCCGCTTCGGGGCGCTCGCCCCGGACGGCTTCGGATCCAAGGGCGTCATCCGCGACCCGGCCACCGGCGACCTCAAGGTCATCGACGTCCGCGAGGAGGGCACGGGCGGTGTGCTGGTGCACGACGCACACAACCCCTCCCCCACCACGGCCTTCGCCCTCTCCCGCCTCGCCGACGCCGACACCCTGCACCACACCCCCATCGGCGTGCTGCGCAGCGTCGACCGGCCGGTCTACGACACGCTGATGTCCGACCAGCTGGACGCCGCCATCGAGCAGAAGGGCAAGGGCGACCTCGCCTCCCTGCTGGCCGGCAACGACACCTGGACGGTGGTCGGCTGACCGGCTGACCCACCATCGGGGCGGGTGTTCCGCGAGTGCCGCACGGCGCTCCCGGAGCACCCGCTTTCGTCTGCGGGCAAGCGGGCACCCCGGCGGTCGGGCGGCGGTCGCGGGCGCGGCGACGACCGGCGGTGGCCGTACACCGGCCGCGCCTCGATGCCGGTGCGCCCTGGGCTGCCTGGCGCGTCCGCTGCGGGTGCACGGCGCCGGTGCCATGCTGACGGGCGAGGGGCGAACACAGGCCGAAAGGTGAGGTACCGAGCAGCTATACATCCGTCATAGACATTTGTGTAGACGGCCGTTCGGCACAGAGGTACCGTCGCGATGCCCGCAGTCAGCTGCCGACGGCAGCTGCGCCCACAGGAGGTCACGCATGAGCATCGTCGTCACCGGCGCCACCGGAGCACTCGGCCGCCTCGTCATCGGGGCGCTGCTGGAACGGACCCGGCCGGACGACATCGTCGCCGTCGCACGTGACCGGGCCAAGGCGGCGGAGCTGGCGGCGCGCGGCGTCGAGGTGCGGATCGCCGATTACAGCAGGCCCGAGACGCTGGAAGGCGTCTTCGCGGCCGGCGACCGGGTGCTGTTCATCTCCGGGAACGAAGCGGGGCGGCGCCTGGCACAACACCGGGCCGTCATCGACGCCGGCCGCGAGGCGCACATCGCGCTGCTCGCGTACACCAGCGTGCTGGGCGGCCCGACCGCCACCTTCTCCATCGCGGAGGAACACCTCGCCACCGAGCAGGCGTTGCTCGCGTCCGGCGTGCCGTACTGCCTGCTGCGCAACGGCTGGTACCACGAGAACTACACCGGGGCGCTGCCGCTCACCCTGAAGACGGGCACGGTGGTCGGCAGTGCGGGCGAGGGCCGGGTGGCCACCGCGGCGCGCCGCGACTACGCGGAAGCGGCGGCCGTGATCCTCACCGGTGAGGGCCGGCCCGCGGCCGGCGATGCCGGTACGGGCCACGCCGGGGCCGGGCACGCCGTTACGGGGCACGAGAACTCCGTGTACGAGTTGAGCGGCGACACCGCATGGTCCATGGCCGAGTACGCGGCCGAGGTGTCGCGGCAGACCGGCCGGAAGATCTCGTACCAGGATCTGCCGAAGGACCGGTATGTGGCGCTGCTGGTCGAGGCCGGAGTGCCCGCGCTGGGCGCCGAGATGGTGGCCGACGCCGATGCCGGGATCGCCCGCGGCGAACTGGATGCGACCCCCGGCGATCTCTCCCGGCTCCTCGGCCGCCCGACCACGCCGATCGCCGACGCCATCGCGGACGCACTGAAGGACCTGCCGGCGGGCGGCTGACGCACCCGCTCCCCGCCTCCCGCGGTCTCCCCGCCCCCGCGGCCGCCACCCCTCACCCAGCCACCCCTCACCTGCTGTCATGACCGTATGTCGGAACGGGCATGACACACGCGGCGTGCGGCGCTACCTTCGCAGGGTCGACGCACCACCAGGAGGGCCCCTTGCAGTCACCAAGCGATCAGCGCACCGGCCTCGCCTACGGCTTCGCCGCGTACGGCATGTGGGGGCTGCTCCCTCTCTACTGGCATCTGCTGGATGCCACCTCCCCGTCCGAGATCCTGGCCCACCGCATGGTGTGGTCGCTGCCCGTCGCCGTCGTCATCCTGGCGGTACTGCGGCGCTGGTCATGGATACGTCCGCTGCTGCGGCAGCCCAGGCGCCTCGGACTGATCCTGGTCTGCGCCGTGATCATCTCGGTGAACTGGTTTCTCTACATCTGGGCGGTGAACTCCGGGCATGTCCTGGAGGCCTCGCTCGGCTACTTCATCAACCCGCTGGTCAGCATCGCCTTCGGCGTGCTGGTGCTGCGCGAGCGGCTGCGTCCGCTGCAGTGGACGGCGGTGGGCGTCGGCGCCCTCGCCGTCGTCGTGATGACCGTCGCCTACGGCAAAGTGCCGTGGATCGCGCTCGGCCTCGCGTTCTCCTTCGCGACGTACGGGCTGGTCAAGAAGGGCATCAAGCTCGACGGCATCGACGGCTTCAGCGCGGAGACCGCCATCCAGGTGCTGCCCGCGCTGGGCTTCTTGCTCTTCCTCGGTGCGCGGGGCGAATCCAGCTTCGTCACCGGCGGGGTGGGGTCGGCGCTGCTGCTCGCGGGCTGCGGAATCGCGACCGCGGTGCCGCTGATCTGCTTCGGCGCCTCCGCCGTACGGCTCCCGCTGACGACGATCGGGATGATGCAGTATCTGGCGCCGACCTTCCAGTTCGTACTGGGGCTCACGGTCTTCCACGAGGCGATGCCGCCCGAGCGCTGGGCCGGTTTCGTGCTGGTGTGGCTGGCGTTGGTGGTGCTGACCTGGGACGCGCTGCGAACCGCGCGACGGGGGCGGGCGGCGCTCGCCGACGCCGGTGCGCGGGCGGGCGAGGCGGCCGTGGAAGCGGCGGTCGCCGAGGCGGCGGCCGTGAAGGCCGCGGTACGCGAGGCCCCGGACACGGACCTGGGGCCGACGGCCGGCTCGGCCAAGCCCTGACGGTCGGAGCCTTGACGGCCGGCCGGCCGCCTCAGGCCGTGATGTCGCGCGTCGTGAAGCGTGCCCACGCCGCCGAGCCGAAGACCACCGCGTACAGCGCCTGAAGGCCGAGGTTCTTCTGCACCTGATCCCAGTAGACCGGATCGCGCAGCAGGTCGGCGAAGGACAGCCAGTAGTGCGGGAAGAGGTACGGCTGGATGGCGTCCAGCTGCGGGATCGTGTCCAGGATCTGCACCGTGATCAACAGGCCGACGGTGGTGGCCATCGCCGCGATACCGCTGTTGGTGAGCGTCGATATGAACAGCCCGACGGCGGCCACCCCGATGAGGGACAGCGCCACCACCCCCGCGATGGCCAGCGCCCGCAGCAGCCCCTCGCCGAAGGACACGGTGGTGCCGGAGAGCAGGGTGACCTCGCCCAGGGGGAAGAGCAGCGCGCCCGTCACGAGCGCGGAGAGCGCCACCACCAAGGTGCCGACCAGGCAGAACGTCATGGTCGTCGCGTACTTGACCAGCAGCAGGCGGGTACGGCCGGCAGGGGCCACGAGGAGGTAGCGCAGCGTCCCGGCATTGGCCTCGCCGGCGAGGGAGTCCCCCGCGATCACCCCGATGGACATCGGGAGGAAGAACGGCAGTGTCGCGGCGAGTGAAGTGAACACCAGGAAAAGGCCGTTGTGGGTGATCTGCGAGAGGAACGCCGGGCCGCCCTCGCCTCCGCCGCCCCCGGCCGATCCGCCGTCGCCGGTCTCGATCTTCACGGCGATACCGACCAGGACCGGTACGCCCGCGAGCACCGCCAACAGCGCGAGAGTGCGCCACCGCCGGAAGGTCGTCCCGATCTCACTGCGCAGCAGCCCCAGCGACCACAGCGGGCGGGGGCGGGACGGGGGGTGAGGCCGGGTGTGGGGGTGGGGATGGGGATGGGGGTGGTCCCGGAGGCGGCCGGGCGGGGTCTCGGCGGGTGGCACGGCGTGTGTCTCCGCGCGCGCCTCGGTGTGCGGCCCAGCGGGCGGCTCGCTGGACCGAGGCACGGCGGGCGGCTCGCTGGACGGTGGCACGGCGTCAGCCTGCGACATCGAAGCCCTCCCCGGTCAGATGCACGAAGACGTCCTCCAGGGAGGCGCGTTCGGTGCCGAAGGCGCGGACGCGGACCTCGGCGCGGACGAGTGCGGCGTTCAGATCCGCGAGCTCCAGGGGCGCAGTTGCGTGGCTGCCGGGCTCCCGGCGCTCCGGCGGTCCGGTGGGCAGCTCGCCCGTCACCCGGTCACCGGTGACCTGCAGGTCGGTCACGCCGTGCTCCTTCAGGACGCGGACCGCCTCGTGCGTGTCGGGAGTCGTCACCGTCAGCCTGCCGCGGCCGCGCGAGTCCAGCACGGTGGCGGAGAGGTCGGCGACCGTGCCCTGGGTGATCAAACGGCCGCGGGCCATCACCGCGGCGTGCGTACAGACCTGTTCGATCTCGTCGAGGAGGTGCGAGGAGAGGAAGACGGTGGTGCCGTCCGCGGCCAGCTCCCGCACCAGGGAGCGGATTTCCCGCATCCCCTGGGGGTCGAGGCCATTGGTCGGTTCGTCAAGAACCAGCAGCTCACGGGGCTGGAGCAGAGCCGCGGCCAGCCCGAGGCGCTGCTTCATGCCGAGGGAGTAGGCGCGCGCCTTCTTGCCGGCCGCGGCCGCCAGGCCCACCCGCTCCAGCGCGCGGCCGACCCGCTCGGCACGGCTGCGGGGGTCGGCGGCCGGATCGGCGGCGTCGAAGCGCAGCAGATTGTCGCGGCCGCTGAGGAAGCCGTAGAGGGCCGGGCCCTCTATCAGGGCACCGACCCGGGGGAGCACCCGGCGGCCCGCTTTGGGCATGGGCTCGCCGAGCACCCGCGCGCTGCCGGCGGTCGGTTCGATCAGTCCCATCAGCATGCGGATGGTGGTGGTCTTGCCGGAGCCGTTGGGGCCGAGGAAGCCGAAGACGCTGCCGCGCGGTACGGCCAGATCCAGGCCGTCGACGGCGAGCTGGCCGCCGCGGTAGGCCTTGGTCAGCCCTCGGGTCTCGATCACCCGGTCCCCGGCGGACGGCTGTGACATCGGCTCCCCCAACGTCGTGACGCGCGATCTGTGACGTGACCTGCAAGGTGTGACGTGATGCGTGGTGTCTGCGTGACGTGATGCGTGAGGTGGCGGGCGGGTTGAGGGAGGCGCCGCGCCCCGGACGGAGGCGCGGCGGTCCCTCGGGTGGTGCGGTGGCCCAGCGGCCACGGCCTGGGCGCTGCCGTGGCCACTGTCCCGATGCGCCGCCGGCTACTTGGCGGCGTTGGCGGCGTCGATCAGGGTCTGCTTGTCGACCGCGCCGGCGTAGACCGTGCCGTGGTCCGTCATCAGGACATTGACCAGGCGGGTGCTGAAGACCCGGCCGGAACCGAAGGAACCGGTCACCTTGTCGCCGATGCTGTCCAGGAAGCCGGCGGCGTCGCCACCGGCACCGTCGGCCTTGCCGGAGGGCAGACCGGAGCCGGCGCCCTTGATCGTGGCGATCGACGTCCAGCCCTTGCCGATGATGTTCAGTCCGCCGGCGCCCTTGAGGTCCTTCGCGCCCTTCGCGTCCTTCAGGCCCTTGAGGTCCTTCAGGTCCTTGCCGGGGTGGAGGCCCTCGGCTCCCTTGGGGGCCTTCGCGCGCTGCTTGTCGCCGTCGACGACCTTGGCGCCCTTGGGCGGGGTGAAGGCGAACGTGCTCGCGGCGGGCTTGGCGAAGTCGACGTCGGTATAGCCCACGTCGACAGCGGCGGCGCCACCGCTCTTGGGCGTCAGCGTGAACTTCAGCGGCACGCCGTTGTCGGCGTCCACCGAGACCCGGATCGAGCCGATCGTCGAACCGGACTGCTTGGGCTTGATGACGAGTTGGTAGGCGTCCTGCCCGGCGACCTTGGCCGTCCCGTCGACGGTGACCGAGGTGGTGTCTCCCGCCGCCTTCAGGGCCTCCTTGGCGAGGTCCTGCGGGGTGGCGTCCTTCAGGGCCTTCGGGAGGCCCTTGGGCATGTCGTGGGTCTTGCCCGCCTCGGCGCGGCCGCCCGCCTTGGAGTGGATGGCGGTGTTGCTGCCGCTGTCGTAGGCCCAGACCTCGCCGCCGTTGTGGATCAGGCTGTATTCGGCGGCCTTGTCGACGATCGACACACGCTGCTTGTCGGGGCCGTCGGCGGCGACGTGCAAGGTGTGCTCGCCGGAGGCCAGCTCCATCAGCTTGCTCTGCGGGGACGCGGCGTCCGCGCCCTTCTCGCGGCCGGCCTGGCCGCCGCCGAGGGCGCCGGCGCCGCCCGGCAGGGACGGCAGGCCGAGGTCCGTGCTGACCCGGACCGTGCCGGACAGCTGCTGGGCGTCGGATTTCGCCATCTTGGCTATCAGGTCCTGGGCCGAGATCTCCGGCAGGTCGGGCGAACCGGAGCCGGCGAATGCCGGGACCAGCCCGATCGTCGCCGCCGCGATCCCCGCCACTGCGACCGGCACGGCGTACCGCACGGCCTTACGGCGTCGCGGCGAACGCCCCCCGTCCCATCCGTCGCCGGCAGTACCGATGCCGTCTGTCGGTTCGTTCAGTGGCATGTGCCTTACCTCCGTCGTATGCGGCGGTTCTGCGCTGTGCACTCGCCCACCCCTCGGGCTCATTGTGACCCCGTCCGCCGTGTTGTGGTGATTCCCATCCCATCAAACCGACGGACGCAAAACGTCAGCCCGCGGGAGCAACTGCTCCTACTGCTGAGGTATGACGCCCGGTCACCGAACCCTGGCACCCGTATGGCGAGAGTCCGCTCTTCCCCTAGGGGTCGGAAAGGGGCGCTCGGAAAGCGGCGCCCGGATGGGCGCGACGGGACCGCACGACGGCATGGGCGACGCGGTCGGGTGGCGTGTCCGGGTGGTGGCCGGGCGACGCCGCCGAGTGGAGCGCGGCCGGGCGACGCGGTCGAGGGGCGCGGTCGAGTGGCGTGCTCGGCCGGCGGGATCGAGGGACACGCTCGGGTGACGCGCTCGGGCGGCAGTGACCGGCCGGGACGGGATCCAGTGACGGGCCGGGGCGAAGTGACCGGCCGACGAGACCGAGCGACGGGCCGGGGCACAGCGACCGGCCGACGGACCGACGGACCGACGGACCGGGTGATCCGATCAGGCGACTAGACCGCGTGACCCGATGAGACAGCGACCTGATCAGACAGCCGCCCGATCAGGCAGTCATCCGATCCGGTAGCCCGCGGACGGACCGGCCCGCTCCCTCTGACGCGGACCCGCTCATCCCGCGCGGTGCACCACCGCGTCGCACAGGCCCTCCAGGGCCGCCTTGGCCGTGCACTCCGGCAGCGGCGCCAGCGTCGCACGGGCCTCTTCCGCGTAGCGGACGGTGTCGCGGCGGGCCTGCTCCAGCGCCGGGTGGGCGCGCAGCCGGGCCAGCGCGTCGGCGTGCCGGGCGTCGTCGGTGAGGTCGCCGGCCAGCAGGTCGCACAGCGCGCGGTCCTCGGCGGTGCCGGATTCGCCCTCGGCCTGGGCGCGCAGGTGCAGTACGGGGAGCGTGGGGACGCCTTCGCGCAGGTCGGTGCCGGGCGTCTTGCCGGACTCGTGCGAGTCGCTGGCGATGTCCAGAACGTCGTCCGCCAGCTGGAACGCGGTGCCGAGCCGCTCGCCGTACTGGGTGAGGATGTTGACGGTCGACTCGTCGGCGCCCGACATCATGGCGCCGAAGCGGCCCGCGACGGCGACCAGCGAGCCGGTCTTGCCGGCGAGGACGTCCAGATAGTGGTCGATGGGGTCACGGCCGTCGCGTGGGCCCGCGGTCTCCAGGATCTGGCCGGTCACCAGGCGTTCGAACGCCTCGGCCTGGATCCGGACCGCTTCGGGGCCGAGGTCGGCGAGGATGTGCGAGGCGCGGGCGAAGAGGAAGTCGCCGGTCAGCACGGCCAGGGAGTTGCCCCAGCGGGCGTTGGCGCTGGCCACGCCGCGGCGCACATCGGCTTCGTCCATCACGTCGTCGTGGTAGAGCGTCGCGAGGTGCGTCAGCTCCACGACGACCGCCGACGGCACCACACCGGGCGTGTACGGATCACCGAACTGGGCGGCGAGCATCACCAGCAGCGGCCGGAAGCGCTTGCCTCCCGCGCGGACGAGATGCTGCGCGGCTTCGGTGATGAACGGCACGTCGCTTTTGGTGGCCTCCAGCAGGCCCTCCTCGACAGCCGCCAACCCGGCCTGGACATCGGCCTCAAGAGCCTTGTCCCGCACGCTCAGCCCGAAGGGCCCGACGACGGTCACGAGGGGTACTCCTGTCTGCTGACGATCAAACGGAATGTCGATCTGTCGCTGTCTCCACCGTTGGCCAGCGTATCCGGTCGCACTTCGATCACCGTGAGCGCCCGCCCCCCGAACCACCCCGGAAGCGCGCCGATACCACGACCGACATATCCCTTATCGCCCATTGGAGGCCATTTGCCGCTAACGGGAGCCGTCACCGCGACGGCCCGAAGCGGGCACGGAAATCCGCCCCGGTCCCTGGTCCCTGGTCCCAGGTTCCTGGTTCCTGGTCCCAGGTTCCTAACGGGAGAACCGACCGGCGCTCCGCCCGAATCTCCGCCCGAGCCTCTTGCCTGGACTTCTCCGGCTGAACTTCCAGCAGAACTTCTCGCAGAACTTCTCGGAGTGCTTCTCGCAGGAACTCTGGCTGAGTCTCCGCCCGAACCTCCGACTGGGCCTTCGACTGGACCCCGGACTGAGCCTCCGATCGGGGAACGGGGTGTCCGCGAGGATCATTCCTGCCTCCCCGTCCGGGCGTCCACCCCTCTCCCCTCCCCTGCCCTTTTCACCGCCCTTCTTGCGCCACCCTCCGCCCCCGACTCCTCCCTCCCCCACGCCTCCTCCGCCCCCTCCGCCTCACCCGTATGTCCGCGCCACCGCCCGTGCCAACCGCGGGGCGGCGAATTCCGTACCGCACACGAACCGCATCACCGGCCCGAACGACGCGGCCGCCGACAGGCCCGTGAAATACAGCCCCGGCACGGACGAGCCGAAGCCGGCGTCCAGCAGTGGCCCGCCCGCCCGCACCGCGATCTCCGTACGCAGGCCCTGATCCAGGAAGTCCAGGGCTGCCAGGTCCATCCGGTAGCCGGTCGCGGCGAGCACATGGTCGGCGGCGAGTTCACCGCCCTGGCCGTCCTCGCCGCGCAGCGCCAGCACCGGACGGCCGTCCCGTACCCGGGCCCGTACGATCCGCCGCCCCTCGGTCACCTGCACCCGGCCCACGAAGCGGTCCCGCAGCCACCACGCGCCCAACGGGCCGAGCACCCGCCGCACCAGGAACCGCCGTGTGGGCACCGGCAGATGACGGAACGACCCCGCGTGACGCGTCAGCGCGTACAGCGACCAGGCGTTGCCGAACGGCGAACGCGGCCGGAAATGGGGCTGGCGGTCCGGGGGCGCCCCGAAGCCCACCGCCGACCGCCCGCGTGCCACCACCCGGACCGACGCCGCGCCTGACTCCGCCAGCAGCACCGCGCTCTCCAGCGCCGACTGCCCGGCGCCGACCACCACGACGTCCTTGCCGGCCAGAGCGGAAAGGTCGTGGTGCTGCGAACTGTGCGAGACGGGCCCGGCGGCGGACGGCCCGTCCGGGATGGCGGCGGCCAATTCGGGCGGCAGCTGCGCGATCCCGCTCAGCCCGGTGGCGACGACCACCGCCCGCGCACCGACCTGCTCGCCGCTGCCCAGTTTCAGCTCGAAACCGTCGGCGACACGGTCGACGGACGCCACCCGCACCCGCTCCAGTTCCGGAACAAGTCGCTCCTGAAGCCACTGTCCATACCTGACGAACGTCTCGACGGGGATGAGGTCCCAGTCGGACTCGTAGCGGCCCTCCCCTGTGTGCGTGCAGTAGTCACCGAGGGTGTGCCCGGCCTGCGGGGTGTCGATGGACGACGCCGCGGGCGTCGACTTCAGCAACATGCCCGCGGGCATGTTCTCGCGCCAGCTCACCATCGGCTGCCCGAAGACCCGCACCGGCACACCGCGCGCCCGAAGATGCGCGGCCACCGACAGGCCATACGGACCGGCCCCGATGACTGCTACGGGAGTGCCCAACGTGATTCCTTCCCAAGGTTGTTGATCAGCCGACGGACAGCTGCTCAGCGAAGACCCGCTGACCGGCGAAGAAACGGCCGCTCCACTGGACGGGAGCTCGCTCCGCCGGACAGGGGACGAACGGTCGATACGCCGGACGGGCACAAGTGGTCACTCCGCCGGACGGGCACAAGTGGTCACTCCGCCGGACGGGCACAAGTGGTCGCTCCGTCGGACGGGGAGGCGCCGTTGATCGCGCCCCGCCGGAGGGGCAGCGACCGGGTCGACGGGGCGACGGGGTCGGCATGCGCGCGCATCTGTACGTGCGCGTAGGCGAGAAGCGCCGGTTCACGACTGCGTCGCGCCCGCGCGGCGGCCCTCCCTCCGCAGCTGCACCAGATGGCGCACGCCCGGCCCCACGCTGCGCGCAAGCATCGTGAAGAAGGGCAACGGATCGTCGCCCGCGAACCAGGCCAGCTCCGTACCGGCTGTACGCGGCGCCGCCCCGGAGGAGGACCCGCCGTCCGGAGGGGGCCTGCGGTACGGAGTCGCACGTCGCGGACCCGTCCGGCCGGCGCTGCGCCGATAGGCGAGGAGCGCGGGCAGGTCGATGTTCTCGACGACGAAACGATGTCCGGCCAGCTGCTCTCCCGCGGGGACGGTCCGCCCGGTGAGATCCAGATGCTGGGCCCGGATGACATCGACTCCCGCAGTGTTCTCGAAGAGCCGGAACTGGGCGCCCATACGGGGGTTGAAGTCCAACAGCTTGTACAGGCCGTCACGGCGGTCGAACCGCCAGTCCAGATCGGCGGTCCCGGTGAAGCCGATCCGTTGGATGAACCGGGCCGTCATCCGGGCAAGTTCGGGATTCCCGGCCACGTACGCACACGCCGTCATCCCCGCGTACGGCGGCCACGAGCGCACCTTGACGCCCGTGAACAGGGCGAGCGGGGCGCTCTGCGCGTCGAAGCAGCCGTGCACGATCCAGTCCTCGGCCTCCTCCTGCGGCAGATACTCCTGCAGGATCACGCCCGGCCGCGGCCCCCAGTCCCGCGCCAGGTCGAGCAGTTGGGCCGGGCCGGCAATCCGCGTCGTTCCGGAGACCGCCGGGCTGCGGCGCCGGAGGAATGCCTCGCGATTCTTCGCCACCACCGGGAAGCGGGCCTGTCCCGCATACGCCTCGATGTCCGCGTACGAGCCGGGGAAAGCGGCGGCGGGCGAGGGCACGCCGTGTTCGACGCACAGCTCGTGAAGCCCCTGCTTGCTGGCCAGCCGGCGCGGCAGGTCCGCCGCGACCCGGGGCAGCAGGAACGATCCGGCCAGCGCCCCGGCATGCTCGGCGATCAGCACGGCCGCTTCCTCGTCGGTCGGGACCAGCACCGTCGGCCGACCGATCCGCCGCCCGATCCGCAGCAGACCCTCCACCAGCCGGCCCGGCTCCTCGCGCCCTGTGGTCGGCCACACGAAGCGGCCGCTGAGGTAGCGGGAGGTCGCCGCCGGCGTGCAACGGTCCTCGGTGACGGCGTACATGGGTACGCCGAGCCGGCCCAGACTGCGGATCGCCCCTACCCCGCCGTGATGCAGCGGATAGTCACCGATCTTCACGATCAGCCCCGGAACGCTCCGGTCGATCGCAAGCCGTGCGCCACTGCGAGCCACCTGTCCCCCCAACGGCGACGGCCCCACTCAGGTCCGTGCCCGGGAGGGACGCTAGGCCCGAATTGCGTAGTGCGACAAGGCTTTTCCGGACATTGTGAAGAATTGGGGGAGGAGAGGGGGTCGGGGAGAGGAGAGCGAGAGGGGAGAAACGGAGAGGAAGGGGAGCAGGAGGGAAACGGGAGGAGAGCGGGAGGAGAGGCTGGGCAGGGCGGAGGTCGTGTGCCACGCGGGGTGGCGGGGGCTGGGGCGTTGGGGGCTGGGGTGCTGGGGCGTTGGGGTGCTGGGGCGTTGGGCGTTGGGGTGCCGGGGGCGTCGTCGCGGGGGTTCAGCAGACGGGCGGGACGGGCGGTGCGGCGGTGCGGCGGTGCGGCGGTGCGGCGGTGCGGCGGTGCGGCGGTGCGGCGGTGCGGCGGTGGGAGCGGACCCCGCCGGACGGTGCGAGTACCGGCCGGGCGACCGCCGGTAGACCACCGCCCGGCCGCCGCCCGACCTCCGGCCGTTCGCCTGCCGGCTCCTGCCACCGCATGCCGCCCCATGCCGCCCGCGTCCCCACCGCCTCCGGACCGCCACCACCTCCGCCACCACCTCCCGATCGCCTCCCGATCGCCTCCCGGCCGATGAGTTATCCACAGGCCCGACCACTGATCGCCGCCCGGCCGTACTCTGATCGACAGACCCACCGGCCCACCGCCGAACGGCCCACGGACCCCACCGGCCCACCCGGCTGGCGACCCCGGCCGCCCACCGGCGAGACGAACGCGAGGAGCTGTCCATGCCCGACCAGCGTCCGGAGCACAGCGCGGAGCAGAGCCCGTTCGAGCTGGCGGAAGGCGATCCCTTCGGCCCGCACACCCTCCCCTACGGCGTCTTCAGTACGGCCGACGAGCCCGCCCGGCGCCGCATCGGCGTCCGCCTCGGCCACCACGTCCTCGACGTCGGCGCCCTGCCCGCCGCCGTCCGGCCGCCGCATGCCGAGCTGCTCGGCGCCCCGACCCTCAACCCGCTGCTGGCCGCCGGCCGCCCCGTCTGGCGAGAGGTCCGCGCGGCCCTGCACACCGCCGTGACGGACCCCGCGCACCGCGCGGAGGTCGCCCCGCTGCTCCACCCCCTGGCCGATGTCACCCTGCACCTCCCCTTCGAGGTCGCGGACTACGTCGACTTCTACGCCAGCGAACACCACGCCACAAACGTCGGCCGCATCTTCCGCCCCGACAGCGCGGCCCTCACCCCCAACTGGAAGCATCTGCCGATCGGCTACCACGGCCGGTCCGGCACCGTTGTCGTCACCGGCACCCCGGTGGTACGCCCCAACGGCCAGCGCAAGGCCCCCGCGGACGCCGCGCCGTCCTTCGGCCCGTCCGCCCGCCTGGACATCGAGGCCGAGGTCGGCTTCGTCGTCGGCGCCGGATCGGCACCGAACGAACCGGTCGGCCTCAACAGCTTCCGCGACCACGTCTTCGGCGTCTGCCTCGTCAACGACTGGTCCGCACGCGACATCCAGGCCTGGGAGTACGTGCCCCTCGGCCCCTTCCTGGGCAAGTCCTTCGCCACGTCCGTCTCCGCCTGGATCACCCCCCTCGACGCCCTGGACGAGGCCCGTACGACGCCGCCCGCCCGGGACTTCCCGCTGCTCCCCTACCTCGACGACTCGGCCGCCGAGCCGGGCGGCATCGACCTGCGCATAGAGGTGACCCTCAACGGCGAGACGATCTCCCGGCCCCCGTTCTCCGCGATGTACTGGACGGCCGCCCAGCAGCTCGCCCACATGACGGTCAACGGCGCCTCGCTGCGCACCGGCGACCTGTTCGCCTCCGGCACCGTCTCGGGGCCGGAGCCCGACCAGCTCGGGTGCCTGCTCGAGGTCACCCAGGGCAAGGGCCCGTACCTCAAGGACGGCGACGAGGTCACCCTCACCGCTTGGGCCCCCGGACCGGACGGTGCCCGCATCGGCCTCGGCGAGGTCACGGGCCGCATCCTGCCCGCGCCGGAGGTTCGGGCAGGCGCCGACGCCACGGGACACCACGCGCCATGACCGGCCCGCCCGCACCTCCGCTGTCCCTGCCCGAGGAACTGCTGCTGCTCTCGCTCGACCGGGCGAGGGGCCGGCCCGTCTGCCAGACCAAGTTCCTGCGGTACGGACTGGCCGGCGCGGCTCTGGCCGACCTGGCGGTGGCCGGGCGCATAGCCGTCGAGCGCGGCGACCGGGTCGTGGTGGTCAATCCGCTGCCGCTGGCCGACCCGGTGCTGACGGGCGCGCTCGCGGCCCTGCCCGACCCGGCCAAGGGCAGCCGCGGCGTCAAGGCACACCGCTGGGTGCGCACGGCAGGCAGATCGGTCCAAGAGCTGTGCCTGCTCCGGCTGCAACAGCGCGGCGCGGTGCGCCGGGAGACGAAGCGGGCCCTGGGCCTGTTTCCGTACGACCGCTATCCGGTCGGCGCGGTGGACCTGACGGAGCCCGCACGCTTCCACTTCCGGGCCGCGGTGGAGGGCGGGCTGGCCGACGGGCGGGCCCGGACGCTCGCCGGCCTGGTCGCGGCCATCGACCTGGACACGAAGCTGTTGCCGGGCAGCGGCTTCCGTCCCACCCGCCGCAGTCTGCGGGGCCTCGCCAAGACGGAGTGGCCCGCACGCTCCGCGTACCACGCCGTCCGGCAGGACAAGGCCTCGGCAGCAAACGCGGGCGGCGGCGGATAGGCAGAGCAGCGGGCTGCCGGCAGCGGGCAGCCGGCAGCCGGCAGCGGGCAGCGGGCAGCGGGACAGAACGGACCCAAAGGCGTCCGGGGGTGGGGTGGGCGGGGGGGGAGGGCCCCGGGGGGGGAGGAGGGGAAGGGGGAAGCCGAGAATGCCGACTTCCGGGCCCCCCCCCCCCCCCCCCCCCCCCCCCCCCCGGCCCCGGCGCGGCCCCCCCCCCCCCCCCACCCCCCCCCCCCCCCCCCCCCCCCCCCCCCCACCCCCCCCCCCCCCCCCCCGCCCCCCCCCCCACCCAACGGCGCTGCGGCACCAACC
>NZ_JBIWNU010000007.1:0-544481 GCF_044767385.1 Streptomyces sp. NPDC101393 | reverse complement strand
CACGTCGTCGCGGTCGACGGTCAGGTCCTCGGCGAAGTGCCGGTCGCCGGTGGCGTCGGGCACGTACTTCACACAGACAACGATCCTCAAGCTCACGCCGGCTCTCCTACCTGCTTCGTCTCTTCAGAACTGCCTTGGTGCTGGCAGCATAGGCGCCTGTTGGGGCGGCTCCCGGTCGGATGCGGTTCCCCGCGCCGACCGTCATATTACTCGCCAGTACATCCAGTCTCGTGCCCCGAATCAAGGCCGTGCAACTGTGACCTTGCCAACGACCCCGACCCGGGTGACGACGAAGCGGAACGGGAACGCGTCAGTCGCGCAGAGCGTTGAAGCGGCCCTGGTGATAGAGCAGCGGCCGACCGGTCCCGGCGGGGTCGCCGAGAACGGGCTGGGCGAGGACGATCCGGTGGTCGCCGGCCGGCACCCGCGCCACGACCTTGCACACCAGCCAGGCCAGTACGCCGTCGAGGAGGGGCACGCCCTCCGGCCCCGTACGCCAGGCGGTGCCGGGACCGAAGCGGTCCGCGCCGCTGCGCGCGAAGGTGGCGGCCAGCTCCTGCTGGTGCTCGCCGAGTATGTGGACGCCGATGTGCTCGGCCTCCGCGACGGCCGGCCAGCTGGAGGCGCCGGTGCCGATGCCGAACGAGAGCAGCGGCGGCTCCGCGGCGACGGAGGTGAGCGAGGTGGCGGTGAAGCCGACAGGGCGGGAGCCGTGCGCGGTGATCACCGCGACGCCTGCCGCGTGCCGGCGGAAGACGGAGCGCAGCAGTTCGGGAGATGCGGTGCGAGGCGTGCCGAGGTCGGTCGAGGCCGTCATGGAATTGTCCTTCTGGTGTGGTGTACGAGCCCAGGCAGGGGCGTCGACAGCCGTGCGACTGCCGACATCACTGATGTCGTCGCTGCTCACACGCCCGGACAGCGCGCGCTGGCGGTCCGCAGAAGGTCGACGTGCGCGCGTCCGTACAGAAGGGTTCCTGGCCGCATCACGTCAGAGTGACGATGCGTGACCCACAGCGTCAAGTGGGGACCACCATCTGGGAGATCAATCACGGACCGCCGCTCCCAGTGCGGCGATGATGTCCGCCTTGCGCGGCTGGCCTGCGGCGCGGCGCACGATCGCGCCGTGGGCGTCGAGCACCAGCACCGTCGGCGTCCGCAGGATGTTCAGCGCCCGGACCAGCTCCAGCCTGTCCTCGGCGTCGATCTCGACGTGGCGGACGCCGTCCACCATCCCCGCGACCTCGGCGAGGGTCCGCCGGGTGGCGCGGCAGGGCTGGCAGAAGGCACTGGAGAACTGCAGCAGGGTCGCCCGCTCCCCCAGCTCCGCGCCGATCTCGGCGGCGCCCAGCCGCTCCCCGTCGTCCCGTGCTCGCACCGTCAGCCTCCCATTGCGGCGTTGGTGCAGCAGACCGTAGACGCTCGCTGCCGCCAGCACCGCGATGCACACCATGAGTCCAGTCATCCCCCGCTGCAGCGTTCACGAGACCGTAAAGATTCCCGGTCCCGCACATCGGGCGCGCTGGGGGAGGGTGGGGACATGACGAGAGACAGGATCGATGTCCGCGGTCCGCGGTTCGGAGCGGTGCTGACGAGTGCGGTGCTGGCGGCCGTCCTGATCAGCGGGAGCGGAGGGCTGCTGGCCTTCCAGGCGCTGGTGTTCGCCGTCGGCGCGGTGGCGGGTGTCCAGCACTCGCCCTACGCCTGGCTGTTCAAGGTGGTGGTCCGGCCGCGGCTGGCACCGCCGGACGCGTTCGAGGATGCCGGGCCGCCGCGCTTCGCGCAGTGCGTCGGGCTGTTCTTCGCGCTGGCGGGGCTGGTCGGGTATGTCGTGGGGCCGGACTGGCTGGGGCTCGCGGCGACCGGCTGCGCGCTGGCCGCCGCCTTCCTGAATGCCGCTTTCGCCTACTGCCTGGGATGCGAGGTGTACCTGCTGCTGCGGCGGGCAGGGGGGTGACTGTGCGGCCCCACGTGACGAGAATCTCCCGGTCCCGGCGGCCCATGCGGTAGCCGCCAAGGCTGTGATCGGGCACGATCTCCCGAAAGCCGCACACTTACGGCTGCGTAGGTTTCCGCCGGGAGAACCCTCCCCAGGCACAGAAAAGGGATCCCCCGACATGGCAGAACTGGTCTATCCGCCCGTGATCGGTGCCGCTCGCACCATCTTCAAGGGCCTCGACCTCAAGTTCGACATCGCCGGGGCGGAGAATATTCCGCGCCGTGGCGGAGCGGTGCTGGTGAGCAATCACATCGGCTATCTCGACTTCGTCTTCGCCGGTCTCGCGGCGCGGCCGGCCAAGCGGCTGGTGCGTTTCATGGCCAAGGAGTCGGTGTTCCGGCACAAGGTGTCGGGTCCGCTGATGCGCGCGATGAAGCACATCCCCGTGGACCGCAGGCAGGGCGTGCACGCCTACAAGCACGCGCTGACCGCGCTGCGTTCGGGCGAGGTCATCGGCGTCTTCCCCGAGGCGACGATCTCCGAGTCCTTCACCCTCAAGAACTTCAAGTCCGGTGCGGCGCGGCTGGCCCAGGAGGCCGGCGTGCCGCTGCTGCCGGTGGCCCTGTGGGGCACCCAGCGGCTGTGGACCAAGGGCCACAAGCGCGACCTGGGGCGTAACCACTTCCCGATCACGATCCGGGTGGGCGAGCCGATGGAGGCCGACCCCGCCGAACAGGCCGAGAAGATCACCGACCGGCTGCGGGCCCGGGTGCAGGACCTCCTGGAGGCCGCCCAGCGCGCCTATCCGGTACGCCCCAAGGGCCCCGAGGACACCTGGTGGATCCCGGCCCACCTCGGCGGCACCGCCCCGGCGGCGCCGGGCGCATAGCGCGGGGGCACGGCCGGGCGCACAGCTCAGGGGAGAAGGCCCGTGACCACGGCGGTGTGACTACGGCGCCCAGATGCTGCCGATCTCGATACGGGCGTCGGGGCAGGCCTTGTGCAGCGCCTCGGCGAGTTCGGTGGCCGCGGTGGTCAGTTCGCCGAGGGGCATCGGCGCCATCCGCTCCAGCAGGAAGAGGGCGTTGACCGAGTCCTCGGTCAGCCGGGTGCGCACGCCCTGGCGCCAGTTCCAGCGGCGGCAGGTGACGCCCTCGTCGTCGCACCAGACGACCTCGCCGGCGTCGGGGTGTTCGATGACCTCGGCGCCGCCCGCGGCGGTCGCGAAGGGTTCCTCGCCGGTGGCCCGCACGAGCCGCATGCCGCCCTGGATACGGTCCAGGTCCTCGCCGCCCACCGGGATGAGATGGGCGACGCTGATGGCGTTGTAGAGGTCGACGAGACGGTTGATGCGCGGCAGTCCGCCGTCCGCGAGGGCCCGCTTGGCCAGCGCCTCGGCGGAGTTACGGGTGCGCGAGGGCTTGCTGCCGAAGGCGGTGTACGCGGCGCGCCAGGCGGCGAGGTGCGGGTCGTCCTGCGGGCCGCGGCCGTCCAGGCGCTCGGCCAGTCGGCGCGCGGCCTCGTCCAGGAGCGCCGAACCGGCCGCGTCACTGGGGCCGTTGGTCAGGCCGTGCGCTTCGACGGCGAGGTATCCGAAGCCGGGCGCGAGGGCGCGCACCTCGTCGGAGACGTGCAGGGGACGGGTCATCGGGGTGCCGTTTCTCAGAGTGCGGTGGGGAGTGTTCGCCAGAGGTGCGGCCGGTCGACGGCCTGCTGGAGGCATTGGAGCACGGCCGGATGTGGTTCAGCAAACAATACTGGGTAGTCCAATTCATTGAACTCGGGGCGGGGGCGGAAGGCGAGCTGCTCGCGGTCGGTGCGGAACTGCGCGTCGACGCCGGGCTTGTTGCCCCGCGGATCCTGCCGCACCCAGCGCTCCGAGCCGGGCAGCCTGACCGCGACCAGGCCGTGCACGACGCCGAGGTTCTGGTAGCACAGCGCTGTGGGGACACCCTCCGCGCGCAGCAGAGCGGCCAGGGCGTGCGCCTTGGCGTAGCAGATGCCGACGCCCTCCCCGAGGACGTCGGAGGCGCGCCAGGTGACCCTCTCCCGGCCTCCGGTCGGGGGGAGGTCCGTCCCGCTCCGCCCGTCGCCGGAGTCGGCCGGGTGCAGGATGGTGTCGCGGACGAACTCGAAGGCGGCCTTGGCGTATGCATATACATCCGGGGCATCGGCGCGCAGGGCCGCCGCGGTGGCGCGGACGCGGGGATGCTCGTGGTCGATGACGTCGCCGGCCGCCAAATATGCGGACAACACCGGGGTGTTCTGCTTCAGGTCCATGACCGGGGAGCGTAGCGATGCGCCCGACCGGAGGCCAATGACTTTCCGGTCGAGCGCATAGCTATACAGTGACAGGGTCCTAGCGCTGCATCTCCTCGCGGAGCGCGTCGAGGAATCCGTCGACGTCCTCCTCGGCCGTGTCGAACGCGCACATCCAGCGCACGTCGCCGGCCGCCTCGTCCCAGAAGTAGAAGCGGTAGCGCTTCTGCAGCCGCTCGCTGACATCATGCGGCAGCCGGGCGAACACCGCGTTGGACTGCACCGGGTAGAGGATCCGCACGCCGTCGATCTCCCGCACACCGGCCGCGAGGCGCTGCGCCATGGTGTTGGCGTGCCGGGCGTTGCGCAGCCACAGATCACGGGCGAGCAGCGCTTCCAACTGCACGGAGACGAAACGCATCTTGGAGGCGAGCTGCATCGACAGCTTGCGCAGATGCTTCATCGCGCGGACCGCGTCGGGGTTGACGACGACCACGGCCTCGCCGAACAGCGCGCCGTTCTTCGTGCCGCCGTAGGACAGGATGTCGACGCCGACGGCGTTGGTGAAGGCCCGCATCGGGACGTCCAGGGTGGCCGCGGCGTTGCCTATCCGGGCACCGTCGAGATGCACCAACATGCCGCGCTCATGGGAGTGTTCGCAGATCGCACGGATCTCGTCGGGCGTGTAGACGGTGCCCAGCTCGGTGCTCTGGGCGATCGAGACGACCTGCGGCATGGCGCGGTGCTCGTCGTCCCAGCCGAACGCCTCACGGTCGATCAGCTCGGGCGTGAGCTTGCCGTCCTCGGTGGGGACGGTGAGCAGCTTCAGCCCGCCGACACGCTCGGGCGCCCCGCACTCGTCGACGTGGATGTGCGCCGAATCGGCGGCGATCACCGCACCCCAGCGGTCGGTCACCGCCTGCAGAGCGACGACGTTGGCGCCGGTGCCGTTGAAGACCGGGAAGGCCTCGGCGCTCTGCCCGAAGTGGCTGCGGATCACGCGCTGGAG
The DNA here is from genome assembly GCF_044767385.1 of Streptomyces sp. NPDC101393. Lineage (NCBI taxonomy): Bacteria > Bacillati > Actinomycetota > Actinomycetes > Kitasatosporales > Streptomycetaceae > Streptomyces > Streptomyces sp. NPDC101393. The sequence goes on along the minus strand of NZ_JBIWNU010000007.1, from coordinate 539,277 downwards.
GTGCGCGGTGTAGTCGTCCTCGCCGTAGGCGACCTGATGGCCGCCGTTGGCGAGGGCGAGGGCGGCGAGGATCTCCGGGTGGGCACCGGCGTAGTTGTCGCTGGCGAAGCCGCGCACCTGCGTGTCGTGGTGCTGCCGTGCGTCGGTCTTCGCGCCGGTCACGGCTCGGGGGTCAGCCACAGACGCTTTCCATTCACTTCCTGGGCGGGCCGGCTCCAGACCCCGGCGATGGCCTCGGCCAGCTCCGAGACGTCCGTGAAGCCCGCGAATTTGGCGTTCGGTCGCTCGGCGCGCATCTGTTCGTTTACGAGCGCCTTCACGACCAGGATCGCAGCCGCGGCGCGCGGTCCGCTCTCGCCCCCGGCCTTGCGGAACGCGTCCGCGAGGGCCAGCGTCCAGGCCTCGGCGGCGGCCTTGGAGGCGGCGTAGGCGGCGTTGCCCGCGGTGGGCTTGCTCGCGCCGGCCGCGCTGGTCAGCAGATAGCGGCCGTTGCCGCCGCGTTCGAGACCGTCGTGGAAGGCCAGCGAGGTGTGCTGGACGGTGCGTACCAGCAGCCTGTGCAGCAGGTCCCAGTCGGCCAGGTCGGTCTCGGCGAAGGTGGCCGAGCCGCGCCAGCCGCCGACGAGGTGGACGAGGCCGTCGATCCGGCCGAATTCCTTCTCCGTACGGGCGGCCCATTCACGGGTCTGGTCCAGGTCCAGGAGGTCCACTGTCTCACCGATGACGGTGGCGCCGCCGTGGGCGTAGCGCGCCGCGTCCACGGCCTCCGCGAGCCGCTCGGGATGCGAGTCGGAGCCGACGACCACGGCCCCCGCCTCGGCCAGCCGCAACAGCGTGGCGCGGCCCGCCGGGCCCGCCGCCCCCGCCACCGCGATGACCGCGCCTTCCAGCGGCCCCTGGCCGCCCGTCGAAGTAGTCATCTTCGTCGCCTCCTCATGCTCCTGGACGGCCATCCGCCGGGGGTTCCGATCGGTGTTCACGCCGCCGCCAATGCGTCACTGTGAGCAGTGATGCCCTTGGTGGAGGCGATCACAACCCGCAGCTTCTTGGCCAGCGCCTCGTAGAACATGCTCAGCGGGAACTCGTCCGGGAGAACGTCGTCCACGAGCTTGCGCGGCGGCAGGTCCAGGTCGAGGGCGTCGGGCCCCTTGGCCCAGACCGAGCCCGGGTGCGGAGCGAGGTAGGTCGAGACGAGGTCGTACGCGGCGAACCAGTGGACCAGCTTGGGCCGGTCGATGCCGTCGCGGTAGAGCTGTTCGATCTCGCCGCACAGCTGGTTGGTGACCTTGGGCGCCCGCTCCCAGTCAATGTGGAGTGTGTTGTCCGTCCAGCGTACGACCTCGTGCTTGTGGAGGTACGCGAAGAGCAGCTGACCGCCGAGGCCGTCATAATTGCGCACCCGGTCGCCGGTGACCGGGAAGCGGAACATCCGGTCGAAGATCACCGCGAACTGCACGTCACGGGCCTGGGAGACCCCCTCGGCCTCCAGCTTCACGGCCTCCTTGAAGGCGGTGAGGTCGCAGCGCAGCTCCTCCAGGCCGTACATCCAGAACGGCTGGCGCTGCTTGATCATGAACGGGTCGAACGGCAGGTCGCCGTGGCTGTGGGTGCGGTCGTGGACCATGTCCCACAGGACGAACGCCTCCTGGCAGCGGCCCTGGTCGGCGAGCATCTCGCGGATGTCGTCCGGGATTTGGACGCCGAGCGTCTCGATGGCGGCCTCGCTGACCCGGCGGAAGCGGGCGGCTTCGCGGTCGCAGAAGATGCCGCCCCAGGAGAAGCGCTCGGGGGCCTCGCGCACGGCGATGGTCTCCGGGAAGAGCACCGCGGAGTGGGTGTCGTAGCCGGCGGTGAAGTCCTCGAAGGTGATGCCGCAGAAGAGGGCGTTGTCGTAGCGGGTGCGCTCCAGCTCGGCGAGCCAGTCCGGCCAGACCATGCGCAGCACGACCGCTTCGAAGTTGCGGTCCGGGTTGCCGTTCTGCGTGTACATGGGGAAGAGGACGAGGTGCTGGAGGCCGTCGGCGCGCTGCTGGGCGGGCTGGAAGGCGAGCAGCGAGTCGAGGAAGTCGGGCACCTCGAAGCCGCCGTCGGCCCAGCGACCGAGGTCGGCAACGAGGGCCTGGTGGTAGGCGGCGTCGTGGGGCAGCAGCGGGGCGAGCTGCTCGATGGCGGCTATGACGCGGTCGACCTCGTGGCGGACGGCGCCGGCGCTCGGCGCGCCCTCGGCGGTGAGGTCGATCGAGCCGTCCTTGGCCTGCCAGGGGCGGATCGTCTCGACCGCGTTCTTGAGTGCGGACCACGCCGGGTGCCCGACCACAGGCGCGGCGCCGGCACCCCCCTGGACACCCACAGGCGAAAGAATTTCCGTCATGACTGCCCTCCGGCGGTAGATCGTGTTGTCAGGACACGGTAACCAGCCAAGGATCGTTAGCTCAAGTGGAGGCGCCGGAAATTATTCTGCGCACACCCGGTGGCTACGCTCATTTTTCCTGCGAGTTGCGGTTTTGGCGACACGTTCTCGCCGTGGAGCGGATGGTTCCGGATGCTTTGTCCGGCAGAAGGGGCGACGGACGCCACTCGGCAAACCCGGCTGTGGCATATGCCACAGGACGCTGCCGGCGCCTCGGCGGCCCCGGGCACCGGCCGCCGTCAGCGCGGGAAGGAATCGCCCACGCGCGGGTGAGCCGTCTGAAGCCGGATCTGGCGGGTACCCCTACTGGACACACCACGGTCCCGTCCGGCGGCCGGTTCGGCGCCATCCGGGCCCGTTAGGCTGTGCGCCATTTCGACACCGTTGTACCGATGTCGGCCGTTCCGCGGTCGGCACCGCCACCCAGCCGAAGCAGCACCGAGCCGACAGAAGCGAGGCAGCCTTGTCCTTTCTCACCATCGGACACCGCGGGGTCATGGGCGTGGAGCCGGAGAACACCCTGCGTTCCTTCGTGCGCGCCGAACACGAGGGCCTCGACGTCATCGAACTGGACCTGCATCTGAGCAAGGACGGCGCACTGGTCGTCATGCACGACGCGGACGTGGAGCGGACGACCGACGGCACCGGCCCGATCGCCGAGCGCACCCTCGCGGAGCTGCGCGAACTGGACGCCGGGCGGGGCGAGCGGATCCCCGTCTTCGAAGAGGTCGTGGACGCGGTCAAGGCGCCGCTGCAGGCGGAGATCAAGGACGTGGCGGCCGCGCAGGCGCTGGCCGAGGTGATGCGCTCGCGCGATCTGACCGGCCGGGTCGAGGTGATCTCCTTCCACGACGAGGCCGTGGCCGCGATCCGCACCCTGCTGCCCGGTGTGCGCACCGCCCTGGTCGGCAGCCGCTACGGCGCGGATATCGTCGACCGCGCCCAGGCCGTCGGCGCCGACATGCTGTCGCTGAACATCCGCCGGCTCACCCTCGAACTGGTCGAGCGCGCACACGCCGCGCATCTGAAGGTCCTGGGCTGGACGGTCAACACCCACGACCACCTCCGGCTCGCGCGCGGCCTGGGCCTGGACGGCGTGGTGACCGACCAGCCGGAGATCCGCCGGGCGGTGCGCTTCACGGCGTGAGCCGCGACCGGGCCGCTCGCCCATGAGGTCCGCCGGGCGGGCGGCCCGCCCCGGTCGCAGGGAGACATCCGCAGTTCACAGGCCCGCAACGTCTTCCCACCATGCGGACGTTTCCCCCGGTGATCTCGACAGATGCCCCGGCGCACTGCCACTCTCCCGCCATGCGCCTCGCCAACCGCCCCATATTTCTTGCCGCTTGCGCCGCCGCCGCGCTGTTCGCCGCGGTCGCCGGCTGTGCCCCGCAGGACGAGTCCGCCGATGGCGCGAATGCCGCCGGCAAGGGGCAGCAGAGCTGCGCGAGAGGCAAGTTGGCCACCGTGCGCACCGGCAGGCTCACCGTCGGGACGGACAAGCCCGCGTACGCCCCGTGGTTCGCCGACGACACGCCCGCGAACGGCAAGGGGTTCGAGTCGGCGGTCGCCTACGCGGTCGCCGGGGAACTGGGCTACGGCAAGGGCGCGGTGGACTGGCGGACGGTGCCGTTCAACAACGCCTTCGCGCCGGGTGAGAAGAAGTTCGACTTCGACATCAACCAGATCTCGGTCAGCTCCGCGCGCAAGAAGGCCGTCGCCTTCTCCTCCGGCTACTACGACGTACGCCAGGCGGTCGTCGCGCTCAAGGACTCCAAGGCGGCACACGCGAAGAGCGTCGCCGACCTCAAGCGCTTCCGGCTCGGCGCGCAGGTCGGCACCACCAGCCTCGATGTCGTCAACGACACCATCCGGCCGACGCAGCGTCCCGCCGTCTTCCAGAAGAACGACTTCGCCAAGTCCGCCCTGAAGAACGGCCAGGTCGACGCGATCCTGACCGATCTGCCGACGGCGTTCTACATCACCTCGGCAGAGATCGAGGACGCGAAGGTCGTCGGGCAGTTCCCGTCCACCGGCGGCACCAAGGAGCAGTTCGGCCTCGTTCTGGACAAGGAAAGCCGGATCACCGGATGTGTGAGCGCCGCGGTGGAGGCGCTGCGCAAGGACGGCACCCTCGCGGCACTGGAGAAGAAGTGGCTGACCGACGCCGTTGCCGTACCGGTGCTCAAGTGACGTTCCGCAGAGGGGTGTTGAAGGAACCCCGGACCCCGGAGCGGGAGCCTGGCGGCGCGGCCGCAGCGGACGGGCCGGCCGGCGACGGGTACGTCCCCTCGCAGCGGCGGATCGAGCGGGAGCGCTACAAGCGGGCCCGTACCCGCCGCGCCACCGCCGTCGCCGCGCTCAGCACGCTCGTCACCGCCGGGCTCCTCTATGCCGTCATCACCGGCTCGCCCGGCTGGCAGCGCACCCGCGAAACCTTCTTCAGCGCCGACTACGCCCGCCAGGCGCTGCCGAAGGTGCTGGAGGGGCTGCTGCTGAATCTGCGGCTGCTGGTGTTGTGCGGAGCGGCGGTGCTGGTGATCGGGATGCTGCTGGCGGTGGCCCGGACGCTGCGCGGCCCGGTGTTCTTCCCGCTGCGCGCGCTGGCCACCGCCTACACCGACTTCTTCCGCGGACTGCCGCTGATCATCTGCCTGTTGATGGTGGTCTTCGGCGTCCCCGCGCTGCGCCTCCAGGGCGTGACCACCGATCCGGTGGTGCTGGGCGGCTCCGCGCTGGTGCTGACGTACTCGGCGTATGTGGCCGAGGTCTTCCGGGCCGGCATCGAGTCCGTCCACCCCAGCCAGCGGGCCGCGGCCCGGTCCCTGGGGCTCTCCAGCGGGCAGGCGCTGCGGTTCGTGATCCTGCCGCAGGCGGTGCGGCGAGTGGTGCCGCCGCTGCTCAACGACCTGGTGTCGCTGCAGAAGGACACCGGGCTGGTCTCCATCGCGGGCGCGGTCGACGCGGTCTACGCGGCGCAGATCATCGCCGGCAAGGACTTCAACTACACGCCGTACGTCGTCGCCGGTCTCGTCTTCGTCGCGCTGACCATCCCGATGACCCGCTTCACCGACTGGGTCACCGCCCGGATGGACCGCCGGCGCGCCCAGGGAGGCACCGTATGAGGAGGACGAAGAGCGGCGACGGGGCCGCGGCCGGGACTATCGCCGACCGGACCCCGGCGCCCGACGGCGGTCCGGTGCTGCGGCTGGAGGCGGTCCGCAAGACCTACGGGCGCACCGTCGTCCTGCGGGACGTGGCCCTGGAGGTACCGCCGCACACCGTCACCGCGCTGATCGGCGCCTCCGGGTCCGGCAAGTCCACCTTGCTGCGCTGCGCGAATCTGCTGGAGGAGATCGACGACGGTGCGATCTTCCTGGACGGCGCGGAGATCACCGACCCCCGGGTGGACGCGGACGCGGTGCGCCGCCGGATCGGCGTGGTGTTCCAGGCGTACAACCTCTTCCCGCACATGACCGTGCTGGAGAACGTCACGCTGGCGCCGCGACGGGTGCACGGCCTGCCGCGCGCCGAGGCGGAGGCGCGGGCCCGGGAGCTGCTGGAGCGGCTGGGACTCGGCGGCCGGTCCGGCGCCTACCCGGACCGGCTCAGCGGCGGCCAGCAGCAGCGGGTCGCGATCGTCCGCGCGCTGGCGGTGCGGCCCCGGCTGCTGCTGCTCGACGAGATCACCGCGGCGCTCGATCCGGAGCTGGTCGGCGAGGTGCTGGGGGTCGTCCGGGACCTCAAGGAGGAGGGCATGACGATGGTCATCGCCACCCACGAGATGAGCTTCGCGCGCGAGGTCGCCGACCAGGTCTGCTTCCTGGACGGCGGGGTGGTCCTGGAGCGCGGCGCCCCCGAGCAGGTCTTCGGGGACCCGCAGCAGGAGCGCACGGGGCGGTTCCTGGAGCGGATCATCCGGGCGGGGCGGCTGTGAGGGCGCCGGGCCGCCGGGGAGCGGCCGGACCCGGGCCCGCGGCGGTCAGCCGCCGAGCGGCTTGACCAGCAGCTCGAACTCCAGGTCGTCGCGCTGCGGGATGCCGAACCGCTCGTCGCCGTACGGGAACGGGGTGAGCTGCCCGGTGCGGCGGTAGCCGCGGCGCTCGTACCAGGCGATCAGTTCCTCGCGCTGGCGTATGACCGTCATCCGCATCTCGGTCGCGCCCCAGGCGTCCCGCGCCGTCCGCTCCGCCTCCGCGATGATCACCTTGCCGAGCCCGCCGCCCTGCAGCGTGGGCCGTACCGCGAACATCCCGAAGTAGGCGTGGTCACCGCGGTGTTCGAGCTGGCAGCAGGCGATCAGCTCGCCGTCGCGTTCGGCGATCAGCAGCCGGCCGGACTCGTTGGCCACCACGGCCGCGACGCCGTCCGGGTCGGTGCGCTGCCCCTCCAGCAGGTCCGCCTCCGTCGTCCAGCCGCCCCGGCTGGTGTCCCCGCGGTACGCCGATTCGATGAGCGCGACGAGCCCGGGGACATCGGTGCCGGTGGCGGAGCGGAAGGTCAGCTGGCTGGTGGGCATGGTGCGCGGGGTCCTCTCGGGCGGGCGAACGGCAGCGGCCGGCGGAGCCGGATGACGGCGGGCGGCCTGCTGGTACGGAGGCTAACAAGACCCGGTCGGGTGATGTCAGGGCCGAGGAAGTCCCGGCTCACCGGCACCGGGCGGCGCCGTGACGCGATCCGGCCGGGCCCGGCCGGGGGCCCACACCGTCACGGCCGCGCGGCGTAGGGTCCGTCGCATGGTGCAGGTACTGAGCAGCAGGGTGTTGGTGCGGCCGGCCGATCCCGAGCGGTCACGCGCGTTCTACGGCGAGGCGCTGGGGCTGGAGATCTACCGGGAGTTCGGTACGGGGCCCGAACGCGGCACCGTCTACTTCCTCGGCGGCGGTTTCCTGGAGGTCTCCGGGCGGGCGGCCGAACCCGCCGGTGACACGCTCCGGCTGTGGCTCCAGGTCCCGGACGCCGCGGCGGCGCACGCGGAGCTGGTGGCCCGGGGCGTGCCGGTGCTGCGGCCGCCGGTGCGGGAGCCGTGGGGGCTGATCGAGATGTGGATCGCCGACCCCGACGGCCACCGGATCGTGCTGACGGAGGTCCCGGCGGACCACCCGCTGCGCTACCGCCCCTGACGGCCGCCTCCGGCCCCCTCCCCCCGCCGGACCGCTGGGGCCCGGCCCGCCGCGCGCCACGCGTGCTCCCTGAGTGCTCCGGTGCGCTCCCGTGTGCGCAGCCGGGCGTGGGCAGTCTCGCGTCGTACGGGATCGGCGCCCCGTGCGGCTGCGGAGTGCCCGCGGCACGCAGGACGGGCGCGTGGGGAGGTGCTCCGTGCACGGACCGCCGTGGGTCGGCTGGCTGCTGGTGCTGTTGTGCGTGGCGACGGGCGGGTACTGCCTGTCGCGGGTGCGTACGGGCACCGTCGCACAGCGGGTGGAGGCGCGTGGCGAGGCGCTGATGGGGCTGGGGATGGCGGTCATGGCGGTGCCCTCGTCGGCCGTGCCCATGCCGCCGTGGTCGGCCTGGGCGTTCGCCGGTGTCTTCGGGGCGGCGGGCCTGTGGGCGCTGGCGCACCGCCATCCGCACCATCTGGTGGGCTCCGCCGCGATGGTCCACATGGCGCTGGCCATGGCGGCGATGACGGCGGTGCCGGCCGCCGCATCCGCCGGCCCGGCCGGTCATGCCGCGCACTCCGGCCACACCGGGACGGGCGGACTGCCCCTGCTGACCGGGCTGCTGCTCGCGTACTACACCGTTTTCGTCCTCGTCGCCGGCATCCGGCTGGTGCCGGCGGGGCCGGTACGGGCCGCGGGGAGCGGGCCGGCGGGCGCTCTCGCGGCGGGCCGCGGGGTGCGCCGGGAGGTGCTCGGCGCCTGCCGGGTGGCGATGGGCATCGGCATGTTCGCGATGCTGCTGACGCTCTGAGCTGCCGGGGCGTGTCCGCAAGGGGCCGCGAGGCGCCGGCGGCCGCGTGCGGTGGGCGTGGTGGCGGGAGTGGAGGGCTGGAGTGGTATACCTCACTTCCCGCGCCGGACCGTACCAACCGGTAGCCGGGCACTCATAGGCTGACGCCATGATGGTCCCCCTCACGCTGATGATCCTCGGCGTGCTGGCCGCGTCGATGGCGCCGCGGCTGATGGCCCGTTCCGACTGGCCCGACCGCGAACCGGTGCTCGCCCTCTGGGTCTGGCAGTGCGTGGTCGCCGGTGTCCTGCTGTGCTGCGGGCTCGCGATGTCGCTGAGCGCGGCCGCGGCCTGGGAAGCCGTCCGCAGCCCGGTGTTCGGGTTCGCCCCCCGGGTGGTCGTCGAGGCGTACGCGCTCCAGGCCTACGGGCCGTGGGCCGGGGCGCTGGCCCTCCTCCTCGCCGGCGGCGGCGCCTGGACCGCCTTCGTACTGACCCGCGAGGTGCGCGCCGCGCGTGCCCGCCGCCGGCAGCGCCGGGCCGATCTGCTGCGCCGCGCGCCGCTGCTGCCCGGAGAGGAGCCCTCGGGAGAGCGGCTGGTCGTCCTGGAGGGCGATCGGCCGGAGGCCTGGTGGATGAACAGCAACAAGGCCCAACTGGTCGTCACCACCTCGGCGTTGCGGCGCCTGAAAGGCCGTCAGCTCGATGCGCTGGTGGCCCACGAGCAGGGCCATGCCCGCGCCCGGCACGACCTCCTGCTCTACTGCGCGGCGGCGCTCGCGGTCGGCTTCCCGCAGATTCCGGTGTTCGCGGCCTTCCGCGACCAGGTGCACCGACTGGTCGAACTCGCCGCCGACGACGCGGCGTCGCGCCGCTTCGGCCGGCTGACCATCGCGCTGGCACTGGTCGAACTCAACGAGGACCGCGGGGTGTTCGGGCCCTGCCCGAGCCAACTCGCCGAGGTGCCGCAGCGGGTGGACCGGCTGCTGGCGCCCGGCCGCCGCTTCACCCCCGGCCGTCGGCTGCGGATGACGGCCTGCGCCGCGCTGGTGCCGGCCGTGCCGCTGCTGGTGACCTTCGTTCCGGGGCTCAGCGCGCTGACGTAACGCCCCGGGTCGCGGCCTTCGGGCCCGTGACCCGCAGCAGCCCGTGTCCCATGGATTGAGTCGCGCCGGATCGGCGAGGATCACCTCATGGCACCGACGCCGCACCCCACCGCCCGTACGGCCGACGACGAGACCGCCACCGCCGCCGGCACCTCGGCGCGCCCCGCGCCCGTGGCCCCGTCCGCCGCCCCTGCCCTCGGCTCCGCCGCACTCGCCGCGCTCGCCACCGCACTCGCGGCCCTGCTCCTCGTCCTCGTCGTCACGCGCTGGGGCCCGCTGATGACCCTGGACACGGCGCTCACCGACCGGCTGCACCGGACGGCCGTCGCCGAACCCGGTTGGACCCAGGCCAACCGGGTGCTCAGCGACTGGGTGTGGGACCCCTGGGCGATGCGCGCCCTGCTGGCCGCGGTGGTGTGCCGGCTCGTGCTGCGCGGCCAACGACGGCTCGGGATCTGGGTGGCGGCCACCGCGCTCACCGGAACGCTGCTGCAGCAGGCCGTGAAGGTCGCGGTCGGCAGGGAACGCCCCGTGTGGCCGGATCCGGTGGACTCGGCGCACTACGCGGCCTTCCCCTCCGGGCACGCGATGTCGGTACTGGTCGCGGGCGCCCTGGTGTGCTGGCTGCTGTGGCTGCACGGAGCGCGCCCGCTGTGGCGGTGGGCGGCCGGGACGGCGGTGGTGGTCTCGACCGTCGGGGTCGGCGTCACCCGGGTGTATCTGGGCGTGCACTGGCCGTCGGACGTCCTCGGCGGCTGGCTGCTGGGCTGTGCGCTGGTGTCAGGGGCGGCAGCGGCGTACGCGGCATCCGCCCGGCGGCGGGTGACGCGCAGCGGCCCGGCGGGCTGACGGGAGGGCTCCGCACGGGCATTCGGGGCAGGATGTCGGCATGACCACGATCAAACCCACGATCAAGGGTGTGCTGTTCGACTTCTCCGGAACCCTGCTGCGGATCGAGTCCGCCGGATCCTGGCTGCGCGCGTCCCTCGCGGCGACCGGCACGGCCATGAGCGCGGCCGAGACCGACCGGACCGCCGCCGCGCTGGAGGGTGCGGGCGCACTGCCCGGCGGGTCCGTGCCCGACCGGATCCCCGCCCGACTTGCGGACCTGTGGGCGAACCGCGACCGCGACTCCGCCCGGCACCGCGCCCTCTACACCGGCCTCGCCCGTCAAGTGCCGCTCCCTGCGGCCGAGTTGTACGAGGCGCTCTATGAGCGTCACAGGACGCCGGAAGCCTGGCACCCCTATCCGGACGCGTCGGAGGTGCTGGCGGAACTGCACCGGCGCGGCATCCGCCTGGGCGTGGTGAGCAATATCGGCTGGGATCTGCGTCCGGTGCTGCACGCGCACGGTCTCGACCGCCACCTGGACGGGTGTGTGCTCTCCTGCGAGCACGGCATCCAGAAACCGGACCCGCGGCTCTTCGCCCTTGCCTGTGACGGTCTGGGGCTCGCGCCGAACGAGGTCCTCATGGTGGGTGACGACCGTACGGCGGACGGCGGGGCGACGGCGCTGGGCTGCGGCTATCTTCCGGTGGACCCCCTGCCCGTGGCCCTGCGTCCGGACGGGCTGCGGCCGGTGCTGGATCTCGTGGGGTGAATCGGGCCGCCCGGCGCGGCACTTCAGTCCGTCCGCCACCGGCTCCCCCCGCCGGCGCGTCCCGTCCGGCCCGCCGCCCAGTCGCGGAGTACGGCGAAGTCGTCCGGGAGCAGGCCCTTCGCCGGGTCGACGCGATGCGGGAGGGCCTCGCCCCTGTGGTGTCGGGCGATCCAGTGGCGGTCCACCGGGCGGATCTCGTCGTCCACCCAGGCGAAGGGGCGCCCGGCGGCGGACGCGACGAGATGGCGGGTCTTCCAGTGCACGCCGTCCGGGTGCTGGTGATGCATCTGCGGCCATTCGACGGCGGGCAGTTCGGGCAGGCCGAGTACCGGAGCGATCCACCTGTTGGCCTCCGCCTTCCAGGTCGTCGCCCAGACGATCCGGAAGCCCAGCCCCAACAGGAGTGGTCCGTGGCCGGGGTTGAGCCATACCCGCAGGGCCTCGCGCGGCGGCTCCCAGCCGGTGGGCCGCATCCGCAGCGTGGTGTAACCGTCGGGCTGCCGGTGGGGCTCGGCCCTCCACGGATTGAGCGGGCCGTCGACATCGAGGAAGAGGAGCGGTCGCTGATCGGTCACGGACCGATGATGCGCCGCCGGGGCGGTGGGGGCGACCCTCGGGACGGAGACGATTTCCGGCCGGGCGGGTGGCGGCCCCGGTGCGCCGGCAGAAGTGGTCTCACCCGTCGGGAGATCGTCACGAGATCTATCGTGGGCCGCATCCCCGTACCCAGGAGGCTTGGCACCGTGTCCGCGTATCTCGACCAGCTGTTCTCGCTCGCCGGCCGCAAGGCCCTGGTCACCGGGGGGAGTTCCGGTATCGGCCGGGCGATCGCCGAGGCGCTCGGGCGCGCGGGTGCCGAGGTGGTGCTGCTGGCCCGGGGTGCCGAGGCGCTGGATGCCGCCGCCGGTGAGCTGCGGTCCGCGGGCTGTACGGCGGACTGGATCGCCGCCGATCTGGGTGACCGCGAGGCCGTGCGCCGGGGAGCGCAGGAGATGGTCCGGCGCCATGGCGAGCCGGACATCCTGGTCAGTGCGGCGGGCGTCAACCCCCGTCCGCCGATGGACGACCTGACCGACGACGACTGGGATCGCACGCTGGCCGTCAATCTGTCGGCGCCGTTTCTCCTCGGGCAGCGTTTCGGGCCCGCCATGGCGGACCGCGGCTGGGGGCGGATGATCCATATCGCCTCGCAGCAGGCGGTGCGGGCGTTCGGCAACAGCGGGGCCTACGGGGTGTCCAAGGCCGGGCTCGCCGCGCTGACGCGTTCGCAGGCCGAGGCGTGGTCGCGGCACGGGGTCAGCGTCAACGCCCTCGCGCCCGGATTCGTCCGGACCCCGCTGAACGAGGCGGTGTTCGCCGATCCGGTGCGTACCGAGGCGATGGCCCGCCGGACGATGGCGGGGCGCAACGGCGAGTTGGTGGACTTCGCGGCCGCCGCGGTGTTCCTGGCCGGTCCGGGCGCGTCGTATGTGACGGGCCAGACGGTGTTCGTGGACGGCGGCTTCTCGGCCACCTGACGGGCCGAGGGGGCTGCCGCCGGCGCTGAACGATGAGGCAGCAGCCTGCCGTCACCACGCCCACCGGCGTGCGCTCGCCCACCCGTTGACACATCCGTTCCATCCTCCGGATACTGACTCGCGGTTCAGTTATTTGCTCGCCGCGCCGCCCCGTCACGACCTGGAGGCACCGTGTCCGCGCTCCCCTTCGAACTGGTTTTGCCCACCCCGGAGCAGTCCGACATCATCGACCTCACCCGCGCCTTCGCCCGCGACCGGATCCGGCCGCGGGCCCGAGCCGTCGACGAGGCGGACACCGTCACCCCCTGGGACCTGTGGCGGTCCGCCGCCGACATCGGCATCACCGGCTTCATGCTTCCCGAGGAGTACGGAGGCGGCGGTTTCACCGACGTCTTCACCCAGGTCCTGGTCCAGGAAGAGCTGTGCGTCGGCGATCTGGGCATCGGCAATCTGCTGTGTTCGCACGGTTTCTTCGCCGACCCCGTGCTCGCCCTCGGCACCGAGGAGCAGCGCCGCGCCTGGCTCACCCCGCTGACCGGGCCCGACACCCCCATGACGGCGCTCGCCACCACCGAGCCGGGCGCCGGGTCCGACGCCGCCGCCCTCACCACCACCGCGACGGCCACCGGGGGCGGATATCTGCTCAACGGCCAGAAGAGCTGGATCTCCAACGCCGGTGAGGCCGACCGCTATGTCGTGTTCGCCAAGACCGACCCCGCGTTGCGCTCCCGGGGCGTCACCGCCTTCCTGCTCCGCAAGGACACCGAGGGCATGACCTTCGGCGAACCGATGCGCAAGATGGGGCAGCGCGCCATCGTCTGCCGGGAGATCTTCCTCCAGGACGCGTTCGTGCCCGTGGAGAACCGCCTCGGCGCCGAAGGGCAGGGCTTCGGCGGCCTGATGCGTACCTTCGACATCTCGCGCACGGTGCTGGGCGCCGCCGCGACCGGAGTGGCCCGGGCCGCGTACGAGTACGCCCTCGCCTACGCCCGTACCCGCACCCAGTTCGGCAAGCCGGTCATCGAGCACCAGGCCGTCGCCTTCCGGCTCGCCGATATGCGGACCCGGCTGGAGCAGGCCCGGCTGATGACCTGGCGCGCCGCGAAGCGGCTGGACGCCGGGCTGGAGGCTACGGCCGAGGCGGCGATGGCGAAGCTGACGGCGTCGGAGACCGCCGCGTACTGCACCTGGGCCGCCGTCCAGACGCTCGGCGGCTGGGGGTATTCGCGCGAGTACCCGGTCGAGCAGTGGATGCGCGACGCCCGGCTGGAGGAGATCGAGGAAGGCACCTCCGACATCATGCGGCTCGTCATCTCCCGGGGACTGTGATGGCGCCCCCGGTGGCCGCCGGCGCCGTGCCCATGACCGGGGGCGAGGCCCTCGTACGGGCGTTGGCCGCGCAGGGCACCGACCTCGCCTTCGGCATCCCCGGCACCCACAACCTGGAGATCTACCGCCACCTGACGGCCTACCGCATCCGGCACCTCGCGCCGCGGCACGAACAGGGCGCGGGGTACGCCGCCGACGGCTACGCCCGGGTCACCGGCCGGCCCGGTGTCGCGCTCACCACCACCGGCCCGGGGCTGCTCAATATCGCGACGGCGGTGGGCCAGGCCTACTCCGACAGCGTCCCGCTGCTGGTGGTCTCCCCCGGCATGCCGCTGCGCCACCCGCGGATCGCCTCCGGCCTGCTGCACGAAATGCCCAGCCAGACCGGGGCGTTCGGCCATCTCACCGCGTTCAGCCACCGGGTCTCGTCGGTCGGGGAGATCGGGGCCGCCGTCGCCCGCGCGTTCTCGCTGTTCCGCTCGCGGCGCCCCCGACCCGTACACATCGAGGTGCCGCTCGATCTGCTGGATACGGCGGACGACCCGGGGCCGCCGCGTACGGCGCCCGACCAGCTGCCCGCGCGTCCGCGGCCGCAGGAACTCCGTTCGGCGGCCGCGGTGTTGGCACGCGCGCGGCGGCCCGCGCTCGTGCTGGGCGGCGGCGCCCACGGGGCCGGGGCCGAGGCGCTGGCGCTGGCCGAGCGCCTGGACGCGCCGGTGGCCACCACGGCGAACGGCAAGGGCGCCTTCCCGGAGTCCCACCCCCTCGCGCTGGGCGTCCGGCTGCACACCCCGGCCGTCCGGACGTGGCTGGCGGAGAGCGACGCCGTACTGGCCGTCGGCACCGAGCTCGCCGAGGCCGATCTGTGGTCCCCGGCGCCCCCGCTCACCGGCACACTGCTGCGCGCGGACATCGACCCGGCCCAGATGTACGCGACGCTGCCGGCCGGAATTCCGCTGGTCGGTGACGCACAGGAGACGCTGCGCGGGCTGCGGGACGCGCTCGCGACGGCGGGCACCGGGAGCGGTGCCGGCGCGGCGACCGGCGCACGGGCGGTCGCCGCACTGCGGGCCGCGGCGGATGCCGGGGCGGGCCACCGGGACCGGAGCCGGCTCCCGTTCCTCGCGGCGATCCGGTCCGTGCTGCCGCCCGACGCGATCCTCACCTCCGACAGCGCGCAATGCTGCTACTACGGCGCGCTGCCCCATCTGCCCGTCGACCCGCCGGGCCGCTACCTCCACCCCACCGGATTCGGCACCCTCGGCTACGCCCTGCCCGCCGCCATCGGCGCCAAGGCCGGCGAGCCGGGGCGTGCGGTGGTCGCGCTCAGCGGCGACGGCGGGCTGCAGTTCACCGTCCAGGAGCTGGCGACGGCCGTCGCGCTGGGCCTGCCGCTGCCCGTCGTCGTCTTCGACAACGGCGGCTACGGCGAGATCCGCGACGAGATGGCGGCCCGCGGCGACGCTCCGGTGGCCGTCGACCATCCGCCGGTCGACCTGGGTGCGCTCGCCCGCGCGTACGGCGGACACGGCGTCCACGCCGGCACCCCGGCAGCGCTGGCCGACGCCCTGCGCGAGGCGCTGGTGACGCCCGGACCCACCGTCATCACCGTTCCGGAGCCGGCCGCACCCGGCCCGGAGACCGAGCACCCCGAGGAGACCGCCCCATGAGCGCGACCACCGCCCCGCTGATCTCCCTGACCTGGACCGACCACCTCACCGGCCACCGCGGGTACCTCGTCATCGACCGGCTGGTGCGCGGTGTGGCCAGCGGCGGGCTGCGGATGCGCCGGGGCTGCACGCTCGATGAAGTCACCGGGCTCGCCCGCGGCATGACGATGAAGGAAGCGCTGCACCACGACCCCGCCGCCCGCTACATCCCGCTCGGCGGCGCCAAGGGCGGCATCGACTGCGATCCGCACGACCCGGAGGCCTACGGCGTCCTGACCCGCTACCTCCGGGCGATGCGCCCGTACATCGAGCAGTTCTGGACCACCGGGGAGGATCTGGGCCTGACCCAGGACCTGATCGAGGCGGCCGCCGCCGAGGCCGGTCTGGTCTCCTCGATCCAGGCGGTGTATCCGCTGCTGGACGATGAACGGGCCGCCCGGCAGCGCCTCTCCGACGCCTTCGCCGTCGAGGTGGACGGCATCGGACTGGACGAACTGGCCGGCGGCTGCGGGGTCGCCGAGGCGGTCCTGGCGACTCTCGACCGGGCGGGCGTGCCGTACGAAGGCACCCGGGTCGCCCTCCAGGGGCTGGGCACGATGGGCGGGGCCACCGCGCGCTTCCTCGCGCGCGCGGGGCTGCGGATCGTCGCCGTCGCCGATGTGCAGGGCACGGTGGCCCACCCGGACGGGCTGGACGTCGAGCACCTGCTGCGGGGCCGCGACGCGTTCGGCGCCATGGACCGTACGGCGCTGCGCCCCGGCGAGCGCGAGCTGCCGCCGGAGGCCTGGCTCACCGCGGACGCCGACGTACTGATCCCCGCGGCCGTGTCGTATTGCGTGCACACCGGCAACCAGGCCGGGATCACGGCGCGTTGGGTGGTGGAGGCAGCCAATATGCCCGTCGTGCCGGAGGCGGAGCTGCTGCTCGCGGCGCGCGGCATCACGGTCCTGCCGGACGTGGTCGTCAACTCCGCGACGAACGCGTGGTGGTGGTGGACGCTGTTCGGGGACATCGGTGCCGACGCGGACGAGGCGTTCGCGCACATCCGGCGCGCGATGCGGGCGCTGATCGACCGGATGCTGACCCGGGCCGCGGCCGACGCAAGCACCCCGCGCGCCGCCGCGCACGCCCTCGTCGCCGACCGGCTGCCGGAGATCGCCGAGCGCTACGGATGCCACCGGTGAGCGGGGAGCCGCCCGACCCGCCCGGGTGGGGGCCGCTGTTCGACCCGCGCAGTGTCGCCGTCGTCGGGGCGTCCGGCAATCCGGAGAAGTGGGGCTACTGGCTCGCCTCCGGGGCGCTCGCCGGCCGGCACCGCCGCGCCGTCCATCTCGTCGGCAGACGCGGCGGCAGCCTCCGGGGGGTGCCGTTCCTGCCGGGACTCGACGCGCTGCCCGGCCCGCCCGAGCACGTCGTGGTGGCGGTCCCGCCGCACGGGGTCCGGCAGGTGGTGGCCGACGGGGTCGCGGCGGGCGCACGCTGGTTCACCGTCATCACCTCGGGCACCGGGGGCGCGGCCGAGGACCGTGCGCTCGCCGCGACGGCCACCGCACACGGCGCACGGCTGCTCGGCCCCAACTGCATGGGCGTCGTCGACACCGGCAGCGAACTCCGGCTCAGCTGGGGCGACTTCCCCCGGGGGAATGTCGGGATGGTCTCGCAGAGCGGCAACCTGGCACTGGAGACGGCGCGGCTGCTGGCCCGCGCCGGCCAGGGCATCTCGCGCTTCGTCTCGCTGGGCAACCAGGCCGACATCAACGCCGCCGACGCCCTGGAAGCGCTGATCCCGCACCCCGCGACCCGCGTCATCGCGGCGTATGTCGAGGACTTCCGGGACGGCCGGCGGCTGGCCCGGACCCTGCGCGCGGCGCGGGCGGCGGACAAGCCGGTGCTGCTGCTGACCGCGGGGCGCAGCGCGGCCTCCGGGCGGGCGGCCGCGTCCCACACCGGTGCGCTGGTCAGCGCGCCCGCCGTGGTGGCGGCCGTCTGCCGGGACGCGGGTGCGCTGTTGCTGCACAGCGCGGGGGAGCTGGTCGACACGGCCGTCGCCTTGCTGGCGCCCGCGCTGCCACGGGGACGCCGGGTCGCCGTGGCCGGGGACAGCGGCGGGCAGGGCGCGCTGGCGGCGGACGCGCTGGCCGCGCACGGGCTGGAGCTGCCGGGGCTCTCCCCGGACACCGCCACAGCCGTCGCGGCCTGCCTGCCGCCCGGTTCCCCGGCCGGCAATCCCGTGGACCTGGCCGGCGCGGGCGAGGCCGACCTCGCCGGCTACGTCCGTATCAGCGAGGCGCTGCTGGCCGGCGGCGATGCCGACGCGGCCGTGCTGACCGGCTACTTCGGGGACTACGCGACGGCCAACTCCGCCCAGGAGCAGCGCGAGTGCGCGATGGCCGGGCGGCTCGCCGACCTGGTGACGGCGCACGGCCGGCCGCTGCTGGTGCACTCGATGGCCCGGGACACCGCCGCCCTGGCGCTGCTGCGGGAGCGCGGCGTGCCCGTGTACGAGCGCATCGAGCAGGCGGCGGCCGCCCTCGCCCACACACTGCGCTGGCGGGAGAGGCCGGAGCAGCCGCCACCGGACCCGCTGCCGACGGCCCGCGCCGCCCCGCCCGTCGCCGACGGCGGCTACCGCACGATGCGCTCCCTGCTGGCCTCGTACGGGCTGCGCTTTCCCGATGCCGCGTTCGCCGACACCCCGGCCGAGGCGGTGCGGGCGGCCCGCCGCCTCGGCTACCCCCTGGTCCTCAAGGCCATGGGCGCGGCCCACAAGACCGAGGCGGGCGGCGTCGCGCTGGGGATCCGGGACGAGGCCGCGCTGCGTGCCGCGTTCGCCCGGATGCGGGCGGCGACGGGCGCGACGTGCTACGCCGTCGAGGCCATGGCGGAGCCGCCGTACGCGGTCGAGCTGATCGCGGGGGTACAGCACGATCCGGCGTTCGGGCCGGTGGTGCTGGCGGGCATGGGCGGGGTGACCGCCGAGCTGCTGGCCGACACCGCGCTCGCCCTCGCGCCGCTCACCCCGGGCCACGCCCGGCGGCTGCTGCTCTCGCTGCGCGGCGCGCCGCTGCTGACCGGCTGGCGCGGGGCGCCCCCCGTCGACCTGGACGCCGCGGCCGCGGCATTGGTCACCCTGGGTCATATCGCCCTGGAGCACCCGGAGTTGACGGAGATCGAGGTCAATCCGCTGCTCGTCCACCCGGCCGGTGCGCTCGCCCTCGACGCCCATGCCGTACCGGCCCGCACACCGGCCTGACCGTTGGGCGCGACGTCGTTTCCCGGTCCCTTCCTGCCCGAGGTCGCCAGGGACTGTCCCGTGGCCCCCGGCGGGCGCGCTGATCCGCCAGGGATCGCCGGACACCCCTTAGGCTCGGCCGGTGGGTCGAACCGAGGAGCACACCGAGGGCGCGGGACCGTTCATCACCCGGCTGACCTGGCGCCTTGCCGAAGGCGGCACCGCCGTGTGGGAGTCGCGCGCCGCACGCAAACGCGGCACGCTCGCCGTACGGCCCGCCGGGGCCAGCACGAGCGGCGCGCTGCGCGCGGACCCGGTGACGCTCGACCGGCTGCGCGGCCTCAACAACGCCACGGCCGCCTCCTTCACGCTCGGCGGCCTGCTCTTCGCGCTGGGCGCCGCACTCGCGCAGTTCGGGATCGGCGGCCCGTTGGCGAGCGCCGCGGTCTATTTCGCCGGCGGGCTGCTCTTCAGCGTCGGCGGCTATGCCGCACTGCTCCAGGCGATCAACGCGCCGCGCCGGAAGGGCACGGCCGATGCGCTGGTCACGCCCCGCTGGAACCGCTGGAGTTACGAGCCCGGCCGGATCGACTGGCTGAGCACCTTCATCCTCTTCGTGGGGACGCTGGTATTCGGCGTCGATCTGCTGGATTCGTTCCTCCAGGGGCTCACCACCCAGCAGGAGAACCGGCTGGTGTGGGCGCCCGACATGATCGGATGCCTGATGTTCCTGATCTCCGGGCATCTCGCCGTCGTCGAGGTCTGCCACGGGCGGCCCCGCATCCTGGCGCGCGACCTCGGCTGGTGGATCGTCGCGGTCAACCAGCTCGGCTCGGCCCTCTTCATGGTCTCGGCACTGGCCGCCTTCGTCCGCCCCGAGACGGGCAGCCCGGTCAACGTCGACATCGCCAACTGGGGCACCCTCGCCGGTGCTGTGTGTTTCACCGTGGGCGGCGTGCTGCAGAGCTTCGAACGCCCCTGACGACGGACCCCGGGGACACCCGGGAAGGTGCGCTCCGGGCGATCCGACGGGCCGGGCGTCCACCACGGTCCGCCCGACCACGCGACTGCCCGCGACGGCTCCCGTGCCCGCAGGCCGTTTTGCTGTCGCCCCGTCAGGGCAACGGAGCGGCAGCCGCGCCCGCGCCCGCCGCGCGCACCATGAAGACATCGATCGGATCCTGGGCCTCCACCACGAATCCGTGCCGCTCGTAGAGCCGCTGGGCGGCACTGCCCTGCAGGACCTGCAAACGGACGGTCATGCCCCGTGCGTCGGCGCGCTCCAGCAGCGTGCCCAGCACCGCTGATCCGAGCCCCCGGCCCTGGTGGTGCGGGGCGAGGTAGAAGTGCTCCAGCAGCTGCCCGCCGTCGGCCGGCCGGACCGTGACGCATCCTGCGAGTTCGCCCTCGACCATGAGGGTGGCGGTGTGCCGGGCGGAGAAGGAATCGCGCAGCCGCTGCCGCACCCGGTGCTCGTCGTAGCGCCCGAGCCGCTCCAGATCCGCGCGCAGGACCACGGCCCGCAGCTCCGCGATCCTCTCGATGTCCGCCGTCCGCGCCGGACGCAGCGCCCACCCCGGGCCGTGCGCCGGCCCGCTCCGTGCGGGCCACGCCACATCCGACCGTGCCCCGCTCCCCGTCGCCCGCTCATCCATGGCCGCACTATCCCAGCGACCAGCTGTGAGCGGTCATCCAGGGCCCCCGGCCCCGCCCCGCTCGATTCCGGCCCATACCGCTGGATTCCGCCGTGGCTCGCGCGCCGCCTGCTCCCTCCCGACCTCCGTATCGGACGCGTGTCCCGGCAGGTGCAGCGGCCGGCTCCTGCCCACGTGCCCGCCCCGGCCCCTCTGACCGCCCGACTGCGGCAGGAGCGGGACCGGATCACCCACGACCCCGACGAGCTGGACCCCACCGCCCCTGCTCGACCGCGTCATCGCCGCCGTGCCGTATCCGAGGGCCGGGGAGGCGCCGGGTCACCCGCCTGTCCCACCGCCGCACCGGGTGCCACCGCATCGCCCGCCGCCCCGCCCGGCGTACGGCGCATCCGGCGCCGGGCGGGCGTTCCGAGCACGACGAAGAGCAGGCCCACGGCGAGGAAGCAGAGCAGCGGCAGGACCTGGCTGAGGGTGTACTGGAGCCGCGCACCCGCGAAGCTCTCGGGCAGCGACGCGGCGGACGATCCCCCGGTCCCGAACCAGCCGACGCCGAACCCCGGCCAGATCAGCACCACCACCGTGAACGCGACCAGCCCGGTGGTGAGGACGGTGACCGCCCGGACGCCGGCCCGGCCGCCGGGGACGCGGTAGGGGCGGGGCGTGTCCGGGTACTTGCGCCGCAGCACGAGCAGGCTCGGGAAGGTGATCACGTACGAGATGAAGGTGGTGCTGATCGTCAGCCCGAGTCCGGCGGCGAAATACTTCTCGCCGTCGCCATCGGTCAGGTTCAGCGCGACGACCAGCAGGACCGACGCGAGGGCCGCGGAGAGCAGATTGACGCGTACGGGGGTGCCGTGGCGCTCGGAGATCCTGCCCAGCCAGGCGGGGCCCGCGCCGTCCGCGCAGGCGACGGCCTGCGCCCGGTGCGCCCCCATCGCCCAGGTGACGCCGCTGGTCAGCACACCGACGATGAGTCCTGCCGCGGCGATGCTGCCGAGGACGGCCCCGAGGCCGGTGAGGGTGACGGCGCCGCCGGGCCCGATGTGCCCTCCGTAGACGGTGAAGACGGCCTTGCACGCGTCGATGAAGCCGCCGAGGCTGCCGATCCGGTCGCCGGGGAGGACGAAGAGGATGCCGAGGATCGGGCCCCCGTAGAGGACGAGGGAGGCCAGCCCCGAACGGAGGACGGACAGCGGGATATCGCGCTGGGGGTGGGTCATCTCCTCCGCGGCCGTGCTGGGAAGCTCGAATCCGACGTAGTTGAAGATGAGGACGGGCACCAGCGCGACGAACCCGGCGTAGGTGGGGGCGAATTCACCGGCGGGCAGGGGGTGGACGCCGTGCTCGGCCGCGTAGACGATCACCGAGACGAGGAAGAAGCCGAGCAGCACAATCCGGGCGACGGCACCGGCGATGGGCACCCACTTCCCGACCCGGACGGACCGGACGACGGCCAGCGCACCGGCCCAGATGAACGCGAGCCCGGCGGCGTACTTCCACGGGCCCGGCAGCGGCGTGAAGAACTGCTCCCAGGTGGTGAGCGCGATGATGCAGAGACTGCCGCCGAGCCAGACCGGGTTGGAGAGCCAGTACAGCACCTGGTTGACGCCCGCGGTCAGCCGCCCGAAGGCGAGCCGGGTCCACACATAGGGCCCGCCCTGGACGGGGAAGGTCGAGCCGAGTTCGGCGACGAGCAGGCCGTAGGGCAGGAAGAACACCAGCGCGAGGACCGCCATCCAGGTCAGCCCCTGCGGGCCGGCCGCGGCCACCGAGCCGATGGTGTCGAGGCCGACGAGGGTGCAGATCAGGAAGAAGAAGACATCGAGCCTGCGCAGGTCCTTGCGCAGGCGGGAGCGCTGACTGCGCCATCCGTCGGACAGATCGGGGCCGTCGGTTGCGGGGGACGGCGGTGTCGGTGTCACGGGCACGACCTCCTGCTGGCTGCTCACCACGGACTGCTCATCGCTTCCTTGCTGACGGTTCGTCGCTGCCGTTCCTTGCCGGCGGTTCATCCGGCTGTTGACTGAACGAACAGTCAGTAAGAGCAGACTGTGCGGGGCGCCGCACAAGGGGGTCAAGAGGTCGTCACCAGGTTTCGCCCGCGACTGCGACGGCGTGTTCGGCGACTGAGTAGGGTGACGGCGTGGCGAGGGTACGGTTGAGCGTGGAGGAACGGCGCGAGGAACTGCTGCGCGCCGCCGTCGGACAGATCGAGCGGCGCGGCGTCGCGGCCCTGCGGGTGGCCGATGTCGCGGCCGATCTCCAGGTCAGCAACGCCCTGGTGCTCTATCACTTCGCGACCAAGGAGAAACTCGTCGCCGCGGCCTTCCGGTTCGCCGCGGAAGGCGATCTGGCGCATCTCCAGTCACTGCTCGGCCGCAAGGGCAGCGCCCTGCGCAGGCTGCGTGCCGCGGTCCGCTGGTACTCCCCCACCGGGCAGGCCAAGGGCTGGAAACTCTGGATCGAGGGCTGGGCCGCCTCCTTGCGCGAGCCGGTGCTGCGCGAGGTCGCCCAGGACCTCGACCGGCAGTGGAAGGCGGCACTCGCCGAGGTCATCGCCGAGGGCGCCGCGGCGGGTGAGTTCGTGTGCGCCGACCCGGAGGGTGCGGCATGGCGCCTGACCGCCCTCATCGACGGCTTCGCCGTACAGACGATCACCTACGCCGGGGCGCTGCCACGCCGCACCCTGCAGGCCTGGGTCGAGGACGCGCTGACGCGTGAACTCGGCCTGGAGGCCGGTGAGTAGCCGCTCCACGAGCCCGCCGCCTCCCCTCACCCGCCTCCCGTCACCCGCCTTCCGGACGCCCGGCGATCTTCCGTTGGACACGCAGCAGGTATTCCTTGCGGTGCAGCGGGTTGTGGTCCTCACGCGTCCGTGCCGGCGCCGGTCCGCGCACCGGCCGGTAGTGGTCGAAGGCGGCCTCCAGCACGCCTCCCCCCGGGTCAGGGTGGGAAGCCGCTGCTCCAGCTGATGCACCCGGCCCGCCGGGATATCGCCCTCGACGACATACGAGGCGCCCTGGTCAGCCGCTCAGTCGGTCAGCCGGTCAGCCGCAGTGGCAGCGATTTCAGGCCGTGGATGAAGTTCGACACCAGCCGCTGGGGTGGGGCGGCGACCGCCAGGGTCGGCAGCAGGCGGCACGTCTCCTCGTAGAGCACCCGCAGTTGCAGCCGGGCGAAGTGCGCGCCCAGGCAGCTGTGCGGGCCGTCGCCGAAGGAGACATGGGGATTCGGGGCGCGGGTCAGGTCGAGCCGGTGCGGGGCGGCGAAGGCACGTTCGTCGTAGTTGGCCGAGCCGTGGAAGACGACGACCTTGTCCCCGGCGCGGATGCGGCGGCCTCCCAGCTCGGTGTCCTGCGCGGCGGTCCGGCGGAAACTGAGCACCGGCGGATGCCAGCGCAGCAGCTCTTCCACGCAGGTGGCGGCCGCCACCGCCCCGCCGCGCAGACCGCGGTACGCCTCAGGGTGTTCGGCCAGCGCCAGCAGGCCGCCCGGGGCGGCGCTGCGCACGGTGTCGTTGCCCGCGATGGTCAGCAGGAAGAAGAACATCTCCAGCTCGGGGGTGGGCAGTTCCTCGTCCGTGGCGAGCACCGTCATGAGGTCGTCGCCGGGATGGCGCCGCTTGTGGGCGGCCAGTTCCCGCGCGAAGGCGAACATGTCGCGCAGCATCGCCGGGGAGCGCGGATTGACGGGCGGGGTGGGGGCCGGTGCGCCCGTCGCGGATGCGGCCGGGTGTGTGCTGGATTCGTCCGGGTCCTGGTAGCCGATGACGCGGCGGGTCCACTCCAGGAGAAGGCCGCGGTCGGCGGCCGGGACGCCGAGCAGGTCGGCGAGGTTGAGCAGCGCGAACTCGTCGGTGACGGCGGTGACGAGGTCGCAGACTCCGTCCCCGGAACGCGCGGTGCCCGCTGCCGCCGTGAGCAGTTCCCGGGCGCGTTCGCGGACGACGGCCGTGAAGCGTTCGGTCCGGCGCGGGGTGAAGGCGCGACTGACCAGGCGCCGCAACGGGCCGTGGTCCGGCGGGTCCTGATTGAGCATCATGCGGCGGATGAACGGCAGGTCGTCGGGGTCGGGGTCGCGGATCTGGGTGGCTCCCAGATGGGAGGAGAAGGTGCGCGCGTCCTTGAGGACGCGGACCACGTCGTCGTGCCGGGTGACCGCCCAGAAGCCGGGCCCCGCGGGCCAGCCGAGCACCGCGTGCTCGTCCTGCCAGGCCACCGGGTGGCGGTCGCGCAGCAGCCGGTACGCCGCGTGCGGCAGTCCGTGGACGTAGCCGCGGGGGTCGAAGACGTTCGGCACCTCCGCAACCGGCGCGGTGCCCGCCGTCGGCGCCGTCATCCCACGACCCCCTGCCCTTCGCCTGCCGCGTCGTCGGCGCGCAGGAAGTCCTCCACCGTACGGATCACCTCCAGCGGGGTCTCGTCCATGGAGTAGTGCCCCGCCGAGGGCAGTTCGGCGAGTTCGGCGTTGACGTGCCAGGCCATCCACGTCTGGCGCGCCAGGTCGGCGCTCAGGGCGGGGTCCAGCGCCCCGGCCACCGCCAGTGCCGGGACCGCGGAGCCGTCGATCTCGGTGTGGAACCCCTCCCTCGCCCAGGAGTCCAGCCAGGCACGGAAGGCCTTCGCATCGCTGCAGTCCAGCGACCGCCGCACCATCCGGTCCAGCCAGGCGGCGGGGCGCCGGCCGCCGGAGGTGAGGTCGATGATCGCCCGGCGGCTGTCGGGGTGGTGTTCCGCGGAGGCGAAGAGTTCCCACTGCTCGGGCGGCATGGGCAGCCCCGAGGCGGGGACCGGTGAGATGCCGACGAGCCGGCGCACGCGATGCGGCGCCGCGGCGAGTACGCGCTGAATGACGCTGCCGCCCATCGAATGCCCGATCAACGAGAAGCGGTCCCAGCCCAGTTGGTCGGCGAGCGCCAGTACATCGGCCGCCCCCGCCTTCGTGGTGTACGGGCCGGCCGCGTCCTTCGCCTCGCCGTAGCCGCGGAGATCGACCAGCGCGTACTGGAACGCACCCCGGTCGAGATCCGGCAGCAGGGCATCGAAGGCGGACCGGTCGGCGAACCACCCGTGCACGGCGATGACCTTGTGCGGTCCTGATCCGTGCAGGCCATGGGGCAATACGAACGGAGTCACGTGCTCTCCCGACGTGTGACCGGACCCCGCACCGGGCGGGGCGCGCGCGAGCGGCTGCCGCGCTCGCCCACACTGGCGCGGTCTCCCCCGCCCTGCAAGAGGACGAGAGCGCGGCGGCGGCGACTTCACCCCGGTGCCGTCGTGCGTGGTACACGGCTGCCGCGCTGCCGGTGTGGCACCGGCCGAGGGGCGGCCGCCTCTCCGGGGGGCGGCGTACGGTCCGCGACCGACGCGGACACGGAAGCACATACGGACACGCAACCGGACACGACACAGATGCGGACAAGGAGACGAACACGGATGCCGTAGGAATACCGGCGCCGTAGGAGTATCGGCGCCGTAGGAATACCGGCGCCGTAGGAATACCGGCGCCGTAGGAGTATCGGCGCCGCAGGAATTCCGACCGACTTCCCGGCGCACCCGAATTCACCGGCCGACAGCAGGGGAACGAGTCCCGGTCCCGGAACGCAGGATCCGCGCCGTACGACCGGCGCCCGCGCATGCGGAAGGGCGTCCCCGTTGCCGGCCGCATTCCGGCAATACCGTTGCCGCGACGCCCCCGGGGAGCCTGCGGCCACGCACCCACACTTCAGAAAGGGGCGAGAGGCATCACGTTCACGAGCCGGTCGGCACCAAATGGTCGACCGGAAGCGGGCCGCCGCGAGCAGGACGACGAGGCACCACAGCCGCCCGGATCACGCCGACGCTCGCGGCCCGCCCTGCCCCCGCCGCCGCCGGCCTTCCCTCCACGCACAGACCCGTGGTCACCGTGCGTCGGCATCCGGCTTCCGAGTGTCACGGCACCAAAGCGACCGCCGCCCGTGCGACGGCGCGCGGCGGCATGGGGAAGGGCCCGGAGTCACGGGTTCGTCAGGCGAACCGACTCAGGGCCCTTCCTCCTCCCCGCACCCGGGGCGGAGGGGCGCCGGACTCAGGTATCCGTGTCCTGCGCCGGGTGGAGTCCCAACATCTCCAGGAGCATCTTCAGCTCCTCGGTGTCGCGGGCCTGACCGGCCAGGGTCAGCCGGGCCCGCTGGTGTATGTCTTCTTGCTCGTCCTCGGGGGCGCCGGAGTCATCCTGACGCTCGCCGCGCTGGTCTTCCTCAATCATCGCCACCATTCTCCCAGGCCCCCGGAGTGCGTGACTCCCCGGCACCGCCCCGAGCCCCGCCGACCCGATCGCACCGCCCCGGCCACGGCAGGTTCCGGACCCCTTCGGCGCTTCCCTGACACCCGGGCGGGGCCCTCGGTAATCTCACGGCAGTGAGCGCCGACCGGCGAAACGGCATCCCGTTCTCCCGCGCGAGGCGCCCGAGGGAAAGAAGAGGACGACAGAGATGAACGACGTCACCGGATTCAACGACATTCCCCCGACCACTCTCGCCGATCTGCTGGGGCGCGAGCAGGTCATGGATATCGGGATTCGCCCGCTGTGGCCCTCGATATCGCGAGTCGCCGGCCCGGCGTTCACCGTGCGCTGCCCTCCCGGCGACAATCTCATGCTGCACGCCGCCATCTACCGCGCGCAGCCCGGCTCGGTCATCGTCGTCGAAGCGGGGGACGTGGACCACGCGATGGCCGGCGGAAATGTGTGCGCCGTGGCCCGGCGCCGGGGAATCGCGGCATTCGTGGTCGACGGGGTGATCCGCGATCTCGCCGAGGCGCGCGACATGGGCTTTCCCGTCTTCGCCAGGGGGGTCATCCCCATCCCGGGGACCAAGGCGGCCGTCGCGCCGCTGAACGAGCAGGTACGGTGCGGCGGCGTGCGGGTCAATCCCGGCGATATCGTCGTGGCCGACGAAGAGGGAATCGTGGTGACGCCCGGCGACCGCCAGGAGCAGGTATTCCGCGACGCCCAGGCGAAGTTGGCCAAGGAAGCCGACGAATCCCTCGATGTGTGGGAAGCGGCTCATCACGCCCGAATCGAGAAAATTCTCGCCGACAACGGCTTCGGGAACTGACGCCACCGCTCCAGTTGACGCTTCGGACCCCCAACAGCAAGCCTCTTCCGCCGACTTCTCCCATGATGGAGGGGGGCGCGCTCCCCGCGCGCCTCCGTCATCCACGGTGCATCCGATGACGTCCGCACCACAGTTGACGCGATCTCGACGGGAGGAGCGGCTGCATGGCCGAAGAAGAGGCCGCCCGGCGGCCGACAGGCACGCTGAAGGTGTACGACCCGAGCGCACGGCGCTCCATGCCGCCCGCCAGGTCGGCGCATTCCCCTCCGCCGGCAGGCGCAGCCCTCCGGGAAGCGATACCGGCCCCCCACGGCGGGGGGCGTGACGCGTTCTTCGACAACGCCAAATATCTGGCCATCGTGCTGGTGGCAATGGGCCACGCCTGGGAGCCGCTGTACGCCACCAGCCGGAGCGCCGCCGCACTTTACAACTTCGTCTACGCCTTCCATATGCCCGCGTTCATCGTGATTTCCGGCTACTTCTCGCGGAATTTCGATTTGCGCAAGGACCGCCTGCAGCGGCTGGTCACCGGCATCGCCGTGCCGTACATCCTCTTCCAGACCGCTTACGCGGTGTTCCGACTCGCGGCGGGGCAGGACCCCGGACTCGCGATCAGACTTGTGGACCCGTGGTTTCTCACCTGGTTCCTGGCCGCCCTCTTCATTTGGCGGCTCACCGCACCGTTGTGGCGGATCGTGCGCTGGCCGGTGCCGCTGGCCCTGGCGATAGCCGCGCTGGCCTCGACGTCGTCGGCCATAGGGAACAACCTGAACCTGCAGCGCGTGCTGCAATTCCTTCCGTTCTTCGTCCTCGGAATGTTCCTCAAGGAAGAGCATTTCCGCCTGGTACGCCGCCGTGCCGTGCGCCTCGTCGCCGCGCCGGCCCTCGTCCTGGCGCTGACCTTCGCGTACTGGACGGTGCCACGCATGAATGACGCGTGGTTCTACCACACCGACAGCGCACAGACCCTGGGCGTTCCGTGGTGGAGCGGCGTGGTGATGCAACTGGCGCTGTTCGGCAGCTCGTTGATTCTCACGGCCTGCTTCCTCGCCCTGGTCCCGGGCAGGCACATGTGGTTCACCGCCCTGGGCGCCGGCACGCTGTACGGCTATCTGCTGCACGGCTTCCTGGCCAAGGGCTCGCGGTGGTGGGACTGGTACGACGCCGACTGGGTCCACACCCCGCTCGGCGCCGTCGCGGTGACGTTCATCGGCGGTGCGGTCGTGACGCTGCTGTGCACGCCACCCGTGCAACGGGTCTTCCGCTTCGCCATGGAGCCGAAGATGCGCTGGGCGTTCAGATCCGGCAGAGCCAGGGGCTATCGCAGCGAAACCCCTCGCCCGAGCTGACCGCCTCGACGAGGGCGGCTGCCGGCCGACGGGCCGCTTCACGGGGGCGGTACGGGAGACCTCGCGCTCCCGTACCGCCCCCGCCCCTTTCCGGCCACCCGGCCATCCGTCCGCCACCTCATGGGCGAACGCGGGTGGCGGGGCGCCCCATCTCCCGCTAGGTTAGGTAAGCCTAACCTCATCAAGTAGTGGAGATCTGGATGCGCATCCTCACCCGCGCGCCCGCGCAACCGACGAGCGCCGAGCGAATCCGAACCGTCCTGGCCGCGGCCGAGTCGATGACTCTGGTGACGGAGGAGCACAGCACCGAGGTGTCCCGGCTGAACGGCCCCGACCTCACCCAACACATCCATCTCCACCCCTTGGCCGAGGACCACGGCACCCACCCGAGGCACTCCGCACGGGGGCGCACCGCCGCCACCCTCGAATTCACCGACGTCTCCCCCGCCCCGGTCCGCGACCGCGTACGGGCCCGGGTGACGGTCATGGGATGGCTCACCCCGCCACCGGCACCGGGCCACGGCCAAGGCCCCCTGGACGGCGCCCGGCACCGGCCCGGGAGGCCGGCGTCGGCCACCGGTCCCTGCATGGAGTTCGCCCGCGCCGTGCTCCACACACCGACGCTGAAAGCCTCGGTGGACCTCCACGAGCTGATGACGGCAACCGCCGACCCCCTGGCCACCTACGAGGCCACCCTGCTCACCCACCTCATCGACGATCACGCCGACCTCGTGACCCTCCTGATGCGGCTGGTCGAGCCGCGTCTCGTCCAGGGCGTCCACCGTGCACTCCCCCTCGCCCTCGACCGCTACGGCGTCACCCTCCGCCTCGAATACGCCCGCGGCCACCACGACGTACGACTCCCCTTCCCCTCCCCCCTCACCGACGTCGACCAGTTCGGCATCCAGATCCAGGCCTTGCGCTCCGCCGCCCGCCGCTGCTCCCACCGGGGCCGGTTGCTCAGCGACTCGTGAGGGGCGCGGGGCGCTCGCGAAAGGGCCGGGGCGACGGGAAAAGACCACCTGCCGGGACGTGACGAGGTGCCATACTCCGGGCCGTGACGACACAAGACGGCCCCCCGGCCGACCCTGGCGACCCTGGCGACCCTGGCGACCGGCGATCGCGACCCCTCGCTCACGGAGCGGCTGACCGAGGAACTGGCCGCCGTCAACGCGGCTGCCACCGGCGCGTCGGACCGTGGCACGTTCACGGTCACCCTGCACCGACGACGCCGGTGAACTGGTCGGCGGGCTGACGGCGTGGACCTGGGGCGGACTGTGCGGCATCGAGCCTCTGTGGGTGCGTGAGGGCGGCCGCGCGGACAGGTGGGGCGGCAGGATCCTGTGGGCGGCTGAGGCGGAAGAGCGGCGCCGGGGGTGCGCTCGCGTGGCCGTCTCCTCCTTCACGCTCCAGGCTCCCGGGTTCCACCAACGGCACGGCTACGCCGAGACCGGCCGGACCCCGGGGTTCCCGGGAGGGCATGCGGACGTCCACCTGTTCATGTCCCTGACCGACGCACCGGTGTGGTGACACGCCCGCTCCACCGACCGGTCGGGCGCGGGTGCCGCTGCCCGTCGGCGGATACCCTCCGGGGAACCGGCGACGAGACAAGCCGAGGCCGACAAAGCCCCCTTTGGAGGTTCAGCCAAGGAGGAGGGGGACCGGCCGGGGCGGGTTTGGGTGGTCGGCCAGAATCCGCAGCTGAGCATTTACATGCCCACGGCCCACCGCCACCGTGTGAGGCCCCGTCAGCCCAGACGTCCCCTCCCCCGCCCCGCACGGAAGCAGGTTCCGCGATGGCCGAACTGCCCGTATCCCATGACGACTTCGACGTTCCCGTCATCGACGTGTCGCGCTGGTCGACGGGCAGCGCGACGGAACGCGCCGCACTCGCCTCGGCCGTCGACGCGGCGGCGCGCTCGGTCGGCTTCCTGCAGATCACCGGACACGGCATTCCCGCCACCGCCGGACCCGGCCTGGCCGACGCGATGGACGCCTTCTTCGCCCTCCCCCTGGAGGAGAAGAAGACGCTGTGCGCCCCGCCCGAGATCAACCGCGGCTACACCCCGCCCAAAGCGGAGAAACTCAGCCTCAGCCTGGGCGTGACCTCGCCGGAGGACCTGTTCGAGGCGTTCAACGTCGGCGTCGACGGCACCGCGCACGGTGAAGGAGCGGCGGCGAGGGCGCACTTCCCCGCGAACCGCTGGCCCGACCCGCACCGCGTCCCCGGCTTCCGGGAGGCCGTCGAGACGTGGTTCGGGCACGCGGGTGCGCTGGCGCGCCTGCTGACCGGCATCTTCGCGCACGCGCTCGGGCTCGACGAGGGCTTCTTCCGCCCGTACACCGACCACTCCGTCGACGTGCTGCGGATGAACAACTACGCGCTGCCCGCCGGGGAGACGCATGTCGAGCGGGGCCGGATGGGCATGGGCGCGCACACCGACTACGGCATCGTCACCGTGCTCTGGGCGGACCGGGTGCCCGGACTCCAGATCCTCGGCGACGACGGACTGTGGCACGACGTACTGCCCGCCGAGGACGCCCTGCTGGTCAACCTCGGTGATGCCCTGGCCCGTTGGACCAACGACCACTGGCGCTCCACGCTGCACCGCGTGCTGCCGCCGACCGACGCCGAGGGCCGGCTGGTGCGCCGTAGGTCCGCAGCCTATTTCCATGACGGCAATCACGACGCGGTCATCAGCCCGCTGCCCGGCTGTGTGCCCGCGGGCACCGACCCGCTCTACCCGCCGGTCACCATCGGCGAGCACATCACGGCCAAGCTGGCGGGCTCCCGCGCGCTGCGGCCGCACGACGACGCCGCGCGGGAGAGCGCGCGGCTCCTCGCCGCCACCGACACCACCGCCACCGCCACCGCCACCGACGCCGCCGACGCCGCCGCCGACGACGACGAGCGCTGAGCCGGTCGCGGCCCCACAGGCGCCGGCCCCACCTCCCGCGCGCCGTCCGCACGTTTCCCCCCACCTGCCCCCGTTCGGCCGTGCGCCCCACCCCGCGAGCGGGCCGGGCGGCGGCCGCCCGCCGGCCTGCGCACGGAGAGGTCCCGTCCCGTGGAAAACGCCCGCCCGCCCGTGCGCCACCCCGTCGATCAGCGCCCGGCCTGGGGCCCGCTCCTCCTGCTGGGCACCCAGCACGTCCTGGTGATGTACACCGGTTCCCTCGCGGTCCCGCTGCTGTTCGGCGCCGCGACAGGTCTGCCGCACGCCACGGTCACCCTGCTCATCGACGCCGACCTGTTGGTGGCGGGGGTGGTGACGCTGCTGCAGAGCGTGGGGGTGGGCCGGGTCCTCGGCGTGCGGCTGCCGATCGTGGCGGGTGCGGGCTTCAGCGCCGCCTCACCGATGATTCTGATCGCCCAGCAGTACGGCATGGCCGCGGTCTACGGAGCGATGCTGGCCGGCGGGGTCTTCGGCCTGCTGGTCGCGGCGCCGTTCGCCCGCCTCGCGCGCTACTTCCCACCGCTGGTCGGCGGTACCGTGATCACCGTCATCGGCCTGTCGCTGCTGGGCGTGGGCACCCAGATGGTGGCCGGCGACGACCCGTCGGACCCCGGCTACGCGGCGCCCGAACGGCTGTTGCCGGCGGGCGGGGTGCTCGCCGTGATCGTCGTGCTGATGCGGCTCTCGCGCGGCTTCCTCGGCCAGGTCGCCGTGCTGGTGGGCATGGTGGCGGGCACCCTGGCCGCCATCCCCCTCGGCCAGGCCGACTTCTCGCAGGCCTCCGGGGCCTCCTGGCTGGGGCTGCCGGAGCCGTTCCACTTCGGGGCACCGCAGTTCCCGGTGGCCGCGGTGGTCTCGATGTGCGTGGTGATGCTGGTGATCTTCACCGAGTCGACGGCCTCCATGCTCGCGGTGGCGGAGATGACCGACCGCCCCCTGACCACCGGCGACCTCGGCCGCGGGCTGGCCGCCGACGGGCTGTCCGGAGTGCTCGCCGGGGCCATGAACTCCTTTCCGGACACCGTCTTCGCGGAGAACCTCGGGCTGGTGGAGATGACCCGGGTCCGCAGCCGCTGGGTCACCGCGGTCGCCGGTGCCCTGCTGATCGTGCCGGGCAGCGTCCCGCGGCTGGGCTCCCTCGTCGCCTCGCTGCCGGACCCGGTGGTGGGCGCGGCGGCCCTGGTGATGTTCGCCATGGTGGCCGGTGTCGGCATCCGCATCCTGCGCCATGTCGCGTTCGACGGCACGTCCAACCTTCTGATCGTCGCCGTGTCCCTGGTCGCCGGGATGGTGCCGGTGACCGCCCCGCACATCTACGACCGGCTGCCCGCGGGGGCCCGCATCGTCGTCGGCAGCGCCATCACCTGCACCGCGGTGTGTGCCTTCACCCTGAACCTGCTGTTCCACCACACCCCGCCGCGCCGCCGCCGTACCCGCGAGAACCCCGGGGACGGCCCGGGGACGACACCGGCCACGCCGCTCCCCGGCGACCGGGCCGCCCGCTGATTCCCCCGCCCGCGAAGGAACCGAAACGAGGAACGACCGTGCCGGCCAACCGCCTTGTCATCGAGAACTGCGCCGTCGCCACCATGGACACGGACGGCACCGAGTACGCCTCGGGCCACGTCGTGGTCGCCGGTCACCGCATCGAGTCGGCCGGCCCGGGGCCGGCTCCCGAGGACCTGACGGATGTCGTCCGGCGGATCGACGGCAGCGGCCATCTGCTGACCCCGGGGCTGGTCAACACCCACCACCACTTCTACCAGTGGATCACCCGCGGTCTCGCCCAGGACTGCGGCCTCTTCGACTGGCTGACCACCCTCTACCCGCTCTGGACCCGGATCGACGAACCGATGGTGCACGCCGCGGCTCAGGGCTCGTTGGCGGCCCTGGCACTGTCCGGCGTCACCACCACCACGGACCACCACTACGTCTTCCCCCGCGGCGCCGGCGACCTGCTGGGTGCCGGGATCCGCGCCGCCGCGGAGATGGGCCTGCGGTTCTCCCCCACCCGCGGCTCCATGGACCGCGGCGCGTCGGACGGCGGGCTGCCGCCGGACTTCGCCGTGGAGAGCACCGAAGGGGCACTGCTCGCCACCGAGGCGGCCATCGACCGCTGGCACGACCCGTCCCCCGAGTCCATGCTCCGCGTCGGCGTCGCCCCCTGCTCCCCCTTCTCCGTCTCCTCCGAGCTGCTGCGCTCGGCGGCAACACTGGCCCGCGCCAAGGGCGTTCGGCTGCACACCCACGGCAGCGAAACCGTCGAGGAGGAGGAGCACTGCCGGGAGCGGTACGGCATGACGCCCACCGAGTTGCTGGAGTCCACCGGGTGGCTCGGCCCGGACGTCTGGATGGCGCACTGCGTCCACATGACCGACTCCGACATCGCGGCCTTCGCCCGCACCGGCACCGGCGTCGCGCACTGCCCCTCCTCCAACGCCCGGGTGGCCGCCGGACTCGCCCGCGTCCCGGACATGCTCGCCGCGGGCGTACCGGTGGGTCTGGGCGTGGACGGCGCCGCCTCCAACGAATACGGTCAGCTCGGCGCCGAGCTGCGCAACGCCCTGCTGATCAACCGGCTCGGCAGCCACCGGGAGAAGTCGCTCACCGCCCGGCAGACACTGCGGATGGGCACCATGGGCGGCGCACAGGTGCTGGGCCGCCAGGAGGAGACCGGCTCCCTCGAAAGCGGCAAGCTGGCCGACCTCGCGCTGTGGAAGGTCGACGGTCTGCTCCACTCCTCCATCGCCGACCCGGTCGCCGCCCTGGTGTTCGGCGCCCCGGCCCCGTTGACCCTGCTGCTGGTCAACGGCTCCCCGGTCGTGGAGGACGGCCACCTCGTCACCGTCGACGAGGACACCATCGCCCGCACCACCCGCGCCCAGGCGCGCCGCCTGGCCTCGCTCGCGGGACTCACCCCTCCGACACCGCCCACGGCACGGCCGGTGTGAGGGGGAAGCTCGGCCGAAGGGACCGTGCGGACACGCCCTACCCCTCGGGAAGGTGCCCCGTCGCGGCGCGGGCGTAGGAGTGCAGGGCCGCGACCACTTCGAGACGTGAACGGCGGCCGGCGAGCACGTCCATCTGGTAACCGTCCTCCATCGCCACGAAGTTGGAGGCGATCATGCGCGCGGAGTCCGTCAGGGTGAAGTGCCCCTGGGCCTCCCCGAGGACCAGGACCCCCTGATAGACAGCGATCTGACGTTCCGTCAAGACGCTGTCGAGGGAGGCGGCCTTCGGGTCGCGCAGGGTGCGGGGCCAGTACTCGAAGAGCAGTCGGGGCAGCCTGTCCTGCGGGCCGTCCGCCACGCCGGAGGCGATGCAGCTGCGCAGCCGCTCCCGGGCGTCGGTGTGCCGTTCCGCCGCCGCCTCGCGGTCGCGGCAGAACCTCTCGATGGCCTGCTGGAAGGTCTCGCACATGAGCGCGTCGAGGTCTTCGTAGTAGTAGAGGACGGCCGCGGGGGTGACCCCCGCCTCGTCGGCGACGTCCCGCAGCCGCAGCCCTTCGAGGCCGCGGCTGAGCAGCGCCCGCCCGGCGGCCTCGCTCAGCTGGGACCGACGGGCCTCCTGGTCCTTGCGCCGTGCCACTGCGCCCCCCTTGCCCTGTCATTGACTGAAGCGAAACAAAAAGATACTTACCCAGGCCTTGACCGCGCCAGCGCCGTTTCATTAAATCGCTGTTTAGCGAATCGGGGTGCAGCACGCACCTCCTCTCGGGAGGCCGTCATGACCACCAATGCCAGCGGGACCGAGCACGGTCCCCCACCAGCGAAATCGGCACCACCACCCACCACCAAGGGCCTGCACGGCGACTCCGTGGGCCTGCTCGGCACGGTCGCGCTCGGGCTCGCCTCCGTCGCGCCCGCCTACAGCATCGCCGTCACCCTGGGGCTGGTGACCCTGGAGGTCGGCGACCTCGCCCCGGCCGCCCTGCTGCTCGGCTTCGTGCCGATCCTGCTCACGGCCTTCGCCTTCCGGGAGCTGAACCGGGAGATGCCCGACTGCGGCACCACCTTCGTCTGGAACACCCGCGTCTTCGGGCCGGCCGCCGGCTGGCTCGCGGGCGGCTGGACGGTCCTGGTCGCCACCGTCATCGCCATGACCGCGCTCGCCCAGGTCGGCGCCTCGGCACTCCTGGGCGTGCTGGGGCTCGACACGGCACAGGGCAGCGGCCCGGCCGTCACCGCCCTCGCCGTGCTGCTGCTCGCGCTGACCGTCACCGTCGCCTACCGCGGCGTTCAGCCGGCCGCGCAGGCGCAGTACGCGATGCTCGGTCTCCAGCTCGTGGCGCTTGCCGCCTTCGGCATCGCGGCCTTCGCCCGGCACGGCGCGGCCACCCCGTCCCTGAGCTGGATCGACCCGTTCGGCTTCGACAGCTTCGGCTCCTTCGCCGAGGCGGTGCTGCTGTGCCTGTTCATCTACTGGGGCTGGGACGCGCTGATCACCTTCAACGAGGAGACGGTCGACAGCGGACGCACGCCCGGCAGGGCCGCCGTGACCTCCACGCTGATCCTTGTCGTCACTTATCTGTTCACCGCTTTCGCCGCGATCTCCTTTGCGGGCAGCGGCAGTTCGGGCCTCGGGCTTGCCGGCGAGGAGACCGCGGCCGACGTCCTCACCGGCCTCGCGCCGGCGGTCCTCGGCGCCGCCCCCGCCAAGCTCGTACAGCTCGCCATCGGCGTCTCGGCCGTCGGCGCGCTGCTGACCTGCACCGCCTCGACGCCGCGCACCACCCTCTCGATGAGCGCGCACGGCGCCCTGCCGGCCGCGTTCGGACGCATGCACCCCCGGTTCGGGACACCCGCCTTCGGCACGGTGTTCTTCGGCGTCGCGGCTGCCGTCACGTTGTCCCTGCTGACCCTGGTATCCGCCGAATTCCTCGGCGACGCGGTCCTCTCGGTCGGCCTGCTGATCGCCTTCTACTACGGCATCACCGGCTTCGCCTGCGCCTGGTACTTCCGCGGCCACCTGCGCCGCTCGCCGCGCGACCTGCTGGTCAAGGGCGTCATGCCGGTCGCGGGCGGGCTGATGATGCTGGCGGCCTTCGGGCGCAGCACCTACGACATGCTCGATCCGGGTTACGGCCACACCTCCGTCGGGGGGATCGGCGGGGTCTTCCTGCTCGGCGTCGGCTCGATCGTGCTCGGCGCCGCCGTGATGCTTGTGGTCCGCTCCCGCCTGCCCCGCTTCTTCCACGACGGCCGTACGTCCGTCGCCGCCCTGTCCGTCACGGAGAAATGACTCATGCGCACCCTCGCCCTCGCCGCCCTCCAGACCGCGCCCGTCCCGCACGACCTGCCCGCCACGTGGGAGCGCTTCGCCGACCAGGTGCGGGCGGTACGCGCCACCTTCCCGCACGTCCAACTCGTCGTCGTCCCCGAGCTGATGCTCGCCGCCGAGGCGCCACTGCTCCGGGCGCGCCCCGACTGGATGCGGGAGGCGGCGGTCTCCGTCCCGGGGCCCCTCACCGACCGGATCTGCGCCCTTGCCAGGGAGACCGGTCTGTGGCTGATCCCGGGCAGCCTCTACGAGCGGGCCGACGACGGGCACACGTACAACACCGCCCTCGCGGTCTCTCCGACCGGTGAGATCGTGGCCCGCTACCGCAAGATCTTTCCCTGGCAGCCCTATGAACAGACCACCCCGGGAAGCGAGTTCGTCGTTTTCGACCTCCCCGGCATCGGCCGCGCGGGCCTGGCGATCTGCTATGACGGCTCGTTCCCGGAGACGGCACGGCAGCTGGCCTGGCTCGGTGCCGAGGTCATCATCCAGCCCACTCTCACCACCACACGCGACCGGGAGATGGAACTGGTCTGCGCGCGGGCCAACGCCTGGACCAATCAGCTCCATGTCGTCAACGTGAACGCGGCCGATCCGGCCGGCGTCGGCGCCAGCGTGATCGTCGACCCCGAGGGGATCATCCGGCAGCAGGCGGCCACCGGAGAGGAAGTCCTGGTCGACGTCCTCGACCTCGACACGGTCACCCGCGTGCGCACCTACGGATCCGCCGGCATCAACCGCCCCTGGGCCCAGCTCGCCCGCTACGGCGACCGCATCGAACTGCCCATGTACGGCGGGACGTTCCAGCCGGTACCGACGAGCTGACCCTGGAGCTGACCCTCGCGGGCGGCCGGGCAGGCCGGGCCGACGGGCACCCCCTTCGCCCGCTGACGACGGCGTATCGCGAAGCCGCACAGGCGAATGCCCGTGCTGTCCGGGCGGCCGAAGGGGCGAGGAAATGAGCGGCAACAGGGGGTTCCGTCGCCCGGGTGCGCTGACGTAGCGTTCTCGACTATCCGCACTGCGGAACTTGCTTTCCATTCGAAGGGCCCGACCCCTCCGTCCCCCCCACGGCTCGGGCCGCTTCGGAACATGACGAGTACGGAAGAAGCACCACATGAGCGCTCCCCGCACGTCATCGGCGGCGTCCGGTCCGGCCGGCACCGCTCCCGCCGTCCATCCGGTGGACGAAGTCCTGCCACCGGGCCGGATGCTCGGCGCGAGCCTTCAGCACGTCGCGTCCATGTACGCCGGAGCGATCTCCGTACCGCTCGTCGTCACCGTCGCCACCAAGATGTCCGTGTCCGACACGGCCGTCCTGATGGGCGGCAGCCTCCTCATGGCCGGTGTGGCGACCGTACTGCAGACCCTGGGTATCGGCTCCTTCATCGGCTCCCGGCTGCCGTTCGTCAACGGGGTGTCGTTCTCCGGGGTCGGCGTGATGCTGACCGTCATCGCCACGGACGGCGGCGTGCAGGCCGGCCTGCCCGTGGTCTTCGGCGCCATCATCGTCTCCGGCATCTTCGGGTTCCTGGTCAGCTCGTACTTCGCGCGGCTCGTACGGTTCTTCCCACCGGTGGTCACCGGATCGGTCATCACCCTGATCGGCGTCTCACTGATCCCCGTGGCGTACGAGTGGGTGGTGGACGGATCGCCG
Source organism: Streptomyces sp. NPDC101393 (assembly GCF_044767385.1). Taxonomy (NCBI): domain Bacteria; kingdom Bacillati; phylum Actinomycetota; class Actinomycetes; order Kitasatosporales; family Streptomycetaceae; genus Streptomyces; species Streptomyces sp. NPDC101393. Next base: position 500,531 of record NZ_JBIWNU010000007.1, on the reverse strand, counting down.
TCCGGGCACCCGCAGCCGAGCTCCATCGGCCTGTGTGCAGGCACCGTTGTGATCATGATGCTGCTCCAGCGCTTCACCCGCGGCTTCCTCAAGCAGATCAGCATGCTGTTCGCGCTGATCCTGGGCACCGCGCTGGCGATCCCCTTCGGCTCGGTCGACTTCTCGAAGCTCCACGACGCGCCTCTGGTGGGCATCCCGGACCCGCTGCACTTCGGAGCCCCGCAGTTCTCCCTGCCCGCCATCGTCTCGATGTGCGTGGTGATGCTGGTGATCCTCACCGAGTCGACCGCCGACATGATCGCGCTGGGCCGCATCGTGGACAAGGAAGTCGACGAGAAGACGATCGCGCGGGGACTGCGCGCCGACAGCCTCGGATCGGCCCTGAGTCCGCTCTTCAACGCCTTCCACGCCAGCGCCTTCGCGCAGAACATCGGCCTGGTGGTGATGTCCGGGGTGCGCAGCCGGTTCGTGGTGGCGCTCAGCGGCGGCATCCTGATCCTGCTCGGCCTCAGCCCGGCCGCGGCCGCGCTGATCGCCGTCGTCCCCATGCCGGTCCTGGCGGCCGTGAGTCTCTTCTTGTTCGGGTCCATCGCGGTCAGCGGCGTACAGACGCTGCTGGAGGCCGATCTCCACCGGGACAACAACGCCCTGATCGTCGTGGTCACCCTCGGCGCCGGCCTGGCGCCCGCCCTCTCCAAGGGCTTCTACGACGGGTTCCCCTCCTGGGCCCAGATCGTGCTGGGCTCCGGGATCACCACCGGCTGTGTGGTTGCCGTCGCGCTGAACCTGTTCTTCAACCACTTCGGCGCCGCGGCGGTCCGGGACCCCGATCCCGTCCAGGCCGTCGAGCACTGACGGGACACCGGAGACCGGCGTCAGCTGCGGCATCGCCGTCCCGCTTGGCCGAGGCGCCGAAGGGACCACACGGGGCGGGCTCCCGGCCGAGCGGCGGTGGGCGGTCGCGCGTCACAGCACGGCGATGCCCAGCGGCCGCTCGCCCGCCGCGAGACGCCGGACCTTCCCGGAGTCCAGGTCGACGACGGAGATGCCGTTCCAGTAGCCGTCGCGGGTGAAACCCCCCGTGACGTAGGCAGTCCGGGCATCGCGCGAGACGGTGACGCCCTCGTGGGGACCGTCCAGGGGGATCACCCTCTCCCGCCCCTGCGCGGTGCGTACGGTCAGCGACGGACCCTCGTCACGCGCCGGGTCGACCGGTCCGGTGCCGACGGCGAGCAGCGTGCCGTCGGCGGTGACCGCGGCGCCGTGCTGGTGGGTGCGGGCGGTCATCCGCTCGACGCGGGACCGGCCGGTCTCCGGGTCGAGGACGACCAGACGCTCCCCCTCGAAGGGCAGCAGAAGCTTCCCGTCCGACGGGCGTACGGCGGTGTAGTGGGGCTTGAGCCAGGAGCCCAGGCCGCCTTCCGTGCCGTAGGGGGCCACCTCGACGCGCCGGGTCCGCAGGGAGCCCGCGCTCACGACCGTGACGTCGAAGGAGTCGTGCCCCGTCACGTAGACCGCGCGCCCGTCCCGCGAGACGTCGACGTCGAAGGGGCGGCGGCCGACGTCCGCCGCGCCGGTGACCTTCAGGGCGCGGGTGTCGATGACCTCGACGGTGCCCTGGCGGCCGGGCCTGTTCACTCCGACGTACACGTGGCGGCCGTCGGGCGCGAGAGCGATGCCCATGCCGCCGCCGCGATACTCGCCGTGCGTGGGCTCCCCGATGCCGTCCGTCCCGTACGGGATACGGGTGATCCGCTTCCGGCTGCCGGTGTCGACGACGGCGACGCCCTCGGCGGTGGCGACCCAGGCCCGGCCGTCGCCGACGACGAGCCCGTACGGGGCGGTGCCGACCCGTACGGAGTCGAAGGCGCCCCGGTCGGGGTCGACGAAGGTGACGGTGTCGGCACCGAAGTCCGCGACGAGGAGGGTGCCGTCCGGGGTCCGACCGGACGGCGCGGGGACCTTCCTCGCCTGGGACGTCGCTGAACTCTCCTTCGAGGACGGTGAGTTGGTCGTGTCCGGAGCCGCGCAACCGGCGGCCAGGGCCAGCGCCACGGCCACGGCCGGCACGACCGGCACGCCCCGCCTCACCGCAGGGCCCTCAGCAGACCGGCGATCTCGGTGGCGCCGCGCCGCTCGGCATGCGCCAGGGCCGTGACACCGTCGTTGTCGGGCAGGTCCGGGGTGGCCCCCGCGGTGATCAGCAGCTCGACGATCTCCTGGTGGTCGCGGCCACCGTCCCCGAGGATGACCGCCTCCAACAGGGCGGTCCAGCCGAGCCGGTTCACATGATCGACGTCGATGCCGGTCTCGCGGAGCACGGCCCGGACGTAGGCCACGTGCCCCCGCTCGCTCGCCGGGATGAGGGAGGTGCCGCCGAAGCGGTTCGTCACCGTCGGATCGGGGCCCGCCGGGAGCAGGACGCGCATCATGGCGACGCTGCCGGTGACGCCGGTGACCAGCCAGGGGCTGTCGTGGCGGTCGTCCTGGGCATTGGGGTCGGCACCGGCGGCGACCAGCGCCTCGGCCGCTGCCACATGGTCGCCGAGTGCGGCCAGGAGCAGGGGCGTACGGCGGTGATCGTCGCGGATGTCCACCGTGGCACCGGCGGCGAGGGCGGCGCGCACGGCGTCCGCGTCACCCTGCGCCGCCGCGGCCACCAGGGCACGGGCGAGATCGTTCATCGTGGTGCTCCTCGCACTCCAGGGGGTGTGGGCGCGCAGCACGGACAGCGTCGTCGCCGACGCCGTACGGACCGCGATGCCGGTCCCCACCCGCAGCGCCGCGCGGATGCGGGCGGCGGAAAGGGGGGACCGGCGGCGCACTGTACGGGGGGTTCGGTGCGCCGCCGGGGTCCGAGCCGCCGTACGGCCCGGAGGGCTCGTCACGCCGAGGGTTACTTGGTGAGCTCGGCGACGCCGGCCCGCGCGAACTTCTCGTCCAGGTCGCCGGACGGGGCGCCGGCGACACCGATGCCGGCGATCGGCGCGCTCTTGGCGGTGACCGGGGCGCCACCGGCGAGGAACAGCGTGCCGGGGATGTCCTTCAGCGTCGGGGTGCTCTCCAGCCGCTTGACCAGTTCGGAGGTCGGGGCGTTCCAGGAGACGGCGGTGTAGGCCTTCTTCACGGCCGACTCGTAGGACTGCGGACCGGCGCCGTCGCCGCGCAGCTCGACGATGGTGTTGCCGTTACGGTCCACGACGGCGACGGAGACGCGCTGGTTCTCCTTCTGCGCGGCATCCAGGACGGCCTCGGCGGCATCGGTGGCGGCCGCGGCGGTCAGGTGGGTGGACCGGGTGAGGTGGTCGCTCTGCGCAGCGGCCTTGGCGGCGGCCGGCGCGGCGGGCGCCGGGGAGGACGCACTCGCGGACCAGGCGCCGAAGCCACCGATGGCGAGGGCGGCGACCACGCCGCCGGTGACGACGCGGGCGCGCTTCGAGACCTTCTTGACATGCTTCATGGGAGACAACTCCAGGATTCTCACGAGGTGTGCGGGATTCCGCTGGTCGGGAAGGGCCGGATCGTCGGCGTCCGCTCTCGGCGAGGCCGGGAGCTGCCGTCCCGCTCCGGGATCCATCCTGGGGCCGCGCCCCTCCGGTCCCCGTCGTCATACCGGCTCCACACCGCGCGCGGGACGGTGGATACCGGGGTCGTCCGATCGGATGACCCGGCACTGCCCCGCGGGGTGCACGGCGCTCCGTGACGGCGGCCGGACGTCCTCCCGCATGCCCCCGCGCCGCTCACCTCCCACGCCTCCTCCGACCTCTCCATTGGCATACCAAAATGCGTGGAGAAGGGTGGACTCTCTACTGCGGTGTGCGCCTGACCACCGGAATTAGCGCCTCCAGAGCCCTTGCTCGCCCTATGGATTTGGGATACCAATTGGCGTCGGTTGTCCGCAGAAGACCGAGGAGCCCCGCCATGTGTGTCGAGTCCGTCCCTCCCCCGCCCAGCCGGGTCACCCGTCGCGGTGTGCTCGCCGGGGCCGCCGCCCTGGCCGGAACCGCCGCCGCCCTCTCGGCGGCTCCGCGCGCCGCCGCCGCCCCGGCGCCGACCGCGCACCGCACCGGCGACCTGGTCGTCGAGGGCGGCACCCTGCTCGACCCGGCGACCGGTCATGTCACCGAGGACGCCGTCGTCGTGATCCGCGGCGGGGTGGTGCGCGCCGCGGGAGCGAGGTCCCGGACCGACGTTCCGGAGGGCCTCGCGCGCCTCGACGCGCACGGCAGCTGGGTGCTGCCGGGCCTGGTCGACGCGCACATCCACCTCAACACCGCCACCGAGGCGCGCGACGCGGTCCGTCAGGGCGCCACCAGCGCGCGCAGCGGCTCCACGAACTTCTACCAGGACATCGCCGTACGGGAGTTGGCCCGGCAAGCTCCCGAGCAGGCGCCACGGCTGCGGGCCGCGGGGGTCTTCGTCACACCCGACCTGGGCGACACGGTCCTCGCCGACCCGGACCTCACACCGCTCGCGCGCCTGAAGGACGGGGTCCGCTCGGCCGAGGCGCTGCGCCGGGTCGTCCAGGTGAACCTCGTCCGCGGTGCCGACGTGATCAAGACGCGGGTGAACGAGCGGGCCGGGCTGCCGGAGCAGGACCCGCTGACCCAGGTCTACTCGTACGAGCAGCTGTCCGAGGTCGTGGCGGCGGCGCGGCGCGGCGGCAAGGGCGTGCTGTGCCACAGCTACAGCGAGCGCGGCTGTGACGACGCGGTGCGGGCGGGCATCCGGTCCCTGGAGCACGGCGTGTTCGTCGGCGAGCGCACCCTGCACGACATGCGGCGCAGGGGTACGTACTTCACGCCGACGCTGACCGCGATCGCGAGCCTCATCGACGAGTCCGACCCGGTGCTCGCCGAGCGCGGCCGCGCCTATCTGCCGGTCCTGAAGGAGGCGGTCCGCACGGCGCACGAGCTGGGGGTGCCGCTGGCGGCGGGCACCGACTCCTCCGGTGGCGAGATCGCCCCCATCGGGCGGGAAGTGGAGCTGATGCGCGCTGCGGGCCTGTCCGCTCTCGACGCGATCCGCACGGCCACCACCCAGGCCGCCCGACTCCTCGGTCTGGAGCGGACGGTGGGGCGTCCCGCGCGCGGTTTCGCGGGAGACCTGATCGTGGTGGACGGCGACCCGCTCTCCGATGTGTCCGTGCTGAAGAAGCCCCATTGTGTGGTGCGCGCCGGCCTGCCCCTCTGAACGGTTCCGCTCCGCCCTGTGCGCGGTCCGCCGCGCACGTCGGCGGCGGTCCCGGCTGCCGCCGACGTCCCCGCCTGCCGACGTCCCCGCCTGTCATCCCTTCACCGACCGAAGGAGTCCCATGACGCCCTCCTCCTCCGCGCCGTCCCGGCGCGGTGTCCTCGCAGGTGCCGCCGCACTCGCGGCCACCGGTGCCGCGCTGTCCGCGGCCGCCGCGCCGGCAGGCGCCGCGTCCCGGGCGAGGCCGGCCCGCCCGGTGGTCTTCCGCAATGTGCGGCCCTTCGGCGCGAAGCACCCCGTGGACCTCACCGTCCTCGACGGCCGCATCACGGACGAACGGGCCCCGAAGGGCGCCGATGTGGTCGACGGCGGCGGCCGGATCGCCCTGCCCGCCCTGGTGGACGCGCACATCCACCCGGACAAGACGACGTGGGGTGGCGCGTGGGTGTCGCGCAAACCGGCGAGTGGCATCGCCGATTTCGCCGCCCAGGACGTGGAGCTGTTCCACGGTCAGCGCCGGCCCGTGGCCAAGCGGGCGTACGGCCTGATGGCGCACGCCGTGACGCGCGGGACCCGGGCGATGCGCGCGCACGCCGACATCGCCCCCGCCTACGGCCTGGCCTGTGTGGAAGGGGTCGCGCAGGCGCGCGAGCGGCTCCGGCAGGCGCTCGACGTCCAGATCGTGGCCTTTCCGCAGCACGGCGTCGTCCGCGCGCCGGGCACGGCGGCGCTCCTCAAGGAGGCGGCGCGCAGCGGAGCCGTGGACTTCATCGGCGGGATCGACCCGATCGGCTTCGACCATGCGATGGACGAGCAACTCGACCTGGTTTTCGGCCTCGCGGACCGGTACGGCGTCGGCGTGGACATCCACCTGCACGACAGGGACGAAAAGGGGCTGACGGCGCTCCGCGCCATCATCAACCGCACCCGGGCCCTGTCCCTGCGGGGCAAGGTCACGGTCAGCCATGTGTTCTGCCTGCCGGGCCTGTCCGACGCCGAGCTGGCCGGGGTCGCCGCGGACCTCGCCGACCTCGACATCGCGCTGACGACGGTGGCGCCGAACGCGTCACTGGTCCTGCCGATCGCCCGGCTGAAGGAGCACGGCGTGCGGGTCGGGCTGGGCTCGGACGGGGTGCGCGATGCGTGGAGCCCCTTCGGCAACGCCGACATGCTGCACCGCGCGCATCTGCTCGGCTGGGTCGAGGACGTCCGTCTCGACGCGGAATTGACGGCCTGTTATGAGGCGGGCGCGCACGGCGGCGCCGACGTCATGCGCCTGCCTCGTGCCGACCTGACCCCCGGCTCCCCCGCCGACTTCCTCCTTGTCCGCGGCGAGTGCCTGCCGCAGATCGTGGTGGACATGCCCGCGCGGGACATGGTGGTGCACGGCGGCCGGGTGGTGGCCCGTGACGGCGAACTGACGTAACGAGCACGCGCGGCCCCCGTCCACCGCCGCGTGGCCCCGTCCACCGCCGCCACCTACTGCCCGGCGGGCGGAGAAGCGGCGGGGCGGAGATACGGCACGCCGTATCTCCGCCCCGCACGCGATCGGACGGGTCAGCCGGTGGGGACGTCGGCGACGTGCCGGTTTCCCCCGTTGCGTTCCTGCCACAGCCGGTAGACGTCGACGGCGGCGTCCTGCGGCGCGTAGCTCATGGGCAGCCGCCGCTGGGTGTAGTCCTTGGTGAACTCGTCGTAGAAGGTGGCGAGTTCGAAGTACTTGCGGTCGTCGACGTAGTGCGGCTCATAGGCGTCGCGGCTGGTGAGGAAGATGACCTCGTCGGGCGAGCAGTAGTACAGCGCGCCCAGGCACATGGGGCACGGGTGGGCGAGGACATAGATGGTGGCGCCGACCAGGTGCTCGGTGCCGAGCGTGCGGCATGCCTCGCGGATGGCGAGGATTTCCGCGTGCGCGGTGGGGTCCGAGGTCTGGGCGACCCTGTTGGGGCTCTCCGCAAGGATCGTGCCGTCCTTGACGATGACGGTGGCGAAGGGGCGGCCGCCCTCTTCGACATTCCGGCGGGCGAGGTCGATGGTGCGCTGTGCGAAGTCCATGGGTGTTCTCCTCCGGGGAAGTGGCGGCTCTTCAGAAGGCCTTGGCCGGCAGGTATTTGCCGTCGAGGGTGACGACCGCGCGTTCGCCGCCTTCGGGGTCGGCGACCTTCTTGACGTCGAGGGTGAAGTTGATCGCGCTGATGATGCCGTCGCCGAACTGCTCGTGGATCAAGGCCTTGAGAGTGGTGCCGTAGACCTGGAGCATCTCGTGGAAGCGGTAGATCGTCGGGTCCGTCGGGGTGCCGCCGGAGATCGCGCCGCGGGTCGGGATGGTCTGGAGCAGCGTCGCGGCGTCCGCGTCCAGCTCCAGCAGCTCGGCGACGGCAAGGGCTGACCGCTCCGGCAGGGGGTGCTGCCCCAGGACGGCGGCGGTGACGAACGCGACGGACAGCCCGGCGGCGTCGGCGATCTGCTGCCAGGTCAGATCCTTGCGGGTCTTGGATTCGACGGCGACGACGGCCAGGGCCTGGCGGGCACCGGGGTCGAGCTGGGCGTGCGGCATGGTGAGGTCCTTTCGGTGCGTCGGCCGGGAGGCACGACGGGTTGGTTCCGGGGGGGTGCGCAGGAGGGGCAGAGAAAGGCGAGAGGGAGGCCAGAAGGGGACCAGAGGGGTCAGGCCCCGGCGGGGTCGCTCGCTTCGAGCCGTTCGACCGTTCCGGTGGCGATATCGAAGACCCAGCCGTGCAGGGTGAGCTGCCCCGCGGACAGGGCACGCGCCACCGAGGGGTGGCCGGCCAGATTCCGCAGTTGCGCGCTCACGTTGGCCCGCACCAGGGCGGCCACCGCGGCCGGGCCCGATCCGGCGGGGGCGGTGCGGGACGGCGCGGCGTCCGCGCCCCGCAACCAGGCGGCGACCTGGGGAGCCGCGGAGAGGTCGTGGCCCTCGGCCAGCGCCGTCATGGCGCCGCAGCCGGAGTGGCCGCAGACCACGATGCCGGTCACGCCCAGCACGGCGACCGCGTACTCGATGCTCGCCGCGACCCCGTCCGGGGCCGGGCCGTGGGCGGGAACCAGGTTTCCGGCGGTCCGGATGACGAACAGCTCCCCCGGCTCGCTCTGCGTGATCAGCTCGGGGACCACCCGGGCGTCGGAGCAGCCGATGAACAGCGTCGCCGGCCGGTGATGCGTGGCCAGCCGGGCGAAGAGCCCCGCCTTCCCGGGAAAGACATCGCGCCGGAAATCCGCCACACCGTCCATGAGGTCGGGCATGGTCACTCCCTTCAGTGGCTGCCGACCCCTGTGGGCCGACGAGATCCACCATGCCCGAGCTGCATCTATAGCGTCCAAGACGCATTAGCCATACAATCCATTGCTGTCATCTATAGTCGCCTCGATGTCGGCACCCGACCTGCTCACGACCCGTCGGCAAGGCACAGGTGACCAGGCGCCATAGAGCGCGGCAGGGCAGCGCGGACACCGTGATTGCCGGTGCCTATAGTCCTGCCTATGGGTCCGGAACTACGTCACCTCCGCTACCTGATCGCGGTGGCCGAACACGGCAACTTCACCCGCGCCGCGGAGGCGCTGAGCATCTCTCAGCCGACGCTCTCGCAACAGATCAAACAACTGGAGCGCGCCGTCGGCGTCCAGCTCCTCGACCGCAGCGGCCGCACCGTCCGGCTCACCGACGCGGGCACCGCGTATGTGCACTACGCCCGGCGTGCCCTGCGGGAGTTGGCCGCCGCCGACCGCGCGGTGCTGGACGTCGCCGACCTCTCCCGAGGGCATCTGCGCCTGGCGATGACGCCCACCTTCACCGCCTACCTCCTCGGCCCGCTCGTGCAGGAGCTGCGCAAGGCGTACCCCGGCATCACCCTGGAGGTGCGGGAAATGGCGCAGGACCGCATCGAAGCGGGCCTCCTGGCCGACGCACTCGACCTCGGCATCGCCTTCGAAGGGCCCCATCCGCCCGGTATCGCCGCGACCGCGCTGTTCGCCGAGACGCTCAGCCTCGTCGCCACCGCGCACCGGTCCGACGCCCGCACTCACCGGCCGATGCCGGTGCGTCATCTCGCCGAGCAGCAACTCGCGCTGCTCAGCGAGGACTTCGCCACCCGAGGCCATATCGACACCTACTTCGCCCGGCATCGCATCAGCCCGCCGATCGCGGTGGAAGCCAACACCATTCAGGCCCTCACGGAGATCGTGCGGCGCACCCCCTCGCTGGCCACCGTGCTTCCCGATGCGATCACCGACGATCACCCCCACCTCACCCCCGTCCCCATCGACCCTCCGCTGCCCACCCGCCTCGCCGCGCTGCTGCGCCGGGACAGCGCGTACCAGAGCGCCGCTGCCCGCGCCTTCACCGGGCTCGCCCGTCACGTGGTCCGGGAACGCGGCTACGCACCGGCCTGAGGGCGGGCCGGCGCCCGGACGGCAGCGCGCGAGCGAGGGCGTCGACGGGCGGCGCGGTGGCTGCCGGGACCCGCGGACGGCAGGCCGAACGCGGCGCGAGCCGATGAGAGAATGAGGACATGACAGGGTCTGGAGGGTTTGAACCCGAGTCGGAGCGGGTCACGCGGCAGTTGCGCGACGAGATCATCGACGGTGCACGCAAACCGGGCAGCAGGCTGGTCGAACGTGAACTCGCCGCGGAGCTCGGAGTGAGCCGGCTGCCGATCCGGGATGCCCTGAAGGCCCTGGTGTCCGAGGGGTTGGTGACGCCCCGTCCGCGGACGTGGGCGGTCGTGCGGGAGTTCGCCCCGACGGACATCGCCGACTTCGACGAGGTGCGGTCCGCCCTCGAAATGCTGGCCTTCCGGCTCGCCGCCCAACGGCGCACCCGCGCGGGGCTCGCACGGCTGCGCGCAGACCTCGACGCCGAGCTGTCCGCGGCCGGCAGCGGGGACGCCGTGCGGGCCCGCCGGGCAGCGGCCGACTTCCACGAGACGGTGACCTCCCTGGCCGACAACGAGCTGCTGAACGAGCTGGAGGGCACCCTTCGCAGCCGGATGCGGTGGTTCCTGGGGCAGCACGACGACCTCATGGCAATGGCGAAGGAACACGAAGACCTCTACACAGCGATCGCCGACCGGGACGTGGCACGGGTCGAAGAGCTCGTCACGAAGCACCTGGCGACGGGCCGCAGCGCGGCCGCAGCGCGCCGGAAGCAGTCCCAGGACTGACCGCCGGCGTGCCGCGCCCCGCGGTCCCTCGCGTGTGTCCGGCATGAGCCGCCGGGGCAGCCGTACGGCGAAGTCCCCTGCCACTGCTGCTGGTTGACCGGACGCGGCTCCCGCACGGCGGCCGCCGTGCCTACCGGGGCAGCAGGCGTTGTTCCTTGGCGACCGCGACGGCACCCGCACGGGTGTCGACGCCGAGCTTGGCGTAGATCCGGCCGAGGTGGGTCTTCACGGTGGCCTCGCTGATGAACAACGCGCGGGCGATGTCGCGGTTGCCGAGGCCGTGCGCGAGCTGCCCGAGGATGTCACGCTCCCGGTCGGTGAGGGTCGGGCCCGCCGCGCCCCGCATCCGGTCCATCACCCTGCTGGCGACCGGCGGCGACAGCGTCGTACGGCCCTGGGCCGCCGAGTGGATCGCCGCGAAGAGCTCCTCGGGCCGCTCGGCCTTGAGGAGGTACCCGGTGGCGCCCGCCTCGATGGCGCGGGTGACGTCGGCGTCCGTGTCGTACGTGGTGAGGACCAGGACATGCCCGGAGGCCGGGGTGGCCACGAGACGACGCGTCGCCTCGACCCCGTCGATGCCCGTGCCGAGCTGGAGGTCCATCAGGACGACATCGGGGTGCAGTTTGGCGGCCAGCGCGACGGCCTCCTCGCCGCTTCCCGCCTCGCCCACGACCTCGATATCGGGCTCGCTGCCCAGGAGAGCCAGCAGACCGGCACGTACCACGGCGTGGTCGTCGCAGATCAGGACGCGTACGGGGGCGGTCACGGAAGGGGCTCCAGGGGGATCGCGGCGGACAGGACGGTGCCCTCGCCGGGCGCCGATTCGATGGTGAGGCCCCCGCCGAGCTGCTGCACCCGGGCGCGCATGGCGGGCAGGCCGTGGCCGCGCACACCGCCACCGGGCTTGTCGCCGGGGGTGAAGCCCCGGCCGTCGTCGGCGATGTCCAGTACGACCTGGTCATCGAGGTGCGTGAGGGTGAGGGCCGCGGTGGTGGCCTCCGCGTGCTCGCGTACGTTCGCCAGCGCACCCTGCGCGATCCGCAGCAGCGCGGACTGGACCCGGTCGGGCAGAGCGGTGTGCGGGGATCCGTCCTGGTGGAAGCGGATCCGGAGACCGGCGGATGTCTCGCGTTCGGCGAGGGCACGCAGCGCCTCGTCGAGACCGGCACCGCCGACCAGGTCGGCAGGCGCGAGGTCGTGGACGAAGTGGCGGGCCTCGGCGAGATTGTGCTCGGTGACGGATGCGGCACTGCGGATATGACGCCGGGCAGCGGCCGGATCGGTGTCCCAGAGCCGGTCCGCCGCCTGGAGCAGCATCTGCTGGCTGGACAGGCCCTGGGCGAGCGTGTCGTGGATCTCCATGGACAGCCGCTGCCGCTCGGACAGGGTGCCCGCACGGCGTTCGGTGGCGGCCAGCTCCCGGCGGGTGCGCACCAGGTCGGCGATGACGGTCCGCAGCCGGGCCGCCTGGCGCTGGGCGTGCAGGAACACGGCCGTGGCGACGGCGGCGACAGCGGGGGGCGCGAACAGCAGGTTCGGGTCGAAGCCGGAGCCCAGCCGCAGCTTGACCTGCGCGGCCACGACGAAGGTGGTGAGCAGGGTGACGAGGACGATCGCGGACCGGGTGCCGAGCGACCGCAGCCCGGTGTAGAAGAGCGGTACGGCGCACCAGCCGAAGCTCGGCGCCAGCACCACCAGCGCCAGCCAGGCCCCGATGACGGCCACCAGCCAGACTCCGGGGGCCCTGGCGAAGCCGCCCGCCGCGGGGCCCTCCTTCGGGCCCAGGACGGGACCGAGTACGTACAGCAGGGCCAGCGCGATGGCGAGGCCGATGACCCAGAACGTGGCGGGGTCTCCGGGGTGGCGGATCAGAAAGCGGGTCATCGACGAGCTCAGAAGCACGAAGAACGCCACATGCATCACGCCGGCGAGCCAGCGCGCATCAGGATCGGCAGCTTCGATCTCGACACCTTCGGTGTCGGCTGCTTCGGTGCCGGCTGCTTCGATGCCGATGGGCGACCGCCTGTTCATCCCTGCCGCACGCTCCTCGCCCGCCTCGCTCTCCCCACCAAGGCTATCCAGCCCAGCAGCGCCCGCATCAGCCGATCGGCTGACCCCGCCGAGCGTCGAACGCACCCAGGAGGGCTGCCGCGCCAGGCAGGATCACCAGGGCGAGCCAGAAGGGACAGTGCGGACAGGCGCTAGGACGGTTCCCGGTCGGCCGCGTCGTCGCTGTGCTGCGGGGTCGATCGATCCGCCAGGTCGGCCTGGGCTCTGGCACCGGCCTCCCGGGCCGTGGTGGCGATTTTCTGAAGTGCCGCGATGTGCCGGTCCAGGGCCTGCCGCCCCGTAGGGGTGAGCGACAGCCAGGTGCGCGGGCGCTTACCGACATAGCCCTTGCGGATGGCAAGGTAGCCGACCTCCTCCAAGGCGGCGGCGACCTTGCTCAGCACCGAATCGGACACCTGGCAGGCGCTGCGCACGGCGGCGAACTCGGCCTCGTCACACGCCGAGAGAAAGGCGGCGACCGTCAGCCGGGTGGGGTGGTGGATCGCCGCGTCGATCACCGGTTCTCCCGAGTCAGGCGCGGCGTTCATCCGACCCCCGGGAGCCCGCCTGGAGCCGCTGCTTGATCGACCTGTTCCGGACGGCGAGCACCACCCAGGCACCCGACCCCAGCACCGCGCACAGTGCGATCTTGGTGGCCCCGCGATCGGCTCCGCACTGCCGGCACACGACGTACGTCACGATCCCCGCGGCGAGCAGCAGCAGAAGAGGGACCGCAGCCCGGCGCAGGCGTTGCGGCCAGGGCACCGTCACCGTGACGTGGGCCCTTCGCCGGGCGGCGCCGGCGAGCCCGATCATCGCCGCCAGGCCGGCCAGCGAGATCAGCAGCGAGAGCGGCACTCCCCAGCCGCCCCGCCCCTCGCTCCAGGCTTCCCCGAGGGCCGGAACGATCAGCACCGCGGCCGCGGCAGGTCCGTACCAGGCGGGAGTCAGCCGGGAGCTGAGCAGGGCCAGCGCCCTGGCGTCGTCGACATCCCGCAACGCACCCTCCGCGCGTTCTCCCGCCACGGAAACCGCGCCGTGACCTGCTGGGGTGTTCTCGTGGGAGGGCATCGCGTCTCTCGGACCTTTCATCGCCGCCTGAGTGATCTCACCTTCCATCCTTGCATGTACTTTCCGAAACGGAAAGTGCCTGCTCGGCGCCCCCTGAGCAGGACGTCGGCATCCGCACACCCTTCGGATGCGGACGGGCGGCAGCCCCGGTCAGCCGTAGAGACGCGCGGCCGAACCGGTGACCGGGCCCTGATGGCCCGGGACGGTGTAGGCGAAGTTGAGGACCGTGCGGCGCACACCCGGCCGGTTCAGCGGTGTCACCCGGTGCGCGGTGCGGTCGCTGCGCAGCAGGTAGGCATGGCCCGGGTGGTGGTGCAGGCGGCGGGTGCCGGGGGCGTCCAGGGCGTGGAGGTCTGCCCGGCCGGGCGTGAATTCCAGCAGCCCGCCATCGGCGGCGTCCGGCGGAGCATCGATGAACAGGACCAGGGCGAGGGGGTAGTCGTCGGTGTGGACCCCATGGGTGTCGCCGGGTCGGTGCAGGATGTTCAGGACATGCCGTTCCACCGGGTCGTCGACCGCGACGACGGGCTGCCCGACGACGCCCGCGAGCAGGTCGAGCAGCGCGCGGTCCTGATACAGCCCCGCGATGACCTGCGACTGCTGCGCGATCCGGCGCCCGCCGACAGTGGTCATGTGCCCGGGGCTGCCGTCCATGCAGTCCATGGTGAAGTCGCGCCGGGCCGCCTCCCGCTCCAGCCGCCCGGCCTCCTCACGCAGCGCCCGAAGCCCTGCGGCGGTCAGCAACCCCGGCAGCGGCAGATACCCCCCGGCGGCGAACCGCTTCGGCAAGGAACCGGTCCCCGACGGCAGCGACAGCATGGAACAGCGCTACCACCCCCCGACCTGCACGAAACACCGCCTGCGGGGGCAGGCGGCCGACCGGCACGGAGCCGACCCACCTGCCGCGCCCAGGCCGGCGCACGCCGGCGTCCCACCACCCTCCAGGAGGTGACGGGAGATGCGTTCAGGAGGGCTCGGTGGTGGCCTGTTGCGCCGCGAAAGCCCACGTGGCGAGCAGTTGCTCGTACTCGGCCTGCTCCTCCGGCATCAGGCCGCGACCGGCGCGCTCAGTCATGAATGCCCGTATGGCCGCGTTCGCCTCGGACGCTGAGCCCGCCGATGACTCACCAGTGATTGTGGACATGGAGTGAATCTTAGGGGGAAGCAGTGACTGCGCCGTCACACGGCAGTCCTCTTTCGGGCAACCAGGCTCAGGCCACGAGGCTCAGGCGACGAGGCTCAGGCCTGCGGCGGGACGGTGGGTTCGGCGAGTGGCCGGAACGCAAGGCCGGCACCCCGCTCACCGCGGCCTCAGCCGCAGGCGACCGGGGTGCCGGTACGGGGTGCCGATACGGCGTGCGGGATGCAGGCTTGGCCTGCGGACGCCCCCTCCCCCTCGCGCCCCAAGGACCTCTGCCGCACGGGTCGGTCAGCGTCCGCCGAGAGACCCGGCCCCGTGCTTCAGGCTCATGAACCAGTGGCCGATCTGGTGCCGCAGGCTGCCGCCGTGGGTCACCCAGTCGTGCAAGGGCGGGATCTTCCAGACGGCCAGGCCGCCGAGGAAGACCAGCACTGCGAGTGTCAGCAGAGTCTTGAGGAGGATGCGGCGGGGGCGGCCGGCCTTCCCGGAAGGCGCCGCCGGCGTGCGGAGGTCGGCTGCTCCGGGGGCCAGCTGGGCAGCGCCGCAATGCGGGCAGTGCGCCGGCGGGCCGGTGGCGGGAAATGCCTCTTCGCCGTACGCCTGCGGCCGCCCGTCGCCCCGCACCGCCGTGCCCTCGGCACGCACCGCCGCCACGCCGTCACCGTCACTCGCCGCTGCGCTGCCCGCGACCGCGGATTCCCGTGTCCCGCCGATCTGCGTCGGTGTGCGTTCCCCGCTCTGCGGTGCCGGAGCGGCGACGGGGTCGGTGTGGAGAAGCTGTGCCGGCTGTGTCGGCGCGGCAGCGACGCGGAGGAGCGTGGGCTGCGGGTCCGGGGGCAGGAACGCGGCGGGGTCGGCCGTCGACTCGCGCAGCAGGGCGGGTTCGTCGGCCTCGTCGGTGATGGCACGCAGGGCCTGGGCGAGGCTTTCGGCGCTGGGGCGTTCGAGGGGCTCCTTGCGCAGGCAGTGCTCAACGACCGTCCATACGGGGGCGGGGAATCCCGCGGGACGCCGGGGCTCCTCGATCTGGTGACGGTGAAGTACCTCCAGCGCGCTGCCGCCCGCGAAAGGCGCCTTTCCGGCGATGAGCTCGTAGAGCAGGATTCCGGCGCTGTAGACGTCGACGGCGGAGCTCGGCTGATGGCCCAGTGCGGTCTCGGGTGCGAGGTAGGCGGGTGTTCCGACGAACTCGTGGGTGCGGGTGAGCCCCGGGGCGTCGGCCAGCCTGGCGATCCCGAAGTCCGTGAGCATCGGCCGGATCTCGGCGTCGTCGTCCGCGTCGGTGCCGGCGAGCATGATGTTCGCGGGCTTGAGATCCCGGTGCAGTACGCCATCGGCGTGGCTGGCGGCCAGCGCGTCCGCGATCTGCGCGGTGAGCCGGACCGCGCCGAGCGGATCCAGGGGGCCCACTTCCCGCAGGTACCGGTGCAGGTCGGGGCCGTCGATGAAGTCCATGACGAGCGCGAGCAGATCGCCTTCGACGACCAGGTCGCGGGTGCGCACGATGTTGGCGTGGGTGAGGCGGCGGAGCGCGGAGTGCTCCTGCAGGAAGCGCAGCACCACATCGGGGTCGCCGGCCAGTTCCTCTCTGAGCACCTTGATGGCGACGATTCTGCTCGGCGCGCCCTCGGCAGTGACGTCGTCCTGCGCGGGGCGGGCTCGCCACACGGTGCCGGAAGCGCCGCGTCCGAGCGGCTCCTCCAGCAGGTATTTACTGCCTACCGGTCGCATGTCGTCCGCTTCCTGGTCGTGGGGGGCAGGTCGTGGGGGGCGTCGCGGAGCGCCCGTGGCGCGGGCCCCACAGGCACTCGGGGGGCGGCCCGGCAGTCCGGGATCTGTGCACAGCACACCTGCTTCGGCGGCTGTTTCCCGGAGGGGCGAGGCCGCTCGTAGCGCAGTCCGCGAACGCGGTGTCATCGGGCGCCGGGCATCGGCACACCCACCACATCGGGGCCTCGCCACAGCATGCCATGCCTTCTACCTGCGACAAAAGAAACCCGTTGCACCCCCGCACTCCGCGCTCCGCTCGCGGCGCCCACCGCCCGCCGCCCATGGGGGCCCGTTGTCGGCGCCTCCGCCCCACCGACAGCAAGTCTCCAACTTGTTCAGACATGTTGCGTGGAGATATCGACTGTCACAGCCCTGCTACAGCACCCCTCGCCGGGCCCCGAAGCCGGTTTAGGCCTCCGGCCTCCGGCAAGAGGCGCCGGACGGGAGTCTCATGGGCGACGGCGCGGCCATCACCCGGCTCTCCCCCCACACCTGCCGGCCCGTCCGGCATACGAGAGGAATGAGCACCACGTGAGCAAGAGCGCGAAGCACGCGGACGACCCGAACCACACGAGGACCAAGCGGCGCCTCGCCTTCGGCCTGACCGGCGGGGTGGCGGCACTGGCCGTGGCGGCGAGCGCGATGGCCGCCACCGGCGGGACCGGCACCGCCGGGGGCGCGTCCGCGCAGTCCCTGAAGGTGATGAGCCTGAACACCTGGCACGGTGGCGCCAAGGTCACGGACGGGGTCAACAAGATCGCAAAACAAGTCACGGCTTCCGGCGCCGATGTCGTCGCACTGCAGGAGTCCTCCAGCTCCGTCGCCAAGGAAATCGCGGACAAGCTGGGGTGGAAGTACCACACGGCCAGCGGCACGGACGTCGACCTCGTCAGCAAGAAGCCGATCGAGAAGACCGACTCGTTCTCGAAGGAGTCCTCCGGCGCGAAGGCGATCGCCGCGAAGATCGACGGCGTCTGGGTGTACTCGATCCACCTCGACTACACGAAGTACGGCCCGTACAACGCCTGCTTCGACAAGGACAGCTACCAGAAGATCTACGCGGACGAGGCGAGCCGCAAGGCCCAGGCCCAGGACATAGCGGAGTGGACCGGTTCGGCACCGGCGATCGTCGCGGGAGACTTCAACACGCCCTCCCACCTGGACTGGACCGAGGCGACCAAGGCGAAGCACTGCAACTCGGAGGTCGAGTGGCCCGCGACGAAGGCCTTCGCGGACAAGGGGTTCAAGGACTCCTACCGTGAACTGCACCCGAGTCCGGCGAACGCCCCCGGCAACACCTGGTCCCCCGTCACCAAGACGAACAGCGACTACGACAACAAGCCGGAGCCGCAGGACCGCATCGACTTCATCCTCCATCAGGGCGGCTCGCTGAAGCCCACCTCGTCCCGCACGTTCGGTGGCGGCTCGGACTGGCCCTCCGACCACCTGGCCGTCGTCACCACCTTCCGGCATTGAGCGACCCACGCCCCTGCCCGGCCACCGCGAACGGCCTCGGCCCGCTCCTCTCCCGCAGAGCGCCGGCACGCAGGTGAACGGGCGTGGAACAGGCCCGCCGGGCCGGGGCCGTGGCGGAAACGCGCACGGCCCCGGCCCAGGCCCCGCCCAAGAGACCGAGCGGGGCTGGAGAAGCCGGGGGAGGCGGGCTTGCTCCCTGGACTGGCGGCAATGCCCGGGGAGCTCCCACGGGAGGACGCCATGTCCGTCCGGGCCGTAGCTAGTGCGCAGCCCCGCGCGCCGAGGCCACGACCTCTCCGGCCGTGACCTGGGGTGGGTTGGGGAGCAGCGTCGCGAGAGAGTCCCGGACGAAGTCTGCCGCCCTGGAGACGGATTCCTCGGCCCCGGCCCGGTCGTCGAAGATGCTGGTCGAGAGCATGACCCCGTTCCCCGCGTCGACCCAGTAGTAGGCCACGAAGCCGGGAACCTCACGCATGAGCGGTACGAACCCCTCCTTCACGAGGCGGCCTGCTTCCGAGGGGTCGGTCACTCCGTCGTACCGTCGGACTGCTGCGTACATGGCCGATCTCCTCGCGGGGGTTCCAGGACGTGTGGTGGGAACGTCGTACCCCCGGGGCGGCGGACCGGCTCGCGAGGAGCCCGGCAATCACCTGAAGGGCGCTGTGATCCGAACGGCGCACGGAAGCGGTGGTCGGTCGCTGTGCCTGCGCGGTCGGTGACCCTGCCGTGCCAAAGGGCCCCGACCGTCTGCCGATCGGGGCCCTGCTCCTGACCTCAGCGAACTCCGACCGAGGCCAGCGCCCGCCTCTGCACCGCGGTCGGCCTCGCCGGGAAGTACAGGTAGCACACCCCGCCGCTGCCGCCGACGACCTTGCCGTCGGCGTTCTTCCTCTTCGTCCTGAGCCAGATGTTCTCGAACTGGCGGCGCTTGTAGACGTGGCGTACCGCCGGGTCGTCGGGGGACGCCGGGTCGTTGGCGATGATGTCGCCGTTGTCGGTGAAGCCGACGAGGGTCATGAGGTGGCCGGCGGTGCCGTAGCCCGCGCCGTCGAGTTCGGTCTTGAGGAAGGACTGGGAGGTGATGACCGGGATGCCCGCGTGGACCAGGCGTTCGGCGTCCGTGAGGGAGGCGAGGCGGGTGACGACGGCCTGCATGTCCTTGTAGGTGGCGGCGTAGGCGGCGTTGAAGGGCCAGTTGCCGCAGCCTTCGTACTGGTTGTCGAAGGTGTTCCGGGCGGCGTGGCAGACCTGGGGGTCGGCGTAGTCGGGGTTGACCCAGGCGAGGTCCTCGCGGGTGGGCTTGCGGCCCCAGTACTCGACGATCATCTGGGAGGAGGTGGGGCTGCACCATGCCTCTCCCCCGTTGTCGTACTCCGGGTACTGACCCTTGTGGATCTCCTGCGAGTAGCGCGGTACGTCCAGTTCGCGGCCGGCCCGGCCCGGCTTCGAGGCGGGTACCTCGAAGCGGTCGGGGAGGTCGGAGCTCATGGCGCCCACCCGCCAGACGGTCGGTGTCTGGACGGCGTTCGGCTTGCGGTAGAGGGTCAGGCGCAGCTGGTACGAGGCCAGGCGCAGGCCGCCGGCGGGGTCGTCGACGGCGAAGGTGTCGGTGGAGATGCTGCTCTTGCCGTCCTTCTGGTCGTCGACGGAGGTGCGGCGGATGTCGGCCTCGCCGTCGCCGGCCGTCCAGCGGCCCATGACGTACCAGGGGGTGCGGGTGCCGTCGCTGTAGGTGCCGCGCAGTTCGATGGCGATCCAGGTGCCGGCGGGGGTGTGCGCGTTCCAGGAGGCGACGGCCTCCGTCGCCGGGACCTGAAGGGTGTGCACCGGGGAGGTCCAGGTGGCGTACTCCCAGGTGGCGGTCTTCCCGGAGTGCGGGTCGCGGTAGTCCAGCGAGCCGACGGGGTGGTCGATGCGGATGCCGGGGCGGGCGCCGTGGGCGAGGGCGGTGCCGTTGTTCCGGCCGTGGTGCCAGTCGGCTGCGGTGGTCCAGGCGTGATAGTCCACGAGGCTCTTCGATCGGGGGGCGGCGGCATCCGGGGTACGCGCGGTGGGGGCGGCCGGGGAGGTGGCGCCCCTGCGGGGCTCGGCGCCGGCGTGCGCCAAGGGGGTGGCGACGCCCGCTGCGGCGGCGAGTGCGACGGCCAGGACGGTGCGCCGGGGTGCGGAGCTGGTCATGGTGTGGGTCCCCCAGTCGGATGCGTGCGATCGGGTGCGAGGGTTCCGCCGGTACTGCGTCAAGTGCGGGTGCGTGTCGGCGTGGGGCAACTATCTCCGGTCCGGAGGGGCTTCGGCCAGCGGTTGGGCGCGCGTCGTGGCAGGAATATTGGTGTGGACCACTGACGTACGCTGGCGGCCATGGACCGCGATCTGACCTCGCTCGCCGCCCGGCTGCGGGCCCTGCCGCCCTCCTGCGGGCCGTCGCGGCTGGTCGCGGTGGACGGGCACGCGGGGTCGGGGAAGAGCACCTTCGCCGGTCGACTGGCCGGGGCGCTCGGCGGTGCGCCGGTGGTGCACACCGACGACCTCGCCACCCATGACGAGCTGTTCGCCTGGAGCGGCCGGCTCCGCGAGCAGGTCCTGGAGCCGCTGTCCCGGGGGGAGCGTGCGCGCTACGGCGTCTACGACTGGGTACGCCGGGGGTTCGGCGAGGGACGTGGGCTGGATCCGGCGCCCGTCGTGCTGGTGGAGGGCGTCGGCACGGGCCGCCGCGTGCTGCGCCCCTACCTGGCCTGCCTGTTGTGGATGGAACTGCCGGACGCGCACTCCTGGGCGCGTGGCCAACGTCGCGACGGACCGGGGATGTCGGCCTTCTGGGATGGCTGGATTCCGGCGGAGCGCGCGCACTTCGCCGCGGACCCCTCGCGGCCGTACGCGGACCTCTTGGTGCGGCAGGGACGGACGGGATACGAGGTGCTCGTGGGGCCTTCCACGCACACCTGACCCGCCCCCGGATTCACCCTCCGTAGTGGACCGCCGCGGGGGCGCGGAGCAGCGCCCGTGGCGTGCCGCCGAGTGCCCCAACTCGGCTTGACCTGGGGGGCGTACAGGACTTACGTTCTCAATGTGCGGTTCAACGGACCGCCCACATACACGAAGCCCCCGGTTGTTCCCCCGTGATCGGGGGCTTCGTTCTGGGCGAAAGCCCTTCATGCCGCGCTTCGCGCCGCCAATCCCTCACCCTGGGTCACCGCATTCTTCGCGCCGTTCGACGCCGCCCGGCCGCCCGCACCGACCCGTGCGGCCCTCTACGGCCCGCACCGAAACCGCAGGTACGATGCGAGTCCGTGCCACCGGAGGACCCGGACCGAAGTGCGCGCGTCGACGGTCAACTCCCGCCTGCCGTACGACGGTTCGAGCATCTGCGGCCCGGCACTCGCCCGGCGGCACACCACGGGGGGACGTTTTGTGGGGGGACGGGATGGAATCCGGCACCAATGGCTCGCCCGCCCCGGCCGAACTCGCCTGGCTGCGCGCGGTCGACGCCTACACCGTGGGCGCGTATCCGCAGGCCGAGGAGGAGTTCCGGGCCGCGGTACGGCTCGACCCGTCGATGGCCGACGCCTGGCTCGGCCTGCACGCCCTGCGCGCCGACACCTCCGTCGCCCTGCTGCAGATGCACCGCCACCGCGACCGCTTCGGTGAGCAGCGCGCCCGCCACCGACGCACCCTCAACTCCTGGTACTGGCTGGGCTGGTGGGTGCAGCCGGTGCTGGAGACCGGACGCGATCTGCTGCTCGCGCACGCCTCCCACTGGCTGGACGGCCGCCATGTCGCCGAGTTGGACCAGGCGCTGGCCGGCTGCCCGCCGGTCGACACCGACCCCCAGGTGCGCTTCCTGCACGCCTGCCGCGCCTACCTCGTCAAGGACTGGGACCAGCTCGTACGGCACACCGAAACACTGCTGACCGACCCGGTACTGGGCATCGAGGCAGGGCTGTTCGGCGGGATGGCGCGGGTGCGGCTGGAGATGTACGGGCAGGCCGAGCCGCTGCTGTCCGCGGCGCTGATGCGCTGCCGCAGCGAACAGCCGCAGCGCAAGGAGCTGCGCTACTGGCTCGCCCGCGCCCACGAGGGCACCGGCCGCAGCGCCGCGGCGCTCCCCCTCTACCGCGCCGTGCACCGCGTCGACCCGGCCTTCATGGACACCGCGGCCCGGCTCGCCGCCATCACCGAGGCGGACGGGCTGGACGAGGGCGCCGATCTCGCGACGGTCTCCGCGTCCGGTTTCGGCCAGGAGGCCGGCAGCGATCTGGACCCGCTCTCCCCGCTCGACCCCGTCGACGGCCGCGAGCTGCTGGCCACCGGCGAGGCGGAACCGCCCGAGCCAGGGGCGGGCGCCGTCCCGCCCGGCGCGGGCACCGCGGCTCGCGCCAAGGCTGCGGCGGCCGGCCCGCGCGGCGCCGAGCGGCTGCCCACCGGGCCCGCCGACCCGGTGCTGCTGGAGAAGGCGCTGGCGGAGCTGGAACGGATGGTCGGCATGGAGCCGGTCAAGCGGCAGGTACGGGCGCTGTCGGCGCAGTTGAGGATGGCGCGGCTGCGCGCGGGGCAGGGGCTTCCGGTGCAGCCCCCGAAGCGGCACTTCGTCTTCTCCGGGCCCTCGGGCACCGGCAAGACGACCGTGGCCAGGATACTCGGGCGGGTCTTCTACGCGCTGGGGCTGCTCGGCGGCGACCATCTCGTGGAGGCCCAACGTGCCGATCTGGTGGGCGAGTTCCTCGGCCAGACCGCGGTCAAGGCGAATGAGCTGATCGACTCGGCGCTGGGCGGGGTGCTCTTCGTCGACGAGGCGTACAGCCTGTCCAACTCCGGTTACAGCAAGGGCGACGCGTACGGCGACGAGGCCCTCCAGGTGCTGCTCAAGCGCGCCGAGGACAACCGCGACCGGCTCGTCGTCATCCTGGCCGGGTATCCGGAGGGCATGGACCGGCTGCTGGCCGCCAATCCGGGCCTGTCCTCCCGCTTCACCTCCCGCGTCGACTTCCCCAGCTACCGCCCGCTGGAGCTGACCGCCATCGGCGAGGTGCTGGCCGCGGAGAACGGCGACCGCTGGGACGAGGAGTCGCGTGACGAGCTGTGCAGCATCAGCGGGCATGTCGTCGACCAGGGCTGGATCGACGAACTCGGCAACGGCCGCTTTCTGCGCACCCTCTACGAGAAGAGCTGCGCCTACCGCGATCTGCGGCTGTCCACCTGGCGCGGCACCCCGAGCCGCGACGACCTCGCCACGCTCCGGCTGCCGGACCTGATGCAGGCCTACGGCGAGGTGCTCTCCGGCCGCGGACCGGACCCGCAGGGGCCGCCGAAGGGGCTGGATCTCTAGCCTCTTCGGCGGCCGCGGCCGGGTCAGCCGGCCAGCGCCCTGTCGCCCGAGGGCAGCGACGTGCCCTCGCGAGGTTCGGTGATGCGGCCGCCCGTTTCCGCCCGGCCTCGGGGCGGGCCGGCCGGCCGGTGGTGCGCGGGGTCGCGGACCTCGCCGACCAGCATCTCCAGTACGTCCTCCAGCGCGACCAGGCCGAGCACCCGGCCGCTCGCGTCGGCGACGGCCGCCAGGTGGGAGGCGGCCCGGCGCATCGCCGTCAGGGCGTCGTCCAGCGGGAGTTCGGCGCGCAGCGTCGCCATCGGGTGCCAGATGCGCTGGGGCACCGCGCGGTCCCGCTCCTCCAGATCCAGCACGTCCTTGACGTGCAGATAGCCCATGTAGGCACCGCCCGGCGCGCAGACCGGGAAGCGGGAGTAGCCGGTCTTCACGGTCAGCTCCTCCACCATGCGGGGGCTGACCGTCGGCTCGACGGTGACCAGCCCCGCGGGGTCGAGGAGGACGTCCGTGACGGGGCGGCTGCCCAGCTCCAGGGCGTCGGAGAGCCGTTCCTGCTCGGCCGGGCCGAGCAGGCCCGCCTGGCCGGAGTCCTCCACGAGATGGGTGAGCTGTTCGCTGGTGAAGACCGCTTCGACCTCGTCCTTCGGCTCGACGCCGAAGAGCCGGAGCACACCGTGGGCGCAGGCGCCGAGCAGTGCGGTGACCGGGCGGCACAGCCGCGCGAAGGCGACCAGCCCCGGGCTGAACCACAGCGCCGTCTTCTCGGGCGCCGCCATCGCGAGGTTCTTGGGGACCATCTCCCCGATGACGAGGTGCAGGAAGACCACCGCCGCCAGCGCGATGACATAGCCGAGCGGGTGGATCAGCGGCTCGGGGAGGTGGGCGGCGTGGAAGACCGGCTCCAGGAGGTGGGCGACGGTCGGCTCGGCGACCGCGCCGAGGGTCAGGGAGCAGACGGTGATGCCGAACTGTGCGGCGGCCATCATCTGCGGGAGGTTCTCCAGGCCGTGCAGGACCTGGCGGGCCCGCTTGGAGCCTTCCGTGGCGAGCGGTTCGATCTGGCTGCGGCGGACCGAGACCAGGGCGAACTCGGCTCCGACGAAGAAGCCGTTGGCGAGCACGAGCAGCACCGCGAAGAGGAGCTGGGCCAGGGTCATCGGACCGCCTCCGCACCGGCCGCGACGGGCACCCGCGCGGCCTCGGGCGGGGCGGGCGACGCCACGGCTGCGGGTGCCGTCCGCACGATCCTTATCCGCTCGGCACGGTGGTGCGAGACGAGTCGTACCCGAAGCCGCCAGCCGTCGAGTTCGGCGGTGTCGCCGGGGGCCGGGATCCGGCCGAGTATGTGTGCCACCAGTCCTGCCACCGTTTCGTACGGGCCGTCGGGGGCCTCCAGGCCGATCCGCCGCAGGGTGTCCACCCGGCAGCCGCCGTCGGCGTCCCAGGCGGGGCGGCCGTCCTCGGCCGGGGCCTGGCCCAGCTCGGGCAGGTCCACCCGGTCGTGCTCGTCGCGGACCTCGCCGACGAGTTCCTCGATGATGTCCTCCAGGGTGACCACACCGGCCGTGCCGCCGTATTCGTCGACGACCACGGCGATCGGCGCTTCGCTGCGCAGCCGCTCCAGCAGCTGCTGCACCGGCACCGTCTCGGGCACCAGCAGCGGCGGTACCGCGATCCGGCCGGCCGGGGTGCGCAGCCGTTCGTGTGCCGGGACGGCCAGCGCGTCCTTGAGGTGCACCATGCCGACGACCTCGTCGATGCGGGTGCGGTAGACGGGGAAGCGGGACAGGCCGGTGGCGCGGGTGAGGTTCACGACGTCCTCGGCGGTCGCCGACGCCTGCAGGGCGCTGACCCGTACGCGGGGCGTCATGACGTTCTCGGCGGTCAGGTCGCCCAGCGAGAGGGTGCGGACGAACAGGTCCGCAGTGTCCTGTTCGATGGCGCCGGCCTGTGCGGAGTGCCGGGCGAGCGAGACGAGTTCGCCGGGGGTGCGGGCGGAGGCGAGTTCGTCGGTCGGCTCCACCCCCAGGGCGCGCACGAGGCGGTTGGCGACGGTGTTCAGCAGGGAGATCACCGGGCGGAAGAACCGCGAGAAGGCGTTCTGCGGGCCGGCGACGAAGCGTGCCACCTGCAGCGGCTTGGAAACCGCCCAGTTCTTGGGCACCAGCTCGCCGATGACCATCTGGACCGCGGACGCCAGCAGCATGCCGAGGACGACGGCGATGGTGGGCACCGCGCCCTTTGGCAGGCCGGTGCCGCGCAGCGGGCCGGAGAGCAGCTGGGCCAGCGCCGGCTCGGCGAGCATGCCGACCACCAAGGAGGTGATCGTGATGCCCAGTTGGGTGCCGGACAGCTGGAAGGAGAGTTCACGCAGCGCGGAGACGACGGTGCGGGCGCGGCGGTCGCCGTCGGCCGCGGCGCGTTCGGCGTCCGCCTTCTCGACGGTGACGAGTCCGAACTCCGCGGCCACGAAGAAGCCGTTGGCCAGGATCAGGACGAGTGCCGCCGCGAGCAGCAGCAGGGGGCCGGTCATGCCGCCGCCTCCGGGGTCTTCGGGGGTTCGGGAGGGGCGGCGCAGGTACTACAGGACGATCCGTCCATTGCTGGAGGGAGTCACTCCTCGGGTCGTGGTCTGGCCCACTGGGGGCAGGGCGCTCGGTGCGTCCCGGAGAACAGAGTAATCAGCGGGGCCCGGAATGGGGCGTGCTCACCCGGCCGTGTGGCCGACGGCACCATGGGTTTCGGCGAGGGCGCGCAGTGCGCGGGCGTCGCGGATGGCCTGGTCCCGGGCGATGCCGGGCTGGATGCCCATCGCCGGGAGGCTGGTGCCGTCGGCGAGGTCGAGGTGGACCCAGGGGTCGCCGTTGCGGAGGTTGACGCGCAGGACCTGGGCCCAGGCCAGTTCACGCCTGGTGGTGAGGTTGACCACCGTGATGCCCTCCTGTCGCGCGACCACCTTGGGGCGGGCGAGCAGCAGGAGGACGGCCAGCACCAGCAGTCCGGTGAGGACGAAGCTGAGCCGCTCGCCGCCGCCCAGCTTCGGCAGCAGCGCCGCGATCACCGTCAGGGCGGCGAGCTGGGCGATGCCGACGGTGTACAGGACGACCCGGGTACGGGTCGGCCGGAAGGTCACCGGAAGGCTGGGCAGGGGCGTGGGCGCGGACACGTCGTGGTCTTCCGTCGTGGGCGGGGCGTACGGGCGGTCAGCGGGTGCCGGTCACAGCCGGCAGGCGTGGATGCCCGTGGTCAGGATCGCGCGGGCGCCGAGGTCGTAGAGCTCGTCCATGATGCGCTGGGCGTCCTTGGACGGGACCATCGAGCGGACCGCGACCCAGCCCTCGTGGTGCAGCGGGGAGACCGTCGGCGACTCCAGGCCGGGGGTGAGGGCGACGGCCTTCTCGACGTGCTCGACGCGGATGTCGTAGTCCATCATCACGTAGCGGCGGGCCACCAGGACGCCCTGCATACGACGCAGGAACTGGCGCACCTTCGGGTCGTCCTCCGGGGCGCCGGTGCGGCGGATGACGACCGCTTCGGACTGCATGATCGGCTCGCCGATGATCTCCAGGCCGGCGTTGCGCAGGGTGGTGCCGGTCTCCACGACGTCCGCGATGATCTCGGCGACGCCGAGCTGGATGGCGGTTTCGACGGCGCCGTCGAGGTGGACGACGGAGGCGTCCACGCCGTTGTCGGCGAGGTGCTGGGTGACCAGGCCGGAGAACGAGGTGGCGACGGTCATGCCGCCGAACTCGGTGACGTCCTTGGCGGTACCCGGGCGGGTGGCGTAGCGGAACGTCGAGCCGGCGAAGCCGAGCTGCATGATCTCCTCGGCCTGCGAGCCGGAGTCCAGGAGGAGGTCGCGGCCGGTGATGCCGATGTCGAGCTTGCCGGAGCCGACGTAGACCGCGATGTCGCGCGGGCGCAGGAAGAAGAACTCGACCTCGTTGCCGGCGTCGACGAGGACGAGTTCCCTGCGGTCCTTGCGCTGGCGGTAGCCGGCCTCATGGAGCATCGCCGACGCAGGCTCGGACAGTGAACCCTTGTTGGGGACAGCGATGCGCAGCATGAGGGCATTTTCCTTTGGTGAGTGGGGTGTTGAGGGGTGAGGGCGGGGCCGCTCAGAGATGGGCGTACACGTCGTCGAGGGAGATTCCCTTGGCGACCATCATCACCTGGAGGTGGTAGAGGAGCTGGGAGATCTCCTCGGCGGCGGCGTCGTCGGATTCGTACTCCGCGGCCATCCACACCTCGGCGGCCTCTTCGACGACCTTTTTGCCGATCGTATGGACACCGGCCTGCACCAGCTCGGCGGTACGGGAGGTGGTGGGGTCGCCGGTGGCGGCCTTCTGCTGGAGCTCGGTGAAGAGCGCCTCGAAAGTCTTCTTGGACATGGTGAGCCCTACCCTACGCGGTCGTGCGGTTCCGCTCGCGCCCTCCCCCGCGGTAGGGAGCGGAGCCCGCTCCCTGTCGCGGGGGAGATCGTCAGCGCCAGGGTTCGGCGACGGTACGCAGGGTGGCGGCGGTCGCGACGGCCGCGGTGACCGCTTCGTGGCCCTTGTCCTCGGACGAGCCCTCGATGCCGGCGCGGTCCAGCGCCTGCTGCTCGGTGTCCACGGTCAGCACGCCGAAGCCGACGGGGACGCCGGTGTCCACGGAGACCTGGGTCAGGCCCTGGGTGACGCCCTGGCAGACGTAGTCGAAGTGCGGGGTGCCGCCGCGGATGACGACGCCGAGGGCGACCACCGCGTCATAGCCGCGGCCGGCCAGGACCTTGGCGACGACGGGCAGCTCGAAGGCGCCGGGGACCCGCAGCAGCGTCGGCTCGTCGATGCCCAGCTCGGTCAGGGCGCGCAGCGCGCCGTCCACGAGACCGTCCATCACCTTTTCGTGCCATTGCGCCGCGATGACGGCCACCCGCAGGTCGCCACAGTTCTTCACGGTCAGTTCGGGTGCGCCCTTGCCGCTCACGGTTCTCCTCGTGCTGGTGACGTTGCTGGTCGTTGTCGTGCTGTGCCGCCGCGATCGCGCCTGCGGGCTACTGATTGCCGCAGGTGGTCCCGGCGGCGGGAGGCGCGGCGTCGGCCGCTGCCGGGGTGGAGCCGGGGTCCAGCCAGGGCAGGTCGTGGCCCATCCGGTCCCGCTTGGTGCGCAGGTAGCGCAGGTTGTGTTCGCCGGCCTGGACGGCCATCGGCTCGCGGCCCGTGACGCGCAGGCCGTGCCGCACCAGGGCGGCGGTCTTGTCGGGGTTGTTGGTCATCAGGCGCAGGGAGCGGACGCCCAGGTCCTGGAGCATCTGCGCGCCCGCCGCGTAGTCGCGGGAGTCGGCGGGCAGGCCCAGCTCCAGGTTGGCGTCGAGGGTGTCGCGGCCGCGCTCCTGGAGTTCGTAGGCGCGCAGCTTGGACAGCAGGCCGATGCCGCGCCCTTCGTGGCCGCGCAGGTAGATCACCACGCCCCGGCCGGCTTCGTTGACGCGCTGCAGCGACGCCTGAAGCTGGGGGCCGCAGTCGCAGCGCAGCGAATGGAAGATGTCGCCGGTCAGGCACTCGGAGTGGACCCGCACCAGGACGTCCTCGCCGTCGCCGATCTCGCCGGTGACCAGCGCGATGTGCTCGACGCCGTCGACGGTGGAGCGGTAGCCGTAGGCGGTGAACTCGCCGTGCGCGGTGGGCAGCCGGGTCTCCGCCTCGCGGCGGACGGTGGGCGCGGGCGTCCTGCGGTAGGCGATCAGGTCCTCGATGGAGATGATCGCCAGGCCGTGCTTACGGGCGAACGGCACCAGTTCGGGCAGCCGCAGCATGGTGCCGTCCTCGCCGGCGATCTCGACGATGGCGGCGGCCGGGCGCAGTCCGGCGAGCCGGGCGAGGTCGACGCCGGCCTCGGTGTGGCCGTTGCGGACCAGGACGCCGCCGGTCCGGGCGCGCAGCGGGAAGATGTGGCCGGGCCGGACGAAGTCGCCGGCCACCGACGTGCCGCCGGCCAGCAGCCGCAGGGTGGTGGCGCGGTCGGCGGCGGAGATGCCGGTGCTGACGCCGTGCGCGGCGGTGGCGTCGACGGAGACGGTGAAGGCCGTCCGCATCGATTCGGTGTTGTTCTCGACCATCTGCGGGAGTTCCAGCCGGTCCAGCTCCGCGCCCTCCATCGGGGCGCAGATCAGACCGCGGCACTCGCTCATCATGAAGGCGACGATCTCGGGGGTGGCCATCTCGGCGGCGACGACGAGGTCGCCCTCGTTCTCCCGGTCCTCGTCGTCGACGACGACCACGGGGCGGCCGGCGGCGATATCGGCGATGGCCCGCTCGACCGGGTCGAGTGCCAGATCCTCGGTGCCCTCGGCTTCGTCGGTGGCGTACCAGGTCTGCAGTGCGGTCACGAGAGTGCTCCTTCCAGAACGGGGCGGGCGGCCGCACGCGAGCGCAGCCACCAGTCGCGCATGCCCCACGCGACAAGGACGAGGTAGACGACGTAGACGAAGCCGGAGAACGCCAGTCCGCTGCTGAAGGCGAGCGGGACGCCGACGAGGTCGACCAGCAGCCAGGCGAACCAGAACTCGACCAGCCCGCGGGCCTGGGCGACCATCGCGGCGAGGGTGCCGACGAAGATGTAGGCGTCCGGCCAGGGGTTCCAGGACAGCTGCGGGACGAGGGCGAACAGTCCGCCCACGGCCGCGGTGCCGAGCGCCGTGCCGCCGAGCAGCACACCGCGTTCGCGCCAGGTGGCGAAGCGGACGGCGATGGAGCCGTCCTGCGCCTGCTGCCGGCCGCGCTGCCACTGCCGCCAGCCCCAGACGGCCACGCCGATCACCAGGAGCTGCTTGCCGACGCCGCCGCTGAGGTGGGCGGAGGCGTAGGCGGCGACGAGGATGACGCCGGAGAGGAACTGGGCGGGCCAGGTCCATATGGAGCGCCGCCAGCCGAGGGCCAGGGCGGCCAGGCCGATGGTGTTGCCGACCATGTCGGACCAGATGACGTGCTGTCCGAAGGCCGTGAAGGCCTCTCCGTTCAGCCAGGTCAGGGCGCTCACCGGGTACTCTCCTTCGCTTCCGTGGCGCCGCCGCCGAGCAGCCGCTCCACGTACTTGGCGAGGACGTCGACCTCGAGGTTGACCGGGTCGCCGACCTGCTTGATGCCCAGGGTGGTCAGGGCGAGGGTGGTGGGGATGAGGCTGATGGTGAAGTGGTCGTCCGCGGCGTCGACGACGGTGAGGCTGACGCCGTCGACCGTGATGGAGCCCTTCTCGACGACGTAGCGGGCGAGCGCGCCGGGCAGCGAGACCTTGACGATCTCCCAGTGTTCGCCGGGGATGCGCGCGGCGATGGTGCCGGTGCCGTCGACATGGCCCTGGACGAGGTGTCCGCCGAGCCGGCCGCCCAGCGCCATCGGGCGCTCCAGATTGACCCGCGAGCCGGTGGCCAGCGCGCCGAGGCTGGAGCGGTGCAGGGTCTCGGCCATCACATCCGCGGTGAATTCACCGTCGGCGGTGTCCACGACCGTCAGACAGACGCCGTTGACGGCGATCGAGTCGCCGTGCTTGGCGTCGTCGGTGACGACGGGGCCGCGCAGTCGGAAGCGGGAGCTGTCACCGAGGTTCTCGACGGCGACGACCTCACCCAGTTCTTCGACGATTCCGGTGAACACTTCAGTTCTCCTCGGGGAGGGCGGGGCGGATGGGGGTGGCGGTGATCCGCAGATCGGGGCCGAGGCGCTCGGTGTCGGTCACATCGAGCCGCAACGCCTGGGCGATGGTGGTGATTCCGGCGTCCCCGACGGCGGCAGGGCCCGCACCGAGCAGGACCGGTGCGAGATAGCCGACGACCTTGTCGACGGCGTGCGCGGCGAGGAAGGCCCCGGCGAGCGTGGGGCCGCCTTCGAGGAGTACGGAGCGCACATCGCGCTCGTACAGGGCCTTGAGCAGGCCGGGGATGTGCAGGCCGGGGCCCTCGGCGGCGCGCGGCAGCCGGACGATCGGGGCGAGGCCTTCGAGGTGGGAGGCGTCCGCGTCCTCGGCGACCGCGATGAGGGTGGGCGCGGTGCCGTCCAGGACACGGGCGCCGGGTCTGACGGCGCCGGCCCCGGAGTCGACGACGACCCGCAGCGGCGGGGTGATGTCGTCGTCCGAGAGGCCGCTGATACGGACGCCGAGCTGCGGGTCGTCGGCGCGGGCGGTGCCGGAGCCGACGATGACGGCGTCCGCGGCGGCCCGCAGCCGGTGCACATCGGCACGCGACTGCGGCGAGGAGATCCAGCGGCTGGTGCCGTCGGCGGCGGCGATCCGGCCGTCGAGGGTGGCGGCGTACTTCCACAGGACGAAGGGGCGGCCGCGGAGTACGGAGGTCAGCCAGGCCTCGTTGCCGGCCACCGCCTCGTCGGCGAGCAGTCCGCCCTCGACGTCGACTCCGGCGTCGGCGAGGGTGACGGCGCCGCCGGTCGCGGTCGGGTTGGGGTCGGAGACGGCGTAGACGACACGGGCGATGCCGGCGTCGATGAGCGCCTGGGCGCAGGGGCCGGTGCGGCCGGTGTGGTTGCAGGGCTCCAGGGTGACGAGTGCGGTGCCGCCCCTGGCCCGTTCGCCCGCGGCGCGCAGCGCTTCGATCTCGGCGTGCGGTCCGCCGGCGCGGTGGTGCCAGCCCTCGCCCGCCGTACGGCCTTCGGAGTCCAGGACGACGCAGCCGACCACGGGGTTGGGGCTGGTGTGCCCGATGCCGCGCGCGGCGAGCTCGATGGCTCGGCGCATGGCTGCGGTCTCGGCGGGGGCTGCGGGGGCCACCGGGTCCTCCTGCCTCTCAGGGCACGGACTCCGGGGCTGTCTGGAGACAGAAGCGGAAACAAGGCCACGGGAACACCGGGCCGGAAAGCCGGCTCGCCCGGAAAAAGACCGGACGCGCCGCCGACGGCGGTGTACCGAAGCTCGCCCGCCGCGCACTGCCTCCCATCCGGACTTTCACCGTCGGTGCAGGAATTTCACCTGCTCAACCGGCCGCTGGCTGCGGACGGGTCGCGGACTGTTACCGCCGGTTCGGAATTACACCGACCCCGGAGTGCGCTGCTGCTTTCATGTCAGTACAGCTTCAGTCTGCCATGTCCGGCCGTCGCCCATGCGGGCGAAGCCCTGTGGGCTGCCTCACAGACCTGCGGCGCGTCGGCTGTCACAGCCGCCGCGCGTGATTCGTCATTACCGGGGAAGTACTCGTCCCCTCTCCCACCTCAAGGACTGATCCCTGATGGCGACAATTCTGGTGACCGGCGGCACGGGCACGCTCGGGCGGGCCCTGGTCGACCGGCTGCTCGGCGACGGCCACGACGTGCGGTCGCTGAGCCGACGGCCGCACACCGGCACCGAGCGTCCCGGACTGCGGGTGCACGCCGTGGACCTGCGGGACGGCACCGGCCTCGACGAGGCGGTGTCGGGCGTGGACGCGGTCGTGCACTGCGCCTCGTCGCCCACCGGCGGCGACACGGAGGCCGCGGGGCGGCTCATCGAGGCGATGAGGGCGGCGCGGGTCCCGCATCTGGTCTACATCTCGATCGTCGGCGTGGACCGGGTCCCGTTCGGCTATTACCGCACCAAGCTCGCGGTGGAGCGCACCATCGAGGACTCCGGCCTCGGCTGGACGGTGCTGCGCGCGACGCAGTTCCACAATCTGGTGCTCCAGGTGGTGAAGGCCGGTGCCCGCTCCCCGGTGTTCCCGGTACCGGCAGGGGTGCGGGTGCAGCCGGTCGAGGTCGGTGAAGTGGCGGACCGGCTGGCGGAGTTGGCGGCCGGCGCACCGGCCGGCCGGGTCACCGACCTCGGCGGGCCCGAGATCCACTCGGCCCGCGCGCTGGTGGAGACCACCCTGCGGGCCGGCGGCCGGCGCCGCCTCCTGATGCCGCTGCGGCTGCCGGGCCCGTCGTTCGCGGCGTTCCGGCGGGGCGGCAACCTCACGCCGGAGCACGCCGAGGGGCGGCGTACGTACGCGGAGTTCCTGACAGAGCGGGCGGACGGGGGCGGCCCGGGGGACGGCGAGCGCTGACGCGCGGGGCGGCGGGTCGCGCCGGCCGCCCCCGCCCCGGCGCGCTCAGCCGCCGGCCGGGAAGAGGTCGGCCTGCGCGGCGTCCCTCGCCACCTGGATCGCTCCGTGCAGCACCCCCCGGCCGCCGACGGCGCCCGCGCGCACCTCGGTGGCCAGCGGGGAGATCCGGGCGAGCCGCTCGGTGACACGCCGCGCGAGCGCCGCGCCGCCGGCCCGGCCGATCTCCCCGCCGAGGACCACACAGCCGGGGTCGAGGACGGCGCTGACGGCCGCCACCCCGACGGCGACATGGCCGGCCAGCGCGTCGAGGAAGGCCTCCCCGTCCGGGCGGCCCACGGCGGCCCGGACCAGCGCCTCGGCGGGCGGCGCGTCCCCGTCGTCCGCGGCGGCCGTGACCTCGGCGGACGCCGCGAAGGCGTGATCCGCCGCCAGCCGTACGATCGCCGCCGAACCGGCCAGCGAATGGAAGCCGCCGTCGCAGCCTTTGGCGGAGGGCAGCGCGGCGGTGCCGGGGACCGGCAGGAAGCCGATCTCGCCGGCCCCGCCCGAGGCGCCGCGGCGCAGCCGGCCGTCCAGGACGACGGCGGCGCCGGTGCCGTGTCCCAGCCACAGCAGGACGAAGGTGTCGCGGTCGCGGGCGGCGCCGTCGCGCTGTTCGGCGAGGGCGGCGAGGTTGGCCTCGTTCTCGATCAGCACCGGTACCGCGATCCGCTCCCGCAGCGCGGCGATCGCGTGGGTGTGCCAGGTGGGGATCCAGTCGGTGCCGCCGAGCCGGCCGGTGGCCGGGTCGATCAGGCCGGGGGCGCCGACGGCGATGGTGTGCGGCCGGTCCACGCCCGCCGTCGCGAGGGTGTCGTCCAGGGCGCCGAGGGCGGCGTCGACGGCCTGCTCGCGGGTGTCGTCCGGGCGGACGGGGACGGTGCGTTCGGCGCGTACCCGGCCGAGGAGGTCGGCGACGGCGACGGTGGCGCTGTGGGTCCGCAGATCGAGGCCGACGAGATGGGCCCGGTCGGCGACGATGCCGTAGAGCCGGGCGTTGGGCCCGCGCCGCTGTGCGCCGCTTTCGCCGACGACGGTGATCAGGCCCGCGCTCTGCAGGCGTTCGACGAGATCCGCGACGGTCGGCCGGGACAGGCCGGTCAGGGCCTTGAGCTGAGTTGCCGTCAAGTGCCCTTCGGACTGCAGGAGTTGCAGAGCCAGCCGGTCGTTGATCTGTCGTGCGGTGCTCGGGGAGGCGGTGCGCCCTGCGGCCGCCGCGCGCTGTGCATGCATGGCGGGATCCTTCCAGACCGAAATCCTCTTATTAACAGGCAGGGTTCCTGATAGTTTACCGCCATGGCTGGCAACGGCGTCCCCGACGCCACTCCGTTCCCCCGGTCCGCCCCTCTCCCCCCGCCCTCCCGCTCCTCCCGCGAACTGCGCCGCGCGCGCTGGTCGGTGGCCGCGGTGTTCCTCGTCCACGGCGCGGTGACCGGCAACTTCGCCACCCGCGTCCCCTGGATCCAGGAACACACCGCCATCACCCCCGGCCAGCTCGGCCTCGCCCTCGCCTTCCCGGCCATCGGCGCCTCCCTGGCCATGCCGCTGGCCGGCCGGATCAGCCATCGCTTCGGCGCCCGCACCGCGTTGCGCGGCCTGCTCGCGCTCTGGACCCTCGCGCTGATCCTGCCCGCGCTCTCCCCGAGCCTGTACGTGCTGTGCCCGGCGCTGTTGCTCTACGGCGCGAGCGCCGGCATGTCCGACGTCGCGATGAACGCGCTGGGAGTGGAGACCGAGAACCGGCTCGACAAGCCGATCATGTCGGGGCTGCACGGTATGTGGAGCGTGGGCGCCCTGCTCGGCTCGGCGGCCGGCACCGTCGCCGCGCACGCCGGGACGGATGCCCGGCTCCATCTCGGCGGCGCCGCCGTCATCCTCACCCTCCTGGGCGTGCTCGCCTGCCAGGGGGTACTCGATCTGCGCAGCACCCCCGAGGAACACCCGCCGCCGCGCTTCACGCTGCCGCCGAAGTCGGCGCTGATCATCGGCGCGGTCGGGTTCTGCGCGGTCTTCGCCGAGGGCGCGAGCCTGGACTGGTCCGCCGTCTATCTCCGCGACGTACTGGACACCGACGCGGGCCTGGCAGCCGCCTCGACCACCGCGTTCGCCTGCACCATGGCCGCCGCCCGGCTGGCCGGCGACAAGGTGGTGGCCCGCTTCGGTGCGGTGCGTACGGTCCGGGCCGGCGGGGTGCTGGCCACGGTCGGCGGCGTACTGATCGTGACCGCGCGGCACCCCGCGATGGCGATGGGCGGCTTCGCCCTGGTGGGCCTGGGGATCGCGGTCGTCGTGCCACTGGCCTTCGCGGCGGCCGGGCGCAGCGGACCGGCGCCCAGCCAGGCGATCGCCGGCGTCGCCACCATCACCTACGCCTCCGGACTGATCGCGCCCTCCGCGATCGGCGGGATCGCGGAGGCGACCTCGCTGACGGTGTCCTTCGTGATGGTCACAGCGCTGGCCTTCGGCCTGATCGTGGGCGCGCGGGTGCTGCGGGTGCCGGGGAGTACGGCAGCGGCCTCCCCCGCGGCGCGGCCCACCGGCCTCGAACGCTCCTGACGCCCGGCGGCCCGGCCGCCGTCAGGCCGCGGCTTGCGCCGTGTCCGCCCCCTCCGGGCGCAGCAGTTCCGCGGCGACGGCGCGGGCGCGGTCCGACCACGGGGTGGGGCGCAACGCCTGGGGATCGACGCGGACCAGGACGCGGTGGCCTTGGGCGTAGGTCACCTCGCCGTCGGCGGAGCACAGCCGGAAGCCGTAGGTGAGGCCGGTGCGGCCGAGGCGTTCGACCCACAGGTGCGCGGCGTGGCGGCCGGGCGCGGTGACGGGGCGTTCGTAGGAGACCCGCATCTCCTTGATGACGTTGCACATGTCGCCGGCGGCGGCCCAGTCGCCGTCGAAGGTGAAGCCCTTGCCGTGCCAGTACTCGGCCCAGGCGCGCTCGACGAGCAGCGGGTAGCGGGAGTTGTGGAGCATGCCGAGCGCGTCGAGGTCGTCGAAGTGGACGGTGACGGGGACCAGTTGTCCGTACGGGACGGCGTGGTCGGTCTGGAGGGGTTCGACGCTCACGGGTGATGCTCCTGGAGTTTCTTGGTGCGGTTGCTGCTGCCGTGGGGGCGGAGGGAGGGTTCCGATGGGGCGCCCGGTGCCCCTGGTGCGGGTCGGAGCCATCGTAAGCGGATGCTTAGAATGCTTCCGCCGCCGGGAGGGGTGACCGGGACCATGCATTCCGGTACACGGCATACCGGGATCAAGTGGACTTGCCCCGCACTACCATTGCCCGGTCATCGGCCTCGGCCGTACGCCATCGGTTTTCGCAGTGCGAAGAAGAAGTGGAGCAGTCATGGGCCTCGGTGTGCGCTGGACCGTGCACGGCGACGGGCGCAACCCGGCCCCTGGAGCGGTCGTCCGGCCGGACGAGCGGCTGTCGTGGCCACGGACCGCGGGGCTCGGCGCGCAGCACGTCGTCGCGATGTTCGGCGCGAGCTTCGTCGCCCCGGTGCTGATGGGGCTCGACCCCAACCTCGCGATCATGATGTCCGGCGTCGCGACGGTGATCTTCCTGCTGGCCACCCGCGGCCGGGTGCCCTCCTATCTGGGCTGTTCGCTCTCCTTCGTCGGTGTCGCCGCCGTCATCCGGGCACAGGGGGGCACCAGCGCCACCGTCACCGGCGCGGTGCTGGTCGTCGGCGCCGCGCTCTTCCTCGTCGGGCTGGCCGTCCAGCGGTTCGGTGCGCGGATCATTCACGCCGCGATGCCGCCGGTGGTCACCGGCGCCGTGGTGATGCTGATCGGCTTCAACCTGGCGCCCGTGACCGCGCGTACGTACTGGCCGCAGGACCAGTGGGTCGCGCTGCTGACGATGCTGGTCACCGCGCTCGGCGTGGTCTGCCTGCGCGGATTCTGGTCCCGGATCGCGATCTTCCTGGGGCTGGTCTTCGGCTACGCGGTCTCGTTCGTCTTCGACCGGGTCTTCGGGCAGATCCACTCGGTGAACGGCGCGGGCAAGCTGACCGACCACTGGCGGCTGGACTTCTCGGCGGTCGGCCCGGCGGACTGGATCGGGCTGCCGTCCTTCCACGGGCCCACCTTCGAATGGTCGGCGGTCCTCGTCGCGCTGCCCGTCGTCATCGCGCTGGTCGCGGAGAACGCGGGACACGTCAAGGCCGTGGGGGAGATGACCGGCGACCCGCTGGACGACAAGCTCGGCACCGCGATCTCCGCCGACGGCGCCGCCTCGGTCCTGTCGACCGCGCTCGGCGGCCCGCCCAACACCACCTACTCCGAGAACATCGGCGTGATGGCGGCGACCCGGGTCTACTCCACCGCGGCCTACTGGGCGGCGGCCGGCTTCGCCCTTCTGTTCGGCCTGTGCCCGAAGTTCGGGGCGATCGTGGCCGCGATCCCCGGCGGGGTACTGGGCGGGATCACCGTCATCCTGTACGGCATGATCGGCCTGCTCGGTGCGCAGATCTGGGTGCACAACAAGGTGGACCTGCGCAATCCGCTCAACCTCGTGCCGGCGGCCGCCGGCATCATCATCGGCATCGGCGGCGTCAGCCTGAAGATCAGCGACAACTTCGAGCTGAGCGGCATCGCCCTGGGCACGATCGTCGTCCTTGCCGGCTACCACCTCCTGCGCGCGCTGGCCCCTGCCCACCTCAAGTCCGGTGCGCCGCTGCTGGACGAGGGCACCTCGTCGTACGACGACAAGGGATGAGCGCGGGGCGCGGCACCGTGCCCCGCACCCCGCGCCCAGGAGAATCCGGGCCCCCGGCTCAGCCGAGTTTCTTGACCGCCTGGTAATACGTCCAGGCCAGGCCGGTGCAGGCGGCCTTCTGCGCACCTGCGTAGCGGCCGCAGACCCGTTTCAGATCTTCGTACAGCGCGCTGTCCAACCGCGGCTTGTTGGCATCAAATGTTCCCGCGTCCTTGTAGTTGCGGTAACCGAAGTCATGCCGCGCACAGGAGATCTGGAACGGGAATCCGAAGGGATTGTCGGGCGACTTGGAGCAATAGTCGGTCGACCAGTCGAATCCGTAGGCCGACCAATTCGACTGATTGCCGCGCGCTGCGACCCAGTTGGTGTAGCTGCTCGTGCTCGTCTGGGTCCAGCTCGACAGGACCCTGGGCTTGTCCGCGGGTGCGGCCTGGGCGGGGGCGGCCGCGACAAATAGCGCGGACATGCCAAGGAGAGGGGCGGAAAGGGCTGCGGCAAGTCTTCGGGACATGCGCCAACCTCCGGAATTCGGCACCGCGTTGGATGCGGTGACTCCTGGAACGCCGAGATGATGTGGTGCTGAATGATCGTCGCCAGCTCTTCGAGGCCGACCGGAAAGCCACAAGAGGGCGCGCCGGTTATTACCCCGTTCCGGTCATCGCCACACGACAAACCCCGATATCCGCCCGCTGGATGTCACGCTGAGCCGATGACGACGATTGCGCAGCGCGGCCGCCACGGCCCGCAGGACACATCCGGGGATTCCTGCGGGCCGCCCGCCGAAGGCCCGCGGCCCCCGGCGGGCGGGGTGGCGGAGGTGCTGGCCCGGATGCGGGCGCTGGAGTCCGCGCTGCCCGCCGACGACGGGGTGGCCGTCTTCAACCGCGTCTATCTGACCGTCACCGAATCGGTGGCCCGGCACCTCGGCGACGGCGGGTTCGAGGACCCGGGCACCGCCGGAGAGCTGGACATCCGTTTCGCGCGGCGCTACTTCGGCGCGGTGGACGCCGCGGCCGCCGGCCTGCGCACACCGGCCTGCTGGCGGCCGCTGTTCCAGCTCAGGCGCCATCCCGGCGTCCATCCGCTGCAGTTCGCGCTGGCCGGGATCAACGCGCACATCGGGCACGACCTCGCCCTTGCGGTGCTCGACACCTGCCGGGTTCTGGACTGCGAACCGCACGCCCTGGAAGGGGACTTCGAGCGGGTCGGGGAGGTGCTCGGCGGGCTGGAGGAGCGGATCAGGGAGAGCCTGATGCCGGGCCCCGACGTACTGGACATCGCCGATCCGCTCACCCATCTCGTCGGCTCCTGGAGCCTGGACATGGCCAGGGAAGGGGCCTGGGCCGCGGCCCGGATGCTGTGGGGAGCGCGCCGGCTGCCGGAGGTGGCCGAGGAGTTCACCGAGCGGCTGGACGCGAGCGTCGGTCTGGTGGGCCGCTGCCTGCTGACCCCCCTGAACTGAAGGGCCGGGCCCGCCGCCCCTCGCCGCCACCACTCCCCCGGCAGCCTCGTTCCGCTTCGCCGCGGACGACCGTAGGGTGCCCTCCATGACGCTACGGCTCGGACTGGGGCTGCCCCAGATGGCGCAGTACGACCCACGGCACGATGTGCCGGACGTGGCGCGAGCCGCGGAGCAGACCGGCTTCGACAGCGTCTGGGTCTTCGAGCGGACGGTGTTCCCACAGCGGCCGCTGGACGGCCTGTTCGGGGTCCGGGACGCGCCCTGGCCCGACCATTACCACGCCTGCGCCGACCCGTTGGTCACGCTCTCCTTCGCCGCCGCGGTCACCGAACGGGTGCGGTTGGGCAGCAGCGTGCTGGTCTCCGGACTGCATGCGCCGTTCCCCCTGGCCAGGACGCTGGCGACACTCGACGCCGCGAGCGGCGGCCGGTTGCTGGCGGGCCTGGGCACCGGCTGGTCGCGGGACGAGTACCGCGCGGCCGGGGTCACCGCGTTCGCCCGCCGCGGGGACCAGCTGGACGAGCTGCTGGATGTCTGCGCGGCGGTCTGGGGCGCCGACCCGGTGGCGTACCGGGGCGCCTACACCGAGATCGCGCCCGCCTCGGTCGGCCCCAAACCGGCCCGCCCCGTCCCGGTCTATCTGGCCGCGACCGGCGGCCGGGCGCTGGAGCGGGTCGCGCGACGGGCCGACGGCTGGCTGCCCGCCCACCTGACGGGAGAGCAACTCACGCCGCTGCTCGGCACGTTGAGGTCGGCGGTGGAGCGGCACGGCCGGGACCCGAAGGCCGTCGACGTCTCGCTGCGGGTCGGCGTCGAGCTGACCGGAGCTCCGCTGCCGCGGGCCGGGCGCCGCCCGTACTCCGGCAGTCATGACCAGGTCGTCGAGGACCTGGCCGGGGCCGCGGAAGCCGGGGCCCGGGAGGTGCTGCTGGATCTCCAGGTGCACTGCCGGGACGGCAAGGAGCTGGCCGACCGGGCCGCCGAACTGCACGCCGGGGTACGCGCGGCCGGGCTGTGACCGCGGGGCGGCGCGCCCATGGCCCGCCGCCCCGCTCCCCCGGGCTCGCTCCCCCGCCCCGTCGCGTCGTCCCGCCCGGTCAGTCCTCCGGCAGCTCGACCGGCGCGATCTCGTCGTATACGTCACCGGGGCCCGGGTTGGCCCGGTCGGTGCCGCCGCCGAAGTGGTGCATCACGCCCCACACCGCGTTGAGCGCGGTCTGCACGGCGCCCTCGGCCCAGCCCGCCGTCCAGGAGATGTCATCGCCCGCGAGGAAGATGCCGCGCTTGTCCTCGGGGAGACGGTCCTGCATGAAGTGGGTGAACAGCCGCCGCTGATAGCGATAGTGACCGGGCAGGTTCGCCTTGAACGCGCCCATGAAGTAGGGCTCGTTCTCCCAGGAGACGGTGACGGGGTTGCCGATGATGTGGCCCCGGATGTCGACCTTCGGATAGATCTCGGACAGCGACTTCAGCATGACCTCCATCCGCTCGTTGGCGTCCAGCGGCAGCCACTTCAGACTGTCGTCGCACCACGTGTAGGAGAGGCAGATGACGGCCGGCTGGTCCGGCCCGTTGTCCAGGAGGTAGGTACCGCGGGTCATCCGGTCGGTGAGCGTCATGCTCATCACGTCCCGGCCGGTCTCCTCGTCGGTGTCCAGCCAGAAGGGCCGGTCGACGGGCACGAACAGCTTGGACGACTCCATGTAGTGGGTGCGCTCCATCGCCGTCCAGTGGTCGATGGGGAACAGCGCGTCGTCGCAGGCGATCTTCGACAGCAGCATCCAGGACTGCGCGGTGAACACCGCCGCCTCGTAGGTGCGGATGTCGCCGTCGGCGTCGGTCACCGTGATGCGGTTGCCCGCGGTGCGGTTCAGCCGGGTCACGGCCGGACGCGGCGCGCCGTCGTGCAGCGTGGACAGCGAGGTGCCCATCGCCCAGTGGACGATCTTCGCCGGCTCGCGCTCCCACAGGCGCAGCGGCAGCTGCTGGCTGCCGCCGACGATGCCGCGGTGGTGGTCGTCGGCCTCGGTGTAGACGACCCGCAGGATCTCCAGGATGGAGTTGGGGAAGTCGGTGTCCCAGCCGCCGGTGCCGAAGCCGACCTGGCCGAAGATCTCCCGGTGCCGGAAGGAGGTGAAAGCGGACGAGTCGCAGAGGAAGCCGTAGAAGGTCTGGTTGTCGAGCTTCTCAACGAGCCGGCCCCAGATCTCCCGGATGCGCGGCACGTCCCGCTCGCGCAGCGCCTGGTTCATGTCGGAGAAGTCGGCGCCCTCCTCCAGGCAGGAGTTCCATGCGTGCATGACGTCGCGGTAGACCTGCGGCAGGTCGTCGACGGAGGTGGCGTAGTGGGACTCGCCCTTGAGGTCGACGACCGTCGAGGGCGTCTCGGGCGCCAGCGGGTTGGGGAACGGCGTGGTGTGCAGCCCCACGAGGTCGATGTAGTGCGCCAGGGCGGTGGACGACGGCGGGAAGCGCATCGCGCCCATCTCGGCCGTCAGGGAGGGGTCGCAGCCGTCGAAGCCGACGGTGCGCAGCCGGCCGCCTATCCGGTCCGCCTCGTAGACGACGGGCTTGAGGCCCATCTTCATCAGCTCGTAGGCGGTGATGATCCCCGAGAGGCCGCCGCCGATGACCGCGACCTCCTTGCCGTGCTCGGTCGCCGGGACCTGGCCCAGGCCCGCCGGGTGGGCGAGGAAGTCGTCGTAGGCGTACGGGAAGTCCGGGCCGAACATGGTGATCGGCGGCTGGGCATCCGCGTGGTGGGCTGCGGTGGGCACCGTGGACGTCATCGGGGACGGACTCCTTGCGGGCAGGTCTGAGGGGGGCGGCGGTGTGCGGGTACGAAAGAGGGCGGGGCGGGGTGCGGCGGTCGCCGCGGGAGCCTCAGCCGAGGGAGCCGTACAGCTCCGGGCGCCGGTCGGCGAGATAGGGGTTGCCGGCCCGCGACTCCTTGAGGAAGCCGGGGTCGACCGCGGCCTGGACCAGCTGCTCACCGCGGCCGGCGCGGGCACGGACCACGCCGTCCGGGCCGGCCAGGCAGCTGAGCCCGACGAACTCGAACTCGCCCTCCACGCCGACCCGGTTGACGTACGCGACATACATCTGGTTCTCGAAGGCGCGCACCGGGATGACGGTCTCGGCGACGAACTGGAAGGGGTGCATCTGCGCGGTGGGCACCACCAGAAGGTCGGTGCCGGCCAGCGCGTGCGCCCGGACGTTCTCCGGGAATTCCACGTCGTAGCAGATCAGCAGGCCGATCCGGACGCCGTCCAGCTCCGCCTGGACGACCGGCTGGTCCCCCGGCGTGAAGAAGTCGCGCTCGAAGCAGCCGAACAGATGCGTCTTGCGGTAGTTCGCCAGCCGGGCGCCGTCCGGCCCGATGAGCTGCGCGGAGTTGTACACCGGGGCGGCGGTGTCCCGACCGCGGGCGTCGCCCTCGTCGTCCGCGGCGGCCCGCTCGGGGTAGCCGTAGAGGACGGCGATGCCGTTCGCGGCGGCGATCCGGCCGATGGCCCGCGCGCTGTCGCCGTCGGCGGTCTCGGCGAGCCGGTGGACGTCGGCGCCGATGGCGTAGCCGGTCAGGAACAGCTCGGGGCAGAGGAGCAGACCGGCGCCGGTCGAGGCCGCCTCGCGCGCCGCCTCGTCCAGCACCCGCAGATTGTGCGCGACGTCGCCGGGCCGTCCCGAACTCTGGAGCAGGGCGGTGTGCAGCGGCGACATGGGACCCCTCGGCGGGACGGTTACGGCGGGACGCATTGACGGTACGGTCCGCCGCGGATCCGGGACAAGGCGCCACCGTTGCGTCCCGGTGGACGATTCATTGCGCGTTCACGCGTCACCACGGCGATTCGTTGCGCGGGGGCATCGGGCCAGGTGAGCAGGGGGCGGGGTGGGCGCCGCGCGGGGGCGCGGGCGTCCTGCGGGGAGGGAGCGGAGCGGGCGGCGGACGCTCACCCGGTGCTGTCGGTCCGCTACCACCCGGCGTCAGAAGGCCGGGCCGGCCGGCAGGCGCGGCGCACGGCCTGACGGGGCCCGCCGGCCGCCCGGATGCGGGAGGGGAGTCCGGAATCCGGGCGGCGGGCGGGGAGCGCGGGACCGGGAAGGGGGAGGGTGCGTGGTCCCGCGCCGGCGCGCTAGCTCACACGCTCGATGCGGGCGTTGCGGATGAGGAACTTGCCTTCCTCCCGCACCTGCTCGAACGCCGCGTTGTTGAGCAGCGCGCAGCTACCGGATGTCGAGGTCACCGACACCGTCGTCGACTTGTCGTTGTCCAGGTTGGTCACCTTCAGTTGGGTACCGACGGGGAACTCGTCGCTGGATGCGGCCGGTGCGCCGCCCTCCCCGGAGAGCGTCACGGTCGATCCCGGGCAGACGACGTCACCGGCCGGCTGGGCCGGGTCGGAGGACGCGGGCGGTGGTGCGGACGCGGAGGACGCCGGCGGCTCGGCGGACCCGGGTGCGCTCGCGCCGGCCGAGGCGTCCCCGCCCCCGGCACCGGCAGCGGCCCCGCCGTCGGAACCGGCACCGGCGCCAGAACAGCCCGCTTCCTTCTGCTGGACTCCGATCTGCTTGATCACCGCCTCGCGGTTGGCGATCCGCGCCGCCGACTGGGCATCGGGGGCGGCCCGTTGCGCGGCGATGAACTTCTGGTTGTTGCTCAGGGCGGTGGCCAGTCCGTCACAGGCCGCCGACGCATGGCCGGTGCCCGCCATGGTGAAGGCGACGCCGCCGGCCACCATGGCACCACTGACGCAGAGGGCGATCTTCCCGCCCTTGCCGACTTTTCTCTTCCGGGACATGCGCGACTCCTGTCGTCGAGCGCGAACCCGGCGCGGGTTCGACCTGCTGACCGGTACGTCGGCCGAACTGAGCCCCGTTCAGGGCGGTTTCGAATTTGTCCGCTGATGCCAAAACCGCTGCGCGACGAGGCCGTCCGGCATCATGACGGCATGCGTGTGCTGATCCCCCTCCCCGACCGCGACTTCGACATCACCGAGGTCGCGGTCCCCTGGCGGCTGCTCACCGACGCCGGCCACCGGGTCACCTTCACCACCGAGCGTGCCGGCACCCGGCCCGCGGGCGATCCGAAGCTGCTGACCGGCGCCCTGTTCGGCCGGCTAGGCGCCGCCACTGAGCCGAAGCGCTGCTACGACGCGCTGAGGCGCAGCACGGAGTTCGCCGCGACGGTGAGCTGGGCCGAGCTGGTCCCGGACGCCTTCGACGGACGGATCCTGCCGGGCGGGCACGCGCCGGGAATGCGCCGGTACCTGGGCTCGCAGGTCCTGCGGCGGCAGGTGGGCAGATTCTGAGCCCTGGAGCGGCCGGTCGGCGCGATCTGCCACGGCGTCCTGGTGGCGGCGCGGACCCGTACGGCTTCCGCTGGCCCCGGTGCCGCAGCGCCGGGAGCCGACGAGG
This sequence comes from Streptomyces sp. NPDC101393, assembly GCF_044767385.1. Lineage (NCBI taxonomy): Bacteria > Bacillati > Actinomycetota > Actinomycetes > Kitasatosporales > Streptomycetaceae > Streptomyces > Streptomyces sp. NPDC101393. The sequence continues at coordinate 455,692 of NZ_JBIWNU010000007.1, read as the reverse complement.
GCACCGCGGGCAACCGCAGTGTGCCGGCGGACGACCTGCCTGCCGACGTACATGGAACGCTCCGCCTACCTGGCCACCGCCTGGCGCCCCGGCCGCTACTACCGCACCTGTCCGGCGTACGTCGAGGACGAGGTCAAGGCCGCTCTTGACGATCCGGCCGCACAGTTCGTCCGGGGACCCAGGACGCTCACCGCCCGCGGCACGGCGGCCGACGACACCCCGGCGTTCGTCGTGCGGGACGGCACCTACCTCTCGGCCGGTGGCCGGGGGACGCCTATCTCTTCGGCCGCCGGTTCGGGGAGATGCTGGAGGCCTCCGCCGGCCCGCGGCGCTGATCCACCGGGCCGGGTACGGCCGGATCCCGGCAGCCGGGGCCGGGCCGCGGACTGCCCCGCCCCTCGACGAATTCGTCAGCCGCGCACGTGAACTGGCCCGCCTGCGCACGCTGTTGAGGTCCACCCGCTGCTGCCCCTGGTCGGCCCCGGCGGGTCGGCAAGACGCGGCTCGCGCTGGAGCCGGCGAGCCGGGTGCGCACCGGCCGCCAGGGACGCGCCCAGTGGGTCGAGCCGGCCTCGCTCCGTGACGGTGAGCTGCTGCCGCAGGCCGTCGCGGCGGCTCTGGGGGCCGGTGAGCGCAGGGGCCGGGAGGGGGTCGAGGCACTCGTCCACGCGCTGGGCGTCCGAAGAGCTCCCGGCTGTGGGTCGTGGGCATCGCCACCCACGGCGACCTCGTCCCGGCCCTCACCCGCTTCTCGGACACGCGCTAGGTGTATTGACCTGGAGCGTCGTCACACTCCCGTCGTTTGCCCGAAGGGCAGGCCTTGCGGCGTCCGGTGCGTGTGAGCGCAAGGCGGAGGCCGTCCCGGTACTGGGCATACCGGGGCGACCCCGAGAACGCGGCGAGCACGCGTGCCAGGCATGCCAGGCGTCGCAAGGCTGAGGGCACCTCCCGGCGTCAGCCAGGGGAGGGAGTGTGACGACACGCCCTAGCGCGGCGCCCCCGAGCCGAACCGCCGCAGCAGGGGGGAGAGCACGAGTACCGACTTCGTCCGCTCGACGAAGGGCTCGCCCGCTATCCGTTCCAGCACCCGCTCGAAGTGCCGCATGTCGGCGGCGAAGACCTGGACGATGGCGTCCGCCTCACCGGTGACGGTGGAGGCGGACGCCACTTCCGGGTAGCGCGACAGGCCGCGGTGGATCGCCTCGGGTGAGGTGTTGCGGCTGCAGTAGAGCTCGATGAACCCCTCGGTCTCCCAACCGAGGGCCGCCGGATCGACCCGTACGGTGAATCCGGTGATGGCACCGTCCGCGCGCAGCCGGTCCACCCGGCGCTTGACCGCCGGGGCCGACAGGCCGACCTCCTGGCCGATGTCGGCAAAGCTGCGGCGCGCGTCCTCGGCAAGGGCGTGGACGATGCGTTCGTCGAGATCGTTCAGTCGCACTGCGGGTGGATCACTTCTCTGCCGTGGCCATTCGGGACCGGCGCATGCCGTATCCGAAGTAGACCACAAGGCCGACGACCATCCAGACACCGAAGACCACCCAGGTCACGGCGTCGAGACTGCCCATCATGTAGAGGCACAGCACAAAGCCGATCGCCGGGAAGAGCGGGGACAGCGGGGTGCGGAACGTGCGCGGCATATCGGGCCTGGTGCGGCGCAGCACGATCACCGCGATATTGACCAGCGCGAACGCGAAGAGGGTGCCGATGCTGGTGGCGTCGGCCAGCTGGCCGAGCGGTACGGCGGCGGCGAGCACACCACAGAACAGCGAGACGATCACCGTGTTGGCGCGCGGCGCGCCACTCTTGGGGTGGACCTTGGAGAACACCTTCGGCACCAGGCCGTCGCGGGACATCGCGAAGAGGATGCGGGTCTGGCCGTAGAGCACGGTCAGCACGACGCTGGCGATGGCGACGACCGCGCCGAGGGCGAGCAGGACGGCCCAGAAGCTCTGGCCGCTGACGCTCTTCATGATCCCGGCGAGCGCGGCCTCCGAGCCCTCGAACTTCTGCCAGGGCAGTGCGCCCACGGCGATGGCCGCGACCAGGCAGTACAGCGCGGTGACGATCACCAGCGAGAGCATGATCGCGCGCGGCAGGTCGCGCTGCGGGTTCTTGGCCTCCTCGCCTGCCGTGGAGGCGGCGTCGAAGCCGATGTAGGAGAAGAACAGGGTGGCACCGGCGGCGCTGACGCCCGCCATGCCCATCGGCATGAAGGGGGTGTAGTTCCCGGCGCGTACGCCCTGCAGCGCCACCCCGCAGAACAGCAGCAGCGCGACGATCTTGACCGTCACCATGATGGTGTTGGCGCGGGCGCTCTCCTTGGCGCCGCCCAGCAGGAACACCATGGCGAGGATCACCACCAGCAGCGCCGGCAGGTTGAAGATGCCGCCGTCACCGGGCGGCTGGGAGAGCGCGTCGGGGATGGCGAAGCCGAAGGTGCCGCTGAGGAATTCGTTCAGATACTGGCCCCAGCCGACGGCGACGGCCGCGACGGAGACGCCGTACTCCAGGATCAGACACCAGCCGCAGACCCAGGCGATCAGTTCGCCCAGAGTGGCGTAGGCGTAGGAGTAGGACGAGCCGGATACCGGGATGGTGCCCGCCAGCTCCGCGTACGACAGCGCGGAGAACAGGGCGGTGATACCGGCGATCACGAACGAGATCACGACGGCGGGGCCGGCGTCCGGGACCGCCTCGCCGAGGACCACGAAGATGCCGGTGCCGAGGGTGGCACCGATGCTGATCATGGTCAGCTGCCACATGCCCATCGAGCGGCGGAGCGAGCCGCCCTGCCCCTGGCCGCCCTCGGCGACGAGCCGCTCGACCGGCTTGCGCCGCATGAGCCGGGCGCCGAGGCCGCCGGGAGAGGGCCGCCGGGGGTCGCTGTCCCCTGCGGGAGGGGCTGCGCCGTGGTCCAACACTGAGGTGGCTCCTTTATCGCTGCCGGGAAGGCGGATCGGATGACGGCGACCGGCAGCGGTCGGCATGCGGGCATGACGAGACAACCCGCAGCAGGAGACCGCCGAGCAGGCGGTCCCCGCCACTCCACGTACAGCGCTTGACCTTACGGCCCGGCGCTGACCTGCCGTAATGCAGGTTCCTTGCGCAACCACGGACGATCGTTGCGCACCGGGGCGGCGGGCGGTCGTTCGTTGCGCGCTTGACTGTCGATCGTACGGGGACCGTGGGGGCGCCCGCCTGCCGGGGGCGGCGGGCGCGGGGCGCCGCCGCCGTCGTGGAAACGCGGCCGGCCCCGCGCCGCTCGCGTACGGGACGCGAGCGGCGCGGGGCCGGTGAGCCGGTGTGCGGCGTGCTGCGGGTCAGCTCCAGCTGTCGTGCAGCGGCTTGCCCTCGGCGTAGCCTGCGGCGCTCTGCACGCCGACGACGGACTTCTCGGCGAACTCCTCCAGGGAGGCGGCGCCCGCGTAGGTGCAGGAGCTGCGGACGCCCGCGATGATCGAGTCGATCAGGTCCTCGACGCCGGGGCGGGCGGTGTCGACGAACATCCGGGAGGTGGAGATGCCCTCCTCGAAGAGTCCCTTGCGGGCCCGGTCGTAGGCCGACTCCTCGCTGGTGCGGTTGCGCACCGCACGCGCGGAGGCCATCCCGAAGCTCTCCTTGTACGGACGGCCGTCGGCGGTGTGCTGGAGGTCGCCCGGGGACTCCAGGGTGCCGGCGAACCACGAGCCGATCATGACGTTGGACGCGCCGGCGGCCAGCGCCATCGCGACGTCGCGGGGGTGGCGGACGCCGCCGTCGGCCCAGACGTGCTTGCCGAACTTCTTCGCCTCCCGCGCGCACTCCAGGACCGCGGAGAACTGCGGGCGGCCGACACCGGTCATCATCCGGGTCGTGCACATCGCGCCCGGTCCGACACCGACCTTGATGATGTCCGCGCCCGCCTCGATGAGGTCACGCACGCCCTCGGCGGCCACGATGTTGCCCGCGACGATCGGCACCTGCGGGTCCAGCGCCCGGACGGCCTTGACCGCGCTGATCATCGACTCCTGGTGGCCGTGCGCGGTGTCCACGACGAGGGTGTCCACGCCGGCGTCCAGCAGCGCCTTGGCCTTGCCGGCCACATCGCCGTTGATCCCGACGGCAGCGGCGATCCGCAGCTTCCCGTCGGCGTCGGTGGCGGGGGTGTAGAGGGTGGCGCGGAGCGCGCCCTTGCGGGTCAGGATGCCGACCAGCTTGCCGTCCGCGTCGACGGCGGGCGCCAGCTTGCGGTTGGCGGCGTCGAGGCGGTTGAAGGCCTCCCGCGGGTCGATGTCCGCGTCCAGGACCAGCAGGTCCTTGGACATGACCTCGGACACCTGGGTGAAGCGGTCCACCCCGGCCAGGTCGTGCTCGGTGACGACGCCGATCGGGCGGCCGCCCTCGACGACGATGCCGGCGTTGTGCGCGCGCTTGGGCAGCAGCGACAGCGCGTCGGCGACGGTCGCGATCGGCGACAGCACGATCGGGGTGTCCAGCACGAGATGACGGCGCTTGACCCAGGTCACGACCTCGGTGACGACGTCGATCGGGATGTCCTGCGGGATGACGACCAGGCCGCCGCGGCGGGCGACGGTCTCGGCCATCCGGCGGCCGGCGATCGCGGTCATGTTGGCGACCACCAGCGGAATGGTGGTGCCGCTGCCGTCGGGCGCGGACAGGTCCACGCCCTGGCGGGAGCCCACCGCGGAGCGTCCGGGCACCATGAAGACATCGTCGTACGTCAGGTCGTAGGGCACCGAAGAACTCTCTTCGAGGGCGCCGTTCTTCGGATTCAGGAATCGCATACAGCCAGGATACGGGCCCTGACCAGGGGTCATACGATGATCCGAGCGATGCTTGGGCCGTATGTGGGATCTGCCAAGCGGGCCTCGGGGAAGGTGCTCCCTACATCCGCTCCCGCGCCCGCCCCCGCGCCATGATCACCACGAGTCCGGTCTCCGTCCCGCGCCAGAAGCCGACCGCGTCCGCCAGTACCCCCTCGACGATGCTCCAGTCGTCCGGCTCACCGGACGCGTAGCCCTGCCAGCCCGTGACGACCAGCAGCCGGCCGCGGTCCGCGGGGCACCAGGACAGGTCGGTGAGGCAGTCGGCGAGCGCGTCCCAGTTGCGGCCGAACCAGTCCGGGAGTCCCAGCGCGCGGGAGCACCGCTCCATGAACGCGTCCTTGTCCGCGGCCCCCTCAAGATCCAGGGCGGTGGCGCTCCAGCCGGCGTCGCGCGCGGCGGCCAGCGCATCGGCCACCGGGCGGTCGGCGGGCCAGGGCAGTACGCCCGCGGGCGTACTGCCGTCGAGCACCGCAGCGAGCGGCCGGGGCACGGATCCCGTCATCGGAGCACCGCCTTGAAGGTCCGGTAGTGGTCGTCGGTGTAGTACGTCTCGTGGCCCTCGCCGGTGATGAGGCGACGGGCGCCGCGGTCCGGCGAGCCGGGGGTGCGGACCGTGTACTCGTGGTAGTAGCCGCGCGGCTGACGGGGCAGCAGCCGTTCGACGTTGCCGAAGACGGTGCCGTCCTGCCGGTAGGGGAAGGGCCCGCCGGCGTCGATCAGCCGCAGGGTCGTCCGCGCCTCGGCGGGCAGGTCGCCCGACGGGACGACCGGCATCCCCGCCGTCCGACCCGGCGCGGTGGACGGCCGGCCGGCGACGCCGGTGGCGGACGGCTGCGATCCGCCCGCGCTCCCGTTGCCGCCGCCCGTGGAACAGCCCGTCAGCACCAGCAGCAGCCCGGCGAGCAGCGCGCCGATGACGCCGGCGGCCCTGCGCGGGCCGGAGCGGATCACCATGGCGCCGATGCTGTCACAGCACCGGCCGGGCTGCGCGTCGTGGAACGGTGCGCACCGGCCGGGCGGTCACACCCCGTCAGGGTCCGCCCGGTCCAGGGCGGGACGCGGTCCGGGGCCGGTCTCCAGGAGCAGATGGTCGGCGGCGGCGGTGTCCGTCACCAGGCTCGTCACGAGACCGGAGCGGAGCACCGCGCCGATGGCGGCCGCCTTTCGCCGGCCGCCGGCGATCGCGACGACCTCGGGGATCCGGCGCAGCCGGTCCGCCTCGACGGTGATGCAGCGCTCGCCGAGGTCCCGGCCGATGCGCCGGCCGTCCGCGTCGAAGAGGTGGGCGGACATCTCGGCGGCGGCGCCGAGCGAGGCGTAGTGCTCGCGCTCCTGCTCCGAGAGCATGTCGTAGACGGTGGAGACGCCGGGCTCCCAGGAGCCGATGGAGACGCAGGCGACGGTGACCTTGTCGAAGTACTCGAAGGCGCGGGCGATGCCGGTCTGGCCGCGCAGGGCTGCGGCCGTCGCCGAGTCGGGGAGCAGCATCGGCGCGTAGATCGGGTGCGCCTCGCCGCCGGAGACGTCGGCCGCGCGGCGGACCGCCTCGACCGAGCCGCGGTCGGCGGTGCCCGCGTCGTAGACGCCGGTCAGCTGCACGACGGTGCACGGCGGGAGGCGGTGCAGCGCGGCGGCCATGTGGATGGTCGAGCGGCCCCAGGCCAGGCCCAGCACATCGCCCTCGGCGACCAGCTCGCCCAGCAGGTCGGCCGCGACCTCGCCGAGGTTCTCCGGGTCGGCGGCGTCCTCGGAAGCGTCCGCGGGGGATTCGACGACGACGGCGTGCCGCAGGCCGTAGCGGGCCCGCAGCGCGTCGGAGCGTTCGGCGTCCAGTTCGGACGGCACCCGGATCTCGATGCGTACGAGATCGCGTTCCAGTGCTGTCTCCAGCACGCGGGCGACCTTGAACCGGCTGACGCCGAATTCCTCCGCGATCTGGATCTTGGACTTGTTCTCAAGATAGAAACGGCGGGCCATGGCCGCGGCCTGCACCAGCTCGGCGGGGCCCATTCCGGACTGTGGGCGGCTGGCTACCACGAAATTCTCCCCTTTGGCGCATCTGATCGAGTCTTTGCTCATCCTTGCAGAAACCCGAGGTCGGCGGGGACCACGACCGCTCTGGACGTCGTGAACGCTCGGTTGCGGCACGGACAACCGGTGGCACGGGCCGCCCGCCGCCTCAGGCTGCCCTGCCCCGGCCGGGTCGGCAATCCCCTGGGCACGCCGCTTCAGTGCGCGCAGCCCCAGCTCGCCGCGGTCGCCGCATCCGCCTTTTCCCGCAGGTCACGGACGGCCTTGGCCGGGTCGTCGGCGCCGTACACCGCGGAGCCCGCCACGAACACGTCGGCGCCCGCCTCCGCGCACCGCTCGATGGTGGCGGCCGAGACCCCGCCGTCCACCTGGAGCCACAGCTCCAGACCGTGCCGGGAAATCAGCTCACGGGTCCGGCGGATCTTCGGGAGCATGATGTCGAGAAACGCCTGGCCGCCGAAGCCCGGCTCCACGGTCATGATCAGCAGCATGTCCAGCTCGCCGAGCAGGTCCTCGTACGGCTCGATCGGAGTGGCCGGCTTGAGGGCCATCGACGCCCGCGCGCCCTGCGCCCTGATCTCCCGTGCCAGGCGCACCGGGGCGGCCGCCGCCTCCGCGTGGAAGGTGACGGACCCGGCCCCGGCCTCGACGTACTGCGGCGCCCAGCGGTCCGGGTCCTCGATCATCAGGTGCAGATCGAGGGGGGTGTCCGTCGCCTTGCTCAGCGATTCGACGATCGGCACGCCGAGCGTGAGGTTCGGGACGAAGTGGTTGTCCATGACGTCGACATGGAGCCAGTCGGCGCCCTCGACGGCCTTCGCCTCCTCGGCGAGGCGGGCGAAGTCTGCGGACAGGATGCTGGGGTTGATCAAGGCCATACCCCCAGTATGGCGTGCCCCCTTCGGCCCGCCGAGGGGGGATCCGCGTCGGGGGCGGGGTCCCGGGCGCCGGGAGGTCAGGGGTGCGCGCCGGTGGGTTCGGCGGTGGGCCGCGGTGTACGGGCGCGCGCGCTGACGGCGGCGCGGAGCCGGTCGCGGTGGCCGGGGCCGGTGGCCAGTTCGACGCCGGTCCAGGCCATGGCCACCGCACCGTCCAGGACCGCGCGGTCGGCGCCCGCCGAGGTGCCGGCCGCGGCGAATTCGCGGGTGTGCTGGTGCGCGCCGCCGGTGTCGTAACCGATCATCGGGTGGATCGTCGGCAGCAGCTGGGAGACATTGCCCATATCGGTGGAGCCGCCGCGCTCCGGTGCCCGGCCGACGGTGCGCCCGAGGGATTCGGCGGCCTCGGCGTAGATCCCGGCGACGGTGCCGTCCTGGCGGAGCTCGGCGAAGTCGTGGCCGTGCGGCGCCATGTGCAGCGCGGCACCGGTGGCCAGCGCGCCCGCCTCGAAACAGACCGCCACCCGGCGCTGCAGGGCACGCATCGACTCCAGCGTCGCGGACCGCACTTCGTAGCGGGCCGCGGTCCGTTCGGGAATGACGTTCGGGGCCTGGCCGCCGTCGGTGATGATGCCGTGCACCCGGGCGTCCTGGGGCAGGTGCTGGCGCAGCAGGCCGATCGAGGTCTGTGCGACGGTGAGCGCGTCGAGTGCGTTGACCCCGTCCCAGGGCGCGGCGGCGGCGTGCGCGGGGCGCCCGGTGTACGTGATGTCCCACGCCCCGATGGCCATCGACGTATTGCCCACCGTGTCGGCGTTCGCGGCGTGCACCATCATCGCGACGGCCACGTCGTCGAAGAGCCCGGCGTCGATCATGTCGACCTTGCCGCCGCCGTCCTCCTCCGCGGGTGTGCCCAACAGCTTGACGGTGAGACCCAGTTCGTCGGCGACCGCGCCCAGGGCGAGGGCCGCGCCGAGCGCCGCCGTGCCGTTGACGTTGTGCCCGCAGGCGTGTCCGATGCCGGGCAGCGCGTCGTATTCCGCGCACAGGCCGATGACCAGGTCGCCGGTGCCCCGCACAGCGGTGAAGGCGGTGGGCAGCCCGGCCACCCCGCGCTCGACGGCGAAGCCCGCGCGCGCGGCGAGGTCCGCCAGCGCGGCCGCCGCACGGTGCTCCTCGTACGCCGTCTCCGGGTCGGCGTGCAACCGGTGGCTGAGGTCGAGCAGCGGACGGCGCCAGGACTCGGCGTGGTCGCGGACGGTGTGGTGGTGCCGGGTGAGCCGCACGGTCAGTGCTCCTTCGCGGGGTGGGCGGAGTGAGTGGGGGTCGCGGGCCGGGCCTCGGGGCCGGCGGGCGGGGCGGCTGTGGCCGGCCGCAGCCGCAGTGCGACGGCGGCCGCCGCCAGTCCCGCGACGGCGCACAGCGCCCAGCCGGTGGTGTAGCCGCCGAGGCCGACCCGGCCGTCGGCGGCGGTGTGCGCGCCGAGTGCCGCCCCGAGGACCGCGGCCCCCACGGCCGCCCCCAGGGACAGCACCAGTTCGTTGATCCCGGCCGCGCTCGCGGTCTCCTCCTTGGCGACGGCCTCCACGGTCAGCGTCCGGGTGACCGATTCGAAGAGGCCGAGCGCGGCGCCGATGAACAACGACGCGACCAGATACGCCGCGAGGCTGTCGTGCACGGCCACCAGTCCGCCGAATCCGATGAGCGTCGCGACCCCGGCGGCGGCCACGGTGGCCCGTTCACCACAGGCCCGCAGCAGCGCCGGCGAGAGCGCCGAGGTGAGGACGCTGGAGAGCGTCATGGGCAGCAGCGCCCAGCCGATGGCCCCCGCCCGCAGCCCGGTGCCGTACCCGACGTCGTGCGGCGAGGCGCCGAGGAAGGTCGCGTTGAAGGCGATCGATCCGATGGTGGCCGCCGCGACGCAGAACGTCACCACGCTCAGCACCGCGACCCTCGGATTGCGGAACATCCGTACGTCCACCAGCGGCCGCACGACCCGCAGTTCCAGCGCCCACCAGCCGGCCAGCCCCGCGATGCCCAGCAGCCCGCAGCCCAGCGTCGCGGCGGAGGTCCAACCCCAGGCGGCGCCCTGGGCGAGGGCGAGTACGACACCCACGAGCCCGGCCGTCAGCAGCAGGAACCCGCGCAGATCGAAGCTGCGCGCGGCGGCCGGCGGCGCCGCGGCGTCCGGCAGCAGGAACCCGGCGGCCGCTCCGAGCACCCCGGCGCCGACACCGATCCACAGACCCGACCGGGCATCGTGCGCCCCGACCGCGCCGGAGGCGATACCCGCACAGCCGACGGCCAGGAGCAGCGCGCCGACCAGCACCCCGATGCCGCGCCGGGATGCGGCGTCGCCGAGCTGGTGGCGCAGGATGCCGATCATCAGCGGCATGAATCCGACCACGCCGCCCTGCAGCAACGCGCCGATGGTGAGGAAGCCGAGCGTCGGCCGCAGCGCCATGAGCAGCGAGCCGAGCACCACCATGCCGATGGACACCCGCAGGACCCGCCGGTACCCGAAGCCGTCGCCCAGCCGTGAGAGCACGGGCGTGAGCACGGCGCAGCCGGCCATCTGGACGACGACGATCCAGTTCTGCTGGGCAGTGGTGATGCCGACCTGGGCGCCGAGCGCGGGCAGGATCGGCGGCAGGTACTGCTGGGTGGCACCACTGGCGACCTCCACGAGGGCCATGGAGGAGAGCATCGCGGTGGGACCGAGGGATCCACGCGGGGCGAGCTTTGATCTGAGCATGACAGCTCCTCGGATGGGCGGGGCTGAAGGGAGGGAGGGCGAAGAGAGCCTGGCCAGGCTCCGGGAGAAGCGAGAAGCGGGGCGGGAGCCAGAGGGAGCCGGCGGCCGCCGGGCGGGTTCGGGGAGTCGGGGTCAGGAAAGCTCGGGGTTCAGCAAAGCACCGGGGCCTGCGGCACCGGCCTCAGCGACGCATGGCGAGAGGACCGGCCAGAGACTCAGAGGCCGGAGACTCAGAGGCCGGAAGTCAGAGGTCAGAGGTCGCGGGGATCCCAGGGGCCACTGAGATCCCAGAGACCGCAGCGCCGCAGAGCCGCAGATCCGCAGATCCGCAGATCCGCAGGATCATGGCCTGTCGGCCGCACCCTCACCCGAAGGACCGGCGTCATCGAGACCGTCCCCGTGCTCGGCTCCGCCTCCGTCCCCGGCTCCGCCCCCGTCCATGCCCGCATCCCATGCCGCCGCCGGCACCCCGGCATGCGCAGCGCCCGCGCCGGATGCCTCCGTGCCCGACGGCAGCCTCGGTACGGACCCGCACAGCGCGAGGTCGACGAGCGCGTCGGCCTGCGAGGCGAGAAAGGTGTCCGCGCGGACATCGGTCCGGAACAGCACCGCCCCCGACCACATGTCGATCAGCAGATCCACATCGATATCGGCCGGGAGATCACCGCGGGCCACCCCGCGCTGCACCGCGGCCCGTGCGAACTGCCGCCGGGGTCCCAGCACTTCGGACCGGAACCGGTCAAGGACGGCAGGCTCGCCGATGGTCGCCCACAAGGCCGACATCAGCGTCCCCCGGTCGTCGCGCACATCCCGCAGGATCTGCCGGAAGAGGATGGCGAGTTCGCTCCGGGTGTCACCGAGGTCCGGCACATGGTCGACGACGGCGTGCGCGATGAGCAGGTCGCCGACCAGCGCCGCCTTGTTGGCCCACCGGTGGTAGACCGTCTTGCGGGTGACCCCGGCCCGCGCCGCGACCTTCTCGATCGTCAGCTCCAAGTACCCGAGTTCCGGGAGGAGTTCGGCCGCGGCGTCCAGCACCTTGCCGTGCACCTCAGGGTCCTTGGGGCGGCCACCGCGGGCAACGGGCCGGACGCCTTGCTCACCGGGCTCGGACCCCGGGGTACGACGTGAACTCATGCGGCACTCCGGTACGGAAGGGAGGACAGAGCGAAGCGGCCCGGCCCCGGGAAACCCGACCGGCCCGCCGACAGGCCCTCAACTTACGACCGGCCCTCCGCAGCGTCAACAGATGAACGTAAACACTCTGTACCCGATCCGCTCGGGAGCCATCTCCGCCACCCGGTCCTTACAGGCCGGTCCCGGCGATTCGACGCACCACCCCCGCCCTCAGGTTACGGAACACACTGTCCCCGAACTCGGAGCAAGCCGGGCACCCTGAGCACCCTCGACCGTGCCGAGGGCGCCGCCCTTCCTCAGGCGGTCCGCCGCAGCAGCGCCAGATACATCGCGTCCGTACCGTGCAGATGCGGCCACAGCTGGACATCGGGACCGTCGCCGAGCGCCGGCACACCCGCCATCAGCGGCCGGGCGTCGATCCACTCGACCTCCACGGCCTGGCCGCTGTGGCCCTTGATGACGTCGTCCACCACGGCGCGCGTCTCGGCCGGGTGCGGGGAGCAGGTCGCATAGCCGACGACGCCGCCGACCCGTACCGCCACCAGCGCCTGCCGGAGCAGCTCGCGCTGCAGCGGCGCGAAGCCGGCCAGGTCCTCCGGGCGGCGGCGCCAACGCGCCTCGGGCCGCCGGCGCAGCGCGCCCAGGCCGGTGCACGGCACGTCCACCAGCACCCGGTCGAAGGCCCCGGGCTGCCAGGCAGGCCGGGTGCCATCGGCGGCGATGACCGCGTACGGGCCGGGGTTGCCCTCCAGCGCACGCGCCACAAGCCGCGCACGGTGCGGCTGCTTCTCCGACGCCACCAGGGCGGCCCCGCGCCCCGCGGCGAGCGCGGCCAGCAGCGCCGCCTTTCCGCCGGGGCCCGCGCAACCGTCCAGCCAGAGGCGGTCGGGGCCTTCGACGGGCGCGTTCGCCAGCGCGATCGCGACGAGCTGGCTGCCCTCGTCCTGGACGCCGGCCCGCCCTTCGCGCACCGCGTCCAGCGCACCCGGCTCGCCGCCCTCCGCGAGCCGTACCGCGTACGGGGACCAGCGGCCGGGCAGGGCGCTGTCCTCGCCGACGGCGTCCAGCAGTTCGTCGGCCGTGGCGCGGCCGGGCCGTGCCACCAGCGTGACCTCGGGCCGCTCGTTGTCCGCCTCCAGCAGGTCCTCGATGCCGGCGCGGCCACCGCCGAGCGCGTCCCACAGCGCGGAGACAATCCAGCGCGGATGCGCGTGCACGATGCCGAGGTGGTCCTCGGGGTCCTCGTCGTACTCCGGGGCGACCCGCTCCAGCCAGCCGTCCATGTCGTGGGCGGCGATCTTCCGCAGCACCGCGTTGACGAACTTGGCCCGCCCGTCACCGAGCACCACCCGCGCCAGCTCGACACTCGCGCTGACCGCTGCGTGCGTGGGAATCCGGGTGCCCAGCAACTGGTGCGCGCCGAGCGTCAGCACGTCCAGGACCGGGGGGTCGACCTCCCGCAGCGGCCGGTCCACGCACTGCGCGATGATCGCGTCGTAGGTGCCCTGGCGGCGCAGCGTTCCGTAGACCAGCTCCGTCGCCAGCGCCGCGTCCCGGCTGTCGAAGTCGGCGTCCTCGCGCGCCTTGCGCAGCAACGGCGGCAGGACGAGGTTCGCGTAGGCGTCCCGCTCGTCCACTGCCCGCAACGCCTCGAAAGCGAGGATCCTGACCGGGTCCTTCTGCGGGCGGCGGTAGGGCTTGCTGGGGCGGCGGCGCGGCTGCTGGCTCACAGAAAAGGTGCTCCGGATACGAGATGAAGGGTCCACCCAACCCTACGCGGGCGCCCGGCCCGCCGCGCGCCCGGACGGTCGGGCCGCGGGCCCCCGGCGGGCGCGGAGCGGCGAGCCGCTCGGGCGGTCAGTCGCCGAGCCGCTCCCCGGGCTCGATCCGCACGCCGCGCGCCCAGTCGGCACCCTTCATCGGCTTCTTGCCCTGCGGCTGGACCCAGCCGAGTTCGGCGGCGTGGCTGCCGGTGCCGACGTACACCGCCTTCTTGGTGATCGCCAACTCGCCCGGCGCGAGCGCCAGTTCGGGGTGGGCGGCGGCCGAGGTCGCGGACATCAGCTTGAGGCGTTCGCCGCGGAAGACCGTCCACGCGCCGGGGGCGGGCGCACAGCCGCGGATCAAGCGGTCGACCCGCAGCGCCGGGGCGGACCAGTCCACCTTTGCGTCCTCGACCTCGATCTTGGGGGCGAGCGAAACACCGCCGGCCGGCTGCGGAACCGCCTGCAGGGTGCCGTCCTCGATGCCGTCCATCGTGGCGGACAGCAGCCCGGCACCGGCGAACGCCAGGCGGGTGAGCAGGTCACCACTGGTGTCCGTCGGACGCACCTCCTCGGTCAGCACGCCGAAGACGGGGCCGGAGTCCAGGCCCTCCTCGATCTGGAACGTCGAGGCACCGGTCATCTCGTCGCCCGCGAGCACCGCGTGCTGCACGGGCGCGGCACCACGCCATGCGGGCAGCAGCGAGAAATGCAGGTTGACCCACCCCTTGGTGGGGATGTCCAGCGCGGACTTCGGCAGCAGCGCGCCGTAGGCGACCACGGGGCAGCAGTCCGGGGCGATCTCCCGCAGCCGGGCCTGGAATTCCTCGTCCCGCGGCTTGACGGGCTTGAGGACCTCGATGCCCGCCTCCTCGGCGCGCTCGGCCACGGGGCTGGCGACGAGCCGCCGGCCGCGGCCCGCGGGAGCGTCGGGCCTGGTCACGACGGCCACGACCTCGTGCCGGTCCGAGGCGATCAGGGCATCGAGGGCGGGGACGGCGACCTCGGGGGTGCCGGCGAAGACGAGCCTCATGGGTGGCGCACAACCTCTCTCGCGCTGCGGAACGACGCACCAGTCTATGGGGCCCGGCCCGGGTCGCGCCGCGTGGCTCCAGGGGGCGTACGCAGTTGCCCGCGCCCCGCACGGAAGCTCGTACGCCCCCATACCGTGACCAGAGCCGCTGCTGTCGCGTTGGTCAAACAGCATTGACCCATGTCGGGCCGCCCAGGCGGCCCGATCGCTTGCACCACCTTCCCTTTCCACGCCGGTTCGAGAGGCTTGCTCATGGCCGACCACGCAACCCACGACGCCCAGGCACGCGCCAGCCTGCATCTCCTGGTGCGGGACATCGAGCGGGTCCGCCGGCAGGTGGACGCGCTGCGCACGCTGACCGCTCAGCTCGGCAACGTCTACCGCCCGCGGCGCACCGGCCCCTCGGCGGGCTTCGTCGTCTACGGCCGGGCGCCCGCCCCGACGGTGCGCCTCGCCCAGGAGCTGCGGGACAGCGTCGAAACGCTCGTCACGGCAGCGGTCGACTTCGACCGTTCGCTGGGCTTCTCCTGGGACGCGGTGGGCTCGGCACTCGGCGTCACCAAGCAGGCGGTGCACCGCCGTTACGGTGCCCGCCGCGCCGCCGCCCAGCCCGCCGCCGAGGGCGCCGAGCCGGCGGTCCGCTCGCCCGAGGCCCCCGCGCCGCGCCCGGTGACCGTCGCCGGCCTGCCCGCCACGCCGTCCCTCCCCGCCGCGCGTTCCCTGCCCGCACAGCCGTCCGCCGCCACGCGCGACGACGCACGACCGGGCGCCTTCCCCGGCCCCCGCAACGGCTGACGCCGACCCGCGCCGCAGAAGCCGCCCGGCCACCACACCGGAGCAGCTCACCGGACGAGGGCAGCCCGTCCCCTCGGGCAACGCAAGGACGCACAGCCGGCCAACGCCCCGGGACCGCCCACAGACTTCGGTCCCGGGGCGGCGCCATGTCCGGAGGACACACGGCCGCACGGCAAGAGGCGGCGAGAAGCCAGGGACGTCGCCTCGGCTTCTGACGGGCCTGATCCGCCGAGCCTGCTCGGGTGCGAAACCGGGACCGTGAACGCGCCCCTCGCCCCGGCCCGGCACGTACCGATCCCGCTCCGCCGCCGGACCGGCCCCGCCCCGCGCCCCTCCGCATCACCCGAGGTCGGGCGGATCGATCCGCACCCGGACCGGCTCGCCCTCCCGCTTCACCAGCCGGGCCGCGCGGGCGGCCTTGAGGGCGGCGGCGAGCGCCGCTCCCTGCCCCGGGCGGACCCGGACGAGGGCACGCTGCCACTCGTCCTCCGGCCGGCGGTCGCCGCCCCCGGAAGCCGGCGGCGGATCGCCCGGCCTCCGCGGACGCCCCGGATCGGGAACGGGCACCGGGACCGGCCCCAACACCTCGGCTCCCGCCGGGAGTTCGGCCGCCTTGAGCAGTTCGACGACGTCCTCGAAACGGCCGGCCACCGAGGCCATCCGGGACACCGGGGGGAAGCCCAGCTCGGCGCGCTCGGAGAGCTCACGGACGGCGTGGCCGACCGGATCCCAGCGCACCAGCGCCTGCACCGGCCGCAGAGTGGCCTCCGCGATCACCGCGACCGTGCCGCCCGCCGCCTGCCCCCGGACGAGCGCGGCGGCGCCCAGCCAGCGGCGCAGCGCCTCCTCACCGGCCCGCAGATCGGGGCGCCCCAGCAGCGCCCAGCCGTCCAGCAGCAACGCGGCGGCGTACCCCTCGCCCTCCGCCACCGGCTCGGCGCCGGGCGTACTCACCACGAGTGCGGGGGCATCGGGCACCGACGTCAGAATGTGGTCGCGCCCCGAGGTACGCACCGGCACGGCCGGGAACGCCCGGCCCAGCTCCTCCGCGGTCCTCCGGGCGCCCACGATCTGGGCGCGCAGCCGGGCCCCGCCGCACTCCTGGCAGTGCCAGTCCGGCTCCTCGCGTCCGCACCACGCGCAGGCCAGCTCGCCCGCGCCCTGCGACTCCAGCGGGCCGGCGCAGGCCCGGCAGCGGGCGGGCGCCCGGCAGCGCTCGCAGGCCAGCCGGGGCGCATAGCCGCGCCGCGGCACCTGGACCAGCACCGGGCCCGTCTTCAGCCCCTCCCGCACCACCTGCCACGCCATCGTCGGCAACCGGGCGGCCCGCGCCGCGGCATCCCGCGCCTCGTCGCCGTCACCGACCGTACGCACCATGGGCGCCGCTGCCCGCACCTGCTCGCGCTCGGCGGCCAGCGGACGCGCCCAGCCCGTCTCGACCAGCTGCGCCGCCTCGACCGTGCAGCCGATCCCGCCGAGCAGGAAACCCGCCCGTTCGTTGACCGCACGCTGGATCAGCACCTCTCTGGCGTGCGGCTGCGGGGCATGCGGATCGCTGTGGCTGGCGTCGCCGTCGTCCCACAGCGCGACCAGCCCCGGATCGGCGACCGGCGCGAACATCGCCGCACGGGTCCCGATCACGGCGCGCACCGCTCCCCGGCTCACCGCCAGCCAGCGCCGATACCGCTCCTCCGGCCCGGCATCGGCGGTCAGCAGCACATGCCGCCCCTCCCCGATCAGCTCGCCGAGCGCCGCGTCCACCCGCGCCGCGGCCCGCCCGTCCGGCACCACCACCAGCGCGCCACGGCCCCCGGCGAGCGCGGTGGCGGCGGCCCGCGCCAGCTCCTGCGGCCAGGTCGCACCCGGCAGCGCCGTCCACACCGCACGCGGCGCGTCCCCGCGCGCCAGCGCGGCCAGAAACCCGGGCCCGGCCGGATACCGCTCCCAACTCCCCGCCTCCGGAAGCGCATTGGGCGGGAGCGGAGCGGGCGACGCCTTGCCCTCCGCGCGCGCCCGGCGCGGCGGCACCGCCAGCTGCACCACATCGGCGAGCGTCCCCGCATAGCGATCGGCGACCGACCGGCACAACGCCAGCAGCTCGGGCGTCAGCACCCGCTCCGGCGAGAGCACCTGCGCGATCGGCGCGAGCACCCCGCGATAGTCGCTCTCCGCGACCCGCTCGACGATGAACCCGCTGACCAGCTTGCCGCCCTCGCGCCGGCCCCCCTTCTCCCCCGCCCCGAACCGCACCCGCACCCGCACGCCGGGCTGCGCCTCGGCATCCATGGCGGCGGGCACCGCATAGTCGAAATACCGGTCGAGGTGCACCAGCCCCTTGTCCACCAGCACCCGCGCCACCGGCAGCCCGGCCGCCAGCTCCGCCCCGCGCCACGTCCGCGGCTTCGCCCGCTCCGCCTTGGTCTCACGCACGGTCTCCCGGATGAGGGCCAGTTGCTCGCCCGCACCCGACTCCGCCCCCGCCTCCGGTCGCCCGTTCTCCCTGCTCACAGCATCAGTCTTAGCAGACGCCACCGACAACGCCCGGCCCCGCTCGGGACCGGGACCGCCGGCGGGAACGACGCACCGCGAACCAGGACGGAGGCGGCCCCGGAGCCACCGACCCGACCAGGGCCGTCTCGACACACCGGGCGATCTCCGCTTCCGTTCGGCAAGAGGAAACGGAAAACGCACGGCCCCGGACCGCAACCCGGTCCGGGGCCGTGCGTTTATGCCGTGTGGCGAGCCGAAGGCTTGAGGGCTTAGAGACCCGCGGCCTTCTTCAGTGCCTCGACCCGGTCCGTGCGCTCCCAGGTGAAGTCCTCCAGCTCGCGGCCGAAGTGGCCGTAAGCGGCGGTCTGGGCGTAGATCGGGCGGAGCAGGTCGAGGTCGCGGATGATCGCGGCCGGGCGGAGGTCGAAGACCTCGCCGATGGCCTGCTCGATCTTGTCCGTGTCGACCGTGGCCGTGCCGAAGGTCTCGACGAAGAGGCCGACGGGCTCGGCCTTGCCGATGGCGTAGGCGACCTGGACCTCGCAGCGGGCCGCGAGGCCTGCCGCGACGACGTTCTTGGCGACCCAGCGCATGGCGTACGCGGCCGAACGGTCGACCTTGGACGGGTCCTTGCCGGAGAAGGCACCGCCGCCGTGGCGGGCCATGCCGCCGTACGTGTCGATGATGATCTTGCGGCCGGTCAGGCCGGCGTCGCCCATCGGGCCGCCGATCTCGAAGCGGCCGGTCGGGTTGACGAGCAGGCGGTAGCCGTCGGTGTCCAGCTTGATGCCGTCCTCGACGAGCTCCTTGAGGACGTGCTCGACGACGAACTCGCGGATGTCGGGCGACAGCAGCGAGTCCAGGTCGATGTCGCTCGCGTGCTGCGAGGAGACGACGACCGTGTCGAGACGGACGGCCTTGTGGCCGTCGTACTCGATGGTGACCTGGGTCTTGCCGTCGGGGCGCAGGTACGGGATGGTCCCGTTCTTGCGGACGTCGGACAGACGCTTGGAGAGGCGGTGCGCGAGGTTGATCGGGAGCGGCATCAGCTCCGGGGTCTCGTCGCAGGCGTAGCCGAACATCAGGCCCTGGTCGCCCGCGCCCTGCTTGTCCAGCTCGTCCTCATCGCCCTCGACCCGCTTCTCGTACGCGGTGTCGACGCCCTGGGCGATATCCGGGGACTGCGCGCCGATGGAGACGGAGACGCCACAGGAAGCGCCGTCGAAGCCCTTCTTGGACGAGTCGTAGCCGATGTCGAGGATCTTGTTGCGGACAAGATTCGGGATGTCGGCGTACGCCTTCGTCGTCACCTCGCCGGCCACATGCACCAGGCCGGTGGTGATCAACGTCTCCACGGCGACCCGGGAAGTCGGGTCTTCCTTGAGGAGAGCGTCGAGAATCGTGTCGCTGATCTGGTCAGCGATCTTGTCGGGGTGGCCCTCGGTGACGGACTCCGAGGTGAACAGGCGGCGGGACACATCGCTCCCTGGGGTTGCAGCGGCTGCTGGCTGATCATTGGCGGAAGGGGCTCGAGAGCTGCGCTCGGCCCTTTCCTCGGCCAGTTTATCGGTCGTGTGTGACATGCGGGCACGCAGTCTCGATTTGTGGACCCCCCGTGACCTGGGACACCACGACCCACGGGTAGGACGATCACCTTACGAGCCTGTCGGGTCAAGGGGGCACGCCGGGTTCGGTGGGGTCGGTGGGACGGATCGAGGGGTCAGGATCCGGCCACGCCGAGACGGGGCGCCACGAGGTCCCACACCGTGTCGGCCAGGGCTTCCTTGGGGCCGTAGGGCACCGGGGTCTCCGTGCCGTCCGCCCCGAGGATCACCGCTTCGTTCTCGGCCGAGCCGAAGGCCTTGTGGTCACCGACCTCATTGACGACCAGCAGGTCACAGCCCTTGCGGACGAGCTTGGCGCGCCCGTTGGCGAGCACGTCGTCAGTCTCGGCGGCGAATCCGACCACGAGCTGGCCGGGGCGGGCGCGATCGGCGGAAATCTCGGCGAGGATGTCCGGATTACGGACCAGGGTGACTGGTTCCGGCTCCTGCCCGTCCTTCTTCTTGATCTTCCCGGTGGCATAGACGGCCGGGCGGAAGTCGGCAACGGCGGCCGCCATGACCACCGCGTCGGCGTCCGTGGCGGCCTTGAGGACGGCCTCGCGCAACTGCACGGCGGTGCCGATGCGGACGACGTCCACCCCGGCCGGATCCGGCAGCTCCGTATTGCCGGCGACCAGGGTGACGCGGGCACCGCGGGCCGCGGCGGTCCGGGCGAGGGCGTAGCCCTGCTTTCCGGAGGAACGGTTGCCCAGGTAACGGACCGGGTCGAGGGGCTCCCGGGTGCCGCCCGCGCTGATCAGCACATGGCGGCCGGCGAGGTCCGACGTCGCGGCCTCGGAGCCGCGGGCCAGCACCCGGCGGCAGAGTTCGAAGATCTCGACGGGGTCGGGGAAGCGGCCCTTGCCGGTGTCGACGCCGGTCAGCCGGCCCACGGAGGGTTCGATGACGATCGCGCCGCGGCGGCGCAGGGTGGCGACGTTCTCCTGGGTTGCCGGGTTCTCCCACATCTCGGTGTGCATGGCCGGCGCGAAGACCACCGGACAGCGAGCCGTGAGCAGGGTGTTGGTCAGCAGGTCGTCGGCGAGGCCGTGGGCGGCCTTCGCCAGCATGTCGGCGGTGGCGGGAGCGACGACGACGAGCTCGGCGGCCTGGCCGATGCGGACGTGCGGCACCTCGTGGACGGATTCCCAGACCTCGGTGGAGGCGGGGTTGCCGGAGAGCGCCGACCAGGTGGCCTCGCCGATGAAGTGCAGCGACGCGGCGGTCGGTACGACGCGTACGTCGTGCCCGGACTCGGTGAGCCGCCGCAGCAGCTCGCACGCCTTGTACGCGGCGATTCCGCCGCTGACCCCCAGGACGACCTTGGGCTTGTCCCGCCGCTCCCGCTTGTCCATCGCTTCGCCGCTCCCCGAGCCTCGGTCCGTTAGGTATGTCCCCATGACACACCAAGGGCCCGGCAGATGCTCCCCCCAGTCAGATGCTGGAAGGTGCCCCCGGCCGGGCCCTCGGTGGCGGAATGCCGTGCTGCTACTGAGCCGGGCCCTCGATGGCCTCGGAGGTCAGCAGGCCTGCGTTGATCTCGCGGAGCGCGATCGACAGCGGCTTCTCGTGGACGTGCGTGTCCACGAGCGGGCCGACGTACTCAAGCAGGCCCTCACCGAGCTGGGAGTAGTACGCGTTGATCTGACGCGCGCGCTTGGCGGCGTAGATCACGAGGCTGTACTTCGAGTCGGTGGCCTCGAGAAGCTCATCAATCGGAGGATTGATGATGCCCTCGGGTGCGGTCATGGAAGAGGACACTCTCTGCCTTCCGAAGGGGTATGAAGCCGGGGGTGGAGCGGAAAATCTTTGGCGGTCCGGGGGCCGCGGGGTCAGCCGCTGGTGTTCTGGTCCCCAGGTCGACGCAGCATCAAGGCTAGCAGCTCACGGCTGACGTCCTCGACGGAGGTGTTGACGAGGGTCACATCGAACTCGGTCTCCGCGGCCAGCTCGACCTTGGCGGCCGTCAGACGGCGCTCGATGACCTCGGGGGCCTCGGTGCCCCGCCCGGTGAGCCGGCGGACGAGTTCGTCCCAGCTCGGCGGGGCCAGGAAGATCAGATGGGCCTCCGCCATGGACTCCCGGACCTGGCGGGCACCCTGCAGGTCGATCTCCAGCAGGACGGGCTCCCCGGCCTCCAGGCGGTCCAGGACCGCCTGCCGCGGGGTGCCGTAGCGGTTGCCCGCGAACTCGGCCCACTCCAGCAGCTCGCCATTGGCGACGAGCTTGTCGAACTCCTCGTCGTCGACGAAGAAGTACTGGACACCGTGCCGCTCCCCCGGGCGCGGCTTGCGGGTGGTGGCCGAGACCGAGAGCCAGACCTCGGGATGAACTTTGCGCAGATGCGCGACGACCGTGCTCTTGCCGACCCCCGAGGGGCCGGAGAGCACGGTCAGTCGCGGACGGGCGTCCGGGGGCACGGGGGTGGTCCCCCGGGATGTTGCAGCCATACGGCGATTATTCCAGCTTCCCGGCAGTGCCGGGAAACTCAGGCAGCGGGGCTGCCGAACTCGCGCTCCAGCGACGCGATCTGATTGGAGCCAAGACCCCGTACGCGGCGGCTCTCGGAGATCCCGAGTCGCTCCATGATCTGCTTGGCGCGGACCTTGCCCACGCCGGGCAGGGACTCCAGGAGGGCGGAGACCTTCATCTTGCCGATGACGTCGTTCTCCTGGCCCTGCTTGATGACCTCATGGAGGGATGCACCGGAGTGCTTGAGCCGATTCTTGACCTCGGCGCGCTCCCGGCGAGCCGCGGCGGCCTTCTCGAGCGCGGCTGCGCGCTGTTCAGGGGTAAGGGGCGGAAGAGCCACGCCTACGTCACCTCGGATGTCGAACTGTCGGATACGGACCGGTGTGGAACCTAGTCGCCCCGCACCTGCGGAGCAACGAGCAACGCCCTTACGTGCGGTGCTCTCGACGGAGACTAGCGGCCGAGGGCGCCGGAGTCAGCGAGAACAGACGAAAAGTCCTGGTCAGACTCTGCTGACCAGGACAATTCGGGACCAAAGTCCCCCCTATTCGACCGCTGCTCGCACTTCATCGGCGAAACGGACCGCCGCCGCGCGCAGCGCCGCGGTGTCCGGACCGTGCCGCAGCACTCCGCGGCTGACGCTCGGCACGACATTGCGCACCGCGTCGCCGAAGACGCCGGGGAGGTCGGCGGGGGTGGCGCCCTGCGCGCCGATGCCGGGGGCCAGCAGCGGACCGTTGATCCCCAGATCGAACGCGGAGAGATCACCGAGGGTGGCGCCGACGACCGCGCCGACGGACCCGAGCGGCTCGGCACCGGCGTTCTCGGCCGCGAGGTGGCCGAGCATCGTCGCCGCGACGGTGCTGCCGTCGGCGCGCAGGGCGCGCTGGACCTCGGCGCCCTCCGGGTTGGACGTCAGCGCGAGCACGAAGACACCGGCGCCGCTGACACGGGCCGCCTCCAGGGCCGGACGCAGCGAGCCGTAGCCCAGATACGGCGAGACGGTCACCGCGTCGGAGAAGAGCGGCGAGTCCTTGTCCAGGTAGGTGGCGGCGTACGCGCCCATGGTGGAGCCGATGTCGCCGCGCTTGGCGTCCATCAGGACCAGGGCCCCGCGCTCGCGGGCCTCCTCGACGGCGGTCTCCAGGACGGCGATGCCGCGGGAGCCGAAGCGCTCGAAGAAGGCGGACTGCGGCTTGAGGACGGCGACGCGGTCGGCGAGCGCCTCCACGACGGTGCGGGTGAACCGCGCCAGGCCCGCGACGTCGTCGTTCAGGCCCCAGTCGGCGAGCAGCGAGGCGTGCGGGTCGATGCCGACGCAGAGCGGGCCCCGCTCGTCCATCGCGCGGCGCAGGCGGGCGCCGAAGGGCTCCTGGGCGGTCTCCCGGGTCATGCCGTCACCTTCTTGTGCTCGGCGCCGACGGCGTCGGCGAGGGTGGCGTACGGGCTGTTGCGCAGGCGCGCGGCCAGGCCCTTGTGGATGCCGCGGCACCAGAGGGGGCCTTCGTAGATGAAGGCGCTGTAGCCCTGAACGAGGGTGGCGCCGGCGAGGATGCGCTGCCAGGCGTCCTCGGCGGTGGTGATGCCGCCGACACCGACGAGGGTGATCCGGTCGCCCACGCGCGCGTAGAGGCGGCGCAGGACCTCCAGGGAGCGCTCCTTGACGGGCGCGCCGGACAGGCCGCCGGTCTCGGAGGTCAGGGCCGGGTCGGACCGCAGGCCGAGGCTGTCGCGGGCGATGGTGGTGTTGGTGGCGATGATGCCGTCCAGGCCGAGTTCGACGGCGAGGTCGGCGACGGCGTCGATGTCCGCGTCGGCGAGGTCCGGGGCGATCTTGACCAGCAGCGGGACCCGGCGGTCGGTGACCGTGCGGTCGGCGGCCTCGCGGACGGCGGTGAGCAGCGGCCGGAGGTGTTCGACGGCCTGGAGGTTGCGCAGCCCCGGGGTGTTCGGCGAGGAGACGTTGACGACGAGGTAGTCGGCGTGGCCGGCGAGGCGCTCGGTGGAGGTGACGTAGTCGGCGGTCGCCTCGTCCTCGGGGACGATCTTGGTCTTGCCGATGTTGACGCCGACGGTGGTCGAAAAGACCGGGTTCCGGGCGGCCAGGCGGGCCGCCACGGACGCGGAACCGTCGTTGTTGAACCCCATGCGGTTGATCAGCGCGCGGTCCGGCACGAGCCGGAACAGGCGCTTCTTGGGGTTGCCCGGCTGCGCCTGGGCGGTGACGGTGCCGATCTCGACGTGGTCGAAGCCGAGCATCGTCATGCCGTCGATGGCGACGGCGTTCTTGTCGAAGCCGGCGGCCAGGCCGAAGGGGCCGTGCATCCGGCGCCCGAGGGCCTCGGTGCGCAGCTCGGTGAAGCGGGGCGCGAGGGCGGCCGCGAGGAAGGTGCGGAGCACCGGGACGCGGGCCGCCCGGCGGATCCAGCCGAAGGCGAGGTGGTGGGCCTGCTCGGGGTCCATGCGCTTGAAGATCAGGTGGAAGAAGAGGCGGTACATCGTGGGTGGGCCTTCCGCGGGCGGGGATGGTGGGCTCATGAAGAGGGGGACACCGCCTCGGTGTCCCCCTCGTGCGCCCTACTCCTCGCGGGCGGCGGTGAGATGTCGTGCGTGTTCCTGGAGGGACCGCACACCCACGTCCCCGCGGGACATCGCCTCGATGCCCTGGACGGCGGCGGCGAGCGCCTGGACCGTGGTCAGGCAGGGGATGCCGCGGGCGACGGACGCGGTACGGATGTCGTACCCGTCGAGGCGGCCGCCGGTGCCGTAGGGGGTGTTGACGATCAGGTCGACCTGGCCGTCGTGGATGAGCTGGACGATGGTCTTCTCGCCGTTCGGGCCCTCGCCCTCGGACTGCTTGCGGACCACGGTGGCGTTGATGCCGTTGCGGCGCAGGACCTCGGCGGTGCCGGAGGTGGCGAGCAGTTCGAAGCCGTGCGCGACGAGTTCCCGGGCCGGGAAGATCATCGAGCGCTTGTCGCGGTTGGCGACGGAGACGAACGCGCGGCCCTTGGTGGGCAGCGCGCCGTACGCGGCGGACTGCGACTTGGCGTAGGCGGTGCCGAAGACCGAGTCGATGCCCATGACCTCGCCGGTGGAGCGCATCTCCGGGCCGAGGATGGTGTCCACACCGCGGCCCGAGGCGTCCCGGAAGCGCGACCAGGGCATCACGGCCTCCTTGACGGAGATCGGCGCGTCCAGCGGCAGCGTGCCGCCGTCGCCGGCCTTGGGCAGCATGCCCTCGGCGCGCAGCTCGGCGACGGTGGCGCCGAGCGAGATGCGGGCGGCGGCCTTGGCCAGCGGCACCGCGGTCGCCTTCGAGGTGAAGGGGACCGTACGGGAGGCGCGGGGGTTGGCCTCCAGGACGTAGAGGATGTCCCCGGCCATCGCGAACTGGATGTTGATCAGGCCGCGGACGCCGACGCCCTTGGCGATGGCTTCCGTCGAGGCGCGCAGCCGCTTGATGTCGAAGCCGCCCAGGGTGATGGGGGGCAGAGCGCAGGCGGAGTCGCCGGAGTGGATGCCGGCTTCCTCGATGTGCTCCATGACGCCGCCGAGGTAGAGCTCGGTGCCGTCGTAGAGGGCGTCGACGTCGATCTCGATGGCGTCGTCGAGGAAACGGTCGATGAGGACCGGGTGCCGGTCGATGAGACCGGCGTGGCGCAGCAGGTACTCGCCGAGCGACGGCTCGTCGTAGACGATCTCCATACCGCGGCCGCCCAGGACGTACGAGGGGCGGACCATGACCGGGTAGCCGATCTCGGTGGCGATCTTCTTCGCGTCCTCGTAGGAGAAGGCGGTGCCGTACTTCGGGGCGGGCAGCCCGGCCTCGGTGAGCACCCGGCCGAAGGCGCCGCGCTCCTCGGCGAGGTCGATGGCCTCGGGCGAGGTGCCGACGATCGGCACGCCGTTGTCCTTGAGGGCCTGCGCCAGGCCCAGCGGGGTCTGGCCGCCGAGCTGGACGATGACACCGGCGACCGGGCCGGCCAGGGTCTCGGCGTGCACGATCTCCAGGACGTCCTCCAGGGTGAGCGGCTCGAAGTAGAGCCGGTCGGAGGTGTCGTAGTCGGTGGAGACGGTCTCCGGGTTGCAGTTGACCATCACGGTCTCGTAGCCGGCGTCGCTGAGCGCGAAGGAGGCGTGGACGCAGGAGTAGTCGAACTCGATGCCCTGGCCGATGCGGTTGGGGCCGGAGCCGAGGATGATCACGGCGGGCTTCTCGCGGGGCGCGACCTCGCTCTCCTCGTCGTACGAGGAGTAGAAGTACGGCGTCCGCGCGGCGAACTCGGCGGCGCAGGTGTCGACGGTCTTGTAGACCGGGCGGACGCCGAGGGCGTGCCGCACCTCGCGGACGACGTCCTCGCGCAGCCCGCGGATCGCGGCGATCTGCGCGTCGGAGAAGCCGTGCCGCTTTGCGTCCGCAAGGATCTCCGGGTGGAGCTTCTCGGCGTCCGCGATCTCGTCCGCGATCTCCTTGACCAGGAAGAGCTGGTCGACGAACCACGGGTCGATCTTCGTGTGGTCGAAGACCTCCGCCGGGGTGGCGCCGGCCCGGATCGCCTGCATGACGGTGTTGATCCGGCCGTCGGTGGGAACCCGGGCGGACTCCAGGAGGGCGGTCCTGTCGCCGGGCTCGCCGACGAAGTCGAACTGGCTGCCCTTCTTCTCCAGCGAGCGCAGCGCCTTGTTGAGCGCCTCGGGGAAGTTGCGGCCGATGGCCATCGCCTCGCCGACCGACTTCATGGTCGTGGTGAGCGTGGCGTCGGCGGCCGGGAACTTCTCGAATGCGAAGCGGGGCACCTTGACGACGACATAGTCGAGGGTCGGCTCGAAGGACGCCGGGGTCTTCTCGGTGATGTCGTTGGGGATCTCATCGAGCGTGTAGCCCACCGCGAGCCGGGCCGCGATCTTGGCGATCGGGAAGCCGGTCGCCTTGGAGGCGAGCGCGGAGGAGCGCGAGACACGGGGGTTCATCTCGATGACGATGATCCGGCCGTCGTCGGGGTTGACCGCGAACTGGATGTTGCAGCCACCGGTGTCGACGCCGACCTCGCGGATGATCGCGATACCGACGTCCCGCAGGGTCTGGTACTCGCGGTCGGTCAGCGTCATCGCCGGGGCGACGGTGATCGAGTCGCCGGTGTGCACGCCCATCGGGTCGAAGTTCTCGATGGAGCAGACGACCACGACGTTGTCGTGCTTGTCGCGCATCAGCTCCAGCTCGTACTCCTTCCAGCCGAGGATGGACTCCTCCAGGAGCACCTCGGTGGTCGGGGAGAGGGTGAGGCCCTGGCCGGCGATGCGGCGCAGCTCCTCCTCGTCGTGCGCGAAGCCGGAGCCGGCGCCGCCCATGGTGAAGGAGGGGCGGACGACGACGGGGTAGCCGCCGAGGGTGTCGACACCCTGGAGGACGTCGTCCATGGAGTGGCAGATCACCGAGCGGGCGGACTCGCCGTGCCCGATCTTGGCGTGCACGGCCTCGACGACGCCCTTGAACAGGTCGCGGTCCTCGCCCTTGTTGATCGCCTCGACGTTGGCGCCGATGAGCTCGACGCCGTACTTGTCGAGCACGCCCTGCTCGTGCATGGAGATCGCGGTGTTCAGCGCGGTCTGGCCGCCCAGGGTGGGCAGCAGCGCGTCGGGGCGCTCCTTGGCGATGATCTTCTCGACGAACTCGGGGGTGATCGGCTCGACGTAGGTGGCGTCGGCGATCTCCGGGTCGGTCATGATCGTGGCCGGGTTGGAGTTGACCAGGATGACGCGCAGGCCCTCGGCCTTGAGGACGCGGCAGGCCTGGGTGCCGGAGTAGTCGAACTCGGCGGCCTGGCCGATGACGATCGGGCCGGAGCCGATGACCAGGACGGACTGGATATCGGTGCGCTTAGGCACGCTGGCCCTCCATGAGAGAGACGAAGCGGTCGAACAGGTAGGCCGCGTCGTGCGGCCCCGCTGCGGCTTCGGGGTGGTACTGGACGCTGAAAGCCGGCTGGTCGAGGAGGTGCAGCCCCTCAACGACGTTGTCGTTGAGGCAGACGTGCGAGACCTCGGCGCGGCCGAAGGGGGTGTCGGAGACGGCGTCGAGCGGGGCGTCGACGGCGAATCCGTGGTTGTGCGCGGTGACCTCGACCTTGCCGGTCGTACGGTCCTGCACCGGCTGGTTGATGCCGCGGTGGCCGTACTTGAGCTTGAAGGTGCCGAAGCCCAGCGCGCGGCCCAGGATCTGGTTGCCGAAGCAGATGCCGAACAGCGGCGTCTTCCGCTCCAGCACACCCTGCATCACGGACACCGGGTGATCGGCGGTCGCCGGGTCGCCGGGGCCGTTGGAGAAGAACACGCCGTCGGGCTCCACGGCGTAGATGTCCTCGACGGTGGCGGTCGCGGGCAGCACGTGCACCTCGATGCCGCGCTCGGCCATGCGGTGCGGGGTCATGCCCTTGATGCCCAGGTCGACGGCGGCGACCGTGAACCTCTTCGTGCCGATGGCGGGCACGACGTAGGACTCCTTGGTGGCGACCTGTGCCGAGAGGTCGGCGCCCTCCATCTCGGGGGCCTGGCGCACCTTGGCGAGCATCATGCCCTCGTCGGGCAGCGCGTCCCCGGAGAAGATGCCGACCCGCATCGCACCGCGCTCGCGCAGGTGGCGGGTGAGTGCGCGGGTGTCGACGCCGCTGATGCCGACGATGCCCTGGGCGACCAGCTCGTCGTCCAGCGAGCGCACCGAGCGCCAGTTGGACGGGATCCGGGCGGGGTCACGGACGACGTAGCCGGCGACCCAGATCTTCGCGGACTCGTTGTCCTCGTCGTTCACACCGGTGTTGCCGATGTGCGGGGCGGTCATGACGACGACCTGGCGGTGGTAGGACGGGTCGGTCAGGGTCTCCTGGTAGCCGGTCATGCCGGTGGAGAACACCGCCTCGCCGAAGGTCTCCCCCACGGCCCCGTAGGCGCGGCCGCGGAAGCTGCGGCCGTCCTCCAGGACGAGTACGGCGGGAACCTTCTCAGTTCCCCTGGTGGAGGTCGTCATCGTGCGCCTTCCGTTTCGATGTGCTCGGTGGTGCTGGTGGTGTCTTCGGTGGTGCCGGGGGCGGCGGCCGCACTGCGGGCGTTGACCGCGCGGACCCACGCCGGGTGCTCGGCCGCCCGGTCGGAGCGGAAGCCGGAGTCGATCTCCTTGCCGCCGTGCGCCCAGGTCACGATGAGCAGTCCGCCCTCGGGCAGGACCTTGCCGGCGATGCCCTTGTCGAGCCGGGCGCCGCGCAGCGCGGCGGCGGGCACGAAGAAGTCCCGCGCGCCCGGCCGCACGACGTCCAGGCCCTGGTCGGTCAGGGTCAGCCCGACGCGGCTGCGGGTGCCGAGACCGTGGGCGACGATGCGGTCGAGCCACTCTCCGGCGGTGGTCGAACCGTGGTAGCGGCCGCTCAGGGTCAGCTGCGGCTCACCGGCGTCGGCGGGCGTGGCGGGCAGCTCGGGCAGATCGCCCTGGAGCGTGCCGCGCCATTTCCAGCCCTCGCGCATCAGCCAGTAGAGGAGCGCGACGAAGAGCAGCAGGCCGACGACCCAGCCGATCCGTGCGGCCCAGTCGGTGACCTCGGCGGACTTCTGCGCCGCGGCCAGTTGCATAAGAGGAGGAGTCACGCCAGCTTCCCGTCGACGACCGTTGCGCGGCCCCGCAGGAAGGTGTGGGTGACGCGTCCCGGCAGCTCACGGCCCTCGTAGGGGGTGTTGCGGCTGCGGGAGGCGAAGCCCGCGGGGTCCACCTCTCCACGGTAAGCGGAATCGAGCAGTGTGAGGTTGGCAGGTTCACCGGCCGAGACGGGGCGGCCGTGGCCCTCAAGGCGGCCGATGACGGCCGGGCGGAAGGACATCCGGTCGGCGACGCCGGCCCAGTCCAGGAGTCCGCTGTCGACCATCGTGTGCTGGACGACGGACAGCGCCGTCTCCAGGCCGACCATGCCCATGGCCGCGGCACCCCACTCGCAGTCCTTGTCCTCGTGCGGGTGCGGGGCGTGGTCGGTGGCGACGCAGTCGATGGTGCCGTCGGCGAGCGCCTCGCGCAGCGCCATGACGTCGGCCTCGGTGCGCAGCGGCGGGTTCACCTTGTAGACCGGGTTGTAGGAGCGTACGAGCTCGTCGGTGAGCAGGAGGTGGTGCGGGGTGACCTCGGCGGTGACGTCCCAGCCCTTGGACTTGGCCCAGCGCACCAGCTCGACGGAGCCGGCGGTGGAGAGGTGGCAGATGTGCACCCGGGAGCCGACGTGCGCGGCGAGCAGCACATCGCGGGCGATGATCGACTCCTCGGCCACCGCGGGCCAGCCGCCCAGACCGAGTTCCGCGGAGACGATGCCCTCGTTCATCTGGGCGCCTTCGGTGAGCCGGGGCTCCTGGGCGTGCTGGGCGACGACGCCGTCGAAGGCCTTCACGTACTCCAGGGCGCGCCGCATGATGACGGCGTCGTCGACGCACTTGCCGTCGTCGGAGAAGACCCGGACGCCGGCCGCGGAGTCGTGCATGGCGCCGAGCTCGGCGAGCTTCTTGCCCTCCAGGCCCACCGTTACCGCACCGACCGGCTGGACGTCGCAGTAGCCGGACTCCTTGCCCAGGCGCCAGACCTGCTCGACGACGCCCGCGGTGTCGGCGACGGGGAAGGTGTTGGCCATCGCGTGCACGGCGGTGAAGCCGCCGACGGCCGCGGCCTTGGTGCCGGTCAGTACCGTCTCGGAGTCCTCGCGGCCCGGCTCCCGCAGGTGGGTGTGCAGGTCGACGAGGCCCGGCAGCAGGATCTTCCCGTCGGCCTCGATCACCCGGGCGCCCTCGGCGCTCAGCCCGCTGCCGACCTCGGCGATGGTCTCGCCGTCGATGAGGACGTCCTGCGGCTCGCCACCGAGGATCTTCGCCCCGCGAATAAGGATCTTGCTCATGGTTACTTGCTCTCCTCGGTGCGGGGGCTGGTGCCGGTGCCGGCGGTGATGGCGGGCTCGTTGCCGCCCAGAAGCAGATAGAGGACCGCCATACGGATGCTGACACCGTTGGTGACCTGTTCGACGGCGGTGCAGCGCGGCGAGTCGGCGACCTCGGCGGTGATCTCCATGCCGCGGTTCATCGGGCCGGGGTGCATCACGATGGCGTGCTCGGGCATCCGCGCCATCCGGTCGCCGTCCAGGCCGTAGCGCCGCGCGTACTCCCGCTCGGTGGGGAAGAACGCCGCGTTCATCCGCTCGCGCTGCACCCGCAGCATCATCACGGCGTCCGACCCTGCCACCACGGAGTCCAGGTCGTAGCTGACCTCGCAGGGCCACTGCTCCACGCCGATCGGGACCAGGGTCGGCGGCGCGACCAGGGTGACCTGGGCCCCGAGGGTGGTCAGCAGATGGACGTTGGAGCGGGCGACACGGCTGTGCAGGATGTCGCCGACGATGGTGATCCGGCGGCCGGCGAGGTCCTTGCCCGCGGCGTCGGCCCCGACGAGGCGCCGGCGCATCGTGAAGGCGTCCAGCAGGGCCTGGGTGGGGTGTTCGTGGGTGCCGTCACCGGCATTGACCACGGAGCCGCCGATCCAGCCGGAGGTCGCCAGGCGGTGCGGGGCGCCGGAGTCGCCGTGCCGGATGACGACGGCATCCGCGCCCATCGCCTCCAGCGTCAGGGCGGTGTCCTTGAGCGACTCGCCCTTGGAGACCGACGAGCCCTTGGCGGAGAAGTTGATGACGTCCGCCGAGAGCCGCTTGGCTGCGGCCTCGAAGGAGATGCGGGTACGGGTCGAGTCCTCGAAGAAAAGGTTGACGACGGTGCGTCCGCGCAGGGTGGGAAGTTTCTTGATCGGCCGGTCCGCGACCCGGGCCATCTCCTCGGCGGTGTCGAGGATCAGGACGGCGTCGTCGCGGGTGAGATCGGCGGCCGAGATGAGGTGACGCTTCATCCGGTTTCTCCGTGTGTGAGGGAGGGGTACGGGAATGTCCGTCGAGCAGGCAGGGGTACGGGCCCGGGATCACCGGGTCCGTACGCGGTGCGCTAGCGCTCGCCGGCCGGGCCGGTCCCACTGACACCGAGCAGCACGGCGTCCCGGCCGTCCTCCTCGGTGAGCTGGACCTTGACCGTCTCCCGCAGCGACGTGGGGAGGTTCTTGCCTACGTAATCGGCGCGGATCGGCAGCTCGCGGTGACCGCGGTCGACGAGGACCGCCAACTGCACGGCGCGCGGCCGTCCGATGTCGCCCAGCGCGTCCAGGGCGGCGCGGATCGTGCGCCCGGAGAAGAGGACGTCGTCCACGAGGAGGACGACGCGTCCCTCGATGCCGTCGGCGGGGATCTCCGTACGGGCGAGCGTACGGGCGGGGCCCAGCCGCAGGTCGTCGCGGTACATCGTGATGTCGAGCGAGCCGACCGGAATGCTGCGGCCGGTGATGTCCTCAAGCTTGGCGGCCAGCCGCCGGGCGAGGAACACGCCGCGGGTGGGGATTCCCAGCAGCACCACGTCGTCGGCGCCCTTGGCGCGTTCGACGATCTCGTGGGCGATGCGGGTGAGCATCCGCGCGATGTCCGGGCCTTCGAGCACCGGGCGTGCGGGGAGCTGGGATCGTGCGTCGGAACTGCTTGCGTCCATATGAAACGGACCTCCTTCTCCGCCTCACGGGACGGACCTTAAAGGACGTCGAAATTACGGTGCTCAGATTAGCAGGGGGCGCCCCGGCACCCGCAGGGGGGTGACGGCGGAGCCGGCGGCCCGGGGCGGCCGGCGCGGCGTCGCGTCGCCGCACTGGCGGTATGCGGATGATCGGACAATGGTGCGTGGCCTTGGGCCAGACGCCGCAAGCCGCACGGGCCCTTCATGAGCCCCCCGTGGCCCCTGTGACGGGCTCGGGTCTGACTCATTCGGCTTGACGAAGCCAAATTACGCTGCGTAACCTCACAGTGAGTTACCAGCCGCGCGGCGTAGCCGCATATCGATTCAGGTGTCTGGGGAGCTTTATGTCCAGCGAATACGCCAAACAGCTCGGGGCCAAGCTCCGTGCGATCCGCACCCAGCAGGGCCTCTCGCTCCACGGCGTCGAGGAGAAGTCCCAGGGCCGCTGGAAGGCCGTGGTGGTCGGCTCGTACGAGCGCGGCGACCGAGCCGTGACCGTGCAGCGCCTCGCCGAACTGGCGGACTTCTACGGTGTGCCGGTGCAGGAGCTGCTGCCGGGTACGACACCCGGCGGAGCTGCCGAGCCGCCGCCGAAGCTGGTGCTGGACCTGGAGCGCCTCGCCCACGTCCCGCAGGAGAAGGCCGGACCGCTGCAGCGCTACGCCGCCACGATCCAGAGCCAGCGCGGCGACTACAACGGCAAGGTCCTCTCGATCCGTCAGGACGACCTGCGCACCCTCGCGGTCATCTACGACCAGTCGCCCTCGGTGCTGACCGAGCAGCTGATCAGCTGGGGCGTGCTGGACGCCGACGCCCGCCGCGCCGTGGCGCACGACGACCTCTGACACCCCGGCTTCACCTGCAGAAACGTACCGCCGCCCCGGCCACCGGGGCGGCGGTTGTCGTCTGTCCGGGCCCGACCGGCCCGCAGGGCGGTACCCACGGGGCGCCCGGGGCGGCCGTGCCGAGGCCCGTACGCCGCTGGGCGGACAGGCGAAGGGCCCGGAGTATCCAGCTTCACCCCGGGCCCGTTCACCTACTGCACCGTCCGCCTACTGCGTCTCCTCACGCCGCAGGCCCGGCTTCAGCTCCTTGAAACGGCCGAGCAGGCCGTTGACGAAGGCCGGGGAGTCATCCGTGGAGAACTCCTTGGCGAGCTGCACCGCTTCGTCGATCGCCACGGCGTCCGGGGTCTCGTCGACCCAGATCAGCTCATAGGCACCGAGCCGGACGATGGCACGGTCGGCGACCGGCATCCGGTCCAGGTCCCAGTCGACGGCGTACGTCCAGATCAGCTCGTCGATGTGGCGGGTGTGGTCCGCGTACCCCTCGACCAACTGCAAGGTGTACTCGTTCACCGGCGGCTGCCGGGGGTCGGTCCGGGCGTGCCGCATCCAGTCCGCGAGCACGGACTGCACGTCGACCCCGCGCTGGTCGGCCTCGAAGAGGATCTGGAAGGCGCGCTTACGGGCCTTGTTGCGGGCAGCCACGGTTAGCTGTTCACCCGGCCGAGGTAGTCGCCCGAACGGGTATCGACCTTGATCTTTTCACCGGTGGTGATGAAGAGCGGCACCTGGATGTCGTAACCGGTCTCCAGGGTGGCGGGCTTGGAGCCGCCGGTGGAGCGGTCGCCCTGGACGCCCGGGTCGGTGTGCTGGATGACCAGCTCGACGGCGGCGGGCAGCTCGACGTAGAGGACCTCGCCCTCGTGCTGCGCCACGACGGCCTCGAAGCCCTCGAGGAGGAAGTTCGCGGCGTCGCCGACAGCCTTGCGGTCGACGTGCAGCTGGTCATACGTGTCCATGTCCATGAAGACGAAGTAGTCGCCGTCCATGTAGGAGAACTGCATGCTGCGCTTGTCGACGGTGGCCGTCTCGACCTTCACGCCGGCGTTGAAGGTCTTGTCGACCACCTTGCCGGAGAGCACATTCTTCAGCTTGGTGCGGACGAAGGCCGGGCCCTTACCGGGCTTGACATGCTGGAACTCGACGACGGACCAGAGCTGGCCCCCTTCGAGCTTGAGCACCAGGCCGTTCTTGAGGTCGTTCGTGGAAGCCACGGTTGCGGAATCTCCTGGACTGCAGGTGGTGGGTACCCCGAAGCCGCCCGCCGCAAGCCGTCAAGCTCACAGCGCGAGCAGCTCCTTGGTCGTGATCGTGAGTAGCTCGGGCCCGCCGTCCGCCTCGGGACGGACGACGAGTGTGTCGTCGATGCGGACACCTCCGCGGCCCGGGAGGTGAACCCCCGGTTCGACGGTGACCGGCACGCAAGCGTCCAGTTTACCCATGGCCGCAGGTGACAATTGAGGGTCCTCGTCGATTTCGAGCCCGACACCGTGCCCGGTCCACGGTCCGAGCCGCTCGCCGTGCCCCGCCGCGTCCAGTACGTGACGGGTCACACGGTCCACTTCGCGGTATTCCACACCGGGTGCGAGTGCCTCCCGGCCTGCCCGCTGGGCTGCGAAAACAAGGTCGTAGAGCTCGATCTGCCAGTCCGCGGGCGTGGTGCCGATGACGAAGGTCCGGCCGATCTCGCAACGATATCCGCGGTAGTTCGCCCCCAGGGAGACGCTCAGGAAGTCACCCTCCTCCACCCGGCGGTCCGTGGGCAGATGCCCCAAGCGCCCGGAATTGAGCCCGGAGGCCACGGAGGTGGGGAAGGCCGGGCCGTCGGCGCCGTGATCGACGAGGCGGCGCTCCAGTTCGAGGGCGAGATGACGTTCGGTGCGCCCCACGAGGATGGACTCCAGGAGTTCACCGAGCGCCTGGTCGGTGATCTCGGCGGCGATCCGCAGCGAGGCGATCTCGTCGTCGTCCTTGATCAGCCGCTGCGCCTCGACCGCGCACGCCAGGTCGGCCAGCCGCATCCGGGGCACGACCTGGGCGAGCGCCCGGTGCCGGGTGACGGTGAGATGGTGCTCCTCGACGGCCAGGGTGTCGGCGCCGGCCTTCTCGGCGAGGTCGGCGCCGGCCACGACCGGGTCACCCGCGCGGGTGGGCAGCACCAGCAGCCGTACGCCCTCGGCGGGGCGGCCCTCGGACGGGTCGCCGCTCAGCGGCCGGGTGCAGAGCAGCACGTCATGGACGGGCCCCAGCAGCAGGGCGGCGCCGGGTGGCGCACAGCCGGTGAGGTAGCGGACGTTGGCAGGGCGCGATACCAGGGCGGAGGCGCTTCCCGCCCCGGCTACGCGGTCGCGCAACCGCGTGCGTCGAACCGCGTACAACTCGGACATATCACGAGCCTACGGCCGGAACGGTGCGGCGGCCGTTCGAGAGCGGCCGCCCGGAGTACGCAGCCGCGCCCGGCGGCCAACGCCCCTGCCCGCTACCAGCTGGGCGGGCTGGCGATGCTGCGGGCGACGACGTCGTCCAGCACCCGCACCGTCGTCGCGACGTCGTGCGAGGAGTTGTCGATGATCGGCAGCCCCGAGCCGTACCAGCCGGCCATCCGGCCGTGGATGCGGGCGACCTCTTCGTCGGAGAGCCGGCGGTTGCCGCTGCGCCGGGCGTTGCGCTCCAGGACGATCTCCAGGCCCGGCAGCAGCACGACGGGCAGCAGGCCGGGGCCCACATGCCGCTTCCAGCCGCCGAGGCCGACGACCGGGCGGTCGGGGAAGACGGCGTCGTCGAGGATGCAGGAGATGCCGTTGGCGAGGAAGTTGCGGGCGGCGAAGCCGCAGGTGCGGCGGGCGAGGCGGTACTGCGCCTCGGAGTGGTCGTTCCAGCCCGTCTGCGGGTCGGCGAATCCGGAACGGACCCATTCGCGCACGTCGTCGAGGCTGATGTGCGCGGTCGGCACCCGCCGGGTGTCGGCCCAGTGCCGGGCGACGCTGGTCTTGCCGGCACCGGCCGGGCCGATGAGCAGCACCGCGACGGCGGCATGCGCGGCGTCGGGGGCCGCGGTGTCCGTCGGCGGGCTGGGCAGCGGCACCGGGGCGCCCGGGGGCAGCTGGATGTGGCCGGTGATGTCGGTGCTCTGTGGGGTGGGCGGGGCCTGCTGCGGTGCCGGTCCGCTCCAGCCGGGGCCGGGCGCGGGCGCGCCGTGGGACGGGGCGGGCGGCGGGGGCACCGGGGGTGCCTGGGCCGGCGGGGCGGCGGGAGCCGGGGGCTGCGCAGGGGACGGGGGTGAGGCGGGAGGTAGGGGCCGGCCCTGGTCGGGGGTCCAGCTCATGGCGGCGCCGGGCCCCGGGGCGTGGCCCGGCAGGTCAGGCTCCGGCCGGCGGGGCGGAGGCAGCGGAGCCCCCACTGCGTACTGCATCCGGTGGCTCTCCGTCTCGTGCGGTCGACATGGTGCGCTGCGGCGCCGGGCTGTGCCGTGCGGGTCGTGACCGGCGGCGGCCGGCGGCGCGGGTGGAACTGCTGCGAACGGTACTCTGCCCGCTGATGCCCCGTCGGATCCCCACCCCCGGCGCTCGGTTGCTGAACGGCCGGGGGCTGCGGGGAGTGCCCGGATCGGCGCGTCAGGCGGTGAGCTCCTCGGCCAGCGCGCGCAGCGCGAGGCGGTACGAGCCGATACCGAAGCCGGCGACCGTACCGCTGGCGACGGCCGCGATCACCGAATTGTGCCGGAATTCCTCGCGCGCGTACGGGTTAGAGATGTGCACCTCGATGAGCGGGGCGGTGCGCTGGGCCGCCGCGTCCCGCATTCCGTACGAATAGTGCGTGAAGGCACCGGGGTTGATGACGACCGGGATCGATCCGTCGGCGGCCTCGTGCAGCCAGCGGATCATCTCGCCCTCGTCGTTGGTCTCCCGGACCTCGGCCGCGAAGCCCAGCTCCTTGCCGAGCCGGGTGCACTCGTCGACGAGTCCGGCGTACGACGTGGCGCCGTAGACATCGGGCTCGCGGGAGCCCAGCCGGCCGAGATTGGGACCGTTCAGCACCAGGACCCGGCGAGGCGTGCCGGGCGCCTGCGGGGCGTCGCTCATGCCGCGATCTCCGCGTGTGCGGCGAGCAGCATCGCCGGGTCCGGGCCCTCCAGGACCGTCGGCTTGGCGAGGCCGTCGAGGACGATGAAGCGCAGCCGGTCGCCGCGGGTCTTCTTGTCGACCTTCATGGTCTCCAGCAGCTTGGGCCACTGGTCGCCGCGGTAGGTGAGCGGCAGCCCGACGGACTCCAGGACGGCGCGGTGCCGGTCGGCGGTGGCGTCGTCCAGGCGGCCGGCGATCCGGCCGAGTTCGGCGGCGAAGACCATGCCGACGGAGACGGCGGCGCCGTGCCGCCAGTTGTAGCGCTCGTTCTTCTCGATGGCGTGCGCCAGGGTGTGGCCGTAGTTGAGGATCTCCCGCAGACCGGATTCCTTGAGGTCGGCGGAGACCACCTCGGCCTTGACCCGGATCGCCCGCTCGATCAGCTCGGCGGTGTGCACGCCGTCCGGGCGCTTGGCCGCCTCGGGGTCGGACTCGATCAGGTCGAGGATCGCCGGGTCGGCGATGAACCCGGCCTTGATGACCTCGGCCAGGCCGGAGACGTAGTCGTGGACGGACAGCGAGTCCAGCGCCGCCAGGTCGCAGAGGACCCCGGCCGGCGGGTGGAACGCGCCGACGAGGTTCTTGCCCTCGGCGGTGTTGATGCCGGTCTTGCCGCCCACGGCCGCGTCGACCATGCCCAGCACCGTGGTGGGCACCGCGATCCAGCGCACCCCGCGCAGCCAGGTCGCAGCGACGAAACCGGCCAGGTCGGTGGTGGCGCCGCCGCCGACGCCGACGATCACATCGCCGCGCGTGAAGCCGGTCTGGCCGAGCGCCTTCCAGCAGTACGCCGCGACCTCGACGGTCTTGGACTCCTCGGCGTTCGGCAGCTGGACGGCGACCGCTTCGTAGCCCTGGGCGGCGAGATCCTCGCGCAGCGCCTCACCCGTGGCGGCCAGCGCCTCCGGGTGCAGCACGGCGACGCGCTGGGCGTTCTCCCCGATCAGCGCCGGGAGTTCGCCGAGCAGCTGCCGTCCGACGAGCACCTCGTACGGGTCGGTACCGGCCGTGCCGCCGACCTGGATACGGGTGGCCTGCTCCGTCATGCCTGTTCCTCCCTGTGGGCGGCCCGCGGGGCGTCGCCCGCCGCCTGCCCTGGCTTCAAAGCGTCCACGATCGCGTCGACGACCTCGTCCGGGGTGCGCTCCCCGGTGGCGATCACGGCACGCGAGACCTCGGTGTACAGCGGGCGGCGGTGCTCCATCAGCTCCCGCCAGCGCTTGCGCGGGTTGACGGCGAGCAGCGGGCGGGGCGCGTCGAGGCCCACC
The DNA here is from genome assembly GCF_044767385.1 of Streptomyces sp. NPDC101393. Taxonomy (NCBI): domain Bacteria; kingdom Bacillati; phylum Actinomycetota; class Actinomycetes; order Kitasatosporales; family Streptomycetaceae; genus Streptomyces; species Streptomyces sp. NPDC101393. Next base: position 417,051 of record NZ_JBIWNU010000007.1, on the reverse strand, counting down.
CGCTTGATGGCGTCGGCGAGTTGGACGTCCAGGAAGACGACCGGCAGCCCCGTCAGCAGCGCGCGGGTGCCGGCGTCCAGGATCGCGCCGCCGCCGAGCGACAGCACGCCGTCGTGGCTCTCCAGCGCGGCGCGTACGGCCTCCCGCTCGATCTCGCGGAAGTAGGGCTCGCCGTCGTCGACGAAGATCTCCGCGATCGGCCTGCCGGCCGCGGCGACGATATCGGCGTCGGTGTCGCGGTAGACGACACCGAGCCGCTTGGCCAGCAGCTCGCCCACCGTCGACTTGCCCGCGCCGGGCGGGCCGATGAGTACGGCGACCGGCGACGTCACTTGATCGCCAGGTTCTCGAGGAAGCTGCGGACGTTGCGGCGGGTCTCCGGCACGCTGTCGCCGCCGAACTTCTCCACCACCGCGTCGGCCAGCACCAGCGCGACCATCGCCTCGGCCACGATCCCGGCGGCCGGCACCGCGCAGACGTCCGAGCGCTGGTGATGCGCCTTGGTCGCCTCGCCCGTGCTCACGTCCACGGTGGCCAGCGCCCGCGGCACCGTCGCGATCGGCTTCATCGCGGCGCGTACGCGCAGCAGTTCGCCGGTCGTCAGGCCGCCCTCGGTGCCGCCGGAGCGACCGGACGTGCGCTTGATGCCGTCCTCGGTCGCGACGATCTCGTCATGGGCCTTCGAGCCCGGCACCCGCGCCAGATCGAACCCGTCACCGACCTCGACGCCCTTGATGGCCTGGATCCCCATCAGGGCGGCGGCCAGCCGGGCATCCAGACGGCGGTCCCAGTGGACGTGCGACCCCAGACCCACCGGCACTCCGTAGGCCAGCACCTCGACCACGCCACCGAGCGTGTCGCCGTCCTTGTGTGCCTGGTCGATCTCCGCGACCATCGCCTTGCTCGCGTCCGCGTCCAGGCAGCGCACCGGGTCCGCATCCAGCTTCTCGACGTCCGAGGGCTCGGGAACGACGCCGTAGGGCGCCTTCGCCGCCGCCAGCTCCACCACGTGCGAGACGATCTCGATACCGGCCGCCTCCTTGAGGAAGGACCGGGCCACCGCGCCCAGCGCCACCCGGGCCGCCGTCTCGCGGGCGGAGGCACGCTCCAGAATCGGCCGCGCCTCGTCGAAGCCGTACTTCTGCATACCGGCCAGGTCGGCGTGCCCGGGGCGCGGGCGGGTCAGCGGCGCGTTACGCGCCAGCGCCGCCAGCTCCGCCGCATCCACCGGATCGGCCGCCATGACCTGCTCCCACTTGGGCCACTCGGTGTTGCCGACCATCACGGCGACGGGCGAGCCCAGCGACAGACCGTGCCGGACACCGCCCAGGAACGTGATCTCGTCCTGCTCGAACTTCATCCGGGCACCGCGGCCGTAGCCGAGCCGGCGCCGGGCCAGCGCGTCCGCCACCAACTCCGTGGTGATCGGGACGCCGGCCGGAAGGCCTTCCAGTGTCGCCACGAGTGCGGGGCCGTGCGACTCCCCCGCCGTCAGCCAGCGCAACCTGCTCAACGGTGCTCCTCATGTACTGCTCATCCGCGTACGGTCTCCCCCCGATCCTCCCACGTCGCGCCGGACGGGCGGCGCCCAGTCCACGGACCGGGCGCCCGCGCGGGCGGCAGGCACAGGATCAGCGCGCGGCGAGCGCCGCCTCGCCGGCCTTGCGCATCGCGGCCAGCGGCGCCGGGGCGCTGCCGGTCATCTGTTCCACCTGGAGCACCGCCTGGTGCACCAGCAGGTCGAGGCCGCCGACGACCCCGCCGCCGTGCGTCGCCCAGGCCGTGGCCAGCGTCGTCGGCCAGGGCTCGTAGAGGACGTCGAAGAGCGTGCCGGGCCGCTCGGGGACGGCTGCGGCGAGCGCGTCGGTGGAGCCCGCCGGAGTCGTGGCGATGACCAGCGGCGCGTCGAGGCCTTCGGCGGCGTCCTCCCAGGAGGCCGTCCGCACCGTGACGCCGAGCCGCTCGCCCCAGCCGCGCATCTCCTCGGCACGGGCCGCACTGCGGACGTAGGCGGTCACCTCGCCGGTGCAGATCCGGGCGAGCGCGGCGAGCGCGGAGGACGCGGTGGCGCCCGCGCCCAGCACCGATGCCCGCTCGACGTGCTCCACACCGCGCTCGTGCAGGGCGGCCAGCATGCCGGGGATGTCGGTGTTGTCGCCTCGGACACGGCCGTCGTCGCCGAACACAACGGTGTTCACCGCCTCGACGGAGGCCGCGGTGTCACTGATCTCGTCGAGCAGCGGGATCACGGCACGCTTGAGCGGCATGGTCAGCGACAGTCCGGCCCAGTCCGGGCCGAGCTCGGCGACGAAGCCGGGCAGCGCCGCCTCGTCGATGTCGAAGCGGTCGTACGTCCAACCGCTCAGGCCCAGTTCCTCATAGGCCGCGCGGTGCAGCACCGGGGAAAGCGAATGGGCAATCGGGGAACCGAGAACCGCGGCTCGGCGTACGGCACTCACTGCTTTTCCTTCTCACGTTCTTTCTCGTAGAGGCGACGGTTGCGCTCGTGCTCTTCGTTCGTCACCGCGAAGAGCGTCTTCTCCGGGTTGATCGAAACGAAGTAGTACCAGTCGCCCTTCGCGGGCTTGATGGCGGATTTGAGCGCCACCTCGCCCGGGTTTCCGATCGGCCCCGGAGGGAGACCTTTGAATTTGTAGGTGTTGTACGGATCGTTGAAATTCCGCAGATCGTCGACGGTCCCGGTGTCCAGGGTGCTCTTCGATCTCGCGTAGTTCACAGTCGAGTCGAAGTCGAGCAGCCCGTAGGTCTCGGTGTTGTTCGGCTTCAGACGGTTGTAGACAACGGTCGCGACCTTCTCGAAGTCGTGCTTGTACTTGCCTTCGGCCTGCGTGAGGCTGGCGACGGTGAGCAGCTGCATCGGCGATTCGAGGTGGAGCTTCCTGGCGTTGCCCTCCAGGTCGTACTTCTTGTACTGCTGGGTGGCCAGTCGCACCATCTGCTTCAGGACGTCCGCGGGCTTCGCGTGGTCGCCGACGCTGTATGTCGACGGATAGAGGAAGCCCTCCAGCGGGTCCTTGACCTTCGACGATTCGTCGGCCCAGGACGGCAGCCCGAGGTGTGCGGCCTGGCTCTTGGCCACGTTCTTGGTGGTGCCCTTGCCGAGGTCCAGCTTTTTGTCGATCAGCTGGTAGACATCGCCCGAGCGCAGTCCCTCGCGGATCGTCAGGCCGTTGCGGCTCTTGGGATCCAGCATCAGGTCGATCGCCGAGGCCGCCGACATCTTTTCGCGCAGCGAATAGGTACCGGGCGGCAGGCTCTTGGCCCTCTTGTTCTCGTCGGCCGCACCGGTGAACGCATCGGCACTCTTGACGACGCCCTCGCGTTTCAGGATCAGGCCCATTTCCCCGAGCGACGAATCGGCCGGGATCTCGATCTGCACGGAACCCGACCCCTCCCCCTCGTAATCGGGGGCCGAGCCGAAGTGGCTCAGGTAGAAGTCGTACCCGAAGTAGCCGACGGTGCCCACGACACCGGCGAACACCGCGGAAATGACCAGGCAGGCCATGCCGCTGCGGCGCTTGGGCTTCCTGCCGCGGCGCTCGCGGCCGGCCCGGCGCTGCTCGCGCGGCTCGGGGTCGGGGCGGTCGTCGCCGGCGTCGTCGGAGCCGCCCGCGAAGAACGCGTGCTCCGGCTCCGGCTCCGGCTCGGCCCGCCAGTCGTCGCGGAGGCCGTCGTCGTACTGCGGCTCGGCCTGCTGCGCGTACTGCTGGTGCTGCTGCTGGAACTGTTGTTGCTGCTGCTGCGCGTACTGCTGTTGCTGCTGCGCCTGCTGCTGGCGCAGATGCTGGGGCTGCGGAGGCGGGTAGGCGTCCTGCGTGCCGTAGTAGTCGGGGCTCGCCCCGCTGTACGGATCGACCGGCGGCTGCTGGCCGTAGGGATCGTACGGGTCGTACGGCGACTGCCCGCCCTGCGAGCCGTCCCAGCCCCCGTTGTATTGCTGCTGGGGATAGGGACCGGACTGCTGCCCGTCCCAATGCGGCTGCTGCGGCTGCTGCGCCTGGCCTCCGTAGGAACCCTGCTCTCCGTAGAGCGGGTCCTCCGGATGCCACGGTTCGGAGCCGTAGCCCCGGCCATACTCGGTCATCGATCCCCTAGAGCCGAGAGGCGGTGCGCTCCTGACGGGGCGCGCATCCGCAGTACCGATCCGCCTCTTCTTGCACGCGCGACTGTTCGAACCGCCGCCGCATCGCGCGGAACGTTACCGTACCGCGATCAGATGACCACTTCGACGCTCTCGCCGGGGGGCTCCCCGGAGACCCGTTCAGTCTCCAGCGCGCTCTGCAGGATGACCACCGCGGCGGCCTGGTCGACCACCGAGCGGCCCTTCTTGCTGCGGACGCCGGAGGCTCGCAGCCCCTGGGTCGCGGTGACCGTCGACATCCGCTCGTCGACCAGCCGGACTCCGACGGGCGCGACGTTGCGGGCCATCTCCTGGGCGAACGCCCGGACCTTGGCCGCGGCCGGCCCCTCTCCCCCGTTGAGGGAGCGGGGCAGGCCGACCACGATCTCCAGCGGCTCGTACTCGTCGACGATCGCCTTGAGCCGCCGGTGCGCTGAGGGGACGTCACGTCCCGGCACGGTCTCGACGGGGGTGGCGAGGACCCCGTCGGGGTCGCACGAAGCGACCCCGATACGGGCGTCCCCGACATCCACGGCGATGCGCCGTCCGCGTCGCATGTCGCTCACGCGATCAGGCCGACTCGGCGACGAGCCGCTCGACGGCCTCGATGGCCTCGGGCACGGCCGCGGCGTTCTGCCCGCCGCCCTGGGCGACGTCCGGCTTGCCGCCGCCGCCTCCGCCGAGCGTCTTGGCGGCCGTACGGACCAGGTCGCCGGCCTTGATGCCGCGCTCGCGGGCGGCGTCGTTGGTGGCGATGACCGTCACCGGGCGGCCGTTGGCCACGGTGAACAGGGCCACCACCGCGGCGCGGTCACCCGGAATCCGACCGCGCACGTCCAGCACCAGCTTGCGCAGGTCGTCGGCGGAGGTGCCGTCGGGGACCTGCCCGGCGGCCAGCGCCACACCGCGTACGTCCTTGGCACCGGAGGCCAGCCCGGCGGCGGCCTGCAGCACCTTCTCGGCGCGGAACTTCTCGATCTCCTTCTCGGCGTCCTTCAGCTTGGCCAGGACACCGGAGATCTTCTCGGGCAGCTCGTCCGGGCGCCCCTTGACCAGCTCGGTGAGCTGCGAGACGACGGTGTGCTCGCGGGCCAGGAACTTGTAGGCGTCCACGCCCACCAGCGCCTCGACCCGGCGGACACCGGAGCCGATGGACGACTCGCCGAGCAGCTTCACCAGGCCCAGCTGGGCGGTGTTGTGGACGTGGGTGCCGCCGCACAGCTCCTTGGAGAAGTCGCCGATGGTGACCACACGGACCCGGTCGCCGTACTTCTCACCGAACTCGGCGATGGCGCCCTGCTTCTTGGCGTCATCCATGCTCATGACCTCGGCGTGCACGTCGAGCTCGCGCGAGAGCACCTCGTTGATCTTCTGCTCGACGTCGGTGAGGACCCCGCCGGGCACGGCGGCCGGCGAGCCGAAGTCGAAGCGGAAGCGGCCCGGGGAGTTCTCCGAACCTGCCTGGGCGGCCGTCGGGCCGAGGGCGTCGCGCAGCGCCTGGTGGGTGAGGTGGGTGGCGCTGTGGGCGCGGGCGATGGCCCGCCGGCGGGTGATGTCGATGGCGGCGTAAGCGGCCGAGCCGAGCACCACCTCGCCGACCTGGACGACGCCCTTGTGCACCGTCACGCCGGGCACCGGCTGCTGGACGTCGCGGACCTCGACGACGGCGCCGGAGCTCAGCTTGATCCGGCCGGTGTCGGCGAGCTGGCCGCCACCCTCGGCGTAGAAGGGGGTGCGGTCCAGCACGACCTCGACCTCGTCGCCCTCGTGGGCGGCGGGGGCCGGAGCGCCGTTGACGAGCAGACCGACGATGCTGGTCTCGCCCTCGGTGGAGCTGTAGCCGGTGAACTCGGTGGCGCCGGAGGTGTCGGCGACCTCGCGGTAGGCGGAGAGGTCGGCGTGCCCGTGCTTCTTGGACTGGGCGTCGGCCTTGGCGCGCTCCCGCTGCTCCTTCATCAGGCGGCGGAAACCGTCCTCGTCCACCGACAGGCCCTGCTCGGCGGCCATTTCGAGGGTGAGGTCGATCGGGAAGCCCCAGGTGTCGTGGAGCAGGAACGCCTTGTCACCGGCGAGCACCTTGCCGCCGGAGGCCTTGGTGTCGGTGACGGCGGTGTCGAGGATGTTCGTACCGGCCTTCAGCGTCTTGACGAAGGCGGCCTCCTCGGCGAGGGCGACGGTCTCGATGCGCCGGCGGTCCTCCAGCAGCTCCGGGTACTGCTGGCCCATCGTCTTGATGACGACGTCCAGCAGCTCGCCGACGACCAGGCCGGAGGCGCCGAGCAGCCGCATGTTGCGGATGGCGCGGCGCATGATGCGGCGCAGGACGTAGCCGCGGCCCTCGTTGCCGGGGGTGACGCCGTCGCCGATGAGCATCGTGGAGGTGCGGATGTGGTCGGCGACCACGCGCAGCGAGACATCGGAGTCGTCCGAGGCGCCGTAGCGGACGCCGGAGAGCTCGGTGGCCTTGTCGATGACGACACGCAGGGTGTCGGTCTCGTACATGTTGGGGACGTCCTGCAGGATCATCGCCAGGCGCTCCAGGCCGAGACCGGTGTCGATGTTCTGGCTGGGCAGGTCCCCGAGGATCTCGAAGTCCTCCTTGCCCGTGCCGGCACCCCGCTCGTACTGCATGAAGACGAGGTTCCAGATCTCCACGTACCGCTCGTCGTTGACGGCCGGGCCGCCCTCGACGCCGAAGGCCGGACCGCGGTCGTAGTTGATCTCGGAGCACGGGCCGCACGGGCCCGGAACGCCCATGGACCAGTAGTTCTCCTTCTTGCCCAGCCGCTGGATCCGCTCGGCCGGCACGCCGACGACCTCGCGCCAGATGCGCTCGGCCTCGTCGTCGTCGAGGTAGACGGTGATCCAGAGCTTCTCCGGGTCGAGCCCGAAGCTGCCGTCGGCCTGCGAGCCGGTCAGCAGCTCCCAGGCGAACTTGATGGCGCCTTCCTTGAAGTAGTCGCCGAAGGAGAAGTTGCCGCACATCTGGAAGAACGTGCCGTGCCGGGTCGTCTTGCCGACCTCTTCGATGTCCGGCGTCCGCACGCACTTCTGCACGCTGGTGGCGCGCGCGGCGGGCGGCTTCACCTCGCCGAGGAAGTACGGCTTGAAGGGGACCATGCCCGCGTTGACGAGCAACAGGGTCGGGTCGTCCGCGATGAGCGACGCCGACGGCACGACGGTGTGCCCACGCTCTTCGAAGAAGCGCAGCCAGCGGCGGCGGATTTCAGCCGACTCCATCAGTGGTCCTCATTTCCAGTCGGTCCGGTCAGCCGGGCCTGTCCGGTTGTTCTCGTGTGTCGGTACTGCGGTTCGAGCACCGTGCGGGAGCGCGGTGCGGGCAGCTCGCGGACGTCGCCGGTCTCGCCGAGACCCAGCGCGTCGTGCAGCTGTTCCTCACGGTCCGCCATTCCCGTGCGTACGTCCAATGCAAATTGGCGCAGCCGGTGGCCGGATTCGACGGCCTTGTCCACGGCCTGCGCCGCGAGGCTGTCGGGCTGCAGCTTGCGCAGCTTGCGGTTGACCTTGGTGGTGGCCCACACGCCGGCGGCGGCGCCGGTGGTGAACCAGAATGCGCGGCGGAACATCGCTGTGATCAGTCCTTGGAGCGACGGGTTCGGCGCCCGCCGCGGCGGGCGCCGGGCAGGGTTCGGCCGACGACGACGGTGCGCTTCGTGCCGGCGGCAGAGGCTTCTTCGCCCTTCTTGCCGATCGCGCGGCGCACGCCGTAGCCGAACGCCGCGACCTTGACCAGCGGTCCCCCGAAGGCGGAGGAGACGGTCGAGGAGAGCGCGGAGGCGTTGGCGGTGACCTCCTGGACGTCGGCGGCGATGGCGTCGACGCGGGCCAGTTGGCTGTGTGCGGAGCGGACGGTCGCGGACGCGTCGGCGAGCAACGGGACGGCCTGGTCGGACACCTCGGCCACCATCTTCGTGGTCGCCTTGAGCGTCTGCGCGAGTCTCACCAGCACGAGGGCGAGGAAGGACACGAGGATCGCCCAGAAGACGGCCACGAGAATCCCGGCCACCTCTCCACCGGACACGTTGGCACCACTCTCCGACTGGGTTGGTCTGGGATCGGCCCGCTCGGCTGTCCCGCTCGAACGGCAACCTTGACCTTATCGCGCCGTGACTGTCCGTCCGCACCCCCGTTCCCCGTGCCGCCGGGGGGCGCACGAAGGGTCAGGGGGGAGCAATCCGAAAGAGCGATTGTACGGTCCGCACACCTCCGAGTACGCTCCGTGTCCCATGCGACGCTACGCGCGGGCCGATCCCGCTCCCGTACGTCTGCGGGCACCGGGAAATCTGCCCGCGGAACTCACCCGGTTCATCGGCCGCGACGACGAACTGGCCGCGCTGGCCCGGCGACTGGAAGCCGACCGTCTCGTGACGCTCACCGGCCTCGGCGGCGTCGGAAAGTCCCGGCTCGCCGTGCATGGCGCGGCGATCTTGCAGGATCGCTTCTGCGACGGGGTGTGGCTGGTCGAACTGTCCGCCCTGCGCGAGCCCGGCGTCCTGGTGCACGCCGTCGTCGAGGCACTCGCTCCGGTGGACCACACCAGCCGGCCGCCCCTCGACGCACTGTGCGACCACCTCGCCGACCGCGAGCTGCTGCTCGTCCTGGACGGCTACGAGCATCTGGTCGACGCCTGCGCCGAGCTGACCGCCAAGCTGCTGCGCCGCGCCCCCGGGCTGCGGGTGCTGGCCGCGGGCCGCAGACCGCTCAAAATCCCCGGCGAGCAGAATCTCCCGCTGGCACCGATGAACGACGGCGACGCGGCCGCCCTCTTCGAGGACCGCGCCGCCTCGGTCGTGCCCGGCTTCACCGTCGGACCGGCCGACGAGGCGGCCGTCGCCGAGCTCTGCCGGCGCCTCGACGGCATCCCGCTCGCCCTGGAGCTGGCCGCCGGCCGGCTGCGCGCGCTCTCCGTCGACCAGGTGCTGGACCGGCTCGGCGACCGCTTCCGGCTGCTGACCGGCGCCGCCCGCGGTGCGCTGCCCCGCCACCAGACGCTGCGTACGGCGATCGGCTGGAGCCATGAGCTGTGCACGTCCGCGGAACGGCTGCTGTGGGCGCGGCTCTCCGTCTTCGCCGGGCAGTTCGACCTGGAGGCCGCCGAGTACGTCTGCTCGGGGCCCGATCTTCCCGTCGATGAACTGCTCGACGTCATCGACGAGTTGGTTGCCCAGTCGGTGCTCGTACGGGAGGAGACCGCGGCCGGGGTGCGCTACCGGATGCTGGACACCGTGCGGGCGTACGCCGCGGACTGGCTGGCGGCGACCCGGGATGGCGAGCGGCTGCGGCGCCGCCATCGCGACTGGTTCCTGGGCCTCGCCACCTGGTGCGAGATGGACTGGTTCAGCCCCCGGCAGGCCGAGATCGCCGCCCGTATCGACGCCGAACTCCCCAATCTGCGGGTCGCGCTGGAGCAGTGCCTGGACAGCGGGCACGACGCGCACCTCGGCCAGTATCTGGCGGGTTCGCTGTGGTTCTACTGGGTGGGCTGCGGCCGGCTGGCGGAGGGCCGGCACTGGCTGGACCGGGCGCTGGAGCTGGACGGCGGCCACGACGACGCCCGGCTGAAGGCCCTGTGGGTGGTCGGCTACGTCGCGGTCCTCCAGGGTGACACCGTCGGCGCGCTGCGGGCCCTGGAGGAGTGCCGCGACGAGGCCGAGCGCACGGACAACCCCACGGCGACGGCGTACGCGCTGCACCGCACCGGCTGTCTGGCGCTGGTCTGCGACGACATGCCGCGCGCCGAGGCGCTGCTGCGCGACGCCCTGGCCCGCTACCGCGAGATCGGCGAGCTCAACAGCAATGTGCTGATGGGTCAGGTCGAGCTGGCGATGGCGGTGGCGTTCCGGGGGGATCTGGAGGCGGCCGTGGCGCTGTGCGAGGACGTCCGGGAGGTGTGCGAGGAGCACGGTGAGCGCTGGACGCTGGCGTACGCGCTGTACGTGCTGGCGTACGCCGCCTGGACCCGCGGCGAGAGCGACCGGGCCCGCGCACTTCTGGAGCAGTGCCTGTCCATCGACCACACCTTCCACGATCTGCTGGGTGCGGTGCTGGCCATCGAGCTGCTGGCGCTGGTGACGCTCGACTCCGGGGACGCACAGGAGGCGGCGGTGCTGCAGGGTGCCGCGGGGGGCATCTGGCCGTCCGTGGGGCTGCCGCTGTTCGGCTCGCGGCACTTCAACCAGCCGCACGCACTGTGCGCGGACCGGGCGCGCGAGCTGCTGGGCGCGGAGCACTACGCGCACTGCCTGCACGCGGGTGCTGCCCTCGGCCTGGACGCCGCGGTGGCCCGGATCCTCGGACGGACCGGCGGGGTGCCGGGCCCGCGCCGCAGGATGCGGATCTCGTCACCGGGAACGAACGAACCCGCCGCCTCCCCCACCGCGAGCGGCGGGGAGACGGCGGGCTGAATGCCGTTCGGCTGAGCGGCTACGCCTGATTTATCGGGCGTAGTACTCGACGACGAGCTGCTCGTCGCAGATCACCGGGATCTCCTTGCGGTTCGGGTCCCGGTCGAGCCGGAACGCCAGAGCCGGAAGGTTGACCTCGAGGTAGCGCGGGGTCTCACCGTCGGTGTCGTAGCCACCCTCACGGGCGACCTGGAAGGGGTGCTTCTCGCGGCTGCGCTCGCGGACCACCACGACGTCGCCGGGGCGGACGCGGAAGGACGGCTTGTCGACCTTGCGGTCGTTGACCGCGATGTGGCCGTGGACGACCATCTGGCGAGCCTGGTAGATGGTGCGGGCGATGCCCGACCGCAGGACGAGCGCGTCCAGACGGCGCTCAAGCTCGATGATCAGCGCTTCGCCGGTCTTGCCTTCGACCTTCCGAGCGCGGTCGTAGGCACGCGCCATCTGGCGCTCGCTGATGTCGTACTGCGCACGCAGACGCTGCTTTTCGAGCAGACGGACCTTGTAGTCCGAGTTCTGCTTGCGGCCACGGCCGTGCTCGCCGGGCGGGTAGGGACGGGCCTCGAAGTACTTGACGGCCTTCGGCGTCAGGGCAATGCCCAGAGCGCGCGACTTCTTGACCTTGGGACGCGACTGGTTCACGTGGAACGGACCTCCATGTAAGTTAGGTGAGGCTTACCTTACCGCGAGGAGTACGCATGTTTCGACCTGGGATCCCCCTGCCCGGTGCACAAAACACCGAGGCGGGTCAGCCGCGTCCCGTGGAAAACGCCCAGCAGCCTTCGGCCGCCGAGCGCGTACGAACCCTCGTCGAAGCCAATGGTATGGCGTCTCTCAGTATCCCCGGAATCGAGGACCCCGACGAAACCGGACTCTCGGCTCCGGTCTGCCGGACCGTGACGCCCGAAGGAGACGTGCTACTGCTGGTTCCTGGCGATTCTGCGGCCGCACGAGCGGCCGCACACGCACAGGACGACGACCTCACCGCCGTGATGGAAATCACTGATGTCGCGCCGGTTTCCGTGCCGCATCGGATCCGCGGACGCGCCTGGGTGGCCGGCTGGCTGACTCCCGTACGCAATGACCAGCGCGCACAGGCGGCGATGCTGCTCGCCGAGCGGCACCCCGTCGGCGAGCTGCTCGGCATCGGCGAGGCGCTGCATCCCGAGCCGGCACCGGGACTGAACGGGCGGGCCGCCTGGATGATGCTGCGCCTGGAGGTCGGGGAGGGTGCGGTGGACGATCTGTGGGGCGCCGAGCCCGTCGAACCGGACGAGTTCGCCGCCGCCTCCCCCGACCCCCTGGTGGCCCACGAGGCGGAACTGCTGCAGCATCTGCACAGCGCGCACGGCGATCAGGTGCGCGGGCTGTGTGCGCTGCTGGGCGATCGATCGCAGGTCTGCGGGCTGCGCGACCGGGCCACTCCGGTCGGCCTGGACCGCTTCGGACTCCGCGTCCGCTTCACCGACACCGAGCAGCGGTCCTTCGACGCCCGCTTCGACTTCCCGGAGCCGGTGCGGGACGTGGCCGAGCTGCGGCGGGCGATGCACACGCTCTTCGAGGCCGCGGCGGAATGACCCGGACGAGCGATACGCAGGGCCCGCGGGGTGACGCCCGGGGTTGACCCCGGGCGGATCCGCGGCAGCTGCCGCCCGCCCCTCGGCATGCGACGGACCGCCCGGGCCGGTGATCCGCCGAACACCGTCGTCAGTCGGAGCTCTCGCCGCGGAGCCGGGCGCGGACCCGCTCGGCGACGTCGGCGTACCGGGCCTCGGTGCCGTGCCGGGTCGGGGAGTAGTACCGCTTGCCGTGCACCTCGTCCGGTGCGTACTGCTGGGCCGCGATGCCGCCCGGCAGATCATGCGGATACTGATAGCCCTTGCCGTGGCCGAGCTTCTCCGCGCCCTTGTAGTGGCTGTCGCGCAGATGGGCCGGGACCGCACCGGCGAGACCGCCGCGGACGTCCGCCAGCGCGGCGTCGATCGCCATGTAGGCGGCGTTCGACTTCGGCGCCAGCGCGAGCGCGATGGTGGCCTGGCTCAAGGTGATCCGGGCCTCCGGGAAACCGATCATCGCCACCGCCTGGGCCGCGGCGACCGCGGTCTGCAGGGCCGACGGATCGGCCAGCCCGATGTCCTCGCTCGCCGAGATCATCAGCCGCCGAGCGATGAACCGCGGGTCCTCGCCGGCCTCGATCATGCGCGCGAGGTAGTGCAGCGCGGCATCGACATCGGAGCCCCGGATGGACTTGATCAGGGCGCTGGCGACGTCGTAATGCTGATCGCCGTCCCGGTCGTACTTCACCGCGGCGCGGTCGACGGACTCCTCCAGGGTCTGGAGGGTGATCTCCTTCTCGCCCTTGGACAGGGCGGATCCGGCGCCGGCCTCCAGGGCCGTCAGCGCACGCCGGGCATCGCCGCCCGCGATCCGCAGCAGATGCGCCTCGGTGTCTTCGGGGAGGGTGACGGCGCCCGCGAGTCCACGCGCATCGGTCAGCGCGCGCTTGAGCAGACCGCGCAGATCGTCGTCGGTGAGCGGTTCGAGAGTCAGCAGCAGGGAGCGGGACAGCAGCGGGGAGATCACCGAGAAGTAGGGGTTCTCGGTCGTCGCGGCGATCAGGGTGACCCAGCGGTTCTCGACCGCGGGCAGCAGAGAATCCTGCTGGGCCTTGCTGAAGCGGTGGATCTCGTCGAGGAAGAGGACGGTGTCCTTGCCGTAGCCGCCCGAGGCGCGCCGGGCGCCGTCGATGACGGTCCGGACCTCCTTGACGCCCGCGGTGATCGCGGACAGCTCCACGAAGCGTTTGTTGGTCGCCTGGCTGACGACATACGCGAGGGTCGTCTTGCCGATGCCGGGCGGACCCCACAGGAAGACGGAGGACGGGCCGGCGGGACCGCCGCTGCCCTCGCCGACGAGACGGCGCAGCGGGGAGCCGGGCTTGAGCAGATGCTGCTGTCCCACCACCTCGTCGAGGGTGCGCGGGCGCATCCGGACGGCGAGCGGGGACCCCGCGGGGTCCTTCTCCTGGCGGTCTTCGGCAGCGGCGGTGAACAGGTCGGGCTCCACGCTCAAGAGCCTATGTCACCCCACTGACAACGCCCCCGGCCGCCGTCCCGGCCGGTGTCCGACCTGGGCGGCGGCCGGGGGCCGGGCGCGGGAGGGATCAGATCAGCGTGCTCCAGTACGACCACCACTTGGTGAGGATCAGCAGCGCGATCACGCCGTACCAGAGCACGGGGACGACCCAGTGGAACTCCAGCACGGTCCTGCGGAGGCCTTCGGGCGCCGGGATGATGCCGTGCTTGAGGTTGTGGACGGTGGTGTACCAGAACATCAGGATCGTGACGCACCAGGTCAGCGTGCACCACAGGCACAGCGAGTTGATGCTGTACAGCGACTGGGTCATCAGCCACATGCAGAACACGGCGCCGAGCAGCGTGCCGACGTTCAGACCGATCCAGTACCAGCGACGGTAGCGGGCGCCGGCCAGCAGGCCCATACCGACGGCGACGACCACGGCGAAGCCGACGAGGCCGGCCAGCGGGTTGGGGAAGCCGAAGACGTTGGCCTGCTCGCTCTGCATGACATTGCCGCAGGAAATGATCGGGTTGAGGCTGCAGGCCGGCTTGTAGTTCGGGTCCTTCAGCAGCTCGATCTTGTCGATGGTGATGACCCAGGCCGCCAGGAGGCCCAGCGCGCCGGTGATCACCAGGAGCAAGGCGAATCCACGGCCCGACCCGATGGTGCCCGCGCCGCTCGCGCGGTCGTCGTCGGTGGACACGTCGTCGTCAAGCGCTGTCGTCGTCATATCGCCGTTCCGTCGATCCCTTGGGAGATGAGGCTGAGCAAACGGGCCCGCGGGGACGCGGCCGCGCCTTTCATTCTGCCCCAACTCCTCGACGGCCCACCGTTCGATGAACATAAAGACGACCGGCGCCGGACCTCCGGTGCGGGCGGTATCCCGGACCGCCCGGTGCCCTGCGGCGGCGCGCTGCGGTCACCGGGGCAGCACCGGCGCACCACCGGGAGGCCGCCGGAATCATCCGGCGGAATGAACGCGCGCGCACGCCGGCGTTGACGCGACCACGCACGGGGCCCGGCCGGCTGTGTCCGCCGTCCGGGCCCCGCGCCCTGTCACTCCCCGCGTACCGGGCGCCTCTCAGCCCAGCGTGCGCCGGACCTCCTCTACCACCGCGTCCAGCGCGATCGGCGTCTGCTCGCCGCTCTCCAGATTCTTGAGCTGCAGCACGCCCTCGGCCAGGTCCCGCTCGCCCGCCACCAGCGCCAGCCGGGCGCCGGAGCGGTTGGCGGACTTCATGGCGTTCTTCAGGCCCTTGCCGCCGAACGCGAAGTCGGTGGCGATACCGGCCCGGCGCAGCTCGGTGACGGCTCCGAAGAGCACCCGGCGGGCCTCCTCGCCGAGCGGCACGGCGTACACGGCGGTGGCGGCGGGGATGTCGAGCGTGATGCCCTCCGCCTCCAGCGCGAGCACCGTACGGTCCACGCCCAGTGCCCAGCCGACGGACGGCAGCGCGGGGCCGCCGATCATCTCGGACAGCCCGTCGTAGCGGCCGCCGCCGCCCACCGCGGACTGCGAGCCGAGGCCGTCGTGGACGAACTCGAAGGTGGTGCGGGTGTAGTAATCGAGGCCGCGGACCAGCTTCTCGTCGTCCTCGTACGTCACGCCCGCCGCGGTCAGCAGCTCGCGCACCTGCTCGTGGTACGCCTTGCACGCCTCACAGAGGTAATCGCGCAGCGCGGGCGCGCCGGTCAGCTGCTTCTGGACGTACTCGCGCTTGTCGTCCAGGACCCGCAGCGGGTTGATGTCGACGCGGCGCCGGGTGTCGTCGTCCAGGTCCAGCTCGCGCAGGAAGTCCTGCAGCGCGGTGCGGTAGACCGGGCGGCACTCCTTGTCACCGAGCGAGTTCAGCAGGATGCGGAAGTCGCGCAGGCCGAGCGCGCGGTAGGCCTGGTCGGCCAGGATGATCAACTCGGCGTCCAGCGCCGGGTCCTCGGCGCCGATGGCCTCGGCACCGACCTGCGAGAAGTGGCGGTAGCGGCCCTTCTGCGGGCGCTCGTAGCGGTAGTACGAGCCGGAGTACCAGAGCTTGACGGGGAGGTTGCCGCCCTTGTGGAGGTTGGCCTCCAGCGCCGCGCGCAGTACGGAGGCGGTGCCCTCGGGGCGCAGTGCGAGCTGGTCGCCGCCCTTGGTCTCGAAGGCGTACATCTCCTTGGTCACGATGTCGGTGGACTCACCGACGCCGCGTGCGAACAGCTCGACGTTCTCGAAGCCGGGCGTCTCGATGTAGCCGTAGCCGGAGTTCTTCAGCGGGCCGGAGATCGCCTCGCGCACCGCGAGATACGTCGCGGAGTCCGGCGGAAGCAGGTCGTACGTGCCCTTGGGTGCCTGAAAGGTGCTCACGGAAAGTCTCGTCACATTCCTCGTCGCGGAGCGGCCGGGAAGCCGTCTCCGAGGCCGGCGGCCAACTCCCGCAAGTAGGGGTTGCCGGCGCGCTCGCGGCCGATGGTGGTCTGGGGGCCGTGGCCGGACAGGACGACGGTCGAGTCCTCCAGCGGCAGGCACACGCGCGCCAGCGACTGCAGGATCTCGGCGTGGTCGCCGCCCGGCAGGTCGGTACGTCCGATGGAGCCGGCGAAGAGCAGGTCGCCCGAGAAGAAGACCGGCGGAATGTCCGCCTGCTCGGGCATCCGGAACGTCACCGACCCCTTGGTATGGCCCGGGGCGTGCGCGACGGAGAACTCCATGCCGGCGAGCTCCAGCGCACTGCCGTCGGTCAGCTCCTTGACGTCGTCCGGCTCCCCCACCGTCAGGTCGCCCATGAGCTGCGCGCCGAAGGAGCGGCCGAGGGCCTTCTCCGGGTCGCTCATCATGAAGCGGTCCTCGGGGTGGATCCAGGCCGGTACGCCGTGGGCGCCGCACACCGGGACGACCGAGGCGACATGGTCGATATGGCCGTGGGTGAGGATGACCGCGACGGGCTTGAGCCGATGCTTCTTGACCGCGTCCTCGACTCCTTGGGCCGCCTGGTGGCCCGGGTCGATGATCACGCACTCCTCGCCTGCGGCGGGGGCGACCAGATAGCAGTTGGTCCCCCAGGCCCCGGCGGGGAACCCGGCAATCAGCACGTTCGTCCTTAAAGGTCGGTGGAGGTCGGCGGAGATCGGCCCGCGGGACCGTTCCTGGAACATCTCGGCAGCTCCAGAGCTTACCGGCGGCACTCCCACGGGGGCGAACCCGTATACGGTACGGCCACGGCAGACGAGAGCGATCAGGCTCAGGACAGGAGACGACCGGTGGTCAGCAGCGATCAGCGGCGGCGGCAGCTCGCCCGGGAGAAGTACGAGCGCCAGCAGCAACGGCGGGCCGTGCAACGGCAGAAGACCAAACGCCGCAATGTGATCGTCGCGTCCTCCGTCGCGCTCGTGGTGGTGGCCGGCCTGGTCGGCGCAGCCGTCGCCTCGTACGCCGGAGCCTTCACGGAGAGCGGCAAGGGCCAAGGGGCCGAGGCGGCCGACCCCTGCGGCAAGCCCGCGAAGGGCCGCCCCTCCACCCAGAAGTGGAAGAAGGAGCCGGCGATGTCGGTCGACACCTCCGCTTCCTACGACGTGACGCTGGCAACGACCTGCGGACAGATCGAGATGGAGCTGGACGCGGGCAAGGCACCGCACACGGTGAACTCCTTCGCGTTCCTCGCCGGCAAGCGCTATTTCGACCACAGCAGGTGCCATCGCCTCGTCGACCAGGGCATCTTCGTCCTCCAGTGCGGCGACCCGACCGCGACCGGCGGGGGCACGCCCGGCTACTCCCTGCCGGACGAGAACCTCAAGGACCCCGCGCTCAAGGGCGGTATCTATCCGGCGGGCACGGTCGCGATGGCCAACACCTACGACGGCAAGAACGAGAAGACCCGCAACTCCGGTGGCAGCCAGTTCTTTCTCGTCTACCAGGACAGCAAGCTGCCGGCCAACTACACACCGTTCGGGAAGATCACTGCCGGTATGGACGTACTGCAGAAGATCGCCAAGGCCGGTTCCCGGGCCGACCCGGCGACGCACAACACCGCACCGAAGGCCACCGTCGTCATCAACAAGGCGACGGTCACCAAGTCCTGACCTCCTACCTGGGACGCACCTGACCGATACCTGACCGAATGGGGGGCGTTGCGCCGTCGTCCCCGTGTGCGAACCGCGGAATTCCGGTCGTGCTGGATGCGGACAGCCGACCGCCGGTCGCCTAGATTGGCGTTGTGAGGGTGCCTGCTCCGACGGCTGCCACCCTCGCCCGCAAGACACCCGTCGGACCGGTCAGGGCGCGGCTCTGCCGGACAGAAACTGTGGACGATGCCGGGGGGCCGCACGCCCCCGTCGGCATCATGTGGAGGAGGCGCTGTGAGCAGCGACCCGTGGGGCCGCGTCGACGAGACGGGGACCGTGTACGTGCGTACCGCCGAGGGCGAGCAGGTCGTCGGATCGTGGCAGGCGGGATCTCCGGAGGAGGCTCTCGCCTACTTCGAGCGCAAGTATGAGGGCCTGGTCGTGGAGATCGGCCTCCTGGAGCGCCGGGTCAAGACCACCGACCTGTCGGCGAAGGACGCCCAGACCGCGATCGACCATCTGCGGCAGCAGGTCGACGAGCACCACGCGGTCGGTGACCTGGAGGCGCTGAGGAAGCGGCTGGACGCGCTCGTCAGCACGGTCGAGTCGCGCCGCGAGGAGCGCAAGGCGCAGAAGGCCAAGCAGAGCGACGAGGCCCGGCAGGCCAAGGAGAAGCTGGTCGCCGAGGCCGAGGAGCTGGCGGCGAGCGAGCAGTGGCGGGCGGCGGGTGAGCGGCTGCGGTCTCTGGTCGACACCTGGAAGGGCCTGCCGCGTCTGGACCGCAAGGCCGACGACGAGCTGTGGCACCGCTTCTCGCACGCCCGCTCGGCGTTCTCCAAGCGGCGCAAGGCGCACTTCGCCTCGCTGGACGCGCAGCGCGAGGAGGCCCGCAAGGCGAAGGAGAAGCTGGTCGCCGAGGCCGAGTCGCTGTCGAAGTCGACGGACTGGGGCACCACCGCCGCCCGCTACCGCGACCTGATGACGGACTGGAAGGCCGCGGGCCGCGCCCAGCGCGAGCACGAGGACGATCTGTGGAACCGTTTCCGCGGTGCCCAGGACATCTTCTTCCAGGCGCGCGGCGAGGTCTTCGCGGAGCGCGATGCCGAGCAGCAGGAGAATCTCACCCGCAAGGAGGAGCTCGTCGTCGAGGCGGAGAAGCTGCTCCCGGTCTCCGACCTGAAGACCGCGCGGGCCGCGTTCCGTACGGTCAATGAGCGGTGGGAGGCCATCGGCCATGTGCCGCGGGACGCCCGCCCGAAGATCGAGGGCCGGATGCATGCCGTCGAGCGCGCGATCCAGGAGGCCGAGGAGACCGAGTGGCGGCGGACGAACCCTGAGGCGCGGGCGCGTGCCGCGGGGCTGACCGGCCAGCTGCAGGACGCCGTCGACAAGCTGGAGAAGCAGATCGACACGGCACGGGCGGCCGGCAACAACGCCAAGGCCGACAAGCTCGGCCGGGAGCTGGCGGGCCGCAAGGCCCTGCTGGACCAGGCGCTCAAGGGCCTGGAGGAGTTCGGCGGTTGAGCGGACCCGGGTAGGGCGGACCCCCGCGCAGGCCACCCGGCCCGCGCGGGGGTTTCTGTTGTGCGCGCAGCAGGTACGGCGAGAGCCACCCGGGGCCGCTATACGGGAGCCCCGGCGCCCGGCCCGCGTTCGAGGCTGTCGAGGGCGTGCCTGAGCACCTCGCATGCCTGGCGGTGGTTGCCTGCGGCCTGCAGCAGTTCCGCCAGCCTGCGGCAGACGGTGACCGTCTCGGGTCCGAAACGCTTATGGGTCTGGCGGAACGCGGATTCAAGCGTTTCGATCGCTTCCTTCTCCCGTCCCGTCTCGGTGAGGAGTTCGGCAAGCTCGAGGTGGACGGCGACGCTGTCACCGTCGGCTTCGGGGACCCGCGCCTGGAGGACCATCCGGAGGATCGGCAGCGCGTCACGGTTGCGTCCCACGGACCGCAGGAGACGGGCGAGTTTCAACCCGGTGGACATCATCGCGACCTGGACCTCGATGTCGACCACGGGCCCGGCGGCGGTCGCTGCGGACGCCCGGGCGCGGTTGCGTACGAGCGGCAGACGGCCGACATCGTTCTCCTGGCTTCGCTGCGGACGCGGCCGGTTCTTCGAACTCAGCCTCGCTTCGAGGGCCCGGAAGAGGGTTTCCAGGTCAAGGGTCTCCGGAGCCTCGCTCACTCCGTTGGACAGCAGGTGCAGCAGCTCTCCGGTGAAGGCCGTGTTCCGCTCGCCCTCCGGCGCCAGTGCGACATGGTCGCGCGGTGACGCAGTGAGGACGTACGCGCCGTCGATCCCGGCCTGCGCAGCGAGCGCGTTGGGGCTGCTGAGCATGCGTGCGGCGCGTCCGCTGAAGCAGCAGTCCAAGATCACGATCTTGCGCCGGGCCGGAGAGGCCAGCAGCGCGGACCTCAGATGGCGGTACTCGGTCGCCGTGTAGCCGGCGCCTTCCCGCGAGCCGGTGAGCCCCAGATAGAGGTCGGCCGACTCGGAGTCCCGCAGCCCGTGCCCGCAGTAGTAGACAAGAAGGGTGTCGGTGGACTCGCGCCCCAGCGCGTAGACGGGGTCCAGGAGTTCGGCAGGCGTGCTGGGGTCGAGAACCGTTGGACAGCGCGCGGGCGGAAGTCCCCAAACCGTGGGGTCGCACAAGATGTCCGCGAGGTCCGAGGTGTTGCGCTGCACGGCCTTCAGCTGCGGAAGATGCTGGTAGGAGGACGTCCCGATCAGCACCGCCGCGGAGGCGGACGGGTCAGGAAGCTCCGTCATCGCCGCCCTGGCCCCCGGCAAGCAGCTCGGTCAGACGCCGCACGGTCTCCGGGTCCGCGTCGTACACCTCCACCCGGGCTTCACCCCTGTGCACGATGATCGAGGGGGCGCTGTGCCGCGCGGCTCGCCACTGGGCGAGGCCCGCCGCGAGCTGCGCTGCTCCCAGCCCGCCGCTGACCGTGAGCGAGATGAGATCGAGCAGCGCCCCCATGTGATCGGTGCGGGCCGGCTGCGAGCTCGCGAGCACACCGTGGGCGTACGGCCCGACCCCTTCATCAGCCTTCAGCCAGCGCAGCAGGGACCGCAGCTCGCTCTCGTCGTCGTTCGTTCCCGCGACCCGTACCTCGATCACCTTCGTCATGCCCCCACTGATTCCCTCGTCCTCGCGTCTGTCAGCTGCGGTTGTCCGGCCGTCGTCATAGGCGGCGCGCTTTCTCCCGGTCGCCGAACACGGCCTCGGCGGTCTGGTCGGCGACCCCCGAGAAAGCGGCGAGCGCCTCACCCGAGGCGCCCAGCCGGGCCAGGCACACGGCTTGCCAATAGCGACTGGTGAGTGTGGTGGGATGAGCGGCCCCGAAGGCCGGCCCGCAGACGTTGCCCACCGCCGCCAGCAGCTCGATGGCCTCCTCCAGCTCGTCGCGCAGCACCAGACCCACGGCCTCGCGCAGCCTCGCCTCTGCGGCCTCCGGGGTCATCGAGCGCAGGATCTGCTGCCGGGTCTCGACGCTGAGGCTCACGTCTGTCGAAGCGCCGTGCGGAGTCCCGCCGTACGTGGTCGGCAGTGCCGCCGGCAACGCCAAGGCGCGGTCGACGTCCACGGAGGAGAGCGAGTCCACCGAGGGGAGCGAGTCCGCGAACTGCTGCACGGCGCGGTCCCGGATCCCGCCCGTCGCCGCTTTCGCGATCAGGCGCTCCGCGTCCGGCGGGCAGTCCAGCCGCTCGATCACCTCGCCGGGCCCGGGGCGGTCGGCGGGGTCGCGGCTGAGGAGGTCGTCGACCAGCGCCGCCAAGTCGCCCGGGACGTCGGGATGATCCTGCAACGACGGCGGGCCCTCGTGCACGATGCGGTACATCGCCTGGAGAGCGCCCTCGCCGAAAGGCAGTTCGCCGGTGAGCATGACGTACATGCACACACCGACCGCGTACAGATCGGCGGGTGGCCCCAGGAGCTTCCCGGCGACCGCCTCCGGGCTCATGAACCTCGGCGTGCCGATCACGGCTCCGGTCTGGGTGATCAGGGACGTCTCCTGCATCAACAGGTGCGCGATACCGAAGTCCTGCAGGACCACCCTGCCCCGCCGGCTCAGGTGGACGTTGCCGGGTTTGATGTCGCGGTGCAGCACACCTGCCTCGTGCACGGCGCCCAGCCCCTCGCACATGCCCGCCGCCACTGCCCTGACCAGCGAGGACTCCATGGGGCCCCGCTCAGTGAGGCTCTGCAGGCTGATGCCTTCGAGCAGTTCCATCACGAGGTAGGGACGGCTGTCGATCTGGCCGAAGTCGTGGACCGCGACCGTGTTGGGGTGGGCGATCCGGGCCAGGACTTGGGCCTCGCGGCGGAATCGGTCGATCAGCCTGTCACCGGAGATGTCCGAGCGGATGAGCTTCACGGCGACCCGCCGGTCGAGTGCGGTGTCGAGCGCTTCGAACACCTGGCCCATGCCGCCCGAACCGATGGGACTCAGCACTCTGTACCGGCCGTCGATCTCGGTCCCCGTCGACACCAGTGGTGATTCCATCCGCCCCCCAAGCCCCTGCACTCTGATCATCGCCATTCCGGTCCATGCCCCGCAACCCGTTGCGCGGAATGGACCGGTATGGACAGAGCCCTACGGCCGGCGGGCCGACGTCACGCGGTAGACGTCGTACACGCCCTCCACGCCGCGTACCGCCTTCAGGACGTGTCCCAGGTGCTTGGGATCGCCCATCTCGAAGGTGAAGCGGGAGGTGGCGACGCGGTCGCGGGAGGTCTGGACGGCCGCGGACAGGATGTTGACGTGCTGGTCGGACAGGACACGGGTGACGTCCGACAGCAGGCGGGAGCGGTCCAGTGCCTCGACCTGGATGGCGACGAGGAAGACCGAGGACTGGGTGGGTGCCCACTCGACCTCCAGGATCCGCTCCGGCTGCTTGGACAGCGAGTCGACGTTGACGCAGTCCGCGCGGTGCACCGAGACGCCGCTGCCGCGGGTGACGAAGCCGATGATGGGGTCGCCCGGCACCGGCGTACAGCAGCGGGCCAGCTTGACCCAGACATCGTCGACGCCCTTGACGACCACACCGGGGTCGGCGCTGGAGCGGCGCTTGGAGCGCGGCCGGATCGGCGTCGACTCCGCGAGGTCCTCGGTGGCCTCGTCCTGGCCGCCGAGTGCGTGCACCAGCTTCTGCACGACGCTCTGCGCGGTGACATGGCCCTCGCCGATGGCGGCGTACAGCGACGAGATGTCCGGATAGCGCATCTCGTGCGCGAGGGTGACCAGTGAGTCGCCGGTCAGGATCCGCTGGATCGGCAGGTTCTGCTTGCGCATGGCCCGCGCGATGGCGTCCTTGCCCTGCTCTATGGCCTCGTCGCGGCGTTCCTTGGAGAACCAGGCGCGGATCTTGTTGCGGGCGCGGGGCGATTTGACGAAGCCCAGCCAGTCGCGGGACGGCCCGGCCCCCGGTGCCTTGGAGGTGAAGACCTCCACCAAGTCGCCGTTGTCCAGGGTCGATTCGAGCGGTACGAGCCGCCCGTTGACCCGGGCTCCTATCGTGCGGTGGCCGACCTCGGTGTGCACCGCGTACGCGAAGTCGACGGGGGTCGCGCCGGCCGGCAGCGCTATCACGTCGCCCTTCGGCGTGAAGACGAAGACTTCGTTGCGGGAGAGGTCGAAGCGCAGCGATTCGAGGAACTCGCCCGGGTCCTCAGTCTCCTTCTGCCAGTCGAGCAGCTGCCGCAGCCAGGCCATGTCGTTGACGGTGTCCTGGCCGGCGCCCTTGCCCTTGGGGATGTCCGTACGCACCTTGGAGGCGCCGGCGACGGCCTCCTGCTTGTACTTCCAGTGCGCGGCGATGCCGTACTCGGCGCGGCGGTGCATGTCGAAGGTGCGGATCTGCAGCTCGACGGGCTTGCCGCTGGGGCCGATGACCGTCGTGTGCAGCGACTGGTACATGTTGAACTTGGGCATCGCGATGTAGTCCTTGAACCGGCCGGGGACCGGATTCCATCGCGCGTGCACGGTGCCCAGCGCCGCGTAGCAGTCGCGGACGGTGTCGACGAGGACGCGGATGCCCACCAGGTCGTAGATCTCGGCGAAGTCGCGGCCGCGCACGATCATCTTCTGGTAGACGCTGTAGTAGTGCTTCGGCCGGCCGGTGACGGTGGCCTTGATCCGCGCGGCACGTAGATCCGTCTGGACCTCGTCGGTCACTATGGCCAGATACTCGTCGCGCTTGGGCGCCCGCTCGGCGACGAGCCGGACGATCTCGTCGTACATCTTGGGGTAGAGGATCGCGAAGGCGAGGTCCTCCAGCTCCCACTTGATGGTGTTCATGCCCAGGCGGTGGGCCAGCGGGGCGTAGATCTCCAGGGTCTCGCGGGCCTTCTTCTCCTGCTTCTCCCGCTTGAGATACCGCATCGTGCGCATGTTGTGCAGCCGGTCGGCGAGCTTGATGACCAGGACGCGCGGGTCCTTGGCCATCGCGACGACCATCTTGCGGACGGTCTCGGCCTGCGCGGCCTCGCCGAATTTGACCCGGTCCAGCTTCGTGACGCCGTCGACCAGCAGCGCCACCTGGTCGCCGAAGTCGCGGCGCAGGGTGTCCAGGCCGTACTCGGTGTCCTCGACGGTGTCGTGCAGCAGGCCGGCCATCAGGGTGGCCGGGTCCATGCCCAGCTCGGCGAGGATCGTCGTCACCGCGAGCGGGTGGGTGATGTACGGGTCGCCGCTCTTGCGCTTCTGGCCGCGGTGCCAGCGCTCGGCGACCTGATAGGCGCGCTCGATCTGCCGCAGCGTCGCGGACTCGATCTTGGGGTCGTTGCCCCGCACGGCCCGCAGCAGCGGTTCGAGAACGGGGTTGTACGGGCTGGAACGCTGCACGCCCAGCCGGGCGAGGCGGGCCCGTACGCGGTTCGGCGAACCCGAGCGGCCCGCCGGGGTGGGCGTCACGGGCTTGGCGGCCGGGGCCGGCGAGGCGGCGGGCTGCTCAGCCTTGGCGGGCGGGGCCGGCGAGGCGGCAGGCTGCTCGGCCTTGGCGGGCGGCTTGGGCGCGGCCGGCATGTCGGTCGGCTTGGGCGTGCTGCCGTCCGCCTTCGGCTTCGGCCGGGGCGCCGGGTCAGGAGCCGGTTCGGCCGCGGCGGCCGGGGACGCGGCGGACCGGCCGTCCTCGGCGGACGGCTCGGGCTTGGCTGTGCCGTCGGCCGCGCCCTGCTGCTCGGGCTTCGGCGCGTCCGAGGAAGCTGCGCCCGTGGCGTCGCTGGGCGTCGGCTCGTCCGGACGCGCGGCGGAGGATTCCGCCGGACGCAGTCCGGGGGAGAGCGGCTGGGCCTCGTCTGGCAAGAGCACTCCTCAAGCGATTCCGGACCACAAGACCACGAACGGGTCGGGGTGCCATGGTATCGACCCCGGCGGCGCGGCTCTCCCGCGGCCATGGCTCCGTACATGACACAGCAGCAGGGGCACCCGGATTCTTCCGGGTGCCCCTGCTGCCGATGTGGTGCGTGCGGTCCCTCAGACCGTGATCAGGGCCTCCAGCGGAGCGCCCTTCAGACCGTCCTCCAGCCGCCGGCGACCGGCGAGGAAGCCCAGCTCCAGCAGCACGGCAAGGCCCGCGACCTCGGCCCCCGCACGGCGGATGAGCTGGAGCGACGCGTCGGCCGTGCCGCCCGTGGCCAGCACGTCGTCGATCACCAGCACCCGGTCGCCCGGGGCCAGCGCATCGGCGTGGATCTCGATCTCGGCGGTGCCGTACTCCAGCTCGTAGGACTGCCCGAGCGTCGCGCCGGGCAGCTTGCCCGCCTTGCGCACGGGGACGAAGCCGATGCCGGCGCGGACCGCGACCGGGGCCGCGAGGATGAAGCCACGCGCCTCCAGGCCGACGACCTTGTCCACGCGGTGCTGTGCGCACAGGTCGGCGAACGTGTCGGTCAGCGCGCCGAAGGCCGCCGGGTCGGCCAGCAGCGGGGTGATGTCCTTGAACATCACGCCCGGCTGCGGGTAGTCCGGGACGTCCGAGATCCGGCTCAGCAGCAGCTCACGCAGCTCGGCGGAGGCGCTCATCGGCGCTTGCCCGACGGGCGGCCGCGGCCGCCCTTGCGCGAGGCGGGCTGGTTGCGCGGCCCGACGACGGCGGCGTCGTCGCCACCGTCATCGGCGACGGCGGTCGACCCGCCCTGCGGCTCGTCCTCCGCGCCCTTGGCCGCAGCCGCGGTGCGCTTGGCCTTGACCCGCTTGGCGAGCGCCTTCATCTGCGGCTCGCGCTCCTTGAAGTCGGCGACCAGCGGGGTGGCGATGAAGATCGACGAATACGCACCGGCCGCGAGACCGACGAACAGGGCGAGCGAGATGTCGTTGAGCATGCCCGCGCCCAGCACACCGCCACCGACGAACAGCAGACCGGCCACCGGCAGCAGCGCGACGACGGTGGTGTTGATGGAACGCACCAGAGTGCCGTTGATACTGCGGTTGGCGATCTCGCTGTACGTGAAGCGGGTCTGCTTGGTGATGTCCTTGGAGGCTTCCTTGAGGCTGTCGAAGACGACGACCGTGTCGTACAGGGAGTAACCAAGGATGGTCAGCAGACCGATGACCGTGCCGGGGGTGACCTCGAAGCCGACCAGGGCGTAGATACCGACCGTGATCGTGAGGTCGTGGATCAGCGCGATCAGAGCCGCTGCCGCCATCCGCCACTCGAAGGCAATGGCCAGATAGAGCACCACCAGGACCATGAAGATCCCCAGGCCCAGCCAGGCCTTGTTGGCGATCTCCTCGCCCCAACTCGGGCCGACCAGCTGGGTGTTGACGTCATTGACCGGGACGTTCAGGTCCTTGGCGAGCTCCTCCTGGACCGGCACCGACTGCTTGGTGTCCAGGCCGCTGATCTGGATGCGCAGCGCGCCGCCACCGAGCTTCTGGACGACGGCCTGATGACCGCCGGCCGCCGACTCGGCCTTGTGCTGGGCCTCCGTGGCGGACACCGAGGTCTTCGGGGTGGTGAAGACCGCGCCGCCGGAGAACTCGATGCCCATGTTCAGGCCGCGCACCGCCAGGCCGGCGATGGCCAGGATGGTGATGAGGATCGAGATGCCGTACCAGATCTTCCGCTTGCCGATGAAGTCGTAGCCGACCTCACCGCGGTAGAGCCTGGCGCCGATGTTTCCGAGCTTCGACATCTCACGCCTCCTTGGTCTCGGTGCGGGTGCTGCCGCGACGGCGGCGCAGCGGCGGCTTGGCGCCGAGCCGCTCGGGGTCCAGGCCGGACCAGGAGTGGCCCTCGTAGAAGAACCGCTTCTTCGCCAGCAGCGTCATCAGCGGCTTGGTGAAGAAGAAGACCACGACGACGTCGAGGACGGTGGTCAGGCCGAGCGTGAACGCGAAGCCCTGCACCTTGCCGACGGTGACGGCGAAGAGCACCGCGGCCGCCAGGAACGACACGAAGTCGGAGACCAGGATCGTGCGGCGGGCGCGCGGCCAGCCGCGTTCGACGGCGGGTCGCAGCGTGCGGCCCTCGCGGATCTCGTCTCTGATGCGTTCGAAATACACGATGAACGAGTCGGCGGTGATGCCGATGGCGACGATGGCGCCGCAGACAGCCGGCAGGTTCAGCGCGAAGCCGATCGCCGGGCCGAGCAACGTCATGATCGTGTACGTCAGGATCGCGGAGACCACCAGGCTCGCCAACGCCACCAGGGCGAGGCCCCGGTAGTACGCGACGAGGTAGACGACGACGAGCGCGAGGCCGATGGCGCCCGCGATGAGGCCTGCCTGCAGCTGCTCACCACCGAGCGCGGCGGTGACCGTGGTCTCGTCGACGATCTTGAAGGAGAGGGGCAGCGCGCCGTACGACAGCATGTTGCCGAGCTCCTCGGCGCTCTGCTGCGTGAAGCCGCCGGAGATGGTGGCGCTGCCGCCGTTGAGCTGCTGGCTGACGCGCGGGTCGGAGACCACGGCGCCGTCCAGGACGATCGCGAACTGGTTCTGCGGCGGCTGATTGGCGGCGAGCTTGCCGGTGACGTCCGCGAACTTCTTGCCACCGTCGGAGGTGAAGTCCATCTGGACGATCCAGCCCTGGCCGCCCTGGCTGTCGAAGACCGCCTTGGCGTCGTCGACGTCGGTGCCCTCGACACCGACCGCGCCCAGCGCGTACTTCTGCGTGCCGTCGTTCTTGCACGCCACCACCGGATCGCCGGGCTTGCTGCCGGCGGCCTTCTCACCGGCCACGGCGCGCGATGCCTTGGTGGAGCAGTCCAGCGCGTCGAGCTGCTTCTGCAGGGCCGCGGGGATCTCCGCGGCGCCCGTCGGCGGCGGGGTCGGGGCCGGGGGCGTGGAAGGCTTGGCGGAGGCCGGGTCGGTGGCCTTGGGCGGGTCGGACGGAGCCTTCTTCAGGGAGTCCGTGACCGCGCGGCCCTGGGTCGTGGGGCCGGAGGATGGCTTCGCCGGCGACGAGGCCTGCGGCTTGTCATCCTTGGCGTCCTTGCCCTTGGCGCCGCCCTTGTCGTTCTTGCCGCTCTTGGAGGGGCTCGGGGTGGGCGGCGGCGTCTTCTTCCCGGCGGTGGTGGTGAGCACCGGGCGGAAGCCGAGCTGGGCGGTGGTGCCGACCTGTTGGCGGGACTGCTTCGGGTTCGTCCCCTTGGGGATGTTCACAATGATGTGATTCTCGCCCTGGGTCTGGACCTCGGCCTCCGTCACACCCAGACCGTTGACCCGCCGGTCCATGATGGCGGCGGCGGTCTTCATGTTGGTCTCGTTGATCGCGTTGGGCTTGCCCGGCTGGTTCTCGGCCTGGAGCGTGAAGCTGGTGCCGCCCGCCAGGTCGATGCCCAGTCGTGGCGTCAGAGTGCCGGAGTAGAACATTCCTCCGACCAGCGCCACCATCACGATCAGGATCAGGAGCAGGGTGCGCCCCGGATGGCCCTGGCTCGTGGGCGCCCTACGGCCCTTGTTCGGTGCTGCCACCTTCTCGTATCTCCCTGTCCAACCACTCGGCTTCGGGTGTCTGCCGAGCGGCCACGAAGTGTTGTGGGGACATGCCCCCGCCGGAGCCTAGACCGTCCCGGAACCGCGGTGCACCGCGCGTGGGGTGCCTCCGCGGTTCCGTCCGGGCGGGACCTACTTCGCGTCGGCGCCGCCGGCCTTCTTCTCGTCCTTGGCGGCTTCGGCGTCGTCCTCCACCGCGTCCTTGGCGGTCTTGGCGTCCTCGACGTCCTTGGCGGTGGGCTCGACGGCGCCGGCGTCGTCGGCCGCGGCCTCGGTCTTGCCCAGGTCGATCTTGTCGGCCTTGTCACCCGATTCGGTGGCGGCGTCGGCGCTCGCGCCGGTCAGCGAGGAGGCGTCGTCCGGGACCGTCGGCTCGTCGCCCTTGATCGGGTCGGCACCGTCCAGGATGCGGTTGTACTCCTCGTCCGCGAGCACCGCCCCGATGGCGTTCTTGGCGTAGATGGCGTGCACGCCGGGGGCGACCTCGAGGAGTACGGACTCCTCGTGGATCTCCTTGACGGTGGCGTACATGCCGCCGATCGTGCGGACGCCGGTGCCGGGCTGCATCTCATTGCGCATCTGCGCGGCAGCCTGCTGCTTCTTCTTGGCAGACCGGGTCATCAGGAACATGGCCCCGATGAGGACGACGAAAGGGAGGAGAGTCATGATGCTCACGGGACGGAAATCCTTCGCACGACCGCGATCCGCGGTCTCATATACGGGGGTGGGCATGCACGTCCATACGGACGGCATCGGCGGAGTCTAAGTCAGTCCGCACCGGTGGAACAACGCCCAGCATCCCACCGCAGTTCCTGACCGGGCGAGTCTCCGCGCCGTCACGCCCCGAAGAGGCCTTGCTGTCCACTTCCGCCCGATTGCTGCTGCGGCGGAACCAGCCCCATGTGGGCCCAGGCCGCGGGCGTCCCGATCCGGCCCCTGGGGGTACGGGCCAGCAGCCCTTCGCGCACCAGGAACGGCTCGGCGACCTCCTCCACCGTCTCGCGCTCCTCCCCCACCGCGACCGCGAGGGTCGACAGGCCCACCGGGCCGCCGCCGAAGAGCTTGAGCAGTGCCGTGAGGACGGCGCGGTCGAGGCGGTCCAGACCGCGGGCGTCGACCTCGTAGACACCGAGCGCCTGGGAGGCGATCTCGCGGGTGATCAGGCCGTCGGCCTTGACCTGGGCGTAGTCGCGGACGCGGCGCAGCAGGCGGTTGGCGATACGGGGTGTGCCGCGGGAGCGGCCGGCGATCTCGGCGGCGCCGTCGGCCTCTATGTCGAGGTCCAGCAGGCCGGCCGAGCGGTGGATGACCCGCTCCAGCTCGGCGGGGGCATAGAACTCCATGTGGCCGGTGAAGCCGAAGCGGTCGCGCAGCGGGGGCGGCAGGAGGCCGGCCCGGGTGGTGGCGCCCACGAGGGTGAACGGCGGGAGTTCGAGGGGGATGGCGGTGGCGCCGGGGCCCTTGCCGACGATCACGTCGACGCGGAAGTCCTCCATGGCCATGTAGAGCATTTCCTCGGCGGGCCGGGACATCCGGTGGATCTCGTCGAGGAAGAGCACCTCGCCCTCCTGGAGGGAGGAGAGGATCGCGGCCAGGTCGCCGGCGTGCTGGATGGCGGGGCCGGAGGTGATGCGGATGGGGGCGCCCATCTCGGCGGCGATGATCATCGAGAGGGTGGTCTTGCCCAGGCCGGGGGCGCCGGAGAGCAGGACGTGGTCGGCGGTGGCACCGCGGGCGCGGGCGGCGCGGAGCACCAGGTCGAGCTGTTCGCGCACCCGTTCCTGGCCGACGAACTCCCCCAGGTCCTTGGGCCGCAGCGCGGCCTCCACGGCGGTGTCCTCGCCGTCGGCGTCGGACCCGACCAGCCGGTCGGCAGCCCCGGTGGGGTCGTCGGTGGTGGACGGTGCGGTGTCGTCCCAGTTCACTGCGGATTGCCTCGCGGGGTCGGGGCGGCCGGGCCGCCTGCGTGGTCGTCGTGGTGGTGCGCTCGGGTGCGGGCCGCCGGAGGCCGGGGGCCCGCGGTCATCGCGCCCGGTTCAGGGTCTGCAGTGCGGCCTTGAGGAGCTGCGGGACCTGCGGCTGCCCGCCGTCGGCGACGGCCGCTTCGGCCTGCGGGGCGACGGCGGCGACCGCCTCGTCCGCCTCGCGGGTGGCATAGCCGAGGCTGATCAGGGCGGCGTTCAGCTGGTCGCGCCAGCCGGAGGTGACAGCGCTGCCGATGCCCGCGCGGCCGTTGCCGACCGGCGCTCCGAGGCGGTCCTTCAGCTCCAGGAGCAGCTTCTGGGCGCCCTTCTTGCCGATTCCGGGCACGGCGGTGAGCGTCTTCTCGTCATCGCCGGCGACCGCGCGCCGCAGAGTGTCCGGGGAGTGCACGGCCAGCATGGCCTGGGCGAGCCGGGGCCCGACGCCGCTGGCGGTCTGCAGCAGCTCGAAGGTCTGCCGCTCGTCGTCGTCGGCGAAGCCGTAGAGGGTCAGGGAGTCCTCGCGGACGACGAGGGAGGTGGCGAGCTTGGCCTGCTGTCCGATGCGCAGCCCGGACAGGGTGTCGGGTGTGCACTGGACGGCCATGCCGAGACCGCCGACCTCGACGACCGCGGTGTCGGGGGCCAGGGCCGCGATCGGGCCGGAGACAAAGGCGATCATCGGGTGCCCTTCAGCGTGCGGGTGGGAGCGGGGGTGCGGCGGGCGGCGGCGTGTGCCTGCTGGAGGCGGTTGAGCGCGGGCGCGCGCCAGATGTGGCAGATGGCCAGCGCGAGGGCGTCGGCGGCGTCGGCCGGTTTGGGGGGTGCGTCGAGCCGGAGCAGCCGGGTGACCATCGCGCCGACCTGGTCCTTGCCGGCCCGGCCCGAGCCGGTGACGGCGGCCTTGACCTCGCTGGGGGTGTGCAGGGCGACGGGCAGTCCGCGGCGCGCGGCGCACAGCATGGCGACCGCGCTGGCCTGGGCCGTGCCCATCACCGTACGGACGTTGTGCTGGCTGAACACCCGCTCCACGGCGACGAATTCGGGGCGGTGCGCATCGAGCCATTCCTCGATGCCGCGCTCGATGAGGACCAGGCGGTCGGCGACGGGCGCGTCCGCGGGGGTACGCACGACACCGACGCCGACCATCTTCAGCGGGCGGCCGGCGACGCCTTCCACCACGCCGACGCCGCATCGGGTCAGACCCGGGTCCACACCCAGTACGCGCACAATGCCCCTCTCATGACCGGCCGCCGACCGATCGGCGGCCAACCGGCAGACTGTTCCTGCAGGTTATCGGCTGCCACTGACAATGCGTCGGGGGCGGGCGGGTGCGGCGTCCGCGGCGGCCGCGTACCCGGACTCCCGCCATGAACTCCCGCCATCGGCAACGGCCCGCCGGTTCTCACCGGCGGGCCGTTGTCGGGTACGGAGTGCGGCTCAGGCGTCGACCTTGGCCATCGTCTCGTCGGAGACGTCGAAGTTGGCGAAGACGTTCTGCACGTCGTCGCTGTCCTCCAGCGCGTCGATCAGCTTGAAGATCTTGCGCGCGCCCTCTTCCTCCAGCTCGACCTGCATGGTCGGGACGAAGCTGGCGTCGGCCGAGTCGTAGTCGATACCGGCCTCCTGGAGCGCGGTGCGGACCGCGACCAGGTCGGTGGCCTCGCTGAGCACCTCGAAGGACTCGCCGAGGTCGTTGACCTCTTCGGCGCCCGCGTCCAGGACGGCACCGAGGACGTCGTCCTCGGACAGCTCGGCCTTGGGGACGATCACGACGCCCTTGCGGTTGAAGAGGTACGACACCGAGCCCGGGTCGGCCATCGAGCCGCCGTTGCGGGTCATCGCGACGCGGACGTCCGAGGCGGCACGGTTGCGGTTGTCGGTGAGGCACTCGATGAGCACCGCGACACCGTTGGGGCCGTATCCCTCGTACATGATGGTTTCGTAGTCGGCGCCGCCCGCTTCAAGACCGGCACCGCGCTTGAGCGCGGAGTCGATGTTCTTGTTGGGCACCGAGCTCTTCTTGGCCTTCTGGATGGCGTCGAAGAGCGTCGGGTTGCCTTCGGGGTCGGCGCCGCCGGTGCGGGCCGCGACCTCGATGTTCTTGATCAGCTTCGCGAAGAGCTTGCCGCGCTTGGCATCGATCACGGCCTTCTTGTGCTTCGTCGTAGCCCATTTAGAGTGGCCGGACATCCGCCTGTCTCCTTCGCGTAACCAATTGAGAAACGAACGCCTGAGATCCTACCGGGATCGCCTCAGACCGCCGCACGCACCATGTCCACGAAAAACGCGTGGACGCGGTGGTCACCGGTCAGCTCCGGGTGGAAAGACGTGGCAAGGACGTTACCCTGCCGCACGGCCACCGTGTGCCCGTCATACGTCGCCAGGACCTCCGCCGCCGCACCGACCGACTCGACCCACGGCGCCCGGATGAAGACTCCCTGGACGGGTCCGCCGGGTATGCCGGCGATGTCGATGGCGGCCTCGAAGGACTCGTTCTGCCGCCCGAAGGCGTTACGGCGCACGATCATGTCGACGCCGCCGAGCGTCTCCTGGTCCTCGCGGGCGTCCAGCAGCTTGTCCGCGACCATGATCATGCCGGCGCAGGTGCCGTAGACCGGCTTGCCCGCACGGACGAACGCGCGCAGCGGCTCCAGCATGCCGAAGGCGACGGCCAGCTTGGACATCGTGGTGGACTCGCCGCCGGGGACGACCAGGCCGTCGAGCCCTTCCAGTTCCTCGGGGCGGCGCACCGGCCTGGCCAGGGCGTCCGCCTCGGCGAGCGCCGTGAGGTGCTCGCGGACGTCGCCCTGGAGGGCCAGCACACCGATGGTGGGGGTGCTCATCTACGTCCCTACCAGCCGCGGTTGGCGTAGCGCTCGGCCTCGGGGAGGGTGTCGCAGTTGATGCCGACCATGGCCTCGCCCAGGTTGCGGGAGACATCCGCGATGACCTTGGGGTCGTCGTAGAAGGTGGTGGCCTTCACGATCGCGGCGGCGCGCTTGGCGGGGTCGCCGGACTTGAAGATGCCGGAGCCCACGAAGACGCCCTCGGCACCGAGCTGGCGCATCAGGGCCGCGTCGGCCGGGGTGGCCACGCCGCCGGCGGAGAACAGCACGACCGGCAGCTTGCCGAGCTCGGCGACCTCCTTGACCAGCTCGTACGGGGCGCGCAGTTCCTTGGCGGCGGCGAACAGCTCGTTGTTGTCGTAGCCGCGCAGGCGGGCGATCTCGCCCTTGATCTGGCGCATGTGGCGGACCGCCTCGACGACGTTGCCGGTGCCGGCCTCGCCCTTCGAGCGGATCATGGCCGCGCCCTCGGCGATACGGCGCAGCGCCTCGCCCAGGTTGGTGGCACCACAGACGAAGGGGGTGGTGTACGCCCACTTGTCGGAGTGGTTGACCTCGTCGGCCGGGGTGAGGACCTCGGACTCGTCGATGTAGTCGACGCCGAGCGACTGCAGGACCTGGGCCTCGACGATGTGGCCGATGCGGGACTTGGCCATGACCGGGATGGAGACGGCGTTGATGATGCCGTCGATCATGTCGGGGTCCGACATCCGGGCCACGCCGCCGTCCTTGCGGATGTCGGCGGGGACCCGCTCCAGGGCCATGACGGCGACGGCGCCGGCGTCCTCGGCGATCTTCGCCTCTTCCGGCGTGACGACGTCCATGATCACGCCGCCCTTGAGCTGCTCGGCCATACCGCGCTTGACGCGCGCGGTTCCGGTCTCGGGGTGCTGGGGCGTGGTGGGCGTGCTGGACACGGTTGACCTCACTCAATGCGGGTGGTTGCGCTACGACGCCTACACAACCGTGTGTGCGGGGCCCGCGAAAAGGGCCAATTAGAGGTCAGTGGCTCGTCACGCCCCGCAGGCGGCCCCGGCCGGAGTCGTCCGCGGCTGCGGTGGCGCGCTCAGTTCCCGGCGGAGCGGTCGTCGAGGACGGCCGGCGGTTCGTCGTCCATCTCGAAGGCCAGCGGGAACGGCGCGTGGCCGGCCAGCCGCAGATAGCGCACCACCCGGTGCCGGCGGACGGCGCGCGCGGCGCGTACGGCGTCGTTGTGGAACCGTCGCGCCATCGGGACCCGGCGCACCGCCGCGGTGAGTTCGGTGACCGTCTGCTCGCCGCCCGGTGCCTCGCGGACGGCTTCCAGCTGGGCCTCCTCGTCGAAGATGGCGCGCAGCGCCTGGCTGAGCTCGCTCTCGGCCACCTCGCGGTGGTCCTCCTCGGCCTGCCGGGCCTCGTGCGCCGCCTGGTAGAGGACGATCGAGGCCGCGGGGTCGAGGACGCCCGAGGTGCCCACTTCCTGGGCGACCGAGGCGCGCCGCAGCAGTTGGGCGTCGAGGGCGGCCCGTGCCGCGTCGATGCGCGCGTGCAGGCGGTCGAGCCGGCCGGCCGTCCAGCTCAGATAGACGCCGATGAGGACGACGGCAGCCGCGATCCAGATGAAGGTGGTCACGCGGGGTCACGTTACCCGTCCGTCGGGGCCGCCCCCGGCCGCCGGGGGGCCACCGGGAACCGGCGGCCGCCCCGGGGCGCCGTCAGTCCTTGGCCAGGCCCCAGCGGGCGCGCAGGCCCACCCGTTCGTCGGTGGCGACCGAGGCGGCACCGTCGGTCACCGTTTCGTAGACCGCGAGGATGTCCGCGCCGACCGTCGACCAGTCGAAGCGGCGGACGTGCTTGCTGCCGCGCTCGCGGAGTTCCGCCAGCCGCTCGGGGTCGCCGAGCAGGCGTACGGCGGCGGCGGCGAGCTCGGCGGCGTCCTCGTTGGCGAACAGCTCGCCGGCCTCGCCCTGGTCCAGGACCTGGGCGAACGCGTCGAGATCGCTGGCCAGGACGGGTGCCCCGGCCGACATGGCCTCGACGAGGATGATGCCGAAGGATTCGCCGCCGGTATTCGGTGCGACGTACACATCGACGCTGCGCAGCAGCCGGGCCTTGTCCTCGTCGCTGACCATGCCGAGGAATTCGACCCGGGAGCGCAGCTCGGCGGGCAGCTCCGCGACGGCCTCCTCCTCGTCGCCGCGGCCGGCGACCAGCAGCCGGGCGTCCGGCACCTCGGCAAGGATCGTGGGCAGGGCCTTCATCAGGACCGGCAGGCCCTTGCGCGGTTCGTCGATCCGGCCGATGAAGCCGATCGTGTGGCCCTGCCATTCGGCCTTGGGCTCGGCGCGCGCGAAGAAGTCGACGTCCACGCCGTTGGGGATGACGACGGCGTCGCCGCCGAGGTGTTCGACGAGGGTGCGGCGGGCGTATTCGCTGACCGCGATGCGTGCGCTGATCTTCTCCAGTGCGGGCTGCAGGATCGGATACGCGGCGATCATCGCCCGGGAGCGCGGGTTGGAGGTGTGGAAGGTCGCCACGATCGGGCCCTGCGCCGCCCAGCAGGAGAGCAGCCCCAGCGAGGGGGAGGCCGGTTCGTGGATGTGGATGACGTCGAAGGCGCCGTTCTGCAGCCAGCGGCGCACCCGGGCCGCCGACAGGAAACCGAAGTTGAGCCGGGCGACGGAACCGTTGTACGGGACGGGGACGGCGCGGCCCGCGGAGACGACGTACGGCGGGAGGGGGGTCTCGTCGTCCGCCGGGGCGAGGACGGAGACCTCGTGGCCGAGCCGGATGAGGTGTTCGGCGAGGTCACGGATGTGGAATTGGACGCCGCCGGGGACGTCCCAGGCGTAGGGGCAGACGATGCCGATTCTCACGCGGTCTCCGTTCCGGTGGCCTCGGCCTCGGCGTCATTGCGGGGCGGCACGGAAGGCTGCTCGCGCGGTGGGCGGGGCGCTTCGCCCGCAGGTGCGGGGAGGTCGTCGCGCGCTTCCAGGTCGGCGAGCCACAGGCGCTGCAGCATGTGCCAGTCCTGGGGGTGCTCGGCGATGCCGGAGGCGAACGCGTCGGCCAGTGCCTGGGTCATCGCGGCGGCCTTCTCATTGCGGGTGCCGGTCCCGGGGACCTCGATCTCGGGGTGGACGCGGCCGCGCATGATGGCGGTGTCGTCGTACCAGAGGGTGACGGGGAGCAGCATCGCGCCGGTCTGTGCGGCGAGGATCGCGGGTCCGGCCGGCATCTTCGTGGCCTCCCCGAAGAAGGTGACCTCGATCCCGGAACTGGACAGATCGCGGTCGGCGACCAGGCAGACCAGGCCGCCGGCCCGCAGCCGCCGGGCCAGGGTGCCGAAGGCGGCGCCGCCCGTGTGCGGCAGCACCTCCATGCCCAGGCCCTGGCGGTAGGCGACGAAGCGGTCGTAGAGGGTCTCGGGCTTGAGGCGCTCGGCGACGGTGGTGAAGGGCACGCCGAGCTTGGTGGTGACCCAGACACCCGCGAGGTCGTAGTTGCCCATGTGGGGCAGCGCCAGGATGACCCCGCGGTCGCTCTTGAGGCCGTCCTCCAGGTGGTGCACGTCCTGGGGCGTGAAACCGGCCCTTATCCGGTCCTTGCTCCAGGCAGGCAGCCGGAACGACTCCATCCAGTAGCGCATGTAGGAGCGCATCCCGGCCCGGGAGAGCTCGGCGAGCCGCTGCGGCGAGGCGTCCGGGACGACCCGGGCGAGGTTGGACTCCAGGCGGAGCACGCCCTTGCCGCGGCGTTTCCAGACCGTGTCGGCGATCCGCCGGCCGAGCCGTACGGCGACCCCCTCGGGGAGCTTCTTGACGGTGCTCCAGCCGAGACCGTAGAGCCCGTCCGTGAGCTTCCCGGTGTCGATCTTCCACCGGCCGGTCCGCCTCGTGCCGGCGTCCGGTCCGGTCCTGTCGTCACGGCTCATGCGCCGTTCCCCCCTTGTGCGATGGCGTCGGCCTCGGCCGACTCACGGCGCACCGTCACCACGCGCTGGGCGAGGGTGACGGTGCTGCCGATGCCGACGACCCACAGGGCGATCGGCAGCAGGATCTCGATTCCGGGCACCCCGAACTTGTGCAGTCCCGACAGGCCGCAGGCGACCAGCGAGATGACCAGCCGCTCGGCGCGCTCCACCAGCCCGTTGACGTTCACCGGAAGTCCGATGGCCTCGCCGCGTGCCTTGGTGTAGGACACCACCTGCCCGCTGGCGAGGCAGAAGATCGCCATCGCGCAGAGCATCAGGCTGTCGCCGCGTCCGGCGTACCAGAGGGCGAGTCCGCCGAAGATCGCGGAGTCCGCGACCCGGTCGAGGGTGGAGTCGAGGAAGGCGCCCCAGCGGCTCGTGCGGCCCAGTTGCCTGGCCATGTTGCCGTCGACCAGGTCGGAGAAGACGAACAGGGTGATGACGATGGTGCCCCAGAAGAACTCGCCCAGCGGGTAGAAGACCAGGGCGCCGGCCACCACGCCGCCGGTCCCGACGAGGGTGACCGCGTCCGGGCTGACCCCGATACGGATGAGCAGGGCGGCGAACGGCGTGAGAACACGCGTGAAGAACGCACGCGCGTACTTGTTCAGCATGGCCTTCCCGGAGGGTCGATACGGGCCGCGCGGTCGATGGGCCACC
Source organism: Streptomyces sp. NPDC101393 (assembly GCF_044767385.1). Taxonomy (NCBI): domain Bacteria; kingdom Bacillati; phylum Actinomycetota; class Actinomycetes; order Kitasatosporales; family Streptomycetaceae; genus Streptomyces; species Streptomyces sp. NPDC101393. The sequence continues at coordinate 379,005 of NZ_JBIWNU010000007.1, read as the reverse complement.
GGCTGGCCCATCGTAGCCAGCGCGCCAGGGGCCACCGCGAACGCATCGCGGCACCGGGTGCGGCCGGGGGCCGCCCCGCCCGGTGGGCCCCGGCCCTGCGCCACGTATGGACGCATCATGACCTCGGTGGAAAGCTCGAATCACCGCAAAGTGTCGACCTGGAGGCGAGACACATGAGCGAGAAGTCGAGTACACACCCGCGAGCCGCCGGCAGGGCGTCGGCGGCCGACCGGCCCACCGCCCTGCGGAATGTGGTGCTGGTCGGCCACAGCGGTTCGGGGAAGACCACACTGGTCGAGGCACTGGCGCTGGCTTCCGGCGCGGTCAACAGGGCGGGCCGGGTCGAGGACGGCGCCGCGCTGTCCGACTACGACGAGATCGAGCACCGCCAGCAGCGCTCCGTACAGCTCTCCCTGGTCCCGGTCGACTGGGGCGGAGTCAAGATCAATCTTCTGGACACCCCCGGATACGCGGATTTCGTCGGGGAGTTGAGGGCCGGTCTGCGCGCTGCGGACGCGGCCCTCTTCGTGATTTCGGCGGCGGACGGGGTCGCCGGTGCGGACCGGATGGTCTGGGAGGAGTGCGCCGCCGTCAACATGCCGCGCGCCCTGGTCGTCACCCACCTGGAAGCCGCCCGCTCCGACTTCGACGAGATGACCGAGCTCTGCCGCGCCACCTTCGGCGGCGAGGACCCGGATGCCGTGCTTCCGCTCTATCTGCCGCTGTACGGCACGCCCGGTGCCGACGGCCACTCCCCCGTGCACGGCCTCACCGGCCTGCTCACGCGGCGGGTCTTCGACTATTCCTCCGGTGAGCGCACCGAGCGCGCACCGACCGGCGACGAACAGCCGCTGATCGAGCAGGCCCGCAACCGCCTCATCGAGGGGATCATCGCCGAGAGCGAGGACGAGTCCCTGATGGACCGCTACCTCGGCGGCGAGGAGATCGACGTCAAGACCCTCATCGGTGACCTGGAGACCGCGGTCGCCCGCGGCACCTTCCACCCCGTACTCGCCGCCGCCCCCGCCGCCGAGGGCTCCAGGCAGGGGCTCGGCACCGTCGAACTGCTGGAGCTGATCACCGGCGGTTTCCCGACCCCGGCGGAGTGCGAGGCGCCCGCGGTGACCGGGATCGACGGCGCCCCGCGTGCGCCGCTGACCTGCGATCCGGCAGGGCCGCTGGCGGCCGAGGTGGTCAAGACCTCCTCCGACCCGTACGTCGGGCGCCTCTCGCTGGTCCGGGTCTTCTCCGGCACCCTGCGCCCGGACGAGACGGTGCATGTCTCGGGCCACGGTCTGCAGGACCGGGGGCATGAGGACCACGACGTCGACGAGCGGATCGGCGCGCTGTCCGCACCGTTCGGCAAGCAGCAGCGCCCGCTGCCCAAGGCGATCGCCGGCGATCTGGCCTGTGTGGCGAAGCTGACCCGCGCCGAGACCGGCGACACCCTCTCGGCCAAGGACACACCGCTGCTGATGGCGCCCTGGACGATGCCGGACCCGCTGCTGCCGGTCGCCATCCAGGCGCACAGCAAGGCCGACGAGGACAAACTGTCGCAGGGCCTGTCCCGGCTGGTGGCGGAGGATCCGACGATGCGCCTGGAGCACAACCAGGCCACCCACCAGGTGGTGCTGTGGTGCCTGGGCGAGGCGCACGCCGATGTGGCGCTGGAGCGGCTGCGGTCGCGCTACGGCGTCCAGGTCGACACCGTCACCCACCAGGTGCCGCTGCGGGAGACCTTCGGGGCGGGCGGCACGGGGCGCGGCCGCCATGTGAAACAGTCCGGTGGACACGGCCAGTTCGCGATCTGCGAGATCGAGGTCGAGCCGCTGCCGGGCGGCTCCGGCATCGAGTTCGTGGACAAGGTGGTCGGCGGCGCGGTGCCACGCCAGTTCATCCCGTCCGTCGAGAAGGGCGTACGCGCCCAGGCCCGCGCGGGGGTCGCCGCCGGGCATCCGCTCGTCGACATCCGCGTCACACTGCTGGACGGCAAGGCGCACTCCGTCGACTCCTCGGACGCCGCCTTCCAGATGGCGGGCGCGCTGGCGCTGCGCGAGGCCGCCGCCGAGGCCCGGATCGATCTCCTCGAACCGTACGCCGAGGTGCGGGTGCTGATTCCGGACGACTTCGTCGGCCCGGTGATGAGCGATCTGTCGGGGCGCCGGGGCCGGGTGGTGGGCACCGAGCAGTCGGGAGCGGGTCGCACACTCGTACGCGCCGAGGTGCCCGAGCTCGAAATCGGCAGGTACGCCGTCGATCTGCGCTCCCTCTCGCACGGGACCGGGCGCTTCGAACGCTGTTACCTGCGGCATGAGCCGATGCCGCCGCAGCTCGCCTCGAAGCTGCGTCAGGCGCCGGAGAACGGCGCATAGTCAACGCTGCGTCAGCCGTCGTCCCGCTCAACTCCCTTGGGCTGGACGGCGGCTGTACGCTGGGATTCCTCGGATGTGCGGTGATGGGGGCGGTAGTGGCAGACGGCTTTGACTTCAGTCCCGGTGCGCAGGTGCCGCTCCTGGGCGGCGCCGGGCAGACAGCGGCGACCCAGGCGCTGGCCTCGGCCGCCTATCGGGACGGCCCGGTCGCCGACATCTCCAAGGCCGACTCCGATTCCGGCAAGTCCGAGATCAAGAAGCCGAAGCTGTCGCTGTTCGCGCCCAATCTCGGCGAGGCGTTCTCGCGCGCCGTGCAGGTGCGGATGCTCGGTGGCGGCCGCAAGGCGCTGATCCAGTCCTTCGGCACCGAACCCCAGGCCATCGTCGAGCACTGCCTGTCCGCCACCCGCGTCCGCAAGCAGCGGGACGCCAAACTCACGCTGCTGATGGTGTTGTTCGGGCTGGTGTTCCTGCCCGGGGTGCTGCTGTGGCTCGGCGCGTTCCAGCTCAAGAAGGTGTTCTCCAAGGACCCCGCCAAGGAGGGCGGGCCCCGCGGCGTCAGTGCGCTGGGTGCCGTCCTGCTCGCCGTGCTCGCCGGTCTCGCCCTGTTCGCGATGGTCAAGCTGCCGACCACGGGCTTCTGGATGCTGTACGTCCGCGCCATGCTCGTCGTCCCCGTGATCGGCTGGTGGTGGGCCAAGCAGATCTGCGAGAAGACCGCCGTCATGCTGCGGGAGGCCTGGAAGGGCCTGCTGGAGGGCGGTGGCGTCGCCGCGAAGATCCCCGAGGCGGTGCCGCAGGACCCGAACGAGATCGCGGCCGAGACCCTCCGGCAGAACCTCGCCAAGGTGTCGGCCGAGCAGAAGAGCAACGTCGTCTTCTACGCCGGCCCCAAGGGGATACTCGGCATGGGCACCCGCTGGGGCAGCTGGCAGCTCGCCGAGGAGCTGAAGCCGGCTCAGGCGGGCGGGGAGATCCACCCGTTCCGCAGCTGGGACGTCATCCGGGTCATCCACGACCGGCTGCGCCTGCTGGAGCGCTCGCCGCTGCACACCGGCGGATTCCAGCAGCCCCCGTCCGTGCGCCACTGGATCGTCTCGCCGGTCGGGGAGAAGGCCAAGGAGGTCGCCCACCCGGAGGGCACCGAGATCGAGGCCTATCAGGTCCGCGGGCACGAGATCGAGCGGATCTGCAACGAGCAGCAGTTCGGCAGCGGCAACCGCCACTACCTCGGCGTCCAATTCGTCCTCTGGGACGGCCAGTTGGTGATTACCTTGATGATCACCGTCACGGTGCTGCACGAGACGCTGCGCGTCGAGGTGACCGGTCATGCCCTGGGTCCGGTCAACTCCCTGTTCACCACCAAGCCGGAGCCCAAGACCAAGGACGTCGCCAAGGTCGTGAAGTTCTGGGAGACCAAGACCCAGCAGCTGCCGCTCATTCACCCCGGCGAGGTCGTCCGGCTCGCCGCCCGCGCCCCGCTGACGTGGTTCCCCTCGGTGCTGGACTTCATGGGCGGCAAGCTGACCCTCCCCGAGCCCTTCGGGCTGCGCCACGTCTGGGCCGACAAGCCCTGGCGGCACCGCTTCATGGCCGATGACGCGCTGCGCGCGGCGACCCCGGTCCTGCGGACGGTGCACGCCGCCGCCCTGAGCGTGCTCAAGGAGAACGGCGTGGACACCGAGCGCTTCGACAACCGGTCCCTGGTCCTCAGCGGCATGATCCAGGGCGCCGAACCGGGCAAGGCGGACGAGTACAACGCCTAGGGGACACGGCTAGCGGAAGATCCCGGTGTGGCCCAGCGAGTACCGTCCGGGCTGCGGGTAGACGGCGAGCCCGTGCGGCCCGGCACCCACCGGGATCTTCGCCAGGGTCTTACCGGTCCGGGTGTCGAGGGCGTAGACCTCGGAGTTGTAGCGGCCCGAGAGCCACAGCACCTTGCCGTCCACGGAGACTCCGCCCATGTCCGGACTGCCGCCGCCCGGGATGTGCCACTTGTCGACGAGTTTGCCGGTCGTGAAGTCGAGGAGGGAAATGGAGCCCTCGCCGCGGTTGGAGATGTACATGTTCTTGGAGTCACGGCTGACGTAGAGGCCGTGGGCGCCCTTGCCGGTCGGCATCAGGCGGGGCCGTTCGAAGGTGTCACCGTTGAGGACCCAGACGCCGTCGGCCATCATGTCGGCGATGTACCAGGTCTTGCCGTCCGGGGAGATCTTCACGTCCTGCGGCATCGCCCCGTCGAAGGGCAGCTTCTCCTGGCCGATGACCTTCATCTTCTCGGTGTCGACCTTGAGCAGTTCGCCGGAGAACTCACAGGAGACGATGAAGTACCTGCCGTCCGGCGAGAAGTCGGCGTGGTTGACGCCGGCGCAGGAGACCGGGACGGTCTTGCGGATCTTCATGGAGTGCGGGTCGCGGAAGACCAGCTGCCTGTCCAGCGAGGCCATCACGATCGCGTACTTGCCGTTCGGCGTGAAGTAGAGGTTGTACGGGTCGTGCACGTCGACGGGCTCACCGGACTTTCCGGTGGCCGGGTCGATCGGGGTGAGGTCGTGGCCGCGGTTGTTGTTGACCCAGAGCGTCTTCATGTCCCAGGACGGGACGACGTGCTGCGGCTGCACGCCGACCGGGATGGTCTCGATGACCTTGTAGGTCTTCGGGTCGATCACGCTGACGGTGTCGGACTCGGTGTTGGGCACATACACCCGCGAGGGGAAATCCTTGACCTGCGGCGCCAGTTTGCCGGGCCGGTCCGCGGCGTAGAGGTCGTCCGCCTCCAGCGGCGGCGGCATCCCGGGCAGACCGGGGCTGACGGCCTTGACCGGCGAGGGCTTGGCGGGGCGCTGGCTCTTCTCGGCGGCCCGGATGTCGCTGCCGCCGCCACCGCAGCCCGCCGCCACCAGCGCACAGGCCACCGCCAGCAGCCCGGCCCGCCGGCCGCCGCGCACGGGCCACCAGCCGTTGCGGCGGTGAGGGGTACGGATGCGTTCAGCCATCAGGTCACCAGCTCCGTAGTCGTCACCGCACGCAGACCGCGCCGGCGGAGGCCGTCGAGAATCGGGGGCAGCGCGGCCACCGTGCCGGCGTGCCCGAGGTGGAGGCTCACGACCGAGCCCGGCGTGAGGGCGCCCAGCACGGTGCGCTGCACGGCCGCCGCCCCGGGGTCGTCGGCGTCGAGGGAGTCCACGTCGTAGGACAGGACGTGCGGATAGCCGGCCTTGCGGGCCAGCCGGGTCACCAGGTCCGTGGACCGCTGGGTCTGCGAGGGGCGGAACCAGCTGCCGATGCTGCCCGTGAGCGCCTTCAGCCGGTCGGCGCACCGGGTGATCTCGGCGTACGCCTCATCGGCGGGCAGTGCGCAGATGTTGCGGTGGTGCATCGTGTGATTGCCCAGCTCATGGCCGCCGTCGAGGATCCGGCGGGCCATCGCGGGCTGTTCGTCGAGCCACTCCCCGACGGCAAGCACGGTGATACGGGCGCCGGCCCGCTCCGCCTCGCCGAGCAGGGCGGTCGCCAGCCGTGGGTCGCCCTTGCCGTGGAAGGTCAGCGCGACGGCGTGACCGCCCCGCGGCCCGTGGTCGATCTGCGCGGGCAGCCCGGGCGCCAGGGTCGGCGGCCGGGCGGCGTGCGCGGGGGCGGGCGAGGCACGGCCGGGCGCTGCGGGGCTCGGCCCACCGGAGCGGCCGGTTGCCGCGGCCCGTACGGCGGTGGAGTCCGTACGGGCCCCGGCGCAGCCCGACGCGAGCGCACCGGCGGCCGCGGCCGAGACGGCCGCGCGCAGCACGGAGCGGCGTTCTAGGGAAGTCACCACACCATTAGAGGGGCAACTATTCCCAATTGGGGCGATTTGTCGGATTCCTCGGGATGCGTGTCGCCTGCACCGTCCCGCACGACGACGCCGACGCCCGAGGGCGCCGGCGGACGGTGCGTCTAGACGGGCCAGGCGTCGGCGAGCATCGCCCGGGTGTCGGCGAGGAGTTGGGGCAGCACCTTGGTGTGGCCGACCACCGGCATGAAGTTGGTGTCGCCGCCCCAGCGGGGCACGACGTGCTGGTGGAGATGCGCGGCGATACCGGCCCCCGCGACGGTGCCCTGATTCATCCCGATGTTGAAGCCGTGCGCCCCGGACGCGGTCCGCAGCGCCGTCATCGCCCGCTTCGTCAGCTCGGCGAGCTCCGCGGTCTCCGGCCCGTCCAGCTCGGTGTAATCGGCGACGTGCCGGAAGGGGACGAGCATGAGATGTCCGCCGTTGTACGGGTAGAGATTCAGCACCGCGTAGACGTGCTCGCCGCGCGCGATCACGAGGCCGTCCTCGTCCGACTTCGCGGGAATCGAGCAGAACGGACAGCCGTCGTCGGCCCCCGGGCCGCTCGGCTTGTTCTCCCCCTGGATGTACGCCATCCGGTGGGGCGTCCACAGGCGCTGGAAGGCGTCCTGTGTCCCGACTCCGATCTGCTGCTCCGGCTCGCTTGTCATACGGGCCAGCATATGACTTCGCCTTCCGGCCGCGTGTCGTTGGGGCGAGCTGTACCCCCGGCTCCGCGATGCTGACCCGGTGGACAGGGAAGAGCGGCTCCGTGAATGGGAAAAGGGCGCCGAGCCCTACCTCTTCGTCGCGTCGCTCCTCTTCCTGACCTCGTACGCGGTACGGGTCCTGTGCCCCGACCTCTCCCCCGGCTGGCACACCCTGTGGGAGACGGTCACCGTCGTGTCCTGGAGCGTCTTCGGCGTGGAGTATCTGGCACGGCTGGCCTTCAGCAACGACCGGCGGCACTTCATCCGCACCCGCTGGCTGGACCTGATCGTGACCGTGCTGCCGCTGCTGCGCCCGCTGCGCATGGTCGACCTGCACGAGCGGCTGCAGCGGCGCAGGGACCGGCCCCGGCTCGTCCTGGAGGCGCGGGTGATGTTGTACTCCGGGCTCGCGGCGCTGCTGCTGGGCTTCGCCGCCAGCCTGGCCGTCTACCACGACGAGCGCTACGCCCCGGGCGCCAACATCCATACCTTCGGCGACTCGGTGTGGTGGGCCGTCTCGGCACTGACGACGACCGGATACGGCGATGTCACCCCGGTCACGGTGCGCGGCCGCTTCATCGGCTCGGGGCTGATGTGTGTCGGGGTCGCCCTGGTCGGCGCGGTGGTCGGCTCGTTCTCCTCCTGGCTGCTGCGCCGCTTCCGGCAGGAGGGCGAGAGCTGAGGGGCCGGGGCACGGCGAAGGCCCCGGGAGCGGATGCCGCTCGCCGGGGCCTTCGTCAGGTTCTCGGGGAGAACCCGGGGTCGTGCCGGTCTCACACCTGGACGCGGCGCTCCACGACGTCCACGATCTCGGCGATCGCCTCGTCGCGCGGGATGCCGTTCTTCTGCGAACCGTCGCGGTAGCGGAAGGACACGGCGCCGTTGGCGACGTCGTCGTCACCGGCGATGACCATGAACGGCACCTTGCTCTTCTGGGCGTTCCTGATCTTCTTCTGCATCCGGTCCGAGGACGAGTCGACCTCGATGCGCAGGCCCTTGGCCTTCGCCTCCGCCGCGAACTCCTGGAGGTAGGGCACGTGGGCGTCGCCGATCGGGATACCGGTCGCCTGCACCGGCGCCAGCCACGCCGGGAACGCACCCGCGTAGTGCTCCAGCAGCACCGCGAAGAACCGCTCGATGGAGCCGAACAGCGCACGGTGGATCATGACCGGGCGCTGCTTGCTGCCGTCGGCGGAGGTGTACTCCAGGTCGAACCGCTCCGGCAGGTTGAAGTCCAGCTGGATGGTGGACATCTGCCAGGTACGGCCGATGGCGTCCTTGGCCTGGACCGAGATCTTGGGGCCGTAGAACGCGGCGCCGCCCGGGTCGGGGACCAGCGGGAGGCCCTGCTTCTCGGCGACCTTGCGCAGCGTCTCGGTGGCCTCTTCCCAGGCGTCGTCCTCGCCGACGAACTTCTCCGGATCCTTGGTGGACAGCTCCAGGTAGAAGTCGTTGAGGCCGTAGTCGCGCAGCAGGTCCAGCACGAAGGTGAGCGTGGTGTCCAGTTCGTCGGCCATCTGCTCCTTGGTGCAGTAGATGTGCGCGTCGTCCTGGGTGAAGCCGCGGGCGCGGGTCAGACCGTGCACCACGCCGGACTTCTCGTAGCGGTAGACCGTCCCGAACTCGAAGAGACGCAGCGGGAGTTCACGGTAGGAACGGCCGCGCGCATCGAAGATCAGGTTGTGCATCGGGCAGTTCATGGGCTTGAGGTAGTAGTCCGTGCCCTCGTCCAGCTGCATGGGCGGGTACATGCCGTCGGCGTACCAGTCCAGGTGGCCGGACTTCTCGAACAGCTTCCCCTTGGTGGCGTGCGGGGTGTAGACGAACTCGTAGCCCGAGTCCTCGTGCCGCTTGCGGGAGTAGTCCTCCATGGTGCGGCGGATGATGCCGCCCTTGGGGTGGAAGACCGCCAGGCCCGAGCCGATGTCCTCCGGGATCGAGAAGAGGTCCAGCTCGCTGCCGAGCTTGCGGTGGTCGCGCTTCTCGGCCTCGGCGAGGAACTCCAGATGGGCCTTGAGCTCGTCCTTGGTCGGCCAGGCGGTGCCGTAGATCCGCTGCAGCTGCTTGTTCTTCTCGCTGCCGCGCCAGTACGCGGCGGCCGAGCGCATCAGCTTGAAGGCCGGGATGGCGCGGGTGCTGGGCAGGTGCGGGCCGCGGCACAGGTCCTTCCAGCACAGCTCGCCGGTCTTGGCGTCGAGGTTGTCGTAGATGGTCAGCTCGCCGGCGCCGACCTCGGCGGACGCGCCCTCGGCGGCGTCGGCCGCGGAACCCTTGAGACCGATCAGCTCGATCTTGTACGGCTCGTCGGCCAGCTCCTCGCGCGCCGCGTCGTCGCTGATCGCGCGGCGGGAGAACTTCTGCCCGCGCTTCTGGATCTCCTGCATCTTCTTCTCGATGCGCTTGAGATCGTCCGGGTGGAAGGGGTTCTCGACGTCGAAGTCGTAGTAGAAGCCGTCCTTGATGGGCGGGCCGATGCCGAGCTTCGCGTCCGGGAACAGCTCCTGCACGGCCTGCGCCATCACATGCGCGGTGGAGTGCCGCAGGATGTTCAGGCCGTCCTCGGAGGTGATCTCGACGGGCTCGACGATCTCGCCGTCGGCGACCTCGTGGGCCAGGTCCTTCAGCTCGCCGGCCACCCGCGCGGCGACGACACTGCGCTCGCCCTGGAAGAGCTCGGCGGCCGTAGTCCCCGTGGTCACCACGCGTTCTTCCCGCTCGGAATCGCGTTGGACGGTCACACGGACGTCTGACACCGGTCTCTCCAAACTCATGTCTCTTGCACGTCAGCGATTGCTGCGCAGCCGAATCGTACCGAGCCACCGGGCCGCACCGCGAAACGGTTTGTCCCGCACCCGCTCAGTCGCCGGCCGGCGGCACGCCGCACGCCTCCTCGAACGAGTCGAGATTCTCCTGGAGCGACTTCATCAGCCGGTCCCGCTCGGCCTCGTCGACCTGCACGGGGGTGACGTCCCGGCCCCCGGTGATACGACGGAACCCGCCCCGGCTCTCCAACCGCCCGCTCACCCGGATCGGCAGCCCCACCAGGTGCGCGTGCCCCGCGATGCGGTAGTCCTCCTCCCCCAGCGCGACCCGCACCTGCACCACGTCCGCCCCGGTGATCACCCGCAGCCGCACCGCGCCCGGCCCGCCCGGCCGCTCCCTGCGCAGCCGTACCACCGCGCCGGTCACCCGCACCGGCAGCGACGGCTCGTCGCGTACGTAGCGCTGGGCGGCCAGCTGGAGCGCGGGCAGATCACCCGGGGAGAACTCGACCGGTTCGGGGCGGGCCGCGCAGCCCGGCGGCGGCCCCGAGGCCGGCGCCCACTCCACCGCGATCCGCGCCCCCTCGGTGTCCCGCACCAGCGCGATCAGCGCCTCCACCAGCTCATGGCAGACGCCCAGCTCGACGGCCGCGTCGAAGGCCTCCATACCGCCGGTGGCCCGCTGGTAGTCGGTCGCGTCCCGGGCCGCGTGCAGCGCCCGCTGGAGCCCGGCGACCGCACCGCGCCCGGCCCGCACCGGGACGAACGCGGCCACCCGGCGGCCGGCCGACGCGGGGCCGACCAGGACCTCGCCGAGGAATCCCTCGGCCTTCCGTTTGTGCCGGGCGCCGTGATAGCCGTTGCGCGCGTACGTGCCGAGCGCCCCGGCGGTCAGCATCGACCGCGCGGCACCGCGCAGCCGCTCCTGCGCGACCCACAGCCCGGCCCCCGCCCCGCCATCGGGGATCTCACGCTCCCAGCGCACCTCGTCACTGGGCACCGCCAGCCCCACCAGTACGTCGCGCGCGGAGGGGGCGGCGCTCTGCGCCAGCGCCGCCAGCGCCTCGGCGAGCAGTTCCCCGCTGTCGGGGAAGCGGCGGTCGTGCGGCACCAGCAGGCTGGTGCCGGCCGCGCCGTCCGGCGGCATCCACCGGGCGTACGGTGCGCCGGCCCCGCCACTGCGCCGCCAGCCGTGCCGGGCCAGCAGGGCGCCGAGCACCGCCGGGTCGAGCCGCGCCGGGTCCAGCAGCCGGGCGTCGTGATCATCGGTCGGCCGGTACATCAGGGTCTCCCTCCCGCCCCGACCCGCGTCATGATCTCGCAGAGCGCGCGGTCGTCGAAGATCCGCGTGGTCGGGATCCGCACAGTGGTCCTGCGCCGGCCGGTCACCGGATGTCCGGCCAGGTTGATCCAGTAGCAGCAGTGCCGCAGTTCGAGATGGTCGTGGCCCGCCCGCAGCCAGTCCTCCTGCACCCGCGGGACGAGCATCACGACCAGGATCTTGTGCACCGCCACGGGCGTACGGGCCAGTTTCACCAGGTGGTCGTTGTCGAGCGTGAAGGCGAAGGTGGGCCCCGGCGGGCGCGGGGCGGTCTGGTAGGTGCACTTGAGCTGCACCTTGATGGTGATCTCGTCGTCGACGGTGTGCCCCGGCGCGCCATGGCTGACGTGCCAGTCGATTCCGTTGTCCGGGAAGGGCTGCCCCAGCGAGCACCCGGAGGCGGCGGCGATCGCGTGCAGATAGCCCACCTGGAGGGTCTCCATGCAGGCAGTGGTGGCGAGTCCGCCGCGCTGAGGTGCGAGGTGCTGGGGCAGCAGCCCGCCCGGTTCGGGCTGCGCGAGCGTCATCGCTCCATGCCTTCCGGGCTGTGCCGATCGAAGTGTCAGGCCGACGGCGGCGCGGATCGCACCGGCCCGTCCCCTTGGTTTTCTCCGCGTCAAGTGGCCGTCAAACAAAGACGGTTCGAGTACCGCGCGGCTCGGGTATCACCAGCTCGGGTGGCGTGCACCGTCATCCGTCCCCCGAACCCGAGGAGTTGGGATGATGCCGTGCTGGTATGACGGTCCGCTTGCTTCCTTCGACACCGAGACGACGGGCATCGACGTCGAGCGGGACCGCATCGTCTCCGCGGCCCTGGTGGTCCAGGAGACCCCCCGCTCCGCGCCCCGGATCACCCGCTGGCTGGTCAACCCCGGCGTCGCGATACCCGAGGCCGCGACGGCCGTACACGGCCTGACCGCCGACCACCTCGCGCTGCACGGCCGCTGGCCTGCGCCGGTGCTGGAAGAGGTCGCGCGCGCCCTGGCCGCGCAGGCGGCGACCGGCCGGCCGCTGGTCGTGATGAACGCGCCGTTCGATCTCACGCTCCTGGACCGCGAGTTGAAGCGGCACCGCGCCTCGTCCCTCGACGCCTACCTCGGCAGCCGTCCGCTGTGCGTCCTCGACCCCCGGGTCCTGGACAAGCACCTCGACCGCTACCGCAAGGGCCGGCGCACCCTCACCGACCTGTGCGCGCACTACGGCGTCGAACTGACCGGCGCGCACGAGGCCGCCGCCGACGCGATGGCCGCGCTGGGCGTCGTCCGCGCGCTGGGGCACCATTTCGCCGCCCGGCTCGACGGACTGCGACCCGAGGAACTGCACACCCGCCAGGCGGTCTGGCATGCCGCCCAGGCACGCGGGCTGCAGGCGTGGTTCGCCCGCAGCGGCACCCCGGAAACCGTCGATCCGCATTGGCCGCTGCGCCCCGGCCTTCCGGCCGCTGCCTGATACCGCATCAGTAATTCCGGGCCATTCGGCCACGCCTTTCGGTGGCGGCCCGGAAAAGCAATCACAAGGGATCACGGACGATCGGCAACGGCACATCTCAACGAAAAGGACCGGGCCGTCAATTGACGGCCCGGTCCTTGATCCGGGTGGGCGATACTGGGTTCGAACCAGTGACCTCTTCGGTGTGAACGAAGCGCTCTCCCACTGAGCTAATCGCCCGGGTGCCTGCGAGGTTTCCCCCGCGAACGACCTGAACAATACAGGCCGCCACGTCCTTCCATCAAATTCTCGTTCCGTACCCGCCCCAGGTACCCCCGCCGCCCCGCCCCGCCCGCCTCACCCGCGGGCCAGCCAGGCGGCCAGTCCGCGCCGCCCCGCGCGCATCATCAGCCGGTGGTTGGCGAGGAAAAGCGGCCGCCCCAGCAGCACGAGCCGCCGCAGCAGCGGCTTGCTGACCTCGACCTGCTGCTCGAACACGGCCCGCGTCCCGCCGCTTCCGGGGCGCACGGTCCAGCGCGCCCAGCCGGCCATGTCCCCGCTCAGTTCCGTCTCCAGCACCCCGGCCCCCGGGTCGTGCACCCGCTCGCTCACCACGACGGTCAACGCGTACGGCAGCAGGGAACGGACCCGGACCGTCGCGCTGTGTTCGTCGATCGAGGCCGCCTCACGCACCTGCGGCCACCACCGCGGGTACGCGTCGAGGCGTTCGAGCACGGCGTAGACGACGGCGGGCTGGGCGTCCAGCAGCCATTCGCTGCGGAAGCGGTAGCGGTGCAGACGGCGGGTCCGGGCGGGCATGGTCCCAGTGTGCGCCCCGGCGCACCGCGCGCATCCAACAAGCGCGACGGCCCGGAGACTTGAAGTCTCCGGGCCGTCGTCCGGGGTGGGCGATACTGGGTTCGAACCAGTGACCTCTTCGGTGTGAACGAAGCGCTCTCCCACTGAGCTAATCGCCCGGTGCAGCGCCAACATTACCCCACGTCGGCGCGCGCTCCCGACCATTGCGCGATCACTCGCTGACGTTCCACGGCATCGCGAAACCGAACTTCCAGACATACACCGCGAGCGCCGCCGCGATGATCACCAATCCGATGCTCGTCAGAATGATGTTGCGCCGCCGCACCTTCGGGTCGAGCGCCTTCTGGGCCGCCTCGGTGACCTTCCTCTTGGTCCAGCGCAGCACCAGCTGGGCCCACACGAATTCCGTGGCCCAGATCGCCATACCGCCGAAGATCACCAGCCAGCCCGGCCCCGGCAGCGGCAGCATGATGACGCCGGCCACCACCACCGCGAGACCGACCACAAAGACCCCGACCTGCCAGCTCACATGCAGCGGCCGGGAGCGCTTGATGAAGTGCGGCGCACGCGAACCGAGCGGCTGCTCATCCGTCGGGGCGCTCCCTTCGGCCGCGCCCGTCCCCCCGTTACTCTCCGTATTCATAAGGCCCAACTTACCGGACGAGATCCGTCCACCGGAATTACCACCAAGGACGATCCCGCAATCCGCCGTAAGAGGTACGTGAAGCCACACAAAACCGTCAGAGGGGTTTACAACGGCACCGTAGGTGGCATGTCGATTTCGCCGACGTGCGAATCCCCGAGCGCACACTGAGCGAAAGGCCCTGGCGCTTATGAACACCACGGTCAGCTGCGAGCTGCACCTGCGCCTCGTTGTGTCGAGCGAGTCCTCACTGCCTGTACCCGCGGGCCTGCGGTATGACACGGCCGATCCCTATGCCGTGCATGCCACCTTCCATACCGGAGCCGAGGAGACCGTGGAGTGGGTTTTCGCCCGCGACCTCCTCGCCGAGGGCCTGCACCGGCCCACAGGCACCGGAGACGTCCGCGTATGGCCGTCCCGGAGCCACGGTCAGGGTGTTGTCTGCATCGCCCTGAGCTCCCCGGAAGGCGAAGCCCTCCTGGAGGCCCCCGCACGGGCCCTCGAATCGTTCCTCAAGAGGACCGACGCCGCCGTGCCACCCGGCACGGAGCACCGGCACTTCGATCTCGACACGGAGCTCTCCCACATCCTCGCGGAGAGCTGAGGCGCACCACAGCCACCCACCGCACCCAACCGCTCACACTTGCGACCGTCCGACTCGGGGCGACGGCGCAGGACCGACAAGTTCATACGGCACACTCCGGCGCCGTCGCCGCGGACCCACCGCGGCGGCGGCGCCGAGGCTTGTTCGAAGCGCTAAAGTCGGCCACCATTCGGCAACGAGACCGGGGGCGGCACCCGCCCGACCCCCGCCCGGCCAGGGAGCGGAACCGTGATGATCACCCATGACACCCGGTGCGCGCTCGACGCGGTCGTCGATCTGCTCAACACCGCCCCGGAGGGCGAAGCGGCCGAAGCGCCGGACAGCCTGACCGACCTCGCGGCGCTCCAGGACTTCGTGGTGCGCAACGACGTCAGCGACGTGGGCTCCCTCGGTGAGGGCGATCTGGCGGCCGTACGGTCCCTTCGCGCGACGTTCGCCCAGGTCTTCGCCGCCGACAACGACCGCGCCGCCTCCGAGCTGCTGAACGCCCTGGTCGCCTCGGCGGGCACCACGCCGCGGCTGACCGACCACGACGGCTACGACTGGCATGTCCATTACTTCGCACCCGGTGCCTCGGTCGCCGATCATCTGGCGGCCGACGGCGGGATGGCGCTGGCCTTCCTCGTCGTCGGCGGCGAGCGCGAGCGGCTGCGGCACTGCGAGGCGCCGGACTGCCGGCACGCCTTCGTCGACCTCTCACGCAACCGCTCCCGGCGCTACTGCGACAGCCGCACCTGCGGAAACCGGCTGCATGTCGCCGCCTACCGGGCGCGGCGGCGGGAGGCCACGGGCTGAGCGGCTCCCGGCGGGGCGTACGGCCACCGGCGGGCGCGGCCCTCACAGGAGGAACAGGTCGTGTACGGCGCCCATGAGGAGCAACAGGCCGATCACGCCGAGGAAGAGCATCAGCGGTGGCTGGGACAGCGCGAAAAGACAGCCGCGCGGTTCGGGGGCCGGGGCGTCGTCCCGGGCCAGGGCGCACTCATCGTTCATCTCGCGCGCATCATGGCGCAGATGATCGACCCGGAGCCCCCGATAGGCCCCTCAGCAGGGGTAGTTCATCAGATCCCGTGCTTTTTCAGAATCGCTTCGATGTCCGAGAAGTCATCCTTGGGCGCACCGGCCTTGCCCTTGCCCTGAGCCTTCGGCTGGGTGGCCGGCGTCGCGCCGCGGCCCGCGCCCAGCGAGGGTGCCGATGCGGCCGGCGCCACCGCGTCCGGCCGGGAGGCCGCCGCGGCCTTGCGCTCCTTGCGGCTGCCGATCCCGCCCCTGCGGCGCTCCACGCCCCGGCTGATCATGAACAGCACGACCGAGAGGGCGAGCACGCCGAAGCCTGCCCAGACCGTGGGCTTGAAGACGATGTCGGTGACCCAGTCGATGACGCCGGTCATCACCAGGCCCACAGGGATGAGGGAAAACGCCGCGATGCGGGTCGCGGTCAGGAACCGCTTGCGGTATGCCGTCAGCGCGGCGATGCCCAGGCCCGCCGCCGACACCGCGGCACAGACGGTCGAGGTCAGCATCCGGTCCTCCTGCCGATGGATGTCCGAGCGGGCAGTCCGCTCCCTTCCATCCTGCCTTGTCCGGTGCGTCCGGGGCCATCTTCCGGCAGCGCCTCAGGGACATCTCCGGGTCCCGCTCCTCCGCAGGTCCCGGTTCCAGCACCGGTTCCGGTGCTGGAAGACTGACCTCATGAACGACGCCACCACCTCCGGCACCGCCCGTCCCGTCCTGGACGTCTGGTGCGAGCTGCAGTGCCCGGACTGCCATGCCGCCCTCGACGACGTACGGGCGCTGCGTGCGCGCTACGGCGACCGGCTGGACATCCGGCTGCGCCACTTCCCCCTGGAGAAGCACAAGCACGCCTACGTCGCGGCGCAGGCGGCCGAGGAGGCCACCGAGCAGGGGCAGGGCTGGCCGTACATCGAGGCCGTGCTGGCGCGCACCGAGGAACTCGGCAAGCGCGGCGAGAAGCTGCTGCTGGAGATCGCCGGGTCGCTGGGTCTGGACGCCGAGGAGCTGGACACCGCGCTGATCGACGGGCGGCACCTGCTGATCGTCGACGCGGACCAGGCGGAGGGCAAGGCGATCGGCGTCACCGGCACCCCGACCTATGTGATCGGCGGGGAACGGCTGGACGGCGGCAAGAGCCAGGACGGGCTGCGTGCCCGGATCGAGGAGATCGCCGACCGCCTGCTGGCCGAGCAGGACTGAGGCCGCGCGGGCCCGCCGCACCCCCTCGACCGCACAGCCCACCCGCACCGCCGCAGTCACAGAAGCGGCATCACAGGATCGGCGTCACGGAATCCGCGTCACGGAATCCGCCATCACAGGATCGGCTTCCAGAGCTGGTAGGCGGTCGGGCGGTAGCCCAGCCCGTCGTAGAGCCGGCGCGCGGGGGCGTTGTCCGCGTAGACGTTGAGGCCCAGGACCGGCAGTCCGGCGGCGAGGCACACCCGCTCGGCGACGAGCATCAGGCTGCGGCCGTGGCCGCTTCCCCGGTGTTCGGGGTCCACCGTCACATCGAAGACATGGCCACCCGGCTGGTCCGGCATCCGCAGCGCGATCCAGATGGTGCCGACGTCCGTCCCGTCGTGGGCGAGGATCCGCAGTTCGTGGCCGGGCGTGCCGGCCCCGTCGGGGAGCAGGGTGCGGTGCGCGTCGGCGGAGGTCTCCTCGGCGCGTGCGCGGGTCATGCCCTGCCCGGTCTGGATCCGGACGTAACGGTCGGACGCCTCGGCCTGCCAGGCCGGGTACTCCGCTTCGTCCATGGCCCGGTCGGCGCTGCCCGCGGGCAGCGGGGGCGGTTCGGTGAGGGGCTTGGCCATCCGCCGGCTGCGCTCGGTGTAGCCCAGAGCCGCGGCGAGCCGCACCGCGGCCTCGGCCTCCACCGGGACGGCCGCCTCGATCTGCCGGCAGCCCCAGCCGCGCAGCACTTCCTCGGCGGCCAGCGCGGCGACCGTGGCGCGGCCGCGGTGCCGGTCCGGTGCCTCGATGGCCAGGGCCTGGATCCGGCCGGCCGTGGGCCCGTACCGCGCGTCCGTGGTCAGCCGGATCCCGCCGACACGGCGGCTGTTGACGCAGATGTCGTACGTACGGGCCCGGCTCCCGTCGTCGTGCCGTTCTTCCGGTCCCGCGGGGCGCAGCGTAGTGGTCACCAGGACTTTCTACTCGCCCGGTGGCGGGCCCGTCATCACCGCGGGTCGAAGTCGGCCGCCGCGTGCGCGTCGAAGATCCGCATGGCCTCGGCGGTCACCGGGCCCGGTCCGTCGGCCAGTTGGCGCCGGTCGATCCGGGTCACGGCCTGCACGTCGCGCAGCGTGGAGGTCAGGAAGATCTCCTCGGCGTGCTCCAGGGCGTCCAGCGGAAGGTCGGCCTCCTTGGCCCCCGCCCACGTCACGGTGAGGGCGCGGGTGATGCCCGCCAGGCAGCCGGAGGCCAGCGGCGGGGTGTGCAGTTCGCCGTCGAGGACGACGAAGACGTTGGAGCCGGTGCCTTCGCACAGGGCGCCCACGGTGTTGGCGAACAGCGCCTCGGAGGCGCCCAGTTCACGGGCGCGGGCGAGCGCGACGACGTTCTCGCCGTACGACGTGCTCTTGAGACCGGCCAGCGCACCGCGTTCGTTGCGGGTCCAGGGGACCGTGACCGCGGCGGTGGTGTCGGGGCGGCGCGTGGTCTCGGAGAGCGCGATGGCCAGCGTCGGCGCGGCGTCCCCGCGGTCCGAACCGAGTGGCGAGACGCCGCCCGTGTAGGTGATCCGCAGCCGTCCGAGCGCCATCGGGTTGGCGTCCAGGACGGCCGCACAACCGCGCCGCACTTCGTCCAGGTCGGGGTCGGGCAGGCCGAGCCCCCGCGCCGAGGTGGTCAGCCGCTCCAGGTGACGGGTGAGCGCGAACAGCTGCCCCCGGTCGGCCTTGATCGTCTCGAATACGCCGTCGCCGACCGTCAGCCCATGGTCGAATACCGAGACCGTGGCACCCTCGGCGTCCCGCAGTCCCCCGTCGAGCCAGATCTTCATCGTCACTTTCCTCCACTCGCGTCGTGCAGGCCGGACGCTACCGCCAGCAGCCTGCTCGCCTTCAACTCGGTCTCCTCCCACTCCCGCTCCGGGTCCGAGTCCCAGATGATCCCGGCCCCGGCGCCGAACCGGAGCACCGGCCCGCCGGGCGGCGTCCGGTCGATCCAGAACGTACGTATGCCGACGTTGAGCTCGCCGGTGCGGCGGTCCGCGTCGACCCAGCCGATGCCTCCGCAGTACGGCCCGCGCGGCGCGCTCTCCAGCTCCCCGATGATCCGCAGCGCGCTGTATTTGGGGGCGCCGGTGACCGAGCCGGGCGGGAAGGTGGCGCCCAGCAGATCCGCCCAGGCGGTCTTCTCGTGCTCCTCCGCCAGCTCGCCGCGCACGGTGGAGACGAGGTGGACGAGCCCGGGGTGCTCCTCGACGGCGCACAGCGCGGGGACGGTCACCGTGCCGCCCGCGCAGACCCGCCCGAGATCGTTGCGGACCAGGTCCACGATCATCACGTTCTCCGCCCTGTCCTTCTCGGAGAGATCCTCAACGGTCCTGCCGGTCCCCTTGATCGGCCCCGACTCGACCGTACGGCCGTCCCGCCGCAGGTACAGCTCGGGCGAGGCGGAGGCGACCTCGACGCCGTGGTCGGGCAGCCGCACCGTTCCCGCATAGGGAGCGGGATTGCCGCGGGCCAGCACCGTGGACAGCGCGTCGACGTCGGAGCGGCCGGGGTCGGGCAGCGGCGCGGTCAGCACCCGGCAGAGGTTCACCTGGTAGACCGTGCCGGCCGCGATGTGTTCACGGACGCGCCGCACGCCGGCGGTATAGGCGTCGCGGTCCAGGGAGCTGCGCCAGTCGCCTGGCGCGGGCCCCCGCCAGGCGGCGGGGCCCGGGGCACAAGCGGTGGCGGCCGGCCGGATGTCCGCGAAGCGGGCGCAGACCACGGCTCCCTCGAAGTCGGCGACCACGGCCCACCAGCCCGTGGAGTCGAGAGCCGCGGGATCGGTGGTGACATCGCGCAGGTCGGTGGCCATGAGACCGCCGAAGCGAGCCATGGGAGGGAAGTCGTGCACGTCAGTGAGTCTATGGCGGGTGCCCGATCGCCGCCTTGGCCGAGTGTTCAGCGCAGCACGCTGCACAAACGCGTTTTTGTACTGGCCCCGGAATCCGCTAGAGTTCAACACGTCGCCGGGACGCGCCAAGCGCCCCGGAGGTCACGTAGCTCCCGGACGTAGTCTGGGAGAGACATCTGCGGACGTAGCTCAGTTGGTAGAGCACCACCTTGCCAAGGTGGATGTCGCGAGTTCGAGTCTCGTCGTCCGCTCGATGTGGGGGATCTTCCCGAACCCCCTCACTCCTGGTGGAGTGGCCGAGAGGCGAGGCAACGGCCTGCAAAGCCGTCTACACGGGTTCAAATCCCGTCTCCACCTCCAAGGACGATTAGCTCAGCGGGAGAGCGCTTCCCTGACACGGAAGAGGTCACTGGTTCAATCCCAGTATCGTCCACTGGATGCCCCGTCGTAGGACAGGGTGGTCCGTCCCGCGCGATTAGCTCAGCGGGAGAGCGCTTCCCTGACACGGAAGAGGTCACTGGTTCAATCCCAGTATCGCGCACGCAGCAACCATGGAGCTCGTCATCGAGATCCGTGGTCCCGAGGACGATTAGCTCAGCGGGAGAGCGCTTCCCTGACACGGAAGAGGTCACTGGTTCAATCCCAGTATCGTCCACATCCAGACCGAGGGCCGGAGCATTCGCTCCGGCCCTCGGTCGTTGTGCGGCGGCCCTCAGGAGGAGAAGAGCATCCGGCCGAAGCTGCGGTGACCGTGGTGGCCGTGGTGCTGGCCGTGGTGTCCCTGGTGCGGCGCTCCCCAGGCAGGCGCGGACGGGTACGCCTGCGGTGCGGGCGCTGCGGGATAGGCCTGCGGTGCGGGCGCTGCGGGATAGGCCTGCGGGGCGGGAGGCGGGGCCTGCTGCGACCACTGGGATTCGAGGCGGGTCAGGGACTCCAGCTCCCCGTAGTCCAGGAAGATCCCCCGGCAGCCGGCGCACTGCTCGATCTGGACGCCGTTGCGGTGGTACGTCTGCATCGGTGCATGGCACTTGGGACACTGCATCGTCGGCTCAACTCCTGTGATCCATTGCTGCTCACTACGGCATCGCCGGAACGGCCTCCCGACGATGAGGTGTTCACCCTACGGCGGGGCCGTCGTCCGCCAACTGCGGCGGCAGGGAAGTCATCCGGGCGCAGGCGTCGACGACGGCCGTCTCGATCTCGTCCAGGGGGCGGGAGGCGGCGAGGGCCTTGGCCACGGCGAGTGCGGCGGTCTGCACGGTCAGTGCGCGGGCCGGGGTCTCCAGAGCGGGCCAGGGGTCGCCGTCGGGGCGTACGGCAGGGCCGCCGGCGGCACGGTAGGCGGCCAGGAAGCGGGTCCAGACGCCGGGGGCGAGCAGGCCGGTGGCGAACCAGGCGGCCGGGCGGGCCAGGTCCCAGGCCGGGTCGCCGAGGCCCAGGTCGTCGATGTCGATCAGCAGCCAGGGGCCGTCGGCGGCCGGGTGCCGGACGAGTTGGCCGAGGTGGAGATCGCCGTGGCAGAGGTGGCCGCGGCGCGGTGGGCCGGCGGCGTCGCGGGCCCAGGCCGGCAGGAGTGCCCAGGCCCGCTCGACGACGTCGGCGGCCGGGGCGAGGGGGTGCGCGACGCCTGCGGCGGGGAGCGCGGCGCGCAGGCGGGTCAGGGCGCGGGCAGCCTTGGCGGGGCCGCGCATCGGCGGCACGGGGCCGGGCAGTTGGGCCACGTCCACGGAGTGCAGACGGGCCAGCAGGCGCGCGGCGTCCTCCCAGGGCGCGGCATCCGGATCGTCGGGCGGGACCGGGCTGCCGTACGGCCAGCGGGTCAGGGCACGGCCGTCCTCGGCGAGGGTGAGATGGCCGCCAGGGGCGGTGACGGGGAGCGGGGGCAGCAGGACGCCGTGCAGGAGGGGGTGGGCGGCGACCCGCAGCCGGGCGGCCAGGTCCTGCGGGTCGCAGTCGGGGGCGTGGGCCTTGGCGACGGTGCGGCCGCTGCGGACGACCGTGCCGTCGGGGCGGTCGGCGAGGACTTCCGGGGCGGGCTGGGGCGTGCGGCCGGGCGCGGGCGACGCCGACAGGGCGGCCAGGCGGCCGAGCAGTGGTGTGGTCATGGATCCCCCGAGTCTCCCGAGTGCCGCGGGCCGTGCGGTGGTGCGTGCAGCGGGCGGGAGGAATGCCGCCTCCCGGCCGCGATCGTATGCGGGGCGCGGGCGGGGCGGCAGGGCGCTGCCGGAAATGCTCGATGGCCGGGCATCTCCCCAGATGCCCGGCCATTCGTGCCGTCCGCCGCACCCCCGTCCCCACGGGGTTATGGCCGGAAGTCCCCGTCCCGGGCCGCTCTCCCAGGACCGGGGCGCCTCTCAGCGCCCCAGCATTCCGACCACGGACGACGCCTGTGTGATGACGGCTTCCCAGCCGCCGAAGACCACGGCCAGGAGGATCGCCAGCGGCAGCACCATGGCCACCGCGACGAGGGGATGACGGGTGCCGGAGGACTGCTGGCCGCCGAACGCCGCGGCGACCCGGCGCCCCTGCGCCCGAAGGGCCTTCCGTCCTGAGCTTTCCGCCATCGTCATGCTCCTGTCGTGTCTGGGGGCGGCGGGCGTTTGACCTCGGGGGACGAGTGCTACGCCCGCCGCTTGGAGACCACATTAGGGAAGCGGCGGGCCCTCGGCGTCATGCCCTCGTATCGATTGCTCCGCCTCCAGGAGGATGACGGCACGGGGCCCGGCGTACTCCCCTGGGTGGAGAGGCCGGGAGCGGGACCCGGGGACAACCCTGAGGTGGGCCGTGGGCCGGTGCCCCGCGAGGGCCGAGATGCCGGGCGGATGCGGGGACTTCGGCCGTCCGGGGCACCCCTGAGCACCCCGTTCCGCTGCCGCCGCCGCGGAGGGGCGGACTCCGGGTGACTTCCCTCACGTCAGCCGCCCCTCCGCGGGCGGCAGACGGGGGCGCGCGGCCCCGCCGACCGCCGTCCCGGCGCCTTCCCGGCGCCCCACCCCCGCTTCCGGCGGGCCGGACGGGTCGGCCGCCTTACGCGGCGTCAATCTCCCTACTGCGTCGGAATATTGGCTTCCGTTCAGGGAAGTCGGCCCGTCCGGTGGCCGGTTCCCGCCTGGCCGACCGGGTATTGCGGCCCGGTACCGACAATCCGGATGCCGACGCATGCGCGGCCTCTGCGCACAGCGAGCCGTCAATCCGTAAGCTGTGCCACGTCAGACGGTTGGCAGTGTGGGGCCTCCCCACCGCAGGTAGGGGACGGACATGGCGATGATGCGGCTCCGGCGCGAGGACCCGCGTGTCGTCGGGACGTTCCGGCTGCACCGCCGGCTCGGCGCGGGCGGGATGGGCGTGGTCTATCTCGGCTCCGACAAGCGCGGGCAGCGGGTGGCCCTGAAGGTGATCCGGCCGGATCTTGCCGAGGACCAGGAGTTCCGCTCACGCTTCGCGCGGGAGGTCTCGGCCGCCCGGCGGATCCGCGGCGGCTGTACGGCCCGTCTGGTCGCCGCCGATCTCGACGCGGACCGCCCCTGGTTCGCGACGCAGTACGTACCGGGACCCTCGCTGCACGACAAGGTCAACGACGAGGGGCCGCAGTCCCCCGCGCAGGTCGCCTCCATCGGTGCCGCGCTGTCCGAGGGGCTGCTCGCCGTCCATGACGCGGGGGTGGTGCACCGCGATCTGAAGCCGTCCAACATCCTGCTGTCCCCCAAGGGGCCGCGGATCATCGACTTCGGCATCGCCTGGGCCACGGGCTCCAGCACCCTGACGCACGTCGGGACGGCCGTCGGCTCGCCGGGATTCCTCGCGCCCGAGCAGGTGCGCGGCGCCGCGGTGTCCCCGGCCACGGACATCTTCGCGCTGGGCGCCACGCTCGCCTACGCCTGCACCGCCGACTCGCCCTTCGGTCAGGGAAGTTCGGAGGTCATGCTCTACCGCGTGGTGCACGAGGAGGCGCAGCTGGCCGGGGTGCCGGACGCGCTGGCGCCGCTGCTCGCCTCGTGTCTGGCGAAGGACCCGGGGGACCGCCCGAGCACGCTCTCGCTGTCGTTGCGGCTCAAGGAGATCGCGGCGCGCGAGGCGCACGGCCTGTCGAGCGACCCCTCGGAGAGCGGGGCCGGCTGGGCACGCATGGAGCGCCGCCCGTCGGACCGGCCCACGGGTCAGCGGGCCGAGGAATACGCGCGTCAGCACACCGAGCGGCGCCCCACGGGCACTCCCCCGCGTGCGCAATCGGCCGCCCGTCCCGCGGCGGCACGTGAGGCGACGCCCCGGCCCGGCACGGCGGACGCACCGGCAGGCACGAACTCGCGCGGCGTCCGGCGTACTTCGGGCCGTGTCCCGGCCGCGCGTACCGGCAGGCGAAACGGTTCGCGCTCCCAGGTGCGGACGACGTCGGGCGGGCGCCGTCCCGGCCCCGACCGCAGGCTGCTGCGGCAGCGGGTGATCGTGTTCGTGGTGGTGACGCTGCTGGTGGCGCTGGGGATCGCCGCCGCACAGGGCTGCCAGGGCCCGGCCCGCGGGCTGGGGGCCGGCCATCCGTCGGCGGTCGCCCCGTCCTGGGACGGACATGCGGCGGACACGCCGGCCGGTGAGGCGCGCCCGCACGGAGCCTGACGGGCGCGGTCCGTCCGGTGGCCGGGCGGACGGACGGAGTTCAGGCCCCGGGGCGGCCCGTCGCGACGGCGTAGAAGGCGACGGCGGCGGCCGCTCCGACGTTGAGCGAGTCCACGCCGTGCGCCATCGGGATACGGACCCATTCATCGGCGGCGCGCAGCGCGCCCGTCGTCAGCCCGTCGCCCTCGGCCCCCAGCATCAGCGCGGCGCGCTCCAGGGTGTGCGGGGCGGCTTCGTCGATGGCGGTGGCCTTCTCCGCCGGGGTCAGCGCGAGCAGTTTGAAGCCCGCTTCGCGTACGGCCGCCAGGTCCCGCGGCCAGCTCTCCAAGCGGGCGTAGGGCACCGAGAACACCGCGCCCATGGAGACCTTCACCGAGCGGCGGTACAGCGGGTCGGCGCAGTCCGGGGAGAGCAGCACCGCGTCCATGCCGAGAGCCGCGGCACTGCGGAAGATCGCCCCGATGTTGGTGTGGTCGTTGACGGCTTCCATGACGACGATGCGGCGGGCCGTGCCGAGCAGGTCGGTGGCCGCGGGCAGCGGTTTGCGCTGCATGGAGGCGAGTGCGCCGCGGTGGACGTGGTAGCCGGTCACCCGCTCGGCGAGGTCCGGGCTGACGGCGTAGACCGGGGCCGGGACCTCGTCGATGACATCGCGCATCACGTCGACCCACTTGGCCGAGAGCAGCATGGAGCGCATGGCGTACCCGGCGTGCCCGGCGCGCCGGATGACCTTCTCGCCCTCGGCGATGAAGAGCCCTTCGGCGGGCTCGCGCCGGCGCCGCAGCTCGACGTCGGTGAGGCCGGTGTAGTCGCGCAGCCGCGGGTCGTCCGGGTCATCGACGGTGATGATTTCTGCCACGGGGAGATAGTGCCTTGTCGGTGTCGAGGTGCCAATGCCGCGTACGGGATCGGTTACTTGTGGGTACGGTCGGCGGTCACGGAGACGACGTCGCCGATGACGATGACCGCCGGAGGGCGTACGCCTTCGGCCCGTACGGTCTCGCCGAGGGTCGCGAGGGTGGCGTCGACGCGGCGCTGGGCAGCGGTGGTGCCCTCCTGGATGACGGCCGCGGGGGTGTCGGCGGCCCGGCCGTGCTCGATGAGCTTGGCGGCGATGGCGCCGCTGTTCTCCACGCCCATCAGGACGACGAGGGTGCCGCGGAGCCCGGCGAGGGCCGGCCAGTCGACGAGCGAGCGCTCGTCGTCGGGGGCGACATGGCCGCTGACGACGGTGAACTCGTGGGCGACCCCGCGGTGGGTGACGGGGATGCCGGCGGCACCGGGCACCGAGATGGTGCTGGAGATGCCGGGGACGACCGTGCAGGGGATGCCGACCTCGGCGAGCGCCTGGGCCTCCTCCATGCCGCGGCCGAAGACGAACGGGTCGCCGCCCTTGAGGCGGACCACGGCCTTGCCGGCCTTGGCGTGCTCGATCAGCGCGTTGTTGATGGCCTCCTGGGCCATGAACCGGCCGTAGGGGATCTTCGCGGCGTCGATGACCTCGACATGCGGCGGGAGTTCGGCGAGCAGATCACGCGGGCCGAGCCGGTCGGCGATGACGACGTCCGCCTCGGCGAGCAGCCGACGCCCGCGCACGGTGATCAGGTCCGGGTCCCCGGGGCCGCCGCCCACCAGGGCCACGCCCGGGGTGCGGGTGCGGCGGTGCGGGGCGGCGAGGCTGCCGTCGCGCAGGCCCTCGACGATCGCGTCGCGTACGGCGGCGGAGCGGCGCGGGTCGCGGCCGGTGAGCACCGCGACGGTGACGCCCTCGCTGCGGCCGGTGGCCGGGGTCCAGGCGGTGGCCGCCTCGGCGTCGTCGGAGCGTACGCACCACACCCGGCGGTCCTCGGCCTCCTGGGACGCCGCGGCGTTGGCCACGGGATCGTCGGTGGAGATCAGGGCATACCAGGCGCCGTCGAGGTCACCGGGGCGGTAGCCCCGGCGCTCCCAGCGGACCTCACCGGTGTCGGCCATCGCCTCGACGGAGGGGGTGGCCGACGGGGAGATCAGCAGGACGTCCGCGCCGGCGGCGACCAGCGAGGGGAGCCGGCGCTGGGCGACCTGGCCGCCTCCGAGGACGACCACGCGACGGCCGGACAGCCGCAGTCCGACGGGGTAGGCAGCGTGTTCGGCGGCGTGCTCAGCCATAGCGGTACGGCTCCTTGTGCGGGTGATGCGGTTCGACCAGCGGCAGCCGCTGCGGCTCTGAAGCGGCTGGTGAGGGATGGTAGGGGCCCGGGAACAGCAGGTGCGGCACGCAGCCCCGGCCCACAGCCTATGGGGCTGCGGGCCGGGGGTCATGCGGGGGCCGGGGCCGGCCCGGCGGACCCGGTCAGTTCTTCTCCGTCACTCCGGCGGAGTCGAAGGTGGCGACCTCGTGCATGGCGCGGGCCGCGCTCTGCACGACCGGGAGCGCCAGCAGCGCGCCGGTGCCCTCGCCCAGGCGCAGGTCGAGGTCGACGAGCGGGCGCAGGCCGAGCTTGGTGAGGGCCGCGACATGGCCGGGCTCCGCGCTGCGGTGGCCCGCGATGCACGCCGCCAGCGCCTCGGGGGCGATGGCGCGGGCCACCAGGGCGGCGGCACCGGCGCTGACGCCGTCGAGGATCACCGGCGTACGCAGCGAGGCGCCGCCGAGGATCAGGCCGACGAGGGCGGCGTGTTCGAGGCCGCCGACCGCGGCGAGCACGCCGATGGGGTCGGCCGGGTCGGGCTGGTGGAGCTCCAGGCCGCGGCGGACGACATCGACCTTGCGGGCGTGCGTCTCGTCGTTGATGCCGGTGCCGCGGCCGGTGACCTCGACCGGGTCGACGCCGGTGTAGACGGCGATCAGCGCGGCGGATGTCGTGGTGTTGGCGATGCCCATCTCGCCGGTCAGCAGCGCCTTGTTGCCTGCCGCGACGAGGTCACGGGCCGTCTCGATGCCGACCTCGATGGCCTTGAGGACGTCCTCGTGGCTCATCGCGGGGCCGACCGTGAAGTCGGCGGTGCCGGGCCGCACCTTGCGCGGCAGCAGCCCCGGGGTGGCGGGGAGTTCGCAGGCCACGCCGACGTCCACGACGCAGACCTCGGCCCCGACCTGGTTGGCGAAGGCGTTGCACACCGCGCCGCCGCCGAGGAAGTTGGCCACCATCTGGCCGGTGACCTCCTGGGGCCACGGGGTGACGCCCTGGGCGTGCACACCGTGGTCGCCCGCGAAGATCGCCACGGCGGCGGGCTCCGGGATCGGCGGCGGGCACTTGCGGGACAGACCGCTCAGCTGCGCGGAGATGATCTCCAGCATGCCCAGCGCCCCGGCCGGCTTCGTCATCCGCTTCTGCCGCTCCCAGGCCTCGCCGAGCGCCTTCGCATCCAGCGGCCGGATGCCCTGCAGGGTCTCCTGGAGGAGGTCGTGCGGGTCCTCGCCGGGAAGCGCGCGGCGTCCGTACGTCTCCTCATGGACGACCCAGGACAGCGGACGGCGCTTGGACCAGCCGGCCTGCAGCAGCTCGGGCTCTTCGGGGAACTCGTCGACGTAGCCGACGCAGAGGTAGGCGACGACCTCCAGGTGGTCGGGCAGGCCCAGTTCGCGGACCATCTCCCGCTCGTCGAAGAAGCTGACCCAGCCGACACCGAGGCCCTCGGCGCGGGCGGCGAGCCAGAGGTTCTCCACGGCGAGCGCGGAGGAGTACGGGGCCATCTGCGGCTGGGTGTGCCGGCCGAGGGTGTGCCGGCCGCCGCGCGTCGAGTCGGCGGTGACGACGATGTTCACCGGCGTTTCGAGGATCGCCTCGATCTTCAGCTCGCGGAACTGCTTGGCACGGGCCTTGGGCAGCGACTTGGCGTACGCGTCGCGCTGCTCCGTCGCGAGCTGGTGCATCCGCTCGCGGGTCTCGTCGGAGCGGATCACGACGAAGTCCCAGGGCTGGGAGTGGCCGACGCTGGGCGCGGTGTGGGCCGCCTCCAGGACGCGCAGCAGCACGTCGTTGGGGATCGGGTCGCTGCGGAAGCCGTTGCGGATGTCGCGGCGCTCGCGCATCACGCGGTGCACCGCGGCACGTTCGGAATCGTCGTACCCGGCGGCCGGGGCCGGGATCGGGACACCACTGGGATGCGTGAGGTCGTCCACGAACAGGCCGTCCTGGTGCTGGGGCTGGGTGGGGAGCACGGCGTGGACGGGAACGCCGGCCTCGTCGGAGGTGAAGTCGGCGGGCGCGGCGCCGTCGGCGGGAATGTCGCCGGGGGCGCCTGCGGGGCCCTCTGCTGCGTCGGCGCCCTCAAGACCCTCGGGCCCCGCGGCGGCGGCCGGGGTGCCTTCGTCGTCCGCGGCGTCCTGGCCCTCACCGAGCTGGACGAGCTCCGCGCCGTCCTGCTGGGGCGGGACGTCGGCGTCGGTGACGTCGGGGGCTTCGGGAGCCTCGCCGGGGAGGTGTTCGCCGGTCGGCTGGGCGGGGATGAGGATCGCCGCGGACTGCGGGTCGGGCTGCTCGGCCGGGGCGGGCTGCTCGGCTGCGGCCGGCTGCTCGGCTGCGGCCGGCTGTTCGGCCTCGGCTGCGGGCCCTGCCTCGGCGGTCGCTTCGGCAGGCGCCTCGGCGGGGACGGTCGGGGTGTCCGCCCCGTCGGACGCGTCGACCGGAAGGGCCGGGTCTGCCTGGACGTCGGGGCTCGCGCCGGGGTCGGTGGAGCCGGAGGCGGCGGGCTGCTGCCCGGCCGGTGCCTCGGGCGCCGTCTCGGGTGCCACCTCGGGTGCCTCCGGCGCCGCGCTCACGTCGGGCTGCTGCGCCTCGGGCTGCTCTATGACGGCCTGTTCGCGGGGCGTACCCTCCGGAACCTGGACGTCCTGGGCGTCCTGGGTGTTCTGAGCGTCCTGACCCGCCTCGTCACCGTCGGCCGGCGACGGGGACAGCGACGGTGCGTCAGCTTCCGCCTGCGCTGCCGCGGGCTGCTCCGTGATCTCCGTCGCCGCGTCGGACGCGACGACATCGGCACGGGCCTCCGCCTCCTCGGCGGGGACGGCCTGAACGGGCTCGGCCGGCTCGACGGGGGCGACGGGCTCGGCGACCGGGTCGACGAACTGCTGGTCCTGTCCCTGGTCCTGACCCTCGGGCGCCTGCTCCGCCGGGGTGTGCTGTTCCGCGGCGGCCGGGTCCTCGGCGGGCTCGCTCTCGTCCGGCGCCTCGGCGACGACGGCCGGGAGCTGCTCCAGCGGGGCGCTCGGCGCGGCATCCGCCGCCTGATCCACCACCGGCTCCACCGGCTGATCCGCTGACTGCTGCGGGGCCTCGGCGAGCGCCTCGGGCGGCTGCGGCGCGACGGGGGCGTCGGCTGAGGGGGCGTCGGGCGCGGAGGCTTCCGGAACCTGGGCCTCCGATACAGCGGCCTCCGGCGCGGAGACGGCAGGGGCCACAGGAGGGACGGCCGGCCCCTCCGCCGGAACGTCCGCCGGCGCCTCGGCCGGGCTCTCGGCAGCCGCGCCTTCCGGGAGGTCGTCGGCCGGCTGCGGCATCGGCTGGGCCTGCGGCTGCTCGATGACCGGCTGCGGAGTCTCCTGAGCCGCCTCGGCGACCGGCGCGGCGGGGGCCTGCGCGGCAGGACTGGCCGATGCCGCACCGTCCGCGGCAGGGGCCGCGACCGCCTGTGCGGAGGCCTCGCCCCACGGCGGCATCTGGGTGGGGATCTCGCCGAGCTGGGGTCCGGGCAGCCGGCCCTGGCCGGTGGCGCCGTACGACTGCTCGGCATACAGCTGGCCGTCGTAGGGCCGGTCGGCATAGGACGGCGCGGCGGGAGGCTGCTCGGCGTACGCCGTTTCCCGCGCGGGCGCCCCGGCGGCCGGCTCTCCGGGGGCGGGCTGCGCGGAGGCGGGCGCCTGGGCGGCGGCCGGCTGCTCCGGGCCCGTCGGCGGATCGGCGGGGGTATCGGGGTATTCGGAGCCGGCGGGGGGCGGGCCGGCGTGCCGTGCGGCGGCCTGCGCCGGCGCGCCGGCGGGACCGCGGTCGGCGAGCGAGCGGACCACGCCGCCGGTCGCCTCCGGGACGGGCGGGCCCATGTGCAGCGGGCGGCGCGCGGGCGTGGACTGGGCGGCCGCCGGCGTCCTCTCCTGCTGCTGCGGTGCCACGGGCTGCGGGATGCGGACGGCGCCCAGGTCGACGGAACCGGAATCCCGGCCGCCGCTCTCGTGGTCACCGGCCTGCGCGGGCATCGGCTCGAGCCCGGCGGCGGGAGTGGGCTGCGGGTCGGGCTGCGGGGCCTGCGGGGCCGCGCCCTGAGGGCCGTCGTGCGGCTGCGGGAGCGGCTGTTGCGCCTGCGGCTCGCTCCACGCGCCCTGGGCACCCGGCATCAGCAGCAGGTCGTCGTCCTCACCGGCGGGGTCGGCCGGGTCGAGGTAGGGGTAGGTCTCCGGAGGGGTGACCGTGCCCGGAGCGTACGGAGGTCCGGCGTCGGCAGGGGAGGGAGCGGCCGCCGGCTGCGGCTGCCCGGGATGTCCGCCTGCGTTCTCCGGCTGTCCCTCGCCCGGGACCTGGCCGGTGTCGGTCATGCGTACCCCTCGCCCATTGGTAGTGCTCCTTCCAACCGCTCGTGCGACGCGCTCGACCGGGGCGCGCCGACGCCCCGATAGCTAGAACGAGCGAGCACGCCTCGCGGCACGTCCGCCCTCTACAGCTTCATTTTCGGCCAAAACCACGGCATTTTCCGGATATTGGCGTACGAGGCCGAACGCGGAACGGCGGCGCAACGATCTGCCAGCCTACCTCCCAAGGGTTGCCGCACCGGTCACGGGTGAGGAACGCGATACCCGCTCAGCAGAAAGACCACGGAGCGCTCGCGTTCGACCCAGACCGATGTGTCCAGGTCGACGGACTGCAGCAGTGCGCACTCGACTTCGTATCCGCCGTCGGCCAGCGCCCGGCCGACCGACTCGGCCTCGTCGCGGGTCGCGGCATGGGTGACGATCCGTTCGGGACGGCGGTCGGCGCAGGCGGTGACGACCGCCGCTCCCCCGGCGCCGACCCGCACCACGTCCGGTTCCGGGAGGTCTTCGAGAATGTGCGGCGCCCGGCCGTGGACGACCTGGAGTTGGACGCCGTGCCGACGGGCGACGGCCGCGGTGTGCGCGCAGGCATCGGGGTCGGCGTCCACCGCGATGACGGCGGCGCCGAAGCGGGCGGCCTCCACGGCGGCGGCGCCGTTTCCGCAGCCGATGTCCCAGACCAGATCGCCCACCTGCGGCCCGAGGCGGGCGAGTTGGGCGGTGCGCAGCTGGACCGACTCGCCCTCGCCGAGCACCCCGCCGTACGCGCGGGCCGGAAGCCCCCAGCCGCGCGGCCCGGCCGGATGGCCGACCTCGTGCGCGGCGATCCAGCCGGTGCCCTGCGCGGCGGCGCCGGCCGGTGAACCGCCGATGACGATGACGACGTTGGGATCGCGCCAGACGTGGTCGGCGACCTTGTCGGATGTGAGGACAGTCACCCGTTCCCGGGCGGTGCCCAGGTCCTCGCAGATGACGAAGGTGCGGTGGACG
Source organism: Streptomyces sp. NPDC101393 (assembly GCF_044767385.1). NCBI lineage: Bacteria > Bacillati > Actinomycetota > Actinomycetes > Kitasatosporales > Streptomycetaceae > Streptomyces > Streptomyces sp. NPDC101393. The sequence goes on along the minus strand of NZ_JBIWNU010000007.1, from coordinate 347,350 downwards.
CCGCCCAGCAGCAGGGCGAGTTCGGCGGGGCCCGCGCCGGGCGAGGTGAGGACGGCCACCTTGGCGTGGGCGCGGCAGACGTTCACCGCGCGGCGCAGATCGCGGCTGTGGGCGACGACGATCTGGGCGTCGTCCCAGGGCATGCCGGCGCGCGCGAAGGCGGTGGCGACGGAGGAGACGGCCGGTACGACCTCGACCTCCAGGCCGTGCTCGGGGGCGCGCAGGGTGCGGACGACGCCGAAGAAGCCGGGGTCGCCGTCGGCGAGGACGACGGCGGTGCCGCGGTGCTGGGCGATGCGGCGGGCGGCCAGGGTCACGCTGCCGAGCCGGATCCGTTCGGCTTTCGGCGGGACTTCGGGAAGGGCGAGGTGGTGGGCCGCTCCGGCCACGAGCGTCGCGGCGCCGAGGGCGGAGCGGGCGGCGGCGGTCAGCGGGGAGCCGTCCCATCCGATCACCGTGACCCGGTCGGCCATGCTCGTCAGTCTCCTGGTGCTGCGGGGGTACGCGGGCGGGCGCGGCATCTCGGCGGCGGCTGCGGCGCCGTGCTGCGGCGGCGGCCGGTGGTGGTGCGTGGGTGCCGGTCGCGCCGGTGGTGGAGGTGCGCGCAGGCCGAGACTACCTCGGGCGGTCCGTACCGGGCGTAGGGCGGTTCAGTTCCACTCCGGGTACTGGAATCCGTTCGCGTCGGCCATCCGGCCGGGGAACGCGTCGAGGTCCTCGGGCAGCAGGCTCCAGACGATGAGGTCGGTGCGGATGTCCGTCCAGCCGCCGTCCTCGGTGCGGGAGCGGGCTATGAAGGCGTTGCGCAGCACGCCCTCGCTGATGCAGCCGATCTTCTGGGCCACCTGCTGGGAGGCGGTGTTGCCGGCGGCGGTGCGCAGCTCCAGGCGCTCGAACTTCTGGTCCTGGAAGACCCACTGGGCGGTGGCGAGGGCGGCCTCCGAGGCGTATCCCTCGCCGCGTGCCCAGGAGGCGACGATGTAGGAGATCTCGGTGGAGCGCACCCGCCAGTCGGTGTTGCCCAGCTGGACGACGCCGACCAGGCGCTGGGTGAGGAATTCGGTGACGGCGAAGTCGATACCGCGTCCCGCGGTGCGTTCGGTGGGCGCGTACTCGGTGACCCAGGTGCGGGCGCCGGCCTCGGTGTAGGGCTGGGGTATCGCGGTCCAGGCTGCGACCAGCTCATCGTTCATCATCTCGGCGAGGCCCGGGATGTCGTCCTCGTCCAACGGGCGCAGCACCAACCGGTCCGTGCTGATGGAGATGTCCGGAAAGGTGGATGTCATGCTGCTGCTCCCACGCCGTTGACCGTGTTGCTCCGGGGACGTCACGGGCCCGATGTCTCCGTGGAATCGTGGAATCACGGGCCGTACCGACCGTCTTGAGTGCACCAGCATGCAGCATCCGCCTGCGCGGGTGCACGCGCGTGGGCCCCGGCCGCGCGGTGCGCGGGTCCGGGGCCCACTCGTCGTCCGTGCTGACGGGCCGCCCGGGGGCGGCCTGCGCACGAGGAGGTGTCGTCAGCTCTTGGCGGGGCCGAAGGCGGGGATGACGGAACCGTCCTTGTACTTGTCCTGGAGGAACTTCTTGACCTCGGGGGAGTTCAGGAGCTTGGCGAGCTTCTTGATCCGCGGGTCGTCCTCGTTGCCCTTCTTGACCGCCAGGAAGTTGGCGTAGGGGTTGTCCTTCGCCTTCTCCAGGGCCAGGGCGTCGGTGGAGGGCTTGAGGTGGGCGCCGATGGCGAAGTTGCCGTTGATGATCGCGGCGTCGACGTCGTCGATGCGCGGGGCGGTCTGCGCGGCCTCCAGCTCCGTGATCTTGATGCCCTTGTCGTCCTTGACGTCCGTCAGCTTGGCGTCCGAGCCGACGCCGGGCTTGAGGGTGATCACGCCGTTGTCGGCGAGCAGCTTGAGGGCGCGGCCCTCGTTGGACGGGTCGTTCGGGACCGAGACGGTGCTGCCGGCCTTGAGCTCGGAGAGCTTGTCGATCTTCTTGGAGTAGACGCCGAGCGGCTCGATGAGCACGTTCACGACCGGCACGATGTGCGTGCCGTTCTCCTTGTTGAAGGTGTCCAGGAACGGCTTGTGCTGGAAGAAGTTGGCGTCCACCTGGCCGTCGTCGGTGACCTTGTTGGGGATCTTGTAGTCGTTGAACGGCTTCACGACGAGCTTGAGCCCGGCCTTGTCCGCCAGCTTGTTCTTGACGAAGTCGAGGATGGTGCCGTGCGGGGTGGGGCTCGCGGCGATGACGAGCGGGGCATTCTTGTCGCTCTTGTCGCTGCTGGCGGTGGTGTCGGAGGGGGCGCTGCAGGCGCTCGCGCCGAGGGCGACGGCGGAAGCGGCGGCGACGGCCACGGAGATCTTGACGGTGTTGCGCACGAAGAGTGCCTCTTTCTTGTTCACACGGGGGTCTGCGCCCGGCAAAGGGTCCGGGCTCGTGGGACGGCGGGACGGTGGTGCGGGTGCCTAGGCGGCTTCGCCGGCGGCCACCGCGGGCTCCTCGGTGGCGCCGCGCGTACGGCGCAGGCCGACGCGCAGCGAGGCGCGGGTGCCCCGGCCGGCCAGCCGGCGTACGACGAGGTCGCCGATCAGCTGGACGAGGGTGACCAGGACGATCAGCTCCACGACGGTGGTGATCATCAGGGAGGTCTCGTACTGCTGGTAGCCGTAGGTGTAGGCGAGGTTGCCGAGGCCGCCGCCGCCGACCGCGCCGGCGATGGCCGAGTAGCCGATCAGCGTGATGACGGTGGTGGTGACGGCCGCGACCAGCGCGGGCAGGGCCTGCGGGAGCAGCACCTTGAAGACGGTGGTCCAGGTGCCGCCGCCCATGGCCTGGGCTGCCTCGACGAGGCCCTTGTCGACCTCACGCAGCGAGGATTCCACCAGGCGGGCGAAGAACGGGATGGCGGCGATGGCGAGCGGCACGACCGCGCCGGTCGGGCCGATGGAGACGCCGACGACGACCCGGGTGAAGGGGATCAGCACGACGATCAGGATCAGGAACGGGAAGGACCGCCCGATGTTCACGACCGCGCCGAGGACCTTGCTCACCACGACGTTCTGCAGCATCGCGCCGCGGTCGGTCAGGTGCAGCAGCACGCCGACCGGTATGCCGATGAGTACGGCGTAGAACGTCGACCACCACACCATGAAGAGGGTGTCGAGCGTGTTGTCGTACAGCAGCGGCTGCATATCGTTCCAGCTCACTTGGCACCTTCCTTCTGGATCGTGGGCGCAGGTTCGGCGGTGTCGCCGCCCTGGGAGGCGGCGGCGGGGTCCGGGATGTCCGCGACATCCACCTGAAGTCCCTGCTCGCGCAGGAAGCCGATGGGGACGACGTTCTCCTCGAAGCGGCCGGGCAGTTCGATCCGCATCCGGCCGACCTGGTTGCCGCCGACGGTGTCCATGGCGGCGCCGAGGATGGAGATGTCGACGTTGTACGTACGCGACAGTTCGGAGATCACCGGGCGGGTGGCGGCCGCGCCGTGGAAGGTGATGTCGACGACCGTGCGGTCCTCGCCGGAGGGCTCGCCGCCGACCGGGAACAGCTCCCGTGCCAGCTCGGAGCCGGGGGTGGCCAGCAGATCGGCGACGGTGCCCTGCTCGATGACGCGGCCGTTCTTCATCAGCGCGGCCGAGTCGCAGATCGTCTTGACGACGTCCATCTCGTGCGTGATGAGCACGATGGTCAGGCCGAGCTGGCGGTTGAGGTCGCGCAGCAGCTGGAGGATGGAGCGGGTGGTCTCCGGGTCCAGGGCGCTGGTGGCCTCGTCGGAGAGCAGCACCTTGGGGTCGCCGGCCAGGGCGCGGGCGATGCCGACGCGCTGCTTCTGGCCGCCGGACAGCTGGGCGGGGTACGCCTTGGCCTTGTCGGCGAGGCCGACCAGGTCCAGCAGTTCCAGGGCCTTGCGGGACCGTTCGCGGCGGTCGACCTTGAGGATCTCCAGCGGCAGTTCCACGTTGCCCTGGACGGTGCGCGAGGACAGCAGGTTGAAGTGCTGGAAGACCATGCCGATGTGGCCGCGGGCGGCACGCAGTTCCGCGTTGGCGCGTTTCTGGTTGCCGGCGAGCGCCGTGAGGTCCTGGCCGGCGACGGTGACCGTGCCGGAGGTGGGGCGCTCCAGGAGGTTGAGGCAGCGGATGAGGGTGGATTTACCGGCGCCGCTCTGGCCGATGACGCCGTACACCTCGCCCTCGCGGACGTGCAGATCGACGCCGTCCAGGGCGGTGACTTCGCGGTCTCCTGAGCGGTAGACCTTGGTCAGGCCCGTTGTGGTGATCACAGGGAATTCCGTCACTGTCGAGTGCCCGGCGGCTCACCCGCCGGGCACGGGGCATTCTTGCGAGTGCGGCATGGGGGAACCGATCAGGCGGCGGGCGTGGGGCCCGGCTTCGGGTTCCGGTGACGCGGGGCGGCCGGTCCGTCGGGGACAGGGACGTCGGTGACGGGTGCGGCACGGGGCAGCGGGTCTCGCTTCGGGGCGCGAGGCTCAGGCGGGGGCCCTCAGCGGTCACACATTCGACACATGCAACGAGCACCGGGCGTCGTGATCGCCTCGGTCGCAGGGGTGCGGCTGCTCGTCGTGGTCATGTCGGTCAGTAAACCAGACCGGTATACGGGCCGATCAAGCCCGTCCGCATAGCGGACGCACCTGACCGACCCGTGGACAGTGCGGCGCGGCGGGTCAGCCGGCCGTGGTGATCTCCACCCCGTTGTCCGTGGCCTGCGCGGATACCGCGGACAGATCCGCGACGACGACATCCGCCGACAGCTCGTCGGCACGGTGCGTTGTGGTCAACGCCACGGTGGTCATGCCGGCCGCGCGGCCCGCCGCCAGCCCCGCGGGCGCGTCCTCGAAGACCACACAGCGGGCCGGGTCGATGCCGAGCCGGGCGGCGCCGAGCAGGAACGGCTCCGGGTCCGGCTTGCCGCGGCTGATGTCATCGGCGGCGATCAGGTGCTTGGGGCGCAGCCCGACCTCCTCCAGCCGGGCCTCGGCCAGCCGCCGGGTGGCCGAGGTGACCACCGCCCACCGGTCGGCGGGCAGGCTCTCCAGCAGCGCGCGGGTGCCGGGCAGCAGCACCACACCGCCCGCGACGTCCTCGACCTCCAGCTGCTCGATACGCGCGAGCGCCTCGGGCACGCGGTCGGCGGGCAGCAGATCGGCGGCTATCTCGACCGCCGGACGACCGTGCAGCTCGACCCGCGCGAAGTCCTCCTCGGTGATGCCGAACTCCTTCGCCCACCGGGTCCAGCAGCGGTACACGGACTCCATGGAGGAGAGGAGTGTGCCGTCATTGTCGAAAAGGAGTGCATCAGCGGAGATCTTCATGTTTCCCGAGCGTACGTGGCGTGGTGGGGCCGGACGCAGCCGCCTCGGCGGCGCCGATTAGCATCGCTGCATGCCCCACAACCCCACGGCGTCCCGCCGCGCCGCGCGGAGGTCCCGGTGATCGACGCGCTGACGATCACGGTCGCCGTGACCGCTCTCGCCCTGGCCGCCTGGTGCGGCTTCGCCGCGTACCGCGACCAGCCGACGAAGGACTGGCACTTCATCGGCATGGCCCTGGTGTCGCTGCTCGGCATCGTCCAACTGGTCATAGCGGTCGTGCAGTTGGCGCGGGGCGAGTCGCCCGACCAGGGCACCGCGATCTTTGTGGCGTATCTGCTCGGGGCGGCGGCGTGCGTCCCGGCGACCGGCTTCATGTCGCTGACCGAGCGCACCCGCTGGGGCTCGGCCACCGTCGCGGCGGGCGCCGTGGTGCTGGCCGTACTGGAAGTGCGGCTGTTCGACATCTGGGGAGGCGGCAGTGCCTGAGACCACGGCGACCACGGCGGCGGACGGCGATGTGCCCAAGGCGGTGGAGAGGCGTTCGCTGGGCACCGGCCCCGGCCGGCTGCTGGTCACGCTCTACGGCGTCTTCACCGTCGCGGCGGCCTCCCGCTCGCTCTACCAGCTGATCGCGCAGTTCGACCGGGCCCCGCTGGCCTACGGCCTGTCGGCCGTCTCCGCGGTCGTCTACGGCTTCATCACCCTCTCGCTGGTACGCGGCGGTGAAGGGGCCCGCAAGGCGGCGCTCGGCTGCTGTGCGCTGGAGCTGCTCGGGGTGCTGGGCATCGGCACCTGGACGCTGCTCGATGCCTCGGCCTTCCCCGACGCCACCGTCTGGTCGGACTACGGGATGGGCTACCTCTTCATCCCGGTCATCCTGCCCGTCACCGGGCTGATCTGGCTGCGCCGGGCCCGTACGGCCTGAGCCGTACCCGGCAGGGGGCGGGAAGAGCAGGGAGAGAAAGAGCAGGACCGGAAGAGAAGGAGGGGCCCGCCGATCGCGGCGGGCCCCTCCGGCGTTCCCTACGCGGTGGCCGCTGCGCGGACCGCCGCTTCCTTCTCCAGCGTCACCAGGCTCAGCCTGCGGGTGCGCTGCTCGGTGCCCACCGGCGCGTAGCCGTGGCTGCGGTACAGACGCAGATCGCTCTCGCTGCGGTGGCCGGCGAAGAGGCGGTAGCGGACGGCGGAGCGCTCGGTCGTCAGCCGCTCCTCGACGGCGGCGAGCAGCCGGCCGCCCAGGCCGTGCCGCTGCAGCCGGGGGTGGACGATGAGCTTGGCGATCTGCCCCGTCCCGTCCGCGTCGACCGTGCCGCGCACGGACCCGACCACCTCGGCGCCGAGCCGGGCGACGACGACGCAGCCCTCACCCAGTTCGTCACGCAGGGCGTCCAGGCTCTGGGTGAGCGGCTCGATGCCGTAGTCGTCGTACAGCGCGGCCTCCGGCTGATAGCAGAGGTATTGGAGTTTGAGGATCTGCTCGGCGTCCTGTGCGGTCGCCGCAGAGATGGTCACGCTGGTGCCCATGCGCGTATGCCTCCCCTTTTCGGTTCGCTGCTTCCGGGGTCCCCGGATTCCGGCAGCGGCAATCTCACCGCGAGCATTCTGCGCGGGCGCGGGAGGTAACGGAACGGACCGACCCCCAGCTCTTCTGTGACATTCCCAACTCAGATGAGTATGCGCAGGAGGGCGGGGCCGGTCCGGGACGCCCGGACGCGCCGGTCAGTGCTTGCGGAACTCCGCGGCGACGAGCAACGCGGTGTCGGGATTGTCGGAGAACAGGCCGTCGATACCGGTGCCGAGGTAGGCCCGGAAGACGCCGAGGGCATCGCCGTACGCGTTCGGGTCGGTGCCGCGGCGGTAGTCGGCCGGCAGGAAGGTGTTCTCGTTGCGGACCGTGTACGGGTGCAGCACCAGACCGGCGGCGTGCGCGTCCTTGACGACGGCGGTGGGCTCGCCGAGCTTGCCGTCCTTGTCGCGCGGGATGATCACGGTCAGGTCCGGGCCGATGCCCTGGGCGAAGCCCGCGATCCACTTCAGGCCCTCGGGCCGGACCAGGTCGGCGACCGTGCGGGGGTCACCGGCCTCGACGAAGTCCCACGGCCGGGTCGCGAGCGTGGAGAGCAGCACGACCTTGGGGCAGTCGACCAGCCGGTCGAGCCGCTGGATGCTGCTGGGCTCGAAGGACTGCAGGAAGTTCGGGGAGTTCTTGCGGTGCCGGCCGTGCGCGCGCAGCGCCTTGGCGAGACGCTCCTCCAGGCCCAGGCCCAGCTTGCGGAAGTAGGTGGGGTGCTTGGTCTCGATGTGCAGCCAGACGCGGCGGCCCCGCTTGCGGCCCTCGCGCTCGGCCCACTGGAGGACCTCCTCGAAGGTCGGCACCTCCCACACCCCGTCGTAGAGGGTGTTGTGCTGCCGGGTGCCCGGAATGCGCTCCTTGGCGCGCAGCGTCTTGATCTCGGCGAGCGTGAAGTCCTCGGTGAACCAGCCGGTGAGCTTGACGCCGTCGACGGACTTGGTGGTCTTGCGGTCGGCGAACTCGGGGTGCGCGGAGACGTCGGTGGTTGCGGTGATGTCGTTCTCGTGACGGCAGACCAGATGCCCGTCCTTGGTGGGGACGAGGTCCTGCTCGATGACGTCGGCGCCCATGTCGAGGGCCAGTTGGTAGGAGCCGAAGGTGTGCTCGGGGCGGTATCCGCTGGCGCCGCGGTGGCCGACGATCAGCGGCACCGGCAGCTCGTGGCCGTCGTGTCCGCCCGCCGCGCCACGCCCGGCGGCACCCGCCTGGCTCGCTCCGCCCAGTACCGCCGCTCCCGCGCCGAGTGCCGCGGCGCCCAGTACCGCCCGCCGTCCCGGCTGCTGCCGCTTCTGCATGCCCGCGCTCCTCGCTCTGTGATGTCCGGGTGATGACCGGTGCCGAATTCCGGGCATTTCCCGGGTTTTTGCGGTGTCCCGCACCTGACAACGGACGGGGTGATCGTAAGCACGAACGGGCGTGGCCGGGGAGACGCGGGACAACTTCGGAGGGAACATGGAGGTAACACGCGTCAACAGTGCGTATCGGCCCCGTAAACCCGACGTGCGAGCCGGGGTGACCCGCGAGTATCGTCCTGAGCTGCAGAGCCTTGCGCTTCCCTGACGTTGACCAGCCACGACCCGGAGGGCCCGTTGTCCCGCATCCTGCTGAAGGCGATTCTCGGATTCGTCATGCGTGTCCTGTACCGCCCGAAGATCGAGGGCATGGAGCGCATTCCGGCGAGCGGGCCGGTGATCCTGGCCGGCAACCACGTCACCTTCATCGACTCGCTGTTCCTCGGCCTGGTCGTCAAGCGCCCGGTGTTCTTCATCGGCAAGGACGAGTACGTCACCGGCAAGGGCCTCAAGGGCCGCCTGATGGCCTGGTTCTTCACCAGCTCCGGCATGATCCCGGTCGACCGCGACGGCGGCCGTGGCGGTGTGGCGGCGCTGATGACCGGCCGCCGCGTCCTGGAGGAGGGCAGCGTCTTCGGCATCTACCCCGAGGGCACCCGCTCCCCCGACGGCCGCCTCTACCGCGGCCGTACGGGCATCGCCCGGCTCGCGCTGATGACCGGTGCGCCGGTCGTCCCGTTCGCGATGGTCGGCACGGACAAGGTGCAGCCCGGCGGCAAGGGCCTCCCGCGCGTCGCGCCGGTGACCGTGCGCTTCGGCGAGGCGCTGGACTTCTCCCGCTATGACGGGATGGACCGCGACCGCTACGTCCTGCGGGCCGTCACCGACGAGGTGATGAGCGACGTCATGGAGCTGTCCGGCCAGGAGTACGTCGACATCTACGCCACCAAGGCCAGGGCGGCCTGACACCCCGCACGCCCCGACGGGCCCCATCCGCTTTCCGGATGGGGCCCGTTGCGTGCTCCCGTCAGCCGCGCCGGTTCAGCAGGGGACCCGGAAGCCGCCTGGGGCACGCTGGCCCTCCGGCCCGCGGGTGGAGGCCGTACGCAGCGCCGCCTCCGGCCGCGGTACCGCGCTGCCGTCGGGCGCGCGCAGCCGCGGGCGTTCGGCGACGGTGCCGATCCGGGCGCCGGGCACATCGGCGTTCCTGACCGCCACCCGGTTCAGCGGTGCGGGCGCCAGCTGCTGCTTGCCGCGGACGAATTCGACGAAGCTCTCGAAGTCGCGGGTGTGCCGGACGGGTGCGGTGAAGCCCGTGAAGGCGCTGAACCCGTCCTGGTTGATGAGGGTGTAGGAGGGGGCGGCGAGGCGGTAGGTACGGGCCGGGTCCAGCGCCGTGCCGTTGATGAGGACGTCGGCCGGGGCGATCCGGCGTCCGACCGGCCCGGCCGCGTCGAAGGTGTAGCGGACGTTCGCGGAGACGGCCAGCGGGGCGAAGCCCAGGCCGCCGCCGGCGATCGGCGCCCACTGCTCCTCCAGGGCCTGGCGGATCTGGGCACCGGTGACGGTGACGGTCATGATCGGGTCGCCGAATCCGACGGCGTTCCAGGCCTGTCCGAAGGTGACGGTGCCGCCCGACTCCGCGTCGAGGACCAGATCGCCGGCGATGACGGCCTGCCCCACGCGCGGGGCGACCGCGATCACGGCGAGCTCCGCCGCGGTGTTGGCGGCGCCCCCTGGGTCGTCCATCGGTCCGTGCGGTTGTCCGCCCGCCCACAGCGCCCAGTCCGCCACCAGGTCGCCCATGGTGCTCTCGCCGGCCGCGTTGCGCCGCCGGGTGAAGGAGGCGGACTGGGTGGCGAGCGGAATGCGGGCGCGGCGGGTGGCGTGGCCCGCCCAGTAGTCGGTGATCGACTTCAGCTCCGGATGGGGCGCCACATCACGGGTGTTGGGATGGTTGACGGCCGTGGTCAGGGGCCGGACCACCGCCCCGGTGTCGGGGTCGAGGCGCAGATTGATCTCGTTGATGAGCTGGCCGTAGCAGCCCGCCTCGACGAAGGGGCGGGGGGAGCCGGTGGGATCCGGCAGCATCATGGTGAAGGCGTTGTGCCAGTGGCCGGTGACGATGACGTCGATGTCCGGGGAGGCGCGCAGGGCCAGTTCGTAGGCGGGCCCCTGGGGGTTGCTGCCGCTGGAGAAATCGCTGCCGGCGACCGCCCCGTCGTGCATGCTGAGCACGATCGCGTTGACGCCCTTCGACCTGAGTTCGGCGGCGCAGCGGTTGGCGGTCTCCAGATCGTCCAGGGTGCGCAGGCCCGGCTGATAGGAGCCGGGGAAGGACTCGGTGCCGATGGCGGTCAGGTGGATGAAACCGACCGGCAGCCGACGGCCGTTGCCGGCGTCCACGTACGCGATGTTGTACGGCGGCAGGACCGTACTGCCGGACTCGTTCCAGACCATGTTGGCGCTGTAGTAGGGGAAGTCCGCGCCGCGGAAGCGGCGGCCGGCGGAGTCCGTGAAGGCGTCGTCGCGGCCGATGACGGGGAAGGTGGCGCCCCGCTCCATGTGGGAGGTCAGGAAGGTCGCCGACTTGTCGAATTCGTGGTTGCCGGCGGAGGCGAAGTCCAGGCGCATGGCGTTGAGCGCCTCGATGGTGGGTTCGTCGGCGAAGGCCGAGGCGTCGAACTCCCAGCCGGAGAAGAGGTCTCCGGGGGCGAAGAAGAGCGAGTTGGCGTGGCCGTCCCGCAGCCGCTCCAGATGGGCCGCCAGGTAAGCGACGCCGCCCACGGTGTAGCTCGTGCCGCCCGCTCCGGTGATGACGGAGTTGGCGCCCGGGGCAGCCTGCAGGTAGCCGTGCAGGTCGGTGATGTTGAGCAGCTGCACATCGACGTATTCGTCGGCGGTGGCCGCGTCGCGGGCGTGCCCGGTGGCGTAGGCGTTGCTGCCGATGGCGGCGGAGGTGGCCAGCGCCCCCGCCGCGGTGAAGAAGGACCGTCGTCCGATGTCGCGCACTGTGTCACTCTCCTGAGCCGCCGACCGTTGGGCGTCAGGAGAGTCAGGTGAGCCGCGCGGGACGGCCGGTCACCGGGACGCGTACCGGGCGGGAACGGTGAGGGACAGGCGCCCCCGGGGTCCTGTGGATCATGGCGGTGCGGGACGCTCCGATCCACCGGACACGCCCGTGCCGGCGCAGCGGCGGGCCACTGTCCCTCGTTCGCCCGTGTGGTGCGCCTCAACGGGGTACCCGGCAAGGCCGTCCGCGCCGCCGGCGGGCGGCCGCTCGGCCTACGGGCGCTTCGCGGGGGCGCCGGCGGACGGGCCGCCTTCGGTGGCGGCGTCCTCCGCCACGGGCTCCGGCGCCGCCGGGCTGTTCGCGAGTTCCTGGCCGCGGAGCAGGAACCACGCGGCGACCGCCGCGCCCAGCAGGACCACGGCGCCCACCGCTGCGGCGGTGTCCAGTCCGTCGACGAACGAGTCCTGGGCGGCCTTCATCAGGGCCGCGCCCTGGCCCTCGGGGAGTTGCTGGGAGGTCTCGAAGGCGCCACCGAGCGATTCGCGGGCCGCGGAGGCGGCGCCGGCGGGCACGCCGCGGGGCGTCGGAAAGCCGCGGTAGATGCCGGTGACGATGGAGCCGAGCAGCGCGATGCCGAGGGCGGCGCCGAGCTCGTAGGCCGTCTCGGAGACCGCGGAGGCGGCGCCCGCCTCCTCCTTGGGCACGCTGGAGAGGATCACGTCGGCGGTGACGGTGAATGCGAAACCGGCGCCGATACCGACGACGAAGAGGATCGAGCCCAGCGCGAAGGTGCCGGTGTCGGCGTGCAGCGTGACGCAGCCGGCGAGCGCCAGCCCGACCACGGCGAGGCCACCGGCCACCACGATGCGTACGGACAGCCGCCGGGCGACGTATCCGGCGGCCAGACCGGCGCCCACCGCGCCGACCGCGGCCGGGAGTTCGATGAGTCCGGCGTTCAGCGGGGTGCGCAGCTGCACCATCTGGAGGAACTGGGAGAGGAAGAAGACCAGCCCCGACAGGCCCAGGATCGTCAGCAGGTCGGCAAGTACGGCCCCGGAGAAGCCGCGGTGCTGGAAGAGCTTCATGTTCAGCAGCGGCGATTCCAGGGTGTGCTGGCGGCGGACGAAGACGAACAGCGCCAGCAGGCCGATGATGCCGGCCAGCAGGATGTCCCAGCGGTAGCCGTGCACGGCGGCTTCCTTGATGGCGTAGACGACGCCGACGATGCCGACGAGGGCCAGTCCGACACTGGGGATGTCCCAGGGGCCGGGGTCGGGGTTGCGGGACTCGGGGATCACCTTGGCGCCGACGACCACCAGCAGTGCCATGACGGGCAGGTTGATGAGAAAGACCGAGCCCCACCAGAAGTGGCCGAGCAGAAAGCCGCCGAGGACCGGTCCCACGGCCATGCCCGCCGAGGCCATCGCGCCCCAGATGCCGACGGCCAGGCTGCGTTCCCTGGGGTCGTGGAAGAGGTTGCGGATCAGCGCGAGGGTGGACGGCATCAGGGTCGCGCCGGCCACGCCGAGCAGGGCGCGGGCGGCGATCATCATCTCCGGGGTGGCGGCGTAGGCGCACAGCACCGAGGTCGCGCCGAAGGCGGTGGAGCCGATCAGCAGCAGCTTCTTGCGGCCGATCCGGTCGCCGAGGCTGCCCATGGAGACCAGCAGGCCGGCGATGACGAAGGAGTAGATGTCGCCGATCCACAGCAGCTGGGTGCCGGAGGGGCGCAGATCCTCGCTGAGGTAAGGCGTGGCGAGGCCGAGGACCGTGGCGTCGACGCCGACCAGCAGGACGGCCAGGACGAGGACGGCGAGCGCGAGCCAGCGGCCCGGCCGGGGCTGGTCGTCCAGGTGGGCCGAACCGGTCGGTCCGGACGCGGTGGTCTCGCTCATTTCTCCATGCTCCGTCGGATGCCGCCGAGCAGCAGCTCGGCGATCGAGTGGTTGAGGTCGTTGCGGGCCACGCGCCCTTCGTGCACGGCCCAGGCGCCGGCGCCGATGAGGCCGTAGAACGCTTCGGTGAGCCAGGCGGCGCTCAGCTCGATACGGAAGGCGCCTTCTTCCTGGCCGCGCCGGAAGAGGCCGTTGATCCGGGCGTCCAGCCGCGCCCAGCCGGCGTTGATCTCGCCGCTTTCGAAGAGCTGGTTCTCGGTGAAGAGGAAGGCGAGGACGCCGGCGACCGGTTCGGCCTCGTCGATCAGCCGGCGCAGCGCCTCGTCGGCGCTCCCCTCGTCGAGCCGGGCGGCGTCCAGCGCCTGGGCGAACCGGTCGATCCCCAGGTCCTCCAGGGCGCGTATGAGGGCGTCCCGTCCCGCGAAGTGACGGTGCAGGGTCGCGCGGCTGATGCCGGCGGCCCGTGCGATCTCGTCCATGGACGTCGTCGCCCGGCGGGTGAGCAGCGCGGCGGCCTCTTTGAGTACCTGTTCCCGATCCACGGCCATGAGACAGAGACTATCCTAATGAGACATCGCTGTCTCACTCACAGGTCCCGCCGAATTCCGGCGCCCGCTGCTCCGAACGACGCGCCCGAACCGGACGCGGCCCCGCACGCACGACGGCGGCGGTCCCCACCCTCCCGGGTGGGGACCGCCGCCGTGCTGCCGCTGCGGCCGGTGCTACTTCTTCGCCGCGGCCCACTCCTGCTGTGTCACCAGGTCGGCCCGCACCTCGGCGAGCTGGACGGCGACCGCCGAGGGCGCCGTACCGCCACGGCCACTGCGCGAGGCGAGCGCGCCGGGGACATTGAGCACCGTGCGGACCTCGGGGGTCAGGTGCGGGGAGATCTTGGCGAACTGCTCATCGGTGAGCTGCTCCAGCTCGATGCCGTGCGCCTCGCACTCCTTGACGCACTCCCCCGCGACCTCGTGCGCCACCCGGAACGGCACACCCTGCTTGACCAGCCACTCCGCGATGTCGGTGGCCAGCGAGAAGCCGGCCGGGGCCAGCTCCTCCATGCGCTCGCGGTGGACGGTCAGCGTGGCCATCATGCCGGTGAACGCCGGGAGCAGCACCTCCAGTTGGTCACAGGAGTCGAAGACCGGCTCCTTGTCCTCCTGGAGGTCGCGGTTGTAGGCGAGCGGAAGAGCCTTCAGCGTCGCCATCAGACCCGTCAGATTGCCGATCAGGCGGCCCGACTTGCCGCGCGCCAGCTCCGCGATGTCCGGGTTCTTCTTCTGCGGCATGATCGACGAGCCGGTGGAGAAGGCGTCGTGGAGGGTCACGAAGGAGAACTCCTTCGTGTTCCAGATGATGATTTCCTCGGCGATCCGGGAGAGGTTGATGCCGATCATCGCGGTGATGAAGGCGAACTCCGCGACGAAGTCACGGGAGGCCGTGCCGTCGATGGAGTTGCCCACGCTGCCGTGCTCGAAGCCGAGGTCGGCGGCGACCGCCTCCGGGTCGAGGCCCAGCGAGGAGCCGGCCAGCGCGCCCGAGCCGTAGGGCGAGACGGCGGTGCGCTCGTCCCACTGCCGCAGCCGCTCCGCGTCCCGCGCCAGGGGCTGCACATGGGCCAGCACGTGGTGGGCGAAGAGCACCGGCTGGGCGTGCTGGAGGTGGGTACGGCCCGGCATCGCGACGTCCGGGTGCGCCTCGGCGAGGCCGACCAGCGCCTCCTGGAGGTCGGCGATCAGACCGCCGATGATCCGGGCGTGGTCGCGCAGGTACATCCGGAAGAGCGTGGCGACCTGGTCGTTCCGGGACCGGCCGGCCCGCAGCTTGCCACCGAGGTCCGGGCCGAGGCGCTCCAGCAGCCCGCGCTCCAGGGCGGAGTGCACGTCCTCGTCGGCGACGGTGCCGGTGAACGAACCGTCGGCCACATCGGCTTCGAGCCGGTCCAGGCCGTCCAGCATCCGCTCCAGCTCGTCGGCCGTCAGCAGGCCGGCCTTGTGCAGCACACGGGCGTGCGCCCGGGAGCCGGCGATGTCGTACGGCGCGAGCCGCCAGTCGAAGTGGACGGATGCCGACAGCTGGGCCAGCGCCTCGGCCGGCCCGTCGGCGAAACGGCCGCCCCAGAGCCGGACATCGCCGGCACTCTTGTCGGTCGCATCGGCGCCGTTGCTCACTGCTTGCTCCTCAAAGGCTGTGACTGCGTCTTCTGGGGGAACCGCAGACCCCGTATGCCACCGCCTCCCGTCGCCAGGACGGAAAGGCGGCTGTACTGCGTGAGGCTATCGAGCCCGGGGCTCAGGCCTGGTCGCGCTTGGCCGCGATCTTGCTGGACATTCCGAAGAGCTCGATGAAGCCCTTGGACAGCGACTGGTCGAAGGTGTCGCCGGTGTCGTAGGTCGCCAGGTTGAAGTCGTAGAGCGACGCGTCGGACCTCCGGCCGGTGACGACGGCGCGGCCGCCGTGCATCGTCATCCGGATGTCGCCGGTGACGTGCTGGTTGGCCTCGTCGATGAAGCCGTCCAGGGCGCGCTTGAGCGGCGAGAACCACAGGCCGTCGTAGACCAGTTCACCCCAGCGCTGCTCGACCTGCCGCTTGTAGCGGGCCAGTTCGCGCTCGACGGTGACGTTCTCCAGCTCCTGGTGGGCGGTGATCAGGGCGATGGCGCCGGGCGCCTCGTAGATCTCCCGGGACTTGATGCCCACGAGCCGGTCCTCGACCATGTCGATCCGGCCGATGCCCTGGGCGCCGGCCCGCTCGTTCAGCTGCTGGATCGCCTGGAGCACCGTGACGGGCCTGCCGTCGATGGCGACCGGGACGCCCTCCTTGAAGGAGATGACGACCTCGTCGGCCTCCCGCACCGCCGCCGGGTTCTCGGTGTACTCGTAGACGTCCTCGATCGGGCCGTTCCAGATGTCCTCCAGGAAGCCGGTCTCGACGGCGCGCCCGAAGACGTTCTGGTCGATGGAGTACGGCGACTTCTTGGTGGTCGCGATCGGGAGGTTCTTGTCCTCGCAGAAGGCGATGGCCTTGTCCCGGGTCATCGCGTAGTCGCGGACCGGGGCGATGCAGGAGAGATCCGGGGCGAGGGAGGAGATGCCCGCCTCGAAGCGGACCTGGTCGTTGCCCTTGCCGGTGCAGCCGTGGGCGACGGTGGTGGCGCCGTGCTTCCTGGCGGCGGCGACCAGGTGCTTGACGATGGCCGGCCGCGAGAGGGCGGAGACCAGCGGGTAGCGGTCCATGTAGAGGGCGTTGGCCTTGATCGCCGGGAGGCAGTACTCGTCGGCGAATTCGTCCTTGGCGTCCGCGACCTCGGCCTCGACGGCACCGCAGGCAAGGGCGCGCTTGCGGATGACGTCCAGGTCCTCGCCACCCTGGCCGACGTCCACGGCAACGGCGATGACCTCGGCGCCCGTCTCCTCGGCGATCCAGCCGATACAGACGGAGGTGTCCAGTCCGCCCGAGTAGGCGAGTACGACGCGCTCGGTCACGGGTTTCTCCTTACGGTGCATACGCTGATGGGTATAAGTATGCAGTCCACCGTATGTTTCGTCAATGATCGAGAGAATGTGCAGGTCAGAGCGTAATGCGAGGGCGATGAGCCGCGGCGGGAGGCGCCGCACAGGGCCGCGGAGGGCCACGGAGCGGGCCGCCGGCGGTGCCCCGCAGAGCGGTCGGGAGGGGGCTGCGGGTGCCCCGGTCACGCCCCGGAGGGGACCCGCTTTGGATTCATGGGCCGGGACAGGGTATTTTTCTTCTGCACGCCCCGGCCGGGAGCTTTCCGGCCGGTACGAGCACCGGGACGTGGCGCAGCTTGGTAGCGCACTTGACTGGGGGTCAAGGGGTCGCAGGTTCAAATCCTGTCGTCCCGACGGTGCACGAAAGCCCGCTGCCCGGGAGATTCTTCTCCCGGGCAGCGGGCTTTTTCTGCTCGGTGGACCGGCGGCCGGGAAACCCGGAAGGGACGAGGGGCAGCCGGTACGGGAGCCGCGTGACACAGCAATGGCCGTCGGCCGCCGCGTTCACGAGGACGGGGCGGCCGAGGGACGCGAGGGAGGACGGCCCGGAAGGGCGCGGGTCCGGCCCGCGCCCTCCTCAGCCGCTCAGTGCTGTGCCAGCCGCAGCAGATGGTCGGCCAGCGCCTGGCCGCCCGACGGGTCGCGGCTGATGAGCATCAGCGTGTCATCGCCGGCGATGGTGCCGAGGATGTCGTGCAGTTCGGCCTGGTCGATGGCCGAGGCCAGGAACTGGGCGGCGCCCGGCGGGGTGCGCAGGACGACGAGGTTGGCGGACGCCTCGGCGGAGATGAGCAGTTCGCCGGAGAGCCGGCGCATCCGCTCCTCCTTGGCCGACTCGCCCAGCGGTGCCCGCGGCTTGCGGTCGCCGCCCTCGCTGGGCACCGCGTAGATCAGCTCACCGCCGGTGTTGCGGATCTTCACCGCGCCCAGTTCGTCCAGGTCCCGGGAGAGCGTCGCCTGGGTGACGGACAGGCCGTCGTCGGCGAGCAGCTTGGCGAGCTGGCTCTGGGAGCGGACCGCCTGCCGGTTGAGGATGTCCACGATCCGGCGGTGGCGGGCGGTGCGGGTCTGCGGTACGGCCTGGCCGCCGTTGAGCGTGTCGTTGTCCTGCGCCTCGGTCATCGGTGTCGTCAGTCTCCGGATCGTTGTTCCCCGTCGGCCCCTTCGAGGGCCGCGTTGAGGACGGCGGGCAGCTTCCGGAGGAACGTGTCCGCCTCGTCTTCCGAGACGATCAGCGGCGGGGCGAGCCGGATGACGTCCGGCGCGACCGCGTTCACCAGGAGGCCCGCGTCCTGAGCCGCCTGCTGCGCCCGGGGCGCGAGGGACTCGGTCAAGACGATACCCAGGAGGAGCCCCACGCCGCGGACCTGGCCGACGAGCGGGTGCCCGAGCGCCTCGATCCCGCTGCGCAGCCGCTCGCCGACCCGCTTGACGTGGTCGAGCAGCCCGTCCGCCTCGATGGTGTCCAGGACGGCGAGCGCACCGGCGCAGACGACCGGGTTGCCGCTGAACGTCGAGCCGTGCGCGCCGGGCGTGAGCAGGTCGGCGGCCGGGCCGAAGGCCAGCGTCGCGCCGATCGGGAGGCCGCCGCCCAGCCCCTTGGCCAGGGTGATGATGTCGGCGTCGACGCCCTGCGCCCCGGACTCCAGCCAGTTGCCGGTCCGGCCGATGCCGGTCTGGATCTCGTCGAGGACGAGCAGGGTGCCGGTGGCGGCGGTGATCTCGCGGGCCGCCCGGAGGTAGCCGGGCGGCGGTACGACCACGCCGTTCTCGCCCTGCACCGGCTCCAGGATCACGAAGGCGGTGTCGGTGGTGACGGCGGCCCGCAGCGCCTCGGTGTCGCCGTACGGGACGTAGCTGACGTCACCGGGCAGCGGCGCGAACGGCGCCTGCTTCGCGGGCTGGCCGGTGAGCGCCAGGGCGCCCATGGTCCGGCCGTGGAAGCCGCCGTCGGTGGCGACCATGTGCGTCCGCCCGGTCAGCCGCCCGATCTTGAAGGCGGCTTCGTTGGCCTCGGCGCCGGAGTTGGAGAAGTAGACCCGGCCGGGGCGCCCGGCGAGCGCGATCAGCCGCTCGGCCAGCGCCACGGTGGGCTCCGCGACGAAGAAGTTCGAGACATGGCCGAGGGTGGCGACCTGGTCCGACACGGCGCGGACGATCGCGGGGTGGGCGTGGCCAAGGGCGTTGACCGCGATCCCGCCCAGGAAGTCGAGGTACTCGTTGCCGTCGGCGTCCCACACCTTGGCGCCCTCGCCCCGGACGAGCGGGACGCGTGGGGTGCCGAAGTTGTCCATCATCGTGCCCCGCCAGCGCCGGGTGAGGTCCTCGTTGTCCGCCGGCTCGTGCGGCTGCGCGATGATCCGCTCGCTGCGCTCGCTCATGTCGCCCCCTCGATCGTGTTGGCGTCCGGCACGACCATCGTGCCGATGCCTTCGTCGGTGAAGATCTCCAGCAGGATCGAGTGCTGGACCCGCCCGTCGATGACCCGGGCGGTGTGCACGCCGTTGCGGACGGCGTGCAGGCAGCCCTTCATCTTCGGGACCATGCCGCTGGCCAGATCGGGCAGCAGCTTCTCCAGCTCGGTCGCGGTCAGCCGCGAGATCACCTCGTCGCTGTGGGGCCAGTCCTCGTACAGCCCCTCGACGTCGGTGAGCACCATCAGGGTCTCGGCGTCGAGGGCCGCGGCCAGCGCGGCGGCGGCGGTGTCGGCGTTGACGTTGAAGATGCCGGAGGCGTCGCCCTCGTCGCTGCTGCGGGCGATGGAGGAGATGACCGGGATCCGGCCGTCGTCCAGCAGGGCCCGGACCGCGCCGGCGTCGATCGAGGTGATCTCACCGACCCGGCCGATGTCCACCCGCTCGCCGTCGATGTCGGCGTAGTGCTTGGTCGCGGTCATCAGGTGGGCGTCCTCGCCCGTCATGCCGACGGCGAGCGGCCCGTGCTCGTTGAGCAGTCCGACCAGCTCGCGCTGCACCTGGCCGGCCAGCACCATCCGTACGACGTTCATCGCCTCGGGCGTGGTGACCCGCAGCCCGCCCTTGAACTCCGACTCCAGTCCGAGCAGGTCGAGTTGGGCGCTGATCTGCGGGCCGCCGCCGTGCACCACGACGGGCCGCAGCCCGGCGTGCCGCAGGAAGACCACGTCCTGGGCGAACGCGCTCTTGAGCTCCTCGTCGACCATGGCGTTGCCGCCGAACTTGATGACGACGGTCTTGCCGTGATGACGGGTCAGCCAGGGCAATGCCTCGATGAGCGTGCGGGCCTTGGGCAGCGCGGTGTGCTTGCGGGTACTCATGCGCCGGCCTCGCTCCGCGGGGCGCGCCGCGCGTACGGGACGCACCGTTCCATGATTCCCTCGCTCCGCCCGCTCATGAGGAGTACGCGCTGTTCTCGTGGACATAGTCGGCGGTGAGGTCGTTGGCCCAGATGACCGCGGACTCGTCGCCCGCGGCGAGGTCGGCGGTGATCCGCACCTCGCGGAAGCGCATGTCGACCAGCTCGCGGTCCGCGCCCACCGAGCCGTTCTTGCACACCCAGACATCGTTGATGGCGACGTTGAGCCGGTCCGGCTCGAAGACGGCGGACGTGGTGCCGATCGCGGAGAGCACCCGGCCCCAGTTGGGGTCCTCGCCGTGGATGGCGCACTTGAGGAGGTTGTTGCGGGCGATGGAGCGGCCGACCTCGACGGCGTCGTCCTCGCTCGCCGCGCCCACGATCTCGATCCGGATGTCCTTGCTGGCGCCCTCGGCGTCCCCGATCAGCTGCCGGGCGAGGTCGTCACACACCGTACGCACCGCTTCGGCGAACGCGGCGCCGTCCGGGACGACGCCGGAGGCGCCGGAGGCGAGCAGCAGCACGGTGTCGTTCGTCGACATGCAGCCGTCGGAGTCGATCCGGTCGAAGGTGGTGCGGGTGGCCGCGCGCAGCGCCGCGTCGAGTCCGTCGGCGGGCACATCGGCGTCGGTCGTCAGCACCACCAGCATGGTGGCCAGGCCCGGTGCGAGCATGCCGGCGCCCTTGGCCATCCCGCCGACGGTCCAGCCGTCCCGGCCCGCCACGGCCGTCTTGTGCACGCTGTCGGTGGTCTTGATGGCGAGGGCGGCCTTCTCGCCGCCGTGCGCGTCGAGTTGGGCGACGGCCTTGTCGACGCCGGGCAGCAGCTTGTCCATCGGCAGCAGTTCGCCGATCAGGCCCGTCGAGCAGACGGCGACCGCGGCCGGGTTGTGGCCGCCGGTTCGGTCGAGCCCCGCGGTGTTGAGTGAGGCGGCGGCCTTCTCCGCGGTGGCGTGCGTGTCCTGGAAGCCCTGGGGGCCCGTACAGGCGTTGGCGCCACCGGAGTTGAGGACGACGGCGGAGACCTCGCCGCCCTTGAGGACCTGCTCGGACCACAGCACCGGCGCGGCCTTGACGCGGTTGGCGGTGAAGACGCCGGCGGCGGCCAGTCGCGGCCCGTTGTTCACCACGAGGGCGAGGTCCGGGTTTCCGTTCTCCTTGATCCCGGCGGCGATACCCGACGCCGTGAATCCCTGTGCTGCCGTGACGCTCACTGCTTCTCCTCGATCGCTTCTCCGGCCGCGCCCTTCGCGGGCGCGCCGGTCACCCCTTGCTGCTCCGGCCCGCTGTCCGTACGGGTCACGGGGCCACCCCGACCAGTGGCAGCCCGGTGCCCTCCGGAAGGCCCAGAGCGATGTTCATGCTCTGCACGGCGCCGCCCGCGGTCCCCTTGGTGAGGTTGTCGAGGGCGCAGATCGCGATGATCCGGCCGGCCGCGGGGTCGAGCGCGACCTGGATCTGGACGGCGTTGGAGCCGTACACGGCGGCCGTCGACGGCCACTGGCCCTCGGGCAGCAGCTGCACGAACGGCTCGTCGGCCAGTGCCTTCTCGTACGCGGCCCGCACGCTCTCCGCGTCCGCACCGGGCTTCGCCTTGGCGGTGCAGGTGGCGAGGATGCCGCGCGGCATCGGCGCGAGGGTCGGCGTGAACGAGACCCCGACCCGCTCGCCCGCGACGGCGCTGAGGTTCTGGATCATCTCCGGGGTGTGGCGGTGGCCGCCCCCGACGCCGTACGGGCTCATCGAGCCCATGACCTCGGAGCCGAGCAGATGCGGCTTGGCCGCCTTGCCCGCGCCGGAGGTGCCGGACGCCGCGACGATCACCGCCTCGGGCTCGGCGAGCCCCGCCGCGTACGCGGGGAACAGCGCGAGCGAGACGGCGGTGGGGTAGCAGCCCGGGACGGCGATGCGCTGGGACCCCTGGAGCGCGGCACGGGCGCCGGGCAGCTCCGGGAGGCCGTACGGCCAGGTGCCGGCGTGGGCGGAGCCGTAGAAGGCCTCCCAGTCAGCGGCGTCCTGGAGTCGGAAGTCCGCCCCGCAGTCCACGACGAGCACCTCGGGCCCCAGCTCCTCGGCGACGGCCGCGGACTGCCCGTGCGGCAGCGCGAGGAAGACGACGTCGTGCCCGGCCAGCACCTCGGCGGAGGTCTCCTGGACCTCCCGGTCGGCCAGGGGGACCAGATGCGGCTGCAGGGCGCCCAGGCGTCGGCCCGCGTTGGAGTTCCCGGTCACCGCGCCGATCTCCACATCCGGGTGCCCCAGAAGCACTCGCAGGACTTCACCCCCCGCGTACCCGCTCGCACCGGCCACTGCTGCTCGTACCGTCATGGACCCTCCTTCTCGATGGCATGACTATACGGATGGAGGCAGTTTTATGCAATGCGAGGCGAGCGGCGGGCGGGGTGTGGAGCGCACCACGGTGGACCGATCGGCCGCGCCGGCCCGGCCGAGCGCTGCCGCCGGCCGCCCCGGCTTCAGCGGTGCCGCGGAGACACCGAAGCCGTACCGGTAGCCGCCGCGGCCGTACCGGTCCCCTGCCGCGCCTGCGCCCGTGCCCGTGCCCGTTCCGTGACGGAATCGGCACCGGCCCATGCACCGCACACCGTTAGCGTCGGGCCATGATCGTATGGCTCAACGGCACCCACGGCGCGGGCAAGACGACGACCGGCGCGCTCCTGCAGCCGCTCCTCCCGGATGCGCGGGTGCTCGACGCCGAGAAGGTCGGCGAGACGCTCATGGACATCACACCCGGGCTGCCGGGGACGGACAACTTCCAGCACTGGCCGCCGTGGCGGCAGCTGGTCGTCGAGACCGCCCGCCAGGTACTCGACTACACCGGCGGCACCTTGGTCATGCCCATGACCGTCCTGGTCGAGCAGTACTGGCGGGAGATCAGCGCGGGCCTCGCCCGCCATGCCATCCCGGTACGGCACTTCGTGCTCCACGCCGAACAGGAGACCCTCCGCGGGCGCATCGAGGGGGCCGGCCCCGGCCCCTCGCCGTTCCGCCTCCGCCACCTCGCACCGTACGCCGAGGCGGCCCGCACATGGCTGCACGACGAGGCCGAGGTCGTCGACACCACACACCTCACGCCCGCCAGGGCCGCCCTGCGGATCGCGGAGGCCGTCAAGGGCTGACGCTCGATCCGCAGGGCGCCCGGCCGCGTCACACAGCCGACAGGAAGGTGTCACACAGGACGCGGAATGGGCCGCCAACTCCCGCTGTTCACACGTGACATGACCATCGGAGTAGCCATCAACGCGACCGGCGCCGGCAATCAGATCGACGCCACCGTACGACACGCCGCCGAGGCCGCGGCCGCGGGCCTGCGGTCGGCCTGGTTCGGGCAGACCTTCGGCGCCGACTCGCCCCAGCTCGCGGCGATCGTGGGACGCGAGGTACCCGGCCTGCAGGTCGGTACCTCGGCGATCCCCGTCTTCGGACGCCACCCGCTGCACGTCTCCAGCCAGGCCCTGACGGCGCAGGCCGCGACGCACGGCCGCTACCACCTCGGGCTCGCCCTCGGCACGAAGCTCCTGACCGAAGGGGGCTTCGGTCTCCCGTACGAACGCCCCGTCGCCCGTCTGCGGGAGTTCCTCACCGCGCTGCGCGCGCTGACCGAGAGCGGCAGCGCCGACTTCCACGGCGAGCTGATCACCGCGCGCACCCCCACCCCCGCGCACGTACCGGGCGCCGAGGACGGGGTGCCGCTGCTGGTGGCCGCGATGGGGCCGCAGGCGCTGCGCGCCAGTGGCGAGCTGGCGGACGGGGTCCTGCCCTATCTGGCCGGGCCCCGCGCCCTGGCCGAGCACATCGTCCCGGCCGTCACCGCGGCCGCGCGGGCCGCCGGCCGCCCCGCGCCCCGGATCGTGGCACTCGTGCAGGGCGTGGTCACCGACGACGTCGACGCCGTGCGCGAGCGGGCCACCGAGCAGCTCGCCTTCTACGAACAGATCCCGTCGTACGCGCGGGCCATCGCACTCTCGGGCGGCACACGGGCTGCCGATGTGGCCGTGATCGGCGACGAACGGACGGTCGCCGCCGAGGTCCGGCGCTACCGGGACGCCGGGGCGACGGAGGTGGTCTTCGCCGGAACGGAGATCGCGGGGGACGCCGACCGGCACCGCACCTGGGCGCTCCTGGGCGAGCTGGCGGGCTGAACGGCCCCGCCCGGCCGTCCTGCGCCGCTCACCCGCCGCTCAGCCCTCCTGGGCGAACGCAGGGCGCCCGTGCGCCACGCCCCACCGGCCGGCCCGCTCCCCGCGCCTGAGCCGCAGAGGGTTCGGCGACGGCCGGCCAGGTCTCACGGTGGCCGTGGATGCCGCGGACGCCCAGGTGGGGCGAGGGGACGTCACCCGGCACGAGGTCATCGGCGCGCTCCCCCGGACGACGTCCCCTCCGATGTGATCCTTCTCCGGCGGCGTCCACGGAAGGGCCGGTCAGGGGCCGAATCGGGCTGTCCGGGGAGAGAGATTGCGGGGCTGCGGACCGCAAGTGCGTCCAGCAGGCGCATACTGGCGTTAATGACAAAGCCAGCGGTTTCCAAACGTCATCTGCCGACCAGCCCTTTCAAGAGCCCCGTCGCGCCCCCTCGCAAGGAGTTCACGATAGGAGGCCGGGTGTCCCACGATGTGTACGGCCTCGGCCGGGTGACCGGCATCGAGGAAGGGGTCGCCGTGCTCGTCGACTTCGGCTCGATGCAGCACCGGATCATGAGCCCGTACAGCAAAATGACCAGTCTCTGAGGCGGCACGCTCCGAGGCCGCACCAGCCCGCAACGAAAGGCAGTCGTCCCATCGACATGACCTCGACGTTCTCCGCGCCGGAACCGGCGCCCCGCGGTGTCACGGCAGGGTCGCCGCCTCCGGCGAAGAATCCCTTCCAGGCCCCGGATTTCGGTGACGCCGCGTCCACGACCGACACCACCACCGCTGTTTCCGCCGGCAATCGGGACCAGCTGAACACGCCCTTCGCTCCGTAACACGAGACTCCGGGTCGCACGAGCTCCAGCCGGCCCGCAGCTCAGGCGTGCTGCGGGACCTCGTCCTTGAGTCCGGACCGGATCTGCTCCCGCAGCTCCGGCGTGTCGGTGTGTCCGTGCACCGATGCCGCGTGCTCGGCGGCGGCGCGCACCACTTCTTCCTCTTCGCCGGATATGGCAAGCGTGCAGTTCATCTCGCTCGGCATGTCCCGGCAGTCGACCATCTTGCGCATGACGCACCTCCTCACCTCCCAGTGTCGGCCCGCCGGGCCGTCCGCCGCATACGGGGAATCCCGTATGGCGCACCGCCCGCGCCGGCTGGTGCAGTGAAGGGACGAGGAGGAGGTGAGGACCATGGCGACCTCTGCCGCCGTCACACCCGGCGCTGCCATGGACGAAGACCGGGTGATGGAGTTCCTGGAGCAGGTCATCACCGACGGCGGGGCCGCGGTCGCCGGGTTGTGCACCTCGCTCGGCGACCGGCTCGGGCTGTATACGGCCATGGCCGGTGCCGGCCCGCTCACCTCGGCGCAGCTCGCCACCCGCACCGGCCTCGTCGAGCGCTACGTACGGGAATGGCTGGGCGCGCAGGTTGCCGGCGAGTACGTGACGTACGACCCGGCTCAGGACACCTACCTGCTGCCCGACGCCCATGCCGCGGTGCTCGCCGACCCCGATCTGCCGACCTACGCGGCGGGCTTCTTCACCATGATGCAGGCGGTCTACGGCACCGAGGACACCCTGGTGGAGGCCTTCCGCACCGGGGCCGGGGTGGGCTGGGAGGAGCATGCGCCGGCGCTGTTCGCCGGTACCGCGAAATTCTTCCGTCCCGGCTACACGGCAGCGCTGGTCCCCGAGTGGCTGGCCTCGCTGGACGGCGTCGTCGACAAACTGGAACGCGGTGCGACGGTCGCCGACGTCGGATGCGGCTACGGCTACTCCACGGCGCTCATGGCGCAGGCCTACCCCGCGTCGCAGTTCTGGGGCTTCGACTTCCACGGCCCCTCCGTCGAGGCGGCCCGCGGTATCGCGGCGGAGCAGGGCCTCGCCGACCGGGTGCGCTTCGAGACCGCGACGGCGCAGGATTTCCCCGGCGTGGACTACGAACTGATCACTTTCTTCGACTGTCTGCACGACACCGGCGACCCGGGCGGCGCGCTGCGGCGTGCCGAGCAGACGCTGGCCGATGACGGCACCTGCATGATCGTCGAGCCGAACGCCTCGGCGCACGCGCAGGAGAACGCCACCCCCATCGGCCGGGCGCTGACCGCCGCCTCCGTCGCCGTCTGCCTGCCGTCCGCCCTGGCCCAGCACGGCCCGCAGGCCATGGGCAACCACGCGGGTGAGGACGCCATGCGGGCCCTCGCGGACGAAGCCGGACTGCACAGCTGGAAGCTCGCGGCCGAGAGTCCGGTCAACCGCGTCTATGACGTCGGGCGCTAACCGCGCCCGACGCACCCGGCCGGTCTTCCCCCGGCCGGCCGGGCGCCCCTTGACGCCTCCCCCGCCGCTGCGCACGCTGGAAGAATGAGAGCGGCCGGGGAGGCCGGTCTGCGACGCATTCTCGCCGTCCTGGATCTCCTGATCGACGCCGCGGACGAGGACTCCCTCCTCCCGGCGCTGCTCCCCCTGCTGCTTCGGGCCGTACCGGGCGACAGCATCGCCTGGACCCCGCGCCCCGATCCGGCCAACCGGCTGATCACCCTGCCGAGCGGTCTGCTGACTCCGGACGCGCTGGACGCCTTCGCCCGGGAGTCGGCGGACGACGCACTGGTCGTGCACACCACCGCAGGCGCCGGCTCGCCGATGCGCCGCTCGACCCTGCACTCGCGCGGCGAGTACCACGCGCTGGCCGCGTACGCCGATGTCTACCGGCCGATCGGGGCCGAGCACCAGCTCGCGATGGCGTTCCCCGGCGGCTGGGCCGAGGGCGTGCCACGACGGGTGTGCCTGGCGGTCAACCGCAGCGGCAGTGACTTCTCCGACGACGACGTGGCGACGGCCGCCCTGTTGCGCAGTCGCCTCGGTCACGCCCTGAACCGGCTCGCGCCGCCGGGCCCCGCGGCGGCGCTGCACCTGGTCACCCGCCGCGAATCGGCCGTTCTCCGGCTGCTGGCGCACGGCTTCACCAATCAGCAGATCGCGAGCCGCCTGGCGATCAGCCCGCGCACCGTCGACAAGCATCTGGAGCACGCCTACGCCAAATTGCGGGTCGGCGGCCGGGTCGAGGCCGCGAACGCCTGGCTGACCGGCGGCGCGCCACCGCGGCCCGGCCCGGCGCGGTAGCGCTGCGGCCGCCACCGATGACTTCCGGCGGCGGCCGGCGTCTACCCGTCGCACAGCGACGACAGGCGCCGGGCGCCCGCGGGCACCCGGAATTCGGGAGGTAATTCCCATGACCACGGATGCGACCACCGGCACGACTGCCGGCGCCGGGCGTGCGGCGGGGACGGACGAGGAGCAGATCCGGGCGCTGCTGGAGGACCGCGCGGCCGCGACCGCCGCCCGGGACGCACGGCGGTTCCTCGCGCACTGCGCGCCGGAGATCGTCCAGTTCGACCTCGCACCCCCCTTGCAGCTCAAGGGCCCCGAAGCGCTCGACGAGAAGGCCGTCGAAGCCTGGTATGCGACATGGGACGGGGCCATCGAGGTGTCGCTCACCCAGGTCGAGATCACCGTTGGCGACGATGTCGCCTTCAGCCACAGCATCAACCGGATGCACGGAACGAAGGCGGACGGGTTCGAGGTGGAACTGTGGAGCCGGGCGACGACCGGCCTCCGCAAAACCGGCGGCACGTGGCGGATCGCGCATACGCACCACTCGGTGCCGTTCCTGATGGACGGTTCGGGGCGGGCGGCCCTCGACCTGGCGCCGTAGTCACGGACGAAGCCCGCAGGGGAATTCCCGGGGCGCCACCCGGCGGTCCGGGACCGCACGACCGGACCGGGGATGCCGAGGGGAATCGTGCTCGTCCACCTCGGGGCCGATGGCGCCCGCCGAATGCCTCGGCGCGGGACTCGTCGACGAGGTCCTGCTGCACGTCGCGCCCGTCCTGCTTTTCGGCGAGGGCATCCGGCTCTTCGACCGGCCCGGCCCGCCGACCGAGCGGGAGCCGACGACCGTGCCCCGGTCCGGCAAGGTCACCAACCTGCGGTTCAGCACCCGCACGGCCTCGTAGGGTCGGTAATCCCCTGGAGGGTGCGGCGGCATTCTGCCGGCATCGGCCCATGACCGAGATGTTCCGGCCGCCGGAATCCGCTGACCGTGCCGGAGCCGACCGCGCGGGTCAGGTGCGCAACGCCGCGCGCAACAACGCCCGTTGGTGCGATGCGGTGTGCCGCGCGCACGGCACACCGGGCGCGTTCACGGCGGAGAGCTGGACGAGCGCCCACCGGACACCGGCGCTCTATCCCGACGCCGTCACACTGACCGAGCGCGCCTCGCCGGCGGAGCTGCTGGCCAGGATCGACACCGGCGCGCCCGGCTGCACGGTGAAGGACAGCTTCGCGACGCTGGACCTGTCCGGGGCGGGGTTCGGCGTCCTGTTCGAGGCGCAGTGGATCCACCGCCCGGCCGGACTCCCGGCACCCGCGCCGGTGGACGGCGTCCGCTGGGACGTCGTACGGGATGCCGGCGCGCTGGCCTCCTGGGCGGCGGCGTGGGCCGGGGAGCCCGATGAGGGCGGGCCCGCCGGGGGCGCGGGCAGCGGGCCCTTCCGGGCCGAACTGCTCGACGACGCGGGGACGTTCTTCCTCAGGGGACGGAGCGGGGAGCGGGTCGTCGCCGGTGCGGTGGCCAGCCGGAGCGGGTCCGTGGTGGGACTGTCCAATGTGTTCGCTGCGGACGGCGGTACCGGGTCCGCCTGGGCGGGCGTCTTCCGCGCCGTCGCCGAACGGTGGCCGGAGCGGGCGGTCGTCGGCTACGAGTCCGGTGACGATCTGGATGCGGCGATCCGTCACGGCAGCGTGCCGATCGGGCCGTTGCGGGTGTGGTGGCAGCACAGCCGAAGGGACGGTTGAGGGGACGACCGGCCGGCGAGGGCAACAACTCTCCTCACCCGGAGTGAAGTTGGGATGCTCAGTGGCGGCCGTACCGGGTGCGCCGATGGTGGCCGGCGACGCCCCAGGCGGCCGCGCCGGCCAGCAGGATGCCGCCGAGCGCCGTGGTGGCGGTGCTCACGCCGGAGCCGCCGCCGAGGCCGGTGTGCGAGCCGCCCTGGGGGACGTCCTCACGGGGCCGGTCGGGCTGTGCGCCCTTGACGGAGACGGTCAGGGTGCCGGTGAACGTCTCCTGGCCGCCGTGCCCCTTGCCGGGCTTCGTGCCCTGCCCCTCGCCGGGCATCTCCCCCAGGCCGCCGGTACCTGGATCGCCCTCCCCCAGACCACCCGTACCTGGACCGCTCTCCCCCAGACCACCGGTACCTGGACCGCTCTCCCCCAGGCCGCCGCCGGTGCCCGGATCGGCCTCGCCCAGGCCACCGATCCCGAGGTCGCCTTCGCCCAGGCCACCGATCCCCGGATCGCCTTCGCCCGGCACAACGGTCCCCGGCACCTCGCCCACCCCCGGGTGCCCCGCCGAGCCCGTTTTCCACTCCGCACCCGGCTGCACGCCCGCACCCGGTTCCGCGCTCGGCGCCTTGGAGCCGCCACCGGCGCCGCAGGTGACCGTGACGGTGTACGAACCGGGCTTGGTGGCCTCGGGCACGGTGCCGGTGCCGCCGACCTGGTTGCTGAGCGGGGACAGCTTCATCGTCGGGATGCCCGCGCCGTCGAAGGCGGCCTCGCCGGTCCCGCCCGGACAGTTGCCGCCGTCGAAGACCGAGAACTCGCCGCCGGGTGTCACCGGGTCGGGCTGGACGACCACCTGGTTCGTCCCGTCCGACGCGGCTGCCGCACCGCCGCCGATCAACGTGACGGACGCGGCCAGGGCGCCGGCCGCGGGGGCGTTTCGCAGGACGTCGCGTAGGTGCATGCCACGAGCCAAACGTCCTGAGGTGCCCGGCGCACGTCGGTGCGGGCCCGAGGCCGGGGCCAACTGCCGGGCGGGCAGCCGGGTGTACGCGTCTTTGTGCAGGTCACACGAGTATGCCCCGGCGCGCGGCGGAAGGGGCGGTTACTGGTCTTTCCGAGTGGCGGCCGCACTCACACCGCGAGGTGGAGGCTCCAGCTGCCGGGCCGTCCGGTGAGCGTGGTCACCGACAGCGGCTGCACATCGATGCGCCAGTACGTGTGCGGCGGCGCCTGGAGCGCGTACACGAGGGCGGCACGGACGACACCGGGCTCGGCGACCGCCAGCAGGCCGGAGTACTCGTCGGCGGGCCGGGTGTCCAGCCAGCCGCCGACGCGGGTGATGAAGGCCAGCAGCGACTCCCCGCCGTGCGGTGCGGAGCGCGGGTCGGCGAGCCAGGTGTCCACCGCCTGGGGTTCCACGCCCGCCACCTCGCCCAGCGTGCGGCCGCGCCAGCGGCCCATGTCGCAGTCCCGCAGCGCCGGCTGGGCGAGCGGGGTGAGGCCGAGGGCGTCCCCGGTCTCCCGGCAGCGCGCCGACGGCGAGCAGTAGCGCAGCTCGGCCGCGGCGAGCCGGCACAGGACGGGGCGGCGCGCTCGGCCTCGTGCCACCCGGCGGCGTCGAGCGGGCGGTCGTCCTCGAACCGGGTCTCCAGCAGCGAGGAGCTGCGGGCGGCGGCGAGCAGCTTGAGGCGAACACTCATTCGCCGATGGTAAGAGCAGCACCGCCCGATGCGGTGGGGTTGATCGGATCTCGCAGAGATCCGCGGGGCGACCGGGCCTTCCCGTGCCCCGGTGCGCCCCGTCGGGTCCGTCTCAGCCGATCGGCCCGGGGTCGATCAGGCCCAGCGTCATCCACTGCTCCGGGGCCGTCAGACGCCGGAAGCCAATCTTCTCGTAGACGCCATGGGCGTCCTTCGTGGCGAGCGTGATCCTGGTCAGTCCGCAGGGCGTCATGTGGTCGGCGATCGCGTCGACGAAAGCGGTGCCCAGTCCCTTGCCGCGGTCGTCGCGGCCGATGTAGACGTCGCAGAGCCAGCCGAAGGTGGCGTGGTCGGTGACCATCCGGGCGTACCCGGCCTGCCGGCCCGAACCGGCCGCGTACAGGCCGAAGTTGAGCGATCCCGCGACGGCGCGGTCATGCAGCTCACGAGGGCGGTCCAGGGCCCAGTAGGCGTCGGTGGCGAGCCAGTGGTGGACCAGGTCCGCGTCCAGGCGGGCCGGGTCGGTGGAGATCTCGTAGCCGTCGAGGGCGTGATCGTTCATGGCGGGAGGGTGGCAGAAGCGCGGCACCGGCGTCGAACCGGCTGCCGCCCGGCCCGCGGCACCGGCACCCGGGCGCCGATCCCCCGGCCCGTCCGGGCCGCGGTAGCCTCACCCGGTCGCGAGGGACAGTTCGGCGCAGGCGGCGCGGAGCCGGCCGATGCCTTCGGTGAGTTCGCCGGTCCCGGATGCCGACGCGAAGCCCAGGCGCAGGTGCGGGGCCGGTGGCTCGGCGGCGTAATAGGGGCGGCCGGCCGCGACGGCCACGCCCGCGCGCAGCGCGGCACCGGTCAGCGCCGCCTCGTCCGTGCCGTCCGGCAGCCGCAGCCACAGATGGAAGCCGCCCGGCGGGACGAACGGGCCGCCCGCGGCCCCCTGCCCCAGGCCCGGACCGGCGAGCGCGGGCAGCTGCCGGCGCAGCGCGGTCACCACAGCGTCCCGGCGTACGGTCAACTCCCCCGAGATCAGGCGCAGATGACGGGGCCAAGCCGGCGATCCGACGAGTTCCAGGGCGGTTTCCTGGAGCGGGCCCGGCACGAAGAAGCTGTCGACGATCTGGACGGCGCGCAGCCGGTCGAGGACCGGACCGCGGGCGGCCAGCGCGCCCACCCGCAGGCTCGGCGAGGCGGCTTTGGTGAGGGAGCAGACATGGACGACCGTGCCGTCCCGGTCCTCCGCCATGAGGGTCGGCGGCAGGGCGGGGGCGTCGCTGTGGACCAGTCGGCGGGCGAAGTCGTCCTCGA
The DNA here is from genome assembly GCF_044767385.1 of Streptomyces sp. NPDC101393. NCBI lineage: Bacteria > Bacillati > Actinomycetota > Actinomycetes > Kitasatosporales > Streptomycetaceae > Streptomyces > Streptomyces sp. NPDC101393. The sequence continues at coordinate 315,405 of NZ_JBIWNU010000007.1, read as the reverse complement.
TCACGAACGCCCCGGCCGCGCGGGCCACCCGCAGCACCTCGCTCCGCCGCTGCGCGCCGAGCACCGTACCGGTCGGGTTCTGGAAGAGCGGCTGGCAGACGAAGAGCCGTGCGCCGCTGGCCCGGAAGGCGTCGGCGAGCAGATCGGTGCGCACCCCGTCCGCGTCCATCGGTACCGGCACCGGCCGCAGGCCCGAGGCGCGGGCGGCGGCCAGCATGCCCGGATAGGTCGGGGACTCGACGAGCACCGGCGCGCCGGGCGCGGCCAGCGCGCGCAGGGCGGCGGTCAGCGCGCTCTGGCCGCCGGCGGTGACCAGCACGTCGTTGGCGACGAGCGGGCCGCCGCGGCCCCCGATCTCCCGGGCGAACCAGGCCCGCAGTTCCGGTACGCCCTCGACCGGGGGCCGCCCCCAGGCGCCGGGGCGCCGTCCGGCCCGCGCCAGCGCGGCGGCGAGGGCGCGCTCGGGCTGGAGGCCGGGGTGGAGGTAGCCGCCGTTGAGTTCGATCACCCCGGGGGCCGGTACGGCGAGGGTGGCCAGCACGCCCGACGCGTCGACGCTGCGGGGCACCTGGTCGCCGGCCGGTTCCGCGCTCAGCGCGATCTCCTGCCAGGAGGTGTCGGCGGGGCGCGGCGCCTCGTCGCGCGGCTCGGCCCGGAACGCGCCGGCGCCGGGCCGGGTGACGACCAGCCCCTCGGCGACCAGCTCGGCCAGCGCCCGGGAAACGGTCACCGGGCTGACGCGGTGCTGCTCGACCAGGACGCGACTCGACGGCAGCTTCTCTCCGGGAGAGTAGCGGTTCAGCCCCGTACGAAGGATCGCGGCCAGTTCGGCCACACTGCTACGCTCATGCATGAGAGACAACGATAGCGCTACTACGTCGAGGGGGATAGCGGTCACCACCGCTCCCGAGCGCCCCGCCCCCGTGGCCCCCGCGATCGATGCGCCCGGCGCCCGGCCCGGCCCCGCCGGCGGCACCCCCGCCGTTCATGCCGCCCCCGTCGGCCGTGGCGTGCTGCTCGCCGTACTGGGCGTCGCCGCCTTCTCCCTCACGTTTCCCGCGACGGCCTGGGCCCTGGAGGGCATGGGCCCCTGGACCGTGGTGATGCTGCGCAACGCGCTCGCCGCAGCCGTGGCGGGCGGCTTCCTCCTGGCGTTCCGCGTGCGGGTCCCCGAGCGCCGCCACTGGGCGGGGATCGCGGTGGTGGCGGGTGGGGTCGTGCTCGGCTTCCCGCTGCTGACGACCCTCGCCCTGCAGACCTCGACCACCTCGCACGCGGCCGTCGTGGTCGGGCTGCTGCCGCTCACCACCGCCACCTTCGCGGCGGTACGGACCGGCGTCCGGCCCTCCCGCACGTTCTGGGCCGCCTCCCTGGCCGGCGCCGCCATCGTGATCGCCTTCGCGGTGCAGCAGAGCGGCGGGGCCCTCAGCACCGGCGATCTGCTGCTGTTCGGGGCGGTGGTGGTGTGCGCGGCCGGATACGCCGAGGGCGGCCGGCTGGCCCGCCACCTGCCGGGCTGGCAGGTGATCGGCTGGGCCCTGGTGCTCGCCCTGCCGGTGACGGTGGCGGGCGGGGCGATCGCGCTGTCCCGGGAGCCGCTGCACCTCACGGCCCATGCGGTCGGCGGAGTGCTGTGGCTGGCGATCGGGTCGACGTTCGTCGGTATGTTCGTCTGGTATCGCGGGATGGCCGCAATCGGCGTCTCCAGGGCCAGCCAGCTGCAGCTCGCCCAGCCGCTGCTGACGCTGGTGTGGTCGGTCCTGCTGCTCGGCGAGCACCTGCCGCCGGCCGCTCCGGCCGCGGCGCTCGCGGTCCTGGTGTGCATCGCCGTCACCCAGCGGACCCGGCCCCGGACGGGCCGCTGACGACCCGGCGCCCGACGGCTGCGGGCCGCCGGGCGGGGACGCGGCACCGGCCGTGCGCGCCCGGGTGCGGGCCAGGCCTCCGGACGTAAACTTGCCGCGACGGCTCGTTTTTGCCGTCCGGGCCGTAGCCGGCCCGTCATCCGCAGGCCGTCCACCGCCCGGCCGTCGCGCAGTCGGCCGTCCCGGTCACGCGGCCGCCCGAAGCGGGAGGAACCCCTGATGCATGCGAGCACGGGCGACCGGCTGCTGGTGCACGGCAGGACCGTCGGGCAGCACGACCGCGTCGTCGAAGTTGTCGAGGTACTGGGCACGAACGGCGATCCGCCCTACCGGGTCCGCGCCGAGGACGGGCACGAGGCGATCATGTCGCCCGGCCCCGACACGGTCGTCCGGCACGGCAGGACGGTCGACATCGGCCCCACCTGAGAGACGGGCCGCGCCCCGCGAGACGGCCGCCCCTGAGGAACGCGCAGCGGGGCGCCCGGCCCGCTACCGCCGCGGCGCACCCCCGTAGTGGTCGGTCACGACCCGCGCGAGCGCGCCCGCCCGGTCTTTGGCGACCTCCGTCGCCGAGAAGTACACATGACCGCCGACCTGCGGATACGAACGGGCGTAGGTGAGGTGGCGGGAGAGTTCGGCCGGGTCCTGCCAGGCGGCGGGCTGCGCCGGATCGCCCGCCTTGTAGAGCGCCTCCCCGATGTAGAGGTCGACCCCGGTGCCCGCCACGGTCCGCGACCACCACGGCACCAGCTCGGCGTAGTCGGCGGCCGCGAAGCCGAGGTTCCAGTACACCTGCGGGACGATGTAGTCGATCCAGCCCTCGCGCACCCAGCGGCGGGTGTCGGCGTGCAGGTCGTCGTAGGTCTGCACCCCGGCCCGGGTGGCGGAGCCCGCCGGGTCCGTCGCGCGATTGCGCCAGACCGCGAACGGGCTGACACCGAAGCGCACCCGGCGCTCCGCCCCCCGCGCGGTGCCGCGGATCCGGTGGGCCAGCTCCTGGATCAGCCGGTCGATGTTGTCCCGCCGCCAGTCCGCCCGGTTGGCGAAGCCCCCGCCGTGCGCCGCGTACGCCGCGTCGTCGCCGAAGGTCTGGCCCGCGACCGGATACGGATAGAAGTAGTCGTCGAGGTGCAGCCCGTCGACCGGGTGGTGGAGCAGCGCGTCCAGCATCGCGTCCTGGACGAAGCGGCGGACCTCCGGCAGCCCCGGGTTGTAGTAGAGCTTGCCGCCGTAGGGGAGGACCCACTCGGGGTGCCGGCGCGCGGGGTGTCCGGGCACCAGCCGGGAGGGGTCCGTGTGGTTGGCCACCCGGTACGGGTTGCACCAGGCGTGCAGCTCCAGGCCGCGCCGGTGGGCCTCGCGGACGGCGAAGCCGAGCGGGTCCCAGCCCGGGTCGCGGCCCTGCTGCCCGGTCAGGCACGCGGCCCACGGTTCGTGGCGCGACGGCCACAGGGCGTCCGCGGTGGGGCGCACCTGGAAGAAGACGGTGTTGAGCCGGCGTTCGACGGCGGCGTCGAAGTGGTCCAGGAGTTCCCTCTGTTGCACGGCGGGCGCCGCACCCGGTTTGCCCGGCCAGTCCCGGTTCGCGACTGTCGCCAGCCACATGCCGCGCATATCCTGTTTGTTCCGCCTGCTCCGCCGCGGCCCGCCACTCTCACCCACGGCCGTGGCCGATTCCGCACCGAGAAGCGTCGAGGCCGCGCCCAGCGCCGCCACCGTGAAGCCTCTTCGTGTGATCCACCTCATGAAATGCCCCCAACTTGTCCCATTCGTCCCGTACTAGCCGCTCAGAATGCCCGCCCCGGCGCGTTTAGCACACCACCGCGCGGAGTAACGTCGGGGCCGAGGCGGGCGCCGGACCCTTACGGCAGGCCGTCAGTCCTGAAGATCAGCGAAAGGCACGAGGTGACGGACACTTTCACCGACATTGCACGCGTCGGAGTGGTCGGCTGCGGCCAAATGGGCGCAGGCATCGCCGAGGTGTGCGCGCGCGCCGGGCTGGACGTCATGGTCGCCGAGACCACCGGCGAGGCCTTGGAGCTGGGTCGCACCCGCTTGACCAACTCCCTGAGCAAGGCCGCCGAACGCGGCAAGATCACCACCGCGGAGCGCGACGCGACACTGGGCCGCCTCAGCTTCACCACCGACCTCGGCGAATTCGCCGACCGCGACCTCGTCATCGAGGCCGTGGTGGAGAACGAACAGGTCAAGACCGAGATCTTCCAGGTCCTCGACCAGGTGATGACCCGACCGGACGCGATCATCGCCTCCAACACCTCGTCGATCCCGCTGGTGAAGCTGGCGGTCGCGACCTCGCGGCCCGACCAGGTCATCGGGATCCACTTCTTCAACCCGGCGCCCGTACAGAAGCTCGTCGAGCTGATCCCCGCCCTGACCACCGGCGAGGACACCGTCAAGCGGGCCGAGGCGCTGGTGCAGGACGTCCTCGGCAAGCACGCGATCCGCGCCCAGGACCGCTCGGGCTTCGTCGTCAACGCCCTGCTCATCCCGTACCTGCTCTCCGCGATCCGGATGTTCGAGTCGGGCATGGCCAGCCGCGAGGACATCGACAACGGCATGGAGCTGGGCTGCGCCCATCCGATGGGCCCGCTCAAGCTGTCCGACCTGATCGGCCTGGACACCGTCTCGTCGGTCGCCGCGTCGATGTACGAGGAGTACAAGGAGCCGCTCTACGCCGCTCCCCCGCTGCTCGCCCGCATGGTGGACGCGGGCCGGCTGGGCCGTAAGTCCGGCTCGGGGTTCTACTCGTACTGAGGCATGTCACGGGGCCGCCCGCCCGCCGCTCGGGGGAAATTCGGCGGGCGGGCACCAGGCCGGGGGCGCCCGTCCACCGGCTTCGGCCCCCGTGGCAATCCCCAGTCAACTCCCGTGCGGGCGGCGGCGGGAGCGTGTGAAGCGACCGGCCGGGTGTGCGTGCTTCACACCCCGTGCGAAAGCCCGCCCCGCGGGCGCCGCTCCCCGCCCGGCCGTCACCGTGCGTCACTTCACACGGGGTGTGCGCCGCAGACCCGCATATTCCCGCCGCACACGCTCCCGCCTTCCTTCCCAGCGCAGTTGACTGAGGCGCGTACGGACAGTGCAGTCGTTCGCCGAAGGAATGAGGAGCGGACCGTGACCGCCCACCCTGAATCCGATCTGGTCGCCGCCGAGTTAGCGGAGCTGAGGCGCAGCCTCGACGTACGCACCGCACGGGTCGACGGCCAACTCGCGCTGCTCGCCCAGCGCACCGAGCAGTACGTGCGTGACGCGGACGAACTACAGGCCCGCGTCACGCGGTTGGAGACGGCCCGCTGGCCGCTGCCCTCGCTCGCCGCGCTCACGGGGCTCGCGGCGCTGGTGGTCACCTTCTGGCAGGCCCTCGGCCGATGACCGCCCCTCGGCGCAACGGGTCAACTCCCGTCAGCCCAGCCGTATGTGGTGGAGCATCAGCAGCGCGGCGGCCATATTGGCGGCCGGCACCTCCCCTCGCGCCACCATGTCCGGCACCAGTTTGAGGGACACCCACTCCCGCCGGTCGGACTCGAAGTCGTCCTGGGGATGGCCGACATAGCTGCCCTCGTCGGACCAGTAGATGTGGTGCCGGGCGTCGGTGAGGCCGTTGGACGGCTCCACCGACAGGAGGTGCTTGAGGGGGCCGGGACGCCACCCGGTCTCCTCCTCCATCTCGCGCGCCGCCGCGGCCGCGATGTCCTCGCCGTCCTCGACGACCCCGGCGGCCAGTTCCCAGCCCCAGGTGTCGGTGATGAAGCGGTGCCGCCACAGCAGCAGCACCTCATTGGCCTCGTTGACCACTGTGGCGACGGCAACGGGCCGCATCCGGATCAGGTAATGATCGAGATGCCGCCCGTCCGGGAGTTCCACGTCGGCGAGATTGACGCGGAACCAGGGATTGGCATACACGGGCCGTTCGCTGAGATTGTTCCAACGCAACGTTCTGCCACCTTCCGCAGGGGAGCCGGCGAGGTGACACGGGCCCGGTCAGGGCGGTGACGCCCTACAGCGGAACGCGCAGCACCTCGTCGATGAGATCGGCGGCCGCGTCGGTCGCGGCGCTCCCGGTCTCCGCCAGATGCTCGCGCACCGCCCGCAGCCGGTCCCGCAGCCGTTGCGACTCCATGCCACGCGCCTGCTCCGTCATCTGCACGGCATTGGCCACGGCCCGGTCCGCATCGCCTTGGCGCAGCTCGATATGGGTGAGCATGGCCAGCCGGTGGACCCGGCCGCGGTCGTGGGCGGGGGTGTCGACGGCGGCGTCCGCCTGCTCCCGGGCGGCCCGCAGGTCACCCAGGCTCAGCAGGGCCTCCGCCACCTGTACGTTCACCAGCCCCGGCTGGACGTAGCCCGTCTCGTCGGGCTCCAGACCGGGTCTGATGCGTTCGGCGGCGGCCTCCGCGCGGCGGATGCAGGACAGCGCGCCGGCCCCGTCGCCCAGCCGGGCGTAGGACTTGGCCTGCATCGCGTAGAGATCCGCGGAAAGCGCCGGGGTGATCTGCGGGCCCGCCGCCCGCAGCGCCGCCTCCGCGAACGCCACCGCCTGGCGGTATTCGCGTACGAACAGGGACTGATTGACCAGCAGCGCGATCACGTACGCGCCCAGGCCCCGGTCCCCGCTGGCCTTGGCCAGCCGTAACGCCTGGTGGAAGTAGCGCTGGGCCAGCCCCAGGGCATCCGAGTCGTACGCGCAGATCCCGGCGACGGCGACCAGTCCGCCGGTGGCCCGGTGCAGCTGGCGGCCCGTCGCATCGGTGTAGCTGCCTCTCAGCAGGGGCGCCGCCTCGGTGTTGAGGAATCCGACGATGCGGGCCCTGGTCGCGACGCCGCCCGCCTTCCGGTACATGGACTCGTAGTGCGTCCGCGCCGACCGCAGCAGCTCGATGTCGGCCATGCCGACCCGGGCCGGTCCGTCGCGCGACACATCGGAGTCCTCGGGAGGGTTCTCCCACTCCCATACGGGCATCACGGCCGAGGTCCCGGTGAGCGCGGGGGCGGCGAGGATGTGCGGCCGCTGCTGCTCGTCGGAGCGCCACAGCGCGGTGGCCCGCTCGACGAAGCCGGACAGGGGGGTGTCCGGGGCCCGGCGCAGGCCCGGCCGGCTCAGCCCGATGTCGTCGAGCCCGACGGCGCGGTGCAGCCGTTCGCCGAGGATCTCGCAGATCAGGTCGGGCACCTGGCCGCGCGGCCGCTGCCCCTTCAACCACCGTGCCACCGCGGTGTGTTCGTATCGCAGGGCCAGTCCGCGGCTGCCGCCGAGCCGGTTGATGCGCGCGGCGAGCCCGGCATGCGAGATGCCGGCCTCGTCGAGGATCGCGTCGAGCAGAGTGTTGGGCTCCATACCGGCCTCCCGGTGAGCCGGACCCGCGCGGGCGGGCCCGTGATACCGCCCCGTGCGCTCAGCGTAGCGAAGGACGCTTCACACGGGGTGTGAAGCGCGCGTCATGAACGGCCCTACGGACCAGGAGTGTTGTGCGTCGGGCGGCAGCCGCGTCGGTCCGGCCGGCCGGCGTCCACGCACCCCGGCTCGGACCGCCGCACGCCGGGCGCCTGGGCAGGCACCCGCATCCGGTCGTTGCCGAGCATCAGCAGCGCGACGTCGTCGGTCAGCCGCCCGCCGGCGTGCCGCAGCAGCGCCTCCCGAACGTCCGCGACCACCCCGGCGGGCGAGGGTACGGGGCCCGGTGCGGCCTCGACGCTGCTGCGCAGTTCCCGGGCCAGCGGGAAGAACGCCCCCGCCGGATCCCGCGCGTCCTCGGCGCCGTCGGTGTGCAGGAACAGCGCCTCGCCGGGCCGCAGTTGCCCGCAGGGGACGGCGGGCAGCTCGTCGGGCAGCGGGAAGAGGCCCAGCGGCGGCATCGGCTCGGCGCGGACGCCCGACGTCACCCCACGGCAATCGATGCGGTACGGCCACGGGTGCCCGCAGTTCAGCGCGGTGACCCGGCCGTCCCGGGCGATCTCGACCAGCAGCACGGTCACGAACTCCTCGGCGACCGGGCTCACCGGCTCGCCCCCGCCGGCCGCCGGGTGCTCAGCGCGCGCCCTGTCCCGCAGGTGCCGGTGGTGCGCACGCTCCAACCGGCGCAGCACACCGCCGAGTTCGGGCTCGTCGTGCGCCACTTCGCGGAAGCTGCCCAGCATCGCGGCGACCGTACCGATGGCCTCCAGGCCGTGGCCGCGCACATCCCCGATCACCGCCCGGACGCCGTACGGGGTGCCCAGCACCTCGTAGAGGTCACCGCCGACCAGCGCGCCCTCGCTCGCCGACAGATGCCCGGCGGCCAGCAGCACGCCGTCGATCCGTGCCGGGAGCGGCCGCAGCAGCACCCGCTGTGCGGCATCGGCGACCTCCCGGGTGCGCTCCAACTCCCGTACCAGCCGCAGCCGCCGACCGGCCGTCAGATAGCTGGCGCCGATCACCACGAGGATCGCGCCGCAGGTCGTCGCGCGGGTGCCGACCCCGGCCGCCGGCTCCACCCCGCCGAACGGGACGAGCACGAGCAGCGCGCACAGGCCGCCGAGCAGCACGCACTGGCGGCGTCCGGTGCCGGCGCAGGCGATGGCCGGCGCGGCGGCCAGGAGCTGCAGCAGCCGGCCGCTGCTGGGCTGCCACAGCTCCCAGATCACCACACCGAGCACCCAGAGACCGGGCAGGACGAAGACGAAGGCCCTCCGGGCGCGTTGTGCACCCACCGGCGCGGCATCCCTCGCCCGGGTTCGGATCATGCCGATGGTCCTCCCCTGGTGGGCATTGGGCGATCGACCGGCCACAGCCCCGCGGTCTTCCCTCGGTCACGCGGCTGGATGGATCGACTGGATCGACCGGCTCCGATTGTTACGACGCCAGGTGTCCGGGTGGCGACGATGCGTGCCCTATCACCCGATGGAGTGATGGTGTGCGGATGTGACCGCACGGAGTCCCTCCGCGGTGCGCGCCCCGAGGAACGACGAAAGGGGTGAGGGTGTGGACCGCACCGAAGTGCCGTCCACACCCTCACCCCTCATGCCTTCCGGCAGCCGGCCCGGCGCTCGGCCGGAACCGGTCAGCCGCGCAGTGCCGCCCCCGTGCGCGCGAGCGCCGAGGCGACCGCCGCGTCCCGGGCGGCCGAGGCCTCCTCGGCGGTCAGCGTGCGGTCGGCGGCGCGGAACCGCAGCGCGTACGCGAGGGACTTCTTGCCCTCGCCGACCTGCTCGCCGGTGAAGACGTCGAACAGCCGCAGCGATTCGAGGAGTTCACCCGCGCCGTCGCGCAGCGCACTCTCCACGTCCGCCGCCGGCACCGCGTCGTCCACGATGAGCGCGACGTCCTGGGTGGCGACCGGGAAGGCCGAGATCCGCGGGGCACGCAGCGGGCCGGCCGCGGCACGCTCGACGCGGTCCACGTCGATCTCCATCGCGCAGGTGCGCTCCGGCAGGCCGAGCGTCTTGATGACGCGCGGGTGCAGCTCACCGGCGTTGCCGACGAGGATCTCCTCACCGTCGACAAGGGCGAGCAGCGCCGCGCACCGGCCCGGGTGGAACGGCGCGTGCTGGTCCTGGCGGACGATCAGCTCGACGCCCGCCTCGCGCGCGACCGTACGGCCGGCCTCGACGGCGTCCGCCCAGTTCGCCGGGCGGGCGGGGCCCCACCAGCCGGCCTGCTCACGTCCGCCGGCGAGGACCACCGCGGCGCGCCGCGGCTGCTCGGGGAGCGAGGCGTCCAGCGCGGCGATCTCGTCGTCGCTGGGCCGGCGGTCCACGACGAGCCGGGTGGCCGGCTTCTCGTCGCCGGTCGCCCGGAAGACCGGACCGGTCTCGAAGAGCGCCAGGTCGTGCGTGCCGCGGCCGTGGTTGCGGCGCAGCGCGTTCAGCAGACCGGGGATCAGCGTCGTGCGGAGGTCGGGCTCCTCGTCGGAGAGCGGGTTGACGAGGGTGACGGCCCGGCGGCGCGGGTCGTCCTGCTCGATGCCGAGCTGGTCGAGGATCGCCGACCCGGTGAACGGGTAGTTGAGCGCCTCGACGTAGCCCGCCCCGGCCAGCGCGCGGCCGACCCTGCGGTGCAGCCGCTGACGCTCGGTCAGCCCGCGGCCGGCCGGCGGCAGCGGGAGGGTGGAGGGCAGGTTTTCGTAGCCCTCCAGCCGGATGACCTCTTCGGCCAGGTCGTTCGGCTCGCTGAGGTCGGGGCGCCAGGACGGCACGGTGACGACGAGTTCGTCCTGCCCGTAGACGTCGCAGCCGACCTGCTGGAGGCGGCGCACGACGGTCTCCCGGCCGTAGGTGACACCGGCGACCTTGTCCGGGTGGTTCGCGGAGATGGTGATCGTGCGCGGACCGCTGGGCGAGACGATCTCGGTGACGCCGGGCTCGGCCTTGCCGCCGGCCAGCAGCACCAGCAGGTCGACGGTGCGCTGGGCCGCCGCCGACGCGGCCTCCGGGTCGACGCCGCGCTCGAAGCGCTTGGACGCCTCGGAGGACAGCTTGTGCCGGCGGGCCGTACGCGCGATGGAGAGCGCGTCGAAATGCGCGGCCTCCACCACGATGTCGGTGGTACCGCGGAGTTCGCCGGTGCCCGGGTCGGCGACCGCGCCCGCGATCTCGGTGTTGGCGCCGCCCATGACACCCGCGAGGCCGATGGGGCCGCGGTTGTCGGTGATGACCAGGTCCGCCTCGTCCAGCACCCGCTTGGCGCCGTCCAGGGTGGTCAGCTTCTCGCCGGCCGTGGCACGGCGCACGCCGATCGGCCCGTCCACGGAGGAGCGGTCGTAGGCGTGCAGCGGCTGGCCGATCTCCAGCATCACGTAGTTGGTGATGTCGACGGCCAGCGAGATCGGGCGCATACCGGCCTTCTGGAGCCGGCGCTGCAGCCAGATCGGCGACCGGGCCTCGGGGTTGACGCCCCGGACCGTACGCGCCGTGAAGCGGGTGCAGCCACGGCGGTCGGTGACCTCGACGGGGTAGCCGTCGGAGGTCGGCGGCGGCACGTCGAGCAGCGCCGGGTCCCGCAGCTGAAGGCCGTAGGCGGTGGCGGTCTCGCGGGCCACGCCGCGCATCGACAGGCAGTAACCGCGGTCGGGCGTGACGGCGATGTCCAGTACCTCGTCGACGAGCTGGAGCAGCTCGATCGCGTCGGTGCCCACCTCGTACTCGGGCGGCAGCACGATGATGCCGTCGTTGTCCGTCGCAGTGGCGCCGCCCATGCCCAGCTCGTCACCGGAGCAGATCATGCCGTGCGAGGTCTTGCCGTACGTCTTGCGGGCGGCGATCTTGAAGTCACCGGGCAGCACGGCGCCGGGCAGGACCACGACGACCTTGTCGCCGACGGCGAAGTTCCGTGCGCCGCAGACGATTTCCTGCGGCTCGCCGGTGCCGTTGGCGGAGCCGACGTCGACGGTGCAGAAGCGGATGGGCTTCTTGAAGCCCTCCAGCTCCTCGATGGTCAGCACCTGGCCGACGACGAGCGGGCCCTTGAGGCCGTCGCCCACCCGCTCGACGGTCTCGACCTCCAGGCCGACGGCAATGAGCTTGGTCTGTACGTCACGGCCGGACTCGGTCGTCGGCAGGTCGACGTACTCCCGCAGCCAAGAAAGCGGGACCCGCATCAGATCTCCATCCCGAACGGCCGGGTGAACCGGACGTCGCCTTCGAACATGTCGCGCATGTCTTCCACGTTGTGCCGGAACATCAGCATCCGGTCGATGCCGAACCCGAACGCGAACCCGCTGTACTTCTCGGGGTCCACACCACAGGCGATCAGCACCTTGGGGTTGACCATTCCGCAGCCGCCCAGCTCGATCCAGCCCTCGCTGGAGCAGGTGCGGCAGGGCCGGTCGGGATTGCCCACGGACGCGCCACGGCAGACGTAGCAGACCATGTCCATCTCGGCGGACGGCTCGGTGAACGGGAAGTAGTTCGGCCGCAGCCGGGTCTTCATGTCCGGGCCGAACAGCGCCTTGACCATGTGGTCGAGGGTGCCCTTGAGGTCGGCCATGGTCAGGCCCTCGTCGACGGCCAGCAGCTCGATCTGGTGGAAGACCGGGGAGTGCGTGGCGTCCAGCTCGTCGGTGCGGTAGACCCGCCCCGGGCAGACGACGTAGACCGGCGGCTCGCGGTCGACGAGCGTACGGGCCTGGACCGGCGAGGTGTGGGTGCGCAGCACGACACCGGACTCGTCGCCCGTGGTGCCTTCACCCTGGACGAAGAAGGTGTCCTGCATCTGGCGCGCCGGGTGGTCGGGCACGAAGTTGAGGGCGTCGAAGTTGAACCACTCCGCCTCGACCTCGGGGCCCTCGGCGACCTCGTAGCCCATCGCGACGAAGACGTCGGCGACCCGCTCCATGAAGGTGGTCAGGGGGTGCCGGGCGCCTGCGGGCACGCGGTCGTACGGCAGCGTGACATCCACCGCCTCCTCGACGAGCACACGCGCGTCGCGCTCCGCCTCCAGCTCCTCCTGGCGGGCCTTGAGCGCCTGATTGACCCGGCCGCGGGCCTGGCCGACGCGCTTGCCGGCTTCCGCCTTGGCCTGCGGGGGCAGGGCGCCGATCTCCCGGTTGGCCAGCGCGAGCGGCGAGCGGTCGCCGGTGTGCGCGACCTTCGCCTCGCGCAGCGCCTCCAGGTCGGCCGCTGCGGCGACGGCGGCCAGCGCCTCGTCCAGCCGTCGGGCGATCTCTTCCGGTTTGAGGGCTTCGACCTCGACAGGGTCGTACGACTTATTGGGTGCGGACATCTCTTCCCGTGCTTCCGGTGGACTGGCTTGGCTTGGCTCGCTTCGCCTCGGCCTTCGATCACAAACTTCGGATGCCGAGCCCGCGCTGTGCCCGCGATGCTTGTGCGCCAAAGGTGCCAAAGGTCAAGTCTAAGGGGCGGGCCTTCACGGCCCGAGCGAACCCCTGGGGCGAAGGCGCCCGCCGCTGCCCGCTAGGCCATGAAGGCCGGGGCCGCGACGGGCAGGCTGAATCGGAACTGCGCGCCGCCGGCCGGCGCCCGGCCGACGGTGATCGTCCCGCCGTGCGCTTCGACGATGCCTTTGACGATGTAGAGGCCGAGGCCCGTGCCGCCGCGTTTGCTGCCCCGCCAGAAGCGGGTGAAGACACGGCTCATCGACTCCTCCGGAATGCCGGGCCCCTCGTCGCTCACGGTGACGGTCGTCCCCTCCGCGCTGGTCGTGTCCGATGACGGTCCGACCTCGATGGTGACCGTTCCCTCGCCGTGGCGCACCGCATTTTCCAGCAGGTTGCCCAGCACCTGGTCGACCTTGTCCGGGTCCGCCCACAGATCGGGCAGCGGCTCCAGCATCCGGATCAGGAAGCGGTCCGGCCGCTGGCCCGCCGTGGCCTGCGCCTGGACGTGCCGGCGGACCGCGGCGCTCATGTCGACCCGCTGCCGGCGCACCTCCAGCCGTCCGGAGTCGATCCGGGAGATGTCCAGAAGCTCGGCGATCAGGCGGGTGACGCGGTTGGCGTCGGCGTCGACGGTCTCCAGCATCAGCCGCTTCTGGTCGTCGGTGAAGCGTTCCCACTTCTGGAGGAGGGTGGCGGTGAAGCCCTTGACGGAGGTCAGCGGCGAGCGGAGCTCATGGGCGACGGTGGCGATCAGCTCGGCGTGGCTCAGCTCCGTACGGCGCCGGGCCTCGGTGCCGCGCAGGGCGATGACCAGCCGCTCCACGGGGCCGGTGGGCCGGCTGCGGACATAGCGGGCGGAGACCAGCACCTCCCGGCTGCCCAGCAGCAGATTGCGTTCGGGCTGGCCGCGGCGGATGGCGAGACCGCCGTAGGGGTCGGTGAGGGTCCACCAGCGGCGGCCCTCGATGTCCTGCAGCGGCAGGGCGTGCTCCAGGGAGTGGCCGAGGGCGTCCCGGGCGGCGATGTCGGTGATCCTGGCCGCGGCCGCGTTGAAGCAGATCACCCGGCCGGTCTCGTCGGCGACGACCAGGCCGTCGGGCAGATCGTCCGGGTCGAACCCGAGACCCGCCCCGGGCTCGTCACTCCGCAGCCCGCCGGCGGGCGGAGCGCCGCGCACGGGTCCGTCGGACGGGCAGCTGTCAGCGGCGACTGTGGTGCCGGAAGTCCTCACACTCATCCCCGATACCCCCTTCCGGGCCCCGAGCACGTCACCCTACTAGCTCGGATCGGATGTGCCGCGAAGATCCCGGGGCACTCCCCTCAGGCGGGTGACACGGACCGGCAGCCGCCGGCGGTGCGCTGGGCGCGCGCGGAGGCGTACAGGCAGACCGCGGCGGCCGTGGCGAGGTTGAGGCTCTCGGCCTTGCCGTGGATCGGGACCCGCACCACCGCGTCCGCCAGCTCCCGGGTCTCCGCCGGCAGCCCCCAGGCCTCGTTGCCGAAGACCCAGGCGGTCGGCCCGCTCATGGAGCCGGCGTCCAGCTCGGCGTCGAGGTCCTGCTCGCCCGCACCGTCGGCGGCGAGGATCCGCACCCCGGCGCCTTGGAGCCCGGCCACCACGCGCTCGACGGGGACGCCCACCGCGACCGGCAGATGGAAGAGCGAACCGACCGATGCGCGTACGGACTTGGGGTTGTAGAGGTCGACGGAGGCGTCGGTGAGGACCACGGCGTCCGCGCCGGCGGCGTCCGCGCAGCGCAGGACCGTACCGGCGTTCCCCGGGTCGCGGACGTTGGCGAGCACCGCGACCAGCTGCGGGCGCGCCGCGAGGATCTCCTCGAACGGCGAGTCCAGGAAGCGGCAGACGCCGAGCAGGCCCTGCGGGGTGACCGTCTGGGAGATGTCGGCGACGGTCCGGTCGTCGGCGTGGTGCACCCGGACCCCGGCGGCATGGGCGGCCGCGATGATCTCGGCGTGCCGCTCGGCGGCCTCCACGGTGGCGAACAGCTCCAGGAGCGTGGGCGCCCCGTCGACACGGTGCGCGATGGCCTCCCGTACGGCCTGCGGCCCCTCGGCGATGAACCGGCGTTCCTTGCCGCGGAAAGCGCGGCGGGCCAGCCTCCGGGCGGCGGCGACGCGCGGGGAACGCGGGGAGATCAGCTCGGGGGTGCCCATGGGCGGCGGCTCACTTCTTGGGTTCGGTGCGTGGGGCCCCGGACCGTGCGCCGGTCCGGAAAAGCGGCGGACCCGCAGGCCGGGGCCTGCGGGTCCGTGTGCTACGTCGTCAGGCTGAGGTTCAGGCAGCCTTCGGGGCGTTGACGTCGCTCGGAAGCGCCTTCTGCGAGGCCTCGACGAGCGCCGCGAACGCGTTGGCGTCGTTGACCGCGAGGTCGGCGAGGATCTTGCGGTCCACCTCGATGTTGGCGGCCTTCAGACCCTGGATGAAGCGGTTGTAGGTCATGCCGTTGGCGCGGGCAGCGGCGTTGATGCGCTGGATCCACAGCTGACGGAAGTCGCCCTTGCGCTTCTTGCGGTCGTTGTAGTTGTAGACGAGGGAGTGGGTGACCTGCTCCTTCGCCTTGCGGTACAGACGCGAGCGCTGGCCGCGGTAGCCACTGGCCTGCTCGAGGATCGCCCGGCGCTTCTTGTGGGCGTTGACCGCCCGCTTGACGCGTGCCACTTGTTAACTCCTTGTAGCGGGGCCGCGGTTGTCTTCACGCGGCCCGGTTCGATTGGGTCCCGGTCTCAAGTCCTGCGCCCGGCCGCCGGCGGGGCGCAGGACTCACTTGCCGAGAAGCTTCTTGATCTTCGCGGCGTCGCCCGGGGCCATCTCGGCGTTGCCGCTGAGGCGACGCGTCACACGGGACGACTTGTGCTCGAGCAGGTGGCGCTTGCCGGCGCGCTCGCGCATCACCTTGCCGGAGCCAGTGATCTTGAAACGCTTGCTGGCACCGCTGTGCGTCTTGTTCTTCGGCATGCGCCGTTCTCTCCTCGTCAGTGGCGCCCCCACCGGCACGGACCGGCAAGTGGGAGCGTCAGATGTTTCGGTTGATGTCCGGGGCGGGGCGCCCTGGGCCCCCCTCGAAGGTAAGGGGAGCGAATCCGGGACTCACGCCTCGGGGATCACGCCTGGGCGTGCTCCTCGGTGGGCTCCTCGACGGGCTCCTCCACGGACTCGTCCGCGGGAACTCCGCCTTGGCGCTCGGCCTTGCGGGCGGCCTGCGCCTCACGGGCCTCAGCCATCGCCTCGGTCTTCTTCTTGTGCGGACCGAGAACCATGATCATGTTTCGGCCGTCCTGCTTCGGATTCGACTCGATGAAGCCGAGGTCCTCCACGTCGGACGCGAGCCGCTGCAGCAGTCGGAAGCCCAGCTCGGGGCGGGACTGCTCGCGACCACGGAACATGATCGTGATCTTGACCTTGTCACCCTGCTTGAGGAACCGGACGACGTGACCCTTCTTGGTGTCATAGTCGTGCGGGTCGATCTTCGGCCGGAGTTTCATCTCCTTGATGACCGTGTGCGCCTGGTTCTTGCGCGCCTCACGGGCCTTCATGGCCGACTCGTACTTGAACTTTCCGTAGTCCATGAGCTTGCAGACCGGCGGACGTGCGTTCGCCGCCACCTCGACCAGGTCGAGGTCGTACTCCTGCGCAAGCTCCAGGGCCTTGGCAAGCGGCACGATGCCGACCTGCTCGCCACTGGGACCGACGAGTCGCACCTCAGGGACGCGAATCCGGTCGTTGATGCGGGGCTCGGCGCTGATGGATCCTCCTCGGTAGCACCACGCGACGGCCTGGCGGACTGCCGCGTAACGTCTGTTTCGGTGTGACCAACCGCGCCGGTGACATGAAAAACGCCCCGGACGGGACACAGGCGGGGCTCCGTGAATGGACTCAGGAGCACCGCCGCGAATGTCTCCGCGGGGCGCAGCCGGACCGTTGACCCGCCAACCCTGAGGTCGGCCGGGTGGGAGATCGGAGCCTCCACTTGTGGGCCGGTCACATGTGTGTCCGGCCGGTCGGAACACCAGAATACACGAGTCAAGGGGTGACCCCCACTCCTGTGCTGACGCGGGTGCCCGCCGGGCCCCGGTCCGGCCCGTTCGAACGTCGCGCGGCGGGGGCCATAAGGTGGACACGATCCCCTCAGCAGGAAGTGAAGCCCCCAGACATGAGTGACCAGACCCCGCAGCAGCCCGACGCACCGCTTCCGGCGGACCCGTCGCATCCCGACTTCGACGCCATGACCCGCGACATCGCGGACGTGCCCGCGGTCGAGGTGATCACGACGGTCGCGGTGCACCTCATGAGCTCGGCGGCGGTCAACCTCGGGCTCGCCGAAGAGGGTGAGACGCACAAGGACCTGGATGAGGCGCGCAAGCTCATTCACGCGCTGGCCGGGCTGATCACCGCCAGCGCCACCGAGATCGGCTCGTACCACGCGGCGCCGCTGCGGGACGGACTGAAGTCGCTGCAGCTCGCCTTCCGTGAGGCGTCGGTCGTCCCGGACGAGCCGGGCCAGGGCCCCGGCGAGAAGTTCACCGGCCCGGTTTACGGCTAGCGGGCGGCGGGCCGCGCGGCGACGCGCGGCCCGCCGATTGGAAGAGACGAGCCCCGGCCGGTCGGCCGGGGCTCGTGACGTCCGGGGGCCCGCGGCCGGGCTCAGTCCTTCTTCGCGTCGGGCGCCCTCTCGTCGGCGACCAGGACCGGCTCCTGGGCCGGATGGGTGATCTGGTGCACCACCGCGGCCAGGGCGCCGCCGATCAGCGGCGCGAGGATGAACAGCCACAGCTGGGTGATGGCGGCGCCGCCGGCGAACAGCGCCGGGCCGATGCTCCGCGCCGGGTTGACCGAGGTGCCGTCGAGCGGGATGCCGATGAGGTGGACGGCGCCCAGCGCCAGACCGATCGCCAGGCCTCCGAAGCCGACCACCGCCACCTTGTGGGTGGCCGACAGCACGACGAAGACGAACAGGAAGGTCATCACGATCTCGGCGACGAATGCGCCGCCGAGGTTGATGTGCACCGCCGAGCGGTCGCCCCAGCCGTTCGTGCCGAAGGCGCCGTCGGTCTGCAGCCCCGGCACCTGCTTGGTGACGAGGAAGAGCAGGGCCGCGCCCACGATGGCGCCGACGATCTGGGCGATCCAGTACTCGACGGCCGTACGGACCGTGATGCGGCGGGCGAGCAGCATGCCGAGCGTGACCGCCGGGTTGATGTGGCAACCCGATATGGGCCCGAGGGCGTAGGCGAGTGCCAGCATCGTGAAGCCGAAGGCCAGGGCGATGCCGAAGGTCCCGATGTACTCGCCGGCCAGCACTGCCGCGCCGACGGCGAAGAACACCAGGAGCAGCGTGCCGAGGAATTCGGATACGACCGTGCGGGTCTCCGTGGTCTCCATGTGGGGCTCTCCTCGCGTGGATCTTGAGCTCTCCTCGAATTGTGCGGCCGAGGAGGGCAACGCGCCCGTTGGCGAGGGGCGTCCAGGGGCGGGGAGAGCCCTGGCGGAGGAAGCGGCCCGGCGCCCGCGGTCCGGCGCCGGTGCCGGGCGTCAGCGGCGGAAGAGGGGCTTTGCGGCCGTCTCGGCACCGGGCGGCAGAAGTGCCAGGTCCAGGCCGCGGACCAGCCGGCCGCGCAGCACGTCGTCAGTGGCCAGCGCCTGCGCCAGGCGCTGGGCGACCTCGGCCGCGGGGGCGCCGGCGGCCAGGCCGAGGGCGAGGGTGGCGTCGGTCTCCTGGGACGGGGCAAGGCGGGCGACGAGGACGGCGGGCTCATCGGCGAGCACGGCGCGCAGCGCGGCGGTGACGGCCGGGTCGGCCAGCGGGTCGGCGCTGTCCCGGCCCTCCGCGAGAGCGCGCAGGGCGTGCCCGGTGAGCTGGAAGGCGACGGGTCCGGCCAGGTCGAGGACGATCGTGTCGGCCTTTTCGTGCGAGGCGGCGAGCAGCGCCTGCCGGAGCGGCACGGCGGCGGGGCGGGCGTCCGCGCGCCAGCGCCGCAGGGTCTCCATGGAGGTGAAGGCGGGCAGTGCGCGGCGGCCGTCCGGGGCCTGGAGGGTGGGCACGGCCATATCGCTGGTCTTCTCCCGGAGCAGGCCGTCCGGGCCCTCTTCGCTCTCGCCGAGTACGGCGACGATCGGGACCAGGAGGCGGGCGCCGGTCAGTGCGGCCAGGACCTGGGGCTCCGCGCTCCGGTCGGCGGCATAGGCGGTCAGGGCCGCGGTGAGGGCCGGGTCCGCGGAGCCGTCGTCGTCGGAGAAACCGGGGTCCGGAATGTTCTTCTGTGCCACGGGGTGAGCCTAGCGGCTCGGTCCGCGGCCGCTCCGGGCGGTGCGGACCGGGGGTGCGGCGGCTTGGGCGGCGCTCAGTGGTGCCTGGGGCGGGTGCACCGGATCAGGGTGGCGGCGGCGATGAGGGCCGCGCCGATGCCGCCCGCGGTCCAGGGCAACCAGCCGATGCCGGTGCCGGCTTCCGCTTCCGGGGTGGGGCCGGGGCCGAAGTAGCGGTGGGCGTAGCCGGCGGGGGACGGCTTCTGGGGGGTGGGTTCGGTCCTGCCCGCGGCGGTGAGTGCGGCGGCGGCGTCGACCATGCCCGCGCCGTAGTCGTCGTCGCGGCCGCCCTTGGGGCCGTCCTGCGCGGTGTCGATCAGCAGTTGCCGGATCTGCGCCGGGCTGAGGTCGGGGTGTGTGGCGCGCACCAGCGCGATGGTGCCGGAGACGAAGGCGGCGGCGGGGCTGGTGCCCTGGCCCCGGTAGTACTTGCGGTCGGGGTCCGGCATGACGATCTCGTCGCCGGGGGCGCAGAGCGCGGCGTACCAGTGGCGGGTGGAGAAGGAGGCGCGGGTGCCGAGGCTGTCGACGGCGGTGACCGCGATGACGCCCGGGTAGGCGGCGGGGTAGGAGGCGCGGTTGCCCTGCAGGCCGCCGTTGCCCGCCGAGGCGACGACCGGGACGCCCTTGCCGAGGGCGTACTGGATGGCGGAGTCCTCGCGCGGTTCGGGGTGCGCGGATTCACTGTCGTCACCGAGCGACAGGTTGATCACGTCGGCGCCGTGGTCGGCGGCCCAGCGGATGCCGTCGGCGAGGGCGCCGGACTTCTCGGTGCGGGCGCGTTTGCGCTCCGGGTCGGCGTCTTCGAGGATCACCCGGACCGGGAGGATCCGGACGCCCGGCGCGAGGCCGAGCACGCCGTCGGCACGGCCCGGCCCATGGCCCTGGCCTGCGATGATGCCGGCCATTCCGGTGCCGTGCCGGGCCCAGGCGCGGTCGCCGGGGGCGGCGCCGAAGCCGACCAGGTCCTTCTCGGGCAGCACATGGCCCTTGAGGTCGGGGTGGCCGGCGTCCACGCCGGTGTCCAGGACGGCGACGGTGATGCCTTCGCCTTTGGTGGTGTGCCAGGCCTTCTGGGCGTGTACGGCCTCCAGGGCCCATTCCGCGGCGCGGATGCCGTCGGCCTGCGCGGGGACGGCGGGCAGCACGGCGAGGGCGGTGGAGAACAGCGACACGGCGGTGCCGCGCAGCGCGGCCCGGGTCGGCGCGGCCTTGGTCATGGCGACGCCTCCGTTGCCTGGGTGGGGATGCCCGACGCCTTGCGGAAGGAGACCTCGAGGAGGTCGGCGAGGTCCTTCGCGGAGTGGCCGAGGCCGGATTCGGCGGGGGCGGTGGTGGCGCCCTCGCGGACGGCGGCCTCGGCGGGCTGCGGGTCGGTGACGACGCGGCCGTCGGCGAAGCCGGAGACGGCGAAGATGACCACGGGGATGTCCGTGAGGATCCGCACCGTCCAGCTCGCGCGCTGCTTGGGCCCGAAGTCCGCGGCCGGGGTGTTCCCGGCGGCGTACGGCAGGGGCATCAGGTCGGTGCGGGCGCCGAGGCTGTCGGTGCTGAAGCGGGTGTTCAGCGCCATCATGGCGTTCTGGTCGCCCTTGGCGACCTGGGCGCCGACGGTGATGACGTCGGTGCGGGTGGCGTCGACGTAGGTGGCGCGCAGCAGGCGGGCGCAGCCGACCCGGGCGAGCGCTCTGGCCAGCTTCGGGTCGTAGGCGTCGGAGCAGTTGCTGTCGGGGGCGACGGCGATGCGGGTCCAGCTCCGGTCGGAGCCGCCGGGGCCGACGCCCAGGCCGTCGAGGTGGCGCGGGAAGAGGGTGTTGACGGGGGTGCTGTGCCAGGCGTCGTGGCCCTTGGTGAAGGAGGCCGCGGCGGTGGGCTTCGCCCGCTCGTCCTCGCTGAGCCAACTTCCGGCCGCCGCGCCGCCGATGAGGCCGACGCCGAGGACGAGGCAGGCCGCGGTGGCGATCAGCCGGCCACCGGGGCGCCGCACCGCCGGCCGGCTCCGGGGCACGGCCGGCATCCCGGGGGCGGGTGCAACTCCGGGGTGCCGGAGGGGAGTTCGGGTCCAGGGGGCGCCGGAGGGGCGTGCCGCGCCCGGGGCGGGCGGGGTGCTGCCCGGAGCGGCGGACGGGGTGGCGGCGGCGCGGGTGCGGCCGGGGCGCGTGCCGGGGGCGCCGTCGCGGCCGCCGCTCCACAGCTCCTGGCTGTTGGCCAGGTGGAAGGCGGCGGTGTCACGGAAGGAGTCGGGGCGCGGGCCGGGGGCGGGCGGCACAGCGGCGGCCGGCGGGGCGGCGGGTGCGCGGTCCGGGCGGGGTGGCGCCGGGGGGCCCGCGGCGGGCGGCGGCGTACGGGGCCGGGGCGGCACGGGCGGCGGGGCCGCGGGGCGTGGCGGGGCGGCGGGCGCGGGGGGCACCGGCCGGGAGGCGGCGGGGCCGGACGGGGCGGCGGGCGGCGGGACCGAGGGGTCGGCCGGAACCGGGCGCAGGACGGTGGCCTGCGGGTCCTCGTCGGGCAGTGCCGCGCCGGGCCGGTGGGGTGGCGGCGGGGGTATGGACGGGAGCCGGTGCGCGTCCGTGTAATCGGCGTCGGTGCTCACCCGCGATCCCCCTCGCGCCGCGTACACCCGGCCCGATCCGCAATCGGGGCAGGGTGGTTCGTATCCGGACATCGCGCCGCTGACCTGCTGGTTGCGGTGCTCAGCCACCTTACGGCCTGCCGCGGCCGGTGCTCCAACCCCGTGTCCGCTCTGTCGCGATCTCTCCCCTACCCAGCGGTAGGCGCGTCTGGCAGGCTCAGGGCCATGGACCGGTACACCGCCGACACGTATGGCGACAAAGCCCGTTACGACCGGGCCACCGCCTCTCTCGACGCACCGCTGGCCGTCGTCGACCTGCGGGCCTTCGACGCGAACGCCGCCGATCTGGTGCGCCGTTCCAAGGGCAAGCCGATCCGGGTGGCGAGCAAGTCGGTGCGCTGCCGGGCCCTGTTGGAGCGGGTGCTGGCGCGGGACGGCTTCGCGGGGATCATGAGTTTCACGCTCGGGGAGTCGCTGTGGCTGGCGCGCTCGGGCTTCACCGACATCCTGCTGGCGTATCCGTCGGCCGACCGGGCCGGATTCGCCGGGCTGACCGCCGATCCGAAGCTCGCCGCGGCGGTGACGGTGATGGTCGACGACCCCGCGCAGCTGGATCTGATCGACGCGGCCCGGCCGGACGGCGGCCACGGCGGCGAGGAGGTGCGGGTGTGTCTGGAACTGGACACCTCCTACCGCGTGCTGGGCGGGAAGGTGCGGGTGGGCGCCCGGCGCTCGCCGCTGCGCGAGCCCGCCCAACTCGCCGCGCTGGCCCGTGCGGTGGTGCGCCGCCCGGGGTTCTCCCTGGTGGGCCTGATGGCGTACGAGGGGCATGTGGCGGGCGTGGGCGACGAGGTCGCCGGCAAGCCGGTCTTCTCGCGGGCCATCCGGGTGATGCAGGCGGCGGCCCGCAAGGAGCTGGCGCAGCGGCGCTGGGAGGCCGTGCGGGCGGTGCGGGCGGTGGCTCCGCGGCTGGAGTTCGTCAACGGCGGCGGCACCGGCAGTGTGCAGCACACTGCCGCGGAGGCGGCGGTCACCGAGATCGCGGCCGGGTCGGGGCTGTACGTACCGCGGCTGTTCGACAACTTCCGCTCGTTCAGCGGGCGTCCGGCGGCGCTGTTCGCCCAGCCGGTGGTGCGCCGGCCGGGGCCGGGGGTGGTGACGGTGCTCGGCGGCGGCTATCCGGCGTCGGGGGCGGCGGGGGCCGACCGGCTGCCGGTGCCGCATCTTCCGGCGGGGCTGTCCTACGACCCGCAGGAGGGGCCCGGCGAGGTGCAGACGCCGCTGCTGGGGCCGGCCGCCGACTCGCTGCGGATCGGCGACAAGGTGTGGTTCCGGCACGCGAAGGCCGGGGAGCTGTGCGAGCGGTTCGCCGCGCTGCATCTGATCGACGGGGACCGGGTGGTGGAGACCGTGCCGACGTACCGCGGCGAGGGGCACACCTTCCTGTGAGCAGCGGCCGGGCCGCGCCGTCCGGTGACGGCGCGGCCCGTCGCCGTCAGCCGTGGATGCGGTCGCGCTGGTCGGTCACGACGGTGCCGTCGGGGCGGCGCATCGGGCCGAGAACGCCGTCGGTGTTGGTGTAGGCGGCGGTGGCGCAGGGGTACGTGCCGGACTTGCGGGGCAGCGGCTCGATGAACATCGGGTTGACCACCCAGCGGTCGTCGGCGTCGTCGTAGCCGCGGCACATCAGTTCGTTCTTGTTGCGGTTGATGGCCAGGTGGGCGCCGGTGGCGTCGTTCACGAACGTCACGTCGGTGTCGGCGTCGCCGCCGCCCAGCGCGATGCGGTGCGCGGGGTCCTGCATGCGCCAGGCCTCGGCACCCTTGATGTGGAAGATCTCCTGGTTGATCCAGCAGCGCTTGCCGTCGATGTAGGGGATGGCGTCGCCCCGGGAGTCCGGGACGTCGCCGCAGCCCTGCATGCCGTAGGTGATCTTTCCGTGGTCGAGCAGGCTGCGGATCGCGATGGTGTGGTCCCGGTCGAAGCCGATGGACTGGGACCACACCTCGGTGACCGGCTCGGACCCGGCGGAGACGATGTAGACGTCGAAGCCGGCCCGCCGCAGGGTGCGCACCAGGTCCTTCTGCTGGGCGTAGTAACGCACGTAGGCGGGGAGCGTGTGGGTGCCGACCTTCTGGGTGCTGCCCACCGGCGCGGCGAGCGCGGCCTTACGTCCGGCGGCGGCGTAGGAGCGGAGTTCGGCGTCGGTGTGACCGGCGAACAGCTGCGGCACCCAGGCGTATTCGGGCACCGTACGGCGGTGGTTCCAGGTGCCCGCGAAGGCTTCCTCGCCGCCCATGGTCTTCGCCTCGCCGCGGATCTCCAGGATCTCGTCGGCGCAGTCGGCGTCGGTGGAGGTGGGCAGCGGTGCGCCGACGGGTACGGAGGTGCCGCAGGCCTTGGTCAGGGCGCGGTCGGCCGCCGGGGTCAGCCACTTGCTGGTGTCGCGCCAGCGGGCCGGGCGGAGGATCTTGTCGTGCAGCAGGGACCAGTCGATCGTCGCGTCGGTGACGTCGTTCTTGGTCATGGTGTTGTCCCAGTCGAACGCGGCGACCGGGGCCCGTCCGTGGCCGTGGGCGAGGCCGGGGTTGCCGCAGGTGCCGCGCTCGTCGATGGTGCGCTGCAGCTTGGCCCGGTTGCGGCCGTACCACGTCAGGTCCTTGGAGAGCTGCGGGCAGTGCGTGGCGTTCTGGGCCGTGGGGGTGTCCTGTCCGGGCGCCGCCTGGGGCGAGGCGGTCGCGCTCGCGGGCACGCTGCCGGCGAGGAGCGCGGTCACGGTGAGGCCCAGGGCGAGGGCGTGCCTGTTGCGCATGGGGGGCTCCGATGTCCGGGGGCGGTCAACAGCGGGGAAGCGGCGGGACCGGCACCTTTCGGTGCCGGTCCCGTGCTGCGTGGTGCGGTGGTGCTGTGCTGCGGTCGTGCCGGTTGGTGCGGGTGTGGTGTGGCGCGTCCGGTGACTTTACCGAGCGGCGGCTACACGGGCGTCACATATGCACCGGCAATCCCGCCGTCCACCAGGAATTCGGCGGCGTTGACGAAGGAGGCGTCGTCGCTGGCCAGGAAGGCGACGGCGGCGGCGATCTCCTCGGGCTCGGCGAACCGGCCGACGGGGACGTGCACCAGACGGCGCGCGGCGCGCTCCGGGTCCTTGGCGAACAGCTCCTTGAGCAGGGGGGTGTTGACCGGCCCCGGGCACAGGGCGTTGACCCGGATGCCCTCGCGGGCGAACTGCACGCCCAGTTCGCGGGACATCGACAGCACGCCGCCCTTGGAAGCGGTGTAGCTGATCTGCGAGGTGGCGGCGCCCATCACGGCCACGAAGGACGCGGTGTTGATGATGGAGCCGCGGCCCTGGTCGCGCATGTAGGGCAGTGCGTGCTTGCAGCAGAGGTAGACCGAGGTGAGGTTGACCTCCTGGACGCGCTTCCAGGCGTCGAGCCCGGTGGTGAGGATCGAGTCGTCGTCGGCCGGCGAGATGCCCGCGTTGTTGAAGGCGATGTCGACCGAGCCGTAGGTGTCGAAGGCGGTCTTGTAGAGCGCCTCGACCTGATCGGAGTCCGTCACGTCGACCTGCACGAAGAGGCCGCCGACCTCGTCGGCCGCCGCCTTGCCGGCCACCGGGTCGATGTCGGCACAGACGATGTTGGCGCCTTCGGACGTCAGCCGGCGGGCGGTGGCCAGGCCGATGCCGCTGCCGGCTCCGGTGATGACGGCGGTACGGCCCACCAGGCGGCGGCACACGGGGTTCTGGTCGGTCACTTCACTGCTCCTCGGTGCTGATGAAGACGTTCTTGGTCTCGGTGAAGGGGATCAGGGCGTCCGGGCCCAGTTCGCGGCCGAGTCCGGACTGCTTGAACCCGCCGAAGGGGGTCCAGTAGCGCACGCTGGCATGGGAGTTGACGGAGAGGTTGCCGGCCGCGACGGCACGCGAGACGCGGATCGCCCGGCCGACGTCCCGGGTCCACAGGGAGCCGGAGAGGCCGTAGTCGGTGGCGTTGGCGAGGCGGACGGCGTCGGCCTCGTCGTCGAAGGGCAGGACGACGGCGACCGGGCCGAAGATCTCCTCGATGGCCGTACGGTCCTCGGGCCGCCCCTCCAGGACGGTCGCCGGATACCAAAAGCCCTTGCCCGCGGGTGCCTCGCCGCGGATGGCGGCCGGGGCGTCCTCGGGGACGTAGGACCGTACCCGGTCGCGCTGGGCGGCGGAGATCAGCGGGCCCATCTGGGTCGCGGGGTCGGCGGGGTCACCGACCACGAACGCCTTGACGGCGGGCTCCAGCAGCTCCATGTAGCGGTCGTAGACCGAGCGTTGGACGAGGATGCGGCTGCGGGCGCAGCAGTCCTGGCCGGTGTTGTCGAGGAACGAGCCGGGGGTGGCTGCCGCGGCGGCCTCGATGTCGGCGTCGGCGAAGACGATGTTGGGGCTCTTGCCGCCGAGTTCGAGGGTCAGGCGCTTGGTCTGCTCCGCGCAGCGGGCGGCGATCTGCCGGCCGGTGGTGGTGGAGCCGGTGAAGACGACCTTGGCGACGCCGGGGTGGTCGACCAGCGCGGTGCCGGTGACCGGCCCCTCCCCCGGCAGGACCTGGAAGAGGCCTTCGGGCAGTCCGGCGTCCAGGGCGTACCGGGCGAGCCGGAGCGCGGTGAGCGGGGTGGTCTCGGCGGGCTTGAGGAGGACGGCATTGCCGGCCGCGAGGGCGGGGGCGGTGCCCCAGGCGGCGATCGGCATCGGGAAGTTCCAGGGGGCGATGACGGCGACGACGCCGAGGGGCTCCTGGAGGGTGATGTTCAGGCCGCCGGCGACCGGGATCTGGGAGCCGGTCAGCCGCTCCACTCCCCCGGCGGCGTAGTGCAGCAGATCGCGGACGTTGCCCGCTTCCCAGGTGGCGTTGCCGAGCGGGTGGCCGGCTTCCTGGAGTTCGAGTTCGGCGAGCTGCTTGATGTTGGCGTCGACCACGTCGGCGAAGCGGCGCAGGATCCGGGCCCGGTCGCCGGGTGCGAGGGCGGCCCATTTCTGCTGCGCTGCGGCGGCCCGCCGGACCGCGGCGTCGACCTCGGCGGGCGAGGTGGTGGGGACGGTGGCCACCACTTCCTCGGTGGCCGGGTTGATGATGTCGATCTCGTGGAGTCCATCGGACACGTCGTCGTTCCTCACATGCGCTCGAAGGAGCGGAAGCGCTCCCAGTCCGTGACGGCGGCGTCGTAGGCGTTCTGCTCGACGCGGGCCATGTGGCGGTAGTGGTCGACCACTTCGTCGCCGAAGGCTTCGCGGGCGATCGGGCTGTTCTCCCACAGCTCGGCGGCCTCGCGCAGCGTGGTGGGGACGTGGGCGGCGTCGCCGGTGTAGGCGTTGCCGGTGGTCGCCTCGGGGAGTTCCAGCTCGTGCTCTATGCCGTACAGGCCGGCCGCGACCATGGCGGCGACCGCGAGGTAGGGGTTCACGTCGCCGCCGGGGAGGCGGTTCTCCAGGCGGTGCGAGCGGCCGTGGCCGATGACCCGCAGCGCGCAGGTGCGGTTGTCCGGGCCCCAGGCGACGGCGGTGGGCGCGAAGGAGCCGGGGCGGTAGCGCTTGTAGGAGTTGATGTTGGGGGCGTAGAAGAGCGTGAAGTCACGCATCGCGGCGACCTGGCCGGCGAGGAAGTGCTGCATGGTCTTCGACATGCCGTACGGGCCGTTGTCGTCGGCGAGTACGGGGCGGCCGTCCGCGTCCTGGAGCGAGAGGTGGATATGACAGGAATTGCCCTCGCGCTCGTCGTACTTCGCCATGAAGGTGAGCGACATGCCCTCCTGGGCGGCGATCTCCTTGGCGCCGGTCTTGTAGATGCTGTGCTGGTCGCAGGTGGTGAGCGCCTCGTCGTAGACGAACACGATCTCGTGCTGGCCGAGATTGCACTCACCCTTGGCGGACTCGACCGTCATGCCGGCCGCGCCCATCTCGTTGCGGATGCGGCGCAGCAGCGGTTCGACGCGGCCGGTGCCCAGCACGGAGTAGTCGGCGTTGTACTGGTTGGCGGGGTTCATCCCACGGTAGCCGCGCGACCAGCCGTCTTCGTAGGTGTCCTTGAAGACCATGAATTCGAGTTCGGTGCCGGCGTGCGCGCTCCAGCCGCGGTCGGCGAGGCGGTCGAGCTGGCGGCGCAGAATCTGCCGGGGCGAGGCGACGACCGGCGAGCGGTCGTGCCAGGCGAGGTCGGCGGTGATCAGGGCGGTGCCCGGGTTCCAGGGGGTGCGGCGCAGGGTGCCGACGTCGCCGTGCATGGCGAAGTCGCCGTAGCCGCGTTCCCAGGAGGACATCTCGTAGCCCTCGACGGTGTTGAGGTCGACGTCCACGGCGAGGAGGTAGTTGCAGCCTTCGGTGCCGTGGTCGAGGACGGTGTCGAGGAAGTAGCGGGCGGCGAACCGCTTGCCCTGGAGCCTGCCTTGCATATCGGTGAAGGCGAGGACGACAGTGTCGATCTCCCCGGCGTCGACGAGGACTCTGAGTTCCTCGACGGAGAGTGGGGGCGTGCGGTCAGCCACGGTGTTGCCTCCTGTCACTGCATCCGGAAGTCATAAGGTAGGCACACGAACCATTGATTGGGAAGGGGTTCCGATGGACGGTGCGGCGGATCGGCTGGCGCCGGTGCTGCGTCCGGTGCGGGCCGGCAACGGTTTCGAGGAGGCGCTGGAGCAGATACTGCAGATCGTCCGGCTGGGACTCGTACCGCAGGGCGAACGGCTTCCCGCCGAGCGGGAGCTGGCGGAGCGGCTGCAGATCAGCCGGGTGACGCTGCGCGAGGTGCTGAAGGTCCTGCAGGACGAGGGGCTGGTGGAGAGCCGGCGCGGGCGCTACGGCGGGACGTTCGTCCGGGTGCGTACGGAGAATCCGGGCGAGGCCGAGTTGCGGCGCCGGATCGGGAAGATCGACGTCGAGGACACCCTGCGCTTCCGCGAGGCGCTGGAGGTGGGCGCGGCCGGGCTGTGCGCGGCACACGGCCTGACCGGGCCGCAGGGCGACCGGCTGCGGGCGACGCTCGCAGCGACCCATGACGCACCCCTTGCGGACTACCGCAGGCGTGACACCATGCTGCACCTGACCCTCGCGGAGCTGTCCGGTTCGCCGTCGCTGGCGGCCCAGTACGCGGCGGTACGGGCGAGCGTGAACGACCTCCTGGACTGCATTCCGCTGCTGGTACGGAATCTGGAGCATTCGCAGACCCAGCACAGCGCGCTGGTGGACGCGGTCCTGGAGGGCGACGCGGACGGCGCACGCGAGGTGATGCGGGAGCACTGCTGCGGCACGGCCGCGCTGCTGCGGGGATTCCTCTCCGCCCCGGCGGCATGACCCCTCCGGCATGCCGGGTCCCCCGAGGAGGCCGACGTTACGAGTCTTTTACGCACAGGTCTTGCGCTCGGGCAGCAGCGGCAGCAAAGGTATGCCGCTGAACCTTTAATCCGGATACCCCTCGGCGAGGCAGGAGCGGCTCATGGCCGACAGCACGGATTCCCCGACCGCACCGCCCACCCCGTCCGCGGACGGGCCGCCCCCCGGCGGCGCCGGATCGCCCGAAGCCGCCTACCTGGAGCGCCGGGCCCTGCGCCGCGGCAGCGCGGGACCGCTGCTGCTGACCGGGCTGGGCGTCGCCTACGTCGTCTCGGGCGACTTCTCGGGCTGGAACAACGGCCTGGCGCAGGGCGGCTTCGGTGGTCTCGCCATCGCCGCCGTCCTGATGGGCCTGATGTACACCTGCCTGGTCTTCGCGCTGGCGGAGCTGGCGTCGATCCTGCCGACCGCGGGCGGCGGCTACGGCTTCGCCCGGCGCGCGCTGGGCACCTGGGGCGGCTTCCTGACCGGCACCGCGATCCTGATCGAATATGTGCTGGCGCCCGCCGCGATCTCGATCTTCATCGGCGACTACGTCGAGTCGCTGGGCCTCTTCGGCCTGCACTCCAGCTGGCCGGTCTATCTCGCCTGCTTCGTCCTCTTCATCGGGATCCACCTGTGGGGCGTCGGCGAGGCGCTGCGCTTCAGCCTGGTCGTCACCGCCATAGCGGTCGCCGCCCTCCTCGTCTTCGCACTGGCCGCGCTCACCGACTTCCACGTCGACGCCCTCAACGACATCCCCGTCAAGGCCGGCGCCTTCGGGGCCAACTCCTGGCTGCCGTTCGGCATCCTGGGCATCTGGGCGGCCTTCCCGTTCGGCATGTGGTTCTTCCTCGGCGTCGAGGGTGTGCCGCTGGCCGCCGAGGAGACCAAGGACCCGGCCAAGTCGCTGCCGAAGGCGATGGGCGCGGCGATGGGCATCCTGCTGCTGCTCGCGCTGGTCACCTTCATCGCGGCGACCGGAGCGCGCGGCTCGGCCGCGATCCAGTCCGCCGGTGACCCGCTGGTCCAGGCGCTGCAGCCGCACGGCGAGCCCACCACCGTCAGCCGGATCGTCAACTACGCCGGACTCGCGGGCCTGGTGGCGTCCTTCTTCTCGCTGATCTTCGCCGGGTCCCGGCAGCTCTTCGCGCTCTCCCGGGCCGGCTACCTCCCCCGTTTCCTCTCCCTCACCAGCCGCCGGAAGGCCCCCTACCTCGGCCTGCTGGTCCCCGGCGCGCTCGGCTTCGCGCTCGCCGCGGCCACCGGGGACGGCGCCCGGATGCTGAATGTCGCGGTCTTCGGGGCCACCATCTCCTACGCCCTGATGGCGCTGTCGCACATCGTGCTGCGCCGCCGCGAGCCCGGTCTGCACCGCCCCTACCGCACCCCCGGCGGCATGCTGACCTCGTCCGTGGCCTTCGTCCTCGCCTGCTCCGCGCTGGTGGCGACGTTCCTGGTGGACAAGGAGGCCGCCTTCATCGCACTCGGCGTGTACGTCGTGGCGCTCGCCTACTTCGCGTTCTACTCACGGCACCGGCTGGTGGCCGCGGCGCCCGAGGAGGAGTTCGCGGCGCTGGCCGCCGCCGAGGCCGAACTCGAACGCGACTGACCCCGGGGCCGTCCGGGCACACCGGCCGGCCCCGCCCGCCCCTTCCCCACTCCGCACGAAGGACTCCGCACCGCATGTCCCAGGACCCCCGGCAGCCGCTCATCGGCATCAGCACCTACCAGGAAGAGGCCAGCTGGGGGGTGTGGACGCTGCCCGCCGCCCTGGTCCCCGCCGGGTATCCGAAGCTGGTGCAGCGGGCGGGCGGCCTCGCCGCGCTGCTGCCGCCCGGCGACCCGGCCACCGCGGCCGCGGCCGTCGCCCGTCTGGACGGGCTGGTGATCGCCGGCGGCGCGGACGTGGCCCCGGCGCGGTACGGGGCCGAGCCGCACCCCCGGACCGGACCGCCCGCCCTGGACCGCGACGCGTGGGAACTGGCCCTGATCGAGGCGGCGTTGGCGGGCGGCGTCCCCCTGCTGGGCATCTGCCGCGGCCTCCAGCTGCTGAACGTGGCGCGCGGCGGCACCCTCGTCCAGCACCTCGACGGTCACGCGGGCGCCCCCGGCGTCTTCGAGCGGCACGCGATCAAGCCGGTGCCCGGGACACTGCTCGGCACGGCGCTGCCCGAGCCGGTGTCCGTGCCGACGTATCACCATCAGTCGGTGGACCGTATCGGCGACGGGCTGCTGGCCTCGGCGTTCGCGGAGGACGGGACCATCGAGGGGCTGGAGCTGCCGGACGCGCGGGCATTCACGCTGGCCGTGCAGTGGCACCCGGAGGCCGGGGACGACACCCGGGTGATGGACGCGCTGGTGGCCGCGGCAGCCGGGGCACCCCGGGAAGCGTGACGGGGCGCTCCGGGAGCGCCCCGCCTCACCGGCTACCGCTCATGGAACGGGACAGCCTGCGCTACAGACCCTTGGTGCAGTGATCCGGCGCTACAGACCCTTGGTGCAGTAGTAGGGAATCCAGCCGGTGATCCCCTTGTACGTGATCTCTTTCCAGGAGTTGTCCTTGAATCCGCAGAGGTCGTAGGACCCTCCGGCACTCGCCGGCTTGCCGGTCGTGCAGGCCGAGTAGCCCTTGGGAAGCAGGCCGAGCGCGGTGGCGTTGACCGCCTTGGACTTGCGGATCTTCACGCTCTCCGCCGCGATGACCTTGACGCAGGCGGCCGGTGCGGGCGCGGCGGCGGTGGTCGCGGAGGCGCCGGCCGCTGCAGCCGGGGTGCTCAGGAAGGTGCCGAGCAGGGCGGCCGAAGCGAGCGCGGGTGCGAGGAACTTGAGCCTCATGTGTGGTGACTCCCCGTTGTGTGTCATGCCGAGGCCGTATCCGCCCTCGATCAGTCGTACACACTAGCGAAGCATTCACGCCGCGATCAACGCTCCCCGAGCGGGGGGCCGTTGCCGCCCCGCCGTCAACGTGCCACCGCACACGGGGCGTTGGCGGCCGCCCGGTGTCAGGAACCCCCGCGCGTCAGCCCCAGCAGCTGTCGGGCCGGTCCTGCCGGACGCTGGCCCGCAGGCCAGACGGCGCGCAGATCGCGGCCGAGGCGCAGGTCGTGGACCGGGATCTCCACCAGCCTGCGCGCGGTCAGCTCCTCGCCGACGGCGAGTTCGCTCAGCACGGACGGCGCCGCCTCGCTGACGACCGCGGACTTGACCGCGGTGGTGGAGGAGAGCTCCAGCAGCGGGTCCGCGAGGCCGCCGTGCCGGGCGAGCGCCGCGTCCAGCACCTGCCGGGTTCCCGAGCCGCGTTCGCGCAGGATCAGCGGGGTCGCGGCCAGCTCACCTGCGGTCAGCTCGGTACGGCGCCGGGACCAGGGGTGGGACGGCGCGGCGACGACGATCAGCCGGTCGTGGCCGATGACCGTGCCGTCGAGACCGGCGGGCACGGTCAGCCCCTCGACGAAGCCGAGGTCCGCCTCGCCGGCCAGCAGCCGTTCCGCGACCACGGTGGAGTTGCCGGCGAGCAGCGACACGGCGGTCCCCGGGCGCTGGGCCCGCAACGCGATCAGCCAGCCGGGCAGCAGATATTCGGCGATGGTCATGCTGGCCGCGACCCGCAGCCGGGAGTCCCGGCGCCCACGCAGCGCCTGCGCGCCCACGTCGAACGCCTCGGCCGCCTCCACCACCCGCCGGGCCCAGTCGGTGACCAGCGCGCCGGCGTCGGTGAGCCGGGAGCCGCGCGGCGAGCGCTCCACCAGCGCGACGCCCAGCTGCCGCTCCATGGAGCGGATCCGGCTGCTGGCGGCGGGCTGGGTGACGCCGGTCGCGCGGGCGGCGCGCCCCAGGCTGCCGAGCCGGGCGACGGCGAGCAGGAGTTCCAGCGCGCCGAGGTCCGGGACCCGGTGCGCGAGCGGCACGGCGGGGTCGGGTGTGCCGTTGTCCGGGGCGCCGGTCATGCCGCCGCCCGGTGGCCGCCGCCGGTGCCCGGCCCCGTCAGCCGGCCGGTCCCGTCCGTGTCGGCGCGGCCGAAAGCCGGCCCCCGCCCCTCATAAAGCCCCATGCGCATAAATCCAGCTTATGCCCCCATAGACACGACGTCCCTGGTGGGGCCGGGCCGGCGCGACGACGCTGGTGCCATGGCAACACTCGCGCAAGCACCTTCCCGGTCCCGGTCCGCCACCGGCCGCAGCACCCCCGGCCCGGCATCCTCCGTCCGCCATCTCGGCCCGAACTGGTACGCCGTCGTGATGGGCACGGCGATCGTCGCCAACGCCGGTGCGACGCTTCCGCTCGCCGCACCCGGCCTGCGCGGCGCCTACGCGTGCGTCTGGGCGCTCGCCGTCCTGCTGCTGGTGACCCTGCTGGCCGCCCGGACCGTGCACTGGGTCCGGCACGGCGACCAGGCGCGGCAGCACCTGCTGGACCCGGCGGTCGCCCCGTTCTACGGCTGCCTGTCGATGGCGCTGCTGGCGGTCGGGGGCGGCACGCTCGCGGTCGGCCGGGGCGTGATCGGCGAAGGGCCCGCGGTCGCCGTTGACACCGCGCTGTGGATCCTGGGCACCCTCGTGGGCCTGGCTGCCGCGACGACCGTCCCGTATCTGATGGTCACCCGGCACCGCATCGAGGTGGGCAGCGCCTCACCGGTGTGGATCCTGCCGCTGGTCGCCCCGATGGTCTCGGCGGCGCTCGGCCCGGCCCTGGTGCCGCATCTGCCGGCCGGGCAGTGGCGGACGGCGATGCTGCTGGGCTGCTACGGCCTGTTCGGGATGTCGCTGCTGGCGACGCTGCTGGTGCTGCCGCTCGTGCTGGCGCGGCTCTTCCACCACGGTCCGCTGCCGCTCGCGCTGACTCCCACGCTGTTCCTCGTCCTCGGCCCGCTGGGCCAGTCCACCACCGCGGTGAACAACCTCGCCGACGCCGCTCCGGGTGCCGTCGACGCCTCGTCCGCACACGCGATGGGGGCGTTCGCGGTGCTGTACGGCGTGCCCGTGATGGGCTTCGCGCTGCTGTGGCTGGCGATCGCGGCGGCGATGGTGGTGCGGGCCTTCCGCGGCGGGATGACCTTCTCGATGACCTGGTGGGGCTTCACCTTCCCCCTCGGGACGTGTGTCACCGGCGCGGCCGGGCTGGCCCACCACACCGGTCTCGTGGCCTTCGACGTGCTCGCGGTGGCGCTGTTCGCGGCACTGCTGACGGCGGTGGCGGTGACCGCCGCCCGTACGGTCCACGGCCTGGCCCGCGGCCGGCTCCTCGCGCCCCCGCAGCCGCAGCCGGCCGCCGCTTAACCCCC
Source organism: Streptomyces sp. NPDC101393 (assembly GCF_044767385.1). NCBI lineage: Bacteria > Bacillati > Actinomycetota > Actinomycetes > Kitasatosporales > Streptomycetaceae > Streptomyces > Streptomyces sp. NPDC101393. The sequence continues at coordinate 281,191 of NZ_JBIWNU010000007.1, read as the reverse complement.
GCCGCCGCCCTGCCCCGCAGCGGCCAGCGCCGCGCCCAGAATCTCCGGGGCCTCGGCCAACGACGGTCCGTACCAGGTCAGATGGCGGCCGCTGACGAGCGCCGCGGGCAGCGCGGGGAAGGCCTCGGGGCCGTCCTGCGCGGTGAAGAGGTACGGCTCGTCCGGGAGGACGACGAGGTCGGCGGCGCCGGAGTTCAGCTCGTCGAGCGGGATGCGGGGATAGCGCTCGGGATGCCCGGCGTAGAGGTTGTGCACGCCGAGACGGGCCAGCAGATCACCGGCGAAGGTGTCCCGTCCCAGCACCATCCACGGCCGCCGCCAGACCGGCACCACGGCCCGCCGCTCCGCCGGCCGGGCCGGCACCGCGCGCCAGGCCGCCTCGGCGGCGTCCAGCCACTCCGGCCGGGGCAGCCCGCAGCCGCGTACGAGGACACGCTCCAGCTCGCGAAGCGCCTGGTCGAGGGTCCGGATCTCGGTGACCAGCACGTCGAGACCGGCGGCCCGGAGGGCGGCGAGGTCCTGCGGGCGGTTCTCCTCCTCGTTGGCGATCACGAGGTCAGGGGCGAGGGCCGCGATCTTGGCGGTGTCGGGGTTCTTGGTGCCGCCGATGCGCGCGACGTCGAGGTCCGCGGGGTGGCTGCACCAGTCGGTGGCGCCGACCAGGAGGCCGGGGGCGCCGGCGGCCACCGCCTCGGTGAGGGACGGCACCAGGGACACCACCCGGCGGGTGGACTTGTGACCGGTCATCCGGCCACGGTACGCGGGCCGGCCGGCCGGCCGTGACATCGCGGTCCGGGGCCGCGGACGATCCGGGTACGGGGTCGGTCCGGGTACGGGGTCGGTCCGGGTACGGGGTCGGTCCGGGTACGGGGTCGGTCCGGGTACGGGGTCGGTCCGGGTACGGCCCGGGGGGTGAACCGCCTTACCAGGAACTGCCGTTCACGCTGCGGCGCAGCAGGTAGGCGGCCCCACCCGCCAGTGCCAGCAGGGCCAGGCCGCCGGCCGCCTGGTTCGCGCTCACGCCGTCGGCCCGGCCACCGCGCACGGTGACCTTCTCGGTGAACTTCGGACCGCCGGAGCCGCATTCGACGGTGACCTTGTAGCGGCCGGGCGTGGCTCCCGCGGCCACCTTCGCGTCCGCCGTCATCCCGCCGCGGCCCGGCCGCAGAACCACCACGCCGAACAGCGTCGACAGGGCCCTGGCCGTCGTCTCCCCGGCACACCGCGTGCCGTCACTGATGCTCACGCGTTGCCCGGCCGACATCGGATCCGGTTCCACCTGCGCCGACGCGAGGGGCGCGGCGATCGCCAGGGTGACGGCGGTGAGCAGAGTGACGGTGGCTATGCGCGCAGGGTTCACGGTCGTCTCCAGGGCCGGCCGCGGCCGCGGCCGGCCGCGAGGGAGAACCGGCACGTTCGCAGCACATCACCCCTCGCGCCCGGCCGCGACACGAGCGCGGCCGGTCGGTGGACGGCGCTGATCCGCGGGGGCGGTGGGCCTGCCGGGCGGGCTGCCGGCGGGGGGCTTGGGCGGGGGAACCACAGGGCGACGGCGGTCTCCTGTGCCGGCTGTTCTGCCGCATGTTCCGGCACGGGGCCCGGCAGCGCGGCTGACGCCGCCGCGCCGCATCCCGCACCGCCGGACGACAAGAAAACGAGCCCCGCCACCGGATATCCGGTGGCGGGGCTCGCCGTCGTGAAGCAGGCGCCGGAGCGGGCTACTTCACGGGGGCCATCTTGTCGACGATGCCCGGGTGGGCATCGATCCACTTCTCGACGCCCTTGTTCTCATTGCCCTTGCCGGCCGCCTGGATTTCCTTCTCCAGGCTGCCCAGCTCGTCAGCGCTCATCTTCCAGTTCTTCAGCCAGCCGTTGAACTCCGGGAATTTCTTCGGGAAGCTCTTGTTGCCGACGGTCTTGATCTGGTTGTTGGCGCCCCACGTGCCCTTGGGGTCCTTGAGCTTGGTGAGGTCGTACTTGCTGTACGCCCAGTGCGGGGACCAGAGGACCACCGCGATGGGCTCATGGTTCTCGTACGCCCGCTTCAGCTCGGTGAGCATGGCACTGGTGCCGGCCTCGGTGACATCGAAGTCCTGGAGACCGTAGGCGGGAGCGACGGTGCTCTTGAGGCGCTTCATCTCGCCGGTGCCCGGCTCGATTCCGATGATCTTGCCCTTGAACTCGTCCTTGTGCTCGCGCAGGTCGTCGAGGGTCTTCACGCCCTTGACGTAGGACGGGACCGCCAATTCCAGCGTGGTCTTGTCGTACCAGGGGCCGATATCGACGAGATCCTTTTTGTACTTGTCCCAGTACTGCTTCTGCGCGACCGGGAGCCAGGCATCGGTTTCCACGTCGATCTGCCCCGTCGACAGCCCGGTCCACATCGGACCGACGTCGAGGTTGCGGATGTTCGGCTTGTAGCCGCGCTTCTCCAGAACGTTCTTCCAGAGGTACGTGGTGGCGATGCCCTCGTCCCACGCCGGGTAGCCGATGTTCGGCGCCTTGCCGGCGTCCTTGCCCTTGGCGTACTGGGCGTTGGCGGACGGGGCGATCTTGTCGACCAGGCCCGGGTGCTTCTTGAGCCAGGTGCGCACACCGTCCTGCTCGTGACCGACGCCGGCCTGCTTGACGTCGTTCTCCAGGCTGGTGAGCTGCTTCTCGTCCAGGTGGAAGTTCTTCATCCACTTGGCGACCTTCGGCTCGTCCTTGGCGAAGCCCTTGCGGCCGAGCATGTGCAGGCTGTCACCGGAGCCGAAGGAGCCCTTGGGGTCCTTGAGCTTGGTCAGCTTGTGCTTGTTGTACGCCCAGTGCGGCGACCAGAGGGTGACCGCGATCGGCTTCTTCTCCTTGATCGAGCGGTCCAGCTCGGTGAGCATCGACGAGGTGCTGGACTCCTGCACCTTGTACTCGCCCTCCAGGCCGTAGTCCTTGAGGACCTTGTCCTTGAGGATCTTCATCTCGCCGGCGCCGGGCTCGATGCCGGTGATCTTGCCGCCGAACTTCCCGCCCTTGCCCTTGAGGTCGTCGAGGGTCTTGACGTCCTTCATGTAGGACGGGACCGCGATCTCCAGGGAGGTCTTGTCGTACCAGGCGCCCAGGTCCTCCAGCTTGTCCTTGTACTTCTTCCAGTACGAGGCGTGGGTCGTCGGCAGCCAGGCGTTGGTCTGCACGTCGATGTCACCACGGGCCTGCCCGGTGAAGAGCGGGCCGGCGTCCAGCGCCTGGGTCTTGGGCTTGAAGCCGCGCTGTTCGAGGATTTCCTTCCACAGGAAGGTGGTGGCCTTGCCCTCGTCCCAGTTGACGTAGCCCAGGTTGATCGCGCGGCCGTTGCCGTCGGTCCCCGCCGAGCCGCTTCCGCTGCCCTGGCCGAAGACCCCCATCCCGCCGGCGACCAGCGCGAGCACGACCACGCCGACCGTCGCGAGGGACGTCGCGGGCTTCCACTGGAGGACCTTGAGGCCCCCGAGCGCGGCCTGCGCCTTGGCGAGCGCGCGCCTGCCGAGCGGGGAGACCCGCTGGTTGAGCGCACTGGTCATCCGGTCCAGGTACACGGCGAGGATGACGACCGAGAGGCCCGCCTCGGAGCCCAGCTTCACGTCGACGGAGCTGAGCGAGTTGTAGACCGAGCCGCCCAGACCGCCGCCGCCGACCATGCCGGCGATGACGACCATGGACAGGGCCAGCATGATGACCTGGTTGACGCCCGCCATGATCGTGGGCAGCGCCAGCGGCAGCTGCACACGGAAGAGCGTGCGCCGCGGGTGGGTGCCGAACGCGTCGGCCGCCTCGACCAGTTCCTCGTCGACCTGCCGGATGCCGAGCTCGGTCATGCGGACCGCGGGCGGCATGGAGAAGACGATGGTCGACACGATGCCCGGGACGGGGCCGAGGCCGAAGAAGAGGATGCCGGGGATGAGGTAGACCATCGCGGGCATCGTCTGCATCAGGTCGAGGACCGGGCGCAGCACGCCGCCGACGGCGCGGCTGCGGGCCGCCCAGATGCCGAGCGGAATGGCGACCGCGATCGTGATGATGCAGGCGACCAGTACCAGGGACAGCGACGAGACCGTCTCGTCCCATTGCTCGATCGAATCGATCAGCGCGAATCCGCCGAACGTCAGCAGCGCGGCCGGCAGACCTCGCAGCCACCAGGCGATGATCGCGAAGATGCCGGCGAGGATGAGCGGCTCGGGGGCGGTGAGCACGGTGTGCACGGCGTCGTAGAACGCGCCGAGGACACTGGTGACGAAGTGGAAGAACCACTTGCCGTTGTTCGTGAGCCATTCGACGAGGTCGTTGGCCCAACTGCCTACCGGGATCCTAGGCATCGGCGATCACCTTGCCCTCGGGGTCGTTGTCCGCGGGCTGATTCCCGGACGTCTGCGCGGACGTGGCGTCCGCGGGCTTCTTGTCCATGGAGGGCTTGTCCACGGACGTGGCGTCCGCCGGCTTCGCGTCCTCCACCGGGTCCGCCTGGGCGGGGACGGCGGGCGTCGCGTCGGCTGCGGGCTCGCCGAGGACGGCGAGCAGCCGGTCTGCCGCCACCGCGCCCACGAGCTTGCCGTTCGCGTCCGTCACGGCGACCGGAACGCTGCTCCGGGAGCACGGGGTGAACAGCTCGAAGAGCGGCGTGTCGAGGCCGACCGTGGCGGGAGCCGCGGCCAGGAACTCGTCGGCCGTGCGAAGCGTTTTCCCCTCGGCGGTCACGGTGCCGAGCAGGGTGTCGATGTCGGCCATGATCGCGCCGGCGGTCACCACCCGGGTGCGGTCCACGTCCTGGGTGAAGGAGGCGACGTAGTCGTTGGCGGGGCTGACGAGGATGTCCTCGGCGCTGCCGATCTGCACGATGCGGCCGTCGCGCATGACGGCGATCCGGTCGCCGAGACGCATGGCCTCGTTGAGGTCGTGGGTGATGAAGACGATGGTCTTCTTCAGCGACTTCTGCAGTTCGAGGAGCTGGTCCTGCATATCGCGGCGGATCAGCGGGTCGAGCGCGCTGAAGGACTCGTCCATCAGCAGCAGGTCGGCGTTGGTGGCCAGCGCGCGGGCCAGGCCCACGCGCTGCTGCATGCCGCCGGAGAGCTCGTCGGGCCAGGACTTGATCCAGCCCTGGAGCCCGGTGAGTTCGAGTGCCTCGGTGGCGCGCTTCTCGCGCTCGGCGCGGGGTACTCCCTGCACTTCGAGCCCGTAGGCGGCGTTCTCCAGCACACTGCGGTGCGGGAAGAGCGCGAAGTGCTGGAAGACCATGGATATCTTCTCGGAGCGGACCTTGCGCAGTTCCTTGTCGCTGAGCGAAGTGAGGTCCTGGCCGTCGAACCGGACGGTTCCGGCGGTCGGCTCCAGCAGCCCGTTGAGCGTGCGCAGCAGCGTGGACTTGCCGGACCCGGACAGACCCATGACGACGAATATCTGGCCCTCGTCGACCTCGATCGACGCGTCGATCACCGCGGCCGTGGTGCCTTCGGCCCGCAGGTCGTCGCGGCTCGCGCCGCCTTCGAGCTTCCGGACCGCGTCCTCGGGTCGTCTGCCGAACACTTTGTACAGGTGCTCGGCTTGCAGCCTGGACACATATACCTCTCTTGTCGCACGAGAAACGACCTGCCACCCCCGTAGGCAGGTCGTGGAGCGGGCGGGTTCGGCCCGCCTTTACCGGTAAAAATGTTGAATCCCTTACCGGGTCCGCTCCGGCTGCGCGCCTGCCCCTCTTTATGGGGCTCAAACACGTCGGTGATTCAGCTCACATCTATGTGACGTTTGGGGCATACGGCATCATGCGAGGTGTGACACGACGCCTGATGCTCCTCGACACCGCCTCCCTCTACTTCCGCGCCTATTTCGGGGTGCCGGAATCGGTCAAAGCCCCGGACGGCACTCCCGTCAACGCCGTGCGCGGCCTGCTGGACTTCATCACCCGGCTCGTCCAGGACCACCACCCCGACGACCTGGTCGCCTGCATGGACTTCGACTGGCGGCCCCAGTGGCGGGTGGACCTGATCCCCTCCTACAAGGCGCACCGGGTCGCCGAGGAGGCCCCGGAGGGCTCCGCAGACCCCGACGAGGAGGAGATCCCGGACACCCTCTCCCCGCAGGTTCCGGTCATCGAGGAGGTGCTCGACGCGCTGGGCATCGCCCGTATCGGATCCGCCGGTTATGAGGCCGACGACATCATCGGCACGCTGGCCGGCCGGGCGACGGGCCCGGTGGACGTCGTCACCGGCGACCGCGACCTCTTCCAGCTGGTCGACGACCGCCGCGGCATCCGCATCCTGTATCCGCTCAAGGGTGTCGGGATGCTGCAGATCACCGACGAGGCGCTGCTGCGCGAGAAGTACGGCGTGGACGGGTCCGGTTACGCCGATCTGGCGCTGCTGCGCGGTGACCCCAGCGACGGCCTGCCCGGAGTGCCGGGGATCGGCGAGAAGACCGCGGCCAAGCTGCTCGACGCGTACGGCGACCTGGCGGGGATCATGGCCGCCGCCGACGACCCGGCCTCGAAGCTGACCCCCTCGCAGCGCAAGCGGCTGACCGAGGCGCGCCCCTATCTCGCGGTCGCCCCGACCGTCGTGCAGGTGGCGACCGACGCACCGTTCCCCGACGTCGATCACGCGCTGCCGACGGAGCCCGCCGATCCCGAGCGGCTGGACGCACTGGCCGCGCGGTGGGGCTTGGGTGGATCTTTGCACCGGCTGCTCGTCACCCTGGACCGATGACCTGTTAGGTTAGGTAAACCTAACTTTGGATCACGTCAGGGGAGATTGCCGTGGCAGCAGAACGACCGGCCCGCAAAAAACCCGCCGTGCACCACGCCGAGGTGGTGCGCAGCCTGCAGCTCACTCCGCACATGGTGCGGATCGTGCTGGGCGGGCCAGGGCTGGCGGAGTTCGCCGCGGGCGAGTACTCCGACCACTACATCAAGCTGCTCTTCCCGGTGCCCGGTGTGACCTACCCCGAGCCGTTCGACATCGCGCAGATCCGCGCCGACTTCCCGCGCGACCAGTGGCCCAGCACCCGTACGTACACGGTGCGTTCCTGGGACGCCGAGGCCCGCGAGCTGGCCGTCGACTTCGTGGTGCACGGCGACGAGGGGCTGGCCGGACCCTGGGCGGTGGGGGCGAAGCCGGGCGACGAGGTGCGTTTCCTCGGCCCCGGCGGCGCGTACGTCCCCGAGGCGGGCGCCGACTGGCATCTGCTGGCGGGCGACGAGAGCGCGCTGCCGGCCATCGCCGCCTCCCTCGCCCGGATTCCGGCCGGCTCCGCGGTGCACGCCTTCATCGAGGTGGCGGGCCCCGAGGAGGAGCAGCAGCTGGAGATTCCGGCCGGCGCCGAGGTCACCTGGCTGCACCGCGGCGACGCCCCGGCCGGCCGCGAACTCGTCGCCGCCGTACGGGCCCTGGACTTCCCGGCGGGCCGGGTGCAGGCGTTCGTACACGGCGAGGCGGGCTTCGTGAAGGAGCTGCGCCGCCTGCTGCGGGTCGAGCGGGAGATCCCCCGGGAGGCCCTGTCGATCTCCGGCTACTGGCGCGCCGGCCACGACGAGGACGGCTGGCAGGCCTCCAAGCGCGACTGGAACCAGCAGGTGGAGGCGGAGCAGGAGTCCGCCCCGGCACCCGCCACCTGACCTTCCGTAACCCCTTGCCGGCCTCGCCGCCGGCAGCCACTGCGCCACAGGACAGACCTAGGGCGCCCAGGGCGTGTCCGGTTCACCGGACGCCTCCTGGGCGCCCTCGCCGTATGTGCGGGCGGACCGGTCCACATGGGCGAGGCGGCGCATGGAGCTGAGCACCACGTCGCCCAGGACGGTGCCGATCACGACGCCCTCCACGAGCCCGTCGACCTCGGCGTTGCGTCCCACATACGCCATATCGGCGGCGGCGATCCGCTCGCACGCCGAGGCGTAGTCGTCCAGCACCTCCTCGAAGGCGCCCTGCCCGATGCCGCGGAAGGTGGCCAGCGCGACGGCGAGCACCTCCGCCGACGGATGGTCCGGCTCGACATGCCATCCACGGCGCTCCAGCAGCTCGGCGACCGCGCGACGGGCCTCCTCCAGCCCCTCCGGCCGCGCGGCGGTCACCGGAGTGATCGCGTGCTGCGCCGCGCCGAGCACCTTGTGGACCGGCTCGTCGGGTGAGTCGACGGCCGCCAGCACCTCCCGGACGACCGAGACGGAGAGCCCTCCGACGTCCAGCAGCCCGCGGATCAGCCGCAGCCTGCGCACGTGGATGTCGTCGTAACTCGCCTGATTGGGGCTGGTCAGCCGGCCCGCGGGGAGCAGTCCCTCGCGGACGTAGTACTTGATCGTCGGGACCGCCACACCCGTGTCGCGGCTCAATTCCCCGATGCGCATCTGCCGCCCTCTCCGTTCCGGGTCCGTGTCCCGGCGTTCGTGTGCCCGGGGCCCCCAGCGCGCCCGGCCTTGCCAATCCGCTTCCCATCATAGATAGTCCAGCTATCAGATAGCGGAAAGCACTACTATCCATATTGCTGGGGGATCCGCATGTCCACCTACCGTTCCCTGCTCGCCTTCTCCTGGGCGATGGCGGCGCTCGCCGTCGTCACCGCCGTGGGCCTGATCACCGACGACCGGGTTCTGGTCGGCGCACCGATCTGGTTCAAACCGTTCAAGTTCTCGGTGTCGTTCGCGCTCTACGGACTCACGCTGGCCTGGATGCTGTCCCGCCGCGCCACCCCGAGCCGGACCGCCCGGTGGACCGCGCACACCGTCGTCGCCTCCGGGGCCATCGAGATGGCGATCATCACCACCCAGGCGGCGCGCGGCCGACGCAGCCACTACAACATCGAAACCCCGCTGGACCAGACCCTGTTCACCGTCATGGGGATCACCATCGCCGTCCTCTGGGCAGGCACCCTGGTCCTCGCGATCCTGCTCTTCCGGGCCCGCCTGGGCGACCGGGCCACCACCTGGGCCATCCGCTACGGACTGCTCCTCGCGCTGGTCGGCCTGCTGCTCGGCGGGCTGATGCTCGGCCCCACGCCGGAGCAGCGTGCCGCCGGCGATCTGGCGACCGTCATCGGCGCGCACAGCGTCGGCGTCCCCGACGGCGGCCCGGCCATGCCGCTCACCGGCTGGAACACCACCGGCGGCGATCTGCGCATCCCGCACTTCGTCGGCATGCACGCCCTCCAGGCGATCCCGCTCTTCCTGTACGGCATCGAGGCGCTCGCCACCCGCTTCGCCCGGCTGCGGGACGATCGGGTCCGGCTGCACCTGGTCCGCGTCGCGGCCGGCTGCTGCACCGCGCTGCTCGCGGTGGTGACCTGGCAGGCGCTGCGCGGCCAGGCGCTGATCCACCCGGACGCCGCCACGCTCGCCGCGCTCGGCGCGACGGCCGCGGCGACGGCGGCCGGCACCTGCGCGGCGCTGCGGCGACGGCCCGTGACCACCCCCCACGACAACACCCCTACCCCCGCAACGGAGTTGCCGGCATGACCCACACCGCCCTCTTCGATCTGGCCTTCCTCCTCGCGGCGCCGTTCTGGGCACTGATGATCCTCGCCCCCGGCCTGCGCTGGACCGACCGGATGGCCGCCTCACCGCTCCCGATGGTGCCGGTCATCGCCGTCTACCTCGCCCTGGCGATACCGGTGTTCCCGCAGCTGTGGGCCGCGGTGCGCAGCCCCGACCTGGCAGGTTTCCAGGAGCTGGTGGCCCTCGGGGGCGGTGCCGGCGCCATCTGGGCGCAGGTGATCGCCTGGGACCTGTTCCTGGGGCAGTGGATGTACCGCGAGGGCCGCGCCCTGGGCATCCATCCGCTGGTGATGGGGCCGCTGCTCGTACTGACGGTGCTGCTCTCCCCCCTCGGCGTGCTGCTCTTCCTCGGCATCCGCGCGGGCTTCCGGCGCAAGCGCGCGGACACGCCCCACCGGGCCGCGCGCCCCGGGCCGCACGACCGGGCGGCGCGGCCCGGCGTGGCGGGGTGACGGTGCCTCAGCCGTCGAGCAGTGCGCGCAGCCGCGGCGCATTGCCCGCGATATCGCTGCCGATGCTCACGCTGAACGCCCCGGCGGCGAGCCAGTCCGCCGCGTTGTCCACCGTGATCCCGCCGGTCGCCATGATCCGCGCGCCGGGCAGTACGGCCAGCAGCGACCTCAGATAGGCGAGGCCTCCGACGTGCGCGGGGAAGAGCTTCGCCACCCCGCGCTCGGCGGCGGTGCGCAGTTCGGACGGGGTCAGCCCGCCCTCGACGAGCAGCCGGTCGGCGTCGTCGGCCACCGGCCGTACGTCCGGCACCTGGAACGGGCTGACCAGGAACGCCGCACCGGCTGCCAGCGCCCGCTCGGCGATCTCCGGCGAGGTCACCGTCCCCAGCCCGACGACGGCCCGGGGGAACTCCCGGCGCCAGCTCGCCACCAGTTCCTCCCACCCCGGCGTGGTGGCGGTGAACTCGAAGGTGGCGAATCCGGCTCGGAGCAGTTCGCGGGCGAGCGCGTCGGCGGCGTCCGCGTCGGCGGCCCGTACGGTCGGTACGGCGCGCGCCTGCCGCAGATGGCCGACGGTGGAACGGACGGCGGGGGTCAGGGGCATGGCGGGGTCATCCTTCGGACGTGCGGAGTGACGTGTGGAGTACGGGTGTCGGGGCGCCGGGTCAGCCGGCGGTGGGCGCGGCGATCTCGGCGAGCGCGGTGAGCGTCTCGGCGGCGCCGTCGCCCCGCGCGCGCAGCACGATCTCCTCGCCGCAGCGGATGTTCAGCGCCATCAGGGACAGCACGCTGCGGGCCGAGACCTCCCGCTCGTCGGCGCCGGGGCGGGCCGCGGCCCGGCGGACCGTCACCGTCGCCGCGCCGCGGCCCGCGGCCTGCGCGAAGGCGGCGGCCGGGCGGGCGTGCAGCCCGGCCTCCTCGGTGACCACCAGCCGGCGTTCCAGGGCCGCCTCCGGCGCGCCATCGGACCCCGTCAACTCCTGTGCCACAGCCACCTCCTGCACACCTCGCGTCCCGCCACTCCCCTGCGTTCCCTCCGGTACCCCCGGCAGCTCCGGGGCCGCCCGGACGTCCCGCCGCGCCGCCTCCCCCGTCACTCCGCGCCCTCCAGAATCCCGGTGAGCCGGGCCACCAGCCGCTCCTCCTCGTCGGGCGTCAGCGGACGCGGATCGACGGCCAGCCGACCGGTCGCGGCCTGATGGTCCCGCAGGAAGACCGGCGGACTGCCCTGCGCCAGCTCGGCCGCCAGCCCCGCCGCATCCCGTCCCGCCGTCGCGGCATCCACGGTCAGTTCGGCCCGGTGGATGAGCCGGCCGGCCTCGTCCCGGACGACCCGGGCGGACAGTCCCGGCAGCCGGTCCAGGCGCTCGGCGAGCCGCGCCATCCGGGACCGCTGCTCCTCCGGGTCGGCGGCGGCGCCCCCGTACGCGCGGACCGCCCGGACCAGACCGGCGACGGTCTCCTTGCCGACCTTCATCGGACGGCCGATCCCGCCGTACTGCGCCCGGCAGGCGGCGATCAGGTCGGCCCGCCCGCAGATCAGTCCGGAGGTCGGGCCGCCGATGGCCTTGCCGCCGCTGTAGACGACGAGGTCGGCGCCGGTGGCCGGCCAGCGCCGCAGGTCCTCCTCGGCCGCCGCGTCCACGATCACCGGGATGCCGCGCTCGCGCCCGAGGGCCACCATCGTCTCCAGCGGGACCTGTCCCTTCTGTACGGCGTGGTGCGACTGCACGTACAGCAGCGCGGCGGTGCGGTCGGTGACGGCTGCGGCTAGGTGCTCGGGGCGGGCCTTGTTGACGGATCCGACCTCCACCGGGCGGCCGCCGCCGAGGGCGATCATCTGGCAGAGGGGGGCGCCGAAGTGGACGGCGTGCCCCTTCTGCAGGATCACCTCGTCGGGCGCGCCCGCGGCGTCCGGCAGCCGCTCGATCCGCGCCGGGTCCGTACCGGCGATGAGGGCGGCCACGGCGAGGGCGATCCCGGCGGCGGCGCCGGTGGTGGGGCAGACGTCCTCGGTGCCGGTGGCGCGGGCGAGGTCCCGGCCGGCGGCGATCAGCAGATCGTCCATCACCACATGGCCGCGGGCCGCGTCGGCCATCGCGGCGATGACCGGCTCGTCGAGCCTGCTGCCGCCGAGGGCGGTCATCTTGCCGCTGGCGTTGAGGGCGGGGGCGAGGCCCAGGTCGTCGTAGAGCGTGCTCATGATGCCTTTCCTTCGGAGGTACGGATCAAGGGGCGCGGCTGCCTTTGGCGCGTCGTAACGGCCGTGCCGGGCGGCCTACTTGCCCGCGATCGGGAAGAAGAGCCCGAAGAGCATGGCGCCGAGGATGGCGCCGCCGGTCAGCGGCTTCTTCCACCAGTAGAAGAGGGCCGCGCCGAGCGTGGAGCCCAGGCCCACGGGGAGCGAGGCGGTGGCCGCCGCGATGATCACCAGGGGGCCGAGATAGCGGCCCGCGGAGTTGCCGGCGCCCATCATCACGTCGGCGCCGAAGGTGGAGGTGCCGCCTGCGGAATTCACCGTCGCCCGCCGGATCGCCAGGATCAGCGCGCCGATCAGGGCGCCCAGTACGGCCCCGGTGGGCACCGCGAGCCAGAAGTGCTCCAGCGGGGCGGTGACCCCGGCGGCCAGCAGCATCGCGGGGATGCCGATGCCGACACCGGTCTGCAGGGAGCCGCCGATGTCGAGGATGCCGACCATCGGCCCCTCGATGACGCGGGCGAAGAGGAAACCGGCGCCGAAGGCGGCCGCCGCTCCGTAACTCCCGCTGTCCATACCGGCCTTGAGCATGGCGGTGACGGCGACATCACTGAAGGTGCCGGTGCGGTAGACGTAGTACAGGTGCGTACCGGCGAAGATGCCGGCCGCCAGGGCCGCCACGAACAGCGGGAAGACCCATTCGGAGAGCCAGAAGCTGCCCTCGCCCGGCACCTTCGCGCGGGCCTTGCCGGCGGACGCCGGGGACCCCGTGGCGGTGGAGACGTCGTCGGTGGTCATCGCGCTGCCTCGCTCACTTCGTCGGGGTGGTGCCGGTCGCCTCGTGGAGCTGCGCCAGCCAGTGCGGTACGTCCGCCTTCATCTGCTGCAGCAGCTGGATGTCGACGCCGCGCAGGAAGGCGCTGACCACGAACAGCGTCACCACCGCCCCGGCGAGCGACTTGGTGACCCGGGTCCACCCCAGGTCGTCGATGCCCTTGCCGACGACGATGCCGAGCACGATCCCGGGCACCGCGTTGCCCATCACGACATGCGCCAGACCGCCGAGCACCGTGCCCCAACCGCCGCTGCGCCGGCCCGCGTCGACCGCCGCCATCCAGAAGACGATCGGCATGACGGGGTTGATCAGCCACTCGGACGCCGGTCCGAGCACATCGGCCGCGACCTTCTGGAGCGAGTGCGGGATGGAGGCCGCGGTCGTGTTCAGCACGGTCACCAGGACGAGACCGACGCCCGCCCCGAAGACCGCCATCCGGCGGGGGTTGTGCAGCGTCTCGGCGAGGTTGCGGTTCCGGGTCATCGACAGGGCCGCGGCCCAGTGCGGGACGATGCGGTGGTCGACGTCCGAGGTGAGCGCGCCGGTGCCGACCGCGCTGGCCCAGGCGTTGAAGAAGAAGCCGAGGCCGAAGGAGAAGTGCGCGACGGGGTCGTTCTCGCAGGCGTTGAGCTCTCCCAGGGTGCGGAAGGCGCCCATGCCCTGCACCTTCGGGGCGTGGAACATCCGCGCCACGCCGGCGCCGGCCCCGAAGCCGATCAGTGCGCCGATGACCATCGACTCCAGCGCGATGGTGAGCGTCTCGTTCATGCCGGCGTCCTCACCTCATGTGGAGCGCGTGCTGGAGCGGGCTCAGCCGCTCCTCGCGTACGGAGAAATCGATGGCGTCCAGATCGAGCGCGGCGACGCGCACCTCGATCCGCAGGGTGAGGTCGAAGCGGCGGCGCTCGCGGGCGAAGAACAGCCCCAAAAACCGTTCCGTCCAGCGGTGTTCGACGGCCGATGCGACCTCCACCGCGAGCGGCTCCACGCGGAAGCAGACGCCGTCGGTCAGCTTGCCGACGGCACCGGACACCTGCTGCATGGCGGTGGCGAAGGCCTTTTCGCGGGTCGGTCCGGTGCCGCTGACCCGGACGGTGTGCCGGTCCTCGATCACGCCGCCTCCCCCAGCTTCCTCAGCAGCGCCTCGGCCACCTTGAAGCCCAGCTCCTCGCTGTCCAGGAAGCCGAAGCCGAGCACCGTCTTGCCCTGCTGGACGGCGGTGATCCCGGCCTGCGGGGAGCGCATCCCGAACTCGATGTCGTGTCCGTACTTGGCTTTGGCGGTGACGGCACCCGCGCCGCCGCTGCCGCAGAAGGAGATGCCCAGCGCCGCGCCCTCGGCGGCCATCACGTCGCCGACCTTCATGTCCGCGCCGGGGCCCGGGATCAGGACGGGTTCGGCGCCCGCCGCGCGGATGCCGTCGGCGACGGCCTGGCCCTTGCCGAGCCGGTGCCCGATCACGATCTTGACTGCCATGGTGCGCTCCCTTGTCGTGCGTGGCGTACGTACGTACGTGCGTACGTCGTCCGTGGCGTAGGTGTCGTACGTCGTCCGTGTCGCCGGGTGATCCGCGGCCCCTCGGCGCGCGGCCCGGTCATGCCTGTGTGCGCTGTGCCGCCGTGGCGGCGGTGTGCTCCGGGGCGGTGTCCTGGAGCTGCCGTGCGGTCTCGAAGTGCAGGGCGAGCAGCAGGACTTCGGTGTCCCCGGCGACGAAGCCGCGGGGTGTGCAGTACGCGTCGATCAGCTCGCGGGCGGCGGCCAGGCGGCCCGGCCCGACCTCGTCGGCGAGCTGCGGATCCAGCGCGTCCAGGTGCTCCCCGGCCCGCACCCGGCGGACGAACGCCAGGGTGTGGACGGCGAGCGCGAGCCTGCGGTCGTCGCCGAAGGTGATGCGTTCGGCGGTGGCCCGCTCCTCGATCAGGGGAAGGAGGCGGGCGAGCGCCCGGCGGTCCTCCTCGCGGACGGGTTCGGCGGTGTCCGCCACGGCCCCGGCCAGCCGCTCGATCAAGGGGTCGGCAGTCATACGGCGGCCTTTCGTATCGGAATCGGGCGCCCGGCGCGGACGGCCGCGACGGGGGCGAGCCACGGCCCGGCCGGGCGGGTGTGCCCTTCGGAGTCGGTGAGGTGCTCCGGCGCCCCGGCCGTGCCGAGCAGACTCAGATCGGCCGCCGCGCCCGGCTTCAGCGAACCCAACTCCCCAGCCAAACCCAGGACTTCGGCCGGCCGGGAGGTGGTGCAGCGGATGACGTCCGGCAGCGGCATGCCGAGGGCGAGCAGTTTGGAGAGGCAGGTGGTCAGGTCGTGCACCGGCCCGTCGGCATTACGGGCGTGCAGGTCGGTGCTGATGGTGTACGGCTCGATCCCGGCCGCGAGCGCCCGTTCCGCGGTGTCGAACGCGAAGCTGGCACTGCCGTGCCCGACGTCGAACCGCACCCCGCGCTCCAGGGCCGCGCGGGCCTGCGGCAGGGGCGCGCGGCCGCCGCCGAACAGCCCGCCGGTCTTGCCGTGGAAGGCGTGCGTGACGACATCGCCGGGCCCGAGCAGGTCCAGGACGTCGCCGAACGCGGGCGGCGCGTTGCCGACATGCACCATCACCGGGAGCGCGTGGTCCCCGGCCAGCCGGACGGCCGTACGCAGCGGCGCCAGACCGCTGTCACCGAGCACCGAACGGCTCATCCGGACCTTGAGGCCGCGGACGGTCTCCGGGTGGCGGGCGAGGATCCCGGCGGTGGCCTCGACATCGATGTCGGCCGCGCCCCGTACGAGTTCGGCGGTGCCGTGGACGAGCCCGTGCCGGGAGATGTTGAGCCAGCTCAGCACGCGGGTGGCGGCCGGGGCGACGACACCGGCGGCGAAGTGCGGCCAGTCGTCGCTGCCGCAGCTGCCGGCGTCCACCACGGTCGTCACACCCTGGCGGACGCCCGCGAGATCGGCCGGGAGGCCGAGGCCGGTGGTGCCGTCGTAGACATGGGTGTGCAGGTCGATCAGGCCGGGCGTGACCAGCAGTCCGCTCGCGTCGTACACCTCGGCGCCTGCCGGATCGACCGTCCCGGGCCCGCCGACGGCGGCGATCCGGTCGCCCGCCACGGCGAGATCTCCGGGCGCCGCCGTGCCCTTCTCCGGGTCGACCAGCAGCCCGCCGCGGATCACAAGATCGAATCGGATGTCGGTGGATGCCTGCACAACCATGGACGGCGGCCTTTCACTGAGCGTGAGATGGGGCGCGGAGGTACAGCTGCGGGACGGAGAGGCGTTCCGTAGAGTAGATTCGCGTTCCGGAGAACGGATTGGTGGCACGCTAGCCGGATGCCTTCGGAGGGTCAATGGATCGCGAAAGGTCACGCGAAACAACGGGAGCCGCGGTGGAAGGGCCGACCGGCGGACCGGTGGACGACCGGGCCGACGCGCGGCCGGAGACCACGCCCGACGCCGCGGCCGGGAGCCCCACCGCGGTCAACTCCGTCGCCAAGGCACTGCGCGTGCTGCAGGCCCTCGCACACCCCGACGCCCCGCACCGGCTCGGCGAGATCGCCGACCGCTCCGGCGTCCCCAAGGCCAGCACCCACCGCATCCTCGCCACCCTCACCGAGGAGGGGTACGCCGTCCCGGACGGTGAGGGCCGCTACGGCATCGGCGTCCAACTCCGGGCGCTGGCCGCCCAGGTGCTCTCCGATGACACCGTCGGCATCGACGCGGTGCTCCGCGCGCTCCAGCAACGCCTGGGCCAGGCCGTCCACTTGGCGGTGCTCAGCGGCGACCACGCCACCTACACCCACAAGGTCGACCCGGGACACGCCTACCGCATCGCCACCGAGGTCGGCATGCACCTCCCGCTGCACGCCTCGGCCGCCGGCAAGGTACTGCTGGCCCACCTCCCGGAGGCGGAGGCCGGCGCACTGCTGGACCGGGTCGGACTGCCCGCCCGCACCCCCCGCACCGTCACCGACCGCACGGCCCTCCTCGCCGAGCTGGCCGACATCCGGCACAGCGGCTTCGCCACGGAGTACGAGGAGGCCGACGCGGCGATCTGCTCGCTCGCCGCCCCGGTCCTGGACACCGACGGCTACCCGGTCGGCGCGGTATCCGTCTCCTCCCTCGCCTTCCTGGTCACCGAGGACCAGCTGACGGCGTTCGCCCCGGCGGTCCGGCAGGCGGCGGCAGAGGTGTCACGACGACTGTGAGACCGGGAACGTGAACTCCGTGCCCAGGACTGGGCTCCGCCCTCTGGGCGCTGCGCACCACCGGTTCGTACGCCGCGGCCGTCGGCGCCGCGACCGATCTGGGCGGCGACACCGACACGGTTGCCGCCGCCCCGGCGCACTGGCCGGCGCGGTGCACGGCGTGCAGGCGATCCCGGAGCGCTGGTCCCGGCCGCTGCACGTACCGTTGCCGGGGCACGGCGATAGCGTCCTGCGGATCCTCGAACTCGCCGCGCCGGCACAGCAGTTGTTGCACGCCGGAGCCCGAGAGGCGCGGCGGGGCGGGAGCGGCGCGTAGGGAAGGCAGCAAAGGGGCAGAGAGGGCGGGCGGGGCGGTGGCTCAGTCGTGGTGGAAGACCTCCCGCAGCGGCGTCCACCACTCCCCCGCCACGGCGCCCTCCGTTTGCTCCTGGCACGGGTCGGTCAGCCGCCACCACTCCCGCGTCGCCGGGTCGGCGGCCATCCGGGCCATGTCGGCGGCGTAGTCCCCGCCCACGTACTCGAAGTACGAGAACAGCATCCCGCCCTCGAGAAAGATCGAGTAGTTGCGGATATGACATGCGGTGAGCGTGGCGAGCACCGCGGGCCAGGCGTCGGCGTGCAGACGCAGATACTCCTCCCGGTGCTCCGGCCGCAACTTGATGATCTTCCCGAAGCGCTGGACCCGGGGGTCGCCGCCCTCATGTGCCCCGCCCTCGCCCGCACCCTCGTCACGTATCGAAGCCATGACGGCATCCTGCACCCCGCGCCCCTCCCCGCACACCCACGCACGACGGGCGCAGCGGCGGCCAACGCACGTCCGCATACCGGCGATTGGTTGACGTACCACGTATCAGCTGTTCCACTGGCGGCATGCGTCCTCAGCCGCGGCTGGTCACCCGCGACCACATCGACTTCGGTCGAGTGTGGTCCGCCTCCTGTTGCCGCTGACTTCTCCGTAGCGCACCCCCCTTTCCCCGTACGGCAATCCCCTACGGGAGTTCCCTCCGCCTTTCCGCAGGGCACTTCCGTGGCGCGCGCCGCCGTACGCCTTCCTGACTGAGCACGACCTACGAGAAGACGAGGCCGCACCCATGCCTGTCGAGTTCCTCGGCATCGCCGCCACCCACAACGGTTCCGAAGTCACCCCGCGCTCCGGCGTGTCCTTCGACAAGGACTACACGCTGAAGCTGGCCCGCGCCCACGAGGACCACGGCTGGGACCGGGTGCTGTTCGCCTACGGCTCCGGCTCCCCCGACCCCTCCCCGGCCGCCGCCTATATCGCCGCGCGCACCGACACCCTGCAACTGCTGGTCGCACACCGTCCCAACGTCTCCTATCCGACGTTCGCCGCGAAAACCTTCGCGACCCTGGACCGGATCAGCGACGGCCGCCTCGCGGTGCACTTCATCACCGGCGGCAACGACCATGAACAGGCCCGCGAGGGCGACACCCTCACCAAGGACGAGCGCTACGACCGCACCCGGGAGTACATCGGCCTCGTCAAGAAGATCTGGACCACCCACGAACCCTTCGACCACGAGGGCACGCACTACCGCTTCCACGACTTCGTCTCGGACACCTTCCCCGTCCAGCAGCCCCATCCGCAGGTCTCGTTCGGCGGTTCCTCGGCCGCCGCCTACGCGGCCGGCGGGGCCGAGGCGGACATCTACTGCCTGTGGGGCGAGCCGCTGGCGCAGACCGCCGAGCAGATCGCCTCGGTCAAGGCGGCGGCGCGCGCCGCGGGCCGCACCGATGTGCCCAGGATCCAGGTCGCGTTCCGGCCGATCATCGCGCCCACGGAGGAACTGGCCTGGGAGAAGGCGCACCGCACCCTGGAGCGGATCAAGGCGCGGAAGGCCGGTGGCGTGCTCAGCCGCCGGCATCCGCTGACGAACCCGCAGAACACCGGCTCGCAGCGGCTGCTGGCGGTGGCCGCCCAGGGCGAGCGGCACGACCGTGCGCTGTGGACGCCGACCACCGCGGAAACCGGCGGCGCGGGAAACTCCACCGCGCTGGTCGGCACGCCCGAGACCGTCGCCCAGGCGCTGCTGGACTACTACGACCTCGGCGTGGACATCCTCTCCGCCCGCGGTTACGACCTGCTCGACGACGCGATCGACTTCGGGCGCCAGGTCATCCCGATCGTCCGCGAGGAGGTCGCCAAGCGGGACGCGGCACGGGCGGCGGAAGGGGCGGGGGAACGGGCAGCCTCGTAGGGCGGGCGCCCTTCGGGTCGCGCGGCGCCCGCCGCACGACCCGGACGACGACCGGCGCCACATCAGGAACCACGGTGGGCGCGCCGGGCACAGCCGGCCGTGCCCACCTCCTCGTGACGGTTGCGGCTTCCGCCTCGCCACCCTCGGCGCATCCGGCTCCCCGGGTCGGGGCCCCTCCCCGCAAAGTGAACGGCGGCTGGGCCTGCGGACTCCCGCAGGCGCAGCCGCCGTCATCTCACCGTCCGGCCCGGCCGGACCCTGCTCAGCCCACCGACGAGTACGCCACGACGCCGCGGAGCACGCCGTCCACGGCCTTGCGGGCCGTGCGGGCCACCGAACCGCCAGGCGGGGCCGCCGCGGCGATCTGGCCGAGCACATCGATCAGCTGCTTGCACCAGCGGACGAAGTCGCCGGCCGGCATGTCCGCCTCCTGGAGCACCTCGTCCAGGCCGAACCCGGAGGCCCAGCGGTAGGCGGACCAGGCGAAGCCGAGGTCCGGCTCGCGCTGGCCGACACCCTCCGCCTGATTGATCTTGTGGCTCTCCTCCAGGGCATCCAGCCGGCCCCAGATGCGCACCATCTCCGCCAAGGCGTCACGCGCCTTGCCGGACGGCAGCTTGGGGGCCACCGCGTCGTCCGCCTGCCGCGCCTCGTACACCAGCGCCGAGGCGCAGGCCGCCAGCTCCGCCGGGCCGAGCCCCTCCCAGACGCCGTCGCGCAGGCACTCGCTCGCCAGCAGGTCCAGCTCGCCGTAGAGCCGGGCCAGCCGGCGGCCCTCGTCGGTGACGGTGTCGCCTTCGAGGTAGTCCAGCTCGGTCAGCAGCGAACAGATCCGGTCGAAGGTGCGCGCGATGGTGTTCGTCCGCCCCTCGATCCGACGCTCCAACTGGCGGGTGTCCCGCAGCAGCCGGTGATAGCGCTCCGCCCAGCGGGCATGGTCCTCCCGCTCGTCGCAGCCATGGCAGGGATGCGCCCGGATCGCCGTACGCAGCCGGGCGATCTCCCGGTCGTCGACCGCCTCCGAGCGCGGTTTGCGGTGCCGCGACGGGACGATATGGCCGGCCTTGGTGCGCAGCGCGGACGCCAGATCACGACGCGACTGCGGGCTGCGGGCGTTGAAGGACTTGGGGATCCGCATCCGGTCCAACGCCTCGACAGGCACCGGGAAATCCATCGAGGCGAGCCGCTTGACCTGCCGCTCGGCGGTCAGCACCAGCGGCCGGGGACCGTCCTGGGCCTCGAAGCCGCGATGGCCGTTGGTCCGCCCCGACGGCATGCCCGGATCCAGCACCAGCGCGAGACCGGCGTACTTGCCCGTCGGGACATGGATGACATCGCCCGGCTTGAGCTTCTCCAGCGCCGTCGCGGCCGCCACCCGCCGCTGCGCCGCGCCCTGCTTGGCGAGGTCCGTCTCCCGGTCCTTCAACTCCCGCCGCAGCCGGGAGTACTCCTCGAAGTCCCCGAGGTGGCAGGTCATCGAACCGCGATAGCCCTCCAGCCCCTCCTCGTTCTTCTGCACCTGGCGGGAGATCCCGACCACCGACTTGTCGGCCTGGAACTGCGCGAAGGACATCTCCAGCAGCTCCCGCGAACGGTGCCTGCCGAACTGCGAGACCAGATTGACCGCCATGTTGTACGACGGCCTGAAGGAGGAACGCAGCGGATACGTACGCGTCCCGGCGAGGCCGGCCAGCGCGCCCGGGTTCATGCCGCGCTGCCAGAGCACCACGGCGTGGCCCTCGACGTCGATCCCGCGCCGCCCGGCCCGGCCGGTGAGCTGGGTGTATTCGCCGGGGGTGATGTCGGCGTGCTGCTCGCCGTTCCACTTGACGAGCTTCTCCAACACCACCGTACGGGCGGGCATGTTGATGCCCAGGGCCAGCGTCTCGGTCGCGAAGACGGCCTTGACCAGCCCCTTCACGAACAGCTCCTCGACGACCTCCTTGAAGGTCGGCAGCATGCCGGCGTGGTGTGCCGCGATGCCCCGCTCCAGGCCCTCCAACCACTCGAAGTAGCCCAGCACATGGAGGTCGTCGTCCGGGATGCCGGCCGTCCGCGCCTCGACTATGCGGCGGACCTTCTCGCGGCCCTCCTGGTCGTTGAGCCGCAGGCCGGCGTACAGGCACTGCTGGACGGCCGCCTGGCAGCCGGCCCGGCTGAAGATGAAGGTGATCGCGGGCAGCAGGCCTTCGTTGTCGAGGCGGTCGATCACCTCGGCGCGACTGGGGGTCCAGATGCGGCTGCGCTGGCGCCGCTCACGCTCGCGGTCCGCCTCGCGCAGATTGCGGCCACGGCGTTTGTCCCGGCCGAACGTCGGCCGGCTGTTCTCCATCCGTGCCAGCCGCTCCAGGTCGGGGTTGACCTCGCGGCGGCCGCCGCCCTGCCCGTCCCGCTCCTCGAACAGGTCGTATATCCGCCGGCCCGCGAGGACGTGCTGCCACAGCGGCACCGGGCGGTGCTCGGAGACGATCACCTCGGTGTCGCCTCGGACGGTGTCGAGCCAGTCCCCGAACTCCTCGGCGTTGGAGACCGTGGCCGACAGGGATACCAGGGTCACGGACTCCGGGAGGTGAATGATCACCTCTTCCCAGACGGCACCGCGGAAACGGTCGGAGAGGTAGTGGACCTCGTCCATGACCACATACCCGAGACCGACCAGCGCCTGCGAGCCGGAATAGAGCATGTTCCGCAGCACCTCGGTGGTCATCACGACCACCGGGGCATCGGAGTTGACGCTGTTGTCGCCGGTCAGCAGGCCGACCTTGTCGGCGCCGTACCGCTTGACCAGGTCCTGGAACTTCTGGTTCGACAGCGCCTTGATGGGCGTCGTGTAGAAGCATTTTCGGCCCTGCTCCAGGGCCAGGTGGACGGCGAATTCGCCGACGATCGTCTTTCCGGATCCGGTGGGGGCCGCGACCAGCACGCCCTTGCCGGCCTCCAGGGCCTTGCATGCGTCGATCTGGAACGGATCCAGATCGAACTCGTACATCTCTCGGAAAGGGGCGAGTGCGGTGGCCTGCTCGGCCGCCCGGAGCTTGGCGGCGGCAAAGCGCTCAGCAGGGGACATGTCCTCGGTCATCGTGCTTACGAGCCTACCGGCCACCACTGACACACACCGGATCTTTACCGTTCACCGCCCGGGACCCTTCGGGTCCCGGGCGGTGCGCAGGGCACGATGCGGTGTCAGCTCAGGTGAAGTCGTCGTAGCCGGCCCGACGGCTCGGCTCACTGCCGCCGGAGTCCCCGCTCGCCTGCTCCGGGAGCATCCGGCTGGAGGCCACCGGCTCGCTCTCGCCGACAGCGGCAGGCGTCAGGTCCAGCTCGGAGGCCTCGTCGTCGTCCAGCTCCGCGTCCGGGTCGGCACGCTTGCGGCGGCGGTCGTGGAGCAGGCAGATGCCCGTGGCGCCGAAGTACAGGATCACGATCGGCAGTGCCAGCAGGGTCATCACCAGCGGGTCACCGGTGGGTGTGGCGAGCGCGGCGAAGACCGTGATGCCCAGCACCATGAACCGCCACCAGCCCAGGACCCGGCGGCCGGTGAGCACGCCGCCGAAGTTCAGCAGCACCAGCAGCAGCGGCAGCTCGAAGGCGAGGCCGAAGACGACGACCATGCGCGTGACGATGTCGATGAATTCATCGGCCGGGAAGAGGTTGGCCCAGTCGCTGGGTGTCAGCCCGACCAGGGCCCCGGCCGTGGTGGGCAGCACCGCGTAGGCGAGGTAGGCGCCCGCGAGGAAGAGCGGCACGCCGGCGCCGACGAAGCTCAGCGCGTACTTCTTCTCGTGCCGGTGCAGACCCGGGGCGAGGAAGGCCCACAGCTGGTAGAGCCAGATCGGGCTGGAGGCGACCACGCCGGAGGTGAGCGACAGCTTCAGCATGATCGTGAAGGGCGCGATCAGACCGTTGGCGGTGATCTCGGCACACGGATGCGCGCGGGGGCCGGCGGCGGCCGTACCCGAAGGACAGCCGACGACGTCGAGGACCGGCCCCGTGATGAAGCGCGCGATGTCCTGGTAGTAGACCATCGCGATCGCGGCGGCCACACAGACCGCCAGCACCGACTTCAGAAGCCGGTTGCGCAACTCACGCAGATGCGCCGCGAGGGGCATCCGC
This sequence comes from Streptomyces sp. NPDC101393, assembly GCF_044767385.1. NCBI lineage: Bacteria > Bacillati > Actinomycetota > Actinomycetes > Kitasatosporales > Streptomycetaceae > Streptomyces > Streptomyces sp. NPDC101393. The sequence continues at coordinate 257,710 of NZ_JBIWNU010000007.1, read as the reverse complement.
CCATCGGGATCCTTGTCCTGCTTGCGGGCAGACTTGAGCAACCCACTTCCTCGTCTCGTGCGTCAGCTTCCCGACCAACCGGGTCGGTAGGGCTGGGTCGGCTCGGTCAGTTCTGGTTGGTGCGGTTCGGCTCGGCCACCGGGCGCGAGCTGGACACATCACCGGGCGAGGCCTGGATCGTACGAGGCGCGGCCTGGGTGGCGTCGGCGGTGGGGTCGGACGGGGCGGCGGCGTCGCCGTCCTTCTCGCCCTCCTTCTTCATCGCCTTGGCCTCGCTCTTGAGGATACGAGCGGACTTGCCGAGCGAACGCGCCATGTCCGGGAGCTTCTTCGCGCCGAACAGCAGCACAACGATGACGAGGATCAGAATGATCTCGGGGGCCCTCAGGTTGCTGAACATGTGCGACTACCTTCTCGCCGGGGCGGCGTCTGCTGTGGTGCCTGCCGATGGGGTCGGACTGGCGTCCTGGTGCTAGCTCGATCGTAACGTTCGGTCGTGAACGCTGGGCAATCCCCTTGCATACTGCGGATTGCCTCCCCTGCCGGTGGTCCGACCCTGCCTAGTGGTCTGAACCACGCATGCAGGGTACCTCCCGGGTCCGCGTCACAGCAGAGTGCCGACGTCAGTAGTCACGACCGGCCTCATGGGCCCGCGCGGCAAGCGGCGTCGCCGCGCTTTCCAGGTCGGCGGAGGCCCGCTGGATCCGCTCCGACGCCGCACCGACCTGACGGGCCAGCCGCCGTACCTCGACGAAGACGCGGATGGCGAGGACGCCCAGCACGGCGATGCCGAGGAAGCCGAGGGCGATAGCGATCATGGGCCAGAGCATGGGGCGAGCCTATCGGTCAGCCCGTGTGCAGCCGCAGCGTGCGGACCCCGCCGCCGGTCAGCAGCTCGATGATCCGCTCACCGGCCGGCCGGCGCACCGCGCGCCCGCAGTCGGGGCAGGTGAAGGAGTAGAAGGTGGTGCGGCTGCTGGCGCCGATGGCCAGCCGGAAGGCGTCCGAGGCCAGTTCGAAACGGCCCCGGCAGTCCGTGCAGGCCGCCTTGAAGAGCACCGGAGCGGTCGTTGTCGCCATGGTGGTCGCCGCCATCGTGGTCGTCATCCTTCGCTGCTCCTCTTTACGGTTCGGTGCGCCCGCTACGGGACCCGGTGCCCCGCGGTCACCCGTCGTACGCCGCGAGCGCCTCACCCGCGGCCTGGCGTGCGCTGTCGGCGAGCGCCTGCGGGGACACGATGCTGCCGTCCCTGCCGAGCCGCAAGGCCAGCCGGCGCAGCGACGCGGGGTCGGGGGTGCGCAGGGTGATGCGCAGCCCGCCCTCGGGGAGCTCCTCGGCGCTGTCGTGCGGGTAGTACTCGGCGACCCAGCGGCCCCCGGGGCCCACCTCGATGATCACCTCGGGGTCCTCGGCGGCCGGCTGCACCAGGCCTTCCGAGAGGTCGCGCAGCTCGATGGGCGGCGGGTCGGCGGGCGCGTCCAGCAGCTTGATCTCGGCGACCCGGTCGAGCCGGAAGGTACGCCGCGCCTCCGAGAGCCGGCACCAGGCCTCGACGTAGGTGTGGCCGACCGCGAAGAGACGGATCGGGTCCACCTCGCGCTCGGTCAGCTCGTCGCGTGCCGGGGAGTAGTAGCGCAGCCACAGCCGGCGCCGTTCGGCGATGGCGCGGTCCACGTCGGCGAAGACACCGCCCTCGGATTCGAAGGTCACCGACAGCCGGGAGCTGGCACCGGCCACCTCGCCCGCGGCCGCCTCCAGCTTGGCGGTGGCGCGCAGCAGCGCCTGCCGGTCGCCCTCGCGCAGGCCGGGCAGCGTCGACACGGCACGGGCCGCGACGAGCAGCGCGGTGGCCTCGTCGGCGGCCAGCCGCAGCGGTTCGGCGACATCGTCGGGGTTGTGCCACCAGATGCGGTCGCCGTCGGTGTCGATGTCGAGGAGGTCGCCGCCACGGAAGCTCGTACCGCACATGGGCAGTACGTCGAGGTCGGCGATCAGCTCGTCCTCGGTGATGCCGAAGGCCCGCGCGACGTCGCCGACGCGGGCGCCGGGGCGCTCGCGCAGGTAGGTCACCAGGGACAGCATCCGGCGGGTCTGGTCGATCGCGTTCGTCGCCATGGGTTCTCGTATCCCTCTCAGCCCTTGGCCACGGCGCGCAGCCGGTCCACGACATCGGCCCGCAGTTCGGCGGGTTCCAGGACGACCACGTCGGGGCCGAACTCCACGAGCCAGGCGTCGAGTCCGTGCCCGTTGGGGATCTCCAGCTCGTCCCAGCCGTCGCCCAGGTCCCGGACGAAGAGCGCGCGGGCCCGCAGCGGATAGCCGTGCCCGGCACGGAGTTTGATCCTGGCGGTGCCGGTGGCGGTCTCGCCGGCCCAGCTCTCGACGGTCTCGCGGACGGTGACGTGATCGGGCACCGGAGCGGTGAACGCCCCTTGCCGGGAACGGACCTTGCCGGTGATCCGGGAGAGCCGGAAGACCCGCTCGGCCTTGCGCTCGCGGTCCCAGCCCGCGACGTACCAGTGGCCGCGCCAGCACTCCAGGATCCACGGTTCGACCTGCCGCTGCTCGGGGCGCGCGGCGTTGGACTTGCGGTAGTCGAAGACCACCGGCCGGCGGTCCCGGCAGGCCAGCATCAGCGGCTCGAACGCGGCTTCGTGGGTCGGGATGCGGGGTTCGAGGGCACTGTGCGGCTGCCCGGCGTCGAGGTCGGCGCCGTCGGCGGCCAGCGGCATCCCGGCCGCCCGCAGCTTCTGCAGGGCGCCGCTGGCCGCACCGGCCAGCCGGGCCTGCTGCCAGACCTTGGCGGTCAGTCCGAGGGCGGCGGCCTCCTCGGCGTCCAGGGTGATCGGCGGGAGGCGGTTGCTGTCGCGGCGGGCGAGATAGCCGACGTCGCCCTCGATGCCGTCAACGGTCTCGATCACCAGGCCCAGCTCGCGCAGGTCGTCCTTGTCCCGCTCGAACATGCGGTTGAAGGAGTCGTCGCCGCCCGCTTCCAGATACGCCTCGATCGATGACCGCAGTTCGCGCTTGGTCAGCGGTCGACGGGTCCCCAGCAGACACAGCGCCAGGTTCATCAGCCGCTCGGCCTTGGCAATCGCCATCGACGCCCTTTCTCGTTGTACTCCCGACCGTTGACCGTACCGCTCAGGGTGCCGACGGCAAAAGCCAGGTCCAGCGACTGAGGGCCCCCGCCGGATCGGCGGGGGCCCTCAGGGGTGTCGCTGTGGTCTCAGACGGAGACCAGGTCGCAGACGAAGATCAGCGTCTCGCCCGGGGCGATGCGGCCGCCACCGGCGCCACGGTCGCCGTACGCGAGGTGCGAGGGGATGGTCAGCCGGCGACGACCGCCGACCTTCATGCCCTGCACGCCCTGGTCCCAGCCGGAGATGACCTGGCCGGCACCGAGCTGGAACTGGAGCGGGGTGCCGCGGTTCCAGCTGGCGTCGAACTCCTCGCCGGTGCTGAACGCCACGCCGACGTAGTGGACGGAGACGGTGGCCCCGGCCTTGGCGACCGGCCCGTCACCCTCCCACAGGTCCACGATCTCCAGCTCGGTGGGAGCCGGGCCCTCAGGGAAGTCGATCTCGGGCTTGTCGATGCTCACGAATGTGCTCCTACTTACGGATCTTTGCGATTGCTGCGACAGTCTTGCAGATAGCGGTCAGAACGTGCCGAGGACGTCGACCTGGAAGACAAGGGCGTCGCCCTTGGCCAGACCACTGCCCTGCGGCGGGTTGTCGCCGTAGGCCTGCTCCGCGGGAATCGACAGCAGGACACGGTCGCCGACGTGCTTACCGACCAGACCCTTGTCCCAGCCCTTGATGACGCTGCTGGTGCCGATCTGGAAGGCGGTCGCACCGCCGTGGTCCCAGGACGAGTCGAACTTCTTGCCGTCCTTCCACTTCACGCCCGTGTACTGCGCGATCAGTCCGTCGCGGGCCTTCACCTCGGCGCCCTTGCCCTTGATCAGGACCTGGTCCTGGAGCTTGGTCGGCGCCTTCTCCCCCTCGGGGACGGTGATCTTCGCGGCCTTCTCGCCCTCGGCCTTCACCTCGGGCATACCGTCCTCGGCCGGCGCCTGCTTGCCCTCGGCCTTGGCCTTCTTGTCGACCTGCTTGGCGCCGACGACATCGACGACGAACACCATGCCGTCACCGGGCTTGACGCCCGACTGCGGCGGCACCTCGCCGATCAGGGCCTTGGCGGTGCCTTCCACCTGGACACGGCTGCCGACCTTCTTGCCCTTCAGCGCTTCCAGCACCTTCACCGGGACCGGCAGCTGCTGCTGCATCTGCGGGAGCTGCTCGTCGAGCGGGAAGACGAGCTGGCGCCGGGGGGCATTCTTGTCCGTGCCGGGCTGGACGTCCCAGCTGTTGCCGAGGCTCTGCCCCTTCGCCAGCTGGCCCGCGTAGTCGATGCGTACGTTGTCGCCCGACTTGACCGCGGCACCCTTACCCTCGGTAACGGTCTTGGTGACGACCTTGTCCGCGACCTTGGCGTTCTTGGCGACCTTGATCTTGGGCTTGTCCCCGACCGTGCCCTGCACACTGGCGACGGGGTCACCGGACGAGCCCTTGTCGTCATCGGACCCGCAGGCGGCGGTGAACAGCAGGAGGGGCACGGTCAGCACCGCGGCGGCGGCGCGACGGGTGTTTTTCGTGAGGTTCATCAGTCCAACTCGGGCTCGTGGGGTGGGTGGGCAATGCCCGCCACTCTACGACCTGACGCTGTGGGCGTTTCCCGGCGCAACACAGCAATGTGCCGAGAGCTTTTATGCTCCCGGCACACCACCGCAAACCCGCCGGTCACATCCCGGCGATCAGCTTCTCCACCCGGTCGTCCACGGATCGGAACGGGTCCTTGCACAGCACGGTGCGCTGCGCCTGGTCATTGAGCTTGAGATGCACCCAGTCGACCGTGAAATCACGGCGCTGTTCCTGAGCACGGCGGATGAAGTCCCCGCGCAGCCTTGCGCGGGTGGTCTGCGGAGGCACCGACTTGCCTTCGAAGATCTTCAAGTCGTTACAGATCCGCGCCGCCTGCCCCTTCCGCTCCAGGAGGTAATACAGCCCCCTGCGGCGGTGGATGTCGTGATACGCGAGGTCTATCTGCGCCACCCGGGGGTGGGACATGGTGATGTTGTTCTTTGCTCGATATCGCTCGATGAGCTGATGTTTCATCACCCAGTCGATCTCGGTCGAGATACGGTCCAGGTCCTCGTCCCGGATCGCTTCGAGCGTACGGCCCCAGAGCTCCAGGACCTTTTCGACGGTGCCGGTGCGGATTCCGCGGCGCTCGCAGAAGTCGACGGCCTTTTCGTAGTACTCCTGCTGGACCTCGAGAGCCGAGGCCTCACGCCCGCTGGCCAGCCGCACCTTGCGCTGTCCCGTGGTGTCGTGACTGACCTCACGGATCGCCCGGATCGGGTTCTCCAGCGTCAGGTCCCGCATGACGGTGCCCGCCTCGATCATGCGCAGCACGAGATCGGTGGCACCGACCTTGAGCAGCATGGTCGTCTCGGACATGTTGGAGTCACCGACGATGACGTGCAGGCGGCGGTAGCGTTCGGCGTCCGCATGCGGTTCGTCGCGGGTGTTGATGATGGGCCGGGAGCGGGTCGTCGCGGAGGAGACGCCCTCCCAGATGTGCTCCGCCCGCTGGCTGACGCAGTAGACCGCGCCCCGCGGTGTCTGGAGCACCTTGCCGGCACCGCAGATCAGCTGACGGGTGACGAGGAACGGGATGAGGATGTCCGCGAGCCGGGAGAACTCCCCGTGGCGGGCGACGAGATAGTTCTCGTGGCAGCCGTAGGAGTTTCCCGCCGAATCGGTGTTGTTCTTGAAGAGATAGACGTCGCCGGCGATTCCCTCCTCGTGCAGGCGGCGTTCGGCGTCGACGAGCAGGCCTTCGAGAATACGCTCGCCGGCCTTGTCGTGGGTGACCAGTTCGGTCACGTTGTCGCACTCGGGAGTTGCGTATTCCGGATGCGATCCCACGTCCAAGTACAGGCGGGCGCCGTTCCGCAGGAAGACATTGCTGCTGCGGCCCCATGACACAACACGGCGGAAGAGGTACCGCGCCACTTCGTCAGGTGACAGTCGGCGCTGTCCCCTGAACGTGCACGTGACGCCGTACTCGTTCTCCAGCCCGAAAATGCGGCGGTCCATGACTGAACATTACGCCTGATGCCCTGCTCTGAAACCGGGTTCGACGGCCCCGTTTCGATCATTTTCCGCCGGGACCGCACCGGCCGTACGCTGCACGGGATCCCCGAGGAATCGCTTCGTCGACAAAAGCACGAGCAGCGCGGCGATTCCGCCCGCGCCCGCCACCGCGAAACCCGCCGCCGCGCCACCGCTCTCCACCGCCGGCCCCACCACCGAGGCGCCCACCGCCGACCCGACGCCGAAGGTCGTCACCAGCCACGAAAACGCCTCCGTCACGGTGCCCTTGGGCGCGTGCCGGTCCACGACCACGAACGCGCAGGCGAGCGCGGGCGCCAGGAACACGCCCGCCACACCCGTCAGCACCGTCATCCAGACGGCCCCGGGAGCCAGCGCCAGCGGCAGGTACCCCAGCGCCAGCAGCCCGACGAGCAGCCGCAGTCGGCTCTCCGGCCTCCCCGGCCACTGGCGGGCGCCGTAGACCAGGCCACCGATCAGCGCGCCGACGCCCAGCGACGAGAGCAGATAGCTGGAGACCATGCCGCCGCCGTGGTCGTCGGAGTACGCCACCGCCGCGACAGCGATGGAGCCGAGCGCGAGCCCGACGAAGAAGAAGGCCCCGATCAGCACCAGCAGTCCGGCCGAGCGCAGCGCGCCCAGCCAGTGCGCCTCGCGCGGCCCGCTGCGCCACTGCCGGGACGGCTCGGACACGACGACGGAGAGCGCGCCGAGCACCCCGATCAGATTGATGACCAGGAGGGCGACCCGCTCGGACCAGGCCGCCACGCACAGCGTCACCAGCAACGGGCCCACCGCGAACATGACTTCCTGGGCCACCGCGTCCAACGCGTAGGCGGCGTGCACCCGGTCCTCGCGCTTGAGGACCCCGGGCCACAGGGCTCGCAGACCGCCCTCCAGGGGCGGGGTGAAGACACCGGCGATCACCATGGCGAGATACGCGAGCCACAGCACGTCCAGGCCGACGACGGCGAGCAGCGCCATGCCGAGCGCGGAGAGCACCGCGGCCGGCAGCATCACGCGCGGCTGACCGTAGAGGTCCACGGCGCGGCCGAGCAGCGGCTGGCCGACGGCGGTGAAGACGCCGTAGACCGCGGAGAGCGCGCCGGCCAGGGCGTAGCTGCCGCCCTCGGCGCGGATGAAGAGCACGATGGCCAGCGCGGCCGTGGCGTTCGGCAGCCTGCCGATCAGCGTGCCCGTCAGCAGCCGGGCCGCGTGCCGGGTCCTGAGCAGCTCCGCATATCCCGCGGCCATGCCTGCCCCTCTCCGTCGGGCCCAGCCCGTTCGTGTTACGTATAACCTCGGGCGTTATACGTATCATGACCACACCCCATGGGTCCACCGCACAGTGGCCCGGCACAAGGAGTGGAGCACCGGTGACCAGCAACGAGGCCGCACCGCCGGACCGCCGCGAGGCCGCCCGCGCGCACGCCCCGTCCCCCGGCGCCCGCGTCACCAGCCGGGATGTCGCGCACGCCGCGGGGGTCTCGCAGGCCGCCGTCTCCCTCGTCCTGGGCGACAAATGGCGCGGCCGGGTCTCCCCCGGCAAGGCCGAAGCGGTACGCGCCGCCGCCCGCGAACTGGGCTACCGGCCCAACCTCGCCGCCCGCAGCCTGCGCATGGGCCGCACCCGCACCGTCCTCCTCGTGGTTCCCGCGCTCACCACCGAGTTCTTCGCCCGCGTCTACACCGGGGCCGCCCGGATCGCCGCCGACCACGGCTTCGGCGTCGTCCTCTACCCCTCCCCCGAGGGCATCGGACCGGCCCGCGATCCCTTCGACTCCGCCTCGGCCACCCTGGACGGCGTGATCGCCTCCTCCATGGCCGCCGACGCACTCACCCCGCTCCGCGCCGCCGGACTGCCCCTCGTGATGCTGGACAGCGACCCGCGGGACGACCGCGCCACCGCCACCGTCAACCTCGACATCGCCGACGGCGTACGGCAGTTGACGGCCCATCTCGCTGCCCTCGGCCACCGCCGCATCACCCACCTCGCGGCCGATGTGGACTCCTGGACCTTCACCCTGCGCGCCCGCGCCGTCGACGCGGCGGTGGGCGCGATCCCCGGAGGAGTGCTGCGCCGGGCACCGGGCGCGCTCAGCGTGGACGCCGGCCTGCGGACGGCACATGCGGCACTGACCGCCCCCGGCCCCCGCCCGACGGCGCTGCTCTGCGACGACGACATCATCGCCGCCGGCGCCTGCAAGGCCGTACGCCGGCTGGGCCTGCGGGTCCCCGAGGACGTCTCCGTCACCGGATTCGACGATCTCGCCCTCGCCGTCGCCGTGGAGCCGGAGCTGACGACCGTACGGCTCCCCGCCGAGGAGTTCGGCGAAGCCGGCATGCGGGCCCTGATGACCGTGCTCGACGGCGGCCGCGCCGAGACCCCCACCCTGCCCGTCGCCCTCGTCACCCGAGGCTCCACGGCGCCACCGCCGGACAACGCCGCGCGCCCCGGCGGGAGTTGACCCACCGGGGCGCGATACCGGGCACCTGCTCCGAAGGAGCGGGGCCGCTCCTTCACCTACTCCTTCGAACCGGACGACCCGTCAGCATCATCCGATGCGTCCGGCTTGGCGGAGCCGGACGAACCGGAACCCGCCTTGCCGGTCGATCCCTTGCCGCCGGCACCCTTGCTGTCGGAGGCCTTGCCGTCAGACCCCTTGCCCGCGCCGCCGGAGGACTCCCCGGCACCGCTCTCGGTGTCGGCATCCGCGTCGGCATCCGGCTTCCCGGCGCCCTCGGCGGAGGGCTCGTCCAGCAGCCGGGAGAGCTGACGCCCCAGGATCCGCTTGAACTTCCGCTGCTGCGGCCGCGTACGGTCCAGGGTCGCGACCTCGAGCTGCTCGGCGGTCAGCGCACGCTCACCGCCGTTGTTGTCCCGCGACAGCGAATCGACAGCCAGCTTCAGGGCCTCGGCCAGCGTCATGCCGTCGCGGTGATGCTGGTCGAGATAGCTGCTGATGGTGTCGGCGTTGCCGCCCACCGCGACCGAGCCGTGCTCGTCCACGATCGAGCCGTCGTGCGGCAGCCGGTAGATCTGATCGTCCTCGGCCGCCCTTCCGACCTCGGCGACGATCAGCTCGACCTCGTACGGCTTCTCCGCGGCGCTGGAGAAGATCGTGCCGAGCGTCTGGGCATAGACATTCGCGAGACCGCGCGCGGTCACGTCCTCGCGGTGGTACGTATAGCCCCGCAGATCGGCGTAACGGACACCACCGATCCGCAGATTCTCGAACTCGTTGTATTTGCCGACCGCGGCGAAAGCGATGCGGTCATAGATCTCGCTGACCTTGTGCAGGGCGCGGGAAGGATTCTCGGCGACGAATACCACGCCGTCGGTGTACTGCAGCACCACGACGCTGCGACCGCGCGCGATGCCCTTGCGGGCATACTCGGCGCGATCCGCCATGGCCTGCTGGGGTGAGACATAGAACGGCGTCGACACCGGCTATCCGTCCCTTTCTGTCAATGGCGCGCTGAGTAGCTGGGGGAGCATTCCGGACCATCCGTCCCGTCAGAGCAGCTCGGCACGCGGGCCGTCGGGCTGCTGGAGCCGGCGCTCATGAATGGCACGGGCGATCTCCGAGACCTCGGCTTCGGTGAACTTCTTGAAGCCGTCCTCGGTGATGACCGTGACGATCGGGTAGATCCGCCGGGCCAGATCGGGCCCGCCGGTCGCCGAGTCGTCGTCCGCGGCGTCGTAGAGCGCCTGGACGACGGCCGTGGCGGCCTGATGCTCCGTGAAGTCGTCGCGGTAGAGCTTCTTGAGGGCACCACGGGCGAAGACGGAACCGGATCCCGTCGACGCGAAGCCGTGCTCCTCGGAGCGCCCGCCGGTCACGTCGTACGAGAAGATGCGGCCCTTCCCGCGGTCGACGTCCCAGCCGGCGAACAGCGGCACCACGGCCAGGCCCTGCATGGCCATCCCGAGATTGCCGCGGATCATCGTGGACAGCCGGTTCGCCTTGCCCTCCAGGGAGAGTTGGGCGCCTTCCACCTTCTCGAAGTGCTCCAGCTCCAGCTGGAACAGCTTGACCATCTCCACGGCGAGACCGGCGGTGCCGGCGATGCCCACCGCGGAGTACTCGTCGGCCGGGAACACCTTCTCGATGTCGCGCTGGGCGATGACATTGCCCATCGTCGCCCGCCGGTCACCGGCGAGCACCACGCCGCCGTCGAACGACGCCGCCACGATCGTCGTGCCGTGCGGCGCCTCGATGGCGCCCTGCACGGGCGGCAACGGGCGGTTGCCCGGCAGCAGATCCGGAGAGTGCTCGCCGATGAAATCCATGAACGACGAGGATCCAGGCGTCAGGAAGGCAGCTGGTAGACGCCCGGTGCTACGAGTGTTGGCTTCCACACGTTTCCTTCCAGATATTCGGCCGCCCGCCTCAAGGTGTCCGGCCGATCCTTGAATTGACCCAAGGCTGCGTTGCAGCTGAAGCACCGTACGCCTCGGACCCTACCCGCCTCGCGGCTGTGATCCACATGAGTTCCGCAACCGGGCCACTCACCCCACCGGCCGCCTCGCGCGCGCCTGTCCGGCATGCCGCCGGGGCGGCGCGCACCGGCGGACCGAACCGAACGGGATCCGCCGGTTCCGGGAGTCCCGGTGCGCCCCGGGCGGCGTCGGCGGCGCCCCGAGGGCCACCGCCGACGCCGCGCGGGCCACGAACCGGCTACTCGCCGCCCTTCTGAACGAAGGACCGCACGAAATCCTCGGCATTCTCTTCGAGTACGTCGTCGATTTCGTCCAGGACGGAATCCACGTCGTCCGACAGCTTTTCCTGGCGCTCCTTGAGGTCTTCGGAAGCCTCCGCGTCCTGCGTCTGCTCCTCGACCTCTTCGGTGGAACGCGTGGCCTTCTGCTGTCCGCCGCCGCTGTCCTTGGTCGCCATATCCCTCACCCCGCTCGGTTCGCCCCGCTCGATGAGACCTTCAAGATCCGACCCTACAAGCAGGGTCCGACATCGGCCCTGCACTTGGTGCAACGTCCGGGCGTCACCTCGATGATTCCCGCACCGCAGCCATTTCAGCCGTGGATCAGCCATGGATCGCGACGGATTCCGTCCCGGATCCGCCGCAGATCACCGTCCGGACAGCGTCCTCACCAGCTCTTCGGCCGTGCGGCAGCGGTCCAGGAGGTCCTTGACGTGGGTCCGGGTACCGCGCAACGGCTCCAGCGTGGGAACCCGCTGCAGGGAGTCCTGGCCGGGCAGATCGAAGATGACCGAATCCCAGGAGGCGGCCGCTACGTCATCGGCGTACTGCTCCAGACAGCGGCCGCGGAAATACGCCCTGGTGTCCTCCGGAGGCTTCATCTCGGCCCGCTCGACCCCGGGCTCGTCCAGCAGGCGCTTCATCTTCCCGCGGGCCGCCAGACGGTTGTACAGGCCCTTCTCGGGGCGTACGTCGGCGTACTGCAGGTCGATGAGGTGCAGGCGCGCGGCGTCCCAGCCCAGGCCGTCGCGGCGGCGGTATCCCTCCATCAGCTCCCGCTTGGCGACCCAGTCCAGCTCGCCCGACAGGCTCATCGGGTCGTTCTCCAGCCGCCCGAGCACGTCCTCCCACCTGGTCAGGACGTCCTTGGTCTGCTCGTCCGCATCCGCTCCGTAACGGTCCTCGACGTATTTGCGGGCCAGCTCGAAATACTCCATCTGGAGCTGTACGGCGGTGAGGGTGCGGCCGCTGCGGAGCGTGATCAGGTGGTGCAGATCGGGATCGTGCGAGACCTGGTGGAGGGTGCGGACGGGCTGGTCGACGGCCAGGTCGACAGCGATGAAACCGTCCTCGATCATGGAGAGCACCAGAGAGGTGGTGCCGAGCTTCAGATAGGTCGAGATCTCCGAAAGGTTCGCGTCACCGATGATGACGTGCAGGCGGCGGTAGCGCTCGGCGTCGGCATGCGGTTCGTCGCGGGTATTGATGATCGGCCGCTTGAGCGTCGTCTCCAGGCCGACCTCGACCTCGAAGTAATCGGCCCGCTGGCTGAGCTGGAAGCCGTGGTCGTGGCCGTCCTGGCCGATACCGACCCGGCCGGCGCCGGTGACCACCTGGCGCGAGATGAAGAAGGGCGTCAGGTGCCGCACGATGTCCGAGAAGGGGGTCTCCCGCTTCATCAGGTAATTCTCGTGCGTGCCGTAGGACGCGCCCTTGTTGTCGGTGTTGTTCTTGTAAAGGTGGATCGGCTGGGCACCGGGGACCTGTGCGGCCCGCTCCGCGGCCTCGGCCATGATTCGCTCGCCGGCCTTGTCCCACAGCACCGCGTCGCGCGGGTTGGTGACCTCCGGAGAGCTGTATTCGGGGTGCGCGTGGTCGACGTAGAGCCGGGCGCCATTGGTCAGGATCACATTCGCGAGGCCGATGTCCTCGTCGGTGAGCTGACTGGAATCGGCGGCCTCGCGGGCGAGGTCGAAGCCACGGGCATCCCGCAGCGGATTCTCCTCCTCGAAATCCCAGCGGGCACGTCGTGCCCGGTGCATCGCCGCCGCGTAGGCATTGACGACCTGGGACGAGGTGAGCATGGCATTGGCGTTCGGGTGGCCGGGAACGGAAATTCCGTACTCCGTCTCGATTCCCATTACTCGCCGTACGGTCATGCGGCCCTCCTTGCCCGGCGGCGCCCCCTGATGGGGTCGGCGCTCAAGTACCGCTGCGCTTCCGGTACGTGTGCGATCCCCGCTCCCGCACAGCGTGACGCCGCGATACCCAAGAGCCTAGAACGCCTCAGCGGCGCTGGGGAGATCATTACAGTCATTGCTCCCGTCCGGTTTTCCCTGTCCGGTACGCCAGGCCGGGGGCGGCCGGGCCGCCCCCGGAAAAGCGTCCGGCTGCGGACGCCCCGTGCAGGACATCCGCAGCCGGAGAGCGGTCTTACAGGTATTGGCCGGTATTCGCCACCGTGTCGATGGAGCGGCCGGTGTCCGCGCCCTGTTTTCCGGTGACCAGCGTGCGGATGTAAACGATCCGCTCGCCCTTCTTACCGGAGATACGGGCCCAGTCGTCCGGGTTGGTGGTGTTGGGCAGGTCCTCGTTCTCCTTGAACTCGTCCACGCATGCCTGGAGGAGGTGGGAGACCCGCAGACCCTTTTGGTTGTGCTCGAGGAATGCCTTGATGGCCATCTTCTTCGCACGTCCGACGATATTCTCGATCATCGCGCCGGAGTTGAAATCCTTGAAGTACAGGACTTCCTTGTCACCATTGGCGTAGGTGACCTCCAGGAAGCGATTCTCCTCAGATTCCGCGTACATCTGCTCGACGACCGACTGGATCATCCCGCTGACCGCGGCCTTACGCGACTCGCCGTGTTCGGTGAGGTCGTCGGAATGCAGCGGCAGGCGTTCCGTGAGGTACTTCGAGAAGATGTCCTTGGCCGCCTCGGCGTCCGGACGCTCGATCTTGATTTTCACATCGAGCCGGCCGGGGCGCAGAATCGCCGGGTCGATCATGTCCTCGCGGTTCGAGGCGCCGATCACGATGACGTTCTCCAGGCCCTCCACGCCGTCGATCTCGGAGAGCAGCTGCGGGACGATGGTGTTCTCCACGTCCGAGCTGACACCGGATCCACGGGTGCGGAAGAGGGAGTCCATCTCGTCGAAGAAGACGATGACAGGGGTTCCCTCGCTCGCCTTCTCCCGGGCCCGCTGGAAGACCAGCCGGATATGCCGTTCCGTCTCGCCGACGTACTTGTTGAGAAGCTCGGGGCCCTTGATGTTGAGGAAGAAGCTCTTCCCCGCGGGCTGCCCGGTCACCTCGGCGACCTTCTTGGCAAGGGAGTTGGCGACCGCCTTGGCGATGAGTGTCTTGCCGCAGCCGGGAGGGCCGTAGAGCAAGACGCCCTTGGGCGGACGGAGTTCGTGTTCCTTGAAGAGGTCGGGATAGAGGTACGGAAGCTCGACCGCGTCCCGGATCAGTTCGATCTGGCCGCCCAGACCGCCGATCTTGGTGTAGTCGATGTCCGGGACCTCTTCGAGGACGAGCTCCTCGACCTCGCTCTTCGGGATGACTTCATAGACGTAGCCGGAGCGGGGTTCGAGCAGCAGGGCGTCCCCGGCGCGGATGGTGATGTCCAGCAGCGGCTCGGCGAGCCTCACCACCCGCTCCTCGTCGGTGTGCCCGACCACCAGGGCGCGCTCGCCGTCCTCAAGGATCTCCTTGAGGGTGACGATGTCGCCGGCGCTCTCGTACTCCATGGCCTCGACCACGTTGAGCGCTTCATTGAGCATGACCTCTTGGCCGCGCCTGAGGTCCTCTGTCTCCACGCTGGGACTGACATTCACGCGGAGTTTTCTGCCTCCGGTGAAAATGTCGGCCGTGCCGTCCTCATTCGCCTGCAGGAAGACACCGAAGCCGGCCGGCGGCTGTGCGAGCCGGTCGACTTCCTCCTTGAGCGCGACGATCTGGTCGCGGGCCTCGCGGAGAGTATTGGCGAGTCGCTCGTTCTGAGCCGAAACGCCGGCCAGGTTGGTCTGCAGCTCGACGATCCGCTCTTCGAGAATCCTCGTGTGACGCGGAGAGTCGGCGAGCTTGCGTCGCAGGACGGCGATCTCCTGCTCGAGATAGGCAACCTGACCGGCGGGATCTTCAGACCCTCGCCCCGGCCGGATGCCGCGGTTGATGTCGTCGTCGTGGGCTGCCACGGTCCTCACCTCCTCCAAGGAGCTGGACGCTTCCTGACCCTACCTGGGCCGGTGCAGGTTGAAACCCCTAGATCGAAAAGACTGTCGGGGTGTGTCCGATCTTCACCCTTGCGCACGTCCTCACGCCTAAGGAATACCCACCCAACAGCATCGGAAAGCGAGCGGTTGTATCGTCGAGTCGGTCAACACCCGTCAGGGCTGGCGCCACTTAGACAAAAACGGTTCACGTACGCAGGGAACGGCAGGCGAGATGACCGCGCAGGAAGAAGCCCGTCCAGAGCTTGAAGTCTGGATCGACCAGGACCTGTGCACCGGTGACGGCATCTGTGTGCAGTACGCGCCCGAGGTCTTCGAGCTCGACATCGACGGCCTGGCCTATGTGAAGAGCGCCGATGACGAGCTGCTCCAGGACAAGGGCGCCACAACGCCCGTCCCGCTGAAGCTGCTCAACGACGTGAAGGACTCGGCGAAGGAGTGCCCAGGGGACTGCATCCACGTCCGCCGCGCGACGGACGGGGTCGAGGTCTACGGACCGGACGCGGAGTAGACGCGGCGCGGACACGGCGTAGGCGTGGCGTAGCCGGCGTCGACACCGCGGACGACGGGTGACGGATCACGCACGCTCGGTGCTCGCGGCGGCCGGCAGATCGCTCTGGATGAACTTCCCGTCCTTCCATTGCCACTTGACGGATGTGTGCACGTCGGGGCAGCAGCGCGGGATGTCGTTCGTGGAGTAGCTCAGGAGTTTCGCGGAGATCTCGCGGCCCCGGAGGGTGAGGTCCTGGACGTTGGTCTTCTGGGACGGCGCGAGAAGGGTCGCCACGACCCTCGGCGCGGCCTTCGGGTCGGTCGGCTGCGCCAGGACGTAGGCGCCGCTGGGCGGGGTGCCGAAACCGGAGTGGCAGCGGACCACGGCGACGGTCTCGGACGTGCCGTTGCCGTCAAGGTCGCCGGAGGCCTTCTTCACCACGTCGATGCGGTTGGGGCCGCAGTCGACCGGAAAGGTCACCTTGCCCGGGTCGGGGGCGGCTGCCGCGGCGCGGTGGGCGACCTGCGGATCCGGGGTGGGCGTGGCCGTGGCATCGGGAGGCTGGACGAAGGACGCGGCCGCGATGACCGCCGAGAGAGCGGTGGCGGTGGCGAGCCAGTGCATGGGGCGGGGCTGAGTGTGCGAGAGGTCCTGGCCTGCCGAAAGCTGCACGCGGGGTAACTCCTGTGAAGAGCTGTGGCTGTGGGAGTGCCAAGCATCGTTCCACAGGAGCGAGCGGCTAGGAACCAGCTGGGCCGGAGTTTTGTTCCCGTTCTCGTGGAGGAAACGAAAAGGCGCCGCCGGCGGTTCCCCTGGGGAACTCGTCGGCGGCGCCTGAGGGTTCGTCGGCCGGATCCGGTCGGTCAGCCGCGCTCGGCGGAACCGCTGCTTCCGGAGGCCGCGGCCCCGTCTGCCTTACCGGGCCCGGTGTAGTCGTCGCCGTACGCGCCCTTGGCGGGCCGGCGGCGGCGCAGCGGAGGCTCGACGCCGTCCGCGAGGCGGCGGGCGGTCAGCAGGAAGCCGGTGTGGCCGATCATGCGGTGGTCCGGGCGGACGGCGAGGCCCTCGACGTGCCAGGTGCGGACCATGGTTTCCCAGGCCGACGGCTCGTTGAAGGTGCCGTGCTCGCGGATCGCCTCGACGGTGCGTGCCATCTGTGTCGTCGTGGCGACGTAGGCACAGAGGATGCCGCCGGGGACCAGGGCCTTGGAGACGGCCTCCAGGCACTCCCAGGGGGCGAGCATGTCGAGGATGACGCGGTCGACCTCGGTGTCGGAGAGGTTGTCCTGGAGGTCGCCGACGGTGAGGGTCCACGCGGGGTGCGGGCCGCCGAAGTAGCGCTCGACGTTCTGGGTGGCGATGTCGGCGAAGTCGGCGCGGCGCTCGTAGGAGTGCAGCATTCCCTGGTCGCCGATGGCGCGCAGCAGGAAGCTGCTGAGCGAGCCGGACCCCACCCCCGCCTCGACGACACGGGCGCCGGGGAAGATGTCGGCCATCGCCAGGATCTGCCCCGCGTCCTTGGGGTAGACCACGGCGGCACCGCGGGGCATGGACAGGACGTAGTCGGGGAGCAGCGGGCGCAGCGCGAGGTAGGCGACGTTCCCGGTGGTACGGACAACACTGCCCTCGGGAGCACCGATCAGCTCGTCGTGGGGGAAAGCTCCCTTGTGGGTGTGGAAGCTTTTTCCCTCTTCGAGCGTGAAGGTGTAGTGGCGTCCCTTGGGGTCGGTGAGCTGGACCTGGTCCCCGACCTTGAAGGGGCCGCGACGGCGGGCGGCACCGGTCGGTTCGGACATGTGAACAGCCTACCGGCCCGCCGGGACGCCCAGGACCAGTGGGCCGGGCCCGTCAGGAATGGCGCCCCATGGCGGAGACGAAGGCCCGCTCGACATCGGCGGTGGACAGCACTCCGTAGATCTCGCCGGTTTCCTCGACGACGAGGTATTCGGTGGCGGGGGTCGCCCGCAGGAATTCCAGGAGTTCCTCGCCGGCGATTTCCGTCGGGACCCGCATGCCCTCCTTGAGGTCCTGGGCGAGGGTTCCCACCGGAACCCAGGGGCGGCGGTGTTCGGGGACGCCGACGATGGCGGCTTCGCGGACGACGGCGGTGGGCTCCCCCTGGCGGTCGACGACCACCAGGGCGCGGGCGCCGGAGTCGTTGGCGCGGCGCAGGGCCTCGGAGAGCGGGGTGTCGGTCTCGACGGGAACCGCGCGCCGGGTGAGGTTGCGGGCCTGGAGCTCGGGGAGGCGCTCGCGCAGCCGGGCCATGCGCAGGCTGTTGCCCGCGCCGGTCCAGATGATGGCCGCGAGGATCGCAGCGAGCAGGGCGTCGGTCAGGGAGTCGGCGCCGCCGATCTCGGGGCGGGCGTTGCCGAGGGCCCCGGTGTGGGTGAGCAGCGGCAGGCCGATGAGGACGGCGATGGCGAGCGCGCGGCCGACCCAGGCGGCGGCGACGGTGCCGGTCATGGGACGGCCGGTGCACTTCCAGACGATGGCGCGGAGCATCCGGCCACCGTCCAGGGGAAGGCCGGGCAGCAGGTTGAACACGGCGACGATGAGGTTGGAGATCATCAGGCCGGCGAGCAGGACGCCGGGGACCGTGCGGGGCTCGACCAGCTGCATGCCGCCGTAGAAGACCGCGGCGAGCACCAGGGAGAGCAGCGGGCCGACGAAGGCGAGGACGAATTCCCGTCCGGGCGTCTCGGACTCCTTCTCGATCTCCGAGACGCCGCCGAAGAACTGCAGCTGGATGCGGCGTACGGGGAGCTTGAAGCGGAGGGCGGCGACGGTGTGCGCGAGCTCGTGGACGAGCACCGAGGCGTAGAAGGCGACGGCGAAGAAGAGGGAGACGAGGTAGCGGGCGCCGCCGAGCTGGGGCAGCACCCGCTCCAGCTGGCCGCCGAAGACCCAGGTGATGAGGGCGGCGACGAGGAACCAGCTGGGGGCGACGTATACGGGCACGCCGAAGGGGCGGCCCATGAGGATGCCGCCGCCGGTGCTCTTCTTCCGGCCCGGCGCGGGCGGCTCGGGCTTGGTGTTCCTGGGCGGCTCGGGCGGCTGGGGCTGCACGGACTCCTGGGGGTCCTGCGGCTTCCCGCTCTCGTCCACGGCGTCCCCTCATCGAATAACGGCCTTCGCACCTGCTCGGCGTGATCTCTCGATCGTGCGGGGCGAAGGGTTCTGTGGTCGATGGTATGCGGAGAGCCCCGCCGGGATCCGCTGTGGGGGCCTTCCGCTCGCGGGTGCGGGCGTTGTCAGTGGCGGGCCGTAGGGTCTGCTGCTATGGGAACGAGCACCGAGAGGGCCGAGGCGGCCGCGCAGGGCGGGCAGGACGGGCAGGACCGGGCCGAGGGCGCGGAGGCGCAGCGGACCGCGGCCGGGCCGGGGCCGCAGCGCGGGCCGGCGGCGCAGGAGACGCCGGCGTCCGTGGAGACGGCCGAGGGGCCGGCGGCCGGGCCCGTCGTGCGCCCCGCGGCCCGGCCGGTGGCGCTGTCGCCGTCGCGGGCGAGCGACTTCATGCAGTGCCCGCTGCTGTACCGCTTCCGGGTGATCGACAAGCTGCCGGAGAAGCCGAGCGCGGCGGCGACGCGCGGCACCGTGGTGCATGCGGTCCTGGAGCGGCTCTTCGACGCCCCGGCGGCGGAGCGTACGGCGCCCGGTGCCCGCGCGATGGTCCCGGGCGAGTGGGAGAAGCTGCTGGCGAAGCGCCCGGAGCTGGCGGAGCTCTTCGCGGACGACCCGGAGGGCGAGCAGCTGGCGACGTGGCTGGCGGATGCCGAGGCGCTGGTGGAGCGGTGGTTCTCGCTGGAGGACCCGACGCGCCTTGAGCCGGCCGAGCGTGAGCTGTATGTGGAGACGGTGCTGGAGTCGGGGCTGCAGCTGCGCGGTTTCATCGACCGGGTCGATGTGGCGCCGACGGGCGAGGTGCGGATCGTCGACTACAAGACCGGCAAGGCGCCGCGGCCGCAGTTCTTCGAGGGCGCGCTGTTCCAGATGAAGTTCTACGCGCTGGTGGTGTGGCGGCTGCGCGGTGTGGTCCCCCGGCGGCTGCAGTTGGTGTACCTGGGCAGCGGCGACGTGCGGACGTACGACCCGAGCGAGGCCGATCTGCTGGGCGTGGAGCGGAAGTTGCAGGCGCTGTGGGAGGCGATCCAGCTCGCGACGGAGAGCGGCGACTGGCGCCCGCGGCCGACCAAGCTCTGCGGCTGGTGCGACCACCAGGCGCACTGCCCGGAATTCGGCGGCACTCCCCCGGTCTATCCGCTGGCGATCCGCCCGGCGGACGGCGGGGCGGCCCGGCAGGGCAGAATGGACCAGAGCTAGGGCCTGTCTGATCCGAACGACAGGCCCCCGGGGCCTGGCCGGGCAAGGCCTACCGAAGGAGAGTTCGTGGCTATCCGTGTCCTGCTGGTCGACGACCAGCCCCTGCTGCGTACGGGATTCCGGATGATTCTGGAGGCCGAGCAGGATCTGGCGGTCGTCGGTGAGGCCGGTGACGGTCTGCAGGCACTGGACCAGGTGCGGGCGTTGCAGCCCGATGTGGTGCTGATGGACATCCGGATGCCGCGGATGGACGGGGTGGAGGCGACCCGGCAGATCACCGGTCCGGCGAAGGACGGTCCGGCGAAGGTGCTGGTGCTGACGACCTTCGATCTGGACGAGTACGTGGTCGAGGCGCTGCGGGCCGGGGCCAGCGGCTTCCTGCTGAAGGACGCGCCGGCCAATGAACTCGTGCAGGCGATCCGGGTGGTCGCGGGCGGTGAGGCGATGCTCGCGCCGAGCATCACCCGCCGGCTGCTGGACAAGTACGCCGGGCATCTCCCGTCGGGCGAGGACCCGATGCCGGACACCCTGCACACCCTCACCGAGCGCGAGGTCGAGGTGCTGAAGCTGGTGGCGCGCGGGCTGTCGAACGCCGAGATCGCCGCGGATCTGTTCGTGAGCGAGACGACGGTCAAGACCCATGTGGGGCATGTGCTCACGAAGCTGGGGCTGCGCGACCGCGTGCAGGCCGCGGTGTACGCGTACGAGAGCGGGCTGGTGCGTCCCGGCGCGCAGTGATCCCGGGCGGACCGGAGAGTGCCGGTACGCGGACGACGGCGGGGCCGCCCGAGGTTCTCGGGCGGCCCCGCCGTCGTCCGCGCGGCGCGGTGTTGGCCGTGCGCGCGGCCGGGTCAGTCCTCGGACGGCTTGCTGATCTCCCAGAACCGGAAGACGGTCGAGGAGTCCAGGGTCCATTCCAGGCCGGAGATCCCTTCGCGGGCCACGGCGTACTGCTTGCCCTGCCAGAGAGGGATGACCGGCGCGTCCTGGGCGACGATGTCCTGCATCTCGCGGAAGGCGGTCTTGGTGGCGCCGCGGTCGGGCTGGCCGGCCGTCTTGGGCAGCAGTCCGCTGGTGATCCGCGGTGAGTTGTAGTGGTTGGCCAGGACGTTGTCCTTGCCGAAGAACGGCTGGGTGAAGTTGTCCGGGTCGGGGTAGTCGGGGACCCAGCCCTTGACGTAGACGCCGTAGTCGCCGGCGGCCACGCCCTGGTCGTACTCCTTGGTGGGCGCGCTGCGCACCTTGGCGTTGAACAGGCCGCTGGCGTTGAGCTGCTGGGCGATTTCCCGGACGGCGGGGACGGTGCCGGGGCCGAAGCGGTCGGGGGTGGCCCAGAGTGTGAGCGGGACCTTTCCGCTGTAGCCGGCGCCGCGCAGCGCGGCCGCCGCCTTGTCGGGCTTCGGGCGGTCGCCGTAGGTGTTGAAGAAGGCGGTGTTGTGGCCGGTGATGCCGGCCGGGACGATCGAGTAGAGCGGTTCCGCGGTGTGCTTGTAGACGTCCCGGACGAGGGTGGAGCGGTCCAGGAGGTAGGCGACCGCCTTGCGCACGCCGAGCTTGCCGGCGACCGGGTCCTTCATGTTGAAGACCAGGTGCATGACCTCGGCGCTGCCGCCCTCGATCACCTGGGTGCCGTGCTGCTCGTCGAGCGAGGCGTTCTCCAGGGAGGCGATGTCCTTCATCGCCAGTCCGCGGTAGGCGACATCGATGGAGCCGCTCTGGACGGCCTTCTTGAGCTTGTCGCGGGCGTCGAAGAACTTCAGGGTCATCCCGGAGTTCTTGACCTTGGCGGGGCCCTTGTAGGAGGGGTTGACGGCGAAAGCGGCCTGCTTCTCGCCGTATTCCCGCAGGGTGTAGGCGCCGGAGCCGACCGCCTTGCCGTCGTTGCGCAGCCGGTCGGCGGGGTATTCGGCATGGTCGACGATGGAGCCGGCGCCCGAGGCGATCTTCATGGGGAAGGTCGCGTCGGGCGTCTTCAGGCGGAAGACCACGGTCTTGCTGTCCGGGGTCTCGACCTTGTCGAGCGCGGCGAACATCACGGCGGGGCCGTTCTTGTCCTTGATCTTCCGGGTGCGGTCGAAGGAGTACTTGACGTCCTTCGAGGTCAGCGCGTCACCGTTGCTGAAGGTCAGGCCGTCCTTCAGGGTGCAGCGGTAGACGGTGCTGCCGGTGTCGGTGAATTCGCAGCTCTTGGCGGCTTCCGGTTCGGGCGTGGTGCCGCCCTTGGGGAAGCTCAGCAGCGACTGGAAGACATTGTTGAACAGCAGCCAGGACCCCGGGTCGTAGCCTGCGGCGGGGTCGGTGGCGACGACCTTGTCCGTCATTCCCATGACCAGGGGTTCGCCGGTGCCGGCCGCCCCCGAGTCATCGGTGCCGCACCCGGCGAGCGCGAGAAGGGCTGTGGTCAGCCCCGCTCCGATCGGTGCGGCCAGCCACTGGTCACGCTTCCTCACTACGCGGTCCTCACGATAGGGCGGTGCTGCGCGGTCGGTTCGCGGCGGAGTGCCGCGGTGGGGCGGGGTACTGCGTTCCGCTTGTCGCGTCTCAGTCGGAGACGCCGCGGCCGAGCTCCCAGATCTGCAGCGCCGAGGAGGAGTTGAGGGCCCATTCCACGCCGGTGACGTCATCGCGGGCGGCGACGTACTGCTTGCCCTGCCACAGCGGGAGGACCGGAACGTCGTCGGCGAAGATGTTCTGCGCCTGCTTGAAGTCGTCCGCGGCGGCGTTGCGGTCGGTCTGCTGCCGGGTGTTCGGGATCAGCTGCGACTCGATCTTGGAGTTGCGGTAGGGGGAGTTGAGGAAGTTCCCCTTGCCGATGAAGGGCGCGATGTAGTTGTCCGCGTCCGGGAGGTCGGCGAACCAGCCCATGCCGTAGGCGGTGTACTTGCCGGCCGAGGCGTCGGTGCGGAACTGCTGCCAGTTGTCGACGCCCTTGATGTCGACGTCGAAGAGCTTGCTCTTGTTGAGCTGGCTCCGCAGCGTCTGGAACTCCTTGGCGGTGCTGGAGCCGTAGTGGTTCGTGGTGTACGTCAGGGTCAGCTTCACCGGGGTGGTGATGTTCGCCTGCTGGAGGATCTTGCGGGCGGCCGGGACGCTGGGGTTGGCGTACTTGGTGAAGAAGGAGTTGATATGGCCGGTGAGGCCGGTGGGGACCAGGGAGTACAGCGGGTCACCGGTGTATCCGTAGACATCGCGTACCAGGACGGAGCGGTTGACGAGCTGCGCCATCGCCTGCCGCACGGCCTTGTTGGCGACTGCCGGGTCCTTGGTGTTGAAGGCGAGGTAGCGGATCTCCTGGCCGGGCATTTCCTGGAGAGCGATGTGCTTGTCGCGGGCGTTCTCCAGGCCCTTGATCTGGTCGGGTGCCAGACCACGGTTCATCAGGTCGATGTCGCCCTTCCGCAGCGCCCGCTCCATCGCGGGGCCGTCCTTGAAGAAACGCATCTCGATCTTTTCGTTCTTCGCCTTGATCCCGCCCTTGTACTCGGGGTTCTTGGTGAAGACCGCCTTGGTGATGTGGTTCTCGGTGTGCTCCGCCTTGAGCGTGTACGGGCCGGAGCCGACGACGCCAAAGCCCTTGTAGAGGCCGTTCTTCGGGTATTCCGCGCTGTCGACGATGGCCGCGGCCGGAGTGGCGAGCTTCTGCGGGAAGGTGGCGTCCGGCTTCTTGAGCTGGAAGACCACCTCGCCGTCATTGGGCGTCTCGACCTTGTCGATGCCGTTGAGCAGCGACACCGGGCCGTTGACGTAGTTGATGTTCTGCATACGGTCGAAGGAGAACTTGACGTCCCGCGCCGTCAGCGCGTCGCCGTTGGAGAACTTCAGGCCCTTGCGCAGGGTGCAGCGGAACTGCTCGTTCTGGGTGTCGCGGAAGCCGCAGGACTCGGCCGCCTCGGGCACCGGCGCCGTACCGGTCCTGGGCAGCCGCATCAGCGTCTGGAGGGTTCCGCGCAGCATGTTCCACGCGTCGACGTCGTAAGCCTGTGCCGGGTCGAGCGGGGCGGGCGCTGCCTTGGTGGCGTTGATCTGGGAGGCGACTCCGACGACGATCGGGTTGCCGCCCTCACCGGCGCCGTCCGTGCTGCCGCAGGCAGCGAGTACGGGGGCGAGCAGACCGGCTAGTGCCGGCAGCACCAAGGTCTTGCGATTCATCGTCGGCAGGTTCCTTATCCGCGCAGAGGTGTTGCTCGCGTCGACATTAGTAGGAAGCGCCAGCCGGTCCGGGACACAGCGGAGTTGAATCGATAAGGCCACTGGATAGCGATGGGCAGGTGACCGATATCCGGACGGTGGAACGATTCGCACGTTGCCCCACCAATCCGGACACTTACCCCCGTAGAAACCACCAAAAAGCCGCCGTGGAACACCTGTCGGACCCACTGTCGACGGTCCGGCACGTGAGAAACGTCACGCGCCGAATTAGCTGCGGGAGTGCGCGAATTCGGCCGGGACATTCGTCACGGAAAATGAGCGCATCGTTCCCCTGAGTTCCGTCGTCTTTCCACGGGACACGCTCAGTGCACGGTTCAACGGCTTTCCGTGATGAGTGCCCGGAGAAAAGGCAGATCGACTTCTTCCAGCGACCGCACCACCGTACGCCCTGCCCCGGCCGGAATCGGCATCACCGACGGCACCGCGACCACCCGGCAGCCCGCCGCCTCACCCGCCGTCACGCCCGTCATGGTGTCCTCCACGACGGCACAGCGCGCCGGGTCCGCCCCCAGCCGCGCGGCGGCCGTCAGATACGGGTCGGGGTGCGGCTTGGTGCGCGCCAAGTCGTCGCCGGCCAGGGTCAGCCGGAAGTTCTCCGGGCCGAGAGAGTGCAGCATCTGATCGATGATGCTGCGGTGCGAGGCGGAGACCAGGGCGGTGGGCACCTGATGCGCGGCCAGCTCGGCGAGCAGCCTGCGGGCACCGGGCATCAACGGGACGCCGCGGGCGATCCGGGCGGCGAAGGCGGCGTTGAGCAGCGTGCTGAGCTCGGCGAGGCCGATGTCGGCTCCGGTGGCCTCCAGCAGGTATCCGGCGCTGCGGGTCATCGGGCCGCCCACGACGACCTCGCGGTGCGCATCGTCCAGGACGTGGCCCAGTTCCGCGAAGACCTGCGCCTCGGCCTCCCACCAGAAGCCCTCGGTGTCGACGAGGGTGCCGTCCAGGTCGAGGAAGACGGCTTGGAGGGTCGCGGCTTCCGCCGTTCGGGTGCCGACTGCGGGGATGCTGCTGGTCATCCGTCCACCTCCGTGAGGGACGCCCCCGAAGGGACGAAAGGGCCGGTCGCCGCCCCGGGCTGGGGAAACGACCGGCCGCTACCGGACCGATAAGTGTACGACGGTCCGGCACGAAACGCGTGCTGACGCGGTGCGGGGCCGCCGGGAAAGATTCCGGCGGCCCCTGGGGCACGGTGGGGGGGCAGTCCCGCTCGCAGGCCTGGCACGCCCCGGCGCGCGTCTACCGCGCGTTGAAGTACTTCGCCTCCGGGTGGTGGATGACGATGGCGTCGGTGGACTGCTCGGGGTGCAGCTGGAATTCCTCGGAGAGTTCGACGCCGATCCGCTCCGGCTCCAGAAGATTCGCGATCTTGGCGCGGTCCTCCAGGTCCGGGCAGGCGCCGTAACCGAGCGAGAAACGCGCCCCGCGGTACTTCAGCGCGAACATGTCCTCGACGTCGGCGGGGTCCTCGCCGGCGAAGCCCAGCTCGGAACGGACCCGGGCGTGCCAGTACTCGGCCAGCGCCTCGGCCAACTGCACGGACAGGCCGTGCAGTTCGAGGTAGTCGCGGTAGGCGTTGGCCTCGAAGAGTTCGGCGGTGGCGCCGCCGATCTTCGAGCCGACGGTGACGACCTGGAGGCCGACGACGTCCGTCTCACCGGACTCCTCCGGGCGGAAGTAGTCGGCCAGGCACAGCCGGCGGCCACGGCGCTGGCGGGGGAAGGTGAAGCGGGTGAGCTCGGTGCCGTCCTCGTGCAGCAGGATCAGGTCCTCGCCCTTGGACACACACGGGAAGTAGCCGTGCACGACGGCCGCTTCCAGCAGGTTCTCGGTCTGCAGCTTGTCCAGCCAGCCACGCAGCCGCGGCCGTCCCTCGGTCTCCACCAGCTCCTCGTACGTGGGGCCGTCCCCGGCACGGGCCTGCTTGAGGCCCCACTGGCCCTTGAAGAGGGCGCCCTCGTCCAGCCAGGAGGCGTAGTCGGCCAGCTGGATGCCCTTGACGACGCGGGTGCCCCAGAACGGCGGGGTCGGCACCGGGTTGTCGATCGACACGTCGGAGCGGACCGAGCCCTCCGGCTCCTCGACCTCCAGCACGGGCGTGTCGCGCTTGGGCACCCGCCGCTGCTTCAGCTCCGGCAGGCTCGCGCCCGGCACCCCGCGCTTGACGGCGATCAGCGCGTCCATCAGACGCAGGCCCTCGAACGCGTCCCGGGCGTAGCGGACTTCGCCCTCGTAGATCTCGTGGAGGTCCTGCTCGACGTAGGCGCGGGTCAGCGCGGCGCCGCCGAGGATGACGGGGAAGTCGGCGGCCATCTTGCGCTGGTTGAGCTCCTGGAGGTTCTCCTTCATGATCACCGTGGACTTGACCAGGAGTCCGGACATCCCGATGACGTCGGCACGGTGCTCCTCGGCGGCTTCGAGAATCGCCGAGACGGGCTGCTTGATGCCGAGGTTGACGACGTTGTAGCCGTTGTTGGACAGGATGATGTCGACGAGGTTCTTGCCGATGTCATGGACGTCGCCGCGCACGGTCGCCAGCACGATCGTGCCCTTGCCGTCGTCGTCGGTCTTCTCCATGTGCGGCTCCAGATGGGCCACCGCGGTCTTCATCACCTCGGCGGACTGCAGCACGAACGGCAGCTGCATCTGCCCGGAACCGAACAGCTCACCGACGACCTTCATGCCCTCCAGGAGGGTGTCGTTGACGATCTCGAGGGCCGGACGCTCCGTCAGCGCCGCGTCGAGGTCGGCCTCCAGGCCGTTCTTCTCGCCGTCGATGATGCGGCGCTGCAGCCGCTCGTCCAGCGGCAGGGCGAGAAGTTCCTCGGCGCGGCCGTCCTTCATCGACTTGGTGTTGACGCCCTCGAACAGCTCCATGAGCTTCTGCAGCGGGTCGTAGCCCTCGCTGCGGCGGTCGTAGATCAGGTCGAGGGCGGTGTTGACCTGCTCCTCCTCCAGCCGCGCGATCGGCAGGATCTTCGACGCGTGCACGATCGCCGAATCCAGGCCGGCCTTGACGCACTCGTCCAGGAAGACGGAGTTGAGCGTGACCCGGGCGGCCGGGTTCAGGCCGAAGGAGATGTTGGACAGGCCCAGGGTGGTCTGGACATCGGGGCGGCGCCGCTTGAGCTCGCGGATCGCCTCGATCGTCGCGATGCCGTCCTTGCGGGACTCCTCCTGACCGGTGCAGATGGTGAAGGTCAGGGTGTCGACGAGGATGTCCGACTCGCGGATGCCCCAGTTGGTGGTGAGGTCCTCGATGATCCGCTCGGCGATGGCGACCTTGTTCTCGACGGTGCGGGCCTGGCCCTCCTCGTCGATGGTCAGCGCGATGAGTGCGGCGCCGTGTTCGGCGGCCAGGGCGGTGACCTTGGCGAACCGGGACTCCGGGCCGTCGCCGTCCTCGTAGTTGATGGAGTTGATGACCGCGCGCCCGCCGAGCTTTTCCAGCCCGGCCTGGAGCACGGGCAGCTCGGTGGAGTCCAGCACGATCGGGAGGGTGGAGGCGGTGGCCAGGCGGCCGGCCAGCTCCTGCATGTCGGCGACGCCGTCGCGGCCGACGTAGTCGACGCACAGGTCGAGCATGTGGGCGCCCTCGCGGATCTGGTCGCGGGCCATCTCCACACAGTCGTCCCAGCGCGCGTCCAGCATCGCCTCACGGAACTTCTTCGAGCCGTTCGCGTTGGTCCGCTCCCCGATCGCCATGTACGACGTGTCCTGACGGAACGGCACCGTCTGGTAGAGCGAGGCGGCGCCCGCCTCGGGGCGCGGGGTGCGCGGCGTCGGGGCCTGTCCCCGCACCCGCTCGACGACCTGGCGCAGGTGCTCGGGGGTGGTGCCGCAGCAGCCGCCGACCAGCGAGAGGCCGTATTCGGCGACGAAGGTCTCCTGCGCGTCGGCCAGCTCGCCGGCGGTCAGCGGGTAGTGCGCGCCGTCCTTGCCCAGCACCGGCAGGCCCGCGTTGGGCATGCAGGCGATCGGGATGCGGGAATTGCGCGCCAGATAGCGCAGGTGCTCGCTCATCTCGGCCGGGCCGGTGGCGCAGTTCAGGCCGATCATGTCGATGCCCAGCGGCTCCAGTGCCGTCAGGGCCGCACCGATCTCCGATCCCAGCAGCATCGTCCCGGTCGTCTCGACCGTGACGGAGCAGATGACCGGGAGGTTGGTGCCGGTGGTCTCCAGGGCGCGGCGGGCGCCCAGGATGGCCGCCTTGGTCTGGAGCAGGTCCTGTGTCGTCTCCACGAGCAGCGCGTCCGCGCCGCCGGCGATCATGCCCTCGGCGTTCTGCTGGTAGGCGTCGCGCAGCGTGACGTAGGGGGCGTGGCCGAGGGTGGGCAGCTTGGTGCCGGGGCCCATGGAGCCGAGGACGTAGCGCTGCTGGCCGGTCGAGGCGGTGAATTCGTCCGCGACCTCGCGGGCGATGCGCGCGCCGGACTCCGACAGCTCGAAGACCCGCTCGGGAATGTCGTACTCGGCCAGGGCCGCGAAGTTCGCGCCGAAGGTGTTGGTCTCCACGCAGTCGACGCCGACCGCGAAGTACTCCTCGTGCACCGAGCGGACGATGTCCGGGCGCGTGACGTTGAGGATCTCGTTGCAGCCCTCCAGCTGCTGGAAGTCCTCCATCGTCGGGTCCTGTGCCTGCAGCATCGTGCCCATCGCTCCGTCGGCGACCACCACCCGCGAGGCGAG
Organism: Streptomyces sp. NPDC101393; assembly: GCF_044767385.1. Taxonomy (NCBI): domain Bacteria; kingdom Bacillati; phylum Actinomycetota; class Actinomycetes; order Kitasatosporales; family Streptomycetaceae; genus Streptomyces; species Streptomyces sp. NPDC101393. The sequence goes on along the minus strand of NZ_JBIWNU010000007.1, from coordinate 229,137 downwards.
CGCCTCCCGGAAGGACTGGACGCGGGCCGAGCTGGTGGACGATGGCATGTTCGAGGCCATGGAGATGCTCCCGTGGTTGCGACGGCTGTCGGCTTTGCGCCCTCCGGGAGAGGGCGCACCCGGCCAGCGTAGCTGCCGGTCCGGGACATGTGTTCCCTGTTCCACGGCGTGGACAGGGATCGGTGTCACGGACAGGTACCTACCCCATGATCGTTGACAGACCCGGCTGGCTCCTCAAGAGTCGGCATCGGCCGATATCGTTCAGCATTGTCGAACCGTTCCTTCCTCGGAGGTTGCCCGATGGCACGCACCATCCAGTCGCTGGAGCGAGCCGCCGCCATGCTGCGGCTGCTCGCGGGAGGGGAACGGCGGCTGGGACTCTCCGACATCTCGTCGTCCCTGGGACTGGCCAAGGGCACCGCCCACGGGATCCTGCGCACCCTCCAGCAGGAGGGCTTCGTCGAGCAGGACCCGGCCTCGGGCCGCTACCAGCTCGGCGCGGAGCTGCTGCGCCTGGGCAACAGCTATCTCGACGTGCACGAGCTGCGCGCCCGCGCTCTGGTGTGGACCGACGACCTGGCCCGTTCGAGTGGCGAGAGCGTCTATCTGGGGGTGCTGCACCAGCAGGGCGTGCTGATCGTGCACCACGTCTTCCGGCCGGACGACAGCCGGCAGGTGCTGGAGGTCGGTGCGATGCAGCCGCTGCACAGCACGGCGCTGGGCAAGGTGCTCTCCGCGTACGACCCGGTGGCGCACAGCGAGGTCGCCGAGGTGGCCAGGGAGGCGTTCACACCGCGCACGGTGACCGGCCTGGAGGACTTCGAGGGGCTGCTGGATCTGACCCGGGCCCGCGGCTGGGCGGCGGACGTGGAGGAGACCTGGGACGGCGTGGCATCGGTGGCCGCGCCGATCCACGACCGGCGGCGGATGCCGGTGGGTGCGGTGGGTGTCACCGGAGCCGTCGAGCGGGTCTGCCAGGACGGCGAGGTACGGCCGGAAATCATCGCCGCTGTGAGGGATTGCGCACGCGCCGTATCGAGGGATCTTGGCGCCGGGCGATTCTGACCGGTATTAACCGATATGTTCACCTAAGTTTTTGGCCACCGAACCCTTGACGGGGTGCTGCGGGTAAAGAAAACTGCCGTTCATCGGTCGGCATTGTCGAACACCTAACGACAATATTCGCTATGGTGGACAGTGCCGCGGGCCGAAGACCGCCCTCTCGGAGGGCGCGGACCACCGGAGGGACCCGGGGTTCGCTTCCCCTGGACGAAGGACAAAGGAGTCGCGGGTGTCCAGCTCCGACATCTTCACCAGCGAGACCATCGGTACCGCTGTTCTGATTCTGCTGGGCGGTGGCGTGTGCGCCGCCGTCACGTTCAAGCGCTCCAAGGCGTTCAACGCCGGATGGGTCGCCATCGCCTTCGGGTGGGGCTTCGCCGTCCTCACGGGCGCCTACATCGCCGCGAAGTCCGGCGCGCACCTCAACCCTGCGGTCACCATCGGTATCGCCATCCAGGGCGGCATCGAGTGGAGCCAGGTGCCGGTGTACCTCGCCGGCGAGCTGTTCGGCGCCATGTGCGGCGCGGTACTCGTGTGGCTCACGTACTACGGGCAGTTCCAGGCGCATCTGAAGGACCCCGAGGTCCTGGCCGACCACGTCGGCGAGGAAGGTCTGGTGGACCAGGCCGCCGCGCCGAAGGCCGGACCGGTGCTGGGGATCTTCTCCACCGGCCCGGAGATCCGCCACGCCGTGCAGAACGTCATGACGGAGATCATCGCCACGTTCGTGCTCGTGCTGTCGATCCTCACGCTCGGCCTGAGCGACGACGGCAAGGGTGTGGGCCCCCTGGGCTCGCTGCTGGTGGCGTTCGTGGTCGTCGGCATCGGCCTGTCGCTGGGCGGTCCGACCGGGTACGCGATCAACCCGGTCCGCGACCTCGGCCCGCGGATCGTGCACGCGCTTCTGCCGCTGCCGAACAAGGGCGGTTCAGACTGGGGATATGCATGGGTCCCGGTCGTCGGCCCGCTGATCGGCGGAGCCATCGCCGGTGGCGTCTACCAGGTGGCTTTCGCCTGAGCCGCACGACCGCCCCGTCTCCGCCCGCACAGACCTCTTGGAGCACACCATGAGCGACACCCACAACACCGGCACCGCCTCCCACGGCCACGGCCCGTTCATCGCGGCCATCGACCAGGGAACGACCTCCAGCCGCTGCATCGTCTTCGACAGAGACGGCCGGATCGTCTCCGTCGACCAGAAGGAACACGAGCAGATCTTCCCGAAGCCGGGATGGGTCGAGCACGACGCCTCGGAGATCTGGACCAACGTCCAGCAGGTCGTCGCCAGCGCCGTCGAGAAGGCCGGGATCACCTCCGCCGACGTCAAGGCCATCGGCATCACCAACCAGCGCGAGACCACCGTGCTCTGGGACAAGCACACCGGTGAGCCCGTCCACAACGCCATCGTCTGGCAGGACACCCGCACTGACGCGCTCTGCAAGGAGCTCGGCCGCAACGTCGGCCAGGACCGCTTCCGCCGCGAGACCGGCCTGCCGCTGGCCTCGTACTTCGCGGGCCCGAAGATCCGCTGGCTGCTGGACAACGTCGAGGGCCTGCGCGAGCGCGCCGAGCGCGGCGACATCCTCTTCGGCACCATGGACTCCTGGGTCATCTGGAACCTGACCGGCGGCGTGAACGGCGGCGTGCACGTCACCGACGTCACCAACGCCTCGCGCACCCTCCTGATGAACCTCTACCGCCTGGAGTGGGACCCCAAGATCCTCACCTCCATGGAGATCCCGGCGGCCGTGCTGCCGGAGATCAAGTCCTCCGCCGAGGTGTACGGCCACACCGCCGAGGGTGTCCTCGCCGGTGTCCCGGTCGCCTCCGCGCTCGGCGACCAGCAGGCGGCGCTGTTCGGCCAGACCTGTTACGAGAAGGGCGAGGCGAAGTCCACGTACGGCACCGGCACGTTCATGCTGATGAACACCGGTGACGAGCCCGTGAACTCCTACAACGGGCTGCTGACCACCGTCGGCTACCGCATCGGCGAGCAGAAGCCGGTCTACGCCCTCGAAGGCTCCATCGCCGTCACCGGCTCGCTCGTCCAGTGGATGCGCGACCAGATGGGGCTGATCAACAGCGCGGCCGAGATCGAGACGCTGGCCAGCTCGGTCGACGACAACGGCGGCGCGTACTTCGTGCCCGCCTTCTCCGGCCTGTTCGCCCCGTACTGGCGTCCCGACGCCCGCGGTGTGATCGCCGGCCTGACCCGGTACGTCACCAAGGCGCACATCGCCCGTGCCGTGCTGGAGGCCACCGCCTGGCAGACGCGTGAGATCAGCGACGCCATGACCAAGGACTCCGGCGTCGAGCTGACCGCGCTGCGGGTCGACGGCGGAATGACCTCCAACAACCTGCTGATGCAGACCCTCTCGGACTTCCTGGACGCGCCGGTGGTGCGCCCGATGGTCGCCGAGACGACCTGCCTCGGCGCCGCCTACGCGGCCGGACTGGCCGTCGGCTTCTGGTCCAGCACCGACGAACTGCGCGCCAACTGGCGCCGGGCCGCCGAGTGGACCCCGCGGATGGATGCCACCACCCGTGACCGCGAATACAAGAGCTGGCTCAAGGCCGTGGAACGCTCCATGGGCTGGCTCGATGACAGCACTGTCGAGGAGTAATCATGAGCACCCTGCAGCGCGTCCCGGCACTCGGGACGCACCCGGCCGACGGTTCGACCGCGAGCCGCGCCGAGACCCGGGAGCAGCTTTCCAAGGCGACATACGACCTCCTGGTGATCGGTGGCGGAATCCTGGGCATCTCCACTGCCTGGCACGCCGCGCAGGCCGGACTGCGGGTGGCACTGGTGGACGCCGGTGACTTCGCCGGCGCCACCTCCTCCGCCTCCTCCAAGCTGCTGCACGGCGGTCTGCGCTACCTGCAGACCGGTGCGGTGAAGCTGGTGGCGGAGAACCACTTCGAGCGTCGTGCGGTGTCCCGCCAGGTGGCACCGCACCTCGCCAACCCCCTGACCTTCTACCTGCCCGTCTACAAGGGCGGGCCGCACGGCGCGGCCAAGCTCGGCGCGGGCGTCTTCGCCTACTCCGCGCTGTCCGCGTTCGGCGACGGCGTCGGCCATGTCATATCCGCGAACAAGGCCCAGCGCGATGTTCCGGAGCTGCGGACCGAGGGCCTCAAGGCCGTCGCCGTCTACGGCGACGACCAGATGAACGACTCCCGGATGGCCCTGATGACCGTCCGTGCCGCGGTCGCGGCCGGCGCCACGGTCCTCAATCACGCCGAGGTCACCGGACTGCGCTTCACCCAGGGCCGGGTCACCGGCGCCGAGCTCAAGGACCGGATGGACGGCCAGGAGTTCGGCGTCGACGCCCGTCTGGTGCTCAACGCCACCGGCCCCTGGGTCGACCACCTGCGCAAGATGGAGGACAAGGCCGCGGCCCCCTCCATCCGGCTGTCGAAGGGCGCGCACCTGGTCCTCAAGCGGACCGCCCCCTGGAAGGCCGCGCTGGCGACCCCGATCGACAAGTACCGCATCACCTTCGCCCTCCCCTGGGAGGACATGCTGCTGCTGGGCACCACGGACGAGGAGTTCGAGGGCGACCCGGCGGATGTCGCGGTCAACGAGAAGGACACCGCCCAGATCCTGGACGAGGCCGCCTACTCCATCCGCGACCAGCAGCTGTCCCGCGACCTGATCACGTACTCCTTCGCCGGTCTGCGGGTGCTGCCCGGCGGCCCCGGCGACACCTCCAAGGCGAAGCGCGAGACGGTCGTCACCGAGGGCAGCGGCGGCATGCTGTCCGTCGCCGGCGGCAAGTGGACGACCTTCCGCCACATCGGCCGTACGGTCATGAACAAGCTCGCCGCGCTGCCCGGCCACCCGCTGGCCGAGGACATGGAGCCGATCTCCAGCCTGCCGAAGAAGCTGCCGCTGCCCGGTATCGCCAACCCGAACGCGGTCGCGCACCGGCTGCTGATCGACGGGGGCACGCCCGGCCCGCGGATGGCCCCGGAGACCGCGCGGCACCTCGCCACCCACTACGGCTCGCTGTCCTTCGACATCGCGCGGCTGGCCAACGAGAACCCTGCACTGGCCGAGCGCATCCACCCGGACGCCCCGGAGATCTGGGCGCAGGTCGCCTACGCGCGCGACCACGAGTGGGCCGAGACGGTCGACGACGTGCTGCGCCGCCGCACGACCCTGATGATCCGCGGCCTGGACACCGAGGACGTCCGGACCAAGGTCAAGGGCATGCTGGAGGGCTGACGGTGCGTGGTCTCACCGCCGGGTGAGACCCTTGCCGGGATGATGGGGCGGTCCACGGGGGGTCGCCCCATCGTCATGTCCGGGCGCCGCTGGGGGCGTTGGGTCCGGACGCGGTCCGGAGGCGTCAGCCCCGTGGCGGTGCCATGCGGCTGACATACGGCGGCAATGTGCGGCGCGCAGAGTGGGAGGGCCCGCCACGCCGCCGGCGGACGTCTGGGCACCCGATGCCGGAAGGACGCCATGAAATTCTCCGTGCTCTCCCTGATAGGCCACGCACCGCACCCGCTGACCGGTGAACTTCCCTCCCCCGCCGACCGGTTCGACGAGGTGCTCGCCACCGGCGAGGCGGCCGAGCGGCTCGGCTTCGACGCCTACGCCATCGGGGAGCGGCACGCCGGACCGTTCCTGTCGTCCAGCCCGACGGTGGTGCTGGGCGCGCTGGCCGCCCGGACCTCCCGTATCAGGCTGATGACCGGCGTCACGGTCGTGGCGGTCCTCGATCCGGTGCGCGTCGCGGAGGACTACGCCACGCTCACCCAGCTCGCGCGCGGGCGGATCGAGCTGGTCATCGGCAAGGGCGCGGAGGCCGGGCACTTCGGTCTCTTCGGTCTCGACGAGGCGCGCCAGTGGGATCTGCAGGCCGAGAAGTACGCGCTGCTGCGCCGGCTGTGGAGCGAGGAACACCTCGACTGGGAGGGGGAGTTCCGGCCGCCGCTGAAGGATGTGACGACGGTGCCCCGGCCGTACGACGGGCTGCCGCGGATCTGGCACGGCTCGGCCACCAGCCGGCACTCCCCCGAACTGGCCGCCCGGCACGGCGATCCGCTGTTCACCGCGAACGCGATCCAGCCGCGCGCCGCGTATGCCGAGCTGGTCGCGTACTACCGCGAGAGGTACGCGGCCCACGGCCACGACCCGTCCGGGGCGCGCGTCGCCGCCGGTTCCGGCGGGCTGCTGATCGCGGACTCCGAACGGCAGGCGGTGGCCCGCTACAAGCATCTCTACGAGGCCCGGGTCGCGCAGACCTTCAAGCCGCATCTGGCGGGCAGGGCCGGCTACAACACCCCGTTCCGCACCCTGGAGGACGCCATCGCCCATGGTCCGCAGCTGATCGGCAGCCCGCAGCAGATCATCGACAAGATCCTCGGCTTCCACGAGGTCTACCGGCACGATCTGCAGTCGGTCAGCGTCGACGGGTTCGGCCTCGGACATGCCGAACAGCTGGAGACGCTGCAGCGGTTCGCCGAGGAGATCGCGCCGGTCGTGCGCCGCGAGGCGCCGAGCACGCTGTGGGATCCGCCGGGTACGTGACCCGCCGGACGGTCACTGTCAGTGGTCACTGCGATGATGCTCCGGACGGTGATCGAGGAGGGCCCCGGTCGCCGACGGGGGGTGTGTGATGGCGCGACCGAAGTGGCGGCGTGCGGGGAAGTGGGCGGCCTGGTCGATGGCGCTGCTGGTCGTTCTGCCGCTGACGGTGGCGGGGACGGCGCTGCGCGCCGGTTACGCGGGAGCCGCCGCGCCGGAGGCGACCACCCGCGGGCGGGACGCGCTCTGGCTGGGTCACGCATGGGTCGACGGGCGGCGGGACGCCTCCGATGTGGCGGCGCTGCGGCGGCGCGTCGAGGGCACCGGAATACGCGATCTGTACGTCCATGCCGGGCCGTTGGAGCACGACGGCAGCCTGCCGCCGGCCCGCACCGCCCATCCGCGCGCGCGGTGGCTGATCGGCGCGATGCACCGCGCGCTGCCCGGGGTCCGGGTGCACGCCTGGCTGGGCGACCGGCTGGTGTACGACCCGGGTGAGCGGGGCGGGCTGCGGCTGTCGGACGCCGCGGCCCGCGCGGCGATCGTGCGCAGCGCCCGTCAGGTGCTGGCGGAGGGGTTCGCCGGGGTCCATCTGGACGTGGAGCCGCTGCACTCCGGCAACGCCGACTATCTGCGGCTGCTGGACCGGCTCGGCCCGGCGGTCCACGGCCGGGGCGCGATCCTCTCCGTCGCCGTGCACCAGATCGACCCGCTGCCCGGCCTGCACACCGTCACCGGCACGCTGACGGGACATCCGAAGTGGCTGTCCCAACGCTTCTTCGGTCAGGTGGCGCGCCGGGTGGACCAGATAGCGCTGATGTCGTACGACACCGGGCTGCCGACCGAGGGCCTGTACGGCGGCTATGTGGCGCAGCAGACCCGGCTGGCCCTGGAGGCGACCGGCGGGCGCACCCAGCTGCTGATGGGGCTGCCGTTCTTCCACACCGACGACATGGGCCATCACGCCTCGGCGGAGACGGTCAGGGCCGCCGTTCGGGGTATACGTCTGGGGCTGAGCCGGGAGGACCGGGACCGGAAGCGGTTCGGTATGGCGCTGTATGTCGATTTCGCGGCCACGGATGAGGACTGGTCCGCGTACCGGCGCGGCTGGGGCGGGCGCAACGGGTCATGAACAGGCCATAATGGGCCCCAGACATCGGATGTCTGCGAGGATGTCCGGGCGGGTCCGAGCGGGGAGGTCGGCCATGGCGGTCACCGACGAGGCGATCGAGAAGATCAAGGGCATGATCGTCTCCGGCGCGCTGCGGCCGGGTGACCGGCTGCCCAAGGAGAGCGAGCTGGCGTCCGAGCTCGGGCTGTCCCGCAACTCGCTGCGCGAGGCGGTGCGCGCACTCTCCCTGATCCGCATCCTCGACGTGCGCCAGGGCGACGGCACCTACGTCACCAGCCTCGATCCGCAACTCCTGCTGGAGGCCATGAGCTTCGTGGTGGACTTCCACCGCGACGACACGGTGCTGGAGTTCCTCGCGGTCCGCCGCATCCTGGAGCCGGCCGCCACCGCGATGGCGGCCGGCTCGATCGCCCCGGAGGAACTGGACGCCCTGGAGGACCAGTTGAACGCGCTGGGCCCGGAGCCCGCGGTCGAGGGCCTGGTCGCCTGCGATCTGGAATTCCACCGCCGGATCGTCTCGGCGTCCGGCAACTCCGTGCTCTGCTCCCTGCTGGACGGACTGTCCGGACCGACCACCCGGGCCCGGATCTGGCGCGGTCTGACGCAGAAGGACGCGATCACCCGCACCCTCACCGAGCACCGCGCGATCATCGCCGCGCTGCGCGACCGGGACGCGGAGGCGGCACGGTCCTGGGCGACGGTGCACATCGCCAGCGTGGAGCAGTGGCTGCGCTCGACGCTGTGAGGCGCGGCGGTCGGGCGGCCGGTCGGCGGCCGCCCGGCCGGCCCGCTCAGATGGCGAAACCGCCGTCCACCGCGATCGAGGCACCGGTGATGTAGCGGCCGCCCTCGCCCGCCAGGTGGGCCACCGTCGCCGCGACGTCCGACGCCTGCCCGTACGCGCCGAGCGCGGTCAGTCCGGCCTGCATCGGGGCGCTCTCCCCGTCGGCCGGATTCATCTCGGTGTCGATGGGGCCGGGGTGGACGAGATTGGCGGTGATTGCGCGCGGCCCCAGCTCCTTGGCCAGGGTCTTCGTCAGCCCGGTGAGCGCTGCCTTGCTGGTGGCGTACAGCGTGCCGCCGGGGAAGGCGATGTGCTCGGCCATGCAGCTGCCGATGGAGATGATCCGGCCGCCCTCGGGCAGATGCGCGGACGCGGCCTGCGCCGCCAGGAACGGTCCCCGGACGTTGGTCGACAGGACCCTGTCGATGTCCTCCAGGGTGAGTCCCTCGAAGGGGCCGAGCACACCGGCCCCCGCGTTGTTCACCAGGATGTCGAGCCGCCCGAACCGCTCGACGGTGCCCGCCACCCCGGACCACACGTCTTCGGCGTCGGCGCTGTCGGCGCGTACCGCCCAGGCCTGCCCGCCGGCCTGCTCGATCTGCTTGACCACCTGGGCCGCCCGGTCCTCACGGCTCCGGTAGGTCAGCGCGACTGCCGCGCCGTCGGCCGCGAGCCGCAGGGCGATCGCCTCGCCGATGCCGCGGCTGCCACCGGTCACCAGGGCCACCTTGCCGTGCAGCGGCCGCGCACCGGCCTCCGTCACCGCGGTCGCCGCCGTGCCCGTGGAAGCGGTCGTCATGCCCGTTGTTGCTGTCGTCGCCATGGTCGTCACCTTCGTATCGAGTCCGTATCGCGCACCGCCTGTGCTCTGCGGTACGACTCGATCCTCGGGCAGTGCGGGAGCGGGAGCTGGCGGAATCCGGACGCCGTCGCGACGCCGTCAGCGGCCGCCGGATCCCGGCCTCCGCGCGGTTCCCGCTACCCCGGAATCCCGTACACCCGCCCCGCCGTCCCCCCGAACACCGCGGAGCGTTCCGCCGCGTCGAGAGAGCCGGTGGCGGACTCCGCGAGGGCGACGACCTCGTCATAGCCGGCCGCGAGGTGGCAGACCGGCCAGTCGGAGCCGAAGAGGACCCGGTCCGGCCCGAAGACGTCCAGCACATGGCGGGCGTAGGGCAGGATCCGCTCGGGACGCCGGTCGGACCGGCCGGCCTCGGTGACCAGGCCGGAGAGTTTGCAGCTGACGTTCGGCAGCCGGCCGATCGCGGCCACCGCGTCCGCCCAGGGCTGCCACTGCCCGCGCGCGATCGCGGGCTTCGCCGCGTGGTCCAGCACGAAGGCCAGCCCCGGCAGCGCGCGTACGGCGGCGTGTGCGGCGGGCAGTTCGCGCGGGGTGACGAGCAGGTCGTAGACGAGCCCGGCGCCCTCCAGGACGCCCAGGCCGCGCAGCACGTCGGGGCGGGTGAGCCAGTCGGGATCCGGCTCGTCCTGGACCTGGTGCCGGATGCCGACGAGGCCCGCCGGCAGCGCCGCCAGGACATCCGCGAGCCCGGGATCGGTGAGGTCGGCCCAGCCGACGACGCCCCGCACCGGCCCCTGACCCGCCGCGACGGCCAGCAGTTCGGCGGTCTCCTCGGAGGAGGCCGAGGACTGCACCAGGACGGTGCCCTCGACGCCGTGCGCGGCGAGATGCGGGGCGAGGTCGGGGAGGGCGTAGCTGCGCCGGATCGGGTCGGCCCACGCGCCGTCCATCCACGGCCGGTCGCGCCGGCTCAGGTCCCACAGGTGGTGATGGGCGTCGATACGCATCAGGGTCGGGCTCCCGGGCCGGAGGTGGGCAGCGGCAGGTCCGGGTCGAGCAGCCCCCGGGCGACGAGCGCGGACCACAGCTCGTCGGGGATGTCGCGCGCGAACAGTGCGGCGTTCTCCCGGACCTCCCCTGGGGTGGCGGCGCCGACGACGGCCGCCGCGACGGCGGGGTGGCCGAACGGGAAGCGCAGCGCGGCGGCCTTCAAGGGGACGTCGAACTCGGCGCACACGACGGCCAGTTGGCGGGCGCGCGCGAGGAGCGCCGGCGGTGCGGGCGCGTAGTCGTACGGCGCGCCGGGCGACGGATCGGCCAGCAGCCCGGAGTTGTAGACGCCGCCGACGACCACCGACGTGCCCCGGCGTGCGCACACCGGCAGCAGATCGTCGTGGGCGGTGCGCTCCAGCAGGGTCCAGCGGCCCGCACAGAGCACCACGTCCACATCGAGGTCGGCGACCAGCCCGGCCAGCAGATCGCTGTGGTTCATGCCGAAACCGATGGCGCGTACGGCCTTCTCGGCGCGCAGTTCGGCGAGGGCCGGGAAGCCGGTCTCGTGGACCTCGCGCAGATGGTGCTCGACGTCGTGCAGGTAGACGATGTCGACACTGTCCACGCCGAGCCGCTCCAGGGAGGCTTCGAGGGTGGCCCGGATGCCGTCACGGCTGAAGTCCCGTACGCGGGCGCGGGCGGGGGTGTCCACGAAGCCCTCGCCGTCCGCCTCCTCCCCCGGGGCGAGCGGCCGCAGCCGGCGGCCGACCTTGGTGGACACGGTGTACGAGCTCCGCTCGCGGCCGCGCAGCGCCCGGCCGAGCCGCTCCTCGGAAAGGCCCACCCCGTAGTGGGGGGCGGTGTCGAAGTAGCCGGCGCCGGTGGCGAAGGCGGCGTTCAGCACGTCCTGCGCCCGTTCCTCGGGCAGGGCGCGGTAGAGGTTGCCCAGGGGCGCGCAGCCGAGGCCGAGGGGCGGGACGGTGACGCCGCTGCGCCCCAGCTCCCGCGGCCCGCGCGGCGGATACGGTCCGTGCGGGGCCTCGGGCCCCGTCGTGGGATCCGGCATGCCCGGCCCTCAGTCCTGCTTCTCGCCGCTGGTGAAACGGGAGATGACCAGCGCGATGATGATGATCATGCCGTTGAGGAACTGCGTCCACAGCGGTGGCACCCCGCCCAGCGTCATGACGTTGATGACGAGCTGGAGGGTCAGCACACCGGTCAGCGCCCCGAAGAGGGTGCCGCGGCCGCCCTTGAGACTGATCCCGCCGATCACCGCCGCGGCGAAGACCTGGAAGATCCATCCGTTGCCCTGGCTCGCGGAGACCGCGCCGTAGTGGCCGGTGTAGAGGATGCCCGCGAAGGCGGCGAGCACCCCGCCGACGGCCAGCACGATCCAGGTGAGGCGGTCCACCCGGACACCGGCCGCGCGGGCCGCCTCCGGATTGCCGCCGATCGCGTACAGCGCCCGGCCGTGCCGCAGATAGCCGAGGGCCGCGCCGCCGAGGGCGAAGAGCGCCAGGCAGATCCAGACCGCTGCCGGGATGCCCAGCCAGTCGGCCTTGCCGAGGTAGGCGAAGGAGGCCGGGACGTTACCGATGGACTGGCCCTCGGAGATGCCGACCTGGAGCCCGCGCAGCATGGTGAGCATGCCGAGCGTGGCGATGAAGCCGTTGACGCGCAGTTTGAGGATGAGGAAGCCGTTGGCCGCGCCGACCGCGGCGCCGACGGCCAGCGCGAGCGGGATCGCCGTCCAGGCGGGGAAGAGTTCCAGGCCTTCGAAGCGGGCGCCGTGCGCCGGCATCACCAGCCACAGCGCGATCACCGGCGCCAGCCCGATGGTCGACTCCAGCGACAGGTCCATCCGCCCGCTGATCAGGATGAGCGCCTCGCCGAGCACCAGCAGGCCCAGTTCCGTGGACTGCTGGACGACGCCGATGAGGTTGTCCTGGGTGAGGAAGGCGGGCGACACGATGAAGCCGATGACGCCCAGTACGAAGATCACCGGAACCAGCGAGAAGTCCCGCCAGCGGGCGAAGTCGAGCCGGGGCCGGCCGGGTTCGGGGGCCTTGTCCACCGCGTCGGTGGCCGGCGGCGATGCGGTCTCGGTCATGGCGCGGTCCCTTCCGTTCCGTCCGATTGGTTCGTTGCCTCCGCGGTGCCGACGCGCTTGCGGACGGGCGCGGCACCCGTCGCGCCCCGGGCCGGGCCCGTGCCCGCCCCCGCCGGCCCGTCGCCGACCCCCTCCATCGCCGCGACCAGCTCGCGGTCGCTCCAGCCGCTGCCGAATTCGGCGATCACCCGGCCGTGGAAGACGGCGAGCACCCGGTCGCAGACCCGCAGATCGTCCAGCTCGTCGGAGACGATCAGCGCGCCGCTGCCGCCGTCGGCGACCTGCCGTACGACACCCAGCAGGGCGTCCTTGGACTTGACGTCCACGCCGTTCGTGGGCCGAACGGCGACCAGCACGGCGGGCTCGCGCGCCAGCGCGCGGGCGATGACGACCTTCTGCTGATTGCCTCCGGAGAGGCCGGACACCGGCTGCCCCGGGCCGGTCGTCTTGATGTCCAGCGACGCGATCATGCGGCCGGCGAACTCCCGGGTCCTTGCGGGCAGTACGGTCCCCATCGGGCCCAGCTGGTCGGCGACGGTCAGCGTCGCGTTCTCGGCGACGCTGCGGCCGGGGATGAGCCCCTCGCGGTGCCGGTCCTCGGGGACGTAGCCGATGCCCGCGTCGATGGCGTGCGGCACGCTGCCCGTACGGACCGGCCGGCCGCGCACGGTGATCCGCCCGCCGCCCGGTGCCCGCAGACCGGCCAGGGCCTCACCGATCGCCGTGTTCCCGCTGGCGGTAGCCCCGGCGAGCCCCACCACCTCCCCCGCCCGCACGGTCAGATCCAGCGGCGCGAACTGCCCCTCCAGCGCCAGTCCTTCCGTGCGCAGCACGGGCTCACCGGGCGTCCGGGCGCTCCCCCGCACCACCCGCGCCGCCCCCGGCTCCTCCCCCGTCATCGCCGCCACCAGCTCGTTCTTCGCCAGCCCGGTGACCGGGGCGGTCAGTACGTGCCGGGCGTCACGGAAGACGGTGACGGTGTCGCACAGCTCGTAGACCTCCTGGAGGTGGTGCGAGATGAACAGGAAGGCGACGCCCTGGGCGCGCAGCGCGCGGAGCTTGCCGAAGAGCCGGTCGATGCCGCCGGCGTCCAGCCGGGCGGTCGGCTCGTCGAGGATGATCAGCCGCGCCCCGAAGGACAGCGCACGGGCGATCTCCACGAACTGCCGCTGTTCGACGCCGAGATCCTTGATGCGGGCGGCCGGGTCGACATCGACGCCGTACTCGGCGAGCAGTCCGCGGGCCTGTGCGCGCAGCGCCCGCCAGCGGATGGTGCGCTCGCCCCGGAAGCGGTTGAGATAGAGGTTCTCCGCGACGGTCAGCTCGGGCACCGTCATCGACTTCTGGTAGACGCAGGCGACCCGGCGCTGCCAGGCCGCGGTGTCGCCCCAGCCGGGGGCCGGCTCGGCACCGAAGGTGACGGTGCCGGAGTCCGGCCGCTCCATCCCGGTCAGCACGGACACCAGGGTGGATTTTCCGGCGCCGTTGCGGCCGACCAGCGCGTGCGCCTCCCCGGCGCGCACGGTCAGCCGGGCGCCGTCCAGGGCGACGGTCGGGCCGTAGCGTTTGACGATGCCCTCGGCCGCCACTGCGGGCCGGTCCTCGGCCCCCATTACTTCTTCTTCTCCAGCTGGTTGGCCCACAGCTTCGTGTCGTCGACGTTGTCCTTGGTGACCAGGGGCGCCGGAAGCTGGTCCTCCAGACCGTTGTTGATCTTCACGATGGTGGAGTCGTGGTCGGTCGGGCCCGGGGAGAACGTCTTTCCCTCCAGGCCCGCCTTGGCGTAGAACAGCGCGTACTTGGCGTACAGATCCGCCGGCTGGGAGAGCGTCGCATCGATCGTGCCGGCCCGGATCGCGGTCAGTTCGTCCGGGATGCCGTCGTTGGAGATGATGGTGATGTGGCCGCGGGACCCGGCCGGTTCGAGGAGCTTCTTCTGCTCCAGCAGGGCCAGCGTCGGCTGCAGGAAGACGCCGCCGGCCTGCAGGTAGATGCCGTCGATGTCCTTGTGCTGGGCGAGCAGGCTCTGCAGCTTGGCGGAGGCCACCTCGCCCTTCCAGTCGGTGGCCAGCTCGTGCACGGCGATCTTCGGGAACTTCTTCTTCATGCAGGACGCGAACGCCGCCGACCGGTCGCGCCCGTTGATGGAGCTGAGGTCGCCCTGGAGTTCGGCGACCCGGCCCTTGCCGCCCAGCTTCTTGCCGAGGTATTCGCAGGACTTCTCGCCGTAGGCACGGTTGTCGGCGCGTACGACCATGTAGACCTTGCCCTCGTCGGGGCGGGTGTCCACGCTCACCACCGGGATCTTCTTCTCCTCCAGGCGCTGCAGTTCGGAGGCGATGGCGCCGGTGTCCTGCGGGGCCATCACGATCGCCTTGGCGCCCTGGTCGGTCAGCGCCTGCACATTGGAGACGACCTTGGAGATGTCGTTCTGCGAATTGGACAGCGGCAGCGCGGCCGGCCCGCCGTTCTCCAGGCCCTTCTCGACGTAACTCTGGTAGGAGTTCCAGAAGTCGGTGTCCGTACGCGGCATATCGAGGCCGATCTTGCCGCCCGCGGCGTCACTGCCCCGGTTGCAGCCGGCGAGCGCGGCGCTGGCGAGCAGGACGGCGCAGGCCGCCGCGCCGGTCGTACGCAGTCTCATGGGTGGTCCCTTGGTCGTGGTGTGCGGGAGGGGTGGGGAGGGGCGGACGGAGCCCCGCTCAGGGGGCGGGCCGCAGGCGCAGGCCCTGCATTCCGCCGTCGACGGCAAGTGCGGTTCCGGTGATGGCGGAGGCGCCCGGGGACGCCAGGTGGACGATGGCGGCGGCGACCTCCTCGGGGGCGACCATCCGGCCCAGGGGCTGGCGGGCGTTGAGGGCGGCGCGTTCGGCGGCGGGGTCGTCGGCCTGGTCGAGCAGCCGGCCGACCCACGGGGTGTCGGCGGTGCCGGGGTTGACGCAGTTGACGCGGATGCCCTCCCGGACGTGGTCGGCGGCCATCGCCAGGGTGAGGGAGAGCACGGCGCCCTTGCTGGCGCTGTAGAGGGCCCGCTGCGGCAGTCCCGCGGTGGCGGCGATGGAGCAGGTGTGGGTGATGGAGACCAGGCCGGGCCGCTCGGCCGCGGCACGCCGCAGCTGCGGGAGGGCTGCGCGGGCGCAACGCACCAGACCCAGGACGTTCACGTCCAGGACCCGGCCCCACTCCGCGTCGTCGTGGTCCTCGACGGTGCCGACGGCGCCGATCCCGGCGTTGCCGACGAGCGTGTGCAGCACGCCGCCCAGTGCCGCCACCGCTTCGCCGACGGCGGCGCGGACGGCGGCGTCCGAGGTGACATCGGCGGTGACGCGGACCGCTCCCGGGGGCGCGCCCGACGGGTCGCGGTCCAGCACCGCGACCCGGGCGCCGCGGGCCAGCAACAGGGCGGCGGTGGCCGCGCCGATGCCCGAGCCGCCGCCGGTGACGAGGGCGGCCATGCCGTCGAAGTCGGCCGGCTGCCCGCCCGCCCGCTGCCCCGTCGGTGGTGCTTCCCGCTGACCTGCCTGCTGTCCGGCGCTCATGCGGAGACCTCCTGTTCGCCGTGGTGGTCCGGCCCGCGCCGCTCCGGCGGCCGGCCGCTCGGCGCAGCCCCCTCGCTCCCCGGGGCCCGTCGTTGCCGGGTCTGCCACACCGGCCCGTCGGGGAAGCGGTGGGCGGCGACGGATGCGGGCTCCATCCGCGCGGAGAACCCGGGTGCCGTGGGGGCGCGGTAGCGGCCCTGTGCGACGACGGCAGGGTGGGTGAAGTGGTCGTGGAGGTGGTCGACGTATTCGATCACCCGGTCCTCCCAACTCCCGGACACCGCGACGTAGTCGAACATCGCGAGGTGCTGCACCAGCTCGCACAGCCCTACCCCGCCGGCGTGCGGGCAGACCGGGACGCCGTGTTTCGCGGCGAGCAGCAGGATCGCGAGGTTCTCGTTGACGCCGGCGACCCGTGCCGCGTCGATCTGGACGAAGTCGACGGCGCCGGACTGCAGCAGCTGTTTGAAGACGACCCGGTTGGCGACGTGTTCACCGGTGGCGACCTTCACCGGCTGCCCGGCGCGCACCGCCGCGTGCCCCAGGATGTCGTCGGGGCTGGTGGGCTCCTCGATCCAGTGCGGCGCGTACGGTGCCAGCTCGGTCATCCAGCGGACGGCCTCGGCCACGTCCCAGCGCTGGTTGGCGTCGACGGCGATCCGTACGCCGGGGCCGACGGCGTCCCGCGCCAGCCGCATCCGCCGTCTGTCGTCGTCGAGGTCGGCGCCCACCTTCAGCTTGATCTGCCCGAAGCCGTCGGCGACCGCCTCTTTGGCGAGCCGTACGAGCTTGGCGTCGTCGTAGCCCAGCCAGCCGGGCGAGGTGGTGTAGGCCGGGTAGCCCTCGGCCCGGAGGCGGGCGGTGCGGGCGGCGCGTCCGGGTTCGGCGGCGCGCAGGATGGCCAGCGCCTCCTGCGGGGTGAGGGCGTCGGAGAGATAGCGGAAGTCGACGAGGGAGACCAGTTCCTCGGGGGTCATGGTGGCCAGGAACTCCCAGACGGGCAGGCCGACGTGGGTGGCCGCGAGGTCCCAGGCGGCGTTGATCACCGCGCCGGCGGCCATGTGCAGTACGCCCTTCTCGGGGCCGAGCCAGCGCAGTTGGGAGTCGTGGGTGAGGTCGTGGTGCAGGGCGGCGAGGGCGGCGGGGGTGGTGGGCGCGGCCCGGCCGACGAGGTACGGAGCGAGCGAGCGGATCGCGGCGGCCATGACCTCG
This sequence comes from Streptomyces sp. NPDC101393, assembly GCF_044767385.1. Taxonomy (NCBI): domain Bacteria; kingdom Bacillati; phylum Actinomycetota; class Actinomycetes; order Kitasatosporales; family Streptomycetaceae; genus Streptomyces; species Streptomyces sp. NPDC101393. Next base: position 211,964 of record NZ_JBIWNU010000007.1, on the reverse strand, counting down.
TTGCCGCGTCCTATGGTGAAGCAGAAGCCGTGGCCCCGCGGGCCGCCGTCGGTGTGCAGGACCACGTAGGCGGCGGAGTAGTCGGGGTCCGGGTTCATGGCGTCCGAGCCGTCGAGCTGCTCCGAGGTGGGGAACCGGACGTCGTGGACCTCCAGCTTGGTGACGGTGTCGGTTACGGCCATGCGCACGCCCCCTGAGATGTTGCGGAAGAACATCGGACCTTTCACGGTCATCCGATGTATAGCCCTGCACTCAAGGCAGCGTCCAGACCCTGTACGGAAGTGGATCGAACAATCCTCGAAACAGGTCGGATGAATGGGCACTCGTTCGTGCAGAGGGGCTGCGGGTGGGCCCCTCGGACGCCGTAGTCTGGGGAACGCACGTAATGGATCTGCAGCCGGCAGCCGCCCCGAGGCGGCCCGACCGGTCGGAAGGAGGCGCTGGGTGATCGAGCTCGAGGGGGTTCCCGAGCTGATCGACCCGGTCATGGTGGCCGCGTTCGAGGGCTGGAACGACGCCGGCGACGCCGCCTCCGCCGCGGTCGCACACCTGGACCGGGAATGGAAGGGCGAGGTCTTCGCCGCGCTGGACGCCGAGGACTACTACGACTTCCAGGTGAACCGCCCGACCGTCTTCCTGGACGGCGGCGTACGCAAGATCACCTGGCCGACGACCCGGCTCTCGGTCGTCCGCGTCGCCGACTCCGACGGCAAGGGCCGGCCGCGCGACCTGGTGCTGGTGCGCGGCATAGAGCCCAGCATGCGCTGGCGCTCGTTCTGCAACGAAATCCTGGGCTTCGCCCATGAGTTGGGCGTGGAGATGCTGGTGGTGCTGGGCGCCCTGCTCGGCGACACCCCGCACACCCGGCCGGTCCCGGTCAGCGGCGTCACCTCCGATGCGGACCTGGCCGGCCGGCTGGACCTGGAGGAGTCACGCTACGAAGGCCCCACCGGCATCGTCGGCATCCTCCAGGAGGCGTGCACACACGCCGGCGTGCCCGCGGTGAGCCTGTGGGCCGCCGTCCCGCACTACGTCTCGCAGCCGCCCAACCCGAAGGCCAGCCTCGCGCTGCTCAACCGCCTGGAGGACCTGCTCGACATCCGCATCCCGCTCGGTGAACTGAGCGAGGACGCGCGGGCCTGGCAGCTGGGCGTGGACCAACTGGCCGCCGAGGACAGCGAGGTCGCCGAATACGTCCAGTCGCTGGAGGAGGCGCGGGACACCGCGGAGCTGCCGGAGGCGTCCGGCGAGGCCATCGCCCGCGAGTTCGAGCGCTATCTGCGGCGCCGTGACCCCCAGGCGGGCCCCGGCGTGGCGACCGAGGGCGGGCTCGCGGACGGCCGTGACGGCTCCTATCTGCGCGACACCACGAGCGGCCGCACCCGGCCGCCCCGCCCGGCGCCCAAGGAACCGCGCGAGCCCAAGACCGTCGAGGACGCGGGAAAGCCGTCCGGAGACCCGGCGGACACCGAGGGGCCGAAGGACGCGCCCGAATCGGCCGGCCCCCGCGACCAGGCCGACACCCCGGACGCGCCCGGCCCCACCGACGCCGGGAAGCACGACGACGGCTCCGAGGACACCGGGCCCACCGGCCCCTGATCCCCGCCTTCCGCACGGCACGCCGCACCGCACGGGCCGGGGGCGCAGGCCGGGGGCACAGGCCGGCCGGCGCCCCCGGCCCGTTGCGTGCGTCCGCGGTCCACTCACTCAGCGCCCGCCGACCGCGCTCGCCCCCTTCAGCGTCAGGGCGAAGGCCTGACCCGTCGAGCGGGACGCGGTCTTGATCCGCACGACACCGGCGCGGTCGTCCGGGTCGTAGTACCAGCCCGCGTCCGCCGCGGCGAAGGCGCTCGCGGAGCGCAGCCGCGGCAGAGAGCGGCCGGCCAGCTCCACGCCGCGCGGCGCGTCCCCGGTGTGCACCGTGAACCGGTACGGGCGGGCGGTCTGCTTGCCCTGGAACGCGCCGTGCGCGGCGCCCACACCGATCCGGACGTCCCCGGCGCCGGAGCGCGGCGCCACTACCTTGACGCGCTGGGTGGAGCTGCCGCCCTTGCGGTGGGCGCGCGTCACCCCGTCGTCCTCGTACAGCGTGAACGAGGAGCGGCCCTGCGGGTAGACGTCCCAGGCGAGCGGGGAGTCGGCATTGCGGTCCTGGTAGGAGGTGATCCCCGGCCACATCGGCACGCTGGCACCGGCCTTGACGAACAGCGGCAGGGTGTCCAGCGGAGCGTGGTAGCCGTTGACGGTGGTCGGCCCGTGGTAGGTCCGTCCGGTCCAGTAGTCGACCCAGGTGCCCTTGGGCAGGTAGATGCCGTCGCGGGTCTCGGTGTCCTGGTAGACGGGCGCGACGAGGAAGTCCTCGCCGGTCAGGAACTCGTATGTGGCGGCGTCGGTGGCGGCCTTCGGGTCGTCGGGGTACTCCAGCGACAGCGGGCGCACCGGCCCGACGCCGCTGCGGGTCGCCTCGGCCGCGTAGGAGTACATGTACGGCAGCAGCGACTCCTTGAGCTTCAGATACTTCCGGCTGATGGCGGTGTACGGCTCGCCGTACCGGTAGGGCTGCTTGTCGCTCTCGGCCCAGCCGTCCATCGTCATCATCGCGGGCAGGAAGGACTTCCACTCCAGGTCGCGGACATAGGTCTTCGGGCTGCCCTTGAAGATGCCGTCCACGTCGCCGGTCGTGTAGGCGAGCCCGGACAGGGTCGCGCCCGCGTACGTCGGGATCTGCCAGCGAATGTTCTCCCAGCTGCCGCTCTGGTCACCCGACCACTGGACGCCGCAGCGCTGCGCGCCGGCCCAGCTCTCCGGGGCCCAGGTGAAGCCGCGGGCGTCGCTGTTGTCCTCGATGCCGCGGTAGGCGTCCTTGCAGCCGTCGAGGGCGAACTTGTAGCCGTCGCCGACCCAGGCCACGTCGAGCTTCGCGATCCGCTGGCCCGCCTTGACCTGGTCGGCGAGCTTGTCGATGCCGTCCTCGGTCCAGAGCCCGAGCTTCATCTTGCGGTCGCCGAGCCCCTTGGACGTCTCGGCGAGGTTCTCGTAGCCGCAGCCGTATCCGTCGTTGACGAGCATCCAGCCGTTCGGCATGTCCTTGCGGACGTAGTCGTCGGCGATCTTCAGCGAGTCCAGGGTGTGCCGCTCGCCCCGGTTGGCGTTGTGCAGATAGCAGTCCGAGTCGCCGATCTCCAGGCCGTACAGCGGCGGCAGGAAGGGCTTGCCGGTCAGGTCGGTGTACTGGCCGATGACGTCCTTCCGGCTCGGCCCGGCGAAGTAGTAGGCGTCGAAGCGGCGTTCCTTCGCGGTCGTGGTGACCGGGTCCTGGAAGGCGTAGGTGTTCGGCGCGTACGTGTTGCGGAAGACGCCGTAGCCCGCTGACGACAGGTAGAACGGCACGGAGTTGGGGTGCCCGCCGTCGTCCCAGTGGTCGTCGACGCCCACTTCGACGGTCTTGCCGCGGTGCGAGGTGTTGCCGCGCCCGTTCTGCATGCCGGCGCCGTAGAACTGCTCCTCGCCGCCCGGCGCGAGGGTCTGGGTGGTGGTGTCCTTGTCCCAGGTGATGCCCTTCGCCTCGGACCACACCAACGAGCCGTCGGCCCGGCGCAGTTCGAAGCGCAGCGGCGCCTTGAAGGCCCGCAGCGTCACCTTGCCGGTGCTCATCTCGTAGGCGTCGCCGGCGTCCCGCCAGTGCGTGGGGGGCGGTGTGCCCTGCGGCAGCACGATGTCCTTGCCCGTCGGGTCGGTGAAGGTGCCGTCCGGGGCGAGTTCCACCCGGAAGGTCCGCTGTGACACGAAGCTGACGCGGGCCCTCGCCGCGCCCGCCTCCAGGTGGTAGACGGGCCCGTCGGCCTCGAAGCCGGTGATGTCGCCCACGGTGTGTGCGGGCTCGGGGGCGGCCGCCCGTACGGGGCCCGCCGGTCCGGCGACCACCGCCACGAGCCCGCACAGCGCGGCAACGACCGCCGCGCGCAGTCCTGTTGTCCTTCTCTTCCTCATGGCCACAGCTCTAGCGGGGGTGGCCACCGCTGTGCCATGGACTCTTGCGGCCGGCGGGTGGACTTCTGCGCACGGGCCGCGCCGGAGGACCGGGTGGGCCCGAAGAGCGCCGAAAAAAAGGGGGCGCCCGCGCCGGTCGGCGAAGGCGCCCCGAGGACGGGAGGCAGGGTCAGCGCAGGCGCGTCACAGCGCCACGCCCAGGAGCGCGTCGACCGCACGGGAGACCAGGCCGGGGGCGCCCTCTTCGGTGCCGCCGGTGGCCTGCTGCGCGTCGGCCCAGCGGTCGACGGCCGCGAGGGCGGCCGGCGCGTCCAGGTCGTCGGCCAGCGCCGTACGGATCTCCTCCAGGAGGGCGTCGGCGGACGGGCCGTCGGGGCGGGAGACGGCGGCACGCCAGCGCGCCAGCCGCTCCACGGCCTCCTGGAGCACCGCGTCGGTCCACTCCCAGTCGGCGCGGTAGTGGTGCGCGAGCAGCGCGAGCCGGATCGCGGCCGGGTCGGTGCCCTCGCGCCGCACCGTGGAGACGAAGACGAGATTGCCCTTGGACTTGGACATCTTCGCGCCGTTCAGCGCCACCATGCCGGCGTGCACATAGGCCTTGGCGAACGGGTGCTCGCCGGTGAGCGCCTGGGCGTGCGAGGCGCCCATCTCGTGGTGCGGGAAGGCGAGGTCGGAGCCGCCGCCCTGGATGTCGAAGCCCATGCCGAGGTGTTCCAGGGCGATGGCGACGCACTCGATGTGCCAGCCGGGCCGGCCGGGGCCGAGGGAGGCACCGTCCCAGCTGGGCTCGCCGTCGCGGGCGGCCATCCACAGCATCGGGTCGAGGGGGTTCTTCTTGCCTTCCCGCTCCGGGTCGCCGCCGCGCTCGGCGGACAGCAGCCGCATCGCCTCGGCGTCGAGCCCGGAGACCTCGCCGAAGTGCGGGTCGGACTCGACGGAGAAGTAGGTGTCGCCGTCGAGGTCGTAGGCGGCACCGGCCTCACGCAGCCGCTCCACCAGCGGGACGATGCCGGGTATCGCCTCGACCGCGCCGATGTACTGGCGGGGCGGCAGCATCCGCAGCGCCGTCATGTCCTCGCGGAACAGGGCGGTCTCGCGCTCGGCGAGCGCCGTCCAGTCGTCGCCGGTGGCGAGGGCCCGCTCCAGGAGCGGATCATCGACGTCGGTGACGTTCTGCACGTAGTGAACCTGGCGCTTCGTGTCGAGCCACACGCGCTGCACGAGGTCGAACGCGTTGTAGGTCGCCGCGTGCCCCATGTGGGTGGCGTCGTACGGCGTGATGCCGCAGACGTAGATACGGGCGACGGGACCGGGGTCGAGTGTTACCCGTCCGCCGGTCGCGGTGTCGTGGATCCTCAGGCCGCGGCCCTGACCAGGCAGGGCGGGGACCTCAGAAGCGGGCCATGCATGCATGCATTGAGCGTAACCGGACGCATGTTCCGCATACGAACCGGACGCCAGGTCTGGCCGAATCGGCGGTCTTGTGTTCGGGCGCGCGGCATGCAAGGAGCGCGCGGCCGGCGGGGCGCCCGCTCAGACCGGCGGCCAGGGAATGGCGGGCCACTGACCGCTCGGCTCGGGGTGGCGGCCGGTCCGCAGCAGTCCGGCCACCCGGCTCCGCAGCGCCTCGATCTCGGTATCCGTGATCAGTTCGGCCAGTCGGGCGGTGAGCGGCGCGGCGTCCCCCAGCGCCTCCTGGAGGCCCCGCAGGACCTCCAGGGCGTCCTCGGTCAGCGCCTCCCCCGCCCAGCCCCACAGGAGGGTGCGCAGCTTGTCCTCGGAGTTGAATGTCACGCCGTGGTCGATGGCGAAGAACCGCCCATCGCCGCCGGGCAGCAGATGGCCGCCCTTGCGGTCGCCGTTGTTGATCACCGCGTCGAGGACGGCGAGCTGCCGCAGCCGCGGGTGGTCGGCGTGCACCAGCAGTGCGGTGCGGCCCTCGCCGATCTCCGCGAAGCCGACCGCCTTCCAGCCGGGCGCGGGCTCCGCGCCCTCCACCAGCGCCAGCAACTCCGGGATCTCGGTGTCCTCGCCGGGCGTCTCGATCCACTCCTGGACCATGCCGGTGCCGTAGGGACCGTCCCGCAGCACCGTCGCCGGGATCAGGTCCCAGCCGCTCGCGCGGGAGATCTCGTACGCGGCGACCTCGCGCTGGGCGAGGGTGCCGTCGGGGAAGTCCCACAGCGGGCGCTCGCCGGAGACCGGCTTGTAGACGCACGCGGCGGTGCGGCCGTCGTGTTCGACCGTGCAGTAGAGCACGGCGTTGGACGCCTCTTCGATGCGGCCGCGGACGGTCAGTTCGCCGTCGGCGAGCAGAGTGTGCGGCAGGTCCGGGGCCGGCCCGCCCGCGGGCGGGCCCTGCGGCGCCGGCTCGGCGGTGGGCTCCATGGCGCTCAGGCGTCCCGCCGGTATCCGTTCTGGCGCGGGCATACGTGTCCCTCCGGGTCGAGCGGCAGGCTGCACAGCGGGCACGGCGGGCGCCCGGCGTTCACGACTTCCAGCGCCCGCTTGGCGAACGCCCTGGCCATCGTTCCCGTGAGCCGCACCCGCAGCATCGGGGGGCCGTTCTCGTCGTCCTGGAGCAGCCGCTCCTCGGCGTCGGCGAGGTCCTCGTCGCTGTCGGCCTCCAGCTCGACGAGCGCCTGTGCCTCGACGATCATCCGCTCGTCCTCGCCGTCCCAGGCCAGCGCCATGGTGCCGACCCGGAATTCCTCCTCGACCGGCGATTCCAGCGGGGCGGTGTCGGAGAGCTCGGTGGGGGAGACGGCCGGCACCGGGGCGTTGCCGCCGCTGCGCCGCACCACCTCGTCCAGCAGCTCGTCGATCCGTTCGGCAAGGGCCTCGACCTGGGTCTTCTCCAGGGCGACGCTGGTGGTGCGGCCGGCCGCTGTGGCCTGGAGGAAGAAGCTACGGCGGCCAGGCAGCCCGACCGTACCGGCCACGAACCGGTCCGGCGCGTCGTAGAAGAACACCTGACGGGACAACGTCCTGCTCCGATTGGCTCGACTGCGGGGTCACTGCGGTCGCTGCCGGTCCTGCGGCCTGCACGCGGGCTCGCAGGGGACTGGCGGGCAGCGCCGTCGCACCACCCTACTGCGCCCGCTGATCACGGTGCTCCCGCACCACCGCCGACTGCCCCGTCCCGTTCGCCGCCGGCCGTACCGCCGTCCTCCGGCGGCGCGAGGGAGCCGAAGTCCCCGGTGTCGCCGAGCCGTACGAGGTACGGGCGCAGCCGGGTGTAGCGGACGGCGGTGACCGAGCAGGGGTCGACGGAGATCCGCTGGAAGAGGTCGAGGTGCATGCCGAGGGCGTCGGCGACCAGCGCTTTGATGATGTCGCCGTGCGAGCACATGACATAGGCGGCCTCGGGGCCGTGGGCGGCCTCGATGCGGTCGTTCCAGTCGCGGACCGCGTCCACCGCGCGGGCCTGCATGGCGCGCATCGATTCCCCGCCGGGGAAGGCGGCGGCCGACGGATGCTGCTGGACGATCTCCATCAGCGGCTGGTCGCCCAGTTCGGCGAGTTTGCGGCCCGACCAGTCCCCGTAATCGCATTCGCTGATCCGGTCCTCGGTGTGCAGCGGCAGTCCGGGACGGGAGTCGAGCAGCGGCTGCACGGTCTCCTGGCAGCGCTGCAGCGGGCTGGACACGACGGCGGCGAGCGGCAGCTGCGCGAGCCGGGCGGGCAGCGCCGCGGCCTGCGCGGCGCCCCGCTCGTCGAGCGCGACGCCGGGCGTCCGGCCGGCGAGCACTCCGGAGGTGTTGGCGGTGGAGCGGCCGTGCCGCACCAGGATCAGCGTGGGCATGGCCGCCAGCCTACGTTCCCGGTACCCGTTCCTGGCAGGCGGCCGCCCGACGGGTGAGAATGCCTGGTGTGATCGTGGACTGCGCCATCTACCGGGAGGGCCGCCGCAATGAGTGCGCGGCCGACTTCTCCGACGCCCTCGACGAGGCGCGCGCCGAAGGCCACTCGTTCCTGTGGCTGGGGATGCACGAACCGACGCAGGCCGAGTTCGACCGGGTCTCCAGCGAGTTCGGGCTGCATCCGCTGGCCGTCGAGGACGCGCTCAAGGCGCATCAGCGGCCCAAGCTGGAGGTGTACGACGATTCGCTGTTCGTGGTGCTCAAACCGGTCACGTACGACGACCTGAACGACACCGTGACCGCCACCGAGCTGATGCTCTTCGTGGGCGACTCGTTCGTCGTCACGGTCCGGCACGGTGCGGCCAGTCCCCTCGCGGCGGTACGGCAGCGGCTGGAACACCAGCCGGAGATCCTCCGGCACGGCCCGACGGCGGTGCTGTACGCGGTCAGCGACACGGTGGTCGACCACTACATCGACGTGGCCGCCGAACTCCAGCAGGATCTTGAGGAGTTGGAGGCCGACGTGTTCGCGCCGGTGCGCCGGGACACCAAGAACACCGCCGCCGAGATCTACGCGTTCAAGCGCGAGGTGCTCGAATTCCGGCGCGCCACGGGGCCGTTGACGGAGCCGATGGCCCGGCTGCAGAACCCGGGGGTGCCGTTCGTGCACGACCATGCGCGGCCGTTCTTCCGTGACGTCGGCGACCACCTGACCCGGGCGACCGAGTCGGTGGACGGCCTGGACCGGCTGCTCTCGGACATCCTCTCCGCCCACCTGGCGCAGATGGGGGTGCGGCAGAACGACGACATGCGCAAGATCTCGGCCTGGGCGGCGCTGGCCGCCGTGCCCACCCTGATCGCCGGTGTCTACGGCATGAACTTCGACTACATGCCGCTGCTGCGGTGGCACCTGGGCTATCCGACCATCCTGGTGGCGATGGCGGTCATCGAGGTGTCGCTGCACCGGCTGTTCAAACGGCGCGGCTGGCTGTGAGCGGACGCGGCCGGGCGGGGGGGCGGGCGGCCCGGCCGGTCAGGCGAATTCCGGGGCCGAGGAGGCCGGACCGCCCAGCGCGTCCCGCCGCTCGGGCATCCGCAGGCTGACCATCCGGCGCCAGCCGCCCAGCCGCTCATAGCCGCTCATCGCCCGGATCCCCGCGGCGAGCACCCCGGCCTTCGCGGCGGGCCATTCCAGGATGCGGCCCATGTGGTCCATGACGGCGAGGCTGACATCGCGGTAGACGCCGGTCTCGGCGAGCGCGCAGTCGCGCAGGATCCGCTGGATGGTCCGGCCGTGCCCGGCGCGGGCCAGCCGCAGCAGCTCTTCGTGGCAGTAGGCGAGGTGGTTGTCCTCGTCGTGCGAGATCATCCGGACCGCCTTGCCGACCTCCGGGTGGTCGCCGAAGTACGCCTTCAGCATCTCCATCTGGTCGGCGGCGCGCTGCTCGGTGACCCTGCTGTGCGCGAGGTAGGTGATGATGTCGAGCTCGGTGAGGGGTTCGTCGCGGCGCAGCTTGTCGTGCGCCAGACCGATGCCGCGCCGCTCCAGCAGCATGGTGTAGTCGGTCTCCTCGGGGACGTCGGCGGGCGTCAGGCCGCGCTTGCGCAGCAGGGCGTTGAAGATCCGGCCGTGCTTGTCCTCGTCGGCGCCGTGCCGCGTCACCTTGGGCGCCAGCGCGCGCTGGGACGCGGGGAGCAGCGCGGCGATCCGGCCGTTCTCCCAGCCGCCCTGGGACTCGCCGCTGGCCGCGATGGAGCAGAAGAGACGGTACGACTCGTCGTTGTCGACGATCTCCTGGAACAGGCTTCTTGCCGAGAACATCTGCACCACCTCCGAACGGACACGCCCGCAAAGGAAAAGTAAAGTGCGGTGGTCCGCGGGCGGCAACCGGAGAGCCGGTTCCTTCCCCCGTTCGAACGACGGTACGCCGGCACCGCGGGCGTAACCCACGTGAGCGCCGGACCGTTGTCCCGGCTGACGGCCGTGGCGGGGAAGACCCCCCGAGCCCCCACCACGGCCGCAGAGCGCAAAAAGCCCGGTGTCCCGAGGACACCGGGCTTTCTGCTGCGCCGTCGTGCCTGCCTGTCGCGCCGTTATGCCAGCCCGGCGCGCTCCAGGGCCTCGGTGCCCGCCCGCAGCGACGCGAGCCGGTCCTCCAGGGTGAAGCCCGCGGGGGCCAGCGTCAGCGTGGTGACCCCGGCCGCCGCGTACGCCTGCATCCGCTCGGCGATCCGCTCGACCGGGCCGAGCAGCGTGGTCTGGTCGATCAGCCGCTCCGGGATGGCCGCGGCCGCGCCGTCCTTGTCGCCGGACAGGTACTTGTCCTGGATCTCGGCGGCTTCCTTCTCGTAGCCCATGCGCTGGGCCAGCTTGTTGTAGAAGTTCTGCTTCCGGCTGCCCATGCCGCCGACGTACAGGGCGGTGTACGGGCGGAACATGTCGGCCAGCGCGCTGACGTCCGTGCCGAGGGCCAGCGGCAGCGTCGGACAGACGTCGAAGCCGTCCATCGTCTTGCCGGCCTTCTCACGGCCGGCCCGCAGGGGGGCGATCGCGGTTTCCGCGAGATGGTCGGCGGAGGGGAAGATCAGCAGCGCGCCGTCGGCGATCTCACCGGTCTGTTCGAGGTTCTTGGGGCCGATCGCGGCGATGTAGAGCGGGATGTGCTCACGCTGCGGGTGCACGGTGAGCTTCAGCGGCTTGCCGGGGCCGCCGGGCAGCGGCAGCGTCCAGTGCTCGCCCTCGTAGGAGAGCCGCTCGCGCGACATGGCCTTGCGGACGATCTCGACGTACTCGCGGGTGCGGGCCAGCGGCTTGTCGAACTTCACGCCGTACCAGCCCTCGGACACCTGCGGGCCCGAGACGCCGAGGCCGAGCCGGAAACGCCCTCCGGAGAGGGAGTCGAGGGTCGCGGCGGTCATCGCGGTCATCGCGGGCGCACGGGCCGGGATCTGGAAGATCGCCGAGCCGATGTCGATGCGCTCGGTCTGGGCGGCGACCCAGGAGAGCACCGAGGGAACGTCGGAGCCATAGGCCTCGGCGGCCCAGCAGACCGAGTAGCCGAGGCGGTCGGCCTCCTGCGCGACCGCGAGATTGTCGGAGTCCATCCCGGCACCCCAGTAGCCGAGGTTGATGCCAAGCCTCATGCCGCTCCCCTTACTGATCAGTAACGTCGCTGTTCCGGGGACTCTAGCCGCTCCCCGCGCCCGCCGTCATCGGTGGGTTGTCCACAGGTCCCCTGATCCTGCCTCGCGGCCAGTAATCTCAAGGCCCATGGAGCAAAGGCACCTCGGCTGTACGGGCCTTCGCGTGTCCCGCCTCGGGCTCGGCACTCTCAACTGGGCACGCGATACGGACGAGCAGGAAGCCGCCGACCAGCTCAAGACATTCTGGGAGGCCGGCGGCACCCTCGTCGACACCGCTGACATCTATGCCGACGGCGGTGCCGAATATCTCCTGGGCAGGCTGTCCGAGGCGCTGGTCCCCCGCCGCGACCTCGTGATCGCCACCAAGGCCGGCAGCGTCATGGAGGCGGACCGCCGCGTCGACGGCTCCCGGCGCCACCTCCTGGCCGCCCTGGACGCCTCGCTCCAGCGGCTGGGCACCGACTACGTCGACCTGTGGCAGCTGCACGCCTTCGACCCGCACACCCCGCTGGAGGAGAGCCTCCAGGCCCTCGACATCGCCGTCACGAGCGGCCGGGCGCGCTATGTGGGCCTGGCGAACTTCTCCGGCTGGCAGCTCGCCAAGGCCGCCACCTGGCAGCTCGCCGCCCCCGGCGTGCGCCACCGGCCGGCCGGCACCCAGATGGAGTACTCCCTGCTGCAGCGCGGCGTCGAACGCGAGGTGCTGCCCGCCGCCATCGATCTGGGCGTCGGACTGCTGCCCTCCTCCCCGCTCGGCCGCGGTGTCCTCACCGGCAAGTACCGGCACGGCACCCCCGCCGACTCCCGCGGCGCCTCGGACCACCTCGCGCCGTTCGTCGCCCCCTACCTCGACGAGGCGGCGGGCCGGATCGTCGAGGCGGTCAGCACCGCCGCCGACGGTCTCGCCGTCACCCCGCTCCAGGTCGCGCTCGCCTGGGTGCGCGACCGACCCGGCGTCACCGCCCCGATCGTGGGCGCCCGCACCGCGGAGCAGCTCAGGGCCGCGTTGTCAGTGGAGCCCCTTAGTCTTCCTGACGAGATCCGCCGGGCGCTGGACGATGTCTCAGCTCCGGTGCACCACTATCCCGATCACGACTGGAGCACGCTGTGAGTACCGACCGCCTCGCCGGCGAGACCCCGCCCGAGCAGGAGGCCGCGCCCGGCACCGCGGATGATGCCCAGTCGCCCGAAGGGTCCGCCGAGGCGCCGGAGCGTGACGGGTCCGCCGGGCGCGAGGAGTCCGCGGGCACACCGGGCGACGCGGCGGCGCCGGGCGGCGGACAGGCGACGGAAGCGGGCAGCGAGGGCGACGCCCCCGCGAGCGCCGCCCCCACCGGTTCGGCCGCAGCCACGGCGGCGGCATTGGCCGCCGCGGTGCGGGCCGTGGAGAGCGGCGAGCGCTCGGCCGCCTCGTTCTTCGCACAGAGCCCGCGCGCCGCCAGGCCGGCCGCGGCGACGCCCCCGGCCGCTCCGGGGGGCTCCCCCGCAGGCCCGGCGGGCGCAGGCGGGAGCACTCCGCAGGGCGGACCCGGGAGCCCGGCAGGCGACGGCGCCGCCGGCCCGGCCGCAGGCGGGCCCACCGGCCCGTCCCGCCCTCGGGGCCCCGAGGGCGGCGAGCCCGACCCCGGCCGCGCCCCCGCGCCGGCGTCGGCCCCGCCCGCGCCGGCGTCGGCCCCGCCCGCACCGGCCCAGGTCCCGCCGCCGGCCCCCGGCATCGAGGGCGTACGCCAGGTCCTCGCGGCGGGTGGCGCTCCGCAGACGCTGGCCGAGAAGGCCGCGGAGACGCTCGGCGAGCGGGCCGCCGCGGCGCTCGCCGCCGACCCGTGGCAGCTGCTGGCCGTGCCCGGGGTGCGCCCCGAGCAGGCCGACGGCTTCGCCCGTGCGCTGCTCGGCGCGGCCTGCGGGCCGGAGGACGAGCGGCGCGCCCAGGCACTGCTCCTGTGGCTGCTGGAGCAGGCCGCCGTCGCCGGGCACTCCGCCCTGGAGGCGTCGGCGCTGCGCGCGGCGCTCGCCCAGCGCTCCGTTCCCGACCCCGACGAGGCGCTCCAGTCGGCCATCGCCGACGGCGCCGTGCTGGTCTTCCAGGACGCCATCGACACCCCGGGGCGGCCCCGGCCCGCCGCGGAGGACGAGGAGGCGGAGCAGCCGGTGCAGATCCTGCTCGGCCTGGACCGCTTCGCGATGGCCGAGGAGAGCGTCGCGGACGGCCTGGCACGCCTGCTGAACACCTTCGAGCCGGTGCCCGAAGCAGACAGCGAAGCCGGGACGGCGGACGAGGCTGCCGACGCCGGGGACCCGGAGTCGGCCGGCCTGTCCGCGGAGGCGGACCACGCCCCGGACGAGGACGAGAGCGCCCCTTCGGACATCGGATCCTCCGAGGCGGAGGCCGGGGCCGTGGCCGTGGCCCCGCGGGCCCGGACGTCCGCTGCCGGCTGGGAGGCCGCGGCGGCCGCCGCGCCCACCCCGTCCGCCGCCGAACTCATCCGCGCCGCCGCGCACAACGGCCTGGTGGCGCACACCGGCGCGGAGGCGTCCCGCGCCGAGCCCGCCGCCCTGATCGCGGCGGCCCGCGCGCTGGGCCTGCGCGCCTTCGGCGCCACCCACAGCGAGAACGGCCGCCGCCGGCTGGCCGCCCACCTCGCCGACGCGGCACCCGGCACCGCAGCCGGGGGCTCCCCCGACCCGGATACAGCAGCGGTGACCGTCGCCGGTCTGCTCTCCGGGCAGCAGGGGCCGGGCCGGGACGCGGACGGCGCCCTCGCACTCGATCTGCTGGTGGTGCTGGATGCGCCGCAGCTGGATCTGGAGACCGCGGCGATGCTCGTCGAGTCGCTGACCGACGGCACCCGCCTGGTGCTCAGCGGCGACCCCGGCGTCCTGTGGTCCGCCGGCCCCGGCCGGCTGTTCACCGACCTCCTCGGCTCCCGGTTCTGCCCCCAGGTCGCCTCCCGCACCCCGGACTTCGGCCCGATCGGCGAGCTGGTGTCGGGCATCGGCATCGGCGAGTTGAGTCAGGTCGAGGCGCCCGGCAAGGAGGTGGTGATCGTCCCGGCGCGGGACGCCGGCGAGGCGGTGCACCGCACCGTCCAGCTGGTCGCCGACTCGGTGCCCCGTGCCCTGGGCGTCCCCGCGGACCGGACCCAGGTCATCACGGTCGGCCACGGCGGCGCGGCCGGCACCCGCGCCCTGAACTCCGCCCTCAAGGAGCGGCTCAATCCCGGACCCGGCAAGTTCGGCGGCTTCGACCCCGGCGACCGCGTGGCCTACACCCCCGCGCCCGGCCGTACGGTCCCCGGCACGGTCACCGGCGCCGATGCCGCAGGTCTCCATCTGGAGTGCTACGACACCCCCGTCGTGGTGCCCCGTGAGCAGGTCGGCGCCGGAGCGGTGCGCCACGGCTGGGCCCTCACCGCTCATCAGGCGGCCGGGCTGCGCTGGCCTGCGGTGGTCGTGGTGCTCCCCGGTGACGCGGCCGGCGGCCTGACCCGCGCCTGGGTCTACACCGCCTTCAGCCGCGGTGAGCAGCATCTGTCCGTCGTCCAGGGCGTCGATCAGGCGCTGGCGCGCGCGATCGCCGAGGTTCCCGTCAAGGAGCGCACCACCCGGCTGCGCACCCTGCTGCAGACGCAGAGCGTGCAGGCCGCGGCGGACGCGGGCGCGGCAGGCTGATCCGCTGCCCGGCCGTCCTCAGCGGCGGCCGGGCAGCACTGTGCGCTCAGCGCTCCCCGTCGAGCGCTTCCAGCAGATCGTCGTCGTCCTCGCCCAGTTCCTCGTCGAAGACGGAGCTGACGTCGAAGCGGCACACCACCCGCTGGGGGTCGGCCTGCTCGAACGGCGCGGACAGCCACTCCCCCGGTTCCGCGGGGTCGTCGGCGGCCGCCACCCAGAGCGTGGAGTCGCCCTCCTCCAGGCCGAATTCCTTGTGCCGGGAGGCGATTTCGTCCGGTTCGAACTCCCCGAAGAGCACGCCCAGCGCGGCATGCACGCTGGTGCCCACCACCCCTGCCGCGCTCGCCACCGAGTCGTCGACGGAGTCCGCATCGAGGTCGGCGATGCGCTGCGCTTGATGCAGCAGCCGCTGCGACTCGACAACGGTGTAGTCGCGCCGGATGAGCACGCTCAGCGCGCTCGGCTCCTCCGGCCCGTTGTAGGCGGGCAGTGTGTCGCTGCCGGGGATCTCGAAGGGGGTGACCTCGTCGTAGGTGTCGTAGAGCAGCTCGTCGTAGACCTCAGCCGCCGCGGCGAGCTCGTCGAACGCGGCGTAGACAGCTGGATCATCCTGCCCCGAGCGGCGTTCGACCGCGTCGAGGTGACGGTCCAGCGCGGCTTTGACCGCCTCGGCGGCGGCACGTACCTCGGCAGCGGAAGGCTGCGCAGCATCAGACATAGTGCAGACGCTATCCGTACCTGGGCCGGTCCCGCACAATAGATGCGATGCCGGAATACGAATTCTGCGATGTGTATGTGCCCCGGGGGGTCTCCCGGAAGGCTGCCACACGCCTGCTGACCGACCATGCCGAGTACGGACACTGGGAGTTGGACCGACTTCGCCTCAACCCCGACGGGAGCCGCAGAGTGCGGCTGCGCCGCCGGATCATCCGACAGCTGCGCGCCACGTGGTGAGCGCCGGAGCTGCGGGATCCGCAGCACGGCAGTGGTGTGCGGACAGCAGAGCGGGCCCCGTGATCACGGGGCCCGCTCTGTTGTGCCGGGTGGTGCGGACCGGCGCGTGAGGCCCGGTCCGGTTGGCCGAAATCAGACGGCCGCCATCTGTCTGCCGGTGTCAGGCGGCCGCCTTCGGACTTCCTGGATCACCTGCGCGCGGTGCGCGCCCGGCGGTAGAGCACGGCTCCGCCGAGCAGCAGCCCGGCGGCGGCCGGTACGGCGTAGCCGATCGAGCCCGCTCCGGTCCGGGCGAGCTGCTCGCCGGACCGGGGAGTCGACACGATCTGCGTGTGCGGCTCGTTGCCGGTCTGCGAGTGCGTTCCCGGGGTACCGGGAGTCTCCGGCGTGCCCGGTCCCGGCGGCTGCTCCGACGGCGGGGTGGGCTTGCCCGGGTGTCCCGGGTTTCCGGGGTGACCCGGGTGACCCGGGTGTCCGGGGTGACCCGGGTGTCCGGGGTGACCCGGGTGTCCGGGGTGACCCGGGTGTCCGGGGTGACCCGGGTGTCCGGGGTGACCCGGGTGCTCCGGGTAGTCGGGTCCGGTCGGCGGCGTGGTCTGCGTGTCGTTTCCGCAGTCGTTGCCGCCGGCCGGGTTGAGCAGACCGACCACCGAGACGCTGTTGCCGCAGACGTTGACCGGTACGTCGACCGGCACCTGGACGTTGTTGCCCGAGCCGACGCCAGGAGAGTTCTCGGTCTTGCCCTGGGCACCGGATCCGTGGTGCTTGCCACCCTGGTTGCCGTGGTGGCCGCTCTTCGCGCCGGAGCCGTTGGCGCAGTGGTTGCCGAACGCCGGATTGAGCAACCCGACGACATTGACGGTGTTTCCGCACACGTTGACGGGTACGTGTACCGGAACCTGGATCGAGTTGCCGGACCCGACACCGGGCGACTTCGCCGCGTGTCCCTGGGCTCCCGAATCCGCCTGTGCATAGCCGCCCGCGGCGGCCAGGAGGCCACCCGCGGCCGCCATCGTGATCAGGCCCTTTCTTGCGACCTGCCTCATAGCTTGGTTCCCCTGCCTTGTGCCTTACCGGAATACGAGCGCGCAGGATCCGCGCGCCCGCCCAAACACCCAGCGGCTCCGGAACGCTTGACAAGCATTCCGGAGCCGGACTGGATCAGACCCTCACGGGGTCAGATGCAACGTCGGTGAACGTCAGCTGTTGAAGCAGTGGTTGCCGAAGGCAGGGTTCAGCAGCCCGATCACGGAGACCGTGTTGCCGCAGGCGTTCACCGGCACGTGGACCGGAACCTGCACCAGGTTGCCGGACAGCACACCCGGGGACTTCAGGGCAGCACCCTGGGCACCCGAGTCGGCAGCGGCCAGACCGGCACCGGCGAGCACGAGACCACTGGCGACTGCCGCAGCAGCGACGACCTTCTTGATCATTTTTCCTCCTCATAGGCAATGCGATCCCAGCCGCGGACCGCACACACTGCAACGAGGAGAAAGCCGTTGAAGCTACGAACACATCGCGGTATTCACTCTTTTCAGCTAAACAGGCATGGACGGCAGGTAATCCAGGCCGGTTTCCGCTTCCGCTCAGCTCTGGTCGATGAACCGGTCGAGTACCCGCACGCCGAACTTCAGTCCGTCCACCGGCACCCGCTCGTCCACGCCGTGGAACATTCCGGCGAAGTCCAGCTCGGGCGGCAGTTTCAGCGGCGCGAACCCGAAACCACGGATACCGAGATCGTCGAACGACTTGGCGTCCGTACCGGCGGAGAGCATGTACGGCACGGCGCGCGCGATCGGGTCCTCGGCCCGCAGTGCGGACTGCATCGCGTCGACCAGGGCGCCGTCGAAGGTGGTCTCCAGCGCCTTGTCCGCGTGGACGTCCTCGCGCTTGACGCGCGGGCCCAGGATGCGGTCCAGGTCGGCGAGGAACTCGTCCTCGTAGCCGGGCAGGAAACGGCCGTCGACGTGCGCGGTGGCCTGGCCCGGGATGACGTTGACCTTGTAGCCGGCGCCCAGTTGGGTCGGGTTCGCGGTGTTCTTGAGCGAGGCGCCGATGAGCTTGGCGATGCCGCCCAGCTTGGCCAGCGTCGCGTCCATGTTCTCCGGGTCGAGCTCGGTGCCCAGCGCGTCCCCGAGTTCGTCGAGGAAGGCGCGCAGCGTCTTGGTGACCCGGACCGGGAACTCGTGCCGGCCCAACCGGCCGACGGCCTCGGACAGTTCGGTGATGGCGTTGTCCCGGTGGATCATCGAACCGTGGCCGGCGTTGCCGTCCACGGTCAGCTTCATCCAGTGCATGCCCTTCTGCGCCGTCTCGATGAGATAGAGCCGCAGATTCTCGTTGACGGTGAAGGAGAAGCCGCCGACCTCGCTGATCGCCTCCGTCACCCCCTCGAAGAGCCCGGGGTGCTTGTCGACGAGGTACCGCGCGCCGTAGGTGCCGCCCGCCTCCTCGTCGGCGAGGAACGCCAGCACGATGTCGCGCGGCGGCTTACGGCCGGTGCGCATCCGGTCGCGGATGACGGCCAGCGTCATCGCGTCCATGTCCTTCATGTCGACGGCGCCGCGGCCCCAGAGGCAGCCGTCGGCGATCTCGCCGGAGAACGGGTGGTGCGTCCAGTCGTCGGCGTTGGCCGGTACGACGTCGGTGTGGCCGTGGATCAGCAGCGCGGGCCGGGACCGGTCCTCGCCCTCGATCCTCGCGACGGTCGAGGCCCGGCCGCGGTGCGATTCGAAGATCTGCGGTTCCAGTCCGACCTCGGCGAGCTTCTCCGCGACGTACTCGGCGGCCGCCCGCTCACCCGGGCCCGAGTGGTCGCCGTAGTTGCTGGTGTCGATCCGGATCAGATCCCGGCACAGGTCGACGACCTCGGCCTCGCCGGTGACCGGAGGGATCGGCTGCGGCGCGCTCATGCCGAAACCTCGCTTCGCCCGGCGCCGCATGCGCGGGGCCCGCACCTCTCCATGGCTCGCTCGCAAAGCTGGCTCACACTGCCTCCTCGTGGTTCACGGCCGCGTCGCGCTCGCGCGGAGCGCGGGTCCGCGGCGGGGGTCCACCGCCATCCTCCACCTCAGGGCCGCTGCGCCCAAGGCCGCAATGCTCCCGACATGCCCTGGTCACAGCCCCGGGCCCGGCCAAACATGCGGGTGATCGACCACCCCGGAAGGTTTGCTATTGTTTTCCACGTCGGAACGGCGCAGCCGGAACGGCAGACACCTTGTCCGGGTGGCGGAATGGCAGACGCGCTAGCTTGAGGTGCTAGTGCCCTTTATCGGGCGTGGGGGTTCAAGTCCCCCCTCGGACACCAGCACAGACCCCTGTTGATCAGGGGTCTTTTGCGTTTCCGGACCATGTGCGGGCGCCCGAAAACCGTTGTCGCCGACAGGCGGGCCGATCGTAGGGTTCCCTCGTCGGTTTGCGGGGCGAGAGGGGTCACGGGTGCTGATCTTCGATGCGGACGACACGTTGTGGGAGAACAACGTGATCTTCGAGCGGGTCATCGACGAATTCCTGGAGTGGATGGCCCATCCGGGGCTGGACCGCGCGGGGGTGCGGGCCGTGCTGGACGGGATCGAGGCGGCGAATGCCGTGACCCACGGCTACGGCAGCAAGGTCTTCCTGCAGAGCCTCGGGGAGTGCGTGGCGCGGCTGCGCGGGCGGGCGGCGACGGCCGAGGAGTCGGCGCGGATCTCGGCGTGGGCGGCGGCCTTCGCCCTCGATCATGTGGAGCTGATCCCCGGGGTGGCCGACACGCTCGCCGAGCTGGCCCGGCGGCACGAACTGCTGTTGCTGACCAAGGGCGATGCCCAGGAGCAGCAGCGGAAGGTGACGGCGTCGGGGCTGGCCGGGCTCTTCAAGGGCGTGCACATCGTGGCGGAGAAGAACGTCGCGACGTATGAGGAGTTGAAGCGGGCCTACGCGCTGGTGCCGGACACCGCGTGGATGATCGGCAACTCCCCGAAGTCGGACATCCTGCCCGCGCGGTCCGCCGGGCTGAATGCGGTGTTCATCCCGCACGCCCACACCTGGGTGCTGGAGCACGACGAGCTGGACCCGGATGACCCGAAGGTGCTGCACCTGCCGGCGTTCGGTGAGCTGCTGAGGCACTTCTGAGGTGGGGGATACGAGGTGGGGGACGTGACGGTGAGCGGAGCGGCGCCGCGGGTGTCGTGTGTGTTCGTGTGCCATGACGGGGCCGGGCGGGTGCTGCTGGCGCGGCGCGGCCGGGGCGCCAGGGACGAACCGGGGACGTGGGACTGCGGCGCCGGGGCGCTGGAGTTCGGTGAGACCTTCGAGGCGGCCGTGACGCGCGAGGTGGGCGAGGAGTACGGCGCCCGGCCGCTGGCCATCGAGCGGATCGGGGTGCGCAATGTGCTGCGCGGCGATCCGGTCGTGACGCACTGGGTCGCGGTGGTCTTCGCCGTCCGGGTGTTGCCGGGCGAGGTGGCGATCGGGGAGCCGGAGAAGTTCGATGCGCTGGAGTGGTTCGCGCCCGACGCGCTGCCGGCGCCGCTGCATTCGCAGTGCGTGAGGAGTCTGGAGCTGTTCGCGGCCGCGGCCGGGCGGGCGGGGACGGGAGAGTGAGCGCGGGCACCCCGGCCGGAGGGAGGGCCGGGGTGCGGGGAGGCGCCGGGTGCCGGCGCGTCCCCTGCCGTCCCTCGGCTACAGCGGTTCGATGTCGGTCAGTTCACCGTCCTCCAGGGCGAGCCAGCGGGTGATGCCGAGGTCGCGCAGGAACGCCGGGTCGTGGCTGACGACGACGAGCGCGCCCTCGTAGGACTCCAGTGCGGTGACGAGGCGGCGGACGGACGCCATGTCGAGGTTGTTCGTCGGCTCGTCGAGCATCAGGAGCTGCGGCGCCGGTTCGGCCAGCATCAGTGCGGCGAGGGAGGCCCGGAAGCGCTCCCCGCCGGAGAGGGTGCCCGCCTGCTGGTCGGCGCGGGCGCCCTTGAACAGGAAGCGGGCGAGCCGGGCCCGGATGCGGTTGTTGGTCGCGTCCGGGGCGAAGCGGGCGACGTTCTCGGCGACGGTGAGGCTGTCGTCGAGGACCTCCAGGCGCTGCGGGAGGAATCGGAAGGGGACGTGGGTCTCCGCGGTGCCCGCCGCGGGCGGGATCTCGCCGGCGAGGGTACGCAGCAGGGTGGTTTTGCCGGAGCCGTTGCGGCCGGTGAGGGCGATGCGTTCGGCGCCGCGTACCTCCAGTTCGGCGTGGGCGCCGTAGCGGACCCGGAGGTCGCGCAGGGTCAGGACGGTCCGGCCGGGCGGCACCGCGGTGTGCGGGAGGTCGACACGGATCTCGGCGTCGTCCCGGACTGCTTCGGCGGCTTCGTCGAGTCGGTCCCTGGCGTCCTGGAGGCGCTCGGTGTGCAGGGACCGGTGTTTGCCCGCCGCGACCTGGGCCTGCCGCTTGCGTTCGTTCATGACGATCTTGGGTTCGCGCTTGTTGGCGTTCATTTTGTTGCCGTAGCGGACCCGCCGCGCCAACTTCACCTGGGCGTCGGCCAGTTCGCGCTTCTGCCGCTGCACGTCGGCCTCGGCGACCCGGACCATCCGCTCGGCCGCCTCCTGTTCGACGGCCAGGGCCTCTTCGTACGCGCTGAAGTTGCCTCCGTACCAGTGGATCTCACCGGCACGGAGGTCGGCGATCCGGTCGACGAGTTCGAGGAGTTCGCGGTCGTGGCTGACGACGACGAGCACGCCGGGCCAGCCGGCGACCGCGGTGTGCAGCCGCTGCCGTGCGGCGTGGTCGAGGTTGTTGGTCGGTTCGTCCAGCAGCAGGACGTCCGGTCGGCGCAGCAGCAGCGCGGCGAGCCGCAGCAGGACGGACTCGCCGCCGGACACCTCGCCGATGGTCCGGTCGAGGTCGACGGCGTGGAGTCCGAGCTGGTCGAGGGTGGCACGGGCGCGCTCCTCGACGTCCCAGTCGTCGCCGATGGCGGTGAAGTGTTCCTCGCTCGCGTCGCCGCCCTCCAGGGCGTGCAGGGCGGCGCGGGTCCCGGCGATGCCGAGCGCCTCGTCGACCCGCAGGCCGGTGTCGAGCGGGGCGTGCTGCGGGAGGTATCCGACCTCGCCGACGGCCTTGACGCTGCCGGCGGTCGGGGTCAGCTCGCCCGCGATGAGCTTCAACAGGGTGGATTTTCCCGAGCCGTTGAGGCCGATGAGGCCCGTACGGCCGGGGCCGACGGCGAGCTGGAAGTCCTCCAGGACGGGGGTGCCGTCGGGCCAGGCGAAGCCGAGTCCGGTGCAGACGATGGAGGCGGGGCCGCCGGAGAAGGCGGCGGACGAGGAGGCGGGGGAAGGCGATGACATGGACAAGCGGGTCTCCTGAAGCGCTGTGGGGCGGGGGTGAACTGCGCAGGGAGACACCGCGGAGGGGAGCTTCGCTCTCGCGCGGGAGGTCCGGGCCGTGCCCATGGGCACCCGGCTCCCGCCGAGGGCGGTCGGGCGCCGAAGAGGCGGTGGCTGACGCCGAGGTCACGGACCGGCCGTGCGAGGGGTGGGCACCGGCACAGACATCGCGTCGCCGGCGTGTGCCGGTGCGGGTGCTGTGCGGTGCCGCGTCCCGGATCGCGGGCGCGGTGTCTCAAGACCTCAGACGAGCAACGGCCTTCTCCTATCGGCGGCAATGGGACGTCTTCGACAGTACGGTGCGCACCATCAAAACGCAAACGCTATTTCTGTTGCGTTAGATCGGAGGCGGGGGCGCGGCGGGCCGGGCGCCGCACGTAGCATGGCCGGATGATCACCAAGCGTTCCGGCCGGGCGGCCGGCGAAGCACCCTGCCGGGTCACCGTCTGCCGCGGCTGCTGCTGTGGCGACGCGGCCAAGATTCCGGGCGTCGACCACGCCGGGCAGATACCCCGGCTGCGGGCCGCGCTCGCGGACGCCGCTCCGGTGCGGGCCTCCGAGTGCCTGGACGT
Source organism: Streptomyces sp. NPDC101393 (assembly GCF_044767385.1). Taxonomy (NCBI): domain Bacteria; kingdom Bacillati; phylum Actinomycetota; class Actinomycetes; order Kitasatosporales; family Streptomycetaceae; genus Streptomyces; species Streptomyces sp. NPDC101393. The sequence continues at coordinate 189,424 of NZ_JBIWNU010000007.1, read as the reverse complement.
CTGCGACCAGGCGAACGTGGTCGTCGTCCAGCCGTCGGCCGCGGGCCGGGCGGCGGGCGGGCGGCCCGTGTGGCTGGGGCTGGTCAATGACGATGACGCGCTGGCGGACATCGCGTCCTGGATCCGGGCCGGCGGCCCCGGCCTCGCGGAACCGCCCGGGGTGCTGGACCTGTACGCGATCACGGTGTCGCGGCGGGTACGGGAGGGCCTGGAGAGTTGAGGACGGGGCCGGGCGCCGCGGACGGTCCCCTGCCGATTACCGGAGTCTTACGGGACCGGCCGGCGACGCCCGCCGCGGCGCCCGCCGGTGTTGGCTGGGGGCATGACCCCGTTCGCCGCCCCGCACGCCCGCCGGCCGGAAATGGCACGCTGACCCCGTGCACCGAGCCCCGCCGCCCCCGCCCTCCCCGCGCGTCCCCCCGCACGGTCCCCCGCGCCGCGTCCTGGTCGTCGAGGACGATCCGACCGTCGCCGAGGTGGTCACCGGCTATCTCTCCCGTGCCGGTTACGCCACGGAGCACGCCGCCGACGGCTTCGCCGCCCTCGACCGCGCGGCGTCCTTCCGCCCCCATCTCGTCGTCCTCGACCTGATGCTGCCGGGCATCGACGGCCTGGAGGTGTGCCGGCGGCTGCGCCGGGCCGAGGAGGGTCCCGCGATCCCGGTGGTGATGCTGACGGCGCGCGGCGAGGAGGCGGACCGCATCCTGGGGCTGGAACTGGGCGCCGACGACTACGTGACCAAGCCCTTCAGCCCCCGTGAACTGGTGCTGCGGATCGGGTCGGTGCTGCGGCGGGCCGAGTCCGCGCCGCCGGCCGCGGCGCAAGCGCCCGTGCTGCGGGCCGGCGACCTGGCCGCCGACCCCGGCGGCCGGCGGGCCGAGCGGGGCGGTCGCGAACTGTCCCTCACCTCACGGGAGTTCGATCTGCTGGTCTTCCTGATGCGGAATCCGGGACGGGTCTTCTCGCGGGAGGAACTGCTGCACCGCGTGTGGGGGTGGGAGTTCGGCGATCTGTCGACGGTGACGGTGCATGTGCGGCGGCTGCGGGAGAAGATCGAGGACGATCCGGCGGCACCACGGCTGGTGACCACCGTCTGGGGCGCCGGCTATCGCTTCGACCCGATGGACGCCGATCGCGCGGAGCGTGCGGAGGTGGCGATGGACGGTGGCCCGTTGGCGGAGGGACTGTTCGGCGTACGGCATCAGGCACCTGGTCCCGCCCCCGGCCCGCTCCCCGCCCCCGGCTCGCCGGATGACGACGACGCGACGGACGGCGGGCCGCGGCCATGACGGATTTCCTGGTGATCGTGGCCCTGGCGGCGCTCGGCGCGGCGGTGGTGGGGCTGCTCGCCGCACCCGCCGTCAGGGTCCTGCGGCGGCGGTCCGTCGTTCTCTCGCTGTTCGCGGTGGCGGCGCTGGCGGTGGCCGCGATGGCGGCGGGCACGGTCGCGGTCGCCCAGGCGATGTTCCTGTCCGGGCACGACCTGGGGGTGGTGATGGCCGTGGTCGGCGTGTCCGGTGTGGTGTCGCTGGCCGCGGCGCTGCTGTTCGGGCGGCGGATCTCGGCGGGCAGCCGGGAGCTGGCGCGGTCGGCCCGTACGGTCGGCAGCGAGGGCGGCTTCGTGGCGCCCGCCGAGTCACCGACCGCTGAACTGGCCGCACTGTCAAGGGCGTTGGAGGAGACGAGCGGGCGGCTCGCCGGGGCGCGGGAGCGGGAGCGGGCGCTGGACGCCTCGCGGCGCGATCTGATCGCCGGGATCTCACACGATCTGCGGACCCCGCTCGCCGGGCTGCGGGCGATGGCCGAGGCGCTGGAGGACGGGGTCGCCGAGGACGCCGCGCGCTACCACTCCCGGATGCGCGTCGAGGTGGAGCGGCTGGCCGCGATGGTCGACGATCTCTTCGAACTCGCCCGCATCCAGGCCGGTGCGCTGGCGCTGACGCTCTCGCGGGTATCGGTGTACGACCTGGTGGACGACGCCCTCACCGGGGCGCAGCCGCTGGCGCGGGCGAGCGGAGTGCGGCTGGTGGACGGCGGTGTGGTGCCCCTGCCGGTCCGGGTGGATGCGCAGCAGATCACCCGTGTACTGGGAAATCTGCTGGTCAACGCGATCCGGGCGACGCCGGCCGACGGGACCGTCGCGGTCAGCGCACGGCACGAGGCGGGGCGGGTGGTGCTGGCGGTCGAGGACGGCTGCGGCGGTATTCCCCAGGGGGATCTGGACCGGGTCTTCGACACCGGCTGGCGCGGGGCCCCGGCGCGTACGCCGCGTGCGGACGGCGAGAGCGGTGCGGGGCTCGGGCTGGCGATCGTCCGCGGGATCGTGGAGGCCCATGAGGGCCGGGCCTCGGTGCGCAATGCGGGCGCGGGCTGCCGCTTCGAGGTCGAACTGCCCGAGGCGGGGGCGTCGTCGGCACCGTCGGCGGCCGGGTGAGCGGCCCGGCCGGGAGGGGCCTCACCGCCCGCCCGGCCCGTCAACTCCCCGGCAGCGGCGAGGCGTCGGTACGTCCCCCGGATGCGGTGTGCCCTCCTCCCTCGCTGCGGGTGAGCGGCAGATCGCGGACCTTCCTGACCGGGGAGAAGACGAGGATCAGGGCGGCGAGCGGCACACCGGCGGTCATGATCCACATGGTGGTGCGCAGGCCCAGGGCCGAGCCGAGCGCGCCGCCGAGCAGCGCGCCGAGCGGCAGCGTCCCGTAGTTCACAAAAGAGGTGCTGGCGGTGAGGCGGCCGAGCAGCGCCGGCGGGCAGTACCGCTGCTGGAAGCCCGCCTTGACGGTGTTGCCCGCGACGACGCCGGCCGAGACGCAGAAGCTGCCCGCGACGAAGAGCAGCATCCCGGCGCCGTCGGTGCTGAGCGGTATGAGCAACGCCGAGGCGGGCAGCACCAGTTCGCACAGCAGGGTGGCGCGGGCGGTGCCGAAGCGCGCGGCGATCCGGCGGCCCGCGAAGGCGCCCGCCACACCGCCGGTCCCGGCCACTGCCAGCAGCCCGCCCACGGCGCCCGGCGACAGGCCCACCTCGCGGACCAGGAAGACGGTCACGAGGGACTGGTATCCCATGAGGGCCAGGTTGGAGGCCGCCCCGAAGAGCGTCAGCGTACGGAGCCAGGTGTCGCCGGAGACCAGCCGGAGCCCCTCGGCGATCTCCGCGAAGAGGCTCCTCGGGACGCGGATCTCCGGCGGGCCGTCCACGGGCCCACGGCCCTGCCCCGTCTCCCGCACCTTCGCCGACCGATGCGGTTCGCGGTGCCGGATGCCGAGCAGGCAGAGCAGGGAGAGAAGGAACGTCGCGGCGTTGACGGACAGTCCGTTGGCCGCGCCGGCCCATTGGACGGCCAGGCCGCCCGCGCCCCGGCCGGCGATCTGCGCGGCGGACGCGCTGCCGTGCAGCTTGGCGTTGCCCTCGGGCTGGTCGGGTGGCGTGAGGAGGGTCGGGAGGTAGGCGCTGTAGGCGGTCTGGAAGAGCACCGCGGCGGCACCCGCCAGCAGGGCCACGGCGAGCAGCGGGCCGAGTCCGAGGCCGCCGGAGCGGGCCAGGAGGGGTACGCCGGCGAACAGCAGCAGCGACAGCGACGCCGCGGCCAGCATCAGGGGGCGGCGGCGCACCCGGTCCACCCAGACGCCGACCGGGAGGCCGATCAGCAGCCAGGGGAGCCAGGTGCAGGCGCCGAGGAGGCCGACCGCGAAGGCGTCGGCATGCAGGGTGGTGACGGCGACCAGCGGCAACGCCACCCCGCTGACGGCGGCGCCGAACTTGCCGGCGACCTCGCCGCACCACAGCAGGCGGAAGTCAGGGTGGCGGCGCAGCAGACCGCTCACCGCTCTCCCCGTTCCTTGCGGGGGAAGGACTGCAGCTGGATGATGACGGGCCGCGCGGCGGCGTCCCCGTCGCGCCCCTCGTACGACTCCTCCGACTCCGCGTCCCGGCCCGCCCCTGACGCTGCCCGGTGGCGGTCGACGACATCGGCCAACTCGGCGTTCAGCGACGCGAGTTGGTCACTCGTCAGGCGCAGGTCGTGCCACTGTGTGACGGTGCCGGCGTCCCGCCATGCGGTGTCCCAGTCCTCGGCGAGATAGCCGGCGACCTGGTGGAAGTGCTGCTGGACGAGTTCGTGTACATAGACCGAGAGAGCGCCCCGGCTGTCCGGGTCGTCGCGGAATTCGGTGGTGTCGAGCCGACGGGAGACCGCGACGGCCCGCCACCAGCGCTCGCGCCGGGTGCCGCGGCCGGTCTCCTCCTCGATGAAGCCGTGGTCGGCGAGGTGGCGCAGATGCCAGCTCACCGTGCCGGTGTTCTCGCCGAGCCGGCGGCACAGGCCGGTGGCGGTGTCCGGGCCGTCGAGGGTCAGCAGTTCGAGGACCCGCATCCGCAGGGGGTGCGCCAGCGCCCGCAGGCTGCGGGCATCGAGACGGCGGACGGGCGGCGGGCCGGACGGCTCGTGAGCGGGCGCCGGGGCATCGGTCATGGGCGCCAGAATAGCGATGCAGAGAACTCTCTGCAGAGAGTTCTCTGCATCTCATTCCTGCTCTTCGCCCCGCCGCTCCCCCGGCCTCCACAGCGGGTGGTGCCGCCTGGCCCAGTGGGCGTCGACGGAGCCGGTGCGCAGCCCGCGGCGTGACTCGGGGTCCTGGTACGCCATCCCGACATGGCCGGCGATCACCAGGACCACGGCGAGTGCGAGCCAGTCGTGGACGAAGGTGGCGCCGGTGCGCCACACCAGCGGCGCGAGGTCGGTGAACCACATCAGCAGGCCGGTGCAGACCATGACGAGGACGGCGCCGGCGATCCAGGCGGCGTAGAGCTTCTGTCCCGCGTTGAACTTGCCGGCCGGGCGGCCGCCGCGCCGCCGCAGTGCGGCGCGCAGCCAGCGGCGGTCGTGCGGGCCGTAGCGGTTGAGCCGGGTCAGGTCGGCGCGCAGCGCCCGGGAGGCGAGGCCGAGCAGGAGCGGGACGGGCAGCAGGATGCCGGACCATTCGTGGACGGTGACCATCAGGGCGCGGCGGCCGACGAGTTCGGCGAGGAAGGGGAGGTAGAGGCAGCCCGCCGTGAGCACGCAGACGGCCATCAGGGTGGCGGTGGCGCGGTGCACCCGGTGTTCGGCGCGGGTGAAGCGGGCGATACGGGAGCCGCCGGCCGGGCGGTCAGGTGGTGGAGGCATCGTCGCGTCCGTTCGACCGGCCGACCCAGGCGTCGATGTCGTATCCACGTTCCTCCCAATATCCGGGGTGGACGCTGTCGGTAAGGGTGATCCCGGAGAGCCACTTCGCCGATTTGTAGAAGTACATGGGGGCGGCGTAGAGGCGTACGGGTCCGCCGTGCGCGTGGGTCAGGGGTTTGTCCTGCATCCGCAGGGCCACCAGGACGTCGCTGCGGCGGGCCTGTTCGAGGGTGAGGGACTCGCTGTAGGAGCCGTCGAAGCAGGTGAAGCGGACGGCTTTGGCCTGGGGGCGGACGTCAGCGGCGTCGAGGAGGGTGGCGAGCCGTACCCCTTCGAAGGGGGTGTGGGGCACCCGCCAGCCGGTGACGCACTGGACGTCCCGCACGAGCCGGGTCTGCGGGAGGGCGCGCAGGTCGGCGAGGCGGTAGCTGGTGCGGTTGCGGACCAGGCCGTCGATCGTGAGGCGGTAGGTGCGGTCGTCCTTGGGCGGGACGGAGCCGGTCACGGAGTAGTAGCGGAAGCCGCCGCCCGCGGGGAGCAGCCCGGTCAGTCCGGTGGGGTCGTTCCGGGCGGCGGCGCCCAGGGTGTCGTCGTAGGCGCGCTGGAGGAAGGGGGCCGCGGCGACGCCGGCGGCCCCCGCGGCGAGCATGCCGAGCACGACGCGGCGGCCTACGGGGGCGCCGCGCCCGTCGTCGCTGTCGTCGTCCGCCCGGCGGGCCGGATTCGCGTCCTTGGTCACCCTCTGATTCGAGCACCGGGCGGCCGCCGGGGCCAGTGTCGTGGCTCCGGCGTCAGACTTTCGTCATCAGGCCGCTCACGCCCCCGGGGCGGGCCGGCCGGGCCCGGGGGTCAGGGCGCGGTGTGGCAGTGGCCGCCGCCGCTCTCCCGTGGCAGGTCGAGGGCGGGGTTGCGGTCGAAGAAGCCGGTCGGGCGGAGGGTGAAACCGCAGCGGTCGACGGGCATGACGGGCCAGTCCTCCAGGCGCGGGAGGTGGGTGGGGCCGAAGGTGTGCCAGAGGGTGAGGTCGGTGGCGACGAGCGATTCGCCGGGCTGTGACCACTGGACGACGCCGGCGCCTCCGGGGTGCTGGTTGGGGTAATCGCCGTCGGGGAAGCGGCGGTCGGGCCGGCCGCGGGTGACCCAGAGGTGCCGGGTGGCGTAGGCGACGCGGCGGGCGACCGGGGAGCCGGGCCGGGCCAGGAGGGTGGGGCCCGGCTGCGGGGTCAGGGTGTAGGCGACGGGCCGGCCCATGCGGTTGCGGGCGGCGGGGTTGCTGATCTGCCAGCGGCGGCCGACGGCGGTGTCGGCGAGCCGGCCGGCTTCGGCCGAGTCGGCGATGGGGGTGGCACGGGTGGTGAAGGCGTTGCCGTTGGGGTTGTCCGGGCCCATCGGGAGGGGGACGACGTCGATCTCCTCGACGGTGTTGGCGAGGCCGTCGACCGCCGGGTCCAGCCGGGCGCAGAAGAGGTGCTGGTGGAAGGGCGCCTGGAGGCCGGGGGCGACCTCGGTGGCGTGCGGCGTGCGCTCCCCGGGCTCGGAGGCCGACGTCTGCACCAGGCCGGTGGACTTGGCCTCGAATTCGATGGTGCCGTCCTGGTAGAGGTACCAGTAGAAGCCGTAGTCGTAGTTGCCGAGGGTCGCGATGAAGGAGATGACCAGTCGGCGGGAGCGGCGGCTCTCGGCGGCGAAGTCGTCGAACATGTTGGTGTGCTTCCACAGGAGGCCGTGGTCCTCCTCGTGGATGCAGATCGCGTTCGGCAGGGTCTGCGGAGCGCCGAGGTCGTCGGCCACGACCGCGTCCACGTACCGGATCTCGCCCAGGCAGTCGCAGCCCAGGCGCAGCGCGTTGGCGTTGCGGCCGAGGGTGTATTCGCCGACGTCGAGGTAGCAGACCCAGTTGCGGGCGGGGTCCGGTTCGGCGTACGGGACGGCCATTTCGGCCAGCGAGGCGCGGTGCAGCACGGAGCGCATCCGGTCGCCGTCGCGGTGGGCGAGCTGGTGCAGGACGACGCCTTCGCGGCTGTTGAAGTCCAGCCGCAGCCGCCAGTTGAGCCAGGTCAGGACGGGGCCGTCGAGGCGGAAGGAGGGGCCGTCGGGCTGGCTGATCTCCAGCGGGGCGAGGTCCGTGCGCGGCGGGCCGTTGAAAGGGGCTTCGTAGCGGCCGCATTCGGCGGGCACCGGGACGGGGCCGGTGTCGATGAGGCGGATGACCCGGCCCTCGGTGAGGTCGACGTCGGCGACCAGCCCGCCCACCGGGTGGGCGAAGGGGTTGTCGGTGGCGTCGCAGCGCAGGAAGGTCAGCGAGCGCAGCATCCGCCGGCCGCGCTCCTCCTCGATGCCGAAGTGGCCGGCGGCGAGCGGTGCGCAGATGGCGAGGGCGGTGTCGGTGAGGCCGCGTTCGGCCATGGCCTTGCGCCAGCCGGGGTCGGCCTTGACGATCGCGTCGCAGCGGTCGTTCTCCTCGAAGAGGATCGGCGGCTGCCCGTCGGTCTCCGGGTCGAGCGGGCGGTAGGCGAGCAGGGTGCGGGCCGTGACGTCGACGACGGCTTCGTGGCCGGTGCCGGTGGCGGGTTCGAGGAGGGTGAGGCGCAGCCGGCGGACGACGGGGTCGCCGTCGCGGTGCGCGGTGACGGTGTGCCGGTCCGGTTCGTCGAGGAGGACGAGCGGGAAGCGGGTGGTCCCGGTCGCCCGGCCGGCCTCGGTCAGTACGGCGCGGGCGGTGGCGATCTCGTCGCCGGTCAGCGGGTCGAGGGGGTGCGGGGCCATCGTCAGCCCTCCTTGCGCGCGGGCTGGGAGGAGGGATCCGCGGCGCCCGGCGCCGGGGTGCCGTCCGCCCCTGAGGCGCGGGCGGCCTTCTCCAGCTGGAACGCCTCGTTGCCCAGGCCGATCCTGGCGTGGACGGCGGGGCGGGTGGCGCGCAGCACCCGGCCGTGGACGAGGCCGATGACGGCTGCCAGGCCGATGAGGGCGGGCAGCAGCCAGCTCAGGGCGGAGCCCTTCTCGGCGGCCACCAGGACGTCGAAGTCCGTGACGGCGTAGCCGAGCACGACCAGCAGGGCGAGCGCGGCGAGCCCGGAGGCGATCAGCCGGCCGGCCTGGGCGCGGGCCGCGCCGCGGCGGACGAAGAAGGCGATGACGGCGACGGAGGCGGTGGCCATCAGCGCGATCACGCCGAGCGCGCCGACGTTGCCGCCCCAGGTGAAGAGCTTGAGGACGGGGGTGGTGGGGTCGCCGGCCGGTCCGGTGTCGCCGAGGGTGAAGCCGACGACGACGAGCAGCGAGATGACGGTCTGCAGCAGGGAGCCCAGGGCGGGCGCGCCGCTGGACTTGGCGGTCCGGCCGAGCGCCGCGGGCAGCAGTCCCTCGCGGCCCATCGCGAAGGCGTAGCGCGCCACGACGTTGTGGAAGCTCAGCATCGAGGCGAAGATCCCGGTCACGAAGAAGAGGTGCAGGATGTCGGTGAAGGTGGTGCCCAGGCGCGGGTCGGTGAGGGCGAAGATCAGCCCGGGGCCCGCGTCCCCGGCCGCGGCGACGACCTTGCCGGGGCCGGTGGCGACGCCGATCAGCCAGGAGCTGAGGGCGAAGAAGACCGCGACGAAGCCGACGGCGAGGAACATCACCCGGGCCACGACGGTCTGCGGGCGGCTGGTCTCCTCGGCGTAGACGGGGGCCTGTTCGAAGCCGACGAAGGCGGCGACGGCGAAGCACAGCGCGGTGCCCAGGCCCGCGCCGCCGAGAGTGGCGGGGTCGAAGGCGTGCAGGGACAGTCCCTGGGGCCCGGGTGCGGCGGCGAAGGCGATGTCGAAGACGACGATCAGCGCGACCTCGATGACGAGCAGGACGCCGAGCACCTTGGCGTTGAGGTCGATCTTGAGGGCGCCGAGGGCGCCGGTGAGCAGGACGCCGAGCAGGGCCGGGACCCACCAGGCGAGGTGCAGGGACAGATGCCGGTCCAGGAGCGAGGCGACCTCGAAGCCGAAGATGCCGTAGATGCCGACCTGGAGGGCGCTGTAGGCGGCGAGCGCGACGAAGGAGGCGCCGGCGCCGACCGTACCGCCCAGGCCGCGGGCGATGTAGGCGTAGAAGGCGCCGGCGTTGTGGACGTGCCGGCTCATCTCGGCGTAGCCGACGCTGAACAGCGCCATGACGATGCCCAGGATGACGAACAGCAGCGGCTGTCCGACGATCCCCATGACCTGGTAGGTGGTGACCATGACGCCGGCCACGACCATCAGCGGCGCGCTGGCCGCGAGGACGGACAGCAGCAGGCCGGGAGTGCCGATGCGGCCGGCCCGCAGCGCGCGTTCCTGGCCCTTGAAGGTGCTGATCCCGCCGCCGGGGCCGGCTGCCCGGCCTGCGCCACCGGGGCGTGTCGCACTGCTCGTTCTTCCCGAACTGCCCGTCGCCATGGCGGGGTTGTCCTTTCCGTGGGGGTGGAGGGAACTGTGCCGGCCCGGTCGCCGCGCGGTCAGGTGGAGCGGAACGCGGCGTCGCGTGCGGCCTTGAACGCCTTCTTCGCGTCGCGGCTGGGGTATGCCCATGGGGCGGGTGTGACATGCGGGCCGATGCGGTGGAAGAGCGCGGCCGCCTCGACCATCCTTCCCTCGTGGAATTTCGCGTGGGCAAGGAAGTTGAGGTCGATCTTGCCGCGCGGGTGGTCCTCGCCCTCCCACTCCAGCCACCAGTCGAACGCGGCCTTCATGGCCTGGCGGGCGCGGCGGGTGGACCAGTGGCCGGAGGCGGCCGGGTCGGACGGTTCGATGCCGGCGGCGGCGAGGACGCGGTAGCGCTCGGCGTGCGCGATGACCGGGAGGACGGCCAACGGGGAGTCGGCGGGGGCCTGTTCGGCGGCCCAGGCGGCGAAGTCGTAGACCTGGTGCAGCGGGTCGTCCGCGTCGCCCTGCTGGTGTTCGGCGAGGCAGGCCGTCATGAGGTGGTGGGCGTGGTGGTGGTCGGGGTGGCGGGCCCGTATCTGGTCGAAGGCGTGCTCGCGTTCGTCGACGGTGCCGGAGTGCCGGGCGAGGAGCAGGACCCCGAGCCAGGGGGTGGGGTCGTCGGGCAGCATCCGGGCGGCGGCCCGGCAGGCCTCGTCCGCGGCCTCGGCACTGCCCTTGCCGCGTACGGCGCTGTGCACGTGCGCGCAGGCCAGGAGAGTGGCGGCGTCGCCGCTGTCCGGTTCGGCGAGCTGCCAGTCGCTCGCCCAGGCGGCGCACGCGGGGTTTCGGCCGAGGACGGTCAGCCGGTGGCCGCGGCGGTCCCAGTCCTCGCCGGTCTCGGCGAGGAGGGTCCGCACCCGGGTCCATCTGCCCTGTGCCAACGCGTCGACGGCGACGGCGAGTTCGGTGTCGTCCAGCACCGGGGAGAGCACCGGCGCGTCCTTGCGGCGGGGTCTGCCCAGTGGGGGTGGGGGTGGGGGTGGAGTCATGGGCCAGGGGACTCCATGACGCGCTGCACCGATCGTTCCCCTCACTGTGTCGCCGAAGTGGCGCGTGGACCGCACCTCGCGCGCCGGCCGTGGCCCGGGGCGCGCCCTGAGGGCACGTCACGTCCGGCCCCTGTGAGCCCTGCGCTGATGTGGTGGTCTGGTCCACACCACATCATCACGCACAGCAAAGCGGTACGCAGTGCTCCACGTCAAGGCGGTCAGGGGAATGGCCGGATCCGCCAACTCCCCTTCCGTTCGGCGCCCTTCGGCGACCGCCGGCCGGAAGCCGCAAGGGTCAGGTCAGGCCGCCGGGCGCACCGGCGGCGCCCCCTCAGGCCACCGCGCCGGCCGCCGCACGGCCCGCCGCGCGCCCTGAGAAGAGACAGCCGCCGAGGAACGTTCCCTCCAGCGAACGGTATCCGTGCACGCCACCGCCGCCGAAGCCCGCCGCCTCGCCCGCCGCGTACACACCGGGCAGCGGCTCGCCGTCCTCCGCCAGCACCCGCGACGAGAGGTCGGTCTCCAGGCCGCCGAGCGTCTTGCGGGTCAGGATGTTCAGCCGTACGGCGATCAGCGGGCCCGCCTTCGGGTCCAGCAGGCGGTGCGGCGCTGCGGTCCTGATCAGCCGGTCGCCGATGTACTTGCGCGCCCCGCGCATCGCCGTCACCTGGAGGTCCTTGGTGTAGGAGTTGGCGATCTCCCGGTCCCGCGCCACGATCTCGCGGCGCAGCGCGGCCTCGTCGATCAGCGGCCGGTCGGTGAGCCCGTTCATCCTCCGCACCAGATCGGTCAGCGAGCGCTCGACGATGAAGTCCGCGCCGTGGTCCATGAAGGCCTGCACCGGCCCCGGCGCGCCGCCCCGGGCGCGTCCCAGCACGTCCCGGACGCTCTTGCCGGTCAGGTCCGGATTCTGCTCGGAGCCGGAGAGGGTGAACTCCTTCTCGATGATCTTTTGGGTGAGCACGAACCAGGTGTGGTCGTGCCCGGTCCGCATGATGTGTTCCAGGGTGCCGAGGGTGTCGAACCCGGGGAACAGCGGCACCGGCAGCCGCTTGCCGGTCGCGTCCAGCCACAGCGGCGAGGGCCCGGACAGGATCCGGATGCCGTGCTGCGGCCAGATGGGGTTCCAGTTGTCGATGCCCTCGGTGTAGTGCCACATCCGGTCGCGGTTGATGATCCGGCCGCCGGCCTCCTCGGCGATGCCCAGCATCTTGCCGTCGACATGCGCGGGCACCCCGGACAGCATCCGCCGCGGGGGCGTGCCCAGGCGTTCGGGCCAGTTGGCGCGCACCAGGTCGTGGTTGCCGCCGATACCGCCGGACGTGACGATCACGGCCTGCGCCCGGAGCTCGAAGGCACCGGCCGTCTCCCGGCTGCTGGCGGTGCCGCGCTCGGCGCCGGAGGGCTCCAGGATCTCGCCGCTGACCGTGTCGATGCTGCCCGCGCTGCGGCTCAGGCCGGTGACGCGGTGCCGGAAGCGCAGCTCCACGAGGCCGCGGGCGACACCCGCCCGCACCCGGCGCTCGAAGGGGGCGACCAGGCCGGGGCCGGTGCCCCAGGTGATGTGGAAGCGGGGGACGGAGTTGCCGTGCCCGGTCGCGTCGTAACCGCCGCGCTCGGCCCAGCCGACGACCGGGAAGAACCGTACGCCCTGCCGGTGCAGCCAGGAGCGCTTCTCCCCCGCGGCGAAGTCGACGTACGCCTCGGCCCATTTGCGCGGCCAGTGGTCCTCGGGCCGGTCGAATCCGGCGGTGCCCTGCCAGTCCTGCCAGGCCAGCTCGTGGCTGTCCCGGATCCGCAGCCTGCGCTGTTCGGGGGAGTTCACCAGGAAGAGGCCGCCGAAGGACCAGTGGGCCTGGCCGCCGATGGACTGTTCGGGTTCCTGGTCGAGAAGGATCACCTTGCGGCCGGCGTCGACCAGCTCCGCGGTGGCGGCGAGCCCGGAGAGGCCCGCTCCGATCACGATCACATCAGCGTCGTACGCCATCTCAGCTCTCCTCACCGGGGCGCCCCGGACACCCCGGCGGCCGTGGTGCATTGATCCTCGGCGCAGAGGCGTGCGGGCGTCAACCAGTAGTTACCCAGCGGTAAGGAATTCCGCGCGCAAGAATGGGGAGTGACGAGGGCCACTCCACGCCAGCGGCCGGATGGCTATCCTCAGGCGCATCCCCCACCCCGCGCGATACGAGGTGTGCGACGTGACGGTGATCCTGCTCGCCCTTGGAGCGGCGTGCTGTCTGGGACTCGGTTTCGTGTTCCAGCAGGCCGCGGCGCAGCATGCCCCCAAGCAGGACTTCCTCTCGCTGCGCCTGCTGCTCGACCTGGTGAAGATGCCGCGCTGGGTGGCCGGCATCGGCTTCATGGTCATCGGCATGGCGCTGGGGGCGGTGGCGCTCGGCATGGGCGACATCACCCTCGTCGAGCCACTGCTGGCGACGAACCTGCTGTTCGCGATGGCGCTCTCCCGGCGGTTGACCCGGCAGCGGCTCGGCCGCAGCGGCTGGGCCGGGCTGTGGCTGCTGGCCGGCGGGGTGACGGCCTTCATCGTGGCCGGGCAGCCCCGCGGCGGGCAGAGCGACGGCGATCCCGTCCGGCACTGGCTGATCATGGGCGTGGTGCTGGGCACCGCGCTGCTGCTGGCGGCGATCGCCAAGCGGGAGCGGGTGCGGATGAGCCTGGAGGCGGCGCTGCTGGGCATCGCGGCCGGGCTGCTCTACGGCCTTCAGGACGCGCTGACCCGGATCAGCGGCGACCGCTACGAGGCCGGGGGCTGGGCCACCCTGCTCACCGGCTGGCATCCGTACGCCATCGTCGTCCTGGGGGTGCTGGCCCTGGTTTTCGTGCAGAGCGCCTTCGAGACGGCGCCGCTGCGGATGTCGCTGCCCGCGCTGACCGCCGCCCAGCCGCTGGCCGGGATCGCCTGCGGGGTGGGTTTCCTCGGCGACCGCCTTGAGGTCACGCCCGCCGCGCTGGCCTGGGAGGCGGCCGGGATAGCCGCCATCGTCGTGGGCATCGCGCTGATCGGCAACCATCCGGCGATGCCGCCGGGGGCCGGGCACGAGCACAGTGTGCGGGAACTCCAGCCGCACTGAGGATCCGCGCTCCATCCCACCGGACCCGCCATGACCTGCGCGGGAGCCGCACCCCTGGTCTTTTAATAATGCCCAGCATTACAGTGCCTCCATGGCCAGAACATCAGGACCCGGGACCCGGGAGAAACTGCTGCGCGCCGCCGAGGAGATCTTCGCGGCGCAGGGCGTGGACGGCGCGCAGACCCGCGACATCGTCCGGCAGGCAGGCCAGAGCAACCCCTCGGCCGTGCAGTACCACTTCGGCTCCCGCGCCGGGCTGCTCGACGCCGTGATGGCCGGCCGGCTGGCCCGTACGGAAGCGGCACTGGCGCCGCTCCTCGGATCGCTCGCGGACCCCGGGGCGGCGGACGCCGGCGCGCCGGGCCTCACCGCGCTGATCGGCGCCCTGATCACCGCCGAGGCCACCGAGCTGCGCGACGACCGCGGCCGGCGCTGTCTGCGGATCTCCGCCCAGCTCAGCCACGAGAGCGGGGTACGCACCCGGATCCCGCACCCGACGCTCGCCGGCACCGCCTACTGGCGGCTGATCGGCCGCGTCGAGGACGTGCTCGGCGCGGCCGGGCTGCCCGAGGCGCTCCGCCTGGAGCGGCTGGACCTCGCGCTGACCCTGATCGGTGCGGCCATGGCCGACCGGGCACGGCACTACCTGGACGGCGCCGCCCCGCTCACCGGCGAGGAGCTGTTCCTGGCCGATCTCACCGGGACGACGGTGGCGTTCCTGCTCGCCGCCGCCCCCGGATCCCCCTGACCCCGCCCCCCCGCACCGAAGGAGTTCCCCATGACCGCAGCCACCTCCGCCGAAGCTTCCGCCCCCGCCGTCAGCCTGGCCGGCCGGACCGTCGTGATCACCGGTGGCGCCCGCGGCCTGGGCGCCGCGGCCGCCGAGCAGGCCGTCGCCGCCGGGGCCCGGGTGGTGCTCACCGACGTGCTGGCCGAGGAGGGCGCGGCCACCGCGGACCGGCTCGGCGACCGGGCCCGCTTCCTCCCCCACGACGTCACGTCACAGGAGGACTGGCAGCGGGTCGCGGACTTCGCGGTGAGCGAGTTCGGCGGCATCGACGGGCTGGTCAACAACGCCGGGATCTCCACCGGCGCGCCCCTGGAATCGGTGTCCGTGGACTTCTTCCGCAAGGTCCTCGACGTCAACCTCACCGGCGTCTTCATCGGGATGAAGACCGTGATACCCGCCATGCGGGAGCGCGGCGCCGGCTCGATCGTGAACATCTCCTCGGCGGCCGGGTTGATGGGTCTCGCGCTGACCGGCGGCTACGGCGCCTCCAAGTGGGGCGTCCGCGGGCTGACCAAGATCGGCGCGGTGGAGCTGGGCACCGACCGGATCCGGGTGAACTCCGTCCACCCCGGGATGACGTACACCCCGATGACCGCCGAGGTCGGCATCCGGCAGGGCGAGGGCAACTACCCCAACACCCCGATGGGCCGGGTGGGCGAGGCGCACGAGATCGCCGGCAGCGTGGTCTTCCTGCTCTCCGACGCCGCGTCGTACGTGACCGGCGCGGAGCTGGCGGTGGACGGCGGCTGGACCACCGGCCCGACGGTGAAGTACGTGATGGGCCAGTGAGCGGCGGGGGGCGGCGCCGCAGCAGGCCCGTCCCTCCCCGAGGGCACCCGTCCCCCGGGTGATTGCATGGCCCCATGACCGATCAGCAACCGCTCAACGCGGACGAAGTCCTCGATGTCGTCGACGAGCACGATCAGGTCGTGGGGCAGGCCCCGCGCGGTGAGGCCTACGCCCGCAGACTGCGCACCCGCTGCGCCTTCGTCCTCGCCCGGGACGCCGAGGACCGGATCTTCGTGCACCGCCGCACCCCGCAGAAGCTGGTGTTCCCCTCGCACTACGACATGTTCGTGGGCGGGGTGGTCGGCGCGGGCGAGACCTATGACCAGGCGGCGCTGCGCGAGGCCGAGGAGGAGCTGGGCGTGCGGGGACTGGCGCAGCCCCGGCCGCTGTTCTCGTTCCTCTACGAGACGCCTGAGCACACCTGGTGGTCGGCGGTCTACGAGGTGCGCTGCACGACGCCGGTCGACCCGCAGGCCTCGGAGATCGACTGGCACGCCTTCCTGCCCGAGGAGGAGCTGGTGCGGCGGCTCGACGAGTGGCCGTGGACACCGGACGGCCTCGCCGCGTACCGGCGGCTGACGGCCCTGCGGCAGTCCGGGGACCTGTGATGGCACGGTCGGCGGCCCCCGCGCCACCACGGTCGGCGCCGGTGAGACGGGTAGGGTTTCGGCCATGATCCTCACCGACGGACTGCGGTCGATCGGCGCGGGTGTGCGGCTGTGGTTCTCCCCCGCACGGATCCGCGAGGAGGGTGCCACCCCCGACTACCGTTTCTCGCTCGCCAATGAGCGCACCTTTCTCGCCTGGCTGCGCACCGGTCTGGCGCTGGTCGGCGGCGGCTTCGCGGTGGACCAGTTCCTGCCCCGTCTGCACGAGGGACTGCGGGTGACGTTCACCGTCGTCCTGCTGGTGGGCGGTGCGCTGTGCGCGCTGCGCGCCGTCAACCACTGGGTGCGGTGCGAGCGCGCGATGCGGCGCGGCGAGGACCTGCCGGCCTCCCGCTTCCCCTCGGCCCTGGCGCTCGGCGTCGGCGTCCTGGCGGCAGCGATGGTCGTGCTGGTGCTGCTGGGCCGGACCGGCTAGCCGGTGGGGGACACGCAGGGCGCCGGCGCACCGCGTCCGGCGGCGGACCGCGATCCGGGGCTGCAGCCGGAGCGGACCCGGCTGGCCTGGCGGCGTACCACGCTGTCCGCCACGGCCGTCGCGGTGCTGGCGGGCCGGCAGCTGGTGCAGAGCGCGGCGCCGGGTGCGGTGGAGGTGCTGCTGGTGGCGCTGACCGTGCTGGTGTGGGTCGCGTTCGTGGGGATCGCCCATCACCGCATGCGGGCGATGGCCGAGGGGCGCCCGGCGGGCCTGCCCCCGCGTACCGCCCTGCTGCTGGTCGGCTGCACGGTGGCGCTGGCGGTGTGCGGCGGGGCGATCCTGCTGCCGTGAGGGCGGCGCGGGGACGGCGCCGTAGCCGGGCGCGGCCCGGCGGGCCGGGACCCGCGGGGCCGGAGGTACGGTGACGATCCCCGTTGGTGCCGGCCCGGCACGACCCGCGTCGCGGGCGCGGGGACTGACCTGCCATCACCCGAGGGGACCGCATGACCAGCGTGGCACCGAAGACCGCCGACCCGTACGCCGCCCAGGGCACGACGCCCGACGCGGGCCCGGACGCCGAGCCGTATCTCACCGAACTGGCCGCCGGTGTCCATGCGTTCATCCAGCCGGACGGCGGCTGGTGCCTGAACAACGCGGGGTTCGTCACGGACGGCGAGAGCACCCTCCTGGTGGACACCGCCGCCACCGAGCGCCGGGCGCTGCTGCTGCGCCGGCGGATCGCCGAGAGCGGCGCGCCGGCGCCCCGCACCGTGGTCAACACCCACCACCACGGCGACCACACCTACGGCAACGCCGTGTTCGCGCCGGAGGCGACGATCATCGGGCATGCCGCCTGCCGCCGCGAACTGCTGGCCGCCGGGCACCAGCTGCACGCGATGTGGCCGCAGGTGGACTACGGGGACATCCGGCTGACCCCGCCGGACCTCACGTACACCGGCGAACTGACCCTGTACGTCGGCGACATCGAGGTGCGTCTGATCCATCCGGGCGTCGCGCACACGCCCGGGGACACCCTCGTCTGGCTGCCGCAGCAGCGCATCGTCTTCACCGGTGACCTGGTCTTCCACGGCGGCACCCCGTTCGTCTTCATGGGGTCGCTGACCGGGTCGCTGCGCGCGCTGGAGGTGCTGCGGTCGCTGGACGCGGTCACGGTGGTCCCCGGACACGGTCCGGTGACCGGCCCGGAGGTGTACGACGGGATCGAGCGCTATCTGCGGTTCGTCGACGGGCTGGCGCGGGAGGGGCGGGCGGCGGGACGCACGCCGCTGGAGGTCGCCCGGGAAGCGGACCTCGGGCCGTTCGCGGAGCTGGCCGAGAGCGAGCGCCTGGTGGCGAATCTGCACCGGGCGTACGCGGAGCTGTCGGGCGCCGAGCCGGGTGCGCCGCTCGACGCGGTGGCCGGCTTCGGGGACATGACGGTCATGAACGGCGGGATCCCGATGGCCTGTCACGCCTGAGCGGGGCACCCCACAGCAGTCTCATCACCGCAGGTCAACGGCGGTTCGCGGAGCAGTCGGTACGGGCCGGGCGACGGCGCGTGACCGACGCCCCACGCGCGACCACTGGACGCCATACCGACTAGTCGGCATGATCGTGCCAGTGACCGATCGACCGACGTCCACTCCCCACGGAGGAGCACGATGAGCAAGGGCACCCCTCCCCCGCAGGACGAGGCCCAGGACACACCTCCCGGCCTCGACCTGGAGCGATTGCGCGCGCATCTGGACCGGGAACGGCCCGGCCTGACAGGCGGGCCGCTGCGCGCACAGCTGATCGAGGGCGGGCGGTCCAACCTCACCTACCGCGTCACCGACGGCGCCTCCTCCTGGGTCGTGCGGCGGCCGCCGCTGGGCCATGTCCTGGCGACCGCGCACGACATGCGGCGCGAGCACCGGGTGATCAGCGCACTGCACGAGACGCCGGTACCGGTGCCGCAGACCCTGCTGCTGTGCGAGGACGAGTCGGTCGTCGGCGCGCCGTTCTACGTGATGGAGCTGGTGGAGGGGACGCCGTACCGGACGGCGGGTCAGCTGCGGCCGCTGGGCGCGGACCGCACCCGCGCGGTGGTCCTCTCGCTGGTCGACACGCTCGTGGACCTGCACGCCGTCGACCCGGAGGCCGTCGGGCTGGGCGACTTCGGCCGCCCGGACGGCTTCCTGGAGCGCCAACTGCGGCGCTGGGGCAAGCAGCTGAGCGCCTCCAAGAACCGCGAGCTGCCGGGGATCGACGAGCTGCACGAGTCCCTGGGCCGGGCGCTGCCCGCCTCGCCCGCGCCGACCGTCGTCCACGGCGACTACCGCCTCGACAACGTCCTGGTCGGCTCCGACGACACCATCCGGGCCGTACTGGACTGGGAGATGTCCACGCTCGGCGACCCGCTGACGGACCTCGGCCTGCTGGTGATGTACAGCTCGGACCTGGGGCTGCCCGAGTCGCCGGTGAGCACCACCAGCGGGGCCCCGGGCCACCCCTCCCCCGCCGAACTGATCGAGCGCTACGCCGCACGCTCCGGCCGGGACGTCTCCGCCCTCGCGTGGTACACGGCCTTCGCCTGGTTCAAGCTCGCGGTGATCCTCGAAGGCATCCACTACCGCTACACGCTCGGCCAGACCGTCGGCGCCGGGTTCGACCAGATCGGCGAGCTCGTCCCCGTCTTCATCGACCACGGACTCACCACCCTCAAGGAAGGCTGAGCACCTCATGGACTTCGCATTCGACGCCCGGACGGAAGAACTCCGCGAGAAGCTGCTGGCGTTCATGGACGAACACGTCCTGCCGGCCGAGGAAACCGTGCACGCGCAGCGCGAGGAGCTCGCCTCCCCGTGGGACACCCCCGCGATCGTCGAGGACCTCAAGGCCGAGGCGCGCCGCCAGGGCCTGTGGAACCTCTTCCTGCCGGACGCGGAGCACGGCGCGGGGCTGACGAACCTGCAGTACGCGCCGCTGGCGGAAATCACCGGCCGCAGCCCGCAGTTGGCCCCGACCGCGCTGAACTGCGCGGCGCCGGACACCGGCAACATGGAGGTGCTGACGCAGTTCGGCAACGACGCGCAGCAGAAGCAGTGGCTGGAGCCGCTGCTGGCCGGTGAGATCCGGTCGGCGTTCGCGATGACGGAGCCCGAGGTGGCGTCGTCGGACGCGACGAACATCGAGACGCGGATCGAGCGGGACGGCGACGACTACGTCATCAACGGCCGCAAGTGGTACATCTCCGGGGCGATGAACCCGCTGTGCCAGATCTTCATCGTGATGGGCAAGACCGACCCCGACGGCTCCGACATCCGCCGTCAGCAGTCGATGATCCTGGTCCCACGGGACACCCCCGGCCTGCACGTGAAGCGCGCCATGCAGGTCTACGGCTTCAAGGACTACTGGCACGGCGGGCACGCCGAGGTGGTCTTCGACAACGTGCGGGTGCCGGCCGCGAACCTGATCGGCGAGGAGGGCGGCGGCTTCGCCATCGCCCAGGCCCGGCTGGGCCCCGGCCGGATCCACCACTGCATGCGGCTGATCGGGATGGCCGAGCGGGCCATCGAGCTGATGTGCCGCCGCGCGGTGTCCCGGGAGGCGTTCGGCAAGCCGCTCGCCCAGCAGGGGGTGATCCAGGAGTGGATCGCGGACGCCCGGGTGGCGGTGGAGCAGCTG
The DNA here is from genome assembly GCF_044767385.1 of Streptomyces sp. NPDC101393. Lineage (NCBI taxonomy): Bacteria > Bacillati > Actinomycetota > Actinomycetes > Kitasatosporales > Streptomycetaceae > Streptomyces > Streptomyces sp. NPDC101393. Next base: position 169,418 of record NZ_JBIWNU010000007.1, on the reverse strand, counting down.
CGGCTGCTGGTGCTGAAGACCGCGTGGCTGATGGACACGGTCGGCAACAAGGGCGCGCACACCGAGATCCAGTCCATCAAGATCGCCACCCCGCGCACGGTCGTGGACATCCTCGACCAGGCGGTGCAGCTGTACGGCGCGGGCGGCGTCAGCCAGGACTTCCCGCTGGCGGAGCTGTGGGCCGGCGCACGGACGCTGCGGCTCGCGGACGGCCCCGACGAGGTGCACCAGCGCTCGCTGGCCCGGCGTGAGCTGAAGAAGTACCTGTAGGCGGTTCACCCGGCACACCGGAGCCCCGCGGCCGTCGGCCGCGGGGCTCCGGTGTGCGGTGTGCCGGTCGGGCTACGGGCGCAGCGCGCGCAGCAGCAGATCGGCGAGGTGGTCGGCGACCTGCTGGGGGGTGAGCGGGCCCTTTTCGCGGTACCAGGTGCCGAGGTGGTGCACCGAGCCGAAGTGGTAGTCGACGACGAGGTCGGCGGGGATGTCGGCGGCGAACACCCCGGTCCGCTGGCCCTCTTCGATCAGCGCCCGGAACCGCTCGTGGTAGCGCCGCCGCTCGGCGCGCACCTGCTTGTCCTTCTCGGGGCCGAGGTGGTGCATCGAGCGGAAGAAGATCTTGGTGTCGTCGAGGTTGTCGATGGTGGTGACGACGACGTCCGCCGCGGCGTCCCGCAGCCGCTGCTCAACGGGCGCGTCGGAGTCCGCGAAGTGGTCGAGCCGCTCCTGCTGGAGGCGCAGCACCCGGCCGTAGACCTCGTGCAGCAGATCGTCCTTGGAGCCGAAGTAGTGGTAGAGAGCGCCCTTGGTGACGCCCGCCGCATCGACGATCTCCTGGACGGAGGTCCGGTCGTAGCCCTGATCGGCGAAGAGTTTGGTGGCGGTGGCCAGCAGCCGCTGGGCCACGGGCTTGCTGCCGCCGTTGCCGTTGCCGTCCTTCGTGCCGGCCATCGCCCTCACCTGTCCTTCTTCCGTACGCGGTCGGGTCATGCGCGGTGGCGCAGCTCCCGTCGGAGGATCTTGCCACTCGTGGTCTTCGGAAGCTCGGGCAGGATCTCCACCTCCCGCGGATATTTGTAGGCGGCCAGCCGTTCCTTGCAGTAGGCGGTCAGTTCCGCGGGCTGCGGTGCGGTGCCCGGCCGCAGGCTGACATAGGCCTTCACCGACTCGCCCCGGTAGGCGTCCGGCACGCCGACGACGGCCGCCTCGCGCACCGCGGGATGGGTGTAGAGGACGTCCTCGACCTCGCGTGGCCAGACCTTGAAGCCGGACGCGTTGATCATGTCCTTCTTGCGGTCGACGACGTAGAGCCAGCCGTCGGTGTCCATGAAGCCGATGTCGCCGCTGCGCAGCTCGCCGTCCGGAATGGCCTCGGCGGTGGCCTCGGGCTGCCGCCAGTAGCCGGGGACGACCTGCGGCCCGCGCACCGCGATCTCCCCCTGCTCGCCGAAGGGCAGGTCGTCGCCGTTCTCGTCGATGATCCGCACGACGGTGTCGGGACCCGGGACACCGACGGCGAGGGTGCCGGAGACCTTGTCGACCGGCGCCTCCCTGCCCGGCGGGACGCTGGCGCAGGGCGCGGTGCACTCGGTCAGGCCGTAGCCGTTGTGTATGTACGGGCCGAAGCCGGTGCGGAACTTCTCCACCAGGGCGGGCGGCAGCGGCGCGCCGCCCGAGGACATGGTCCGGAAGGAGGCGAAGTGGTCGCGGCTGACGCCGGGGTGGGCCATCAGCGCCATGTAGGCGGTGGAGGGGCCGACGGTGTAGGCGGGGCGGTGCTCCAGGAAGGCGTCCAGGACGACGCCCGCGTCGAAGCGGTAGGCCAGCGCGAGGGTGCCGGTGCCCGCGATGCAGGCGGACAGTTCGCAGACCATGCCGGTGATGTGGAAGAGCGGGGCGAGCGCGAAGTAGGTGGCGCCCTCCGGGAGGCCGAGGCCGGTGCGCTGGCGTTCGGCGTTGTAGCTGATGTTGCCGTGGGTGTTGGTGGCGCCCTTGGGCGTGCCGCTGGTGCCGGAGGTGTAGCTGATCAGCGCGATGTCATCGGCGGTGAGTTCCGGGTCGTCGGGGACCGCGCGTATCGCGCCGGCGGTGCGTGCCGCCGTCAGCAGGTCGTCGGCGCCCTCCCGCGGCCCGAGCCGCTCGCCGCGCAGCACCCGGGTGTCGTCCCGGGTCTGCAGCTGCGCCTCGCAGGCCGTCAGGGCGATGCGTACGGACGGTATGTCGGCGGCGGTGGCACGCAGGAAGCCGTCCCAGGTCCGGTCGGCGCACAGGACGGCGGTGGCCCCGGAGTCCTCCAGGATGTGCCGCATCTCCGCGGACTTGTACATCGGGTTGACGGACACGGCCACGCCGCCCGCCTTCCAGACGCCGAGCAGCGCGAGCACGAAGTGCGGGGAGTTCTGCAGCATGACGGCGGCCCGGTCGCCGCGCCGGAAGCCGCGCGCGGCGAGGTGGGCGGCGATGCCGTCGGAGAGCGCGTCGGTCTCGGCGTAGGAGAGGCGGCCGTCGAAGTAGGCGAGCGCCGTGCGGTCGGGGGCGCGGCGGACCGCGTCCCGGAAGGCATGCAGGGGCGAGGGGGGCGGCTGGACGGGTGCGCGCTGGGCGTCGGTCAACTGCGCCAGCCACGGCTTGTCCTGGTAGGAGGTCATCGGGGTGCGGCCCTTTCTTCCTGATCGCCTGATCGCCTGGTCGTTGCTGCGGGAGCTGTCCCGCGGTGGGGGCGGCGGTCCGGGCCCGTCCGGAGCGCCGCCCCGGGCCGTTCAGGACTCCCGGCCCTGCGCCTTCTCCAGCTTCTGCTGGAGGTGGTTCATGCCCGACAGCCAGCGGTCGGGGTCGGCGGCGCGGGCGGTGTAGTAGTCGGCCACGTCGGCGTGCGGCAGGACCAGGAAGCGGCCGTCGGCCATGGCGGCGAAGAGCGCGTCGGCGACATCGGCAGGCTCGACGGCCGTGGGGGTCAGGACAAGGTCCCCGGCGGCCCCGGTGGCGGCGAGCATGTCGGTGCGTACGCCCTGGGGGCAGATGGCGTGCACGTCGATCCCGCGGTGACGGTAGGTCAGCGAGAGCCACTCGGCGAAGGCGTAGGCGCCGTGCTTGGTGACGCTGTACGGAGCGGCGTCCACCATGGTGAGCAGGCCGGCGGCCGACACGGTGGAGACGAAGCGGCCGCTGCCGCGCTCCAGCCAGCCGGGGATCAGCTCGCGGGCGGCCCGTACGTGTGCCATGACGTTGACGTCCCAGGCCAGCGCCCAGGCGTCCTCGGACGCCTCGGGCCCGCCGCCGGTGCCGACCCCGGCATTGGCGCAGAAGATGTCGATGGCCCCGCCGAGTGCGTCGCGGGCGGCGGGGACGACGGTGGAGGCGTCGCCGGGGACCGCGACGGCGCCGATCTCGTCCGCGGTGTTCTTGGCCTTCGCCTCGTCCAGGTCGTTGACCACGACGCGGGCGCCTTCGGCGGCGAACCGGCGGGCCAGCGCGGCGCCGATCCCTCCGCCCGCCCCGGTCACGACCACGGCCTTGTCCCGTACGGCTTCCACGCGGTGTCTCCCTCGATCGCTCGTCTCGGCTGTCAGGCAGACTAACCAGTCGGTATGTCCGAGCGGAAGGGGCGGCGGAGCCGGATCGGCCCCGCAACGGCAGGGTGCGTTCCGTAGCGGGCCGCCGCACGTTAGCGTGCGCACGACACCCGCGGCGCGCGGGCACCACACGAGCACCACCCGGACCCCGATCGGTCCCCGATCACGGAGGTGTGCGCATGGCCCTGTCGAGACGCGTTCTGCTCGGACAGCTGGCGGCGACCGGAGCGGCCGGCGCGGCCCTCGCCGCGAGCACCGGCCCCGCCCACGCGGCACGCCCCTCCCCGGGCAGACGGCCGGTGCGCACCGGCTTCGACCTGCTGGCCGCCGACGGCTACCGCCTGCTGGACGGCCACCGGGTCGGCATCGTCACCAACCCCACCGGCGTCACACCGCAGGTGCGGCACATCGTGGATGTGATGCACGCCGACGACCGGGTGCGGCTGACCGCGGTCTTCGGCCCCGAGCACGGCTTCCGCGGCACCGCCCAGGCGGGCGGCTCGGAGGGGCGCTACGACGATCCGGCCACCGGGCTGCCGGTCTACGACACGTACAACAAGAGCGGCAAGGAACTCGCCCGCGTCTTCACCGAGTCCGGCGTGGACACCGTCGTCTTCGACATCCAGGACGTCGGCGCGCGCTTCTACACCTACATCTGGACGCTCTACGACTGCATGGTGGCGGCCGTCCTCGCGGGCAAGCGGTTCGTGGTCCTGGACCGGCCCAACCCCGTCACCGGCCGCTCGGCCACCGGTCCGGTGCTGGACAAGAAGTACGCGTCGTTCGTGGGCCGCGAGCCGATCCCGCAGGCGCACGGGATGACGGTGGCGGAGCTGGCACTGCTCTTCAACCGCGAGTTCGTGCCGGAGGCCGCCGGGCGGCCGGTGCCGTTGGAGACGGTCTGGATGACCGGCTGGCGGCGCGGCGACTTCTTCGACGCGACCGGGCTGCCGTGGGTGCCGCCCAGCCCCAACATGCCCACCGCCGACACCGCGCTCGTCTATGCGGGCACCTGCATGTTCGAGGGCACCAACCTCTCCGAGGGGCGTGGCACCACCCGGCCCTTCGAACTCCTGGGTGCGGACGGCATCGACGCCCGGTGGGCGGCCGCGGCCGGCGAACTGGGGCTGCCGGGCGTGCACTTCCGGGAGGCGTACTTCGCGCCGACCTTCTCCAAGTTCCAGGGCAAGACCGTCGGCGGCGTCCAACTGCACGTCCACGACCGCGAGTCCTTCGATCCGGTACGCACCGGGATCGGCCTGCTGGTGACGGCGAAGAAGGTCTGGAGCGGCTTCGCCTGGCGGCCGGACAACGGGATCGACCGGCTGACGGGTTCGTCCCGGGTGCGCACGATGATCGACGCGGGCGCCGGGACGGACGAGGTGGTCGGCGCCTGGCAGGACGGCCTCCGGCGCTTTCGGGCCGTCCGCCGCCACCACCTGCACTACCGTCCGTAGACCCGCACCCCACGGCTCCCGTACGGCCCGCCCTGTCTCAATTCCCGAGACAGGGCATTCCCCGTATTGACTGCCCCCTACACCGAGCAAGAGAGTTCGGCTCGTGCAGAGTGACGCGACACCGGCGAAGACACCGGCAAGGACAGCGGCGGCGGCATCGGCCCAGGCGCCGGGCAGGACGCCTGAGCCGGACGGCGGTGGCAGCGGCGAGAGCCTGCGCCGGGTGGCGGTGGCCTCGTTCATCGGGACGGCCATCGAGTTCTACGACTTCTACATCTACGGCACCGCCGCCGCCCTCGTCCTCAACCAGGCGTTCTTCCCGACGCTCGACCCGGTCAACGCCACCCTCGCGTCGTTCTCCACCTACGCGGTGGCGTTCGCCGCACGGCCGCTCGGCTCGGTGGTCTTCGGGCACTTCGGCGACCGGGTCGGCCGCAAGTCCGTGCTCGTCGCCTCGCTGCTGATGATGGGTCTGTCCACCGCCCTGGTCGGCCTGCTCCCCGGCTACGGCACGCTGGGGATCTGGGCCCCGCTGCTGCTCATCGCGCTGCGCTTCCTCCAGGGCATCGGCCTGGGCGGCGAATGGGGCGGCGCGGCACTGCTGGCCGTCGAGCACGCGCCGAGGAAACGCCGCGGGCTCTATGCCGCCTTCCCCCAACTCGGGCCGTCCGTGGGCTTCTTCGCGGCGACCGGGGTCTTCTGGCTGCTGTCGTCGGTGCTCGACGACGCGGCGTTCCGCTCGTGGGGCTGGCGGGTGCCGTTCCTGCTGTCGTTCCTGCTGGTCGGCGTCGGACTGTTCGTGCGGCTGCGGATCAGCGAAACGCCCGTCTTCGCCAAGGTGATGGACGCCCAGGAGGCCAGCAAGGTCCCCACGCTCGACGTGTTCCGCCGGTATCCGCGCGAACTGCTGCTCGGCGCGGGCGGCATGATCGTGGCGTACGGCCTCTTCTACACCGCGACGACCTACTGCCTCTCCTACGCCACCGGCACCCTCGGCGTCTCCCGCAACACCATGCTGGGCCTCTCGCTCGTCGCCTGCCTCTTCCTGGCGGCCGGCACCTGGCTCGCCGCCACCCGCTCCGACGGCGCGGGCCGCCGCAAACTGATCCTCACCGGCTGCGGACTCGCGGCCGTCTGGGGGCCGGCCCTCTTCCCGCTGCTGGACACCGAACAGCCGGTGCTGATCGCCCTGGGGATCGGCGGCGCGCTCTTCTGCATGGGGGTGGTCTACGGCCCGATGGGCGCGTATCTGCCGGAGCTGTTCGGCACCACGGTGCGCTACTCGGGCGCCTCGCTCGCCTACAACCTGGGCGGCGTACTGGGCGGCGCGGTCTCCCCGCTGGTCGCAACGAGGCTCCAGTCGGCGTTCGGCTCCGCCTCGGTCGGCTGGTACGTCAGCGCGATGGCCGTCATCTCGCTGGTGTGCGTGCTGGCGCTGCCGGAGACCCGCGAGCGCGAACTGGCCTGAGAGGCACGACGGTCGGGGCCGGGGGGCCGGGCGCGGTCCCGCCTCCCCCGCCCTCGACCGCCGCTCAGGCCCGGAACCACCACCGCTCGCTCTCCTGTGACAGGGCGTCCCAGAGCAGCCCGAGCGGATGCCCCGGCCCGTACGAAGACCGCTCGCCGCGCCGGGTGAACACCCCGACCAGGACCTCGGCCCGCGGCCCCGCCTGCCCGACGAGCTCCAGGGTCCGCAGCCCGCCCGCCTCCGGAAGCTTCCCGCCGGCGGCCGCCTCCCCGATGCCCCGCGTGACCAGCATCGCGCCGCTCACCACGCCCGAACGCAGCAGCTCGAAGCCGTAGTTCGCGGCCTCTATCTCCGCGGCGACGTTCAGCTTCTGACGGTAGTCGACGCCGTACGACGCGCTCAGGAAGCGGGCGATGAGACCGCCGGCCGAGACCACCAGCGGCAGCCGCGGCAGGTCACGGGCGGCGAAGGAGGTGCCCGGGAGCCGCTCGGGCGGCAGATTCGTCAGCAGGGACAGCCCGCTGCGGCGCCACTCCATGACCTCATACGGCGCCAGCAGCTCCGCCTCGTCCGCGGCGGTGACCACGACGCTGCCGCAGACCAGATCGACTTCCTTGGAGCGCAGTCTGGCGAACAGGTCACCGGTGCGGACATGGGTGACCTTCAGATCCACGCCGTCCCGCTCGAACTCCTCGCCGACCCGCTCCACCGCGTCCAGCAGGAAACCGAGGGTGTAGCGGGTGGTGCCGACGGACAGCGTGTGGCCCAGCCGCCGCCGGGCGTCGTGCACGCCGTCCGACCAGACCCCGAGGGTGTGCCGCGCCAGCTCGACCACCGCCTCGCCGGTGCCGGTGAACAGGGCGTCCCTGCCCCGCCCCTGTTTGAGCACCAGCTCCTCGCCGCACAGCGCGGCGAAGGTGCGGTTCATGGTGTCCAGCTGCTTTTGCACACTGGACTGTTCGCGGCCCAGCCGGCGAGCGGCACCCAGCGCCGTCCCCGTCTCCCGCACCACGATCAGCGTGCGCAACTGGTCCATCGTCGTGTCAAGCAGCGCCGTTGGGTACTGCTGCGGACCTGATAAGGCCATGCGTCCCCACTCGCCTCCCACTCCCCCGCTCCGCTCCCCCGGAATTCAGGACTGTGCAGCATAACTCCCGCCGGAACGGCGCGAGGCAGGCCCCGGGCGGGTGCCCGGGGCCTGCCTCGCACTCGGTCCTGCGCCGTTACCTGTGGGCCGGGAACTCCACGACCTGCTGGTAGGTCGGGCGGTTCTGCCAGCTGATGGTGTCGTGGGTCAGACCGCCCACCGCGCGGTGGATGATCGCGTCCGCGCACCACTGGTCGCCGGCCTTGCAGCTCTCGTCGCCCGGGTAGACCTGCTCGGCGGTCCTGCCGTTCGCCTGCTGGAGGGTGGTCAGCAGGGTGTCACGGCAGGTCGCGAGGTCGCCGTCACCGCAGTACTTCTGCGCGAGCGGGCCCTTGACCTCGTCTCCGAGCACCGACCGCAGATCCTTGTCCGCGTAGCTCCACCAGCCGTACTGGAAGGCCGATCCGGCGTGCGCCCCGGTGGGGCCATGGCCCGCCGACGGCGCCTCGTCGATGGCCAGGTTGGCGCCCAGCGCGTCGTAGAGGTCACCGCCCAGCCCCGGCTTGAAGGACTTCTCGATCAGCAGCGGCCACCAGGCGTCCATCAGCCGTACGGCGTCCGGGTGGGTGTAGGTGTGCGAGCCCGCGGCGGTCTCGCGGCGCTGCGCGCCGTCCTTGCGCCAGGCCTCCAGCTGCTGCACCGCGGTCTGCAGCTTCGGGTCGGTCACGGGCTTGCTGCGCAGCACCCGCAGGAGTTCGGGCAGCACGTCCTCGCCGCGCAGGTCGGTGACGGCGGCCTCGGACATCGCGCGGGTGAGCGAGGCACGGGTCACCCCGCCGTCCTTCGTCAGCGCGCGCACCCGGTCGTCGAGCAGATTGCCGCGGTGCACCGGACCGTTGCCGAAGCCCGCCGAGTCGTAGTCCTTGGCCTGCTTGTTGTTCCAGGAGATGTAGTAGTCCTGGTTGACGGACTGCGGATGCTGCTCGGGGGGCGTGTAGTCGGTGGTGTTGTTCTGCGGGTCGTAACCCTTCCACTCGTACGCCTTGTCCGCCTTGACCGGCAGCGCCGCATCGACGTCGGGGTTGCGCACCGGGTTCAGTCCGCTGTTGTAGAAGGCGATGTCACGGGAGTCGGCGTAGAACCAGTTGAAGGCGTATCCGATGTGCTGGGCGGCCTTCTGGAAGGTGGCCGCGTCCCGCACGTACGAGGGGTCGTTGAGCATCTGGAAGCCGATGATCGAGTCGGCCTCGTGGCGGTAGGTGGAGCGCTGCGCCGTATAGGCGACGGGTTTGCCGTCGATGGTGGCGCGGTGGGTGACGGTGCCGTACTTCGTCCGGAAGACCTGCATCCGGTAGGAGCCGGCCGCCGTCGGGTCGGCGATGGTGGGCTTCCAGGAGTTGGTGCGCTCCAGCTTCTCCATCGGGACGCAGGCACCGTCGTAGCGGTAGGAGGTGGAGTCCTTGGTGGGCTTCGAGCCGTCCGCGTTGCACAGGTCGACGGCGAAGGTGTCGGTGATGTCCTGCCCGGCGGAGGTGGCACTCCAGGCGTAGTCCTGGCCGCGCCCGAGCTGGACGTACATCCCCACGCCCGCGAAGGAGGCGCCGCGGGCGCTGATTCCGGGCCCCTGGATCTCCTGGAGCATCAGCAGCTGGGGCGCGAAGTAGCCGGTCTGCGGCCCGAAGACGGCGACCGGGTTGCCGCTGGCGGAGTGCTTGCCCGAGACGAGCAGGGCGTTGGACATCCCGCGGTGCTGGGTGGGGTCGAAACTGCCCTTCGGCAGCACCCCGTCCTTGAACATCCCCTCCAGCTTCCGGTACTTCTTCGGCGCCTTGACCGGATCCTGGGGCAGCGCCTTGCTCTTGGCCGCCGCGGCGCCGGTGCGGTCGTAGACCAGGGGTTCGGAGGTGACCGAGTCCCGGTCGGGCAGCGCGGTGCCCTTGGCCTTGTCCGGTTTGACCGCGTACGGGAAGCTGCTGCCGTCGTGCAGGGTCTTCACGGCCTCGGGGTCGTTGCGCTCGCGGAAGGACTCCCAGACCTTGGTGCCCTTCTCGACGCCGTACTTCTGCTGGGCGGAGAGCAGCGCGAGGGCCGAGGGGACCTCTCCGCCGCCGCCGTTGCCGAAGAGGCCGCCGACGACGGAGGCCAGCGCTATCAGGTCGGTGAGCTTGAAGGGCTGGATCTCACCGGCGTTGGTGATCGCGTCGACATGCCCGGTGAGCACGTACTCGCCGGGGAAGTAGCGGCCGTTCTTGGACTTCTCGCGGTAGGCGTTGATGCCGTCGACGTAGGCCTGGGCGTCCTCCATGGCCTGCTTGCCGCGCGGGCCGTTGGTGTCCCGGATGCGGTCGACCTGGGCCTGCAGATCGGCCTCGGTGTACGGGGCCGACGGCCAGAACTGCTGCTCCAGGCCCTGGTTGGCGAGCGCGCCGCCGGCGAAGGACGTCAGCTCACCGCGTCCGATGTGCCGGAAGAGGTCCATCAGCCAGAGCCGGTCCTGGCCCGCGGCGTAACCGGCGCCGTATTCGGTGCCGTAGCGGGTGGTGCCCTTGATGTGCGGGACGCCGGTCTTCTTGTCGCGGGTGATGGTGACGTCGTCGCGCGGCGCGGTGACCTTGCCGACCTGGTCCTCGGGGACGCCGAAGGAGGCGTCGTTGAAGAAGTTGCCGAGGGTGTCGTCGGTGAGCGACTGGTAGCCGCTCGCCAGCGCGCCGTACGGGGCGAGTTGGTCGGTCGTGTGCGCGGGGTGGGTGCCGAAGACCTTGTTGCCGAGGATCTCCACGAGTGTGGCGTTTCCGGTGGCGCCGGGCGGCAGGATGTCGGCGCACCGGCCCTGGCAGTAGTCGGTGGCTTCGGTCGGTGCGGCGGCCACTGCCGCGTTGGGGGGCGGTGCCAAGAACGTGGCACCCAGGGCGAACAGGGCCGCCGCCGAAGCGGTCCTGAGCCTTCCGGTACGTCGTCGCATTCCTGCTCCTCGAGGAGGGGTCCCCCTGCCCTTCAAGAGCTTGGGGAAGGTGGGCGGGACGTTACCGGCGGTTAACCCCCACCGGAAGATGAACAACAGTCACCTTTTCCAATTCCCCACAGGGGTCGGCCCGATGACATCAGGGTCCACGGCGGCGGGCGAGGAGAAAACGGCCGCAATCGCCACAACAGCCACACCAGCCGCCAGGCGTAACCCGCTGCGGGCCGCGCGCGGAACCGCACGAAAATTCGATGGATCCAGGAGGCGGCGGCATACGTCCCTTCTCTGTCCAGTCGGATCCTCCCCACGGAGGTGGGAAGAAAATGGCCGGTTTCAGAGCCCTCGCGGAACAGGTCCGCAATCCACGCCTCGTCGCAGCTCAGCGGCGTACGGCCCTGCGCAAATGCCTGGAACGCTTCGCCCCCTACGGTCACCGCGCGACCTGGCACCACCTGTGCACCCGGGCCGGGTTCGCGACACAGGACCGCGACCCCGATCCGGAGCGGCTGGTGGCCGCCCTGTCCGAGCTGGAGGAAGCCCGCGCCCTCTGGCTCGCGTACGAGAAGGAATTCGCCGCCCGGCGCCGCCGGGAGAAGCACGACGGCATCCGGCAGCCCAGTGCGATCGACGACTGGCACCGGCGCACCTGGGGCGGCTGTGACATCGTGCCGTGCGAGTCACCCCAGCGGCACCCGGCGGCCCGGCTCGCGGTCGTGCTGCGCAGCATGATCGCGGCCATGGAGTCCGGACGGCCGCGCCGCGACTGCCCGGTGTGCGGCGGCACCCGCTTCACCTGGCTCCCGGAGCCCGCCGGGGACCCGGCGTCCGGGCCCGCGTGCCGGGAGTGCGGGGTGATGGCCCCGGCGTCCGTGCTGACGTCCGAGGCGCTCACCGCCGCCGGACGGGCCCGGGGAGCGGGAGTGTTCGCGGCGGCCTGAGCGGTGCAGGGGGCGGCAACGGCCCGGAGAGCCCTCATTCCGGGGCGTTGTCAGACCCCCCTGTCATCATGGCCGCATGCTTCAGGTGTGCCTCAACGGGCCCCGGACCGCGGCGGATTCCGGGGCGGTGCCGATGTCTCCTGCCGCGCTCGCCGAGGCGGCGCGGCAGGCGGTCGCGGCCGGCGCCGACGACATCCATGTCCACCCCAAGACCCCGTGCGGCCGCGATTCCCTCTCACCGCGCGTGGTGGGGCCGGCCCTGGAGGCGATACGCGCGGTGGTGGACGTCCCGGTCGGGGTGACGACCGGCGCGTGGGCGGAGCCCGACCCCGGGCGCAGGGCGGCGCGTGTCGCCTCCTGGACGGTGCTGCCCGATCACGCCTCGGTCAACTGGCACGAACCGGGGGCCGAGTCGGTCGCCGCCGCGCTGCTGGAGCGCGGCATCGGCGTCGAGGCCGGCATCTGGTCGGGGAGCGCCGGGGCCGAGCTGTTCGCCCGGTCCGTGTCGGCTCCCCGGGTGCTGCGCGTGCTGGCCGAGGTGCGGGACACCGACGCGCGGACGGCGGCCGCAACGGCCCGCGCGCTGCTGGCCGCCCTGTCCGCGGCGGCCCCCGCCGGGCCCCGCCCGCCGGTGCTGCTGCACGGCGAGGACGGCGGCGCCTGGCCCGTGCTGCGGCTGGCGGGCGAACGGGGACTGGCGGGCCGGATCGGCATAGAGGACACCCTGCTGCTCCCGGACGGCACTCCGGCCGCCTCCAACGCCGAACTGGTCGCCGCGGCACGGAGGTTCGGCCTGCGGCCTTCCCGGACGTAGCGGAACGATGTACGTTCCGCCGCATGCTCGCGCTCGCCCGTTCCCGTACCGTCGCGCCGCCGGGATGGAGCCGCTGGCTCGTCCCGCCAGCCGCCCTGTCCATCCATCTGGCCATCGGCCAGGCCTACGCCTGGAGCGTCTTCAAGCCCCCCTTGGAGTCCGCCCTCCAGCTGTCCGGCACGGCCTCCGCGCTCCCCTTCCAGCTGGCCATCGTGATGCTGGGCCTCTCCGCCGCCTTCGGCGGCACCCTGGTCGAACGCAACGGCCCGCGCTGGGCGATGTGCGTCTCCGCCGTCTGCTTCTCGGCCGGCTTCCTCGTCGCCGCCCTGGGCGCCGCCACCGGCAAGTACTGGCTGATCGTGCTGGGGTACGGCTTCATCGGCGGCATCGGCCTGGGCATCGGCTACATCTCCCCGGTCTCCACCCTGATCAAGTGGTTCCCGGACCGCCCCGGGATGGCCACCGGCATCGCCATCATGGGCTTCGGCGGCGGCGCGCTGATCGCCTCCCCCTGGTCGACGCTGCTGCTGGAGCGCCTCGGCGCGGACGCGTCGGGGATCGCCCGGACCTTCCTGGTGATGGGCCTCGTCTATGCCGTCTTCATGACGCTCGGGGTGCTGCTGGTCCGCGTACCCGCCGACGACTGGCGGCCGCCTGCCCGGCCCGCCGCGGCCGGCGCCGCGCGCCCGCTGGTGACCTCGGCCCAGGTCTCGGCCCGCAGCGCGCTGCGCACCCCGCAGTTCTGGTGCCTGTGGGTCGTGCTGTGCATGAACGTCACCGCGGGCATCGGCATCCTGGAGAAGGCCGCCCCGATGCTGTCCGACTTCTTCGGCCGCTCCTCCGCACCGGTCGGCGTCTCGGCCGCGGCCGGGTTCGTCGCGCTGCTCTCGCTGGCCAACATGCTCGGCCGGTTCGTCTGGTCCTCGGCCTCCGACCTCGCCGGGCGCAAGAACATCTACCGCCTCTACCTCGGCGTCGGCGCCCTGATGTATCTGCTGATCGCGCTGGCCGGGAACTCCTCCACGCCACTGTTCATCGGCTGCGCGGTGGTGATCCTCTCCTTCTACGGCGGGGGGTTCGCCACCGTCCCGGCCTATTTGAAGGACCTGTTCGGCACGTATCAGGTCGGCGCGATCCACGGCCGGCTGCTGACCGCCTGGTCGACGGCCGGTGTCCTCGGTCCGCTGATAGTCAACGCCATCGCCGATGCGCAGAAGTCCGCCGGCCGCAGCGGTCCCGACCTGTACTCCACCTCCTTCTTCATCATGATCGGCCTGCTGGTGGTCGGCTTCGTCGCCAACGAACTCGTCCGCCCCGTGCACCCCCGCCACCACGAACCGTCCCCGGCGCCGGCCGCGCAGGAGGCCCCCGCCCCGTCGAAGGGAGCCGACCGGTGACCACCCGCCGCACCCTGCTGCTCACCCTCGCCTGGCTGTGGGTGGGCGCCCCGTTCGCCTACGGTCTTTACGAACTGACCCTCAAGCTGAAACAACTGTTCACGGGCTGATCGCGCACCGCGTGACCTGCGCGGGCGCCGGCCCGTACGGCCCGTACGGCAGCAGGGCCGCGCGGGCACCGCACGAGAGGGTGGACCGTCCATGCCCGAACTGCACGATCTGACCGCGCTCGAACAGGCCGGTGCGATCCGGTCCGGTGAGCTCTCCCCCGTCGAGCTGACCGAGCACTATCTGGCACGGATCGACCGGCTGGACGACGTCCTGGGCGCGTTCCTCACCCGTACCCCGGAGATCGCCCGCAAGCAGGCCGCGGAGGCCGAGAGCGAGGCGGCGGCCGCGCGCCGCGAGGACCGTGAACTGCCGCCGCTGCACGGTGTCCCGGTGCCGGTGAAGGACCTCAATCAGGTCGCGGGCGTGCGCTGCACGATGGGCTCCCGGGCGTTGGCCGACCACGTCCCCACCGTCGACGACCATGTGGCCGGCAAGCTCCGCGCGGCCGGCACCGTCCTGCTCGGCAAGACCAACACCCCCGAATTCGGGCTGCCCTGCTACACCGAGAACGGCCTCGCGCCGCCCGCCCGAACCCCCTGGGACCTGCAGCGTTCGGCGGGCGGCTCCAGCGGCGGAGCGGCCGCGGCGGTCGCCGGCGGCCTGGCTCCGGTGGCGCACGCCAGCGACGGCGGCGGCTCGATCCGTATCCCCGCGTCGGTCTGCGGGCTGTTCGGCATCAAGCCCAGCCGCGGCCGGGTCAGCAGCGGCCCGGTGCTGCACGACATCACGGGTCTGAGCACCTCGGGCCCGCTGGCCCGTACGGTCGCCGACGCGGCCGCGCTGCTGGACGTCCTGGCGGGGCCGATGCCCGGCGACCCGTATACGGCACCGGCGTTGCCGCCCGGTGACACCTTCGCCGGATACGCCCGCCGCGCCCCGGGGCGGCTGCGCGTCGCCGTGCTCACCGACGCGCCCATCCCGGGCGTGGAGATCCACCCCGACTGCCGCGCCGCGACCGCCGATACCGCCGCACTGCTCGGTGAACTCGGCCATCAGGTCGAGGAGTTGGCGCTGCCCGCCGACGACGGTATCCGCTACGCCTTCACCCGCGTCTGGTCGGTCATGGCCGCGAACCGCCCGGTGCCGCCGGAGGGCGAGGAGCTGCTGATGCCGCTCACCCGCTATCTGCGCGCCCGTGGCGCCGAGGTCTCGGGCACGGACTTCGCCGCCGCCCAGTACGCGTTCCGGATGCTCGCGCAGACCCTCGCCGACGGCCTGATGCCGCCCGGCGGTTACGACGTGATCCTCTCGCCGACCGTCGCCCGGCCCCCGGTACCGGTCGGCGCGCTGCGGGACGACGCCGACCCGCAGGCGGAGTTCGCCGCCATCGGGGCGTTCACGCCGTTCACCGCGCTCTACAACGCCACCGGACAGCCCGCCGTGAGCATCCCGCTCCAGTGGAACGCCGACGGGCTGCCCCTCGGTGTGATGCTCGGCGGCCGCTACGGCGACGAAGCCACCCTGCTCTCGCTGTCCGCGCAGCTGGAGGCGGCCCGCCCGTGGATCGGCCGCAAGCCCGAGCTGTGGTGACGGCGCCTGCCGGCAGGCCGTGACGCGCGGCGGCAGCGGGGCCCGGCGCCGGTCACTCGCCCCCGGGTGCGTCGCCCCCGGGGGCCGGCGCCGGGTCCTTCACGGTCCGGTCGACGCGCAGCCGCCGCGCGCCGGGGCCCTGTTCGCCGAGGTTGTCGTAGGGGTTGGACAGCGCGCACTTCTCCAGCGAGAGGCAGCCGCAGCCGATGCAGTCGGTCAACCGGTCGCGCAGCTCGACGAGTTGGCTGATCCGCTCGTCCAGTTCGGAGCGCCAGACCTCGGAGAGCCTGGCCCAGTCGGCGCGGTTGGGGGTGCGCTCGTCGGGCAGCTCGGCCAGGGCATCGCGGATCACCGCGAGCGGGATGCCCACGCGCTGCGCCGCCCGGACGAAGGCGACCCTGCGCAGCGCGTCACGGGTGTAGCGGCGCTGGTTTCCGGAGGTCCGGGTGCTGGTGATCAGCCCCTTGGACTCGTAGAAGTGCAGCGCGGAGACCGCGGCGCCGCTCCGGGCGGAGAGCTGGCCGACGGACAGTTCATGGACCTTGTACGGAAGCTGGGGCACCCGTCCACACTAGGCCCTGCCGTCGGGGCACGGCCGGGCTCGCGGGGCCCGGCGCCCGGTCCGGCCCACCTTGGACGAAAGACCTGGCGCCGCGGTTTCCGCAGGCGTTGACACCGGGGGTCCGCACTCAGCATGCTGAGCAAGCGCTTAGTAAGCGTGGCTGAGCGTACGGATCCCAAGGAGGCAGACGGAGATGGCAGAGCCCCGAGTGTTTGGATCGCTCGACGAGCTGCGGGCCGCGGTCGGCGAGGACCTGGGCACCAGCGACTGGCTGGAGATCGACCAGAAGCGGATCGACCTGTTCGCGGACGCCACCGGCGACCACCAGTGGATCCACGTGGACCAGGAGAAGGCCGCCACCGGCCCCTTCGGCACGACCATCGCGCACGGCTATCTGACGCTGTCGCTGCTGCCCGCCTTCGTTCCGCAGCTGATGCGCGTCGACAACGTGACGATGGGCATCAACTACGGCACCAACAAGGTGCGCTTCCCCGCCACCGTCCCCGTCGGCTCCCGGCTGCGCGCCACGGCGAAGATCGCGGAGGTCACCGAGGTGTCCGGCGGCGTCCAGCTCACGACGACGGTGACGATCGAGCGCGAGGGCGGCGACAAGCCGGTCTGCGTCGCGGAGTCGGTCAGCCGCTTCTACCTCTGACACGGCGGGCGCAGCGCCGGCGCACCTCGGGTGCGGCCCGGGGCTGCGCCGCCCGGCGTCACCCGCCGTCCGCGCCCACCATGCGCAGCACCAGCCCCGCATAGAGCGCGCCGACCTGGTCCGGGGTGCGCGGGCCGTCGGCGGAGAACCAGCGCGCCACGTCCACGCACAGCGACAGCACCGCGAGGGTGGTGCCCGGGACGTCGTCGGCCTGGAACTCGCCGCTGTCCGCGCCGTCCTGGATGATCTGGCGCAGCAGCCGGTCGGTCCGCCGGCGCAGGTCGGTCAGCTCGGCGAGATGCTCGGCGCTCAGCGCCTGGAGTTCGTACTGGATGACCCGGGCGGTGGTGTGGTGCTCGGCGTGCCAGCGGGCGAAGGTGTGCACGGCGTCGCCGAGGCGTTCGGTGGCGCTGCCCCGGGCCTCTGCGGCGGCGCCCATGATGCGCAGCGCCTTCTCGTGGCCGATGCCGCTGATGCGGTAGAGCAGCTCTTCCTTGGTCTTGTAGTGGATGTAGAGCGCGGCGGGGCTCATGCCGGCCCGGCCGGCGATGTCGCGGGTGGTGGTGGCGTGGTAGCCGCGTTCGGCGAACGCCTCGACGGCCGCGCTGACCAGTCGCCGCGCGGCATCCGGCGCCACATCGGCCCATTCGTCGTCGGCCTCTGCCGCCCGCGCCGCCTCCGCACCCATCGCCTACCCCGCTCCTCGATCCGCCAGGGACCTTCCTCTGACGGATCGAACACCATACCGCGCCCCTGAGCAAGCGCTTAGGGGCTGTGCGGGACGGATCCTCGCGGACGGGCGGCCGGGGAGGCGGGCGCGGCGGCTTCCCGGGCGCGGGCTAGAAGGCGGACACCCCGGTCAGCGCACGGCCGATGACGAGTTTCTGGATCTGGCTGGTGCCCTCGTACAGGGTCATCACGCGGGCGTCCCGCAGCAGCTTGCCGACGGGGTATTCGTCGATGTAGCCGTAGCCGCCGAAGACCTGGAGGGCGTTGTTGGCGGCGCGCACCGCGGCTTCGGAGGCGAACAGCTTCGCCGTGGACGCCTCGGTGACGAACGGCTGCCCGCGGTCGATCAGATCGGCGACCCGCCAGGTCAGCAGGCGGGCGGCGTCCACGTCCACAGCGATATCGCTGATCAGCTCCTGCACCAGCTGGTGCCGGGCGATCGGCTTGCCGAACTGTTCCCGCTGCCCCGCGTAGCCGAGCGCGGCGTCGAGGGCGGCCTGGGCGATCCCGACGCAGCCGGCCGCGACCGACATCCGGCCCTTGGCCAGCGCGGACATCGCGACCGAGAAGCCCTTGCCCTCGGGGCCGAGCAGGGCGCTCGCGGGCACCCGTACGCCGTCCAGGACCAGCTCGGCGGTGGCCTGGCCGCGCAGTCCGAGCTTGCCGTGGATCTCCCGGCGTTCGAGGCCGGGGGTGTCGGTGGGGACGAGGAAGGCGCTGATGCCCTTGTGGCCGGGCTCGCCGCCGGTGCGGGCGAAGAGCAGCACGACGTCGGCCCAGGTGCCGTTGGTGATGAACATCTTGGTGCCGTCGATGACGTAGTCGCCGCCGTCGCGGACCGCACGGGTCGTGAGGTTGCCGGCGTCGGAGCCGGTGCCCGGTTCGGTGAGGCCGAAGCAGCCGAGCGCCTCGCCGGAGGTGAGCCGCGGCAGCCAGGCGCGCTTCTGGTCCTCGTCGCCCCAGCTCGCGACGGTCTTGGCCACCAGGCCGAGGGAGACCGAGACGATGCCGCGGACCGAGGAGTCCCCGCGTCCCAGCTCCTCGGTCACCAGGGTGTACGCGAGGTGGTCGCCGCCGGAGCCGCCGTATTCCTCGGGGACGGTCAGGCCGAGGAAGCCGAGGTCGCCGAGCTTCTTCACGATGCCCCGGTCGACCTGTTCGGCACGGTCCCAGGCGATCACATGCGGGGATATCTCCCGTTCGACGAAGTCCTTGGCGAGCTGCCGTACGGCGGCCTGCTCCTCGCTGAGCTCCAGATTCATCAGGGCCCCTTGTGGACGGGCGCAGTGCGATCGAGGTGATCCGGCGGACGGCTCCGCGGCGGAGCGGCACGGACCTCTTAATTAGCACTGCTAGTTTTTGGCGGGCAGCCTCTACTATGTGCGTCATGGCCCGACCCCGCAAGCCCCTCCTGAGCCGCGAGCGCATCGTCACCACGGCGCTGGCGCTCATCGACGCGGAAGGGCTGCCGGCGCTCTCCACCCGGCGCCTGGCGGCGGAGCTCGGCGTGAGCGGGCCGTCCCTCTACAACCACTTCACGACCAAGGACGAGATCCTCGACGCGTGCGCCGACACGGTCATCGCGAAGGTCGACGTATCGACGTTCACGGCCGGCGGCGACTGGCGGTCCGGCCTGCTCGACTGGGCCCGCTCCTACCGCGCGGCGCTCGCCGCGCATCCGCACATCGTGCCGTTCCTCGCCCAGGGACCCGGCCGCCGCCCGGCCGGGCTGAAGATGGCCGACGCGGCCTTCGGCGGCATGGTCGAGGCGGGCTGGCCGCCCGCACAGGCCACCAGGATCTGCGCGATGGTCCGCTACTTCGTGGCGGGCTCCGCACTCGGCTCGTTCGCCCGCGGGTTCGTGGACGACCCCGGGGCCTACGACCCCGCGGACTACCCGCACCTGGGCCAGGCCCACCTGCTGGCGGAGCATCAGCGCCAGGTCGACGAGGGCGCGTTCGAGAGCGGGCTGCTGGCTCTGGTCGACGGCCTCGCGCTGCACCACCCGGACCTCGTACCGCCCCGCACCTGACAGGCCGGCCGCACACCGGACCACCGCCCTGTTTCACCACCCCACCAGGTAGATGTAAAGTGCATCAGTCCCTGGCGGGCAGGGGCGGTCGCGGGATGCGGGAGGTGGCGTGCGCGAACCGGGCACGGCCAACAACAGCCGGTTCGCCGGGCGTTACGGACGCTTCGCCGTCCAGGTGCTCCGCGGGCAGGCCCAGGTCGACTTCCTGCCGAGCGCGCTGACCGGCGCGGTGTTCTCCGTCGCGCTGTTCACCGCGGGCTGGGCGTACGGCCTCTACGGACTGGCGGGCACCGCCGTCGGCACCGCCACCGCCCGCCTGCTGGGCGTGGACCGGGACCGGGTCACGGCCGGACTCGAAGGGTTCAACGCCTGCCTGGTGGCGGTCGGCTTCGCCGTCTTCCTCGGCGCGGGACATCTGTCCACCGCGCTGCTCGCGCTCGCCGGGAGCGCGGTGGTCACCGTCGTCACCGGCGCCGTCGCCCGCATATTCGCCACCTGGGACCTGCCGACCTTCACCCTGCCGTACTGCCTGATGGCGAGCGCGATGACGATCGCCGCGCCCGGTTTCCAGCGGGTCTGGCACCACGGTGCCGGACTCGCCACGCTCACCCGGCCCGCGGGCGGCCCGACGGCGCTCGGCCCGGCCGATCTGTGGCACGCCTTCTTCGCCAACTTCGCGCAGATCTTCTTCATGCCGCAGTGGTACGTGGGCCTGATCTTCCTGGCCGGCATCTTCGCCGCCAGCCGCCGGGTGGGGCTGATGGCCTGCCTGGGCAGCGCCGTGGGCATCCTCACCGCCTGGGCCCTGGGCGCCCCGGCCGACCAGGTGGCCGAGGGCACGATGGGCTACAACGCGGTACTCGTCGCGATGGCGCTGTGCGGGGTCTTTCTCGTCGCGGACGCGTGGAGCCTGGCGTACGCCCTCGCCGGCGCGGTCGCCGCCACCGGTCTGAGCGCGGCGATGGCCGCCGTCTTCGCCCCGTCCGGCGGCCACACCTTCACCTGGCCGTTCGTCCTCGTGTCCCTGGTCTTCCTCGCCGCGGCACCGACCTTCCCGCGACTGCGCAGGGTGGGAGCGCCGGCGCCGGCCCCCGGCTGACCGGCTTCCGTGGTGGGCGCTCGCCCGGCGGCGGTCCGTCCCGGCACCGGGTGGTACCGGGACGGACCAGCCGTCGCGCGGCAGACGGGACGTGGCGGGCACCCCTAACGGCCCTCCGGCGCCTCCTTCACCGTGGCCCGGGGCGCCGCCCCTTCCGCCACTGCCGCCCGGCGGGCCAGCAACCGGATGGAGACCAGGGCGATCACGGACAGCCCGACGATGTAGGCCGACACCGACATCGAGGTGCCGGTCGCCTCCAGCAGCAGGACCATGACGAAGGGGGCGAGGCCACCGCCCAGGATGGCGCTGATCTGGTAGCCGAGCGAGGCGCCCGTGTAGCGCATCTCGGGGGTGAACAGCTCGGCGAACAGGGCGGCCTGCGGGCCGTACATGATGCTCAGGAAGCAGCTGCCGATGAAGGTGCCGACCGCCATCCACACCAGCGAGGCGGTGTCGATGAGCAGGAACATCGGGACCGCCCAGATCAGCAGCCCGACGGCGCCCGCGGCGTAGACCCGGAGCCTCCCGAAGCGGTCGGAGAGGGCGGCGGCGGCCGGAATCAGGGCGAGCTGGGTGAGGCTGACCAGCAGCGTGACGGTCAGCACGGCGGTGCGCTGCATGTGCAGTTCGCGGGTGGAGTAGTCCAGGACGCCGGTGACCAGGATGTAGAAGGTGGCGGTGTTCACCGCGAACGAGCCGCCGGCCAGCAACACCGTGCCCAGGTGGTGGCGCAGGATCATCCGCAACGGCGAGCGCTGCTCCCGGCCCGCCTTCTCCACCGCGGACAACTCGCTCTCGGCGGCCCGGAATTCGGGGGTCTCCTCCACCCGGGTGTGGATGTAGCGGGCCAGGATGAGGACAAGGACGCCGACGAAGAACGGGATCCGCCAGCCCCAGGTGCCGAAGGTCCGCTCATCGGTGACCGCACCGGCCACCAGGAAGACCGAGTTGGCGGTCACCACGCCGATGGGGACGCCGAGCTGGACGAGCGAGCCGTACAGTCCGCGCTTGCCCTCGGGCGCGTATTCGGTGGCCATCAGCATCGCGCCGCCCCATTGCGCGCCGACCGCGACGCCCTGCAGCACCCGCAGGACGACCAGCAGGACGGGGGCGGCGATCCCGATGGAGTCGTAGGAGGGCAGCAGGCCGATGCCGGTGGTGGCCAGCCCCATCACGGTCAGCGCGAGCACCAGCATCGGCTTGCGGCCGCGCCGGTCGCCGAGATGCCCGGCGATCACGCCGCCGATGGGGCGGGCGAGGAAGCCGACGGCGAAGGTCGCGAAGGAGGCCAGCACGCCGGCGGCCTCGCTGCCCGAGGGGAAGAAGGAGTCACCGAGCACGAGGGCCGCGGCGATACCGAAGACGAAGTAGTCGTACCACTCGACGGCGGAGGCGAGCGCCGCGGCCGTGGCGACCTTGCGGCGGTTGCGGGTGGAGGGCGGTGCGCTGCTGCGGTCCGGTGACGCGGAGGGGGCCGTGTCCATGCGTGCACACTCCGGTGGGTGCGGGGAAGGATGGGGGGCGGCGCCGTGATGTCGGGTGACCGTACCGACCGGCCGGTACGCCGTCAACGGCCCGCGCAGCCTCAGTTTTTTACCGGCCCTTGGGGCGGGCCGCCGGCCTGGTCTCCCCCGGCCCGCCCAGGCCTCCGCGCTCCCCGCGCCGCCCTCAGAAGACGATCAGCGCACGCCCGCCCTTGCCCGCCACCATCGCGTCGAAGGCGTCCGGGATGCCGTCCAGACCGATCCGCTCGGTGACCAGCGCGGAGAGGTCGAGCGCGCCCGAGCGCACATGGCCGGCGATGATCGGGAGGTCGCGCGCGGGATCGCTGTTGCCGTAGACGCAGCCGGAGAGCGTCCGCCCGAAGTAGAAGATCTCCAGGGCGGAGAACGTCACCTTCTGGTCCTGGCCGCCGATCCCCACGACCGTGGTGCGCCCGCCGCGCCGGGTGGCGGACCAGGCCGTACGGATCGTGTCCGCGCGGCCCACGCACTCCACGGCGGCGTCGGCGCCATGGCCGCCGGTCAGCTTGCGGATCCGCTTGGCGGTGTCGTCCCCGGCGAGAACGAATTCGGTGGCACCGGCCGAGCGGGCCAGCTCCTCCTTCTCCGGCGAGACATCGACCGCCACGATCGTGCCCGCCCCCGCGATCCGTGCGGCCTGGAGCGTGGCCAGGCCGACGCCGCCGACGCCGAAGACCGCGACGGACTCACCCGGCCGCACCTGCGCGCTGTGGTGCACCGCACCCCAGCCCGTGAGCACCGCACAGCCGAGCAGCGCCCCGTCGGTGAGCGGCACCCCTTCCGGCAGGGGCAGCGCGGCATGCGCCGGGACGACGGTCTCCTCGGCGAAGGCGGCGGTGCCCAGACCCGGGTAGAGGTCACTGCCATCGGCGGCGAGGGTGGCGTACGACGTGTGCGCCGCGAGGCCGGAGTTGGCGCACAGCCAGGGCTCCGCCAATCCGCAGAAGTGGCAACTTCCGCAGGAAGGCGCCCAGTTGAGGACGACCTGGTCACCCGGGGCCGGCGAGGTCACGTCCGGTCCGACGGCGGTGACGGTGCCAGCGCCTTCGTGGCCGAGGACGGCGGGGGCCGGCTGGCGCAGGGTGCCGTTGGACAGCGACAGGTCGGAATGACAGACGCCGGCGGCCGCGAGCCGGATCCGGACCTGGCCGGGGCCCGGTTCCGGCAGATCGATCTCGGTGACCTGGAGCGGGGCGTTGACGGCGGGCAGTACGGCGGCGCGAACCACAGGATCTCCTCGGTGCGGAGGGCGGAGGGCGGAGAGGAACGAGAGGGGAAGGCTCCGGGGCGGGGCGGGTGAGCGGCGGGCGGAGGGGCGGGGCGGGTGAGCGGCGGGCGGACCGCGCGCCCACCGCCCGGCCCGCGGTCAGAACTGCAGCGACTTCGTCTGCAGATATTCGGTGAGACCGTGCGGGCCCAGCTCGCGCCCGACCCCGGACTGCTTGTAACCGCCGAACGGGGCAAGGGGGTTGAAGCGGCCGCCGTTGATGTCGACCTGCCCGGTGTCGAGGCGGCGGGCGAAGGCGACCGCCTCCGCGTCGTCGCCCGCCCAGACGGCGCCGGCGAGTCCGTAGGCGGTGCCGTTGGCGATCCGGGCGGCGTCCTCCTCGTCCTCGTAGCGCAGGATCGACAGCACCGGGCCGAAGATCTCCTCCTGGGCGATGGTCATCTCGGGGGTGACGTCCGCGAAGACGGTCGGGGTGACGTAGTACCCGGTGTCGAGGGGCGCCTGCGGGCCGCCCGCCACCAGCTTCGCGCCCTGGGCGATGCCCTGCTCGATATAGCCGCGCACCCGTTCCTGCTGCTTGGCGTTGACCAGCGGGCCGACCCGCTCGCCGGGGACGTACTTGGCGACGGCGGTGGCGGCGAGTTCGACGGCCTCGGCGTACCGGTCCGTGTGGACCAGCATCCGGGTCCAGGCGCTGCACGTCTGGCCGGAGTTGGACATGACGTTGGCGACGCCGACGCCGACCGCCTTGGCGAGGTCGGCGCCGGGCAGGATGACGTTGGCGGACTTGCCGCCCAGCTCCAGTGCGACCCGCTTGACCGCGGCACCGGCGAGGGCGCCGATCTTCCTGCCGACGGCCGTCGAGCCGGTGAAGGACACCAGATCGACCCCGTCGTGCTCGGCGAGCGCCTGGCCGGCGACCGGGCCGAGGCCGGTGACGAGGTTGAAGACCCCGGCCGGGATCCCGGCCGCGTCGACGCACTCGGCGAACAGCTGGGCGACCAGCGGGGTGTCCTCGGCGGGCTTGAGCACGACGGTGCAGCCCGCCGCGAGGGCCGGGGCGACCTTGGCGACGACCTGGTGCAGCGGGTAGTTCCAGGGGGTGATCGCGCCCACCACACCGACCGGTTCGAGCAGCACGGTGGAGTTGCCGATCTTTTCCTCGAAGGCGTGGGAGCGGGCCAGTTCGGCGTACGAGCCGCAGACCGCCACCGGCACACCGGCGTGCACCATCCGGCTGAACTCGACGGGTGAGCCCAGCTCGGCGGTGACGGTCTGCGCGATCTCCTCGGCGCGGTCCGCGAGCTGGTCGCGCAGCGCGCTCAGCCGGTCGGCGCGCTCGCCGGGCGGGGTGGCGGCCCAGGCCGGCAGGGCGGCGCGGGCGGCCCGTACGGCGGCGTCCACGTCCTGCGCCGACCCGGCCGGGACGGCGCCGATGATCCGCCCGTCGGCCGGGTTGACGACGTCGATCGTGCCGGTGCCCGCCGCGGGCCGCCAGCTTCCGTCGATGTACATCGCGTCGTGCTGCTTCACGTCGTGGTCCTCCCGGGCTGCTGGTGGTCGTCCGCCCCCTAAACTAGCGTCGGTAGTTTTCCGGCGCCAGGGACCTCGGCGCCTCCCACCGCCGGGCGCCTCTTCCCTACTGCTCCCCCGGGCGGCCCGCCCCCGACCCCGTACGCCGCTCGTCCTGCCCCGTCTGCCGGACACCGTCCCCCGCCGCCTCCGCCGGCGGCGTCCCGGGCCCGCCGGACCGGGCGGGCGCCGCGCCGCGCCCGGGCTTCCCGCCCCGCGCCGCCGTGCCCGCGGACGCCAGGAGGAGCACGCCGAGCATGACGAACGGCGCGGCGGTCCCCGCGACACCGGCGAGCAGACCGGCCGCGGCCGGGGCGGCGACCTGGCCCAGGCGGTTGCCGGTGAGCCGGAGGGCGAGGGCGGTGCTGCGGGCCCGGTCGGGGGCGGCCTGCACCACCGTCGTCATCGACAGCGGCTGGCCGACACCGAGACAGAAGCCCAGCCCGGTGAGCATCAGCGCCAGCGCCCAGACCGGCGCGGGCAGCACCATGGCACCGCACAGCAGACCGGCCAGCGCACAGCTGCCGACCATCAGCGCGGTACGGCCCAGCCACCGGATCATCGGCGTCATCACGACCCGGCAGGCGATGGTGGCGGCGGCCCGCAGACTCAGCAGCAGGCCGATGGTGGTGGGGGCGATGTGCCGGTCCTCGCCGATGACCGGGAGGTAGGCGGTGAGGATGTCGGTCGCGGACAGCACCGCCAGGCTCATGAAGATCCCGGCCGGTACGCCGCGGGTGCGCAGAATGCCGCGTACCGGAACGGGCGGCCCGGCGGCGCGGCCCGTACCGCCCTCGGTGGCTCCGGCGCGCTGCTCCAGCCGCCAGAGCGAGAGGTACGCGACGGCGGCGACGGCGCCGGAGACGAGCAGCGCGGTGGCGCTGGTCCGGGCCATCGCGCCGTCGTGCCCGGAGATGACCAGTCCGGCGGCGACCGGACCGACCAGCTGCCCGAGGGAGGCACCGATGGTGAAGTGGCCGAAGTTGCGGTCCCGGTCCTCGGGGGCGCTGCGGCGGGCCACGATCGACTGGGCGCCGATGACGAAGCAGAGGTGCCCCAGGCCCATCACCCCGCTCCAGGCGGCCATCGTGGGCAGCGATCCGGCGAGGCCGCTGAGCGCGCAGCCGCCGCTGATCAGGGCGACGCCGACGACGAGCAGCGGTGCGCAGCGGCCGTGGTCGGTGCGGCGGCCGAGCGGGACGGCGACGAGCAGCGGCAGCAGCGCGTAGACGGCGGTGATGACGCCGATGGCGCGTTCGTCGGCACCCAGCGCGAGGGCCCGGTAGGAGACGGCCGGTCTGGCCATGCTCACCGCTCCCTGGGCGAAGGAGAAGGTGATGACCAGACGCAGCAGCCAGCTCCTGCCGGGCCTCGCGGGTGCCGTCACGGTGCGATGTTCCGTTCCGCTCGTCGGGGAGGGGCAGGGCGGGCCTGCCGGTGCGGGCCAGGGCCTGCCGTGTGGATCACGCCGGGCTCGCGGGGTCCGGCGTGATCCAAAGCGACAGACCCTAGATGATGCCGAAGAGCAGGCCGGCGCAGAGGATCACCAGGGAGGTCAGGGCGGCCCACTTGATGGTGAATTTGGTGTGGTCGCCGAATTCGACCTTGGCCATCCCGATCAGGACGAAGACGGCGGGGACCAGCGGGCTGGACATGTGCAGCGGCTGTCCGACGAGCGAGGCGCGGGCGATCTCGATGGGCGCGACGCCGTGCGCGGCGCCGGCCTCGGCGAGGATCGGCACGATGCCGAAATAGAAGCCGTCGTTGGACATCAGGTAGGTGAGCGGGATGCTCAGGATGCCGGTGACGATGCCCATGTGCGGGCCCATCGCGTCCGGGATGCCGTTGACCAGCCAGTGAGCCATGTGCTCGACCATGCCGGTGCCGGTGAGCACGCCGGTGAAGACGGCCGCGGCGAAGACCATGCCGGAGACGTTGAGCACGTTTTCCGCGTGCGCGGCGATCCGGGCCTTCTGGTCCTTCATCTGCGGGAAGTTGACCGTGAGCGCGATGGCGGCGCCGATGAGGAAGAGCACCGGGATCGGCATCGTCTGCATGATCAGCAGGGTGAGCAGTGCCAGCGTCAACGCGGCGTTGAACCAGTAGAGCTTGGGGCGCAGCGTGGCGCGCCGCGGGTCGAGGCCCTGGAAGCCGTCGGCCGCACCATCCCCGGACTCCGCGCCCGAACCGGTGGCCGGTGCGCCGTCCGCGGCACCGTCACCCGAGCCGCCGGCCGCCGCGGCCTTGCGGAACATCCGGCCGAACGCCTTGCCGCCGCCGTTCGCCCCGGCCCCGACCAGCACCTGCTCGGTCTCCCGCACGCCGTCCGCGGCGGCGCCCGCCTCGGTGTCCTTCTCCTCCACCACGTCGCCGAACGTGAGCACGCCGAGCCGCTTGCGCTCGCGCAGTCCCAGGACGTAGGCGAGGAGGAGGACCGCGACCATGCCGACGGCCAGCGCCGGGATCATCGGGACGAAGACCTCGCCCGCGTCGAGCTTGAGCGCGGTGGCGACACGTGCGGTGGGACCGCCCCAGGGCAGGGTGTTCATCACGCCGTTGGCGGTGGCGGCGACACCGGTCATGACCACCAGGCTCATCTTCAGCCTGCGGTAGAGCGGGTACATCGCGGAGACCGTGATCATGAAGGTGGTCGAGCCGTCGCCGTCGAGCGAGACGATCGCGGCGAGTACGGCGGTGCCGACGACGATCCGCATCGGGTCGGCCTTGCAGAACCGCAGGATGCCGCGGACGATCGGGTCGAAGAGCCCGACGTCGATCATCACCCCGAAGTAGATGATGGCGAACATCAGCATCGCCGCCGTGGGGGCCAGATCACCGATGCCCTTGATGACGTAGTCACCGAGCTGCGCGCCCTGGCCGACCAGAACGCAGAACAGCGCCGGGATGAGCACGAGCGCTGCCATCGGCGACATCTTCTTCATCATGATCAGCACCAGGAAGGTGGCGATCATGACAAATCCAAGGATTGTCAGCATTGGGGTACCTCACGTTCGCCCTTGAACACCCACCGGGGATGGCGGTCGTGGTGACGTTAGGTGCCGCAAACTTTCGTTAACAAGGTCTTGACGCGCGAGCAATACGAGCAAAACACCTGGTCATGGAACCGATCGCGGATCCGCCCCGCGCGCGGCCCCCAAAGGGGGACGAACGGCGGCTCAGGCGGGCGCCGCCGGTCGTGCCGCCGGCGCCTCGGACGCCGGTGCGAGCCGGACCGGCAGGGCGTTGAGGACCGCGGTCCCCGAGAGGACGTCGAGCCGGGTCCCGTCGTGGAGCTGGTTGACGTTCGCGCCGGGGTCGGCGGCGGCCACCGCCATCCGCGTGCCCGGCCGGTCGTGGCCCCAGCCGTGCGGCATGCTCACGACTCCGGGGCGCACCGTGTCGGTGATCTCCACCGGCACCTCGCCGCCGTCCCCCGCCAGCAGGGCAAGGCCGCCGTCGGTCAGCCCCAGCCGCGCGGCGTCGTCGGGGTGCACCTGGACCGTGCAGCGGTTGCTGCCGCCGGTCAGGGCGGGGACGTTGTGCATCCAGCTGTTGTTGGACCGCAGATGGCGGCGCCCGACGAGCAGCAGGCCGCCGGGGCGGGCGGAGAGGCCGGCGCGCAGCCGGGCCGCCTCCGCCACGAGCGGCTCCGGGCACAGTTCGACGGCGCCGCTGCGGGTCCGCAGCACTCCGGGCACCCGGGGTGTGAGCGGGCCGAGGTCGATGCCGTGCGGGTGCTCCAGCAGTCGGGCCAGGGTCAGCCCGCCGGGTTCGGCGCCGAAGCCGTCGCCGTACGGGCCGAGCCGCAGCATCATGTCCAGCCGCCGTTCGGCGCCGGTCCGTCCGGTCAACTCCCGTGCGAGGTCGGCCGGATGGCGTCCGTGGACCGGGGAGTGCGGGTCGCCGGCGGCCTTGCCGAGCGCGGTGTCGATCACCATCGCGTCGACCAGCGCGGGATCGGCGCCGTCCTGGCCGCCGGCGCACAGGATCAGCCGCGCGTGGATCTCGCACTCGTCGGGCCGCCCGTCGGCGAGCGGCAGCACCGGCCGGGTGTAGCGGACCTGGTTGCGGACGGCGAGGGCGTTGAAGGCGAAGTCGTGGTGCGCGCTGCGGGAGGGCGGGGGCGGCGGCAGCACGACATCGGCGTGCCGGGAGGTCTCGTTGAGGTAGGGGTCGACGCTGACCATGAAGACGTCCGCCAGCGCCCGGTCGAGCCGCGCGCCGTCGGGTGCGGACAGCACGGGGTTGGCGGCGATGGCGAGGACCGCCCGGACCGGCCCGGCCGGTGCACCGGGGTGGCCCGGCCCCTGCCCCGGGGTGTCGATCTCTTCGGCCAGGGCGGCCAGCGGCAGTTCGGACTTGGCCTCCGGGTGGCCGCTGACGCGGCTGTGCCAGCGGCCGAGCGCGAACCCCCGGCCGGGCTTCGGCGGCCGGGGCGCGGCGCCGGTCGCCGACAGCGGGAACATGATCCCGCCGGGCCGGTCGAAGTTGCCCGTCAGGATGTTCAGCACATCGACCAGCCAGCTGGTGAGGGTCCCGAACTCGACGGTGCTGGAGCCGACCCGTCCGTATACGGCGGCCCGGCCGGCGGCCGCCAGTTCGCGGGCGAGGCCGCGGATCTCCTCGGCCGGCACCTCGCAGGCGGACGCCACCGCCTCCGGGGCGAAGTCCGCCGCCAGCCGCTCGACCTCGGCGACCCCGCTGATCCGCCCGGCGGGCTCACCCGGGTCCACCAGGCCCTCGTCGAAGAGCACCCGCACCATCGCGAAGAGCAGCAGCGCGTCCGTTCCGGGCCGGATCGCCAGATGACGGTCGGCGATCCGGGCGGTGCGGGTGCGCCGGGGGTCGATCACGGTCAGCCGCCCGCCGCGCCGCCGCAGCGCCCGGAGCCGGCCGGGGAAGTCGGGCGCGGTGCACAGGCTCCCGTTGGAGTCCATCGGGTTGGCGCCGATCACCACGAGATGGTCCGTACGGTCCAGGTCGGGCACGGGGATGGCGAGCGGATCGCCGTAGAGGAGGCCGCTGGAGACGTGCTTGGGCATCTGGTCGACGGTGGAGGCGGTGTAGAAGTTGCGGGTGCGCAGGGTGCTCAGCAGTACCGGCGGATAGAGCGCGCCGGCGACGGTGTGCACATTGGGGTTGCCGAGCACCACGGCGACGGAGTCCGCGCCGTGCTCCTCGATCACCGGCCGCAGTCCCGCCTGTACGGCCGCGAACGCCTCGTCCCAGCTCGCTTCCCGCAGCCGCCCGTCGCGCCGTACCAGCGGCCGGGTCAGCCGGTCCGGGTCGGAGTCGAGCTGCCCGAACGACGCGCCCTTGGGGCAGAGGAAACCCTTGCTGAAGACATCGTCGCGATCGCCCCGGGCAGCGGTGATCCGCCCGCCGCCCTCGCCGTGCGGTCCGTCGGCCGCCGTCTCCTCGACGGTGACGCTCAGCCCGCACGTGGCCTCGCAGAGCGGGCAGATACGCAGGGCGGTTCGACTCATCGGTCCCTCCCGGGGACGGTGCCGGCAGCGGGGCCGCGCGTGGTGCGTGGCGCCCGGAACGACCATACCGACCGGTACGCATGGTGGAACCCCCTAGGCGGGAACTCGCCAGGGACGGCCGGTCCGACAGCCCGCGGGAAGCCCCCACCGTCACCCGTCGGGCGCCGCCCCGTCCAGGTAGCGCGCGAGATAGGCCCGCAGCAGTTCCTTGGTCTCGGCGACGATGGCCGGGTCGCCGGCCGGATCCGTCCGGAACGCGAGCTGGAGCAGCGCGTCGGCGGTCTCGACGCCGACCAGGAAAGCGGTGCGCAGCCGCTCGTCGGCGGCGTCCAGACCGAGCCGGGCGGCGAGCAGCCCGAGCAGCCGGTCGGCGACCTCGTAGTTGGCCTGCCGCGATTCCCGGGGGGCGGGAACGGTGAACTCCACCAGGCCGAAGCCCGGCACGGTCCGCTTCATGGCGAGGTATTCGTCGACGACCACATCCATCACGTGCCGCCATACGAGCGGTGCTTCCGGGGTGGTCAGACGGGCGGTGATGCGGGCGGCGTAGGCGTCGAGATTGCGCCGGGCCAGGGCGGCAGCGATGGCCCGCTTGTTGGGGAAGAAGCGGTAGACGGAGCCGATCGGGACCTCGGCCCGGTGGGCCACGGCGCGGGTGCTGAGGTCCTCGTATCCGGTCTCCTCCAGCAGTTCGGCGCAGGCGTCGAGGATGCGGGCGAGGCGTGCGGCGCTCCGCTGCTGAACGGGGACGCGGCGGAGCGGGTGGGGGTGCGGGGTGGACCGCGGGGTGGGCTGCTGCACCCGTCCATCCTGCCCGTCCCCCGGGCGGGCGTACCCGGCCGGACGGATACCGGGCGGGGCAGCGGTGCTCCGCCCGGCGGGAAACGGGCCGGTGGGCGCGGGCGGGGGAGGCCGGCGAAGGCACGGTACGCAACGATCCGGCCACGGCGGCCGGGAGTCCCCGTTGACGGACCTCCGCGGCAATCCTAAGGTCCTCCATAGGATTCCTTGAGCGGCGGGAGCGCGCGATGGCAGGTACGGGAAACGACCCGGCGGGGACGACAGCGGCCGCCCACCACGGCCCTCCCCTCTCCCCCGGCTTCGGCAACGAACACAGCTCCGAGGCCGTCCCCGGCGCGCTGCCGGTGGGCCGCAACTCCCCCCAGCTCGCACCGCTTGGCCTCTATGCCGAGCAGCTCAGCGGATCGGCGTTCACCGAACCGCGCCACCACAACCGGCGCTCCTGGCTCTACCGCATCCGCCCGTCCGCCGCGCACCCCCCGTTCGTCCGCGCCGAACAGCGCGCCCTGCGCTCGGCGCCGTTCACCGACTGCGTCCCCGACCCCAACCGGCTGCGCTGGAACCCCCTCCCGGATCCCGTCGGAGCGGTCGACTTCCTGGACGGACTGTGGACCCTGGGCGGCAACGGCGACGCCACCCAGCGCACCGGTATGGCCGTGCACCTCTACCACGCCACCTCCTCCATGGAGGGCCGGGTGTTCAGCGACGCCGACGGCGAACTGCTGATCGTCCCGGAGCACGGCCGGCTGCTGCTGCGCACCGAACTCGGCCTGCTGCAGGCCGATCCCGGGCATGTGGCGCTGATCCCGCGCGGGGTCCGGTTCCGCGTCGAGCTGCTGGACGCGAGCGCGCGCGGCTACGTCTGCGAGAACTACGGGCAGCCCTTCCAGCTCCCCGACCTCGGCCCGATCGGCGCCAACGGCCTGGCCAACGCCCGGGACTTCCTCGCCCCGGTCGCCGCCTACGAGGACGCCGAGGGCCCCTTCGAGGTCGTCAACAAGTTCTGCGGCAACCTCTGGACGGCGACCTACGACCACTCGCCGCTGGACGTCGTCGCCTGGCACGGCAACCACGTGCCCTACGTCTACGACCTGCACCGCTTCAACGTCATCGGGTCGATCAGCTACGACCACCCGGACCCGTCGATCTTCACCGTGCTGACCTCGCCGTCGGACACCCCGGGCCTGGCCGGCGTGGACTTCGTCGTCTTCGCGCCGCGCTGGCTGGTCGGCGAGGACACCTTCCGGCCGCCCTACTTCCACCGCAATGTGATGACCGAGTACATGGGCCTGATCGAGGGCGCGTACGACGCCAAAGCCGAAGGGTTCGTGCCCGGCGGCGGCTCACTGCACAACATGATGTCCGCGCACGGCCCCGACCGGGAGACCTTCGACCGGGCGAGCACCGCGGAGCTGAAGCCGCAGAAGATCGATGACGGCCTGGCCTTCATGTTCGAGACCCGCTGGCCGCTGACCCTGACCGAACAGGCCCGGGACGCCGGGCATCTGCAGCGCGGCTACGACGACGTATGGCAGGGTCTCCAGCGCCACTTCCGCCCGTGACACCGGGGACCGATCTGTGACCACCTTCGCTCCCGACTCGCTCGCCCTGAACCGCAAGCTGCCGCTCTGGTATCAGGTCTCGCAGTCGTTGCGCGCCTCCATACTCGGCCGCTCCCCCGACGCCCCGCTCCGGCTGCCCACCGAGGACGCGCTCGCCGCGCACTACGGCGTGAGTGTGCTGACCATGCGCCAGGCCCTCAAGGAACTGGAGACCGAGGGCCTGATCAGCAGGCACCGGCGGCGCGGCACCTTCATCGAGCCGAGCGCGCAGCGCGGTGCGCCGGTGCGGCTGCTGGGCTCGGTGGACGCGATCGTGGCCCAGCAGTCCGGGATGGACACCGAGCTGCTGGAGCACGGCCCGACAGCCGTCCCCACCGAACTGTCCGAATATTTCCCGGAGCTGACGGAGGTGGCCGGATTCCGCCGGCTGCGCAGCGACGAGAAGACCGGCGAGCCGACCAACCACGCGCGCAACTACGTACGGCCCGACGTCGCCGCCCGCATCGACCTGGCGGACCTGGCCCGCTGGCCGATGACGAAGGTGCTGCGGGACGCGGTGGGCGTACGGATCAGCCGGATCACCGACACCGTCGAGGCGCGGCTCGCGGACCCGGAGACCTCCCGGCTGCTCCAGGTCCCGCTGCTCAGCCCGATCCTGCACTACACCGGCATCACGTACGACGAGGACGGCCGGACGGTGGATGTGGCCCGCATCCATTACCGCGGCGACCGCTTCTCCTTCACGGTCACCCTGGACGCGCACTGACCGTCCGGCGGCAGCCGCCCCCGCGGGCGCGGCCCCGTCAGATCCGCTCCAGGCTCCGTCCCGTGGTGCGCGGCCCCAGCAGCGCCACGTCCAGACACAAAAGCACCATCAGCACCGCGGACCCGGTGAAGACCGCGGCGGCCCCGAGGTCGGTCAGCACACTCAGCGCGATGAACGGCAGCACGACCGAGGTCAGCCGGGACAGCGAGTAGGCGATGCCGATCGCGCTGCTGCGCAGGCCGGTCGGGAAGATCTCCGTCTGGTAGACGTGGAAGGCGTTGGAGAAGACATTGCTGCACACCGTCAGCGCGAAGCCGAACCCGACGATGACCCAGGTGGCCGAGGCGAAGCCGAAGGCCAGGCCGCAGCCGGCGATGCCGAGCGCCGAGGCGATGATCAGCGTCCGGCGCTCGATCCGGTCGATGAGCGGGATGGACAGCGCCGAGCCGATCGGATAGCCGCAGAAACTCAGTGCCGCGTACAGCAGCGACTCGGTGACCGTGTGCCCCTTCTCCGTCAGCACCACCGGCGCCAATGACCCGAAGCCGTAGTAGCCGACGGTCTGCAGGACCTGGAAGATCCACCACATCACGGTGCGCCGCCGGTAGTCGGCTCCGAACATGTCGCGCAGCGGCACCCTGCGTTCCGGGACGCCTTCCGCCTCGGGCACCGACGGCAGGGTCGTGCCGGTCTCGGCGGCGACCCGCGCCTCGATGCCGGTGACGATCCGCTCGGCCTCCGCACCGCGGCCGCGCACCGTCAGCCACCGGGGCGACTCGGGCAGCCTGCTGCGCATCAGCTGGAGGAAACCGGCGCCCAGCGCACCGGCCACCAGCAGCCAGCGCCAGCCGTCGATGCCCAGCAACTCGTGCGCGGCCACCAGCCGGGCGCCGAGCAGGGCGGCGACCGGGACACCGAGGAAGCCGAAGGTGTACGCGTAGGCGATGTACCGCCCGCGCACCGCACGCGGCAGGAACTCCGCGAGATAGGTGTCCACCAGGACGAGTTCGGCGCCGAGCCCGAGGCCGGACAGAAAGCGCAGCGCCAGCATCCACTCCAGGTTCGGCGCGAAGGCGGACAGCAGTGAGAAGAGCGAGTACGCGCCCAGGTTCACCATGAACATCCGGCGCCGGCCGAATCGGTCGGCGAGCACCGAGAGCACATTCGCGCCGACGAACATTCCGAGGAAGCCGGAGGCGATCACCCAGGACTTCGCGGTGTGCCCGAGGTGCCACTGGTCGGCGAGGACGGCGCCGAGCACCCCGCCGAGGAAGATCTCGTAGAGGTCGAAGAAGGCGCCGATCCCGACGATGAAGGTGAGGCGGCGGTGCCAGCGGGACGGCGGCAACCGGTCGAGCCGCGCGGCGGCCCGGACACCGTTGGAGGTCCCCCCGCGCCGTTCCGGCGTGGGGGAGGTGGTGTCCGTCATGGCGGTCCTTCCCTGAGCAGGTCCCGGCGTGCGCCGCGGACCACCGTCCGCGCGGGCCCGACGGGCGTACGGCGAGGACCGTACCGGCCAAGATCAGTTAGCGGAAGACCGCATTCGCACACCGCAACGGGGCAGCAGCATCCTGCCCGGACCCGGCGCGGCCCCCGCGCCCGCGGATACGATGCCGGGGTCAACGAAACGGTCCGGGAGGGGCTCCGCGTGACGGCGAAGCAGGACGCGCCACGGCTGTCCGATCTGCTGCCGTGGTCCGTGCCACCCCTACGGCTCGGCCGTTCCTGGGTGCGCGGCCCCGATCCGGCGCTGCTGCGCACCCGCTGGAACGCGCTGCTGAACGCCGCGGACCCGGACGCCCGCGAGCGGCTGTTCCGGCCGTCGCGAGCCCGCACCCTGCACTCCGCCGTCGGCCAACTGCCGGGGCAGGCCACCGCTACCGGACGGCTCTCGCGCGCGAGCGGCCCCTGCCCGGAGCCGGTGCGGATGCTGCACGGCCCGTTCGACCGCCAGTGGCTGCTGCCCGACCACCGGTTGATCGACGCGGCACGTCCGGAGCTGTGGCGGGTGGCGGACGACCGGCAGCTGTTCGCGGTCGAGCTGGCACAGGTGCCGCAGGTCCCCGGCCCCGCCGTGGTGTGCTCGGCGGTGCTCCCCGACGGCCGGTCACCGGCCGGTCGCCCCGGCCGCATCCATCCGCTCTACCGGCGCCCCGGCGGCATCGAGCCCAACCTCGCCCCGGGCCTGCGCGAGCTGCTCACCGACCGCCTGGGCCGCCCCGCCGACCCCGTCGACGTCCTCGCCTGGATCACCGCGAGCGCCGGCCACTCCCCCGACGGCGTCACGGTGCCGCTGACCGCCGATCCGGCGGTCTGGGACCTCGGCGTCGCGCTCGGCGCGCGGATGCTGTGGCTGCACACCCACGGCGCGCACAGCGGCGAGCGACCGCGGATGCCGGGCGGGCGCCGGCCGTATGTGCGCGCCGCGCTCCCCGTCCGCGGGCTGCCGGCGACGATCGGCTACGACCGCGAGGAGGAGGCGCTGCTGATCGGCGACGGCCGGATCTCGCCGGTGCCGGCGGGCGCCTGGGAGTTCCACGCGGGCGGTGTCCGCGTCCTGGAGGCGTGGTTCGCGCAGCGGACCGCGGCGCCCGCCCCGGACGCGGAGCCGGCCGAGGCCGCTTCGCTGGCGGCGCTGCGCGCCACCGCCTGGTCGCAGGAGTGGACGTCGGACCTGCTGGAGCTGATCACCGTACTGGCGCTGCTGGCCGAACTGCGGCCGCGGCGCGAGGAGTTGCGGCAGCGGACGGCGCAGGGCCCGCAGATCGGCACGGCCGGGCTGCGGGCGGCGGGCGTCCTTCCGGCGCCGCCCTCCGCCCGCCGCCCGGCGTCGGTGCTCGACCATCACGAGGAAGGCCCGGAGGGGCAGTTCGCCCTGCTGTGAGCCGACGAGGCCGCCGGCGGCCCGGATCGCCCCGTGCGTGGACACACGAAAAACCACCCGCCGCAGGGGGGCGGGTGGTGATTGCGGGGCGGGAGGCCGGATGCGGGTGGACGGGAGTGTCGAGCCGTGCGGTACCGAGGGCAGGACTCCTGCCCTCGGCGAACACACCGATGCACGTTCGGCAGCCGTGCCTGACGGGCGATCGGATCGCAGCACACTGCTGCGCCGGGACGGTGTGGTCGCCTGAGGTACCGCTTCAGCGGGATGTCAGCTGTGACCGCCGAACAGCGATCGCCGCAGCCTGCGCAGCGGCGCGAACAGCGACACCCTGGCGCCACGGCTCTTCCTCGTGCGTGCGTGATCACGAGCCGTGAGCTCCTGCATCAGCGACGTCGCACCCGCGGCCTCACGCTGCGGGACGGCAGGGCCGCCCAGCACCGCGAGATGGCGGTCCAGACGCGCGCTGGACGCGCTGCTTGTGCAGTTCATGGCAGGGACTCGCGCCCTGCTCCGCACTGTTATCTGTTCCATGACTCTCCCCACCCTACGAGGGCACCCGGCCCCGGGCAGGGTAACCCTATCTCTCTTGGAGGACACGTGTGCAGACCGGTCAACGGATTCACCTGCCTCGCCTTGATGTTGACGAACACCATACGGAACCTCGCGTACAGGGCTGCCAGCAGGGCGAGTTGACTGCCCGTCGGCCTGCGGTAACGCACGAGAAGGGCCCATTGCGCGGCCCTTCTCGACGACGGGTGAACGAAGGATCACGCAGCGGAGGCGAAGACGGGCAGATAGCCACCGGACTGCCCGGCGGCGGTGGGGTGGTAGGACTCGTCGATGGGCAGGGTGACGCTGTGCAGCCAGGGGGAGCCGGAGCACAGTTCATGTCCGGCGAAGGTCGCGTTGACATCGGCGAAGGCGAAGCCGTGGTCGGCCGCGCGCTTGGCGGTGACCGAGTTGATCTCGTCGGCGGCGCCGTTGATGGCGGTGCGTGACTTCTCCGAGAGGCCGGCCGAGCAGCTGCCGCCGATCTTGTAGAAGTGGGGGTAGCCCAGCACGACCACGCGCGCGGCCGGGGCCTTCTGGCCGATGGCGTCGTACACGCCGTCGAGCTGACCGGGCAGGGTGGTCCTGATGTAGTCGACGGCCTGGGCGACGCGGGACAGGCAGGCGCTCTCCGAGTTCAGCGCACAGGTCGTCATGGTGTCGGCGAAACCGGCGTCGTTGCCGCCGATGGTGATGCTCACGAGGCCGGTGGAGCTGTCGATCGGGGCGAGCTGGCCGTTGAGCACATCACCCGTACGAGCGCCGGAGCAGGCGGTCGACCGGTAGGACGAGGGTGCGTGCGCGGCGGCCCAGAGGGCCGGGTAGGCCTTGGTGCTGCGCTTGCAGGAGCCGCTGCCGCTGTCGTAGCTGCCGGCTCCGACACCCGCGGAGTAGGAGTCGCCGAGGGCGACATAGCCGGTGGCGGTGGGGCGTTCGGCGGAAGCGGCGGCGCTCGCGCCGGTGAGCGCGAGCGCCGTGGTGACGAAGAAGGCGGACGTCATGGCCGCGAATCGGGACAGTCTCATGGAACCTCCCTTAGCAGGATCTCTGCCTCATCCGTGGTAGCAGGACTCACCAGTAACCGGAAGTGTCCATGCCAAAACTGATCCAGAGTTCACGGCAAATCTTCTGATTCGTACGGATGTTCACCTTCATGTCATCGCTTCGGCGTCGATTGCCATGGGCACATGTGCGCGATCCGGCGGTCACCCGGCGGCGAGCTGACGGCGGACCAGGCGGGGCACGACGAGCCCGAGAGCGGCGACGGTCACCGCCACGAGCAGGAGCACCGGCGACGGGCGCAGTCCGGCGGCGAGCAGCCCCGCGCCGAGCAGACCCCCGGCCAGCATCGAGCCGACGGAGATCAGCCGGCGGCCCGCGGCGTGCGTGCCGTAGCCCATCCTGGTGTCGCGGCCCAGGCGCGATCCGCTCACCAGGGCCGTCATCGCCCGGGTCTCCACCGTCGTCGCGAGGTCGGGTGCGCCGACCCGCATCGCCGTCACGTTCCGCATGCCCATCGCCACCGCCATCAGGGCGATGACGGTGTAGCGCTGACTCTGCGGCAGCTCACCTGCCGACCCCCGTTCCCAGGCCGCCAGCCCGGCCCCCACCAGCAGCAACGCCTCCACCAGCAGCGCGAGCGGGAACCAGTGACGCCGGCGGGCCGCCACCGCCGACTCCAGCCTGCCGCCGAGCGCCGCGCCCACGGCGAACGCGCCGAGCGAGACCACCGTCGCCACCACCGGCAGCCCGCCCTGGCCCGCGACACCGAAGCCCAGGAAGAGGAGGTTGCCGGTCTGGGTGGCCGTGAAGATCTGCCCGAGCGCCAGGAAGCTGACGGCGTCCAGCACTCCGGTGGCGACGGTGAGACACGCCATCACCACGATCAGGGCGGCACCGCCCGGCGGCTCCGCGGACAGGGCAGGCTCCCTCGGACACATCCCCACAGTCTCCGCAAGACCGCCTCCGCGCCCCGTCATTGCGCCGTCTGTGGGCGCCCCGCCAGGGCCGGAATCCACTCCCCGCGGTCGGCGGATTTCCCGGTCACGCCCCGGTCCGCCTTGACGGACGTCCGAGCGCTGCGCGACATTGAGGCCCGGCATCCGGCGCTTATGGGGGGCAAAGCTGCCCATGCACATCAAGACCCTGAATTCCCGCGGAACTTGTCACGAATCACCACCGGGCCATGCGCCACCGGGCGAGGGCCCACCGGGCGACCGGCCACCGTGGGCGGCCGCTCCGCTCCTCGCGGGTGTGGCGTTCGGTATCGGCGTGATGGGGGCCGTCCTGGCGCTCGCCGATATCGCCTCACCGGTGCGCGCGCCCTTCACACTGTTCTTCCTCCTGGGGGCACCGGCCACCGCGATAGGCGCGGCACTGGGGCGGCTGGACCCGCTCGGGCGTGCCGTGGTCGCCGCCGCCGGCGCACTCGCCGTCGACCTGCTGGTGGCCCAGGTGATGCTCGCCCTGCACCTGTGGTCGGCGCGCGGCGGGGTGATCGCCGTCGCGGCGCTGAGCGGCACCGTGCTTCTGCTGACGGCCGTACTGCGCCGGGCGGGCCGCGGCGGCGAAGGACAGGTGGTCTGACATGGACTTCGAGGTATACCGGCCCGGCGAGCTGACCGGGGCCGACCGGGCGGCCTGGACCGCCCTGCAGCAGCAGGCGCGGACAGCGGGCGCGCCGCAGCTCGCGAACCCCTTCCTCTCCCCCGAATTCGCGCTGGCCGTCGGCCGGTGCCGTGGCGGGGTGCGGATGGCGGTGGTCCGGGAGGACGGCGCGCCGGCGGCGTTCCTGCCGTTCCAGCGGTCGCCGCTGGGCGTGGGGCGCGCGATCGGCCTGGGGGTCTCCGATGCACAGGGGATGGTCCACCGGCCCGGCTTCCTGTGGGACGCGCAGGAGCTGCTGGCGGGCTGCGGGCTGTCGGTGCTGGAGTTCGACCATCTGGTGGCGGACCAGAAGCCGTTCGACGGAGGGCTCTCCGGCCGCCACCCTTCGCCCGTGATCGACGTGGACCAGGGTTTCCCGGCGTATCTGGAGCGGCTGCGCGCGCAGTCGCCGAAGTTCACCCGGACCACCCTGGCCAAGGAGCGCAAGCTCGGCCGGGACGTGGGGCCGGTGCGCTACGTCCATGACGAGCGCGACCCGGCCGCGCTGCGCACCCTCATGGGCTGGAAGTCCGCGCAGTACCGCAGGACGGGCCGCAGCGACCGCTTCGCCCACCCCTGGATCGTCCGGCTCGTGCGGCAGCTCTTCCACACCCGCACGGATTCCTTCGCCGGGCTGCTGTCGGTGCTGTACGCGGGTGAGCGGCCGATCGCCGCGCACTTCGGGCTGCGTTCCGAGTCCGTGCTGGCGTGCTGGTTCCCCGCCTACGACCCGGAGTTCGCGAAGTACTCCCCCGGTCTGGTGCTCCATCTGCGGATGGCGGAGGCGGCGGCCGCGGCGTCGACGGCGTATCTCGATCTGGGGCGCGGCGAGAAGGACTACAAGGATTCCCTCAAGACCCGTGAACTCCTGGTGTCCGAGGGGTGGGTGATGCGCCCGCACCCCGTGGCACTGGGGCATCGGGCGCGGCGGGCCCCGGTGCGGGCGCTGCGCAATGCCGTGGTGGCCCGCCCGGAGCTGTTCGAGCCGGCGGACCGGCTGCTCAAGCGGGTGGGGCGCATCCGGTCGGGCCGCTGAACCGCGTCCTGTTCGTCACGGAACGCCCTGACTGTCAGGGCGTACGCCGGTGCGTCCGCACATGAGCGCGTACATCAGTGCGTACCGGCCAATAGCGCCAAAGAGCCCGAGACGTACGGGGACTTGCCTTAGAGTCCCGCTTATCAAATCCGTCGCACATCCACTCGCATCGGACGATCATCGCAAGACGGCTCAAGGGGAGAGCTCGGGCACCGCGATGACCGTCCGGCGCGAGGCGCGGTGGGGGGGTCCAGTGCGTCCGTTCCTCGCTTGCTGATCCGCTGCACACGCAGCTGATCGCGCTTGCCGGGGCCGGGAGCACAGCCGCGCGGCTGCACACTCATGCCGACTCAGCTCGCCCTGTTCCCATGGCAGTTCACGCTGCCGGGAGCGGGGCGTGACCCCCCTTTCACCGGATTCACAGGGGACCGCCCGGGGGTGGGCGGTCCACCGGACGAGAGGGAAACCACTCCATGAGCTCCTTCCTTCGCCCTGCCGACGCGGCCGAACCTCCGCTGACGCTGCCGCACGCCCAGGCCTCCTACCGGCCTGTTTCCTCGCACCTGGCCATCGCCCCGCCCGTCAGCGTCGTGATTCCGGCGATGAACGAAGCGGAGAACCTCCCGTACGTCTTCAAGACCCTGCCCGACTGGATTCACGAAGTGGTGCTGGTCGACGGGAATTCAACCGACGACACGGTCTCGGTGGCCCGCGAGCTGTGGCCGGACGTGACGGTGGTGACACAGCGAGGCAAGGGCAAGGGGGATGCTCTGATCAGCGGTTTCGCGGCCTGCACCGGCGACATCATCGTGATGATCGACGCGGACGGCTCGGCCGACGGCGGCGAGATCGTCAGCTATGTCTCGGCGCTGGTCTCCGGTGCCGACTTCGCCAAGGGCTCCCGCTTCGCCAACGGCGGCGGCACGGACGACATGACGCCGGTCCGCAAGCTCGGCAACCGCGTGCTGACCGCCATCGTCAATGCCAAGTTCGGTGCCCGCTATACCGACCTGTGCTACGGATACAACGCCTTCTGGCGGCACTGCCTGGAGGAAATCGCCCTGGACTGCGCCGGGTTCGAGGTCGAGACGCTGATGAACATCCGGGTGGTCAAGGCCGGGCTGCGGGTGCAGGAGATCCCCAGCCACGAGTACCACCGCATCCACGGCGTCAGCAATCTGCGGGCGGTGCGTGACGGGCTGCGGGTGGCGAAGGTGATCCTGCGCGAGCGGGGCTCCAGACGGAAGCGGGCCGCCCGGCCCACCCTGATCACCGGCGACGTGCGGTGAACGCACCGCACTCCGTCCCGGCGTCCGGCCCCGTCCCCGTGCCGCTGACCGTGTCCGTCGTCATCTGCGCCTATACCGCGGACCGTTGGGAGGACACCCTCGCCGCGGTGGCGTCGGTCCGCGGCACGGCCCAGTCGCATCCCGCGCACGAGGTGCTGCTCGTGGTCGACCACAACGACGGGCTGCTGGGCCGGCTCCGGGAGCATTTCGGGGGCGCGGACACCGGCGCGTACGCCTCCGGTCCCGGGGGCGCGCTCCCCGCGGCTGCGCCCACTCCGTTGCGGATCATGGCCAATTCCGGACCCCGCGGACTGTCCGCGGGGCGCAACACCGGCATCGCCGCGGCGCGCGGCGAGATCGTCGCCTTCCTCGACGACGACGCCGTGGCCGAACGCGACTGGCTGCGGCATTTCGCCGCCGGGTACGCGGACCCGGCGGTGATGGCGGTGGGCGGACGCACCGAACCGGCCTGGGACGCGGGCCGCCGGCCGGCGTGGTTCCCCGCCGAGTTCGACTGGGTGGTGGGCTGCACCTACCGGGGTCTGCCGCCGGGGAAGGTCCGGGTCCGCAATGTGCTGGGCGGCAACGCCTCCTTCCGCCGGTCGGTGTTCGCGCGCACCGGCGGCTTCGCCGACGGCATCGGCCGGGACGGCGACCGGCGGCCGCTGGGCTGCGAGGAGACCGAGCTGTGCATCCGGATCACCCACACCGTCCCGGGGGCGGTGCTGCTGATCGACGACCGGTCGGTCATCCACCACCGGGTACCGGCCGCCCGGCAGCGCTTCGGCTACTTCCGCAGCAGGACGTACGCCGAGGGCCTGTCGAAGGCGCTGGTGGCGCGGAGCGTCGGCGCGCGCGACGGGCTGGCGACGGAGCGGCGCTACACCACCCGGGTGCTGCCCGCGGGAGTGCTGCGCGGGCTGCGGGACGCGCTGCTGCTGCGGCCCGGCGGCGCGGGCCGGGCAGGCGCGATCGTGACCGGCGTGGCCGCCGCGGCGAGTGGCTATGTGCGGGGCACACTGCGGGCGCGCGGCAGGCGCACGGCGTTCGCGCCGGCGCCGGTGATCCGCGAGGCGGAGGCCGCTCGGGCGGACCCGGCTCCGGCGGCGGGCCCGGTTCCTTCGGCGGACGGTGTCCCCGGCCCGGAGGCGGGCCGGGGTCCGGTGGCGGAGCGCAAGGGGGTGGTGTCATGAGCGGCACGGGCAACGGCCGCCCCTGTACGGTGCCGATCCTGATGTACCACGCGGTCGGCGCATCGCCGGCGCCCGCGGCCTGGGCGCTCTCCGTGACACCGGACGCCTTCGCCGCGCAGCTGGAGGTGCTGGCTGCCGGCGGCTTCACCCCGCTCACCACCGCCGCGCTCGGCGCGGCCTGGCGCGACGGCCGCCCGCTGCCCGCCAAGCCGGTGCTGATCACCTTCGACGACGGCTACGAAGGCGTGCACCGGCACGCCCTGCCGGCCCTCGCCGCCCACGGCTTCGCGGCCACCGTCTTCGTCACGACCGGCTGGCTGCGCGGCCCGTACGACACCGGCGGCGCCCTGGACACCATGCTCGACTGGGACCAGGTGCGGCAGCTGTCGGCGGCCGGGGTGGAGATAGGCGGGCACAGCCACAGCCATCCGCAGCTGGACGCGCTCGGCGACGCACGGCTGCGGGACGAGGTGCTGCGCTGCCGTCAGCTCATCACCGAGGAGGTCGGCAGCGCACCGCAGTCGTTCGCCCATCCCTACGGCTACTCCAGCCGGCGGGTGCGGCAGACGGTGCGCGGTCTGGGCTTCCGGCAGGCACTCGCGGTGCGCAACACGCTCGCCGGCCGCCGCCAGGGGCCGTACGCGCTGGCGCGGCTGACGGTGCGGCGCGATACGGGCACCGAGGAGTTCGCCCGCCTCGTCGAGGGGCGCGGTCTCGGCCGCGCCTATGCCCGGGACCGGGTGCTGACGAAGGGGTACGCGGTGGTCCGCCGGTCCCGGCAGGCGGCCCGGCACTGTCTGCCCGGGGAGTGAGGGGACGGGGCGGGGCAGGCGGGAGGGGTCCGGTGGGGAGAGACGTGCGGTCCGCCGATGGCGGAAGGAAGGGCAGCGAAACCAGTGTCTGACACGACCACCCGGTCCGGGGAGCGGACGGAACCGGAGCGGCGGGGGGACGGCCGGGAGCCGGGCGCCCCGGCGCCGAGCGGCCGGAGCCCGCTGTTCCGCAACGCCTACGCCCTGATGCTCAACACCGGTGTCTCCGGGCTGCTCGGCCTGGGATTCTGGCTGGTCGCGGCCCGCTTCTACACGGAGGCCGCGGTCGGCCAGGGATCGGCCGCGATCGCCGCGATGAAGCTGCTGGCCGGGCTGACGGCACTGACGCTGACCGGCGCGCTGGCCCGCTTCATCCCGGTCGCCGGGCGCGCCACCGGCCGGCTGGTCGTGCGTACGTACGCGGGAAGTTCGGCCGTGGTGGCCGTCGCCGCCACCGTCTTCCTCCTCACCCTCGACCTCTGGGGGCCCTCGTACCGCTTTCTGCACGGTCCGCTGAACGGCCTCGGCTTCCTGCTCGCCGTCGTCGCCTGGTCCCTGCTCACCCTGCAGGACGGGGTGCTCACGGG
Source organism: Streptomyces sp. NPDC101393 (assembly GCF_044767385.1). Classification (NCBI taxonomy): domain Bacteria; kingdom Bacillati; phylum Actinomycetota; class Actinomycetes; order Kitasatosporales; family Streptomycetaceae; genus Streptomyces; species Streptomyces sp. NPDC101393. Next base: position 125,074 of record NZ_JBIWNU010000007.1, on the reverse strand, counting down.
GCTGCGCAGCGCGTGGTGGGTGCCGGTGGGCAACCTCAGCTTCTCCGCGGTGAAACTGGGGCTGCTGGTGGTGTTCGCGGCGGCGATCCCGACCGCGGGGGTCTTCGTCTCCTGGGTGGCGGCGATCGCGGTCTCGGTGATTCCGCTGGGTCTGCTGGTGTTCCGGCGGCTGATCCCCCGGCATGCGGCGGCCACGGCGCGGATCGCCCGGCCGCCGTCCCGGGGGGAGTTGGGCCGCTTCCTGGCCGGTGACTACACCGGTTCGCTGTTCTCGCTCGCCGTGGTCTATCTCGTACCGGTACTGGTCGCCTCGCAGGTCAGCGCGGCGGACAACGCCTACTTCTACATCACGACCGTGATCGGCGGCACGGTCAATCTGCTCGCCATCAACATGGGCGCCTCACTGACCGTCGAGGGGGCGCACGATCCGGCGCGGCTGGCCCAGGACACCCGGGCCGCGCTGCGGCGGATGGCCCGCATCATGATCCCGGTCTGCGGCTTCCTGTTCGTTCTCGCGCCGTACCTGCTGGGCGTGTTCGGCCCGGGATACGCCCAGGCGGCGACCCCGCTGCTGCGCTGGCTCGCGGTCGGCGCGGCACTGCGGGTCGTCATGGAGGTGTACTTCGCGGTGCTGCGCGCGCAGAGCCGCACCCTGGGGCTCGCCTGGCTGCAGGGCCTGTTGTGCGTCCTGGTGCTGGGGCTGACGCTGTTGCTGCTGCCGCGGATGGGGCTGACGGGGGCCGGTGTCGCGGAGATCACCGGCCTGGCCGTGATCGTCGCGATCGCCGGCCGGCGGCTCGGCCGGGTGCTGCGCGGCCGCCCCGCCCCGCAGTGGGTCCGGGCCCCCGCGGACGGGCCGGCGCCGGACGGTGACCTCGCGGACCTCGCCGTGCACGGCGACCTCGGGGATGCGCCCGGGGCGGGCGTCGCGTACGGGGCGGACGCGGCCGGCGGGCCGGACGACACCGACAGGGCAAGCGGATCCGGCGGTTCGGGCACGGAGGTTCTCGCCCGCCTCCGCTCCCGATGGGCGGCCCGCTCCCGTTGGGCGCCCGCCTCCCGTTCGGCGGTCCGGGCGGTCGGGCCCGTCGTGGGGGTCTGGTGCCTCCTCGCCGCCGCCCTCGCACTGTTCTGGCTGCCGCTGCGGGGCATGGGCGACGCCGATCTGGACCGGATGAACGGGCTCGGCCTGATCTCCGTGCTGCCCGCGGCCACCCTGCTCGGCGTCGCCCTGCTCGTGACGGCTTTCGGCTGCGCCCTGTGGCTGCCCCGGCCGCAGCGTGTCCTGCTGACCGCCGTCCTCCTGCTGACGGTGGTGGCGCTGCACGCGCTGCCGGCCGTATTGGAGACCGAGCCGCGTTTCGCCACGGCCTGGCAGCATCTCGGCTTCCTCGACTACCTCGGCAGGACGGGCTCCGCGGTCCCGGACCTGGACGCCCGCTGGAGCTGGCCGGGGTTCTTCGCCGGGGTGCAGTTCCTCGCCGAGGCGTGCGGCGTCACGGACTTCACCGAGGTGCTGCGCTGGTGGCCACTGACCGTCCAGCTCCTTTATCTCGCACCGCTGTTCCTGCTGCTGAAGGCGGTACGGGCGAGCTGGCGGGCGAAGTGGTGCGCGGCCTGGATGTTCGCGCTGTGCGGCTGGGTGGGCCAGGACTACTTCTCCCCGCAGGGCTTCACCTATCTCTTCTATCTGGCGTTCGTGGCGATCCTGTTGGTCTGGTTCCGGGCGGCCCGCCCGCTGCCGGACGGCGGCCCCGAGCCGCGCGGCGGCCGCCGGCCGGCCCGGCAGCCGGGCGAGGCGGAGGTACGGCCGGCCGGCCGCGGTCAGCTCGCCGCGCTGCTGGCCGTGGTGGTCGCGCTGTTCGCCGCGTCGGTGGCGGGTCACCAGCTCACCCCGTTCGTGATGCTCGGCGTCCTGACCGTGCTGGTGCTCGCCCGCCGCAGCACCCTGCGCGGGCTGCCGCTGCTGCTCGGCGTGCTGGTCGCGGCCTGGGTGGGGTTCCTGGCCGAGCCCTACTGGTCGGGCCACTTCGACGAGCTGTTCGGCGGGATCGGCGGCATCGGCGGCAATGTCTCCTCCTCCGTGACGGACCGGATCGGCGGCGGCGACAGCACCCACAAGCTCGTCCTCTACGCCCGGGTGGCGCTGGCGGGCGGCGTGCTGGCACTGGCCTGCTGGGGCGTACTGCGCAGGCGGGCGGCGGGCTTCACCGAACGCGCCCTGCCCGCCCTGGCCTTCGTCCCGTTCCTGGCCTTCGGGATGCAGTCGTACGGCGGCGAGATGGCGCTGCGGGTTTTCCTGTTCGCCCTGCCCGGTGCCTGCGTACTGGCGGCACTGGCCCTCTTCCCGCGGGACGGGACCGCCCGCCGCGGCCTCGGCCCGCTCGCCGCGCTGCTGGCGGGGCTGGTGCTCGCCCTGGGATTCCTCGTCGCCCGCTGGGGCAACGAACCGTTCGAGCGGATCCGACCGGGCGAGGTCGCGGCGATGGACTACGTCTACGCCCATGACCGCCCCACGGCCCGGCTGCTGTGGCTGACCGACGACCCGGTCGACAACGTCACGCCCGCGATGCCCTGGGGCGCCAAGGACATGGAGCGGGTGCTCTACGAGCCGACGCCCGCGCCCCGCGACCCGGCCCTCGTCGCCCCCGTCGTCGCGTCCCTGCGGGATGCCGGCCCGCAGTCGTACCTCATCGTCAACCACGGACAGTCGGAGTCACTGCGACTGGACGCGGGCTACCCGGCCCGCTGGGAAGAGCGGCTGCGGGCCGCCCTGGACGCCCGCCCCGACCTGCGCCGGGTGCTGTCCAACGACCATGCGGCGGTGTACGAGCTGAAGCAGCGGCCGCCGGGGGCGGCGCCGGCGCCCCGCCCCGGACCGGTCGGCCCGCAGGTGACCTGGAGCTGGTGGTCGGTGACCGGCGCGCTGGCCGCGGTGGTGCTGATCGTGCTGCTGACGGCCCGCGAGGTGCTGCGGGTCGCCACCCCGCCGGACGCACGCCAACAGCGCCGCCTGCAGATGTCGTTCTGGTTCGCGATGCCCCTGCTGCTGCTCTTCCTGGCCTCGCTGGCCCAGCGCTTCCTCACCATGTCCTGACCGCCCGGCCCGCCGCCCCTCCCCTGCTGCTCCCCCGCTTCCCCTATCTCGTCAGCCACCGCACCTCATACCCGCCGAGCGTCACATCCTCCTTGCCGACCGTCGCCTCCACCCGGCGGCCGGTGGTGTTGACGATCAGCGCCGTACGGGCGTCGGCCAGCACCCGCACCTTCGTGAGGTCACCGCCCGCCACCTCGACGCCGATGTCCTGCAGCCGGACCCCGGGCGGGAAGCTGCGCGAGAAGCGGGACAACAGGTCCATCATCGGCAACTTGGCTCCGCCGTCGGACAGTTCGGTGCTGCGCCACAGGCATCCCGGGCAGTCGGCGCCCTCGTTCTGCGGGTTCCAGTAGAGGCCGCCGGAGGCGCCGCCCCGCACCATCTCGATGAGGGCGGCGGCCTGGGCCGCGGTGCGTTTGCGCTCGCTCCAGCCGTCGCGGTCGTCGCTCTCGTCCGCGACCTCGACGTACCACTCCGCCCACCACAGCGGCAGCCCGGTCTCCTTGCGCACCCAGCGCCCCACATCGGCGAACTTGCGGGTGGCGGCGAACGGGTCGGGGGCGTAGTGATCGTCCTTGCTGTAGCTGGAACCGTCGACGACGAGGAAGTCCGCGCCGCTCTTGTGGCGGTTCCAGTACGCCAGGGCGTCGAGGGTGCGCTGGTCGACGCTTCCCCAGGGGCCCTTCAGCGCGGAGGCGTAGGTGGTGTCCCCCGGTACATAGCTGTCCATCACCAGATAGGGGCCGCCCACCTGATTGTCCTGGTCCGCCTTCTTCAGCTCGCGGTGGACGAGGTTGTAGAGCCGGGTGTAACCCTCGTAATTCCAGCGGCCCTTGGCGTCGTCGAAGAATCCCTTGAATTCGTTCCAGACGATGAAGTGCCGGATGTCCGGGTAGCGCCGGGCGATCTTTCCGGCGAGGGCGGCGAAGTCCGCGTAGTGCGAGGGGTCGGGGGCCTTCTCCAGCGTGCCCCAGTCGGTGTGACCCGCCGCGCCGCCCTTCATCCAGTCCGGGGCGCAGCACAGGGTCAGTACGGGCGTGCCGCCGGTGGCACGGATCAGCGCGACCCGGCGGTCGAGGTCGGCGAAGTCGTAGCGGCCCGGGGACGGTTCGGGGTTGTCCGCGCCCCAGCCCATGATGTGCTGGTTCTGCGGCATCGGGACGTCGGACAGCATCCGCGCCGCCCGCTCGGTCGCACTGTCGGCGCCCTGGTCGGCGCTGAACTGGGTGTGGGTGAACCCCCACCCCACGACGGGCCGCACGGCCCCGGGGCGCGCCGGATGCTTGTGGTCCGCCCCCTGCCCGTCCGGGCCCCCGCATCTCGCCAGCAGTGCCGCCAGCACCGCCATCCCGGCAAGGAGGGCCATGACCGCACTCCGCCCCTTCCGGAAGGCGCGTTGCCGCCCTCCCGGTTGCCGGCCTTGCCCATCCCGCCCCTGACGCTCCCCACCAAGACGTCGCACAAGATGTAAGGGTAGCCATCCTTCCGCCCGGAAAGCCCTTTTTCTGGGTAACAGTTCATTTCCGCCCCCGGGGAAACGCCGGGATAATGCGTGTACGCGGGGCGGCGGCGTGACAGATCATGACGGCATGTGTGCCGATCACGTCCAGCCGCCCGCCGCCGAGGAGTCCCTTCCGATCCGTCTGAACCTGGACGACAGCGATTCCCCCTCCGATGTCGTCGACGCCCTCTTCCTGGGGCGGTTCGCCACCGGCGACCAGCCGTACGCCCGCAGTCGCTCCGTGGACCGGGTGAAATCCGGCCTGACGCTGCTGCCGGCCGGTGCGCGGATCCTGCGCTCCGCGCGCGACGACGACCGCAGCGCCACGCTCGCCGAGGGCGACGGCTTCACCCTGCTGATCTCCCGCTGGAGCCAGGGTGCCGATGTGACCGTCACCGCCGTCACCGATGAGCTGGCCGAGAAGGTGCTCGGGCAGTCGACGGACGGCGCGGAGGACGAACCGGAGCCGCAGCCGGAGAATGTCGCGATGGGCTTCTGGTACTTCTCACCGCGCCGCGGCCCGCACCGCACCTCGCGGCAGATCTCGGCGGGCACCTGGGAGGAGATCCGCCCCAACTACACCGCGCCGGTGGCCGATGCGATGGACCGGCTGATGAAGGTGTCACCCGACGAGATCGCTGGCCGGCTGCTGTTGCTGCACGGCCCGCCCGGCACCGGCAAGACCTCCGCCCTGCGCACCCTGGCCCGCTCGTGGCGGGACTGGTGCCAGGTGGACTGCGTGCTCGACCCGGAACGGCTGTTCAACGACGTCGGCTACCTCATGGACATCGCCATCGGCGAGGAGGACAGCACCGGCAAGGGACGCTGGCGGCTGCTCCTCCTGGAGGACTGCGACGAGCTGATCCGCGGCGAGGCCAAGCACACCGCGGGCCAGGCGCTGTCCCGGCTGCTCAACCTGACGGACGGCCTGCTGGGCCAGGGCCGCAAGGTCCTGGTCGGCGTCACCACGAACGAGGACCTGGAGCGCATGCACCCCGCGGTCGTCCGTCCCGGCCGCTGCCTGGCCCGTATCGAGGTCGGCCCGCTGACCCGTACGGAGTCGGCCAACTGGCTCGGCACGGACGAGGGACTCGGCCGCGACGGCAGCACCCTCGCCGAGCTCTACGCCCTACGACGCGGCACCCGCCCGGCATCGGTGCCGGCCCAGGACGCGGGGGCGGATGCGGGGCTCTACCTCTGAGCACGGGCGGGGGCGGGGGGCACGGCCATGGGCGGCGCCGCGCTATCCGGAGGGCAGGGGCAGCGGTTCGTGTGCGCCCCTGTACCGCAGGACGCCGCTGCTGAGCCGTGTACGGCGGTGTGCTGCCGGGCGTCCCGCGGACGCGACGGGTGAAGGGCCGCCGGTGTCCCTTCGGGCACTGCCTCACAGGTCACTGCCCGAAGATCCGATACTCAACTGACCTCCCGCTGCCTACCGTTGAGAGGGAGCAGAGACGGGGGTCACCGGATGCGAAGATCACGCATCGCACCACGTGCGGGTATCGGGGCAGGGCTGACAGCTCTGGCCGGAGCATCAGGAGCCCCGCGCCCGGCATGACGTCAGCTACCGCCACCACGAGGCGCTGATCGGCAAGAAGAAGGCGTTCGCCGGGTCGGGGCCCGAGGGGCGCGTCGACAGGGCGTTCCTGTTCGGCTTGCGGCGGCAGTGCGCCAAGCAACCAGGGAAGACGGCAGCGCACCGCGCCAACTGCCGCACCACAGCGAAGTCGTACCACGACAAGGTCAGCCAACCCAAGGAGAATTCCGTGAAGCACACTGCTCGCCGTACCGCCACCGTCCTGGTGTCCGCAGCGGCTGCCGCTGCGGTCATCGCGCCGTCCGCGCACGCCATGGACACCACCCAGAAGGTGGCCGAGACGAAGCAGGCTGCTGTCGCCGCCCCGGCCAAGAGCAAGCTCACCGTCGGCGGATACGTGTCGTACCTCAAGCAGCACCGCCAGAACAGCACGCTGAAGGCGTTCAAGGCGCTGCCGAAGAACAAGCAGGCCACCTTCGTCAAGCAGCTTCAGGACCGCAAGGTGCTGAAGGCGTTCACCGGGTCGCTGGCCGGGACGAAGGCGAGCCGCGCCAAGAAGGTCACCCGCCACAACGGCGCCGTGTCGTTCGTGAGGGAGGTGTCCGTCAAGCGCGGGGTGAAGGCCCGAGGCTGGAACACGCAGATCACCAGCCGGTTCACGGAGCGGATCTACAACATCCCGGTCACGTCCACCACGACGTTCGTGAAGTATCAGGCGAAGAAGAACCCGACCATCAAGGACGTCGGCACGAAGGTGAAGAACGTCAACGCGGCGTTCAGCATCCGCAGCATCGACACCGAGCCCGACACCCGTGGCCCGAAGGCACAGTTCACGTCGAAGATCGTGGCGGCCCCGAAGGTCCGATCGGCGGGCAAGGGCAACCTGCTCAAGGCCCACTCGGTGACCGGCACCGCGAAGGCCGCTTTCCAGACCCGGCTCGCCAACTCCTAGGACCCACTGGATCGCGCGTCCCGCGGAAAGGGCCACCCCCCAGGCCCTTTGTCCCTCGTCATGGGGCAGCCGGCCACGCCGGTTGACTGCGGGACGTGTCACCGGCCCTTGAAGCTTCCCCCGTTGCCTTCCAGGGCCGAGGGACGGCCGCTGCCCCTGTGGGGGGTGCAGCAGGCTGACGGAGAGGCCCGCACCGCTACCTGATCGGGTGGTGCGGACCTCTTCGTGTGCTCGCGGCCAGGACCCGGCGCCGCAAGACCGGCGCAGCTGAGGAGTAGGTTCCGGCTTACCGGCCGAGCAAGAAGGAAGCCCCGGCCCGCGTGCTTGCGGGCCGGGGCCTTTTGTGTGGCGGCATCGCTCGTGACGCCGTGCACGGCATACGCCCCGGTGACGAGTTCCTCAACGGCCCGGAGGCGGGTGGGGGCCTCCCGGTGGTGCCAGATGTTCGTGCGGTCGGCGAGGCGGTCCGCGGCGTCGCCGGCGTCAGGTTCCAGCGGCGCGGCAGGTAGCCCCCGCCTTGCACCCCGACCACGCGGTCACGGCCACCATCACGGCCCCCACCGCCACGCTCCGCCATATTTCTGCCTCATGAGGCCGCGTATCCCCACACCCTGCACCCCGCCTCACTTGCCCCTTTGGCCAATATCGCCACCCGGGCATCGTCACTTACGGTCAACGCCGCACCACAAGCGCAAAGATCCGGGAGAACCACGCCATGCGCACCAAACGGGGTATACCGCTCGTCGTTACCGCGACCCTTTCCACGGCTCTGCTCACCACCACGCTCACCCACGCCGCCGAACCCGCACCCCGCAGAGGCTCCCCCGCCTCCCCCGCGCCCTCCGTCACCACGGTCAACGCCGGAGAGAGATGGACCGCCAAGGCCGCGGCTGCCTACTGGACACCCCAGCGGATGGCCGGGGCCACACCCGAAACCTCCAAGGGCGCCGCGCCGCCCACAAGTGCCGCCGAGCTGAAGGGGAACAAGGCCTCCTACTTCAGGGGCACCAGCACCGTCGGCACGTTCTTCTACGAAAAAAACGGTAAGCACCGGTTCTGCTCAGGAAGCGTGATCAACAGCCCTCGTAAAGACGTCGCCCTGACCGCGGCGCACTGCACCTACGGCAGCACAAAGAGCGCCTTCATCCCGAAGTACAACGGAGCCGCCAAGACCAAGGCCCCTTACGGGTACTTCCCCGTCAACAGCTGGTTCCGGGACAAGTACAACCCCAGGAACAACCGAACCTCCAGCTACGACTACGCGTTCGCCCGCCTGGGAACCAACAGCAAGGGCAAGAGGGTGCAGCAGGCCACCAAAGCCGCCCTCACCCTGACCGCAGCCAAGGGCTTCCGGCACAAGGTCACCGTCATGGGCTATCCCAACTACCAGCACAACAAAAAGGGACGCCCCATCTTCTGCCGCACCTCCACCCAAAAGCTCACCGGATACAAGCAGATGCGCATGAGCTGCGCCGGCTTCTACGGCGGGACCTCCGGAAGCCCCTGGGTCGTCGGCTACAACAAGAGGACGGGCACCGGCCGCGTCATCGGCAGCCTCGGCGGACTGGGGAAGGGCGGACCCAATCACCGCATCTCCTACGCCCCCGCCTTCGGCAAGTTCGCCTTCACGCTCTTCCGCGCCGCCAAGAAGTAGGCAACCTTCCCGGTCCCACGGCCATCTGCCCCTACACAGCAGCATCCTGTACTCACCGACCCGAGGAACGATGACCCCATCACGCGCTGCCCTCGCCACCACCGCCGCCCTTCTGACCGCCCTCACCGCCGGTAGCGCCGGAACCGCCCTCGCGGACGACCACTCCGGCGAACTGTCGATCACGAGCGCCACCGACACCACGGGCAAGGACTCCTCCTTCCACCCCGGCGAAGAGGTCGAAGTCACCGCACTGCCCGGACTCGTCGCCCTGTCGGAGGACGGCGACCTGACCGTCGAATCACCGGCCTTCTCCCACCCCGCCAAGCTGACCGGCGCCAAGAACACATCCGTCGGAAAGGTCAAGATCCGCTGCGGCACCGAACCCGGCACCTACAAAGCCAGGATCACCGGCCACGACGACGCGCCCGCCATGAAGGCAGGTGACGGAAGCACCACCCTCGAGGTCACAGGTGGAACCGGCAAGAACTGCAACGACGCGGACGATTACGACGACGGCAGCGAACTGCGCATCACCAGCGCCACCCACAAATGGGGCGAAGGCGACACCTACCGAAAGCCCCCGCCCTTCGCCCCCGGCGAAAACATCAGCGTCACCGCCCTACCCGAACTCAGCGCCATCGCGAAGAACGGCACCCTCACCGCCCGGTCCCCTGCCTTCGCCCGGCCCCTCAAGCTGACCCGCGACAAGAAGCAGTCCATCGGGCAGGCACAGGTGCCCTGCGACGCCACACCAGGCAGCTACAAAGTCAAGATCACCGGCCACCCCAACGACCCCGTCATGGACACCGGCGCAGGCCGCACCACCATCGAGGTCAAGGCAGGCTCCACCAAGAACTGCGCCGACCACAGCAACCAACAGGCACAGGGCGCCAAGAACGACAACGGATCCAACACCGCCCTCATCGCCCTGTCCGCCGGCGGAGCGGCAGTCCTTGCAGGCGCGGTATTCACCTTCTCCCGCCGCCGCAACACCACCGGCTGACCCCCACCGGCTCCGCACCCTGCCCCCGCACCCACCCGGCGCGGGAGGGAAGCGCGCACCCGGGACCAACACCGCCCGGAACCTGGCCCTTTGGCCACCACCGCCACACCGGCCACGTAGCTGCCGTGACCGACTGCGAGCGAGCGTGCGGATGATCGGGCGGGGCAGGAGGGGCAGGGAGGGCTGCGCAGCGCGGCGGAGCACCGCTGCACATGGCCAGGCGCTCCAGGCGGGTTCAGGGCACGGCGCGCCGCGGCTGGGCGGTTACGGCTTTTCCTTGATGAGGCGCTGGGTGATGGCGGTCAGACGTCCTTCGGTGATGGTTCCGGAGACGGTGGCCGCCAGGCGTCCCTTGCGGTCGATGAACGCGGTGTACGGGAGGAACTGGGGGTTGAACTCGCCTCGGGGCATGCGCAGGATCTGTTTTCCGTTGCGGTCGGCGAAGCTGGGGTAGGTCAGCTTGAACTCGCGGATGAAGGACCTGGAGGTGTCCTGGTTGTCATCCTGGGTCAGGCCGATGACCTGGACGTTCTTGGCGTTCTTGTCCTGGAAGCGCTGAAGGGCGGGGGTCTCGGCGCGGCAGGGGCCGCAGGTGAAGGACCAGCCGTTGAGGACGACGACCTTGCCCCGGTAGGTATTGAGCTTGAGGGTCTTGCCGGTCATCAGGTCGGGGGCGGTCAGGTTGGGGGCGACGGGCCGGTCCTGGGGGGCGCGGGTGGGCAGGGTCAGACCGGTGCCGGGTTCGATCTTGGGCGGCGTCTCGGAGCAGCCTGCCAGCATCAGGCAGGCCAGGGCGGCGGCGCCGGCGGCGAGAGTGCGGGGTGTGGTCACGGGCGCACCCCGTCGAGGCGGTAGCGGGCTTTGATGACGGCCTGGAGGTGACCGGAGCGCCAGGCGGACAGGCCCCAGGCTGCCGGAATCTGCAAGGTGAACATGCCCCAGAACCACCACATGGCCATGCCGTCCAGGAGGGCGGCGTCGAGGCCGGCGCCGGGCAGGGCCTGGACGAGGCCGAAGACAGCCAGGTAGAGGATGCCGTCGGTCAGGACGGCCAGAGCGCGGGGCAGCGGCGTCATCAGACGGCGGGCGGTGGCCAGGGTCAGGGTGCAGATGGTGAGGAAGGCCACCTGGGTCAGGGCCCAGGATGCCGGGTCGCCTCCGGTGAGGTTGGTGTCCTCGCCGAATCCGGCGGTTCCGGCGACGGTGACGGCGATCCCGACCGCCCACGACGGGAAGGTGATCCACAGTGCGTAGGGCAGGGCGCTACGCCAGGGCGTGAACATGCCCGGGCTCCTTTCCGGCCCACCCAGGCCGGGCGGGCTGCTCAGCAATCATCCTCGCATCGTGGGCGGTTGAGGTGGGGAGGGGGTCGGTCAGTACCCTCCGCTGTTGCCGATGGTTCCGCGTTCGCAGGCCTTGGCGAAGAGGCATTCGAGACCGCTGAACTTGTGGGTGCTCATGCGGGACTGGTGGACGGTCCGGGTCGTGTGCTTCTTGCCCTTGACGCCGTAGAGGTACATCTCGTGGTCGGGGGCGGGCTTGTATGTGCCGGAGACGTAGAAGTCGCCGTTACGGGCGAGGCGGGCGTTGAAGACGACGCCGATGCCGGCCTTGCGCATACCGGACTTGGGGCAGAAGGGATCGGTCGCTTCGACGACGCCGCGCACGGCGCGGTCCTTGCCGTTGTGGCGGGTCATGGCCTTGAAGGTGATCTTCTTGTAGGAGGCCTTGCGCTTGGCGACGTACTTGCCCTTTTTGGTGTAGACCTTGGTCCAGCCGGTGCCGCGCTTGTAGGAGTACTTGGACTTGTTCCAGTTGATGACGGCGCGGACTCCGGCGCGGAAGTGGGGGCCGGAGACCTTGCGGCTGAAGCCGCGTCCGTCGCCACGGTACTTGTAGTTGCTGCCGTACTTGCAGCCTGCGGGTTTGCTGATGTAGCTGGGGACGGTGACCCACTTCTGGCGGATGAAGGAGCGCCAGTTGATGACCGTCTTGGTGTACTTGCGGGCCTTGGCTTCGAGGCCTTCGGCGGTGGCCTTGAGCGTCTTGGTGGAGTCATTGACCGGGACGGTGGCGTCCAGTCCCCAGGTGTGGCCGAGGCCGCCGGCTTCGCCGGTGATCTGGTAGCCCGCCTCGCTTCCGGGGCGGATGCCGGTGTCGCGGAAGCTGTTGGTCTTGGTGGTGGCCAGCACCTTGCCGTTGCGGGTGACGGTGTAGCTCTTCGCGCCCAGGTCGGGCCAGGACAGGTCCACGAACTTCGAGGAGGCGGCCCAGGCCGCGCGTTCCTTGGGGTTGGGCGAGTTGGCCATGGTGGTATCGGCGATGACCTGCCCGGCGCCGGGCTTGGCCAGGAGCTGGCTGGTGGTGGCCTTGCCGTCGTAGGTCGCCAGAGACCGTATGCCGTGGTGGGCGGCCGGGGCGCGTCGGCCGGTGGGGGTGAAGGTCCCTGCGGCCGCATCGAGGACGAACGCGGCCTTGGGGGCGTCGGGTCGGGGCTCGGTGTCGGCGGCCTGTGAGGTGGCGGCGGTGGCGAGCAGGAGCAGGGGAAGGGCGGCGGTTATCGCGGTGCGGGGCAGGTTGGGGCGCACACCATCTCCGGTGGATTGTGGGGGCTGGGGGACGGCGCGCCCCAGGGCCGTTGCTCACAACATGTCCCTGGGGCACGCTTGTTGGCGTCTAGCGGACGCCGATGTCCACCTTCTTGCCCTTCTTGGGGTACTTGAGGACGACGTAGTACTTGCCTGCGGAGACCTTCTTGAAGTCGGTGAGCCAGCAGACGTACTTGTCCTTGTGCCTCATGGAGAAGACCTTGGGGTCCTTGCCCTTGACCTTCTTGTAGGCGGTGGCCGTGAAGGTGGTCCTGCCATTGCCCTTGATGCAGACCGTCAGGAAGCGCTTGCCCTTCTTGACGTGGTGGGCGCCGGTGGTCTGGGTCTTGTTGCCGGTGGTCTTGTAGGAGTGCTGCCAGGCGAGGGCGTCGCCGGCTCCTCCCAGACCGATGGTGAGGGCGAGGGCGGTGGCGCCTACGCCTTTGGCGATGCGGTGGTTGGCCATCGGGTTCCCTTCCTGTGTTCGTGTGGAAGGGGACCGTAGCCAGGATGATCTTGGTTGGGGAACGTCCCTGGGGGCAGTGCCCCAAAGGGCGGGTCCCTGTGGGGCAGTGCCCTTCGGGGAGGGCGGCCAGGCGGATCAGCGGCGGGCGGAGCAGGGTCCGGGTGAGTCGGTGGCCTGGTGGGGGATGCCGTTGAGGATGACGCGGCAGCGGGTGTCCGGGCAGAGCTGGGCGTGGACGAGGACGGAGATCACGGAGACCTGAAGACGTGTTTCCTGGCCGAGCTTGAGGAGGATGCGGGAGATGTGGGCCTTGACCGTTCGTTCGGCGATGCCGAGGGTTTTGGCCAGTTCCCTGTTCGAGGGACCTCCCGCCAGGTGGAGGAGGACCTGCCGCTCGCGGTCGGTGAGGCGGTCGATGTCCCAGCTCATCTCGAACGGCCCCGCGGTGTCGCCGCTTCTTCGAAGCAGGCACTCTCGTGCGTCGTGGTCATGGTTTTCGCTGGTGGGAGCGGAGCGTTTCACAAGCGGTCGGCTTTCTGGCGCGCGCTGGTCCCAGCGAAGCCCCGTGCCCCGGTTGTGGCGCGCGCCGGTTTCGACCCTAGCGGCGCCGCGTGGCAGGTACATGGACTTAACGAATGCGGAGTGTCCGGAAGTTGCCCCTCCCGAAGGGGAAGTGCCCCTGTGGGATGGGCCGTTGGGGCAGTGCCCGAAGAGGCAATACCGGAACGGTGTGCGCTCCACGTAGGCTCGGGATGACCAAGGGACCGACGTCGTACCGGAGTTGCTCATCGGCACTGTCATGACCCGCCGCGTCGGTACCGCTGTGGCAGCCGGTGCCGCGACCGCCGTCGTTTTCGCCACGCCCGACCGCTTCCGCGGCGACCACGATCCCGGCCGCGCCTGCTTCGACGTCATCGTCGGTGGAGGCGACGAAGCCTGCGAAGCTGACGGTCACCTCGGGCAAGACCGCCTACAAGGCGCAGCTCGCCAACCGCTGAGCTTGGCGGTGACCGGCCCCCGTACGGCCCCCCTGGCTGACCTGATCGCTTGAGGTCGGCCACATGTGGGCGGCGCTGATGGCGACCGCTGCTCTCTTCACCGCGGGACATCCCCAGAGGCCACGGCCACCCCGCGCGACCACGATCAACCCGTCATCACCGCAGGTCAGCGCGCCCTCCCCCGTGGCTTCAGCGGCAGCGGCGGGAGTTCCGGGGCGGACAGCGGGGCGCCGTCGTAGCCCTGCACCTTGCCGAAGCGGGAGCCGTCGGTCCAGTCTGCGCGGGCCTGGGCGATGTCCTCGTGGGTGCGGCCGATGAAGTTCCACCACATGACGATGTCCTCCTCGAACGGTTCGCCGCCGAGGAGCATCAGACTGCTGTCGGAGTCGGCGCGCAGGGGCAGCTCGTTGCGGCCGCAGCCCAGGTAGAGGAGGGCGCCGGGGGCCAGGCGGATGCCGTCGATCTCGCTCTCGCCGGAGATGGCCAGGGCCGCGTACTCGAAGTCGGGATCGACCGGCAGACGGGTGTCCGTGCCGGCGGCCAGGGTGAGGTCGGCGCCGACGAGCGGGGAGTAGGTGGTGCCGGGTGAGGTGGCGCCGGCCAGCTCACCGAGGATGACGGTGGCGGACAGGCCGCCGCCACCGCTGATCACCGGCAGCTCGGCGTGGTGCTCGAACGCCGGGGCGGCGTCGCGGTGTTCGCCGGGGAGCGCGACCCACAGCTGGGCGCCGTGCAGCAGCGGGGCATGGCCGTGCGGCGACTCCTCGGAGTGCGCGATGGCACGGCCCGAGGTCATCAGGCCGAGTTCGCGCGGGCGTACGGTCTGCACACTGCCGAGGCTGTCGCGGTGCAGCACCTCGCCCTCACGCAGCCAGCTGACGGTCTGCAGGCCCATGTGCGGATGCGGTGGCACCTGCATTCCGGGCTCGTCGGCGATGTCGTCGGGGCCGTAGTGGTCGACGAAGCACCAGGCCCCGACCATCCGTCGGCCGAGGTTGGGCAGCAGCCGGCGGACGACGGTGCTCTCGCCGAGCGGCACGAGCTTGCCGGGCTGGACGTCGCGTACCGGGCCCGTACGTCCGTTCCCCCCGCACAGGTTGGGCGCGGGTTTGAGATCGAGATTGCTCATACCGCCACGATATGCGCGTTCAGGCATACAGCTCGCGCAGGCGTACGGACAGGCATGTCACACAGCCCTCCAGTTTCTCGAACTCGCCGATGTCCACGAGGACGGGCTGATATCCGAGATCGGTGAAGAGCTGCGCGCTGCGGGGCGCGGAGGCGGCCATCAGCAGCTTGCCGCCGCCGAGCAGGACGACATGCGCGCCGGACTCCTCGGGGACCGGCAGGAACCGCCCGAACACGCCGGGGTCGTCGACCAGCGGCGGGTGGCCGATGACGGTGCCGTCCGGCAGGGCGGTCACCGCGGATTTGAGGTGCAGCACCTTGCTGACGGGTACGGCCACGACCCGGGCACCCAACGGTTCGAAGGCGGAGCGGAGTTGGCGTACGCCGTCGGCGTTGGTCCGGCCGCCGCGGCCGACGTAGACGGTGTCGCCGATCTTCAGCACATCGCCGCCGTCGAGGGTGCCGGGAGCCCTGACCTCGTTGAGGGAGCAGCCGAGCGCGCGGGCTGCCTCGCGGGCCGCGTCGGCCTCGGGCTTGCGGGGGTCGGCGCCGGGGCGGGCGATGAGGGCGACATTGCGGAAGACGACCATGGTGTCCTCGACGAACACCGCGTCCGGGCAGTCGTCGGCCGGGTCCACCTCGGTGGTCTGCCAGCCGTGGTCGCGCAGCACCTGGACGTAGCGCTCCCACTGGCGCAGCGCGAGCGCGGCGTCCACCGGCCGGCGGTCGATATGGGTGACCAGGCCCTCGGCGATGCGGGGTCCTGGGCGGCGTACGAGTGCCTGCTGGCCGGGCATGGGGATCAGCCTTCCGAAGGGTAGGTGGCGCGCAGCGCGTCCTCGACCGCGGCGAGGGCGGCGCGCCGGTCCAGGCCGAGGCGGTGGGCGCGCCGCGCATAGGTCTCGGCGGCCGCCGCTGCTTCCTTGTCGGCGGCCTCGCCGGCCGCCGCGATGAAGCTGCCGTTGCGGCCCCGGGTCTCGATCACGCCGTCGGATTCCAGGGCGCGGTAGGCCTTGGCGACGGTGTTGGCGGCCAGTCCGAGGTCCTCGGCGAGGCCCCGGACGGTGGGGAGTTTGTAGCCGACGGGCAGACCGCCGTCCCGGGCCTGGCCGGCGATCTGGGTGCGTACCTGCTCGAACGGCGCCTCGGTCGCATCCGGGTCGATGGTGATCGTCAGGGTCTGCGGTGGCACGGGGCGCTCCTGGTGCGGGTGGAGGTGCTGGCGGGCGGGTGCGCGTTCGTCGCGCCCATTGTGCGCCAGGAGCGCCCGTGGTGCCGGGGCGGGGCGGTACGCCCAGGAGGGTGGCGTGCGAGGTCACACCCCCGGGTCACACCCCGGATCGCACCGCCGGGGGGGTCACAGCTCCAGTGTGGTGCCGGTCGTCCGCAGCCAGGCGTTCATGCCGAGGATCAGCTCGGCGCCGGGGCGGATGTCGGACGTCGCGCCGTCGGCGGTGGCCTCGGCCGCGGCCACCGAGTTCAGCAGCGGCTGCACGGGGGCGTCGCGGTCGGCGACCACGCCCTTGAGTCCGGTGCGCAGCGCCTCGCCGTAGCGCGGGTCCTGGGTGCTGGGGTAAGGGCTCTTGACCCGGTCGGCGACCAGGTCGGGCAGCACATCGCGGGTGGCGGCGCGCAGCAGGGACTTCTCCCGGCCGTCGAAGGTCTTCATCGACCAGGGGGTGTTGAAGACGTAGTCGACGAGGCGGTGGTCGCAGAACGGGACCCGGACCTCCAGGCCGACGGCCATGCTGGCCCGGTCCTTGCGGTCGAGCAGGATCTGCACGAAGCGGGTCAGGTGCAGGTAGCTGATCTCGCGCATCCGGCGCTGGAGTCCGGTGTCGCTGTCCAGATACGGCACTTCGGCGAGCGCCTCGCGGTAGCGGCGGTCCTCGTAGCCGGGCAGGTCGAGCTTGCCGAGCAGGCCGCGGTCGAGGAGTGCCTCGCGGGTGGCGTTGCCGCCGGTGAAGCGTCCGGAGACGCCGGCCGCGATCCAGGGGAAGGTGTCGGCGTTGACGGTCTCGGGGTCGTGGAACCAGCGGTATCCGCCGAAGACCTCGTCGGCCGATTCACCGGACAGCGCGACGGTCGACTGTTCACGGACGGCCTTGAACAGGAGGTAGAGGGAGGTGTCGCCGTCGCCGAAGCCGTTGGGCAGGTCACGGGCGGCCAGGACGGCGGCGCGGTGGCCGGGGTCCATCAGGGCGGCGGTGTCCAGCACGATGTCGTTGTGGTCGGAGCGTACGTGCTCGGCGAGGGCGTGCGCGTACGGGCCGTCGGGGGTGCCGCGCAGGTCATCGGCCTTGAAGTTCTCGGTATAGCCGGTGAAGTCGACGGCGAACGAGCGGACCGGGCCGCTGCCCTGGGCGGCCAGCGCCTTGGCGGCGAGCGCGGTGATGGCGGACGAGTCGAGGCCGCCGGAGAGCAGGGTGCACAGCGGGACGTCGGCGATCAGCTGGCGGGCGACGATGTCGTCGAGCAGCTCGCGGACGTGCGCGACGGTGGTGTCGAGGTCGTCGGTGTGCTCACGGGCCTCCAGCGCCCAGTAGCGGGTGGCCTTCACCCCGCCGCGGCCGACCTTGACGATATGGCCGGGCCGGACCTCGTGCATGCCCTTGTAGACGGCGTGGCCGGGGGTCTTGGTGAAGGTGATCAGCTCGGCGAGGCCCTCGGCGTCGACGGTGGGACGCACCGAGGGGTGGGCGAGGATCGCCTTGGGTTCGGAGCCGAAGAGGACGCCGTCGTGGGTGGGGTGGTAGTAGAGCGGCTTGATGCCCATCCGGTCACGGATCAGCAGGAGTTCTTCGGTCCGCGGGTCCCAGAGCGCGAACGCGAACATGCCGTTGAGCCGCGCGGCGAAACCCTCACCCCATTCGAGGTAGGCGTGCAGCACCACTTCGGTGTCGCTCCGGGTGCGGAAGGCGTGGCCCAGCTTCTCCAGCTCGGCGCGGAGTTCGCGGTAGTTGTAGACCTCACCGCTGTAGGTGGTGACGATCAGTGTGCGGCCGTCGTGTGCGACGGACATGGGCTGCTTACCGCCGTCGATGTCGATGACCGCGAGCCGGCGGTGGCCGAACGCGGCGTGTCGGTCGAGCCAGATGCCGGCGGCGTCCGGGCCGCGGCAGGTCATGGTCTCGGTCATCGCCTCAAGTGTGGGGCGCTGGGTGGTGAGGTCGTTGTCGTAGGCGATCCATCCGGTGATTCCGCACATGCGGGCGGCTCCTTCTCCGTGGGCGGCGGGCCGCAGCATCCCGGCGACGGCCTGCGGTGGCGACCGTACGCCCAGGTAGTTGCAGAGGCCACCTATGCCGCGGAGGGACCGTCCGGAACGAGCCACGCGTTCCCCGGCACGGGGGAAAGGGACGGCAAATCGCGCACCCCACCGCGGAAAAGGAGAGGCAAAGGCACACCCCCCGGCGTACCGTCCGCCGTCATGACGATCACCGTGCGCGACTATCGCCCGGCCGACGCCAAGGCCGTCTCCGATCTGCGGCGCGTGGCGCTGCCCTTCCTGATCTCCACCCCGCAGGGCGTCGCCTGGGACGTCACCACCTCCCCGGCAGCACAGGAACTGCGGATGTACATCGCCGAACTCGACGGCCGGATCGTCGGATCCGCCCGTGCCCAACTGCTCCACGACAGCAGTGTTCGGGGGCAGGCCGCGGCCGCCGTTCAGGTGCATCCCGACCACCGGGGGCGGGGCGCCGGCGGGGCGCTGCTGGCTTCGGCCGAGGAACACCTGTCCGCGGTCGGCGCCACCCACCTCTTCGCCTGGGTGTCCGACACCCCGGACGCGCACGCCTTCGCCACCCGGCACGGCTACCGGCGCTCCCGTCCGGGCCGCTTCCTGCGGCTCGACCTCGCCGGGGCCGACCTGCCACCGCTGCCCCGCGCGCTCCCGTCCGGCGTCCGGCTGTGCACCGGCGCGGACTTCGACGCCGATCCGTACCCGCTGTTCGCCGCCGACGCGGAGGCCGCCACGGACGAGCCGGGCGATGTGGCCGCCGACGCCATGGCCTACGAGGACTGGCTGCGGCACACCTGGGAACATCCCGACATCGACCTGGACCTCACCTCGGTGGTGACCGTCAGGGGCGAGGTCGCCGCCTTCAGCCTGGCCGTGACCGACGGGCTCGGCCGCTATGTGTCGGGCATGACCGGCACCCGCCGCGCCTTCCGGGGGCAGGGCCTGGCCCGGCTCGCCAAAACGGCCTCGCTGCGCCGGGCCCGGGACGCCGGCTGCACCGAGGCCTTCACCGGCAACGACGCCGCGAACGCGCCGATGCTCGCGCTCAACACAGCCTTCGGCTACCGCTCGTTCGCAGCCGAGTGGCGGTACGTCCGCGAACCGGGGCGGGGCTGAACCGGGACCGCCCTCCCCCAGGACCCCACCCGCTCCTCGCCGGGGCCGGAGCCGGGTCGGGCCCGGCCCGCCGCCCGGCCCGGCCCGCGACTACGGCGCGTCGAGGGCGAGGGCCCGACCCGCGGCCGACGGGTCGTGGGCGATGGGGTCGCCGGGCCGGTGCCAGTGGAGCAGGAAGCGGTGGCCCGCGCGGATACCGTCCAGCCCGGCCCGGCAGTACGCGACCATGTCGTCGGGCAGGCCGTCCCACGGAAACCAGTCCAGCTGCGAGCACTTGTCCGGCTCCCGGTTGACCGGCTCGCCGCCCGCGCCGTACGCCGCCTCGAAGAACCAGCCGATCCGCGGGCGGGCCGCCGGATCGGGCGCACGGTGCTGCATCACCAGCGCGACCCTCAGGTCCTCGGGCCGCAGCCGCAGCCCGAGCTCCTCCGCGGCCTCGCGGATCATGGCCTGCCGCACGTCCTCGCCGTCCTCGGCGTGCCCCGAGGGGGCGTGCAGCAGCCCGTCCGCGTAGCCGGTGCCGGAGCGGCGGGCGAGCAGCACCTCCCCGCCACGGCGCAGGACGAGATGGACGTCCACCACTTCGGTGTGCCGCAGGGGCACTTGGGCGATCAGGGCGTACCGCTCATCGGTCACCTCCCTGCCCCAGAGGGCGCGGTCGTGGGAGAGCGGCTCAAGATGCGTAGGGGACGCCCACGGCTCGGTGAGGGCGCGGAGTTCGGTGGCCGGGATGCCGATCGGGGCGGACTCGCCCCAGCGGCCCTCGATGAGCACCAGCCTGCCGCCAGGCGCCAGCAGACCGGCCCAGCGGCGCAGCGCGGCCCCGGGGTCGGGCAGCGCCCACAGGACATGGCGGACCAGGACGACATCGAACCGCCGCTCCCCAACAGGGGGTTCGGCGGCATCCCCGACCAGGAACGCCGCGTCCCGCCCGGCGAGCTTGGTGCGGGCCCGCTCGACCATGCCGGGTGAGCGGTCGACTCCCGTCACCCGATGGCCCTGTTCGGCGGCGAGCAGGGCCAGGCTGCCCGTGCCGCAGCCGAGGTCGAGGAGGTCGCAGGGGGCGGGCGGGAGCCAGCAGCGCATCCGGGCGGCCCAGGCCGCGCGGACGGCGGGGTCGCGCAGGCCGTGATCCGGTTCCTCGTCGAAGGCCTCGGCGGCGGCTTCCCAGTAGGCGGCGTCGGCGGTCGGCAGGGGCGGTCGCCCCTGGTGGCCGGTCGGTTCGGCGGGCGGGTCGGCGGGCGGGTCGGCGGGCGGGTCGATGCTCATGCGCCCATGGTGCCGCCGACCACTGACAACGGCGGGCGCGGAACGGGGGGATGGAGGGGTCCGCGCGCGGGGGGCGGGCGGCGGCACGGCGCGGCCGCCGCCCGTCTCCGGGTCAAGCGCCGTCCGCCGCCCCGGATCCCGGCCCCGAAGCCGAGCCCGCTCCCGCCCCGGAAGCCGGCCCCGATCCCTGCCCCGGTCCCGGCCCCGGTCCCGACCGCAGCCGTACCACCAGGCGCTTGATCCACGGCCAGGCCAGCAGCACCAGGATGACGGCGTACACCGTCACCGCGAACGGGGTGTTGACGAGGCCGGTGACGCTCCCGTCGCTGATCTGCAGGGCGCGGCGCAACTGCTGTTCCGCTGCCGGGCCGAGGATGACGCCGATGACGGCGGGCAGCACCGGCAGCCCGTACCGCCGCATACCCAGCCCGATCAGGCCGATGACCAGCAGGATCACCAGGTCCATGGCCTGCCCGCCGACGGCGTACGCGCCGACCGCGGCGAAGAAGAGGATGCCGGCGTAGAGGTACGGGCGCGGGATCCGCAGCAGCTTCGCCCAGACCGGGGCGAGCGGCAGGTTGAGCACCAGCAGCAGCACCATGCCGACGAACAGCGAGGCGATCAGGCCCCACACCAGGTCGGGTTCCCGCTCGAAGAGCAGCGGGCCCGGCTGGATGCCGTACTGCTGGAAGGCCGCGAGCATGACGGCGGCGACCGCTGTGGTGGGCAGGCCCAGCGTCAGCATGGACACCAGCGTGCCGGCGGCGGACGCGGAGGACGCCGACTCGGGACCGGCCACCCCCTCGATGGCTCCGCGGCCGAATTCGTCGCGGTTCCTGGAGAGTCTCTTCTCCATGACGTAGGAGAGGAAGGTGGGGATCTCGGCGCCGCCGGCCGGGATGGCGCCGAAGGGGAAGCCGATGAGCGGTCCGCGCAACCACGGCTTCCAGGTGCGCCGCAGCTCCGCCTTGCCCAGCCAGGGGCGTCCGACCGGGATCGACTCGCCGGACGTGCGCCGCAGATGGGCGGCGACCCACAGCGCCTCGCCGATGGCGAAGAGCCCGACGGCGACGATCACGACGTCGATGCCGTCGGCGAGTTGCAGGGATCCGAACGTCAGCCGCTGCTGGCCGGTCATCTGGTCCAGCCCGACCAGACCGATGGTGAGGCCGATCAGCAGGGAGGCGAAGCCGCGGATGCGGGAGCTGCCCAGGACGGAGGTCACCGCGATGAACGCGAGGACCATGATGGCGAAGTAGTCGGGCGCGCCGATGTCGACGGCGAGCGAGGCGACCGTCGGGGCCAGCACCACCAGCAGGATCGTGCCGATCATGCCGCCGGCGAAGTGGCCGATGGCGGCGGCCGCGAGCGCCTGGGCGCCGCGCCCGGCCCTGGCCATCGGGTTGCCTTCGATGGCGGCGACCACGGCCGCGCTCTCGCCCGGGGTGTTGAGCAGGATCGAGGTGGTGGAGCCGCCGAACATGCCGCCGTAGTAGATGCCGGCGAACATGATGAACGCCCCGGTGGGGTCGAGTCCGTAGGTGACGGGCAGCAGCAGCGCCACGGCCATCGCGGGCCCGATGCCGGGCAGCACGCCGATGGCGGTGCCGAGCAGCACGCCGATGGCGGCCCACAGGAGGTTGAGCGGGGTGAGTGCCGTCCCGAAGCCGTCGAGGAGCGAGTTCAGGGAGTCCATCGCCACAGTGGTCATCGGTTACAGCACCCCCATCAGCGGGCCGCCGGGCAGCGGGACGCCCAGCAGGTTGTTGAAGACCAGGAAGGTGGCCAGGGACAGCCCGGCCGCGATCAGCGGGTCCCGGGTGAGGTTGCGGCTGCCGAGTGCGTACGCGGATCCCCAGAAGAGGAGCGCGCCGGATATCGGGAAGCCGAGCGGCTCGATGAGGACGGCGTTGGCGAGGAAGACGCCGACGAGGAGGACGACGGTGCGCCAGTCGCCGGGCTCGGTGAGGTCCACGTCCTCGCCGCCCTCGGCCTCCCCCCGGCCGCCGCGCAGCACATCGACGGCGAGGAGGACGGCGACGACCAGCAGGAGGATCCCGACGGCGAAGGGGACGGTGGTGGGACCCACGGGGCCGCGCCGGCCGATGTCGGTGTCCATGGAGAGGGCGTCGGTCAGCACCAGGATGCCGAGGACGAGGAGGATGCCGCAGACGCCGAGTTCGGAACGGCCGCGCAGCCGGTCGCGCAGGGTCGTGGGCCCGGGCGGGGTCATGGGCTCGGGCGAGGTCGTGCCGTCGGTCGCGTTCACAGCCCCAGCTCCTTCAGCACCGTGTCGACCCGCTTGTCCTGGGCGGCCAAAAAGCGGCCGAAGGTGTCACCGGTCGCGAAGGCGTCGATCCAGCCGTTGCGTTGGGCGGCTTCCTTCCACTGCCGGGAGTCGTGCAGCGTGGTGAACAGCTTGATGAGCTTGGCCCGTTCGGTGTCCGACAGGCCGGGCGGCGCAACGACGCCGCGCCAGTTGGTGAACTCCACGTCCACGCCCGACTCCTTGAGGGTCGGGGCGTCGAACCCGTCGACCCGCTCGGGACCGGTGACGGCGAGCAGCCGCAGTTGGCCGGACTTGATCTGGTCGAGGTATTCGCCGAGGCCGGAGACGCCGAAGGCGACCTTGCCGCCGAGTACGGAGGCGAGGAGTTCGCCGCCGCCGTCGAACGGCACGTAGTTGACCGTCCTGGGCGTGATGCCGGCGGCCCTGGCCATCAGCATCGGCGCGAGGTGGTCCGGGCCGCCGGGCGAGGATCCGCCGCCCACCGGCGTCTTGGCGGGGTTCTTCTTCCAGTCGGCGAGCAGCTGACCGAAGGTCTTGTACGGGGAGTCCTTGGCGACGACGACGATGTCCGGCTCCTCGGTGAGCCGGGCGATGGGTGTGGTGTCGGCGAGCGTGGAGGGCGCGTGGTTGGTGTGTACGGCGCCGACCACCCCGAGGCCCATGGACATCACGGTCCTGCCGTTGCCGCGCTCGTTGACCAGCCGGCTGAGCCCGACCGTGCCGCCGGCGCCGGGGAGGTTGTAGACCTCGACGTTGTGGTTCAGTCCGGCGTCTTCGACGCTCTTGGCGGCCGTCCGGGCGGTGATGTCGTAGCCGCCGCCGGGGGTGTTGGGCACCATGATCTTGAGGCCGGGGATCTGCGTGCCGGTTTCGGCGCCGCTGCCGGAGGTGAGCAGCGGCGGTCCCAGGAGGACCAGCAGCGCCGCCGAGAGCAGAGCGAGGGGTGTGCGCGGGCGCACAGGTGACACCACCCTTCTGTGGTTGGCCGGCGGGGGGGTGGCCGTGTGATGCGGGCCACATGTTGCCGGGGGGTTAACGTCACGTCGCGCTTCCGGTATTAAGGGTCCTTATGAAACTTGTGGCCATGGAGAGGCTCGTGTGATGACCGAGGTCCTGGTCGTCGACGACGACTTCATGGTCGCCAAGCTGCACAGTCATTACGTCGCCGCCACGGAAGGCTTCTCCGTCGCCGGGGTGGCCCACAGCGGTGCTGAGGCGCTGCGCGCCGTCGACCGGCTGCGGCCCGATCTCGTCCTGCTGGACGTCTACTTGCCGGACATGGACGGGGTGAGTGTGCTGCGGGAGGTACGGGCCAGGGAGGCGGCGGCCCGCAGTCAGCACGCCCCCGGGGGAGGGCGGCATGTCGACGCGCTGTTCATCACCGCCGCCCGGGACGCGCACATCATCCGCGACGCGCTGCGGGCCGGGGCCCTGCACTACCTGATCAAGCCCTTCCACCGCACCTCCCTCCAGGAGCAGTTGCGGCATGTGGCCGCGCAGCGCTCCCGCCTGGACCGGCTGGACCGCCTGGACGACGCCCGGCAGGAGGACGTGGACCAGCTCTTCGGCGCCCGCCCGCCGGGCTCCCGCGGGCTGCCCAAGGGGCTCGCCGCGCACACTGCCGAACTGGTCGAGCGAACCTTGCGCGATCATGCCGCCGGCCTGTCCGCCGCCGAGTGTGCGGCGGCCGGTGCGCTGTCCCGGGTGAGCGCGCGGCGCTATCTGGAGTACTTCACCGACACCGGGCGCGCCGAGGTCTCGCTGCGCTACGGCGGCACCGGGCGCCCCGAGCGGCGCTACCGCTGGATCACCTGAGCGGTCGGCGAATCGGTCGGCGCCACCCTGGGCCGGCCGGTCGCCCCGGTCGCCCCGCGACCCTGCCCGGAAGCTCACGTGACGTCACGTCAGCCGCACCTTCCGGCGCCCAACTCCCGCCCCGGATGCCCCTTTTCGCCCCGCCTGCCTGTCGCCCCGCTTAGCCCTTCCTTAAACGGACCATAAGGATCCGCCGGATCGCCTTCCGAGGCCCGAATCCGCTGTTCAGCGCGGCTAGCGTGCTGTTCGCAAGGCGGGTTGCGTGCCCTCGGCGCCGCTCACCGGGGGACGGCGCCGTGTGCGCAACCCGACCCCCCACCGCTCCCCCTTGCGCCCCCACCCCGCTCGACGCACCAGATGAAGGAGAACCTCACGATGACCGCTCGTCGCAAGGCCGCCGGGATCGCCATTGTCGGCATCGCCCCGCTGGCGCTCACCGCGCTCGCCGCGAGTCCGGCCGCCGCGCACGGTTCGATGACGGACCCCGTCAGCCGGGTCTCGGCCTGCTACGCGGAGGGCCCCGAGAACCCGCGGTCCGCGGCGTGCAAGGCCGCCGTGGCCGCCGGCGGCTCGCAGGCCCTCTACGACTGGAACGCGGTGCGCGACGGCAACGCCGGCGGCGCGTCACAGGAGAAGATCCCGGACGGCAAGCTCTGCAGCGGCGGCGACGACAAATACAAGGGCCTGGACCTGCCGCGCGCCGACTGGCCGTCCTCGAAGATGCAGGCCGGCAACCACACGTTCCACTACAAGGCGACGGCCCCGCACAAGGGGTACTTCGCGCTGTACCTCACCAAGGCCGACTACGACCCGACGAAGCCGCTGAAGTGGTCGGACCTGGAGTCGAAGCCGTTCACGAAGGTCACCGACCCGACGCTCACCAACGGGGAGTACGTCTTCGACGGCAAGGTGCCCGCACGGTCGGGCCGGCACCTGATCTACAGCATCTGGCAGCGTTCGGACAGCCCCGAGGCGTTCTACACCTGCTCCGATGTCGTCTTCGGCAAGGACAGCGGCGGTGCGGGCGCCGGCTCCTCCGCGGCACCCGCCCCGGCCGCCTCCGCACCGACCGACACCCAGATCGCCGCGGGTGCGGACAAGTCGACCGTCGAGCACCACGGCCACGGCGACGACGACGCCCACACGCACAGCGACCCGGCACCCTCCGCCGGTGCGGACGACCCGGCGCTGGGCGGCGGCGCTCCCGAGGGCAACGCCCCGCACACCGACGGGAGTTCGACGCCGGTCGACGGCCACCGGCTGGCCGAGACCGGTGGTGACAGCTCCACCGGCCCGATCGCCATCGGCGCCGCCGCCGCACTGGCCGCGGGCGCGGCGTTGCTGTTCGCCACCACCCGCCGCCGGGCCGCCCGCCAGCGCGGCTGATCCGCCACCGGGGGGGCTGACTGCGACAGCCCCCCGGCACGACGACGCCGCCCCCGGCACCCGGGGGCGTCGTCGTCGTGCCGGGTTCCGCGTCACTGCGCGAGCGGCTCGATGATGTCGTTGGCGACGTGCTGGTAGATGACCGAGCTGCGGCAGTCGACGACCTCCCGGCGCTTGAAGACCTGGTCCATCAGCAGGGCGTGCAGCCGGTCGACGTCGGGGACGGCGACATGGACGAGGAAGTCGTCGCCACCCGCGACGACATAGACGTTGAGCACCTCGGGCAAGGAGGTCAAAAACGCCTTGAAGCGTTCGATGACCTCGCGGTTCATGGGGCGGATGCGGACCGTGAGCAGGGCCTGTACGGGGCGGTTCAGGGCCCGCAGGTCCACGGTCGCGCGATAGCCGGTGATCACCCCGCGGGCGCGCAGCGCGCGGACCCGCTCCAGGCAGGTGGAGGGGGCGATGTTCAGCAGGCGGGCCAGTTCGCGGTTGGTCTGCCGTGCATCGCGCTGCAGTTCGCGGACAATCGCCGAATCAATGTCGTCCATGGGACCCATCGTGCCGCACTCACCGAATTTCGTTCGGCGAGCCAGCGAATCGATCATCATTACGGTTACCTTCAGCAACTGTGACCGTACAAGAAACAACGCTTCCCGCTTCCGCACGGCCGGATGTACGGCGGCTGGGCATCGGCAGCGGCACCGCGCTGTGCGCCGGTGCCGTCCTCGGCCCCGGCGTGCTGACCCTGCCCTCCCTCGCCGCCGCCGCGGCGGGCCCCGCCTCGATCCTGGCCTGGGTCGTGCTGCTGGCGATGTGCGTGCCGGTGGCCGCCTCGTTCGCCGCGCTCGGCGCGCGGTTCCCCGACGGCGGGGGCGTGGCCACGTACGTCCACCGGGCGATGGGCCCGCGGGCCGCGGCGGTCGTGGGCTGGTGGTTCTACGGGGCGGTGCCGATCGGGGTCGTCTCGGCCGCCTGGATCGGCGGGAAGTACGTCGCCGACGCGGTCGGGTGGGGCGACGCCGGCGCCGCGGCGGTGGGCGCCGCGGTGCTGGTCTGGGCGCTGGTCTCCAACGCCGTGGGGCTGCGGATGTCGGGCCGGGTGCAGCTGCTGCTCGGTGCGCTGCTGGCGGCCGTGCTGCTGTGCGCCGTACTGGCCGCCGCCCCGCACGTGTCCGCCGCGCACTTCACCCCGTTCATGCCCGGCGGCTGGTCCTCGGTCGGCTCGGCGGCCTCCGTGCTCTTCTTCGCGTTCGCGGGCTGGGAGGCGGCGAGCCATCTGTCGGGGGAATTCGCCGACCCCCGGCGGGATCTGCCGCGGGTGACCCGCTACACCCTCGCCGTGATCACCGTGCTCTACCTGGGCCTCGCCCTCGCCACGATCGGCGCGCTGGGACCGGCCGCGGCCCGCACCGACACCCCGCTGACCGAACTGCTCACCCGGAGCGTGGGCGAGGCCGCCCGGCCGGTCGCCGCGGCGGCCGCGCTGTTCCTGACCTTCGGCGCGGTCAACTCCTATCTGGCGGGCGCCTCCCGGCTCGGCGCGGCCCTCGGCCGGGACGGCGCGGCACCCCGCTGGCTGGCCAAGGGCGGCGCACCGGGCGAGGTGCCGCGCCGGTCGCTCGCCGTACTGGGCGGGGTGTGCGTGCTGCTCGGCCTGGCGGCCGGTGCCGGCGGCGCCGATCTGGATCTGCTGATGCGGGCGACCGCGACCTGTCTGGCGGCGGTGACGCTGGCCGGGCTGGCCGCCGCGCTGCTGCTGCTCCCGCGCCGCACTCCGCTGTGGTGGGGCGGGCTCGCCAGTTCCGTGCTGACCCTGGCCGTGCTGGCCTTCTCCGGCCTGCTGCTGCTCATCCCGGCGGCGCTGGCGCTCGCCTCGTTCTGCTTTCTGACGCTGCGCCGGGTGGGCCTTCGGCGCCGGTGAGGCGGCCGGCGGCCGGGCGGTTCGGTCGGACGGCCCGGACCTGTGTCCGAGGGGGGATGCGGGTCCGGGCCGTCCGCCGGTCAGTTCACGTCGCAGGTGGTGGGGGTGGCGTGGGCGGGGTCGAGGGCGTTGGCCGTTTCGTGGAAGGCGACCCTGTCCGCCAGGCCGATGGCGACGTGCTCGGACCGGTCGGACGGACACAGGTCCTGGAGCAGGACGTTGTGCACATCGGGGCCTTCGAGGAACTGCGTCCGGTAGGGCGTGACGACCTCGTCATAACGGGTCGCGATGACGGTGTAGTGCACGCCGGGGACCGTGTCGCCGCCGTCGTTGAGGCGGCTGAGGGTGTCGGATCCGGCGATCTGGTCGGACAGCCCGGGGGCGGAGGCGTCGATGTATTCCTTGGCGCCGGGGAAGTGGTCCAGCAGCCGGGTCAGGCCGTTCAGATCGGTGCCGTGGTTGCTGGGAGCCAGCCCGATCAACGCGTTGACCTTGTCCGCGCCGCCGTGGGACTTCAGGTAGACCCGCGGCATCATGCCGCCCTGCGAGTGGCCGACGATGTCGGTCTTGGATGCCCCGGTGGCCGCCAGCACCCGGTCGACGTACACGGCCAGCTGCCGGGCGGAGGCGTCGACGGCGCCCAGTCCGTGGAAGAACGGGACGCCGGGCAGCTGACCGTAGTCCAGGGAGAAGACGCAGTAGCCGCGGTGCACCAAGTACGGCGCCAGACCGAGCCAGTTGTCGACCGCGTTGCCGAAGGTGCCGTGTGCCAGGACCACCGGACGGGGGTGTGCGGCGGAGGGCTTGCAGGAGAAGTTGTTCCAGCCGCTGCTGACGGTGGGGGCGCCGGCG
The DNA here is from genome assembly GCF_044767385.1 of Streptomyces sp. NPDC101393. NCBI lineage: Bacteria > Bacillati > Actinomycetota > Actinomycetes > Kitasatosporales > Streptomycetaceae > Streptomyces > Streptomyces sp. NPDC101393. Next base: position 96,254 of record NZ_JBIWNU010000007.1, on the reverse strand, counting down.
GAGGCGGGGGCCGCCGTGACGAGGCCGACTGCCAGGGCGAGGGTGGGCACCACGGTGAGGGCGCGTGACCAGCACAGCTTCATACGATGCTCCTTGCGGGGTGAGGGGACTCCGAAGTGCTCGGTGAGCCGTTCACCTGCGATCCGGATCGCAAGGGCCAACGTTGTTGACTGAACGTCAAGTTACGGCCGGGTAGACGCGGAGACCAGCCACGCGACGGTGAAGGAAGGCGCACACAACCCTCACCGGACGCACGGGGTCCGCATCGACCCGGCCGTGCTCACCACTGCCCGATACTTCGCCGCCATCCCGTTTGTCAGTGGTGTCGCGTAACGTCGGTGATGCGTTCGATCCGGGTCGGTGCGGGACCGGCCCCCCCGGGCCACCGGGCGCAGCAGCTGCGGGCACCGCAGTGGCACGGCGGACGGGAGACGGAACAGTGGACGGGACGACGGAGCCGACGATGACCGGGATGACGGAGATCTCGTCCGCGGCGGAGCTGCGCGAGCTGATCGGCGAGCCGTCGGCGCACGCCGCGCACAAGACCCGCGACCGGCTGCACGAACTGGACCGCCAGTGGCTGGCGCGCTCGCCGTTCTGCCTGATGGCCACCTCGGACGCTCAGGGCAGATGCGATGTCTCACCCAAGGGCGACCCGGCCGGCTTCACCCACGTCCTGGACGACACCACCCTCGTCATCCCCGACCGCCCCGGCAACAAGCGCCTGGACGGCATGCTCAACATCCTCAGCAATCCGCACATCGGGCTGAACTACCTCCTGCCGGGCCGCGGTGACACCCTCCGGATCAATGGCCGGGCCCGGCTGCTGCGGGACGCCCCGTTCTTCGACGCACTGGTGGTCAAGGGCAACCGGCCGCGGCTCGCGCTGCTGGTCGAGGTCGAGGAGGTCTTCTACCACTGCTCCAAGGCGTTCCTCCGCTCCGATCTGTGGAAGCCGGAGACCTGGGAGCCGGACGCGCTGCCGGCACGGGCCCGGATCGTCAAGGGCCTGGAGGCCAAGGACGTGCCGCTGGAGACCCTGGAGGAGCACTACGGCCCGCAGTACGCGGAGCGGCTCTACGGCTGAGCGGCTCCAGGGCCGAGCCGCGGGAATGCCGGGTCCCGGGCCACCGCGCCCCCGGGCTTCCCGGCGGCGATCTTCGCCGCCGGGTGCACCGCTCCGGTGCCGAAGCGCGCCCGGGCGCGGTCGACGGCCGCCTCGATGCGGTGGGCCTTGTCGTCGGCCGGGTCGAACATCAGCTGGCGCACGGCGAGTTCGGCGCGGCACAGGCCCTCGGCCCGCAACGCCACCGCCCGCACCCGCGCCCGCTGCAGCCCGAGCGCGGCATGCAGGGCGTAGGCCGCCTCGGTCAGCGTGGGGCCGTGCGCGGTCGGTTCGGCCAGCCGCCGGGTGCGGGTCGTCGTCGAGCGGTCGGCGTAGCGGACGGTGAGGGTGAGCGCGCGGGCCGCCTGACCGCCCGCGCGCATCCGGTCGCCGAGGTCGTCGGCGAGCGAGAGCAGCGCCCTGCGCCGGCAGGCCGGATCCAACTCGTCGTGGACGAAGCGGTGTTCGGAGCCGATCGAGCGGGCGGCGGCATTGGGTGTCACCGGGGTCGGGTCGACGCCCCGGGCCCGCTCGTGGACCGCACGGCCCGCCTTCGCGCCGAGGATCCGCTGCAGGGTCGCGGGCGGCGCTGCGGCGATCCGGCCCACGCTGTCGAGCCCGTACGCACACAGGGTGCGCGCGGTCGCGGGCCCGACGCCGTGCAGCGCGGAGGCCGGCCGGCGGGCGAGGAAGGCTGCGACGGACCCGGCATCGCCGGGAACGGCCCGGATCTCTCCGGGCTCCGCGCCCTGCGCCGCCATCCGGGCGAGCAGCGGGTTGGCGGCGATCCCGATCGTGCACCGCACACCGTGCCAGGCCAGCGCGCGCAGCCGCACCAGTTCGGCGATGCCCGTCGCGTCCCGGCCGAAGTAGCGCAGCGCCCCGCGGACGTCGGCGAGTGCGGCGTCCGGCGGCAGCGCCTCGACCACCGGGGTGAACCGCGCCAGCAGCCGCAGCAGTTCCTCGTACTCCTCGGCGCTCACGGGGGCGTCACCGGCCGCCCGGAAGCGGACATGGAGCATGCCGGGCGGTGCCGTACCCGGCGTGGCGGGCGGTACGGGAGCGGGTGCCGGGGTGGGCACGGGTGCCGGGGTCATCCCGCGCTCCCCGGGCTGGAATGCCACAGCTTGGGGCCGGTGGCGACGCGTGCGCCCAGGGGCCGGAGGCCGGCTCCCGGGTGCTGTTCCTCGCCTGCCTCCGGCCGGCCGGCGTGCCCGGAGCCGGCGGCGGGGGCAGGGGCGGCGGGGGTGTCCCTGCCGTCCGTCCCGTCCTTCCCTCCGCCGTCCCCTTCCGCGTCCCGGGGCGGCCGGTCCGGTCCTGCCGCGAGGCGGGCGGTGACCGCCTCCAGGCCGCCCTCGCGGCGCAGTTCGGCCAGCTCGGCGAGGTTCCAGGCGGCGGCGCCGATCACACCGAAGCTGCCCGGCCCGCTCCGCCGGACCGTTCCGCGCACCAGCAGCAGCCAGGAGTGGTGGACGGTGTGAGCACAGGTGGCAAGGGGGCCGGCGGGACCTTCCAGGCCGTCAGGGTCCCGGGGAGCGTCGAAGAAGGCGCAGTCGACCAGCCCCGTGCTGTCGTCGAGGGTGGTGAGGATGACCCGGCTGCCGGAGCGGGCCGGTGGCGTCCGGGTGGCGCCCTTGGCCCCGGCGACCAGCACCGTCTCGCCGTTCCGGGCGTCCTGCAGCTCCCGGGCCGGCAGCGCGCCCAGCTCGGCGAGGAACGCGCCGTGGTCGGCCATCAGATGCCGGGGGGCGTCGCCGGCGAGGACGCCCAGTTCGGCGCTGAGCCGTTCGACGTCGCTGAGACCGGGCAGCCCGGACGGTGCGGCGCCGTCGGCCGCCGCCTCCTGGCCGCCGGGGGCGCGGCGCCGGCGCGGGTGCAGCTCGGCGAGGTGCAGCAGCAGGTCCCGGCGGTTCGCGCCGAAGGCGTCCAACGCGCCGACCCGGGCGAGGCGTTCGGCCACCGGGCGGCTCGGCCGGGCGCGCTGCCACAGGTCCTGGAGCGAGGTGTAGGGCCGGCCGGCGGCGATGCGTTCCGCGGCGGCTTCGCTCATCCCGTGCACTTCGGTGAGCGCGAGCCGCAGCCCCCAGACGCCGGAGCCGCCGCCGTGGCCACCCCCACCTCCCTCACCGGACACCAGTTCGATTCGATGAGCGGCCGCCGACCGGTTCACGTCCAACGGCAGCACCGGCACCCCGCGCCGGCGCGCGTCCGCCAGCAGCAGCCGCCGGGGGTAGACCCCCGGGTCATGGGTGAGCAGCCCGGCGTAGAAGGCCGCGGGGTGGTGCGCCTTGAGCCAGGCGGACTGGTGGGCGGGCACGGCGAACGCCACCGCATGCGCCTTGCGGAAGCCGTACGCGCCGAAGGTCGCGACGCTCTCCCAGGTCTGCGCGATCACCTCGGGTGAGTGGCCGCGCCGCCCGGCACGCTCAGCGAACCAGGCACGCACCCGCTCCTGCCGCTCCGGGTGCGACAGCGCGCGCCGCTTCTCCTCCGCCTCGTCCCGCTCGCAGCCGGTCATGATCCGCAGCGTCTCGATGATCTGCTCGTGGAAGAGGACGACCCCGTAGGTCTCGCGCAGCGGTTCCTCCAGGTCGGGATGCGGGGAGCGGGCCGGCGCACGGCCGTGCACGGCCTCGGTGAAGAGCCGCACCGCGTCGGCGGCGACCGGACCGGGCCGGACGAGCGAGAGGGCGACGACCAGGTCGTGGAAGGTGGCCGGCTGGAGCCTGCCGATCAGGTCGCGCCGGTCCGGCGATTCGATCCGGAAGCAGCCGAGCGTCTCGGTGGAGCGGATCAGGTCATAGGTGGCCCGGTCGCCGGGCGGCACCTGCGCGGGGTCGTCCAGGTCCGGGCGGGCTCCGGTGGCCCGGCCGATCTCGGCGACCGCGTGCGCCATCGCGGACTGCACCGGCGTGCCCAGGACGTCGAACTGGAGCAGCCCCAGTTCCTCGATGTCCTCCTTGCCGAAGGGGGACATGCCGAACGGGGACATGGCGAAGGGGGCATCTCCGTCGTCGGCGCCATGGGGGACCTCGCCGCCGGCCGGCACGACGGGCGTACGGTCCAGCAGCGAGGCGTCCGAGAGCAGCACCCCGCTCGGGTGCGGGGCGATCCCGCGCGGCAGCGCGTCCAGCGACTCGACCAGCTGCCACAGCCGCTCGTCGGCGGCCTCCCGCACCCCGCGCAGCTCGGGGAGCTCGGCGAGCGCCGCGCGGGCGTCGCGGGCCCGGATGTGCGGGAAGGCACGGGCGAGCCGGTCCACCCGCGCCGGGTCCATGCCCAGGGCGGCGCCCACGTCGCGCAGGGCGTGCCGGACCCGGTAGGTCTCGGGCAGGGAGAGGGCCGCGACCCGCTCGGCGCCGAAGCGGTCGAGGATCGCGCGGTGGACCTCCGGCCGGCGGGCCGACTCGACGTCGATGTCGATGTCCGGGAGGGCCGCCCGCCGCTCGGACAGGAAGTGCTCCCTTTGCAGTCCGTGGGCGACGGGGTCGGCGGGCGCGATGCCCAGGAGGTGGTTGACCAGCGATCCGGCGCCCGCCCCGCGGACCGCGACCCGGATTCCCCGCTCCTTGATGTCAGCCACGACCTGAGCGACCGTCAGGAAGTACCCGGGGTGGCCGAGCCGCTCGATCGTGCGCAGTTCGTCGTGCAGCCGCTGCCAGCGCTCCCGGTCACGGTCGTGGCCGCGCAGCACCATCCCGGCGGCGCAGCGCGAGCGCAGCACCCGTGCGGCGGTGCGGTGCCCGGCGCCGAGCAGCCGGGGTTCGGGGAAGTGGACCCGGCCCAGCCCGATGTCGGCCTGCGGGTCGACCAGGCATCCGCCCGCGGTCTCCTCGGTCAGGGTGAGCAGCCGGTGGGCGAGGCCGCGCCGGAAACCGGCCGACTCGGCGATCCGCTCGGCGGCGCGGCCCATCGCGGCGGCGTCCTTGAGCCAGCGCTCACCGCCGTCCCCTGCTCCGGGGCGGTGCCGGCCGGCCGGCACCGGGCGGCGGACGGAGTCCAGGACGTCGGCGACCGGGCCCTGGCCGGGGTCGGCGTAGCGGACGGCGTTGGTCAGGACGGCGCGGACGCCCTGTTCGACGGCGAAGCCGAGGGTGCGGGCGGCCAGCCGGAGCGAGCCGGGGCCGCTGCCGGGCCGCCCGTGGTCGACGACCTCCAGGCGCAGCGCGTCGCCGTAGAGCTCGCGCCAGGGGGCGGCGAGCCGGGCGGCGTGGTCCGGCCGGCCCGCGGTCAGCGCCCGGCCGACGTCGGAATCCGGTCCGAGCAGGACGGTCAGCCCTTCCGTGGCGGTCTCCAGGGCGCTCCAGGGAAGGACGGGCCGTCCGGGCGCTCCCGCGTGCGCGGCCGAGACCAGCCGGCACAGGGCGGCCCAGCCGGCCGCCCCGCCACGGGCCAGGAAGACGGTGCGGGCGGCGGACCCGTCGGGGAAGGCTTGGCCGGGTGCCGGGGCGCGGCGGCCCGCGGTGGCGGTGGGCGTCACCGCGCGCTCCCCCACGGCGAGTTCGGTGCCGAACAGGGGCCGGACGCCGGCCTCGGCGGCGGCCTTGGCGAACCGGACGGCTCCGGAGAGTCCGTCGCGGTCGGTCAGGGCGAGGGCGTCCATGCCCCGTTCGGCGGCGCGCTCGGCGAGCCGCTCGGGAGGGGAGGCGCCGTAGCGCAGGGAGAACCCGGAAGCGGTGTGCAGATGCGTGAAGCCTGGCATCCGCACCTCCTGCACCTCATCCGCCCCCGGCTGATCCTGAGTCCCTCACTTCTCGCTCCACCATAACCCCTGTATCGAACATTCGTACGAACACCTGCTCGGGAGCCGCTCGCCCGCTCCACTGATCAGCCCTGTCCGATCTGCGCGATCACGCCACCGATCGGAGGATATGGAGGCACGCGCCATGAATGGATCACCTATCGCCCCGGCGCACCCCGGAGCGATCCGGCACGGATACGCCACGAGTACGGCACGAATGCGGCAAGGAGCGGCGCATGGCCACGTTGGGCGACGACACCCGCACCACCTTCCTGGGGGAGGTGAAGAGCGCGGTGACCACCCGGGCCGCGCTGCTGGTGGTCGGCGTACTGGGCCTGATGATCGCGTTCATCACGTCGTACACCGGCGCCTTCCACCACCCCAAGCCCACCGACGTCCCGCTCGCCGTGGTCGCCCCCGCGCAGGTCAGCGGGCAGCTGGTGGGGAAGCTCGACCGGCTGGCGGGCTCGCCCCTGGATCCGCGCCCGGTGGCGTCCGAGGCGGAGGCGCGGCGGCAGATCGCCGACCGGACGATCGACGGCGCGCTGATCGTCGATCCGCGGGGCAGCACCGACCGGCTGCTCGTCGCGAGCGGCGGCGGGGCGTCGCTGTCCCAGGCCGTCGAACTGGTCGTCCACGCGGCGGAGAAGGCGCAGAATCGCACCGTGCGGACGGTGGACGTGACGCCCGCCTACCGTGGCGACACCCGGAGCCTGTCGTCCTTCTATCTGGTCGTGGGCTGGTGCGTCGGCGGCTACCTGTGCGCCGCGATCCTCGCGATCAGCGCCGGGGCGCGCCCCGCCAACGGGCAGCGGGCGACCATCCGGCTGGCCGCGCTCGCGCTCTATTCGATCGCCGCCGGCCTGGCCGGTGCGATCGTCGTCGGCCCGGCCCTCGGCGCACTGCCCGGCAGCCTCTTCGGGCTCTGGGGCCTCGGCGCCCTGACGGTCTTCGCCGTGGGGGCCACGACCCTGGCCTTCCAGGGACTGCTGGGCATCCTCGGAATCGGCCTGGCGATCCTGGTGATCGTGGTGCTGGGCAATCCGAGTGCGGGCGGCGCCTACCCGTATGCGCTGCTGCCGCCGTTCTGGCATGCGATCGGGCCCGCGCTGCCGCCGGGCGCGGGCACCTGGGCGGCGCGCTCCGTCGCGTACTTCCGCGGCAACGCGCTGACCGGACCGCTGCTGGTGCTCTCCGCCTGGGCGGTCGGCGGCACCCTGCTCACCGTCGGACTCTCACTGTTCCGCAGGAAGGGCGACGCGGACAGGCCGGGCGGCGGAGCCGCGGCGGGCGACGGGGAGCGGCTGCCGGGCTGAGCGCCACGGCGACCGTGGCCGCCGCCGCGCGGTCCGTCCGCGCGACGCCGCTCCGCCCGCTCACATATGGGTGCCGCCGTCGATCCGGATCTCGGTGCCGGTGATGAACGCGCCGTCCTGCGAGGCGAGCATCGCGATGACGCCCGCGACGGTCTCGGGGCCCGCGAAGCCCTCGCCGATGGCCGGGGCGAGCTTGGTGAACAGGCTCATATCGGCGTCCTCGGGCAGCCCCGGGCCGGGCCCGTTGGTCATGCCGCTGGCGATGGAACCCGGTGCCACGCACACCGCACGCAGTCCCTGCTTGCTGTATTCGCTCGCGATGGCGTGCGTCAGGGACTGAATGCCGCCCTTGCTCGCCGCGTACGCCGCCATGTACGGGTGCGCGAACGTGGCGGAGGTGGAGCTGAAGTTGACCACGACCGGCGACCGGCCCTCCAGGAGGGCGGGCAGCGCCTCCCGGATCATCAGGAAGGTGCCGGTCAGGTTGACCGAGATGATCTTGTTGAAGAAGTCCAGGCCGGTCCTGTGGGTGTGTGAGGAGCGCAGGATGCCGGCCGCGTTGACCAGGACGTCCAGGCCCCCGAGGCCGGACACCGCGGCCGCCACGCCGGCCCGGACCGCAGCCTCGTCGGATATGTCCAGCACCGCGGTCTCCAGCCGGTCCCCCGCGCCGTCCGCCGCGGCACGCTCGGCGGTGGCCCGCAGGCCCGCCGGGTCGACGTCCGCCGCCACCACCCGGCCGCCCTCGGCGAGGACGCGGTGGACGGTGGCCTGCCCGATGCCCGATCCGGCGCCGGTGATCAGTGCGCGGCGGCCGTCAAAGCGGTTCATGGTGTGCTCCGTTCTCGAGGTACATCGCACCGTACGCCATAGTGGCATGACGTGCCATTACTGCACGTCGCGCCAGTACGTCACCTCGGCACGCCGCTCTCCGTAAGCTGTGCGGCATGCCCACCGAGCCCCGCCCCGCGACCCGCCCCTCCCTCACCGAGCGGCGCAAGGCCGACACCCAGATGGAGATCGCCCGGACCGCGGCGGCCCTGTTCGCGGAACGCGGCGCCACCGTCACCGCGGAGGAGATCGCGCGCACCGCCGGCGTCGCGCTGCGCACCTTCTACCGCTACTTCCGCACCAAGGAGGACGCGGTGGCGCCGCTGCTCGCCGTCGGGGTGCGGCAGTGGATCGACGGCCTGGCCGCGCAGGCCACGGGACCGGACGCGGCGCCGGTGCGCGCGGCGCTGGAGCAGGCGGCGCGGCAGGCACTGACCCCCGCCGACGAACCGGCCGCCGAGGCGCTGCGCCGGACCCGTGGCCTGCTGCGGGCGATGCCCGCCTCCCCGGCGCTGCGCGCAGTCTGGCACCGCGTGCACCACGACTCCGAGGAAGCGCTGATGCCGGTCCTGGCGCAGCTGACCGACGCCGGCCCGCTGGAGGTACGGCTGGCCGCGGCCGCCGCGAACACCGCGATGCGGGTCGCCGTGGAGGAGTGGGCGGCCGGCGACGGGCCGGCGTCCGGTCCGCAGGGTCCCGCGGACCTGGTGGCGCGAGGCATGCGGGCCCTGACGGCGGGACTGCCGGAGCTCGACGACCCGAAGAAGTGACCGGCGGGCGGCCGACCGGATAACCGACGGTCACCCCTCTGCCGCCCCCGCCCCTCCCGAGGCCCCCTCTTCGGGCCAATCGCCGGAGATCGATAACCTCCCGAACGACCGGTCGGCGGCCGGATTCCTCCCTTCCGGCGGCGTGCGGAGGCCCGGCCGGAGCGGCTCACCGCGCCGCATTCGGGCTGACCGCACACCATGAAGTCACACCCTCTTCACAACTCCATCGCACCCCTTCACGCCATTACCCACAGCGTTCCTCTCTCGACTCAAAGTGATTGCTCCGTGTGCGATCGAGGTGCGCTTGGGCCAGACTCCCGTCCGTCATCTGCACCTTCGAACAAGGGAGTGTTCGTCATGCGGTACATCACTGGGGGCATCGCGCTCGGCGCGGCGCTGGTTCTCGGCGCGCTGGCCACCACCGCACAGGCCGCCGCCGCACCGGCGCAGCCCGCGCGCACCGGCGGGCTCTACGCCCCGACGGCTCTGGTGCTCACCGTCGGCCAGGGCGCGGGCCGCGCCGACGCCACGGTGCAGCGCGCGGTGACCCTCAGCTGTACGCCGGGCGGGGCCGGCAGCCACCCGAACCCGAAAGCCGCCTGCGCCCAACTGCGCGCGGTGTCCGGTGAGTTCAGCGAGGTGACCGGCGCCCCGGACGGACGGCTGTGCACCAAGGAGTGGAACCCGCTCGTGGTCACCGCCGACGGCGTCTGGCAGGGCCGCCGGGTCTCGTACACCCACACCTTCGCGAACCCCTGCGAACTGACCGGCGGCCAGGGCGCGGTGTTCGAGTTCTGACCGGCACGCGACACGGCACCGGCCCCCGGACGTCGCATGTCCGGGGGCCGGTGCCGTGTGCGGAGCCGTACGGGAAGAACCCTACGGGTGCCGGATGGGGGCGTCAGCCGATCTGCGCGCCGTAGGCCTCCAGGGCCTCCGGGACCGGCTGGAAGAAGGTCTCGCCGCCGCCGGAGCAGTCGCCGCTGCCGCCGGAGGTGAGGCCCAGCGCCGACTCGCCGTCGAAGAGCGCGCCGCCGCTGTCACCGGGCTCGGCGCAGACGTCGGTCTGGATCAGACCGTCGACCTGGCCCTCCTGGTAGTTGACGGTGGCGTTCAGCGCCTTGACCGTGCCGTCGTGCACCTGGGTGGTGCTGCCGCTGCGCTGCACCTTCTCGCCGACCGTGGCCTCCGCGGCCTTGGTGATCTTCTGGGTGCTGCCGTTGTAGAGGTCCACCTCGCTCGGGTGCGCGGTGTCGCCGGTGTACTTGGCGATGGCGTAGTCGTTGCCCGGGAAGCTGGACTCCTCGGTCGTCGCGATCTCCGAGCCGCCCTGCTGGTCGGACCAGCTCTTGACGGCGTTGCCGCAGTGGCCGGCGGTCAGGAAGTACGGCTGGCCGTCCTTGACGACATTGAAGCCGAGCGAGCAGCGCGCGCCGCTCCCCCAGATCGCGTCACCGCCGCCGATGAAGGGCTTGAACTCCCCCTTGCTGTGGCGGACCACGACCTTGTCACCGAGGCCCTTGGCGACCTTGGTGAGCTGCGCCAGCTTGGCGCCCTTGACCGTACGGTCGGCGGTCACCACGACCTTGTTGCTCGTGGGGTCGACCCCCCAGGACGTGCCCGGGATGGTCGCCTTGGCCTTCAGCGTCTTCCGGGCCGAGTCGAGCTGGGCGAGCGTGTGCCGGACAAGTCTCGCCTCCGCCCCCTTCGCCCGGACGGTCTTGGCCGCCGCCTCGTTCACGACATTGACCACGAGCTTCTTGGCCTTGGCGTCATAGAACGCACCGGCCGTGTCGGTCTTGAGCTGGGACGCCAGCGTGTTCGCCGCGGCGGCGGTCAGCTTGGACACCGAGGGGGTGGGGGCGGGGGACGCGTTGGCGTTGGCCAGGGTGACGGTGGCGGTCGCGGCGAGTGCCAGGGCGCCCGCGCCGGCGAGGAGGGCGCGGCGGTTGGGTATGCGTCGGTGCTTCAACTCAAAGCCTCCCGTGGGGGGAAGGGCCCGGATCTGTGGGGAGATGTCCGAACCCGAGAGTGTGAGGAATCGGGACAGGACGGGTCCGCCCCCTCGAAAGTGCACCTGGGGAATCGCGTCCATGCCAACGTGCGGAGCCGAGTATTCCCATCACCCTCACTCGTGCACAAGACCGAGTACCGGCCTCGGGTACGGGAGTTCACCGTTTCACCACACGGCGGTCACACACCGGTGTCCGCGTACGGAGCTTCCGGGTACGGGCACCGGGGCCGACGGGCCGTCGGCGAGCGGTGAGGTGCCGGGGCCGTGCCTGGCCGGAAAGCGGCCGCACCGGTTCCGCGTTGACAGGCCATGAGCGGGTGACTGTAATGAGCCCGTGCCGCGTGGCACCGGCCGAAGAGCAGTGGGCGGGCCGGTGACCGGGCGAGCACCTTTTCCCGGGGACGATGCCTTGAGTTCACACTCCGCACCCCGCGTTTGACGTCAGCGCCTTCGCGCGCCCCCGCAGACACCGTTGGTGCGTCCGCGCGCAGTCCCGTCTCCGCGCAGTCGCCTCTCCGCTCGGTCACGTCCGACCGGAGTCACCTCTCCGGGCGGTCACACCCTCGTGCGGCCACGTCCTCGTGCGGTCCTGCGGTCGTCGCGCACCGCGCCGCTTCGCCTTCCGCTGCCTCCGGTCACCGCGTCACGGCCTGCCGTTACGGCCCGCGGGGCCCCACCTCTCGCACACCTCTTGGGAGATCGACACCGTATGCCCGAGCACCAGCCCGCCCCGGAACTCGCCCCCGGGCCCACCCCCGCTCCGACGCCCGCGCCCGCCGCCACCGCGGGCGGTGACCTCCTCCTGCTGACGACCAAGGGCGCGAGGTCCGGGCGGGACGTCACCACTGCCCTCGCCCCCTTCCACGACGACGGCCGGCTGCTGGTCGTCGGGTCCAACCTGGGGGCGCCCCACCACCCCGCCTGGTACCACGACCTGCTCGCCCACCCGATCGTGCGGGTGCAGCTCGGCTCCGAGGAATTCCAGGCCGTCGCGGTCCCCGCCGAAGGCGCGCGCCGTGACCGGCTGTTCGAGCGGGTGGTACGTGCCGCGCCCGGATACGGCGACCACCAGAGCCGGACCACCCGGATCCTGCCGGTCGTGGTGCTGGAACGCTCCGCAGCGGATCCGGACGAGGGCCCCCGCGAGATCAGGACGCTCGCCGACAAGGTGGAGGAGGTGCACACCTGGCTGCGCGCACAGCTACGGCACGTACAGGCCGAAACCGAGGCGCACTTCGCCTCGCGGGCCGCCCCGCGACAGGGCGCCGCGCCCCACCCCGGGCCGGGCCTCGGACTGCAGATCCGGCAGCACTGCCTGGCGTTCTGCCAGTCCCTGGAGTTCCATCACACCAGCGAGGACGCGCATCTGTTCCCCGGGATCGCGCGCCATCACCCCCACTTGGGCGCCACCTTCGACCGGCTGCGCGACGAGCACCGGACGGTCGCGCGCATCCAGGGTGAACTGGTCGGCCTCCTGGACGGCATCGGCGCCGCCGACCCCCGGCGCTTCCGCACCGAGTTGCACCGGATGTCCGGTGAGCTGACGGCGCATCTCGCGTACGAGGAGGAAGCGCTGCTCCCCCTCCTCGCGGACGTGCCGTGGCCACCGGCCCCGCCGCCGGCCGCCCCGCAGACCCCCGAGCGAGGCTGACGGGCGCCTCACCGGCCCTCTTCCACATCCGTCCAGGTCACGTCCGAGTCGGTGAGGGCTTCCAGCTCCGGGGGCAGCGCGTCACCCTCGGCACCGTCCTCGACGGCCTCGCGGGAGGGCGTGGGCGTCGCGCCCGGATCGGCCGTGGCGCCCGAAGCGGCCGTCGCCCCGGAAGCGGGCGGCGGCTGCGTACCGGCCGGGGGTGTACCGGGCTGCTGGGCGCCGGCCTGCTGCGCCTCGGCCACCGCGGTCTGCGCCTGGGCCTGCAGGCCGGAGCGCTCCAGGAAGCGCAGCAGCTCCACGGGGAAGGGCAGCACGAGCGTCGAGTTCTTCTCGGCGGCGACCGCCACCACGGTCTGCAACAGCCGCAGTTGGAGCGCCGCGGGCTGGTCGGACATCGCCCCGGCCGCCTCGGCCAGCTTCTTCGATGCCTGCAGCTCGGCGTCGGCATTGATCACCCGGGCACGCCGGTCACGGGTGGCCTCCGCCTGACGGGCCATCGACCGCTTCATCGTCTCCGGCAGCGAGACGTCCTTGATCTCCACCCGGTCGATCCGGACGCCCCAGCCCAGTGCCGGGCTGTCGATCATCACGGCGAGGCCCTCGTTGAGCTTTTCCCGGTTGGAGAGCAGATCGTCCAGATCGCTCTTGCCGATGATGGAGCGCAGCGAGGTCTGGGCGACCTGGGAAACCGCGAAGCGGTAGTCCTCGACCTCGACGACCGCGTCGGCGGCGTCCACGACCTTGAAATAGACCACCGCGTCGACCCGGACGGTGACGTTGTCGCGGGTGATGCCCTCCTGGGCGGGCACCGGCATCGTGATGATCTGCATGTTCACCTTGCGCATCCGGTCGACGCCCGGAACGATCATGGTGAACCCCGGCCCCCGCACCTCCGAGGCCAGCCGCCCCAGGCGGAGCACCACACCGCGCTCGTACTGCTTGACGACCCGCGCCGCCGCCATGCCGTACACCGCGCCGACCGAGACCAGCGCCACTCCGGCCGTCACCAGCTCTTCCAGCATCACCGGCCCCTGACTGTGCCGCCTGCGCCGTCGGCGGTGCCGTCCGTGACGGCGTCGCCTGCCGCCCTGGGCACTCTTGAGCACCACGGCGAGCGTTTCGCCCTTATTCACCATGGTATGCCCGGGTCGGTGAAGGGGGTCGGGCGCCGCTCGCGGTGCCCCGCACGCGCCCGGGCCCTCGTCCGCCGGCGGACGAGGGCCCTTCTGCCGCTGCCGTGCGGGGGCCGGCGTCGATCAGCGCCGGCCCCGTCCGGTCAGTAGACGCTCACGCCGTACGCGCTGAGTGCCTCGGTGACCGGCTGGAAGAACGTCGTCCCGCCGGAGGTGCAGTCGCCGCTGCCGCCGGAGGTGAGGCCCAGGGCCTTGGTCCCGGAGTAGAGGGGGCCGCCGCTGTCGCCGGGCTCGGCACAGACGGTGGTCTGGATCAGTCCGGAGACGATGTCGCCGCCGCCGTAGTTGACGGTGGCGTTCAGCCCGGTGACCTTGCCGCTGTGGATGCCGGTGGTGGAGCCGCGGCGGGTGACCGACTGTCCGTTGGTCGGATTGCCGGCGCTGGTGATGTCCTGGCTGCCGACGGTGCCCTCGTGGGACACCGAGCCGGTGTACTTGATGATGCCGTAGTCGTTGCCCGGGAAGCTGGAGCCGGCGGTCGGGCCGATGCTCGCACCGGAGCCGGTGGTCCACGGCGGGTTTCCGTCGGTGCAGTGACCGGCGGTCAGGGCGTAGTAGGTGCTGCCGCTGCGGACGTTGAAGCCCAGCGAGCAGCGCCAGCTGGGCGCGTAGATGGCGTCGCCGCCGGAGATGAACTTGCGGAAGGTGCCCGCGATGCGTTCGATGCGTACCGCGCCGGAGTTGGCTCCCGCGGCCTGCTCGATCTTGTTGATCTCGGCCTGGGAGACGGTGCGGTCGGCCGTGACGACAAGGGTGTGGGTCTTGGAGTCGACCGTCCACGCCGTGCCGGCGACGTCCGCCGTTCGTACCGCGTTGCCCGCGGCGGACAGCTGGGCGGCGCTGAACGTCTTGGCGGGGGCGGTCTCCTGCGCGTTGGCACTGGGGATGGCGATGGCCCCGACGGCCACCAGTCCCGACGCCACGGCGATCAGCCGCGTGCGTCTCGCTACGCCGCTGCGGGGGGTAGTGCGCTCGTTCCTCACGTGATTCCTCCGAGGGGGATCGATGGGCCACCTGTGGGCGGCCCGTGAGGCGCAGCCGAAGGCACACGGGAATCCGCACGTTCCTTTTCCGCGTGCCCCTGACAAGCGCTGATCGGGAGTGTCGGGCGCACCACCCCCGCAGCGCAAGAGGGCCTCATGAAGTTGCCCCCGAAGTGGCCCGAACTGTCCGTGTTCAGGCCAACGCACCGCCCCGGCACCCTCGTTGGAGGGCTGCCGGGGCGGTGTGCGCCCCTCGGTCAGGGCCGGTACGGCTCAGCCGTCGAGGCGGCTGAGCTCACCCGCCCGGAGGGCGAACGGCAGAGTGTTGCCCGGCGGCGGGAAGGGGCAGAGGAAGTGGTCGGCGAAGGCACACGGCGGCAGCAGGGTGCGGTTGAGATCGACGGTGACGGTGCCGTCCTCGGCGGGCGCGGGCGGCCGCAGGAAACGGAAACGGTAGCTGTCCTTGCCGCTGGTGGCGTCGGCGAGCACCGCCCACAGCGAGCCGTCGTCCTCGACCGCGACCTGCAGGGTGTGCTCGTCGCCTTCGAGGGTGAAGGCGAGTTCACCGGCAAGCCCGAGCCCGCGCCGCTGCCCGTCGGCGTGGGGCACCTCGACGGTGCGGTCCCGCGCGTACGGACGGAACAGGCCGGGCCGCACCCAGCGCTCGTCGTGGTCATGGACCTCGATGCCGGCGAAGGCGCGGCGGGCCGCGGAGTCCGGGTCGAAGTCGCGCACCGCCCACAGTCCCTCGCGCCGCAGCACCGGCAGGCGCCGGCCGCCCCGCGCCACCCGGGCCCCTTCGGGCGGGCCGTCCGGGCCGAGCCGGACCTCGCCGTCCAGCGGCCTGCCGTCGGCGGTGAGCCGGTCCTCGGCGGTGGCCCGCAGCACGACCTGGTCACCTTCCGCGGTCCAGACCCCTGGCAGAGCCTCGATATGGCCGTCCGGGTGGTCGCTGAGCCAGTGGGTGCCGGTCAGCGCGAGCGGGCCGTAGGGCCGGGAGACCGACGCGACACGCAGCTCGTGCCACTCCTGCCATGCTTCGCGCGCGTTCGTGGTGGTCATGACGGTCAGCCCTTCCCTACCGGGTGTGCGGCATCCGGCAGTCCCAAATGGGAGCGCAGGGTGGTGCCGGTGTATTCCGTGCGGTGGGCGCCGCGCTCCTGGAGGAGGGGAACCACGCGGTCGACGAACGTGTCGAGGCCGCCCGGGGTCAGATGCGGGACGAGGATGAATCCGTCGGCCGCGTCGGTCTGCACGAAGGTGTCCATCTCCTCCGCGACGGATTCCGGGGTGCCGACGAAGGACTGCCGGCCGGTGGTCTCGATGACGGTCTCGCGGATGGACAGGCCCTTGGCCTGCGACAGCGCCCGCCACTTGTCGGCGACGGCCTGCGGGTCGGCGATCTTCACCCGGCCCTGCGCCAGCTCGCCTCCGGGGTCGGGGTCGATATCGGGCAGCGGCCCGTCGGGGTCGTAGGCGGACAGGTCGACGCCCCAGACCTGCTCCAGCGCGAGCAGCGCGTTCTGCGGCGACACCTGCCGGCGGCGGATCTCGGCGGCGTGCTCCTGGGCCTCGGCGGCGGTGTCGCCGAGGACGAAGGTGACACCCGGCATGATTTTGAGGTCGTCGGGCTGCCTGCCGTATGCGGCGAGCCGGCTCTTGACGTCGGCGTAGAAGACGCGGCCGGCCTCCAGGCCGCTGTGCCGGGTGAAGATCACGTCGGCGGCGGACGCGGCGAACTCCCGGCCCTCGGGCGAATCACCGGCCTGGATGACGACGGGGTGCCCCTGCGGGCTGCGCGGCACCCCGAACTCGCCGCGGATGTCGAAGTGCTGGCCGCGGTGCGCGAACGGCCGCGGCTGTCCGCCGTCCGGCCACGAGTCCCACAGCTCCCGTGCGGTGGCGATGAATTCGGCGGCCCGGGTGTAGCGGTCGGCGCGGTCGAGATAGCCGCCGCGGCGGAAGTTCTCGCCGGTGAACGCGTCGGAGGTGGTGACGACGTTCCAGGCGGCCCGGCCCCCGCTGAGGTGGTCGAGGGAGGCGAACCGGCGGGCGAGTTCGTAGGGCTCGTTGAAGGTGGCGTTGACGGTCGCGGCCAGGCCCAGCCGGTCGGTGACCGCGGCGAGCGCGTTGAGCACGGTGATCGACTCGGGGCGGCCGAGCACGTCGAGGTCGTGGATACGGCCCTTGTGCTCCCGCAGCCGCAGCCCCTCGGCCAGGAAGAAGAAGTCGAACAGCCCGCGTTCGGCGGTGCGGGCCAGATGCACGAAGGAGTCGAAGGCGATCTGGCTCCTCGACCGGTCGTCCGCCCAGACGGTGGTGTTGTTGACTCCGGGGAAGTGCGCCGCCAGATGCACCTGCTTGCGCGGCGGCCGGTGCTGGTTCGGGGTCATCAGGAGGCCTCCCGGGCGAGGGCGTAGCGGTTGGCGGGGCGGGGCAGGCCGAGGTGTTCGCGCAGGGTGGCGCCGGGGTAGAAGCGGCGGAGCAGGCAGCGGTGCTGGAGCACCGGGACGGTGCCGTCGACGAGGTGGGCGAGGTCCCGGGCGGGGTCGGCGGGCCGCAGGTGGAAGCCGTCGGCGGCGCCGTCGGCGTGCCAGTCGCCGAGGAGGTCGGCGAGCCCGACGGCGTCCCCCGAGGAGTACAGCTCGACGGGCAGCGAGGCCAGGACGATCAGCCGGTCGGGGTTGCGGCCGAGCGCGCGGGCGCGTTCGCGCAGGGCGGTGCGGGCGGCGCCGGCGGCCTGCGGGTCCTCGGCGCGCACCAGCGCGACATCGGCGTACGCGGCCGCCGCCTCCTCCGCCGCCGGGCCGCCGTCCCCGTCGCCGGTCGCGTCGATGACGGTGACGGGGCGGCCCTGCGGGGGCCTGGGCACGATCGAGGGGCCGCGGACGGAGAAGGTGCTGCCGGTGAAGTCGACGTAGTGGAGCTTGTCCCGGTCGACGAAACGGCCGCTCGCCCGGTCACGGATCTCCGCGTCGTCCTCCCAGCTGTCCCACAGCCGGGCGGCGACGTCGGCGACCTCGCCGGCCTCGCGCCAGACGTCGGCGGGCGGGGCGGCGTCCCGGCGGCCGAAGAGCGCGGCCTCGGCGTCGGTGGTGGACACGCCGACCGCCCAGCCCGCCCGGCCGCGGCTGACCCAGTCCAGGGTGCTGACGGCGGTGGAGACGTGGAACGGCTCGGTGTGGGTGGTGGTGACCGTCGGGACCAGGCCGATCCGGTCGGTGGCCGGAGCGATGCGGGCCAGTACGGCGAGCGCGTCGAGTCCCGGCCCGGTGAAGCTGTCGCCGAGGGTGACGAAGTCGAGGGTGCCGCGCTCGGCGAGCTGCCCCAGACGGACGAAGTGGGCGGCGGCGTCCGGGTGTTGGAGCGGGCCGTCCAGCGCTACGGCCAGGTGGAGGGGGCGTTGGGTGACAGGCATGGGGGGTTCCTTTCGTGCGCCGGGTCAGTTCGCGGTCCGGGGCAGCCCCGGCGGGTTGATCTGCGAGGTCTCAAGGGCCTCGGCGGTCAGCCCCCAGCGCGCCAGCACCTTGCCGTAGCGGCCGTTGTCGATGACCTTCCGCAGCGCCGCGGCGTAGGCCTTGACCAGGCCGCTGTCCTTCTTCGTGGTGACGGCGATCTTGCCTTGTACGCTCTTCCCGCCGCCGGAGAAGGTTCCGGCGTTCTCCGTCTGGCCGGCCGTGTGCACGTGGTAGGCGACGGACGGATTGGGCCCGAAGTAGCCGTCGATGCGGCCCGACTGGAGGGCGAGGTAGGTGTCGGAGGCCTTCTGGAAGTACTTGATGCCGACCGGCTCGCGGCCCGCCTTCTCGTTCTGCTCGCTCCAGTCGACCAGGATCTTCTCCTGGTTGGTGCCGGAGCTGACGGCGATGGTTTTGCCCGCGACGTCCTTGGCGCCGTGCACTTTCCAGCCGCTGCCCTTCTTCGCCTCCATCGCCAGTTCGTCGAGGCGGTAGGTCGCGAAGTCGTATTTCTCCTTGCGCTCCTCGGTGACGGTGACATTGGCGAAGACCGCGTCGAGCTTCCCGCTGTCCAGGCCGACGAAGAGGTTCTCCCAGGACAGCGGGTCGAACTGCGGCTTGAGGCCGAGGGTGTCGGCGACGAGCGTGGCGATGTCCTCCTCGACGCCGATGAGGGTCCGGTCGTCGGAGGCGTAGAAGCTCAGCGGCGGGGCGCTCTCGGCGCCCACCCCGATGCGCAGCGCCCCGGCCGCGCGGACCCGCGCGGGCAGCAGCGCGGCGGCCTTCGGGTCCTTCGTCCCGCGGATGCGGTGCTGGTCGGGACCGGTATTGATCGTCGTCCCCGACGCGCCGGCGGCGGCGGTGCTGCCGCTCGGCGCGCCGCCGCCGCAGGCGGTGAGGAGGACGGAGCCGGCGGCGAGCGCGAGGGCGGCGGTCAGGGTACGGGGGTTCAACTCGGGACTCCTCGTGGTGGTTCGCCCGGTCGTGCGGCGAGGCGTGCTGCGGTGGGTACTCCGGGTCGCGCTGCGGAGGGTTCTCCGGGGTGCCGCCATGTCAGAGGACCTTGGAGAGGAAGGACTTGGTGCGCGCGTGACGCGGGTGGTCGAGGACCTCGCCGGGCGGGCCCTGCTCGACGATCCGTCCCTCGTCCATGAAGACGACGGTGTCGGCGACCTCACGGGCGAAGCCGATCTCGTGGGTGACCACGACCATCGTGGTGCCCTGGTGCGCCAGGTCCTTGATGACGTCGAGGACCTCACCCACCAGCTCGGGGTCCAGCGCGGAGGTCGGCTCGTCGAAGAGCAGCAGCTTGGGTTCCAGGGCGAGCGCACGGGCGATGGCCACCCGCTGCTGCTGGCCTCCGGAGAGCTGCCGCGGATAGGCGTCGGCCTTGTCGGCCAGGCCCACCCGGTCCAGCAGGGCGCGGGCGGCGGCGCGCACGTCCTTGCGGGGGCGGCGCAGCGCCGAGACGGGTGCCTCGGTGATGTTGTCCAGGACCGTCAGATGGGGGAAGAGGTTGAAGTTCTGGAAGACGAAGCCGATATGGGTGCGCTGCTTGAGAATCTCCCGCTCGCGCAGCTCGTAGAGCTTGCCCGCCCGTCGCCCACCACCACCCTTGCCGGAGGCCCTTCGGGCCACTGCTTTGTCATCGCGCCGGTAGCCGACCAGCGCGCCGTCCACGCTGATCCGGCCGCTGTCGACCTTCTCCAGGTGGTTGATGGTGCGCAGCAGGGTGGACTTGCCGGAGCCGGACGGGCCGAGGACGACCGCGACCTCTCCGGCCCCGACCTGGAGGTCCACTCCCTTCAGCACCTCCAGCGGGCCGAAGCTCTTGTGGACCGCGCGGACGTCGACCATCACGTGCGGTGCGCTCCGGGAGTGCGGGGTCTGCCCGGTCGGCTCGGTCCGGCCGGTCGGCTCCGTCTGCTGGGGCTGCTGGGTCTGCTCTGTCTGCTGGGTGCTCATCGGGTCGCTCCCTTGGCGAAGTGGCGTTCGACGTAGTGCTGGAGGACGGAGAGCACGGTGGTCAGGAGGATGTACCAGGCGGTGGCCACCATCAGCAGGGGCACGACCCGGCCGTTCCGTCCGTAGATGACCTGGACCTGGTAGAAGAGTTCGCCGATCGCCATGACGGAGACGATCGAGGTGCCCTTGAAGAGGGAGATGACCTCGTTGGTGGCGTTCGGCAGGATCGAGCGCATCGCCTGCGGCAGCACGATGCGCCGCAGCTGCCGCAGCCGGGGAATGCCGAGCGCGGACGCCGCCTCCAACTGCCCGCCGTCCACGGCCAGTACGCCGCCGCGCACGATCTCCGCGGCGTATGCGGCCTGGTGCAGGGCGAGGCCGAGTACCGCCGCTCCCATGGCACCGACCAGGCCCATGGTGTCGAAGGAGAAGAAGCCGGGACCGAAGGGGATCCCGAAGTCCAGGCGCTTGTAGAGGTAGGCGAGGTTGAACCAGAACAGCAGCTGGACGATGAGCGGGATGGAGCGGAAGGCCCAGATGTAGCCGAAGGCCACCCACCGCAGGAAGGGGCTCGCCGACAGGCGCATGAAGGCCAGCACGACGCCGAGGGCGAAGCCGAGTGCGGTGCCGTAGACGGTCAGCTGGAGGGTGATCCAGACCGCTTGGAGCACGGTCCCCGCGGTGAAGAACTCCGCGAACACCTGCCATTCCCAGGCGGGGTTGGTGACCAGCCCGTGCACGAACTGGGCGATCAGCACGGCGGTCACCGCCACGGCGACCCAGCGCCAGGGATGGCGTACGGGGACGACCTTCAGGTCAGCCGGGTCGTCCGCCGCCCGGTCCGCTGCCTCCGGGGGCCGGGGCCGCTGCGAGGTGCGGAGTTCGTCGACGGGTGGATCACTGGTCAGCGGCATGGGAGTCCTCGGTGAGGGGTGCGGTGCGGGCGGCGGGGACGGTGCGCGGGCCGCCGGACGGCCCGGCGGGCGGGTGGTCCCGCAGGAAGGTGAGCAGCACCCGGGCGCTCGCGTCGTTCTGCCGGAACGCGGGCGCGTTGGTACGGGGCCGGGCGAAGGCGCCGCCGGAGCGCGCGTCGGTGTGCGGACCGAGGGCGAGGCGACGGGGGTGCGGGCGCCCGGACCGGTCCAGGATCCGGCCGTCCGCGGGGTCAACCGCCAGCAGTCCGGCGGGGGTTGAGGCCGCGCCCTCGGCGTGCAGGGCGCGCAGCAGGGAGTCCTGGGTGTGCTCGACCGTCGGCTCCGGCAGCCGCGCCTCCACCAGCGCGCGGGCCGTGACCGACTCTCCCGGCACGGTGGCGCTCGCCGCCCGGAACACGCCGGCCCGCTGATCGGCGGTGACGGTGGTGCCGGCGCCGAGGAACCGCACCACTCCGGCCCGGGAGAGGGCCAGCAGCCGGCGCAGCCGCGGTCCCGGCGGGCCGGAGGCGAGGTAGCTGAAGAAGCCGTGCCACCAGGGGCCGCGGTCGCCGATCCGGATCAGCTGGCCGTAGACCGACAGCAGCGCGAGGAAGACCGCCAGGTCGGGGCTGTGCTCGGGGTCGTGGCGGCGGGCGAGGTCGGCTTCGATGTAGCCGCGCAGCGCCTCCTGGAGCGCGTCGCCGTCGGGGTGGCGCAGTCCGGCCAGCGGGTGGTCCAGGGCGTCCAGGTCGAGATGGTCGGCGGGATCCGGGACGGAGGCGGCGACCAGGGCCTGGAGTTCGGCGCTGCCCGGGTCGGCGGCGGCGTACTTCTCCTCGAAGTCGGACCAGTTGACCCGGGTGCGGCCGGGGTGGGCGGTGAACAGCCGGTGGTAGTGGGCGAAGCCCAGTTCCTTGTCGATCAGCGGCCAGACGTCATGCCGGAAGTCGAAGCCGGCCGGCCTGGCGAGCAGCTCGTCGACCTGCTCGGGGCCGAAGAACCGGGGCACCGGCGGGCGGCCGCCGGTCAGCTCGTAGCCGATCTTGGAGTGGTAGGGCACCCCGCGCCGCGATCCGACGTGCAGGACGGGTTCGCGCCCGGAGGGCAGGTACGTCAACCGGCCGTCGGCGTCGGCCGCGTAGGTGCCGCCGCGCCCCTCGGTGAGCAGCACCATCAGGTCGATGAAGGCGAGCCCGAAACCACGGACGATGACCGGTTCGCCGGGCCGCAGGGCGTCGAGGTCGCTGTCGGCGGTGAACGCGGGCGGCAGGTGCGTCAGACCGTGCCGGGCCGCGAAGGCGGTCAACTCCCGTTGTTCGGGCGGAGGTTCGGAGTCCAGGTGGCCCAGGGTGAGGACGACGAGGTCGGCGGCCAGGGGCTCCGGGCGGCCGTCCAGCCACACCTGCTGCCGGCCCTCGCGCGGACCGGTGATCCGTACGGCCGTACGCCGGTGCTCATGGACGGCGACCTGCGGCGGCAGGGCGGCCACCGAGCGGTCGTACACCCAGCGCAGATAGGCGCTCTGCAGCCGCCGGCCGGCGAAGTCCTGCGGGCCCAGCGCCGCGATGTCGGCGGCGAGCGCGGGCTCGACGGGGATCTCACCGGCCCGTACGGCACCGGCCCATTCGGCGAGGGAGGGGCCCGGCCGCACCGGTCCGGCCAGCTCCACCGTCTCGTCGGTGAACATGGTGACGTCCTCGGCCATGGAGTTCATCCACAGCAGCGGGGACTGGTCGCGGCGCCAGATACGGCCGCCGCCGGGCGGGTGCGGGTCGACGAGATGCAGGTCGAGCGGTGTATCGCCGTACAGCTCGGCGGCGTTGGCGGCGATCCGTTCGATCAGGCCGGTGCCCCGCGGCCCGGCTCCGACGATCACCACGGACGGCTTCACCGGGCACCTGCCGCGCCGCGGGCGTAGTACCGCTCGATGTAGTGCTGGCCGACCCCGAGCAGGGAGGTGACCACGATGTACCAGAGGGTGGCGACCAGCAGCAGCGGGATGACCTGGTAGGTGCGGTGGTAGACCAGCTGGACGGAGTAGAGCAGGTCCTGGACGGCGATGACGCTGACGATGGACGTGCCCTTGAGGGTGCCGATCAGCATGTTGCCGGCCGGCGGCAGGATCGAACGCATCGCCTGCGGCAGCACGATCCGGCGCAGCCGGCGCCAGCCACCGAGGCCGAGCGACTGGGCGGCCTCCAGCTGCCCCTTCTCGACGGACAGGATGCCGCCGCGGACGACCTCGGCGGCGTAGGCGGCCTCGTGCAGGGTGAGGCCGATGACGGCGATGGTGACCGGCCCGAGCAGATTCACGGTCTTGATGCCGAGGATCGTCGGGTACAGCGCACCGATGTTGAACCAGAACAGCAGCTGGACCAGGATCGGCATCGAACGGAAGAGCCAGACGTACCCCCAACTGACGCTCCGCAGCACGGGGTTGGCGGACAGCCGGAGCACCGCGAGCAGCGTGCCCAGCGCGAAGCCGAGCACCATCACGGCCCCGGTCAGCCAGAGGGTCAGCCCCAGACCGCGCAGCACGGCGGTGGTCAGGAAGTAGTCGGCGACCACGTCCCACTGGAAGGCGTCGTTGCGTACGACGGAGTACGCGGCGAGTGCCAGCAGCAGGAGGACGGCGGCCGCAGCCAGCCATTGGCCGGTGCGGCGCCGCGGCACGATGCGCAGGGGGTCGGGGCCGGCGGTTTCGCCGGGCGGCGCCTGGGCGGGGGTGACGAGGGTGTCAAAGGACATGCGAAGGCTCCGTGGATTCAGTGATCGCACACGGGAGTTGAACGCCTTCACACGGCGGGAACAGGTCGCGCCCCTCAGCACGACCGGCCTTGAGGCTATGGGGTGAACACGCCCGGCTGTCAAGGCTGTCCACACTGTGAGCAGGTCGCCGGGTCGCGGTTGACGCGCAAACGGATGCCTGTTCCACTTAGCCGCATGTACTCATGGCAGCGGCTGGTCACCCGCGACCACATCGACTTCGGTCGCGTGTGGTCGTCGTCCTGTTGAGCTGACGCCCTGCCCTGAAGCCCGCTGCCGTCCAGGCCGGGCCGTTTCGCGGTTCTTTTCTCCTTGTCACCGCGCGCCTTCACACTTCGCGCCGCCGTCCGGCGCACCCTCCCCTCGCCTGTCCCGCAACACCCGCTTTCCCTGACTGACCCCTTTCCTCCCGTTCCTCCCGTTCCTCCCCCGCCCCACCTTTCCTCCCTTTCCCTCCACTCTCCTCCCTCTCTCCCTCCTCTCTCCTTCCGCACACCTGAAGAAGGGCGCGGTATGCGCTTCGGCGTCATGACCTTGATCGACAACGTCCCGGACGCGCGCTCCGGGCACCTCCTCACCCCCTACGAACGCTTCCGCGAGGTCATCGAACTGGCCGTGCTCGCGGAGGAGTTGGGCTATGACGCGTTCGGTGTCGGGGAGCGGCACGGCGCGCCGTTCCTGTCCAGTTCACCGCCCGCGGTGCTCGGCGCGATCGCCGCCCGCACCCACCGCATCCGGCTCTTCACCACCGTCACCGTGCTGTCCACCCTCGACCCGGTCCGGGTCGCCGAGGACTACGCCACCGTCGACCAGCTCTCCGGCGGCCGGCTGGAGCTGACCATCGGCAAGGGCAACGCCCCCGAACCGTGGCACCTCTTCGGCCGCGACCCGGACAACCAGTACGCGCTCCAGGAGGAGAACTACGAACTGCTGCGCCGGCTGTGGAGCGAGGAGCAGGTCACCTGGTCCGGCGACCACCGGCCGCCGCTGCGCGGCGCGACCGTGCTCCCCCGCCCGCACCAGCAGCCGCCCACCATCTGGCACGGCAGCGCCACCAGCGAACGGTCCGTGGAGCTGGCCGCCCTGTGGGGCGACCCGATCTTCGCGGCCAACGCCGTACAGCCGGTGGCCAACTACGCCCGGCTGACCGACCACTACCGCGAACGCTGGGAGGACTACGGGCACGATCCGTCGGCCGCGCTGGTCGGCTCCGGCGGCACGCTCTACGCCGCCCGCGACGACCGCACCGCCCGCGAGGAGTTCGCGCCGTATTACGAGGCGGCCGTCGCCGCCCGCGATGTCCCCGGCAACAACACCCCCTTCCGCACCCTGGACGACGCCGTCGACCACGGCCCGGTGCTCGTCGGCTCCCCCGAGCGGATCACCGACAAGATCCTCCAGCAGCACTACGCCTACGGCCACGCGCTGCAGTTCTTCTCCGTGGACAGCGCCGGACTGCCCTTCTCCCGCAAGGCCGACGTCCTGCGGCTGACCGCGGCCGAGGTCCTGCCGCAGCTGCGCCACGAACTGCCCGACCCGCTGCTGTGGCCGGCCGCGCCCGCCGCCCCGCTGCCGCCGCTCGCCACGGAGGCGGCCCGGTGACCGCCGCGCCCCGCCCGCTGCCCACGGCACGGGTGACGGTGCTGCACACCACCGTCACCGACCCGCTCGCCCGCCCCCTGCTCGACGAACTCACCCACGAATACAGCACCCGCTACGAAAGACCGGTCGACCTGAGCCTGGAGTACCCGCCCGAGGAATTCACCCCGCCCCGGGGCGCCTTCCTGCTGCTCCTGGAGGACGGCGAGCCGGTCGCGGGCGGCGCGTACCGCCGCTACGACGCCGGCACCGCCGAACTCAAACGGATCTGGACGCACTCCGCGCACCGCCGCCGCGGCCTCGCCCGGCGGGTCCTCGAAGCGCTGGAAGCGGACGCCGGAGCCCGCGGCTACCGCCGGGTCTACCTGACCACCGGCCCCCGCCAGCCCGAGGCCAAGGGCCTCTACCTCGCCGCGGGTTACCGCCCGCTCTTCGACCTGTCCGCCGCCCCGGAGACGATCGGCCCGCTGCCGTTCGACAAACACCTGGAGAACCCGCGCCCATGACCACCACCACGCCCCGCACCGCCGCGCTGCGCGCCGCCGCCCTCCTGGCCACCGCGGTCCTGGCGCTCACCGCCTGCGGTTCGGGCGATCCGGCGGCCGGCGGCCCCGCGGGCCCGGCAGCGGCCGACGCCAAGATCCCCACCACCGACGTGGTCACGAAGGTCAGGAAGGACCCGGCCGCCGCGAAGCTGCTGCCGAAGGACGTCCGGGAACGCGGCACGATAGCCCTCGCCGCGAGCGTCGGCGGCCCGCCCGGCGCCACCTATCTGCCCGACGGCAAGACCGTGGCCGGTCAGGACATCGACTTCGCGGACGCGGTCGGCAAGGTCCTCGGCATCAAGGTCACCCGCGAGGTGGCGAGCTTCGAGGCGATCCTGCCCGCCCTCGACAGCGGCAAGTACGACGTGGGCACCGGCAACTTCGGCGTCACTGAAGAGCGCCGCAGGACCATCGACTTCGTCACCTACATCAACGACGGCCAGGGCTTCGCCGCCCGCAAGGACAGCCCGCTGAAGAAGGTCACCTCACTGCGGCAGCTGTGCGGGCTGACGGTCGCCACCGGCGCCGGCACCACCTTCGAAGCGACCCTGGAGAAGAACCGCCACCTGTGCACGGAGGCCGGGAAGAAGGCGTACGACGTCAAGACCTACGCCGAGCAGGGCGCGCTGTGGATCTCGCTCCAACAGGGGCGCAGTGACGTGGTGATGAGCACCATCAACGGGCTGCGCTACGCCGTGCGGCAGCAGGAGGGCCTGCGGTTCCTCAACGAGTTCAAGCGTCTGGACGTCGGCTTCGCCTTCAAGAAGGGCACCCCGCTGGCGCCCGCCTTCCAGGCCGCGGTCAACCGTCTCAAGAAGGACGGGACCTACGACCGGATCCTGAAGAAGTGGGGCACCGGCCCCTCGGCGATCAAGACCTCGCAGATCAGCCCGCCGGAGATCCGCTGACCGGTCGGCGGCCGCGCGCAGGCCCGCCGTCCGACGGGCGCAGGCCCCGGGATTCCGTCTCCCGGGGCCTGCGCGCGCCGGTACGCGGAAGGACATCCGCGCCCGCGTCCCGTGCCTCTCCGATGACCCAGTCACCCGATCATCGGTCCCTATCACGGACGCCCTTCACCTCTTCGTACATCTGCCCTGGTCCGGCGTTCGAACCGACTCCACGGTACGATCTTGGTTCCGCCGACACCTTGTCGACATGACCGGGCGCGTACCGACCGTGATGCCCGTCGCACTGTCAGTTCCCGCCTCTTGCACGGGAGCTGACGACACGCCACCCTCTTTGCACCAGATGTGTCACGAACCCCCCGTGCGGCGGCTATCCACTTGGCACACCCTCCGCTTCATGGACGACGATAGAGAGGCGGAACACAGACACCGCGGGTGAGAGGAGGCGTCAATGGGATCGGTGCGCAAGGCAAGTGCCTGGCTTGGCCTCGTCGACGACAACGATGACGAGCGCTACTACGACGACGACTACGCCGAAGGACCCGAACCCGGAGACTCGGGGCGCAACCCCTGGGTGACCGACCCACGGGTCCGGGTGGCCGACGAGGCCGCCCAGGATCAGGGCACCCGCATCGCCACGGTCACCCCGGAGAACTTCCGGGACGCCCGCGGTATCGGCGAACTCTTCCGGGACGGCGTCCCGGTGATCGTCAACCTGACGTCCATGGAACCCGCCGACGCCAAGCGGGTGGTGGACTTCGCCGCCGGCCTGATCTTCGGGCTGCGCGGTTCGATCGACCGGATCGCCACCCGGGTGTTCCTGCTGACCCCGCCCGACTACAAGGTCGTCAACGGCGAGAGCGGCGCTCACCGCAACGGCGGTTTCTTCAACCAGAGCTGAGCCCGTGAACAGCCCGCCCAGGGACAGGGCCGCTCACCGGACGCCGGTCCGCACCCGCCGGCCCCTTCCGCTCAGCGGAAGGCGTCGAGACCGGTGAGCGCCTTGCCCAGCACCAACTGGTGCATCTCGACGGTGCCCTCGTAGGTCAGCACCGACTCCAGGTTCGTCGCATGCCGCATGACGGGGTACTCCAGCGAGATCCCGTTCGCGCCCAGGATCGTCCGGGCGGTG
Organism: Streptomyces sp. NPDC101393; assembly: GCF_044767385.1. Classification (NCBI taxonomy): domain Bacteria; kingdom Bacillati; phylum Actinomycetota; class Actinomycetes; order Kitasatosporales; family Streptomycetaceae; genus Streptomyces; species Streptomyces sp. NPDC101393. The sequence continues at coordinate 68,363 of NZ_JBIWNU010000007.1, read as the reverse complement.
CGGCAGATCTCGATCGCCTCCCGGACGTTGTTCAGTTTGCCGAAGCTGATCTGCTCCGGGCGCAGCCGCCCCGCGTCCATCCGCGCCCCCAGGTGGTGGGCGAGCAGGATGCCCTTGTGCAGTTCGAGAGCCATGTCGGCGAGCTTGGCCTGGGTCAGCTGGAAGCCGCCGATGGGCCGGCCGAACTGTTCCCGCGTGCGGGAGTAGTCCAGCGCCGCCTCGAAGCTGGCGCGCGCCGCACCCATGGAGCCCCAGACGATGCCGTAGCGGGCATGGCTCAGACAGCTGAGCGGACCGCGCAGCCCGGTGACGTCCGGGAGCACGGCGTCGGCCGGCAGCCGCACCTCGTCCATCACGAGTTCGCTGGTCACCGAGGCCCGCAGGGACCACTTGTGCGTGATCTCGGGCGCGGAGAAGCCGGGGGCGTCGGTGGGCACGACGAAGCCGCGGACACCGTCCTCGGTGCCGGCCCAGACCACGGCGACACCGGCGACCGAGCCGTTGGTGATCCACATCTTGCGGCCGTTGAGCACCCAGTCGGTGCCGTCCTTCTTGGCGTAGGTGCGCATCCCGGCAGGGTCGGAGCCGTGGTCGGGCTCGGTCAGCCCGAAGCAGCCGATGACCTCGCCGGCCGCCATCCGCGGCAGCCACTGCTGCTTCTGCTCCTCGGAGCCGAAGCGCCAGATCGCGTACATGGCGAGCGAGCCCTGGACGGAGACCAGCGAGCGGATACCGGAGTCGGCGGCCTCCAGTTCCAGGCAGGCCAGACCGTACTGGACGGCGGAGGCGCCGGCGCAGCCGTAGCCGGTCAGGGACATCCCGAGCGCGCCGAGGGAGCCCAGTTCGCGGGCCAGTTCGCGGATGCCGGGGAGCTCCCCGCGCTCGTACCAGTCGGCGATGTCCGGCAGGACGCGGTCGGCGGCCCACTGGCGGACGGTGCCGCGGACGGCGCGGTCCTCGTCGGTGAGCAGGTCGTCGAGGCCCAGGGGATCGCTGGGCTCGAAGGGCGGCAGCTTCGAGGACGGCTTTGCGGACATGACGGGCCTCCGGCGGGTCAGCGCTCGCGCGTAAAACTAGCAGTGGTAGTTATGGCGCTTCCGACGGTACGGCCGACGGCACCGAGCGGGCAAGGGTCGCCGCCGCACGACCGGGAGATAGAGGACACCGAAGCCATATGCCGTATACCCCTATATAGGCGGACCCGATCCTGCCGCACGGGCCGGAGGCGGATCCCGACGGGGAGGGACGCGCTCAGCGCCTGGAGGAGCTCGCCGGGGCCGGTTCACTGTCGCAGCCGGAGCCGGAGCCGGGCGCCCCGTCCCCCGCGGCGGCCTCGCCCTCCGCCCGCTCCGCGGAGTCCGCGGCCCGGCGCGGCAGCCGCAGCGCGATCGCCGCACCGGCGAGCAGCAGTACGGCGCTGGCCACGAGGGTGACATGCAGACCCCGTACGAAGGAGTCCCGGGCCGCCTCCCGCAGTGCGGCCCTGGCGGAGTCGCCGAGCCCGCCGGCGACCTTGTACGCCTCGCCGAGCGAATGCGACGCCGCGGCGGTGGAGCGCTCGGGGACGCCGTCGACATGGCCGAGGCCCGGGGCGTAGGCGGCGTTCATGACACTGCCGAGCAGCGCGACGCCGATGCCGGCGCCCAGCTGGTAGGAGGTCTCCCCGATCGCCGCGGCACCGCCGGACTGCTCGGCGGGCGCCTCGCTCAGCATCGATTCGTACGCCCCGAAGAGCGTGGCCTGGAAACCGAAACCGAGCAGGACGAAACCGAGCGAGAGCAGCCAGACGCGGTCCTGGTCGTTCATCGCGGTCAGACACAGCACCGCCACGGCGGTGAGCACGAACCCCAGCGAGACCATCGCGCGCGGGCCGACCGCCTGCAGCAGCCGCGAGCCGGTGAGACCGGCGGCCATGGCGGCGAAGACCAGCGGCAGCAGCCGCACCCCGGTCTCCAGAGGGCTCAGCCCGAGGACGAGCTGGAGGTACTGGACGGCGATCAGCTGCAGGCCCACCAGCGCGAGCATGGCCAGCACGATGCAGCCGACGGAAGTGCCGAAGGCGCGGCGCGCGAAGAGCCGCATGTCGATCAGCGGGTGCTCGCGGCGGCGCTGGCGCCGCACGAAGAAAATCAGCAGCAGGGTGCCGACGACGATCGGGCCGAGCGTGGTGACGCCGAGGACGGCCGTACCGCTGCCGATCCGCTTGACGCCGAGGACGATGCCCAGCACGCCCAGCGCCGCGATGATCGCGCCGATCACATCCCACGGGCCGTTGCGCTCACCGCGCGACTCCGGCAGCATCCAGCGGCCGACCAGGAGCATCACGGCCATCATCGGAATGTTGATGAGGAAGACCGAACCCCACCAGAAGTTCTCGACGAGGAAGCCGCCGAGGACCGGGCCGACGGCCGCGCCGACCGCGGCAACCGCGCTCCAGACGCCGATGGCCACCGCTCGCTCGCGCCGGTCGGGGAAGACCTGGCGCAGGATCGACAGGGTCGCGGGCATGATCATCGCGCCCCCGATGCCGAGCAGCGCACGGGCCACCATCAGGATCTGCGGATTGGGCGCCAACGCGGCGGCGGCCGAGGCCAGACCGAACAGGCCGTAGCCCAGGAGCAGGATGCGCCGGCGTCCGACGCGGTCGCCGAGCGTGCCGAAGAGGATCAGCAGCGACGCCGCTATCAGCGGGTACACATCGACGATCCAGAGGAGTTCCACCGGTCCCGGACGCAGGTCCTCGGTGACGGACGGCACGGCGACGTACAGGATCGTGGTGTCCAGCGCGACGAACAGCAGGCTGATGCACAGGACGGTCAGCACGGTCCAGCGGTTCACACCGCCGCCTGAGAGCCGGGGAACACCAGCCTTCCGTCCACTGCCGGACGAGGTCGTCCCGGACATGCACGCACCTCCTGTCATGCTCTCGCGACCGCGGATCAGGGCGCGAAAACGCCCCGGGGGAACCGGCGGCACGGGCGAGTTGAGACGTCAGACTACGCGAGTCCCCCAGGGCTCCGCGTGGCTCACCTCACGATGAGACGCGCATCGCAGGGCTCCGCGTTGCCTCACCCGCCGTCCGCGACCACTCCTCGGCCACCTGGATAATCGACCGGATGAACGATCTTGCCTCCACCGCCGCCACCGGCCGGGCGCCCGGCGGACCCGCCGTCCGGGCCGCGCTGCGCCGTGCCGCCCCCGCGCTGGCGGCGTACGCGGCGATCCGGCTGGTGGGCCTCGTCGTGCTCGCCGTCTGGTCGTCGGCCGACGGCAAGAACTGGCACACCCTGCTCACCGCCCGCTGGGATGCGCTCTGGTACACCCGCGTCGCCGAACAGGGATACGGCTACACCGTCCAGCTGGCCAACGGCGACGTGCACTCCAACCTCGCGTTCTTCCCGCTGCTGCCGTGGCTGGAGCGCGGGCTGTCGGCGATCTCGCCGCTGTCGGCGCCGGACGCCGGCCTGGTGGTGGCCTGGTCGGCGTCGTTGCTCGCGGCCTGGGCGCTGTACGCGACCGGGGAGCGGCTGCACGGGCCGCGGGCGGGTGTCGCGCTGGCCGCGCTGTGGGCCGCGCTGCCCGTCGGGATCGTGCAGTCGATGGCGTACTCGGAGTCGCTGTTCACCGCGCTGGCGGCCTGGGGCGTGTACTGCGTACTGACCGAGCGCTGGGTGTGGGCGGGCGTGCTGGCCTCCCTGGCCGGGCTGACCCGGCCGGTGGGTGCGGCCGTCGTCGCCGCCGTGTGGATCACCGCGGCGGTGGCGGTGCGGAACGACCGGGCCGGCGGCCTGGGGCTGCGTGCGATCCTCCGCGGCCGGCACCGCGGAATGCTGCCGGGCGTGCTGCTGGCACCGCTCGGCTGGCTCGGCTACTTCCTGTGGGTGGGGGCCCGGCAGGGCGGCCTCACCGGCTACCTGGACGTCCAGGGCGGCTGGGGCAACGGCTTCGACGGCGGCCTCGCCTTCGGCGCCTTCCTCTGGCACCTGCTGTCGGGCCCCGGTTTCGCCGGGGGCCTCGGCCTGATCGCCGGCGTCGCACTGGTGATCTGGCTGTACGTCCGCGGCGCACGGCAGGGGCAGCCGCTGCCGCTGCTGGTCTACGGGGGCCTGGTGCTGCTGCTGGCGCTGACCGCCAAGGGCTACTTCGGCTCCAAGCCGCGGCTGATGATGCCGGCGTACCCGCTGCTGCTGCCGCTCGCGGTGGGGCTCGCGCGGTGGCGGCCGGTGCGGTCCTGGCTGGTCGTCGGGCTGGTCACGGTGGGCTCGGCGGCCTACGGAGCGTTCTGGCTGAACGGTTCGGGCCCCCCGTGACCGGAAGCTCTCCCTCCGTAAGGGGCGGCGAGGGGAAACACCGCGCGAAGCCCGAACGAACCGGGGATAAACTCCCCCGGAGAAAAACAGATAAGGCTCTCGCAGTACCGACACGCGGATCCCGGGACGGCAATCAGAGGCGCTGGGAATTCCCTTCGAAATCCGTGCACCGAAGCCCGGATTGAGACTCATTCCACATCACATCGTCATTACAAAGCTCACGGTTTGACCAAGCACCTACATCACACGCGGTAACGTCGATTGAGTGCGTACCGATGACAAGCTCGACCAGATGGAGGAGCGCCCGACCGATCGCGCCCGACCACCCCAGATGACCCGGACCCGCCTGTGGCTGTTCGGCGGCACACTGGCGGTGTACATGGCGATCGTGGTCGGAGTGCTGGCGACTTCATGGCTGGTCACCTTCGACTGGCAAGTCATGTTCTTCAAGCCGTACAAGCAATGGCCGGAGATCCATGCCTTCCTGGACTACTTCGTCGTCCTGGGGCAGCGCGGACCCACCGCACTCGCGGTGGCCGCCTGGCTGGGCTGGCGCTGCTGGCGCCAGCGCAACCTCCACCCGCTGCTGGTGCTGGGTGCCTCGCTGCTGCTGCTGAACATCACCGTGGGCGCCGCCAAGATCGGCATGGGCCGGCTCGGCCCGCACTACGCGACCGTGGTCGGCGCCAATGAGATGGCGCTCGGCGGCGATATATTCCCGTCGGGTCACACCGCGAACGCCGTGGTCACCTGGGGTGTGCTGGCCTACCTGGCGACCACCCCGCTGCGCCGCCGCACCCTGTCGGTGATCGCCGCGCTGGGCGCGCTGGGCGTCGGTATGACCACCGTCTACCTCGGCACCCACTGGGTCAGCGATGTGCTGCTCGGCTGGGCGGCCGGACTGCTGGTGCTGCTCGCACTGCCGTGGATCGAGCCCGCCATGACCTGGGCCGAGGACCGCCTCATGGGGATCCTGCTGCGGCTGTGGCTGCGGCTGCGCCCCGATTCGCTGCGCGGACCGCTCCCGATCGGCGCGACGGTCTCCGGGATGTCGCGGCAGCGCGTCGCCCCGGACGGCGAGGTGCTGGTGCGCGAGACGGTCGGTGCCGGTACGGGCGGCCGCAGCGCCACCCGGGCCCCGGACGGCTGGCCGCACCACCCGCCGCGCCCGCACACCACCCGCTCGGAGCGCTCGCCGGTCACCCCCACGGGCAGCCGGCGGCCGCCGCACTCGGACCGCGTCCCGCGCACCACGCCGCTGAGCCCGACCTCCGGGCGCGGCCGCAACGGGACGGGCTGACCGCTCCACAAGCCGCGGGGCCGGTACGCACACCCGCTACCCCGCACCGAAGGCCCCGGCCGCTCCTCTCAGGAGCCGCCGGGGCCTTCGTCGTACGCGATCGGGTCAGCCCTGCCAGCTGCGGTGCACCACGCCGTCCTTGACCTCGAAGTTGAGCCGGCTGCCCAGATACTCCATCGTGATGATCGCGCCCGGCGGCAGCGAGCGGACGGTGGTCCAGCCGCGTGCGCGGGCCCGCTCCTCGGCGTCCTGCTGGGCAAGGCCCACATAGGCCTCGATGTCCTGGGGCTCGTCCTGGGGTGCGTTCGGGGGGTTCGGTACGGGTGCCATGACTGCCACCGTAGGCGCCCGCACGGACGGGCGGAAGGCCCGTCCGTCGCACACGCCGGTGTCTTCCTGGTCCTTCATTGGTCACACTTGTGTCACAGCGAAGACTCGCGCGTTTGCGGTAACTTGCGTCACCCGAACGCGCCGCGTGATGCCGCAACCGGGTGGAAAATAAAGCGGCCTGAATTCCCCCTTGATCAAATGCGCAACGGCCCGTGGCGCCCGGGGGCAACGCCGAACAAGGTTCGGAATTTCATACGCCGTCAGCGGTGGATTCTCTTTACCCGATGCCCTTTATCGACCGTTCGACAATCGGCCAACGAGACACATTCCACACACATTTCCCGCACATCGCCCGGACCGTCCGGCCCACCGGGCCCGCCGGCGGTCCCGGCCACCGTCCGGATCGCACCGGAACGGCCCGGAGCGCCCCCTCGCTCCGGGCCCGCCGCGCGAGCATCATGTCCCCGGCCCAGTACCCCCTCGACGAAGAGGTGCAGCGGATGGTTACGGACACCGCCCGGCCGAGCCTTAGGCCTCCCAGGGCCCAGCGGCGCGGGACGGTGCTGGTCGACTGGCTGACGACCACCGACCACAAGAAGATCGGCCATCTCTACCTCATCACGTCGTTCCTGTTCTTCCTGGTGGGCGGCCTGCTGGCCCTGGTGATGCGCGCCGAACTCGCCCGTCCCGGGCTCCAGCTCATCAGCAACGAACAGTTCAACCAGGCGCTGACAATGCACGGCACGATCATGCTGCTGCTGTTCGCCACCCCGGCCTTCGCCGGCTTCGCGAACGAGATCATGCCGCTGCAGATCGGTTCGCCGGACGTCGCCTTCCCCCGGCTGAACATGCTCTCGTACTGGCTCTACCTCTTCGGCGGGCTGATCGTGCTGGCCAGTTTCCTGACCCCGGAGGGCGGTCCGGGCTTCGGATGGACGGCCTACGCGCCGCTCAACTCGGCCGTCCGCTCCCCCGGCGTCGGCGCCGACATGTGGATCATGGGCCTGGCGCTGTCCGGTTTCGGCACCATCCTCGGCGCCGTCAACTTCCTCACCACGATCATCACCATGCGGGCGCCCGGCATGACGATGTTCCGGATGCCGGTCTTCACCTGGAACATCCTCTTCACCTCGATCCTGGTGCTGATGGCCTTCCCGGTGCTGGCGGCCGCGCTGCTGGTGCTGGAGGCGGACCGGCAGTTCGGATCGGTGGTGTTCGAGGCCCAGTGGGGCGGTGCGCTGCTGTGGCAGCACCTGTTCTGGTTCTTCGGCCATCCCGAGGTCTACATCATCGCGCTGCCGTTCTTCGGCATCGTCACGGAGATCATCCCGGTCTTCTCCCGCAAGCCGATCTTCGGCTACGTCATGCTGGTCGGCGCCACGATGGCCATCACGGCGCTGTCGGTGATGGTCTGGGCGCACCACATGTTCGCCACCGGCGCGGTGCTGCTGCCGTTCTTCTCCATCATGTCGTTCCTGATCGCGGCACCGACGGGGGTGAAGTTCTTCAACTGGATCGGCACCATGTGGAACGGCTCGCTGTCGTTCGAGACGCCGATGCTGTGGTCCGTAGGGTTCCTGGTGAGCTTCCTCTTCGGCGGGCTGACCGGCGTCATCCTGGCCTCGCCGCCGCTGGACTTCCACGTCACCGACTCGTACTTCGTCGTCGCCCACTTCCACTACGTCGTCTTCGGGACGGTGGTGTTCGCGACGTTCGCCGGCTTCTACTTCTGGTGGCCGAAGTTCACCGGCAAGATGCTCGACGAACGGCTGGGCAAGATCCACTTCTGGACACTGTTCGTCGGCTTCCACACCACCTTCCTCGTCCAGCACTGGCTCGGGGTGGAAGGGATGCCGCGCCGCTACGCCGACTATCTGGCCGCCGACGGCTTCACGGCCCTCAACACCCTCTCCACCATCGGCGCGTTCCTGCTCGGTGCGAGCACCCTGCCGTTCCTCTACAACGTCTGGGACACCACCCTGCACGGCACCAAGGTCGCGCTGGACGATCCCTGGGGCTTCGGCCGCTCCCTGGAGTGGGCCACCTCCTCACCCCCGCCGCGGCACAACTTCACCACCATCCCCAAGATCCGCTCCGAGTCACCGGCGTTCGATCTGCATCACCCGGAGGTGGGCAGGAAACCGGCGGCTATCCCAGCGCCCGGGACAACCGGTCCCTGATCTCCCGCACCCGGCCGGTCAGTTCCTGCGGTTCACGGATCTCGAAGTCGAAGCCGGTCAGCACGAGATGCATCACCATCACATCCAGGCTGTGCGCACCGCTGGTCAGCAGACAGCTCTCCGCGTCGACCGCCTCCAGCACCCCCGCGGACGGGCTGATGCGGGCCGCCGCCTGCTCCGCCGACGCGTGCAGCAACACCGTCGCCCGCATCGCGTACACGCCGGTGGAGACACCCCGGGAGACGTACGCCGCGAGGTCCTCGTCGGGCGGCGGACGGGGCACGAAGCGCGGGCCGTGCGGCGGGGTGGGCGTGATGCGGTCGGCGCGGTAGGTGCGCCAGTCCTCGCGGTCCACGTCCCAGCCGACGAGATACCAGCGGTGGCGGGCGGAGACCAGCCGGTGCGGTTCGACGGTGCGGCGGCTGACGGTGCCGTCGTGCGTGGCGTAGTCGAACCGCAGCCGGGTGCAGTCCCGGCAGGCGTGCGCGAGTTCGCTGAGGGTGTCCGCGTCCACGCCCGCGCCGGCCGGCGGTCCCAGCATCGGGACGGTGAAGGCGTTCAGCGCGCCCACCCTGCGCCGGAGCCGCGCCGGCAGCACCTGCTCCAGCTTCGCCAGCGCCCGGACCGAGGTCTCCTCGATGCCCTGGACCCCGCCGGCCGCCGCCGTCCGCAGCCCGACCGCGACGGCCACCGCCTCCTCGTCGTCCAGCAGCAGCGGCGGGAGTTCGGCGCCGGCGCCCAGCTGATAGCCGCCGTCGGTGCCCGGCGAGGAGTGGACGGGATAGCCCAGCTCGCGCAGCCGGTCGATGTCCCGGCGGACGGTGCGCGGGGTGACACCGAGCCGGTCCGCGAGGTCCGCCCCGCGCCAGTCCCGGTGGGCCTGCAGCAGCGAGAGCAGGCGGAGCAGCCGTGCCGAGGTCTCCAACATGCCCCGAGTCTCCCAGCCGTCGCGGACAGCCGCGGTCCTCAATGAGATTCACCCGCGACCGCCCGCGCGACGACAGGGGCCAGGGCCGGTCGTCACACTCCCGTCGTTTGCCTGAAGGGCATGCCTTGCGGCGTCCGGTGCATGTGATCGCAAGGCGGAGGGTCGTCCCGGTACTGGGTGTACCGGGACGATCCGACAACGCGGCGAGCACGCGTGCCAGGCGTCGCAAGGCTGGGAGCACCTCCCGGCGTCAGCCGGGGGAGGGAGTGTGACGACAGGGCCTAGGAGGCGCCGCCCTCCGGGCCCGCCACGCGTATCGCCAGGTCGTTGTCGAGCGTGTAATACGGGCCGATCCTGACCTGGGCGGACGGGGACTGCACCGGCAGCGCGGGGTAGCTGAACACCTGCTTCTTGTCCGGGACATCGTCCAGCAGGCGGCCGATCCGGACCGGCCGGGCGCCCTCGGCGGGGCGCAGCCACAGGTCCCACGGCTCGTTGCCGCCCTGCCAGCTGCCGGCGAGTTCGTCGTAGGGCAGCGTGAAGCGGAACTCCGCGCCCTCGACGGTCAGCGGGGCGGTGACGACGGCCGGGGCGGCGGGCGCGGACGCGGTGCCCGCACCGGAGCGCCGCGCGCGGGCCTCGGCCTGCGCGCCGGCGGCAGGGGCGGCGCCGTAGAGGCGGCCGGAGACCGTGATGCCGTCGGGCGCCACCAGGATGTCGCCGGCCTCGGCGTGCGGGCCGCGCAGCCAGCTGCGCAGCGCGAGATTGCCGAACTTGGTGGAGTACGGGATCCGTACACCGAGCCGGCCGATGGCCGCCAGCGGCCTGCGGTCCACCAGCGACCGCAGGTCGTTGACGCCCGGCAGCAGGCGCTGCGGGTCCCGGCCGTCGCCGAAGTCCGCGTAGGCGTTCCAGCGGCCCTCGGCGAGCGCGACGGTGCTGGGCAGCACGGCACGCAGCCGCCCGGCGCCGTTCGGTCCGAGCGGCAGCCGCACCTCGTCGTCCGCGCCGTCTCCGGCGCGCAGCCGCAGCACCAGGGCCGCGCCCCAGCCCTGGGCGGTCTCCTGAGGGGCGTTCAGGTCGAAGGTGAGGCCGCCGGCGGAGTCCGCGATGCAGTCGGCCTTCAGTTCGGCGGGCGGCTCGCTCCCCTGCGCACCCGCCGGCCGGGCCTCGGGGTCCTGCGGTGTGCGCGTATCGCTCCCATCGGGGCGGGCGGTCGCGGGAGCCGTGTGTTCCTTGTCGATGGCCTGGGGCTCCTTCGCCTCGGGTCCGGTCGCGGGCAGCTGCGTCGACGCGTTCATGCCGTCCGCACCCCTCTCACCGCGGCACGGGCCGCGTCCTTGGTGGCGTATGCGCCGCTCAGCAGCGCTCCGCGGGTGCGGTGCAGGGTGCCGCGCAGGCGGCTGCCGCGCCGCTGCTCCAGCAGCTCGCCGAAGAGCGATTCGTAGCGTCCGGCGACCGTCGCGGGGTCGAAGCGGGCGGACGCAGCGAGCGCGGCGCGGCCCATCCGCTGCCGTGCCCCGTCGTCGTTGATCAGCTCCAGCAGCGACGACGCCAGTGCGGCCGGATTGCCGACCGGCACCAGCCTGCCGTCCACCCCGTCGTTGATGATCTCGCCGGGACCGTGCGGGCAGTCCGTGGCGACGACCGGCAGGCCGCAGCGCATGGCCTCCACGATCGTCATCCCGAAGGATTCGAGGCTGGAGGAGACCGCGGCGATGGAGCCCTTGGCCCACTCGGGTTCGAGGGGGTTGGCCGGGCCCATCAGGAACACGTGGTTGTAGAGGCCGAGTTCGTCGATCAGGGCCCGCAGCCGGGCCTTCTCGGCGCCGCCGCCGTAGATCCGCAGCCGCCAGTCGGGCCGCTCGGCGGCGACCTGGGCGAACGCGCGGATGAGGACGTCGTAGCGCTTGACGCGGGCGAGCCGGCCGGCCGCGACGACCCACTTGCCACTGCCGTCGGCGGGCTCCAGGGCGGACGCCGGCACGCTGTTGGGCACCGCCTCCACGCGGACACCGGGCAGCCGCAGCGTACGGCGGTAGGCGCCGGCGTCGGCCTCGGTGACGGTGGTGACGGCGTCCAGGCGCGGGTAGGCGCTGCGCAGCGCCAGCTTGAGCGCGCGGCTGTGGGTGTCGAGGGTCAGGTGTTCCTGGCCTATCCGCACCGGGCCGCGGCGGGCCTGCTTGGCGATGTGCACATTCAGCCCCGGCCGGGTGCCGACCACCACGTCGGACTCGATGGTGCGCAGATGCTCGGCGATCCGGCGGTCGGTGAGCTCGCTGTACTGGCCGTGGCGGCCCTCGGCGGCGGGGAACACCTTGGCGGGGCGGGCGTACGCCGGGTCCGCGCCGTCGTAGGTCGGGCTGCTCTCCCGGATGTCGACGAGATGCCGGAGCGCGACGTCGGGGCCGAGGTCGAAGACCGGGGCGTCGCGGTGGCGCAGCACGGACACGATCTCGACGTCGTGGCGCTCGGCCAGCGTCCGGGCGAGATTGAACGTCGTCCGGATCGTCCCCCCGATGCCGTAGGCATTATGAATCAGGAATGAGATGTGCATCCGTCCCCGTGTCCCCTGGTCTTCCGGTCATTCTTGGTCTCCCCGTGGACCACGTCGCGCGCCGGTCACGGCGGCGCCATGTGTCCCCTGTTGATTAGTAGGACCGCGAAAAGAGGTTCCGGGTTGGGGCCTTTCGCCAAGTTGTTCCGAAAAAGTTAGGGCATCGGTAGCCGGGCGAAGGAACCCCGGCGTCGCAGAATCCCTCCCCCCTCACACATCAGGGCCGGTGAGGGCGTCGAGAGCACCGAAACCGGACATCGCCCTGTCACCGCACCGAGTGACGAGGCCCGCGGCGCGCCCCCGCCGGTTTCCCTAAGGGAGCGTCAGCCGGGTCCCGATGACGAGCCGTTCGGGGCGCGACCCGATGACTTTCCGGTTGGCCTTGTAGAGCGCCTGCCAGCCGCCCTTGACGTGCTGGGCGCGGGCGATCTTGTCCAGCGAGTCACCGCGGCGGACGACATAGGTCCGGCCGACGGTGCCGGTCCCGCCGGCGTCCTCGCCCTCCCCTGTCTCTTCGCTCTCCCCCGTCTCATCGGTCTCGCCGGTCTTCGGGGGGTCCAGGGTCTTCGGGGGGTCGATGCGCTTCCCGCTCAGCCCGTATCGCTTCGCACAGACGGGCCAGGCGCCCCAGCCCTGCTCGGCGAGCACCTTCTCGGCGACCGCGATCTGCTCGTCGCGGGTGGCGAGATCGGCCCGCCGCGCGTAGGCGAGACCGCCGAAGCGCTCCCAGGTGGGCTGCCAGAACTGCAGGCCGCCGTAGTAGCCGTTGCCGGTGTTGATGTGCCAGTCACCGCCGCTCTCGCACTCGGCGATGCAGCCCCACGGCCAGTACTTCTCGGCGCAGGCGTACACCGGTGTGCCGCCGTCCCCGCCGCCCCGCGCCCCCTCGGCACCGGCACCACCGGGCAGGCACAGGACCAGGGTGGCGGCCGCGGCGAGCAGCCCTGCGGGTACCACGGAGCGCCGGGGCGCCGGAGAGTGGTCAGCCATAGCGGATGACGCTAGGCAGCGTTTCGCGGGGGGACCGCCGCGCCGCGCCCCCGGCTCCGCGAGCCCACCCGGTCCGGTGTACCGCAGGCGGCCACCTGCGCCGGGCTCTGCGCAGGAGTTGGCACTGCGTGACCGTCCCGCCGCCCCTCCCCCGCTCGCACCCCCTCCACTGCCCCTCATTGCCCCCCTCTGCCCTTACCTGTCCCCCGCCCCCTCGTCCTGCTGTGCGCCGATTGGTTCGATTCTGTTCCCGTACGCGCGTGACTCCGGCCGCAGCTCACCCGTTGTCCCTGTACGAGCCGGGAGACCGCCCGGCAGCCGCTCAGAGATCGAGGAGCCACCCGTGCCGCGCATGCTCGACGTCAGCGAGGACGTTCGTGCCGAGATCGGCGACGAAGAAGCCGACCGCTTGCTGGCCGGTGGCGACGCCCCCGGCCATTACGACTGCACCTCCTGCCGCACCCCGGGCGACAGCGAGCAGGAGCGCACCAGCACCGTCCTGTTCGTCGGCGAGGAGACCGCGGTGCTCGCGTTCGCGCACGCGACATGCATCCCCTCGCAGGTCGTCCCGGTGTCCGAGGAGCAGCTCCAGGGAGCCGTGCGCTCCATCACCGGCGAGGACGCCGCCGCTCCCCGCGACCCCGGATCGGGCCCCGCCCTGCAGGCCCCGGTCCCCACCGCCGACCGCCAGGCGACCCTCGGGATCACCTGCGGCCTGGTGCTGATCGAGGGCGAACTCCGCCCGGCGCTGGTCGTCGAGCCCAACGGCCCGATCGCCCGCCCCGGTTCGGTCAGCCTGGACGACGACTTCCTCCCGCTGCTCCTGGAGCAGGGCTTCGGCCCGGTGACGGACATGACCCAGCTGCCGGCCCCGAACCCGGGCTGGTCCGCGCTGCTCGCCATGGGCAAGCTGCACGCCGTGCTGCAGCCGGCCGCGGCGGGCAGCCAGTCGGCGTGGTGGCAGGCGCACCAGCCGCTGGCCGTCTCCGACGGCTGGCGCTCCGCGGCGACCAAGTACCAGTCGGTGCTGATGTACGCCGCGCCCGCGGGCACCATCGGACATCAGCCGCGCGAGGACCTGATGCGCCAGGCCCTGGAGCAGGCCGCGGCCAAGGGCGCGCTGGTCGCCGCGGCGATGCCGCTGGCCGGCACCTGACCTGACCTGACCTGCACCACCCCGATCGCGGGAGCAGTACAGTCCGTTGTGGCTGGATTGCTCCCGCGATCAGCCATTTCCGGCCGAAAGCCGCATCCCGTGGCGATCAGGGTCGTTGGCACCTACGTGCACGCATACGACCCGTCCTCCCGCGCCCAGTACCCCCACCCGATCCCCGGAATGCGTCCGTCGCACGAACCCGGGGCCGCACACCACGCGGACCACAGCTCGGCCACACCGATCTATGACGCGCTGTACGCCGAGTACCGCCGCTCCTTCCGGGCGCTGCCCGGGGACCGTACGGACGAGGCGGAGGTACCGGACGGGCTGCGCGGCACGGCGAGTTGGGGGCGGACCACCGCGTCGACGGGCCACTGGGAGGTCGTCGGGCGGCAGCCGTACCAGCCGCGGCACGTCCCGGCGGCGCTGCCCCCCGGACAGCGCGACGCCCGGCCGCACGGGCGCTGATCCGCCCGCGGCAGCCGGGCCGCCGTCTGCCGTCCGCCGTTACTTCTTGCGGCTGCGCTTCTCCCGCACCCGCACCGAAATGTGGATCGGCGTCCCCTCGAAGCTGAACTCCTCGCGCAGTCGGCGCTCGATGAAGCGGCGGTAGCCGGCCTCCAGGAAGCCGGAGGCGAAGAGGACGAAGCGCGGCGGCTTGGTGCCGGCCTGGGTGCCGAAGAGGATGCGGGGCTGCTTGCCGCCGCGGATCGGGTGCGGGTGGGAGGCCACGATCTCGCCGAGGAAGGCGTTCAGCCGTCCGGTGGGGATACGGGTCTCCCAGCCGGCGAGCGCGGTCTCGATGGCCGGGACGAGCTTCTCCATGTGGCGGCCGGTGCGCGCGGAGACGTTGACCCGCATCGCCCACGGGATCTGCACGAGGTCGCGCTCGATCTCCCGCTCCAGGTAGAAGCGGCGCTCCTCGTCGAGGTTGTCCCACTTGTTGTACGCGATGACCAGGGCGCGTCCGGCCTCGACGGCCATCGTGATGATGCGCTGGTCCTGGACGCTGATGGACTCGCTCGCGTCGATCAGGACGACGGCGACCTCGGCCTTCTCCACGGCCGCCGCGGTGCGCAGCGAGGCGTAGTAGTCGGCGCCTTCCTGGAGGTGCACCCGGCGGCGGATGCCGGCGGTGTCCACGAACTTCCAGGTCTTGCCGCCGAGTTCGATCAGCTCGTCGACCGGGTCGCGGGTGGTGCCGGCGATCTCGTTGACGACCACCCGCTCCTCGCCGGCGACCTTGTTCAGCAGCGACGACTTGCCGACGTTCGGGCGGCCGATCAGCGCGATCCGGCGGGGGCCGCCGAGGGCCGCGCCGAAGGTCTGCGCGGGGGCCTCGGGCAGCGCCTCCAGGACGGCGTCGAGCATGTCGCCGGTGCCGCGGCCGTGCAGCGCCGAGATGGGGTGCGGCTCGCCGAGGCCCAGCGACCACAGTGCGGCCGCGTCGGCCTCGCCGGACAGGCCGTCGACCTTGTTGGCGACCAGCACGACGGGCTTGCCGGAGCGGCGCAGCAGCTTGACGACGGCCTCGTCGGTGTCGGTCGCGCCGACCTTGGAGTCGACGACGAAGACGACCGCGTCCGCGGCGTCGATGGCGAACTCGGCCTGGGCGGCGACGGAGGCGTCGATGCCGAGGACGTCCTGCTCCCAGCCGCCGGTGTCGACGACCTTGAAGCGGCGGCCGTTCCAGTCGGCCTCGTAGGTGACGCGGTCGCGGGTGACGCCCGGCTTGTCCTCGACGACCGCCTCGCGGCGGCCGATGATGCGGTTCACCAGGGTCGACTTGCCGACATTCGGGCGGCCGACGACGGCGAGGACGGGCAGGGGGCCGTGGCCGGCCGCGGCGATGTCGCCCTCGACCTCCTCGGGGTCGAAGCCCTCCAGCGCGGCGAGCTCCATGAACTCCGCGTACTCGGCGTCGCCAAGCGCACCGTGCTCGTCGCCGGTGTGGATCTGGTCGTTCATGAAGTCCGTTCCTCGTTCATCTTCGTCATCGGTGGACCGCTCGTACGCGGTCCACTACTCAAGTGTGTCGGTCAGCGCCCGGTGAGGCGCCTGGCCGCTGCCAGGTGGGCGGTCAGCCGCTCCTGGATCCGCACGGTCGCCTCGTCCAGCGCCTTGCGGGTGCGCCGCCCGCTGCCGTCGCCCGCCTCGAAGCCGTCACCGAAGACGACGTCGACGCGGCCGCGCAGCGGTGGCACGGACGGGGACAGCCGGCTCCTGCCGTCGGTGCTGCCGAGCACCGCGACGGGGACGACCTGTGCGCCGGAGCGCACCGCGAAGTACGCGAGGCCGGCCCGCAGGGACGCGAAGTCGCCCTCGCCCCGGGTGCCCTCCGGGAAGATCCCCAGCACCCCGCCGCCCGCCAGCACCCCGAGCGCGTCGGTGATCGCCTTGCGGTCAGCGGTGCTGCGGTCCACCTTCAGCTGCCCGATGCCGCGCAGGAACGGGTCCAGCGGGCCGACGAAGGCTTCTTTCTTGATCAGGAAGTGCACCGGCCGGGGCGCGGTGCCCATCACCATCGGGCCGTCGAGACCGTGCGAGTGGTTCACGGCGAGGATCACCGGGCCCGCCGACGGCACCCGCCAGGCGCCCAGCACCCGCGGCTTCCACAGCCCGTACATCAGGCCGATGCCGATCCGCCGGCCGGTCGCGGCGCCGGCCGGGCTCGGCGCCTGGCTGCGCATCGGCTGCCCGGCGGCGCGGCTCGCGGGCACCCTGGCGGTTTCGGTCACCGAACGACCCGTCCCGCCTTTTCGGCCCGCGCACCCTCGATGAGGGTGACCACGCACTCGATGACCTGCTCCAGGGTCAGCTCGGTGGTGTCCACCTCGACGGCGTCGTCCGCCTTGGCCAGCGGGGAGGTCTTGCGGGAGGAGTCCGCGGTGTCCCGCTTGATGAGCGCCTCGCGGGTGGCGGCCAGGTCTCCGGCCTCCTTGCCCTTGAGCTCGCCGCTGCGGCGGGCCGCCCGCGCCTCGGCGGAGGCGGTGAGGAAGACCTTGAGGTCGGCGTCGGGCAGGACGGTGATACCGATGTCCCGGCCCTCCACGACGATGCCGTTCGGGGCCTCGGCGGCGATGGAACGCTGCAGGTCGGTGATGCGGGCCCGCACCTCGGCGACGGCGCTGACGGCGCTGACCGCGGCGGTGACCTCCTGGGTGCGGATCGGGCCCGCGGCGTCCAGGCCGTCGACCGCGATGGTCGGGGCGGCCGGGTCCGTGCCGGAGACGATCATGGGCTTGGCGGAGGCGTCGGCCACCGCCGTCGCGTCATTGACGTCGATGCCGTTGGAGAGCATCCACCAGGTGATCGCGCGGTACTGGGCACCGGTGTCGAGGTAGCCGAGGCCGAGGTTGGCAGCCACGGCCTTGGACGTGCTGGACTTGCCCGTGCCAGCGGGGCCGTCGATGGCGACAATCACTGCAGCCGGGGCGGTCCGGGCGGCGGTTTCCACGGTGACGAACACCTTTCTTGTACACGGGGCGGGGGTCCAAGGCCATACAGGCCTCGGACAAGGTTACTGGCTCACCCGCCCCGCGCCGTCCACGGTGTCACTGCCGGATGGACCAGCCCCGCTCGCGCAGCTCCGCGGTCAGCGCCGGCACCGCCTGCGGCTCGACCATGAGCTGGATGAAGCCCGCCTGCTGCCCGGTCGCGTGCTCGATGCGGACGTCCTCGATATTGATCCCGGCCCGGCCGGCGTCGGCGAAGATCCGGGCCAGCTCGCCCGGCTGGTCACCGATGTGGACGGCGACGATCTCGTAGACGGCAGCGGCGGCTCCGTGCTTGCCCGGCACCCGCTCGCGCCCGGAGTTCCCGCGCCGCAGCACGTCCTCGATGCCGCCGACGCCGCCGTGGCGCTTGTCCTCGTCGGCGGACTCCAGCGCCCGCAGGGAGCGCACCGTCCGGTCCAGGTCGGCGGCGACCTCGGAGAGGACATCGGCGACCGGGCCGGGATTGGCGGACAGGATGTCGATCCACATCGCCGGGTCGGAGGCCGCGATCCGTGTCACATCGCGGATGCCCTGACCGCAGAGCCGGACGGTCGTCTCATCGGCGCCCTGGAGGCGGGCGGCGACGAGGCTGGAGAGGAGCTGCGGGGTGTGCGAGACAAGGGCCACGGCGCGGTCGTGGGCGTCCGCCTCCATGACCACCGGGACGGCCCGGCACAGCGCGACCAGCTCCAGGGCGAGGTTGAGCACCTCGGTGTCGCCGTCGCGGGCCGGGGTCAGCACCCAGGGGCGGCCCTCGAAGAGGTCGGCGGTCGCGGCGAGCGGCCCCGACCGCTCCTTGCCCGCCATCGGGTGGGTGCCGAGGTAGGCGGTCAGATCGCCGCCCCGGGCCTCCAGCTCGCGGCGCGGGCCGCCCTTGACGCTGGCCACGTCGATGTAGGCGCGGGCGGCACCGCGCTCCATGGCGTCGGCCAGAGCCGCCGCGACATGGGCGGGCGGCACGGCCACGATGGCGAGGTCGACCGGGCCGGGCGGCGCCTCGGCGAGACCGGCGCCGAGCGCCGCGGCGGTGCGGGCCTGCGCCTGGTCGTGGTCCTCCAGGAAGACCTGCACACCGCGCGCGTGCAGTGCCAGAGCGGCGGAGGTGCCGATCAGGCCGGTGCCGATGACGAGTGCGGTCCTCACTGCGCGATGTCCTTCCGCAGGGACCCGGCGGCGCCGAGGTAGACATGGGCGATCCCGGCCTTCGACAGGCCGGTCTCGACATGGGCGAGCACCCGCACCACGCGCTCCATGGCGCCGGTGACGTCCAGCTCCTGGGCGCAGATCAGCGGGACGTCGGTGATGCCCAGGCCACGGGCCGCGGCGGCCGGGAAGTCGCTGTGCAGATCGGGGGTGGCGGTGAACCACACGCTGATCAGGTCGTCCGGGACCAGGTCGTTGCGTTCGAGGAGGGCGGTGAGCAGTTCGGCGACCTGCTCCTGCATGTGCTCCGCGTCGTCCCGCTCCAGCTGGACGGCCCCGCGGACCGCTCGTACCGCCACGTCACTGCTCCCCTGCTCCGTGTCCGCGCGCACCTGCACGCAGCTTCAGCGTAACCAGCCGCGCCGACATCCGTACGCGGCGCCCGGCCACCGGGACGGTGCCGGAGCCCGCGCGCACCGGGACACCGACCGCGCCGTGCGCACGGCCCGCCGAATCCGGGTGACAGCCGCCTGCGCCGGCGGCGACAATCGCCGCCATGTCCGCCGATACCGCAGGTCACGCCCTGGTCGCCGAGCACACGGTGTATGCGTGTGTGATGGGCTCGCGCGCCTTCGGGCTGGCCACCGAGGACAGCGACACCGACCGGCGCGGGGTGTATCTGGCGCCCACCGCCCTCTTCTGGCGCTTCGACAAGCCGCCGGCCCATGTGGAGGGCCCGCGCGAGGAGGAGTTCTCCTGGGAGCTGGAGCGGTTCTGCGAGCTGGCGCTGCGCGCCAACCCCAACATCCTGGAGTGCCTGCACTCCCCCTTCGTCGAGCGCGCCGACGCCACCGGCCGTGAGCTGCTCGCGCTGCGCGGCGCGTTCCTGTCCCGGCAGGTCCACCGCACGTTCGCCGGTTACGCCACCGGGCAGCTCAAGAAGCTGCGGGCGGATGTGCGGCAGCACGGCGCGCCCCGCTGGAAGCACGCCATGCATCTGCTGCGGCTGCTCGCGAGCTCGCGTGATCTGCTCCGTACGGGGGTGCTTACGCCGGATGTCGGCGACGCCCGCGCGCAGCTGCTCGCCGTCCGGCGCGGTGAGGTGGCGTGGGACGAGGTGGAGCGCCGGATGGCGGTGCTGACGGATCAGGCCGCCGCGGCGGTGTCGCGGTCACCGCTTCCGGAGGGGCCGGACCGGGACCGGGTGGCGGATTTCCTGTTCCGGGCCCGGCGCGGGTCGGCGCTCGCCGCCCCGGACGGTCCGGGCGCGCACGATCAGGTCGTGTAGCGCGTCCCGGCCCGCGGGGGTGTCGGGGAGGGAGGTCGCCTCCTGGGCGGCGTCCAGCCGGGCGTGCAGCGCCTCGATGTCGGCGCGCAGCCGGGCCGTGTCCACCACTTCGGCGGCCGGGCCGTGCTCGGCCGCCTCCTTGGCCGCGATCAGCTCCGGCACGTAGGCGGGCGCGGTCAACTCTCCGACCAGGGTGGGTAGATGGGGCTGGAGCTCGCCGCTGTCCATGAGGAGGATGCCGGTGAGCAGCACCCGCAGGGTGTAGAGCAGCGGCTTCAGCTCGCCGGTCTTCTCGAAGAGCCGCCACTGGGTGGTGGCGAAGCCGCGGTAGTGATGGGCGTGGTGGGCGGTGAGCAGGCCGGGGGCGAGCGCGGTCAGCTCGTCGTGCACGGGTGTGGTGTGCACGATCAGCGGGGAGAGCAGCTGCTCCAGTACGTAGCCGTTGCGGCGCAGCAGCAGCCGGGCGAACTTGCGCAGGTCGTGCGTGACCAGGTCCATCTCGACGCCGTCCCGGTCCCACATCAGGGAACGGGTCTCGGCCGGCTCGTGCAGGCCCACCAGATCGGCCACCGGCAGCAGATGCGTGCCGCGCAGGTCGACGTCGGAGTCGCGGGAGGGGAAGCCGTAGAGGTGGGCGCCGGAGACCGTCGCGAAGAGCAGCGGATCGCGCTGTTCGGCGATCACCGCGCCCAGGTCCACGACGGGCAGCCCGGCCGCCCGGAGGACGGCCTCCCGGGCGGCCGTGTCCGCCGGCGCTCCCGCGGGCAGCCGCCCGGTCGTTTCCGTCCGTGGCTCAGGCATCCCAGGCCTCCCCCAGTGCCAGCAGTTCGTCGCGGTACTCGACCCGGCCGGCCCACTCCTCGGGCCAGGCACCGGCTCCCAGGTGCGCGCCCGCGAAGGCGCCGGTGAGGCAGGCGATCGAGTCGGAGTCGCCGGAGGTGCAGGCGGCGCGGCGCAGTGCGGTGAGCGGCTCCTCGGGGAAGAGCAGGAAACACAGCAGCCCGGTGGCCAGCGCCTCCTCCGCGATCCAGCCGGCACCGGTGGCCAGGCAGGGATCGCTCTCCGGGTCGGGTGCGCGCAGCGCCGCGTCCAGCCGGTCCAGAACGCCGAGGCAGTCGTCCCAGCCACGGGCGGTGAACGCCGCGACCGACGGGTCCTGGCTGCGCCGCCACAGGTCGCCGAGCCAGTCCTGCGGATAGTCGGTGCGGTGGTCGTGGGCGTACGAGCGCAGCAGGCCGGTCAGCTCGGCGGGGCGGGCGCCGGAGGCGAGGACGTGCACGGCGTACGCGGTGAGGTCGCTCGCGGCGAGCGCGGTGGGGTGCCCGTGGGTCAGCGCGGACTGGAGTTGCGCGGCGCCGGAGCGCTGCCGCGGGCTCAGGCCGGGTACGAGCCCGAGGGGCGCGACCCGCATGTTGGCGCCGCAGCCCTTGGACCCGATCTGGCTCGCCTCGGTCCAGGGCAGCTCCGGTGTGCTGAGCAGCGCACAGGCCCTGAGGCAGGTGGCGCCGGGGGCGCGGTCGTTGTCCGGGGAGCGCCACCAGTCGACGTACTCCGCACGGACGGGTGCGGCGAAGCGCTGCGGGGCGAGGGCGCCGCGTCCCATGGCCGTGCGCAGTCCGCGGGCCAGGGCGAGGGTCATCTGGGTGTCGTCGGTGACGAAGGCGAGGTCGGGCAGCGCCATGTCCCGCCAGGGGCCGGACCTGGCCAGGATCGCGGGCACGTCGTGGAACTCGGTGGGAAAGCCGAGCGCGTCCCCGAGAGCGAGCCCGATGAGCGAGCCGGTAGCAGCGGACCCCATGGAAAAACCACCCCTTAACGTCATGGTGACCATAAGGGGTGGTGTCCCGGCGCCGCAAGGGAATTCGCGGGCCGTGCGGGTCCGGTGCGTACCGGACCCGGTGCGTCCTACAGCTCGACCTCGCGCATCAGCATGCCGACCTCGGTGTTGGTCATGCGGCGCAGCCAGCCGGACTTCTGGTCGCCCAGCGGGATCGGGCCGAAGCTCGTACGCACCAGCCGCTCGACGGGGAAACCGGCCTCGGCGAGCATCCGGCGCACGATGTGCTTGCGGCCCTCGTGGAGGGTCACCTCGACCAGGTAGTTCTTGCCGGTGTTCTCCACCACCCGGAAGTGGTCGGCGCGGGCGTAGCCGTCCTCCAGCTGGATGCCGTCCTTGAGCTGCTTGCCCAGGTCACGCGGGAGCGGGCCCTGGATCGCGGCGAGGTAGGTCTTCTTGACGCCGTAGCGCGGGTGGGTCAGACGGTGGGCCAGCTCGCCGTGGTTGGTGAGCAGGATGATGCCCTCGGTCTCGGTGTCCAGCCGGCCGACGTGGAACAGCCGCGTCTCACGGTTGGTGACGTAGTCGCCCAGGCACTGGCGGCCGTCGGGGTCCTCCATCGTGGAGACGACACCGGCGGGCTTGTTCAGCGCGAAGAAGAGGTACGACTGGGTGGCGACCGTCAGGCCGTCGACCTTGATCTCGTCCTTCTGCGGGTCGACCCGGACACCCTGCTCCATGACGATCTGGCCGTTGACCTCGACGCGCGCCTGGTCGATCAGCTCCTCACAGGCACGCCGCGAGCCCATACCGGCCCTGGCGAGCACCTTCTGCAGCCGCTCGCCCTCTTCGTCACCGAAGGTCTTGGGGGTCTTGACCTGCGGCTTGTTGTGGCGGGCGCGGTTGCGCTCCTCGATCTTGGCGTCCAGCTCACGGGGCCGCGAGGGCGCCTGGCCGCGGCCGCGCGCGGGCGCGCCCTTGCCGCTGGTCTTGCCCGCGCCGGTGCGGGGGCCGCCCTTGGCTCCGCCACGGGCCGCCGCGCCCCGGCTGCCGCTGCTCTTGGGGCCGCCGCTCCTGGGGCCGCCCTTGCGCTCGTCGTCACGGGCCGAGGAGCCGCCCTGCCCGCCGCCGGATCCGCCCACGTCGTAGCGGCGCTCCTCGGGACGGGGCCGTCCCGCGCGCTTCTGCTGGTCGTCGCGGCCCCCCGTGCCCGAGCGTCGGCGGTCGCCGCCGGCGTCGCCCGCGCCCCCGTTGTTCCGGTTTCCGCTGTTCCTGCCGCTGCTTCGCATCAATGATCCGTCTGAGAGTCGCCGCTGTCGTCTACGTCGAACGACGGGATACCTTCCGGGGAGTCGCCCTCGACCGCGTCCGCCTCCGGGAGGAACGGTGCGAGCTCCGGGAGCTCTTCCAGGCCTCGCAGGCCCATCCGCTCCAGAAAGTAATTCGTCGTCCTGTACAGGATCGCACCTGTTTCAGGTTCCGTCCCCGCCTCCTCCACCAGACCTCGCTGGAGCAGGGTGCGCATCACACCGTCACAGTTGACGCCGCGTACGGCCGAAACCCGGGAACGGCTGACCGGCTGACGGTACGCGACCACGGCCAGAGTCTCCAATGCGGCCTGGGTGAGCCGGGCCTGCTGCCCGTCCAGGACGAAGCTCTCCACCGCGTCCGCGTACTCGGCACGGGAGTAGAAGCGCCAGCCGCCGGCCACCGGCCGCAGGTCGAAACCGCGCCCCTGACGTGCGTAGTCCTCGGACAGCTCGCGCAGCGCCAGGGCGACCGCGCGGCGGCTGCGCTGCAGTACACGGGCCAGGTGCTCCTCGGTCGCGGGCTCGTCGACGACCATGAGCACGGCCTCCAGAGCGGGCTTCAGCTCCAGCTCGGTGACCCCGAGCGCGCCGGCGGGGAGCCGCGGATCCCCGGCCGCCGCCGGGCCGCCGCCGGCCTGCGCGAGGCTCTCGGTGATGTCATATGTCTCATCGGCGGATGCCGCAGCACTCGCGCCGCCGTCGTGCCCGCTCATGGCCGCTCCTCCTCGTGTGCCCGCTCCTCGTCCGGGCCTGCCGCGGCCCGTGGACCTGCCGCCCGAGCGCCGCGCGGGCCGGATTCCTGGTCGAACTCGTCCGTGACGACCGGATCGGCCCCCTCGTCGCCCGTCCAGCGGACCGTCAGCGCCCCCAGGGCCTCGTCCTGGTCCAGGACCACCACCCGCTCGCGGTAGAGCTCCAGCAGTGCGAGGAAACGCGCCACGACCGTGAGGGTGTCCGGCGCATCGGCGACCAGCTCCTGGAAATCGGCCTCGCCGGCCTCCCGCAACCACGCCATCACCACCGCGGCCTGCTCCCGCACGCTCACCAGGGGGGCGTGAATGTGGTCGATGTAGACCTGTGGTTCGGCCTTGGGCTGCATCGCCTTCACCGCGAGCCGCGCGAATCCCTCGGCACCGATGCTGATGACGACCTCGGGCAGCAGCTCGGCGAGCTCCGGCTCCAGACCCACCGTGCGGGGATGGCGCCGCGCCTCGTTGGCCAGCCGCCCGCTGAAGATGTCCGCGATCCGCTTGTACGCGCGGTACTGCAGCAGGCGGGCGAAGAGCAGGTCGCGGGCCTCCAGCAGCGCCAGGTCGGCCTCGTCCTCCACCTCGGCGGCGGGCAGCAGCCGGGCCGCCTTCAGATCCAGCAGCGTCGCCGCGACGACCAGGAACTCCGTCGTCTGGTCCAGGTCCCAGTCCGGCCCCATGGCCCGGATGTGCGCCATGAACTCGTCCGTCACCTTCGACAGCGCGACCTCGGTGACGTCCATCTTGTGCTTGGAGATCAGCTGCAGCAGCAGATCGAAGGGCCCCTCGAAGTTGTCCAGCCGGACGGTGAACCTGCCGTCGTCGCCCTCGGCGGGGGAAGCGGCCTGGTCGGCGGCGGACTCGGCAGTGGACTCGGCCGCGGACTCGGCCGCGGGGGCCGGAGCCTCGCCCGTCTCGGTGGAGCCGACCGGGCCGGTCGGCTCCACCGAGACGGCGGGCTCCGGCTCGTCCGCCGGGCCGGAGCCCGGGTCCGCCCCGGGGCCGCGCCCGAGGGTGCGGCGGGCGCGGGGCGAGGAGGCGTCGTCGTGGGTCGTCGGCATCGTGGTCCATGGTGCTGCGGTCCCCGCGCCGGGGCGACGGGCTGGTCACGGCGGGGCTCCCCTGGCGCCGCCAGGAAATCCGGCCGAGGGGGCAGGCTATCCGGCCGGGCTCGCGCCCCCGGGGACGCCGGGCGGCAGGAGTCGGGGTACTACCGCCCGCGCAGCCGCCGCACCAGGATGCTGGCGTCGCCGCGCGACTCCAGGTCGGCGAGGACGACGGCCACCGCCTCACGCACTATCCGGCCGCGGTCGACGGCGAGGCCGTGTTCGCCGCGCAGCACCAGGCGCGCGTGCTCGAGGTCCATGAGCTCCTCGGCGGAGACATAGACGGTGATCTTCTCGTCGTGGCGCTCCCGGCCGCTGGGACGGCGGTTGGCGCCGCGCCCGCCGCCGCGCCGGCGGCCCTGCCCGCCGGCCTGGGTGGCCGCGGCGGCGGCGTCCGCGCCGGCCTGACCCGCCTGGGGGCGGAGCCCCTTGGAGCTGTCCTGGTCCGCCTCGCGGCCACTGTGCTCGGCGGGTACGGCGGACGGCGGGGCCGTGCGCGCGCCGGACGCTCCGCCGTCGCCCGACGGCGGAGCGGGAATGTCGGCGCCGGTCTCCGGTCGCCGCCGCACCGCGGTGGAACCCTCGGGCGCCTCGGCCACCGGGTCGGCCTCACCGGCCGGCGAAGGCACCCGGGGCGCCTCGCCGTTGGCCGTGGAGCCGCCCGCCGCCCTACGGGGAGACGAGGACTGCAGTCCCATCCCCCCGGTGGTGCGGAACAGTTCATCGGCTCCCGGCAGACTCACTCGGCGTGACACCGGGCGAGCACCTCCCTGGCGAGCTGGCGATAGGCGGCGGCACCGACGGAGTTGGAGGCGTACGTGGTGATCGGCTCGCCCGCGACCGTGGTCTCGGGGAAGCGGACCGTGCGGCCGATGACGGTGTGGTAGACGTGCTCGTCGAAGGCCTCCACGACGCGCGCCAGCACCTCGCGGCTGTGCACCGTGCGGGAGTCGTACATCGTCGCCAGGATGCCGTCCAGCTCCAGCTCGGGGTTGAGCCGCTCCTGCACCTTCTCGATCGTCTCGGTGAGCAGCGCCACACCGCGCAGCGCGAAGAACTCGCACTCCAGCGGGACGATGACCTTGTGAGCCGCCGTCAGGGCGTTGACGGTGAGCAGGCCGAGAGAGGGCTGGCAGTCGATGACGATGTAGTCGTAGTCGGCCAGCAGCGGCTTGAGGGCCCGCTGCAATGTCGACTCGCGCGCGACCTCGCTGACCAACTGCACCTCTGCCGCAGACAAGTCGATATTGCTGGGCAGCAGGTCCATGTTGGGGACCGCGGTCTTGAGGAGTACGTCGTCGGCCGACATGCCCCGCTCCATGAGCAGGTTGTAGACCGTCAGGTCGAGTTCCATCGGGTTGACGCCGAGCCCGACCGACAGGGCACCCTGCGGGTCGAAGTCGACGAGCAGCACCCGTCGTCCGTATTCGGCGAGTGCGGCGCCCAGGTTGATGGTCGAGGTGGTCTTGCCGACCCCGCCCTTCTGGTTGCACATCGCGATGATCTTGGCGGGACCGTGCTCCGACAGGGGGCCCGGGATCGGGAAGTACGGGAGCGGGCGCCCGGTCGGGCCGACGCGCTCGCGGCGCTGGCGCGCCGCGTCGGGCGCGAGCGTCGCCGCGTACTCGGGGTCCGGTTCGTACTCCGCGTCCGGATCGTAGAAGTGCCCCTCGGGCAGGTCGTCGTAGTCGGCGAGACGGGCGGGTTGTCCACTGCCCCGGTCGCCGGCCATGGCGTTCACGTGATGGCCGTCCATGCTGTGGTGGGCTGTCGTGGTCGTGCTCTGGTGGGCTGCGAAGGTCCGGGTCGCGACGGAGCCGACAGCCTGGAGCCCCGAGGGGCCCTGGCCCCGTGCAACCTCTCCTGGTCGACCACCTCCGGGAGTAAATGTCGACTCATTCACAAGTCGTCTTACCTCCTTGGATGTGACCAGGAAACTTATCGATAGGTCAGCGTGACACCATGCCGACGGTTGGCGACTCTATGGCGTGTCGGGCGTCCGCAGCAACACAATCCACCGGACCCGGCCCGATGTGTCGGTGACGGAACCCTCCGATGTCAAGGGCGTAAGGGGCGTCGGACCGATGTTTCGGGGGTGCGCGAATCGGTTAAAGGGTTACGTTCGCGGCGAGTTGAGAGACCGTCGCGCGATGGCGGGCCGACCGCGTGTCGCACATGCTTCCGGCCGGGCCTTGTCGACAAGGCCCGGCCGGAAGTGGCGCGTTGGTGCGCTCGGTTGACGCCTCAGCCGAGGAGCGAACGCAGTTCGACGGACTCCAGGCCGTGCGCCTCGGCGACAGAGGTGTAGACCACCTTGCCGTCGTGCGTGTTCAGGCCCTTGGCCAGCGCCGGGTCACGGCGCAGCGCCTCGACCCAGCCGCGGTTCGCCAGCTCCACGATGTAGGGCAGCGTGGCGTTGGTGAGCGCGTGGGTGGAGGTGTTCGGGACCGCGCCGGGCATGTTGGCCACGCAGTAGAAGACCGAGTTGTGGACCGGGAAGGTCGGCTCGGCGTGCGTGGTGGGACGCGAGTCCTCGAAGCAGCCGCCCTGGTCGATCGCGATGTCGACAAGAACACTTCCGGGCTTCATCTTGGCGACCAGCTCGTTGGTGACGAGCTTGGGGGCCTTGGCGCCGGGGATCAGCACCGCGCCGACGACGAGGTCGGCCTCGACGACGGCATTCTCCAGCTCGTAGGCGTTGGAGACGATCGTCTGCACCTTGGTGCCGAAGATCTTGTCGGCCTCGCGGAGCTTGTTGATGTCCTTGTCGAGCAGCGTGACGTGGAAGCCGAGGCCCACGGCGATCTGCAGGGCGTTCCAGCCCGAGACGCCGCCGCCGATGATGACGGCCTTGCCGGCGTGCACGCCCGGGACGCCGCCCGGCAGCACGCCGCGGCCACCGGCCTGGCGCATCAGGTGGTACGCGCCGACCTGCGGGGCGATCCGGCCCGCGACCTCGGACATCGGGGCGAGCAGCGGCAGCTGGCGGCCGGCCGTCTCGACGGTCTCGTAGGCGATGGCGGTGGTGCGGGACTCCAGGAGCGCGTCCGTGCACTCGCGGGAGGCCGCGAGGTGCAGGTACGTGAAGAGCGTCTGGTCCTTGCGGAGGCGGTGGTACTCCTCGGCGATCGGCTCCTTGACCTTCAGCAGCAGGTCGGCGGTGCCCCAGACCTCATCGGCGGTGCCGAGGATGGTGGCGCCGGCGGAGACGTACTCCTCGTTCGTGATGGACGAGCCGAGGCCGGCGTCCTTCTCGACGAAGACCTGGTGGCCGTGGCGGACGAGTTCGTTCACACCGGCGGGCGTGATTGCCACGCGGAACTCGTTGTTCTTGACCTCGCGGGGGATGCCGACCTTCACGTCGATCACGGTCCTTGAAAGAGAGCTTGCAGGAGGAATTATCCCCTCATGCGGCGCATGACGGAACTGACCGCGCCGTACGCGGCCCACCCAGTCTATTGAAGGATCTCTCGTTGTCTAGCCTTGCAAAGCTTCAATTCTCACCAGAGCCACTACCGATTTCGTAGGCTACTGGGGGTGATCTTCGAGGAGTCCCTCCCCGAGAGCCCGGTGGAGCCGTGCCGCTGCTGGGTCGCCGAGCCGCTCCAGGGTGTCCGCAATCCGCAGTTGCAACGCCGCCTCCAGTCGTCCGGCACCCGCGCCGCGGGCGATTTCCAGGGCGGACAGGCAGGTCCGCAGCGCCTCTTCCGGCCGTCCCGCGTACTCCTGCACCCGGGCCACCTCACCCGTCGCCCGCGCCTGGCCCTGCGCGTCGCCGAGCCTGCGATAGGTACGGGCGGCGGAGCGCCACTCCCGCAGCGCCTCGCCCCACCGGCCCGCGTAGGAGTGCACGGCGGCGATCCGGCCGCGCAGCCGGGCCGCGTCGGCGCTCTCGTCGCGGGCCAGCCGCAGCTCCAGCGCCCGCCCGTACCAGTCGGCGGCCCGCTGCCAGTCGCCCAGCTCGGTGTACGTACCGCCCAGCGACTCCAGGGCCCGGCCGGTGGCCGCCGGATCCTTCACCGAACGGGCCGCCTCCAGCGCCTCCCGGTAGCGGGCGAGCGCGTCGACGGTCCGGCCCGACTGGCCGTCCAGATCGGCGAGGTTGAGCAGCGCCGCGGCCTTCTCGTGTGCCAGACCGCGCCGTTCGGCGACCTCCAGCACCAGTCCGTGCAGCGTGTACAGGTCGGGCGCGGCGGCCTGCGCGCCCTGGTGCGCCAGCAGCGTCCGGGTCAGCGCGGCCATCAACCGCCGGTCCAGGGTGTCCAGTTCACCGTCGGCGACGGCGATCCGGGCCGCGTCCAGCAGCGCCGTACGGCGGCTGCGCAGCCAGCCTGCCGCCTCGGCCGCGGAGGTGAAGCGCAGCGAGCGCGGCAGCCCGGCGACCTTCTGCCGCGCGGGCGAATCGACCGGCTCCCCCATCGCCCGGCAGGACTGCAGCAGCCGTACGGTCCGCTCCAGCATCCGGGCGCGGGCCAGCTGGATCTCGGCGGGCCGCTCGTGTTCCTGGAGCAGCGAGCGCGCGAGCGGGTCGAGGCAGCCCGGCAGCCGGAACTGCGGGTGCGCCGCGGCACCGGGCGTACGGACGGCGGGCTCCTCGCCGCTGCCGCTGCCCTGCACCGTGCCGTCGCTCTCCGCGGCCGGCCGCAGCAGTCCCAGGGCGGCGAAGTCGTGCAGCGTCGTCGACGCCGCCGCGACCGAGCAGCCGGCCAGCGCCGACGCGATATGCGCGTCCACCAGACCGCCGGGCGCCAGGGTGATCAGCCGCAGTATCCGGGCGGCCGGGGCCGGCAGCGCACCGTAGGTCAGCAGGAAGGCCCGCAGGAGCGGGCGCGCCCCGGTGGGCAGGTCCTGGGGCAGCACGACCTCGCGCAGCGCCCGGTACAGATCGGAGAGGGACGCCTTGGGGCGGGCGGCGAGCCAGCCGCCCGCCAGCACCAGCGCGGCGGGCTGGCCGCCGCACTCCTCGGCGACGCTGTCCGCGGTCCGCGGGTCGACGGTGATCCGGGTCGGTCCGGCGTAGCGGGCCAGGATGGCGACGCCGGCGGCGCTGTCCAGGCCGCCGAGGGCGCACGGCCGGACATCGGGGATCCCGGTCAGCGGCCCCTGCGAGACCACCACGACCAGGCAGTCGGGGGCGTCGGGGAGCAGCGGGTCGACCTGTTCGGCGCCCGGTGCGTCGTCCAGGAAGAGCAGGGTGTGGCGGCCGGCGAGCGCGTCGCGCAGGCTCGCGGTCAGCTCGTCCTCGGCGGCGCCCGGCGGGGCGTCGACGCCGAGCCCGGCCAGCAGCTCGCGCGCGGTGCGTTCGGTGCTGACCGGCTCGCCGCCCGGACCGGTCAGCACGGCCCGCAGCACACCGTCGGGGTAGTCGCCGGCGAGGCCGGCGAGGAGTTCCCCGGCCAGGGCGGTGCGGCCGGAGCCGGGCCGGCCGGCGATCAGCAGCACGCGGCTGCGGCTGCCCTTGCGGCCGGAGAGGGTGTCCAGGCCGGCGCGCTCGATGTCGGCGCGGAGCGCCTGGAGTTCACGGCGGCGGCCGGCGAACCGGGTGTCCGGGACGGGCCCCGCCACGGTGGCGGCCGGTCCGGGCGCCGCGTCCCGGCGCGTTTCCGGGGTGCGGGGCCCGCGCGCGGCCGTGGTCGCCGCGGCCGGCCGGTCCGTCGTTCCGGTCGGGAGGTGTCCCTCGCCCACCGCCTGATCCGTCACCGGCCACGCTCCCGTCCACCTGCGCGTACGAGCCCGCCGCGGTCGCGGACGGGAACGCGATCGAGCGTAGTTCACACCCCGTCACGAGCCGTGCGGAGCACGGCGGTTGAGTCACCCGATCGGATCAGCGGATGATCCGACCGGGCTGTCGCGGAGCGCCCCGGTGACGGGCGGGCCGTGCGGGGGGCCGCTCCGTCCGGCTCAGGCCTCGAAGGGGCGGGCCGGCCAGGGCGCGTCGGCCGGCCGGAGCGCGTCCAGGCCCTCGCCCGCCTGCGCGGCGGTCAGCGCG
The DNA here is from genome assembly GCF_044767385.1 of Streptomyces sp. NPDC101393. NCBI lineage: Bacteria > Bacillati > Actinomycetota > Actinomycetes > Kitasatosporales > Streptomycetaceae > Streptomyces > Streptomyces sp. NPDC101393. The sequence goes on along the minus strand of NZ_JBIWNU010000007.1, from coordinate 37,753 downwards.
AGGACGCCCACCACCAGGCAGTTGTTGTGCAGCTCGCCCGCGAGCGCCCCGCGGACCAGCTCGGCGAGCGGCACCCGCGCCAGCTCCATGTCGGCCTCCTCCTCGGAGACCTCGAACCGCTCCCCCTCCGCCTCGGACAGGCCGCGGGCGAGGAAGATCCGCACGGCCTCGTCGCAGCCGCCGGGCGTCGTGTAGACGTCGGTCAGCACCCGCCAGTCCTCGGCCTTGACGTGCGCCTCCTCGTACAGCTCCCGCTGCGCGCCGTGCAGCGGGTTCTCCCCGGGGATGTCCAGCAGCCCGGCGGGGATCTCCCACAGCTTGTGCCGTACGGGGTGGCGGTACTGGCGCAGCACCAGCACCCGCCCCTCGTCGTCAAGGGCGAGCGCGGCCACCGAACCGGGGTGAACCTGGTAGTCACGCTTGACGGTGGAGCCGTCCGGCATGACGACCTCGTCGGTGCGCACACTGGTCTTGTTTCCGGTGAACGGCGTCGTGGTCGCGGTGACCGTCCACTCCTCGGGGGTGTCCTTGATCGCCATGCGTCCTCCTGTGTGAGCCTTACCAACGCAGAAACCGGGGCACGGACCTCGAAAGATCCCTGCCCCGGCAACCGTATCCGTCGTGCCCTGCGCTACTTGACGGTGCCCGCCTCGCGGGCCGCGAGCTGCTGCTGCACGGCCGCCTTCACCAGACCGGCGAAGAGCGGGTGCGGGCGGGTCGGGCGGGACCGCAGCTCCGGGTGCGCCTGGGTGGCGACCAGGTAGGGGTGCACCTCGCGGGGGTACTCGACGTACTCGACGAGCTTGTTGTCCGGGGACGTGCCGGAGAACAGCAGCCCGGCCTTCTTCTCCAGCTCACCGCGGTAGGCGTTGTTGACCTCGTAGCGGTGGCGGTGGCGCTCCTCGACGTACGGCAGGTCGTCGTAGACCTCGCGCACGATCGAGCCCTCGGCGAGCTTGGCGGGGTACATCCCCAGCCGCATGGTGCCGCCCATGTCGCCCTCGCCGGCGACGATGTCCATCTGCTCGGCCATCGTGGAGATGACCGGGTCGGCCGCCGCCGGGTCGAACTCGGTGGAGTTCGCGCCCTCGATGCCGGCCAGGTTGCGGGCCGCCTCGATGACCACGCACTGCAGGCCCAGGCACAGGCCGAGCAGCGGGAGCTTGTTCTCGCGGGCGTAGGTGATCGCGCCGACCTTGCCGTCCACACCGCGGTCGCCGAAGCCACCGGGGATGCACACGGCGTCGCAGTCCGCGAGCTGCTCGGCGGCCCCGGCCGGGGTCTTGCAGTCGTCGGAGGTGACCCACTTCAGCTTCACGCGGGTCCTGTTCGCGAAGCCGCCGGCGCGCAGCGCCTCGGTGACCGAGAGGTAGGCGTCGGGCAGGTCGATGTACTTGCCGACCAGCGCGACCTTGACCTCGTGGTCGGGCTTGTGGACGCGCTCGAGCAGGTCCGCCCACTGCGTCCAGTCGACGTCGCGGAAGGGCAGGTCCAGCTTCCGGACGACGTACGCGTCCAGGCCCTCGGCGTGCACGACCTTGGGGATGTCGTAGATGGACGGCGCGTCCGGGCACGCGATGACCGCGGCCTCGTCGACGTCGCACATCAGCGAGATCTTGCGCTTGATCGCGGTGGGCACCTCGCGGTCGGCGCGCAGCACGATCGCGTCGGGCTGGATGCCGATGTTGCGCAGCGCCGCGACGGAGTGCTGGGTCGGCTTGGTCTTCAGCTCGCCGGACGGGCCGATGTACGGGAGCAGCGAGATGTGCACGACGAAGACGTTGTCCCGGCCGACCTCGTGGCGGACCTGGCGGACGGTCTCCAGGAACGGCAGCGACTCGATGTCGCCGACCGTGCCGCCGACCTCGGTGATGACGACATCGACGTCGTCGGTCGCCATCCGCCGGATGCGGTGCTTGATCTCGTTGGTGATGTGCGGGATGACCTGCACGGTGTCGCCGAGGTATTCACCACGGCGCTCCTTGGCGATCACGGTGTTGTAGACCTGGCCGGTGGTCACGTTCGCGGAGCCGTCGAGGTCGACGTCGAGGAACCGCTCGTAGTGGCCGATGTCCAGGTCGGTCTCGGCGCCGTCGTTGGTGACGAAGACCTCGCCGTGCTGGAACGGGTTCATCGTTCCCGGGTCGACGTTCAGGTACGGGTCGAGCTTCTGCATCGTGACCCGCAGGCCGCGCGCCTTCAGGAGCGCACCCAGGCTGGAGGCGGTGAGCCCCTTGCCGAGCGAGGAGGCGACGCCCCCGGTGACGAAGAGGTGCTTGGTCGTCGTGGATTTGGGCGGCATGGCCAAGAGGGAGCTCCCGTGGTCGCGAGGTGGAGAGGTGCGAAGCGGCGCCGCCCTGGGAATTCAGGGGTGCCGTCGCTGCGGTTCGGGGGTGCCGTGACATCTGCCGTGACAGCTCTGGGGTCCCACCGGTCCACGGGATACCAGGCTATCAGCGCTCGGGCATGGTCGCTCCCGGCCACGCATGTGACCTTGCGCGTGACCGAGGCCACCCGATCGGACCCGCCCCACTCGCGCGAGCGTCGCGCGGATCACTTGCGTGCGTCGTATCCTGCTCGGACACTCGCTACGAGCCGTCCGGGAAGGCACCACCCCCGCCGCCCGATTTCCGGTCCCGCTGCTCGGCGACGTTTCATGGGCAGGACGGACAGACACACGTCCCATGGGGGGCGTCACTCCAGTTCGACGGGAGAGGCACGTGGCCGGGCGCATCGAGGACTACGCACTCATCGGCGATATGCAGACCGCCGCTCTAGTGTGCCGGGACGGCACGGTCGACTGGCTGTGCCTGCCCCGCTTCGACTCTCCGGCGGTCTTCGCGGGACTGCTGGGCACCGAGGAGCACGGATTCTGGCGGATGGGACCGGTGAACGGTTCCGAGGAGCGGCCGCTGCCGGCCGACCGCCGCCGCTACCGAGGCGATTCACTGGTACTGGAATCCGAGTGGGACACCCCGCGCGGCACGGTACGGGTGATCGACTTCATGCCGCCGCGCGACGGCGCGCCGCAGGTCATCCGCATCGTGGAGGGCGTCAGCGGCCGCGTTCCGATGCGCTCGGAGCTGCGGATGCGGTTCAGTTACGGCTGGGTCGTGCCGTGGGTCCACAAGGTGGACGGCCGGACGGTCGCGGTCGCCGGGCCGGATTCGGTGTGGCTGGACTCGCCCACCGACACCTACGGCAAGGACCTGACGACGTACTCCGACTTCACGGTCGGTCCCGGCGAGCGCATCGCGTTCACGATCAGCTGGGAGCCCTCGCACCACCGGCCGCCGGCCCTGCCGGACCCGGAGGGGTCCCTGGAGGCCACCGAGGACTTCTGGCGCGAGTGGGTCGAGCACTGCACCTACCACGGCCCCTACCGCGACGCGGTGGTCCGTTCGCTGATCACGCTCAAGGCCCTGACGTACGCGCCGACCGGCGGGATCGTGGCGGCGCCGACGACCTCGCTGCCGGAGTGCGTGGGCGGCGTACGCAACTGGGACTACCGCTTCACCTGGCTGCGGGACGCCGCGATCACGCTCTCCTCGCTGCTGCGCACCGGCTACCGCGAGGAAGCGCGGGCGTGGCGCGAATGGCTGCTGCGCGCGGTGGCCGGCGATCCGGAGAACCTCCAGATCATGTACGGCATCGCCGGTGAGCGGGAGTTGGGCGAGAACGAGCTCAGCTGGCTTCCGGGGTACGAGAATTCGCAGCCCGTGCGGGTCGGCAACGGCGCCGCGGGCCAGCTCCAGCTCGATGTCTACGGCGAGGTCACCGAGGCGCTGCACCTGGCGCACATGACCGGCCTGGCCCGCAACGACTACGCCTCCCTCCTCCAGCTGAAGCTGATCCGCTGGGTGGAGAAGCACTGGGACGAACCGGACGAGGGAATCTGGGAGGTGCGCGGCCCGCGCCGCCACTTCGTGCACTCCAAGGTCATGACCTGGGTCGCGGTGGACCGCACCGTCAAACTGATCGAGTCCGGGGACGTGGACGGTCCGCTGGAGCGGTGGAAGGACCTGCGCGAGACCATCCACCGCGATGTGTGCGAGAAGGGGTACGACAAGGAGCGGAACACCTTCACCCAGTCCTACGGCTCGCAGGAGCTGGACGCCTCGCTGCTGCTGATCCCGCAGATGGGCTTCCTGCCGCCGGACGACAAGCGCGTCATCGGCACGATCGAGGCGATCCAGCGGGAGCTGGGCACCGAGGACGGCTTCGTCCTGCGCTACCCCACGTCCGGCGCGGACGACCTCGGGGTGGACGGCCTGGAGGGCGAGGAAGGGGCCTTCCTGGCCTGCTCGTTCTGGCTCGCCGACGATCTCGCGATGATCGGCCGGGTGGAGGAGGCCCGCAAGCTCTTCGAGCGGCTGCTCTCCCTCCGCAACGACCTGGGGCTGCTGGCGGAGGAGTGGGACCCGAAGCTGAAGCGCCAGGTGGGCAACTTCCCGCAGGCGTTCAGCCATGTCCCCCTCATCGACACGGCCCTGCGGCTGACGGCGAGCGGGGCCTACGGGGGCGGGTAGCGCCCGGCCCCCGCAGATCCCAGCACCTCTTCGTTCTCCGGTCCGCCCCGGTCGTCGTCCGCACACGCGGCGTACGGCCGGGGCGGACCCGTTTTCGCCGTACGTCAGGTGCGGGAGCGGGGGGCCAGGGCGAGGACGAGGACGGGGAGGATCAGGAGGCTCGCGGCGGCGTTCAGGCCGCTGTAGCCGATCAGGGCGACGAGGCCGCCGGCGAGCGCGCCGCCGGCCGCGCCGGCCAGGTTCATCAGGGTGTCGGCCAGGCCCTGGACCTCGGAGCGGTGCTCGGGCGCGGTGGATTCGGTCAGCAGGGTCGAACCCGCGACGGTGGCGCAGGACCAGCCGAGGCCGAGCAGGAACAGCCCGGTGACGACGGCCCCTTGGGAGTCGCCCGCCGTACCGGCGACGACGGCCGCGCAGACGTAGATCAGCTGGCCGGCGAGGATCACCCGGATCCGGCCGATCCGGTCGGTGAGCCAGCCGATGAGCGGCGACAGCGCGTACATCCCGGCGATGTGCAGGCTGATGCTGAAGCCGACGACGCTCAACGCGGCGCCGTGGTGGGCGAGATGGATGGGCGACATGGTCATCACGGACACCATGACGGCATGGCCGAGCACGGTCGCGACCAGTCCGAGCAGCGCCGCGGGCGAGGCGCGCACATGGCGCAGCGCGGCGGCGATCCGGGTGGTGAACGGGGCGGGGCGCGTGCCGGTGGGCGTGGGGCCGCCGGGGAGTGCCGGCCGCCCGTCGGCGGGCGCGTCCTCGGTCTCCCCTCGTGCCAGGGCGGCGGCCAGGCGCAGCGGGTCCGGGCGGAGGAGGAACCAGATCAGTGCCCAGCCGATCAGGAACGCGCCGACGGAGAAGACGAAAGTGCCCGCCTCCTGGGGCTCTCCCAGGGCGCGGGCGACCGGCTCTCCCGGGCCGCTGAGGTTGGGGCCGATGACGCTGCCCAGGGTGGTGGACCAGACGACCAGGGAGAGGGCGCGGGCCCGGTGGGCGTCCTCGGCCAGGTCGGCCGCGGCGTAACGGGACTGGAGATTGGCTGCCGTGGCGGATCCGATCAGCAGGCTGCCGGCGAGCACCAGCGGGACCCAGCCGAGCCGGGCGGCGACGAGCACCAGCACCGAGCCGGCCGCGGCGATCAGCCAGCCCGTGCCCAGGCCGATCCGGCGGCCGCGGGAGCGGGACAGCGTGGCGAGCGGGATGCCGAACAGTGCGGCGCCGAGGGTGGTGCAGGTGGTGGCGAGGCCGGCTCCGGCGTCGGATCCGGTGAGCCTGCCGACCAGCAGCGACCCGGAGGCGAGCATCGAGCCCATGCCGATGCCGGCGATGATCTGGGCGGCCATCAGGACCCGGACCGTACGGCGCTGCACGACGGCAGCCCGCGCGCGGTCCGGGTCCTGGGGTATCCCCGGTGGGCCCGGCCGCCCTGGTGTCCCGGGCGGGCCGGCCGTCCCGCCGTCGGGACATCGGCCGCCGGCGGGATCATTGCGGGGGTGTGCGGTACCTGACATGCGGCACAGCGTAAGAGCGGGAAGGTGCCTGGTACAACGACTTCACGCCGGACCGGCCGCCCGGCGGCCGCGGGTCAGATCAGAACGGGGTGAGGGTGAGGGTGATCTCCTTCGGGGCGCCGTCCTCGATGTACGAGGCGAAGCCGACGACGTCGTCGAAGGCGAAGCCGTACGCCTTGCCGTCCTCGGTCGCGGCGTGCATCGCCTTCGCGTAGTGGTGGGTGAGCTGCTCCTGGTAGAAGGCGGCCGGGTCGGTGGTGGGCTGGGCGGCGTTCGCGGTGAGCGTCGAGCGGTTGAGGGCGGCGCCCAGGATGGCGGCGACGGGGCCCAGGGTGCCGTCGTTGGGGGCGGCCAGGGTGCCGTCGCAGAAGAGGACGTCGCGGGTGGAGGGCTTGTCGAAGGAGACCGAGCCGGGGCCGGTGAAGGCCAGCTTGCCGCCGCTGACCCGGCCGGTGAAGGTGCCCGCGTTGGTGGTCACCTTCAGGTCCTTGCTCTCGTAGGCGGACCAGGCGTCGTCGATGGCCGGCCCCAGGTAGTCCTTGCCGAACAGGCCGCTGTCCAGGCCGTGTCCGGGCGCGATGACGCGCTTGTCGCCGATCACCAGCTTGTCGAAGCCGTCGGCGCCCTTGACGTCCGCGAAGATCTTGGCGCGCGCACCGTCCTTCAGCGTCCCTGCGGTCTGGTCCTTGGCGCCGGTGAGCTTGATGGCGAGCGGGACGCTGAACATGTCCACCATGGTGGTGTTGCAGTACATGCCACCGGAGTTGTAGGTGAACTCCGCGCAGTCGTGGATGACGTCGTAGTTGGGGTCGGAGGAGACCCAGCCCGCGGGGTAGGCCAGCGCGGCGTTGCCGTTGCCGTCCTCGACGGCCTTGAACTTCAGCTTGGCGCCGAGCGCGGTGTAGATCCGGCCGGACATCTGCGGCAGTTGCAGGGTCGTGGTGCCGCTGCCGGCGAGCGGTATCGCGTAGTCGGTGAAGCCGTCGGAGCCGTTGTCGGACATGGCGACCGGCTTCAGCTCGCCCTCGGGGGTGACCCGCACCTGCTGCTTGCCGTCGTTGCCGACGATGTAGACGTAGACCGAGGAATTGGCGTACTCGCCCGAGTTGTTGACGATGTGCAGGGGCATGCCGGCGGCGGCCCGGCCGGTGGGCGCGGGCGAGCCCATGGCACGGCCGGCCAGGACGATTCCGGAGGCGGTGGCGGCGCCGGCGGCGATACCGCCGAGCAGGCTGCGGCGAGAGATCATGAGGTGGCTCCTTGCGGGGCGAGGCGCTGAGCGGTGGGGGCGGAGGCGAGGTGCGGGGCGTCGGCGCGGGAGGCGCCGGTCCTGGAGCTGCCGGTCTTCGCCGACTGTTCGACGGAGACCGCGACGTGGTCGACGAGCAGGGAGGCGCCGGACCTGGTGGCGTCGGTGGGGGTGGCGGATCCTGCGGCGCCGTCCGGGAAGGCACCGCCCATCGCGAGGTTGAGCAGCAGGAAGTGCCCGTGATGGGTGGCCTTCGCCCAGGTGTCGGCGTCCATCTCGGACGCGGCCACGGTGTGGAACTTCTGGCCGTCGACGTACCAGTTCAGCGATTCCGCGGCGCTGTCGGTGCGGTCCAGCTCCAGCGCGTAGGTGTGGTAGCCGGCCTGGCAGGCGGTGTCCGGGCAGGCGCGTGAATTGCCCTTGCCCTGCGTCTCGTTGCACGGCCCGCCGGGATTGACGCCGCAGTGCAGGACGCCCCAGACTTTGTTGATGCCGTTGACGTTCTCCATGATGTCGAACTCGCCGACGCCCGGCCAGTTCTGGTAGTTGCCGCGGTAGTCGGCGCCGAGCGTCCAGAAGGCCGGCCAGTAGCCGAGCGCCTCGTCGCCGGAGACGTCCGGCATCCGGATCTTCGCCTCGATGCGGAGCTTGCCGCCTTCCGGGGCGGCGAAGTCGGTGCGCTGGGTCTCGATGCGGGCGGAGGTCCATTCGGCGCCGTCCTTCAGCGCCGTGATCTTGAGGTGTCCCGAGCCGTCGAGCTGGAGGTTCTCGGGGCGGTCGGTGTAGTTCTGGCGCTCGCCGGTGCCCCAGTTGCCGGGGCCTCCGGGGTAGCCGTGACCGGTGTCGATGATCCAGTCGCCGGCGGAGGGGCGCGATCCGGCAGCGCCGTCGAAGTCCGTGCGCCAGACTTCCTGGAAGGCGGCGGGGGTGGCCTTCCCGGCGGCGGACTTCCCGGCCCCGGAGGGCACCTCCCCGGCCGAGGCCGTGGGGAGGGTGAGGGCGCAGGTGGTGACGAGGGCGGTGCTCGCAGCGAAGATCAGTGCTCTCGTTCGGAATCTCATGCTCATGACATTCTCTCCTCGGCACAGTGGGGGGTCATGAGGAGTTCTCTGGGGGTACACGTTGTGAGAGCGCTCTCATATCGTGTGTGAGGGAACCCTGCCGACTCGACGGCACACCGTCAAGTCACCGCGTGAAAAAAGGAGTTGGATGGTGTCTGAACCGAACGGTCCGCGACCGACCCTGGAGGCGGTCGCGGCCCGCGCCGGGGTCTCGCGCGCGACGGTGTCCCGCGTGGTCAACGGCGGTGCGGGCGTACGCGCCGCGGTCCAGGAGAAAGTCCGCCAGGCGGTGACCGAGCTGGGATACGTGCCGAACAGCGCGGCCCGCTCGCTGGTCACCCGCCGTACCGGCGCGGTCGCCGTGGTCATCGCGGAACCCGAGACCCGGGTCTTCAGCGACCCGTTCTTCGGCCGCCAGCTCCGCGGCATCAGCCGCGAACTGGCAGCCGCGGACACCCAGTTGCTGCTGCTGTTCGTCGAGCACCGCGCCGACTACGACCGGATCGGCCGCTATCTGTCGGCCGGCCATGTCGACGGCGCGCTGATGTTCTCGCTGCACCGCGACGACCCGCTCCCCGAGATCGCCCGCAACGCCGGACTGCCCACGGTCTACGGCGGCCGGCCCGGCTGGGCGGACGCCGACCGCGCGCCGCGCCCGCTCTACGTCGACACCGACAACCGCGACGGCGCCCGCCAGGCCGTGCACCACCTCCTCGGCAGCGGCCGGCGCCGGATCGCCGTCATCACCGGGCCGCTGGACCAGACCTCGGCGCTGGACCGCCTCGACGGCTACCGCGACGCCCTGGGCACCGCCGCACCGGACCCGCGGCTGATCGCCGACGGGGCCTTCACGGCGGCCGGCGGGGAGCGCGCGATGGCCGAACTCCTGGACAGCGCACCGGACCTGGACGCCGTCTTCGCCTGCTCCGACCTGATGGCGAACGGCGCCCTGCGCACCCTGCGGGCCTGTGGCCGGCGGGTGCCGGACGACGTGGCGGTGGTCGGCTACGACGACCTGGAGCCCGCCGCCTGGGCGGATCCGCCGCTGACCACGGTGCGGCAGGACGTGGAGGAGATGGGCCGGATGATGGCCCGGCTGCTGCTGCGCCGGCTGGCACCGGGGGCGGACGACACGGACCGGGCAGACCTCGCACCGGTGATCACGGGGGCGAAGCTGGTGGTGCGGGAGTCGGGGTGAGGGGGCCGGGCCGGGGGCCGGGCAGGCGGGGCCGGGCTGCCGCTCGGCGGGGAGCGGCTCGTCCCCGTGGCCCGCGCCCCCGGACGGGACGACTCCGGATAGCGGACTACGGGTACCGTTCCAGGCCATGGGGCCGGAAGCGAAGATCGAAGCCGAGATCACGGTACGCCGGGCACTGGAGCTGCCCGCGCTGCGGCGCGGGCTGCCCGAGGTGCTGGCCGGTGAGGACCGGCTGGACCGCGCGGTGCGCTGGGTGCACGCCGGGGAGGTTCCGCATATCGCCTCCCTCCTCAAGGGCGGCGAGCTGCTGCTGACCACCGGTCTCGGGCTGAGCTCCCGGCCGGCCGAGCAGCGGGCCTTCATCCGCAAGCTCGCGGACCGCGAGATCGCTGCTCTCGTCGTGGAGCTCGGATCGCGTTTCGAATCGCTGCCCTCCGCGATGGTCGACAGCGCACGGGACTGCGGCCTCCCGCTGATCCAGCTGCACCGCGAGGTCCCCTACGTCACGGTGACCGAAGAGATCCACACCGAGATCATCAACAGTCACTACACCCTGCTGCGGCGGGCCGACGAGATCCTGCGCCGCTGCACGGACGTCCTGCTGCGCGGCGGCGGCGCTCCCGAGGTACTCCGGCTGCTGGCCGTCTTCACCGGCAACCCGCTCTGCCTTGAGGCCCCCGACGGCAGCCCGCTCTACGCCGCGGGGCCGGACGGCGACGACGACAGCGGCGGCCCCGCCGACGCCGACCCCCTGCTGGCCTGGGAGGGGCTGCGCGACACGGGCGTACGCATCGACGTCCCCGGCGGCGGCCACGGCCCCGACGCCGTCCGCGCCCGCCTCGTCCTGCTCCCCGTCAACACCCCCCTGGCGCCCGTCCACCGGATCACCGCCGAACGCGCCGCCGACCTGCTCGCCGTCGTGATGCTGCAGTCCCGCCAGGAGGAGGTGCTCGCGGCACGCGGGCGGGGCGACTTCCTCGCCGACCTCTCCGAGGGCCGCATCTCCGCGACCGAGGCCCCGGCCCAGGCCCGCCTGCTGGGCTTCCGGCCCGGCTCGGACCCCGTGCTCCCGGTGGTCATGAGGCTGCCCGCCGGGCTCCCCACCCCGGGCAGCTGGGCGCTCCTCGCGCAGGCACTGCGTACGGAACTCGCCGCCCCGGGCGTGCCCGTCCTGCTCGGCGTACGCCCCGTGGAGGGCCGGGTCCCGGTGCTCGTGGCGCTGCGCGCCGGACAGGACCGCGACGCGCTCGCCGACCGGATCGCCGAGGCGCTGCGCGCGGGCGTCGTCCGCGCCGGCCTGGACCGGCCCGCCGCGCACCGCCCGGTGGTCGTCGTCGGCACGGCGGGCGACTGGGCCGCGGCCGGCCCGGGGCTGCGGCACGCGGCGGAGGCGGCGGCCGCGGCCCAGGGGCTGCCCGACCAGCCCTGGTACGACGCCCGCCGCCTGGACATCGAACTCCTGCTGTGGCGGATGCGCGAACACGGCGAGCAGGGCGTCCTGACGGACTTCGTGGAACGCGCCATCGGCCCGCTGCTCGCCCACGACCGCGGCGCCCGCCAGCCGCTGCTGCCGACGCTGGAGGCCTATCTGGCCAGCGCCGGGCGCAAGGCCGAGACGGCGCGCGACCTCAACGTCAACCGCCAGACCCTCTACGACCGCCTGGCCCGCATCGCCCATCTCCTGGGCACGGATCTGGACGACCCGCAGACGGTACTGGGCCTGCGACTGGCCCTGCGCGCCCGCCGCCATGCGGACAAGGGGTGAGCGGAGAGGGAACGAGGAAGGGATCGGGCGGCCGGCTGCCCGGACAGAGGGGACGGTCAGGGGCTGCCTGCGCCGGCCTGCCCGGCGATCGTCGGCCCGGCCATCGTTCCGGCGCCGGGAGTCGGCAATTCACCCGGCGGTTGCGCGCTCCGGAATCGCGGTGCACCCGGAGGCGCCGCCGTCGCCACCGCGGTGAGCAGCGCCGGGCAGCCGGACGGACGCCGCATGCCGCGTCCGTCGCGGCGGCTCTCCTCGCGTACCCGGCTCCGGTCCGGGGCCCTGGCCGGCCGCCGCGCCTCCTCGGTTGACGCACTACGGCCAGGCGGCCCGGCAGCCCGCCGCCCCCGACGGCCGCGCGCTAAATCGGCTGTGCCAGCTCGTCGTAGACGCTGAGGACCTGCGCGACCGTGTCGTCCTCGCTCGGCCAGCCGGCGGCCTGGGCGCGTCCCGCGGCGGCGAGTCCGTCGCGGCGGGCGGGGTCGTCGAGGAGGCCGAGGACGGTGCGGGCCAGGGCGGCGGCATCGCCGTAGCGGACGAGTTCCGCGGCGCGGCCGACCAGTTCGCGGGTGCCGCCGGTGTCGGTGGCGACGAGCGGCACACCGGCGTGCAGCGCCTCCTGGGCGATCAGGGAGCGGGCTTCCCAGCGGCTGGGCAGCACCACCAGGTCGGCGGCGGCGAGGAGTTGGGGTACGTCGTCGCGGCGGCCGAGCAGCTGGACGGGCAACTGCTCGGCGTCGATGCGCCGCTGGAGCGCCGCCCGTTGGGCGCCCTCCCCCGCGATGGCCAGCAGTGGCTGCGGATCGAGGGCGCACCACGCGTGCGCGGCGTCCAGCAGCAGGTCAAGGCCCTGGTGCGGGTCGAGGCGGCCCACCGCGAGCAGCAACGGGCGGTCCACGGCGCCCAGTTCCGCCCGCTCCTTGTGGCGCATCCGGTCGTGTTCCTCGGGCTCGGACGGCGCTCGGCCGCCGCGCCGGGGGCGGGGGATCGCCACGGGGGCCAGGCGTGCGTCGCGTGCGCCGCGCTCACGCGCCCGGTCCACGAGATCGGAGCAGACGCCCAGCACCACGGCTGCCGCGCGCGCCACCCGCCGCTCCATCAGGTGCACGAGGCCGGCCCGCGCGCCCGCGGTGTGCGCCTTGGTGTGCCAGGTGATGACCAGGGGGACGGGCCCGCCCCGGGGGCCGCGCAGACCGCGCAACGCCATCGAGGCGCGCATGCCGGCCCGCAGGCCGTGGGCGTGGACGAGGTCGGCGTCCCAGCAGGCGCTGCGCAGCGCGGCCACCGAGGCCGGGTCCATCCGCGGGGCGACCGGCGCGAACCGTGCGCCGGCGCCCACGAAGTCGTAGGTCTCCTCGGCGCCGGGGGTGGCGCAGACCGTTACCCGCACCCCGCGGGCGACCAGTCCTTCGGACAGCGAGCGGACGTGCGCGGCGCTGCCCGCGCTGCCGTGTCCGAGCACCTGGACCGTGCGCAGCGGCGACTGCCCGTGCGACGAGGTCGGGGTGCTGGTCACGTGGTCGGAGCTCCTGGGTCGGAAGGTATGGACCGTACCGGTGGGGCGGTCGGTGCGGGGTAAGGCGAAGCGGTGTACGGCGCGTTGCCCGCGGCGACGCCGTGCGCAGCCGTACGGACGTCCCTCCCGACGGGTGGGACACCACTGGCCGGGCAGGCCGGGCAGGACGCCGCGAGGGTGCCCGCTCTGCGCACCGCGCCCAGGATGCCAGTCCGGCGGCGCCGATTCGGTACCGTCCGGCCGCCGTTCCGGTGGGATGTCTCACCCGCAACTCCACGGGATCACCCACATGGGCGACAAACCGCCCGCTCCGTTCACCATTTGGTTGACGCCCCGCGGGCGGTCCGGTCACGATCCCGCCCTCCGGGAGGCACCGGGCCGGGGGCCCGCGCGTCAGATCGCGGCGGCCGCCCGGCTGATACGGTCCCCTGCCACCGCGGCGGCGACCACGGCGGCGGCGTGCACGGCCAGTCCGTTACGTCCGTTTCCGGCGGCGACGGCCAGCCCGAGGGATGCCCCGAGGGCGTGCACGCCGGAGTCCCCGAGCATCGTGCGCTCCCCCAGGTCGTCCCGGACGACCGCGGCGACGGCGCCGATGGGCGCCGCAGCCAGCGTGCCGGCCGGGCCGCCGCGCAGCAGCCCGCGGGCGCCGAGGGCCAGTACGGCGCCGGCCGCGCGGCCCGGCCTGACGTCGAGGAGGTTCACCAGATGGGCCGACCCGGCGATCACGACGCCCGCCAGCAGCTTGTCGGCCGGGCGCTCCTTGAGCAGGGCGCCCGCGGCGAGCCCGGCGGCGCCGATCCCGAACAGCTTCACCGCTCCGCTGGTCACCTCGCCGTGGCGGAGCGCCGAGAGGTGAGCGCGAAACCCGCGCCGGGGGTCGCCGGCCCCGGACACGTCGTCGTACGCCCCGCAGGCACCGGCGGCCGACACGGCCAGGGCCGCCGCGGTGCGGGTGCGGGCGGGCAGCCCCGGGGCGGTGACGGCGGCGAGCGCGGTGCCCGCGGTCGTCGCGAGCCCCGCGTGCAGGTGCACGGTCCGGCCGGCGTAGTTCTTCCGCTCCCAGAAGGCGGCGGCGCCCGGTGGCCGGCTCCGCAGCGCCCCGTACACGGCCCGTGTCGCCCCCGCCGCCCCGAGCAGCGCCGAGATCGGTCCGCGCACCCTGCCGCCTGCCACCATGTCTCTCCTCTCGCGCGGCACGCTGCCCCGCTCGACTCCCGTCACCCTGGAGGGCGAGATCATCGCGGCGCCTCCAGGATTACTGCTCTGGCCTGGGCCGATGCGCGTGTCCGTAAGGCAGGGTCCGAGCCGAACGCGGCGGGCGCCGGGCCGCACTCCGGCCGGGAGCGGCACGCCAAGAGGCGCCGCCGGGCCTGCCGGCCGCTTCGGTGACGGCTACCGCCCCGTGCGCGCCGTCTCCAGGAGTTCCTCGGCGTGCGCCCGAGCCGTTTCGGAGTCCTCCTGGCCCGCGAGCATCCGGGAGAGTTCGCGGACCCGCTCCTCGCCCTCCAGGACGGTGACCCCGCTCCGGGTGACCGACCCGTCGTTCGTCTTCTCGACCAGCAGCTGGCGGTCCGCGAACGCCGCGACCTGCGGGAGGTGGGTGACGACCACGACCTGCGCCGACTTCGCGAGCCTGGCCAGCCGCCTGCCGACCTCGACGGCCGCCTTGCCGCCGACGCCCGCGTCGACCTCGTCGAAGAGGTACGTCGGCACGGGGTCGGACCCGGCGAAGACGACCTCGACGGCGAGCATCACCCGGGACAGTTCACCGCCGGACGCGCCCTTGGCGACCGGCCGGGGCGGGGCGCCGGGGTGCGGGGCCAGCAGGAGTTCGACCTCGTCGGCGCCGGCCGGGCCGTAGGCGACGGTGCGGCCGCCGACCTCGACGCCGTCCGCCCCCTCCGCCACCTCGGTCTGGCGGATGTCCACGCTCACCCGGGCGTGCGGCATGGCGAGTTCGGTGAGTTCGGCGGTGACCGCGTCGGCGAACCGCTCCGACGACGCGGTCCGGGCGTCGGTCAACGCCTGTGCCAGCTCGCCCAGTTCGGCGCGGAGGGCGTCACGCTCCTCGGTCAGCTCCCCGATCCGGTCGTCGTCGCCCTCCAGTTCGGCGAGCCGCGCGGCGCTCTCCTCGGACCACGCCAGTACGGCGGCGATGTCCTCGCCGTACTTGCGCGTCAGATGCGTCAGGGCGGCGCGGCGCTCCTCGACCGCCGCGAGCCGCAGCGGGTCGGCATCCAGGCCGTCGGCGTAGCCGGCCAGCTCGCCGGCGATGTCGGACATCAGGATGCCGACCTCGCCGAGCCGCTCGGTCAGGGTGGACAGCACCTGGTCGTGGCTGCGTACGGCCTCCAGGGCGCGGTGGGCGCCGGCGACCAGGGTGGCCGCGTCCACCGCCTCCAGGTCCTCCAGGTCGCCGGCCAGCGCGGCGTGCGCGGCGGTGGCGGCGGAGGCGAGGGCCTCGGCGTGCCCGAGCCGTTCGGCCTCGGCGGCGAGTTCGACGTCCTCACCGGGAAGGGGTTCGGCCGCCGCGATCTCCTCCAGGCCGAAGCGCAGCAGGTCGGCTTCCTGGGAGCGCTCGCGGGCCAGCGTCGTCAGTTCGTCCAGCTCGGTGGCGACGGCACGCAGCCGCCGGTGGGCGGCCGCGTACTTGGCGAGCGGGACCGCGACCGCGTCCCCGGCGTAGCGGTCCAGGGCCTGGCGCTGGCGAGCGGGCCGCAGCAGGCCCTGCTGGTCGGTCTGGCCGTGCACGGCGACCAAGTCGTCCGCCAACTCCCCCAGCAGGCCGACGGGGACGGACCGGCCGCCGACGTGTGCGCGGGAGCGGCCCTCGGCGGAGACGGTGCGGCTGATCAGCAGCGCACCGTCGTCCAGTTCGGCGCCGGCCTCCTCGGCCCGTACGGCCGCCGGGGCGCCGGGCTCCATGGTGATCCGGCCCTCCACCACCGCCGACTTGGCGCCGATCCGCACCAGGGCGGGGTCGGCGCGGCCGCCGAGCAGCAGGCCGAGGCTGGTGACGACCATGGTCTTGCCCGCGCCTGTCTCGCCCGTCACCGCCGTGAAGCCCGGGGACAGCTCGACAACGGCGTCATCAATGACACCCAGGGACCGGATCCGCATCTCCTCCAACACGGATACGACCTTACGAGGTCCGGGGACCGCCCCGCGACGGCCTCCCCCTCCCTCCTGCCCAGGACCCTGCGGAAAACCCCACCGAAAGCCGGGTGGATCCCTCATGGTGCGGGGTCACGCACGGCCGCCAGGCTGATCACGGAACGGAACGGGTGGGCGCGACGAGTGGGTCGCGGAAGTGATCGAAGGGTGTGCTCATGGCCAGCGGATTGGCGCGTGCGGCGTTGCGCGGCCACCGGCCCGCGTTCGTGGGGACGGCGGTGGCGACGCTGTTCGCCGCGACGGTCGTCGGTGCGTCGACGACGATGCTCGTGGCGACCGGCACGGACAGTGTCCCGTCCACCGCGCGGCGGGCGATGGAGGCCGCACACGTCGGGGACATGGCAGTCGTCCTCCTCATCGGTTCGATCTATATGTCGATTTTCGTGGTCGCCTCGACGATGGGCACGGCCGTCACCCAGCAGCACCGCGAGTTCGCGATGCTGCGCGCGATCGGTGCCCGGCCGTGGCAGATCCGCCGGGCGACCGCGGCCCAGGCGGTGGTGGCCGCCGTCCCGTCGGCGCTCGCCGGGTGTGCGCTCGGTGCCGTACTGGCGCGGTGGTGGTTCGGCGGCATGGTCGACCAGGGGCTCGTCCCGCGCGCGGTTGCCTTCCATTTCAGCTGGGTGGCGCTGCCGGTATGCCTGGCGGTGGCGGTGATCACCTCGGCGGTGGCCGGGCTGCTCGCGGCGAGCCGGTTCGCGGCGCTCCGTCCCGCGCGGGCCCTGGAGGAGGCGGCGGCGGGGCGACGGGAGCTGGGGCTGTTGCGGCTGCCGCTCGGGCTCGTCGCGGTGGCGGGCGGGGTGGTCGTCTCCCGGCTGCTGGCGGGCCAATCGTCCGATGAGGCGAGCCAGGGGGCGTTCCTGGTGCTGCTGCTCTTCTGCTTCGGCGCGGGGCTGTTGGGGCCGCGCCTGGTCAGCCCGGCGGCCTGGCTGGTGTCCCGGCTGATCGGCCGCTTCGGCAGCGCCGCCGAACTCGCGATGCAGAACGTCACCACGCAATCGCGCCGCTTCTCGGCCGCGGTCGTCCCGCTGGTCCTGGTGGTGGCGTTCGGCACCACCAAGATCGCGGTGCGTACGACCGCTCAGCACGCGACCGGTTCGGCGGGACCCCCGGGCGAGGTGTGGCTGGACTACATCGGCACCGCCCTCTATGCGGGCTTCGCCGCCATCGCCGCCGCCAACACCCTCGCCATGATCACCGCTGAGCGGCGCCGCGACATGGCGCTACTGCGGCTGATCGGCTCGCATCCGCGCCAGGTGCGGGCGATGGCGGCCTGGGAGGCGGCCGTGGTCGCGGGGACGGCCCTGGTCCTCGGCGCGGCCATCGCGCTGTTCACCCTCGCCCCGATGCTGCGGCAGGCGTTCGGCAGCCCGCTGCCGTACCTCCCCTGGACGACGGCCGGGGCGATGGCCGGCGGCACCCTCCTGCTCGCCCTGCTCGCCACCGGCCTGCCCGTCCACGTCATCCTGCGCCGCCGTGCCACGGAAACCCTGGCAACGGCCTGACTCCCAGCGAGGTACCCCCATGCGAGACCCTGAGCCGGACCCCGGGACGCCCCCGGTTCACGCCCCCGAGATCCCCCGCGGTCCGGGCCGCCGCCGCACCCCACCGCCGGCCCGTACGGGAGGACCGGCCGCCGCGGACCCGTCCGGGCCCGGCACCGGGGCCCGGCCGGCCGAGCCGGAGGCCCGGCGACGGCCCCCGCGCCGCCCGGGACGGCCGGCCCTGCTGGCCGCCGTGGCCGCCCTCGTCACCGCTGCCGCGTGCTCGGCTCCGGCCGGCCCGCACCGCGCGGACGGCGCCGCCCCGGCAAACGGAAAGCCCGCGGACCGGGCCGGGCGCGGGCCGTCGCCGGAGGGCATCTGGCGGATGGACGGCTACGGCACCCTCGTCGTCATCAAGGGCCGCAGCCTGAAGAGCTACGACATCACCGCGGTCAGCTGCCTGCCCGGCACGCTCACCGGCACCAGGACGGGCGCCGCCGATGCGCACGGGAGCGTGTTCACGTCCGGCGATGCGGCCCCCGTCAGCGTGACGCCGGAAGGCAAGGACCGCGCCCGGCTGTCCCTCGCGGACAACGTCGGCCGCCGCGTCCTGCACCGCACCGGCGCCCTGCCCGGCCGCTGCCGCACAAGCCCGCCGCGCGACCCCCGGGCGGTCTTCGACGTCTTCTGGCAGACCTACGCCGAGAATTACCCGTTCTTCCGGGCGAAGCACATCGACTGGAACGCGGTCCGCGACCGCCATCGCCCCCGCGTCACGGCGAAGACCACCGACGGTGAACTCTTCGCCGTGCTCCGCGAGATGATCGAGCCGCTGCACGACGCCCACACCCGGCTGGTGGCCTCCGAAGACCTGTGGTTCGCCGGCACCCGCCCCGGCACGGTCCTGCCCACACCCGGATCCATGGCCCGTACCGACAAGGCGATCGCCGCGAACCTCGGCCCGGGGGTCCGCCTGCGGCACTGGGCCGGCGGAAAACTCTCCTACGCCGATCTCCCGGGCCGTATCGGCTACTTCCGCGTCACCCAGTTCGCCGGATACACCGAGAAGGGCGACTACGCCGGCGATGTCGCCGAGCTCGACCGGGCGCTGGACGCGGTGTTCACCAAGGCCCGCACCCACGGCCCCGCGGCGCTGCGCGGCCTCATCGTCGACCTGCGCCTGAACGGCGGCGGTGCGGACCCCCTCGGCCTGCGGATCGCCTCGCGCCTCACCGGCCGCCCGTATCCCGCGTACACCAAGCGGGCGCGCAACGATCCGCACGATCCGGGGAAGTTCACCGCACCGCAGCCGATCCGGGTCGCCCCGCACCGAGGCCCGGCCTACACCGGCCCGCTCACGGTGCTCACCGGGCGGCTGACGATCAGTGCGGGCGAGACCTTCACGCAGGCCCTGATGGAACGCGCCCCCGCGCCCGTCCGCATCGGCGAGAACACCCAGGGCGTCTTCTCCGACACCCTCGGCCGCACCCTCCCGAACGGCTGGTCCTTCGCCCTCCCCAACGAGGAGTTCCTGACCTCCGACGGCCGCACCTTCGACGGCGCGGGCATCCCCCCGCAGATCCGCACCCCGGTCTTCACCGAAGGCGAGCTCGCCGCGCACCGCGACTCCGCCCTGACCCGCGCCCGTGCGCTCCTCGCGCACCGGCCGCCGGGGAGGTGACGACGCTGCCGTCCCCGCCCGGCCCCGGCCCGCCGGGGCGGGTCTCAGTGCGGCGCTCCCCGCCACCCCGCCACCGGAAGGGCGAACTTGGCGACCAGACGATCGGTGAAGGAGGCATGGTGCAGTCGCGCGAGACGTACGGGCACCGCGCCGCGGCGGACCTCCACCCGGGCACCGGCCGGGAGTTCGACACTGCGGCGGCCGTCGCACCACAGCACCCCGTGCGGGGTCTTGGGCTGCACCTCGACCGCGAGCACCGAGTCCGGCGAGGTGACCAGCGGCTTGGCGAACAGCGCATGGGCACTGATCGGGACCATCAGCAGCGCCTCGACCTCGGGCCAGACCACCGGCCCGCCGGCCGAGAAGGCGTAGGCGGTCGAGCCGGTCGGGGTCGCGCAGACCACGCCGTCGCCGCCGAAGCGGGACACGGGCCGGCCGTCGACCTCGGTGACGACCTCCAGCATCCGCTCCCGTGCGGCCTTCTCCACCGACGCCTCGTTCAGCGCCCAGTCGGTGTGCACGACGCTGCCGTTGTTGCGTACGAGGACGTCGAGCGTCATCCGCTCCTCGACCTCATAGGTGCGGGTGACGACCCGGTCGACGACCTTGTCGAGGTCGTCGCGTTCGGCCTCCGCCAGGAAGCCGACCCGCCCGAGGTTGACGCCGAGCATCGGCACCCCGGAGGTCCGGGCGAAGTCGGCGCCGCGCAGCAGCGTCCCGTCCCCGCCGAGCACCACCAGCAGTTCGCAGCCCTCGGCCGCGCACTGCTCCGACTCGACGCGTTCGACGGACGCCGGCAGCGGCAGATCCGCGGCCTCCTCCGCCAGCACCCGTACGCCGATGCCGCTGCGCAGCAGCCCCTGGACGACGAGTTCGGCACTGCGGATGGCCGCCGGGCGGCCGGTGTGCGCGAGCAGGAACACCGTCCGCCCGGCGCCGCTGTCCTCGCGTGCTGCGCTGCCTTCAACTGTCTGGGATGTGGTCAACGGGGCCCCTCCGCCACTGCACGGTCGACATCCGCCGGGTCGAGTGCAGGCGCCCCGGCGCGCAGCCACAGAAAGTACTCGACATTTCCCGAGGGGCCCGGCAAGGGGCTCGCAGTTACGCCAAGAATGCCAAGTCCCAGCTCCGCCGCCCGGCCGGCGACGGCGCGCACCGCCTCGGCCCGCAGCTCCGCGCTGCGCACCACTCCGCCGCTGCCCAGCCGCTCCTTGCCGACCTCGAACTGCGGTTTGACCATCAGCACCAGATCCGCGTCGGGCGCCGTGCAGGCGACGAGTGCGGGCAGGACGATGCCGAGCGGGATGAAGGAGAGATCACCGACGACGATATCGACGGGCTGCGCGTCGATCTGTTCGAGCGTCAGCTCGCGTACGTTCGTCCGGTCCTTCACGGTGACCCGGTCATCGCTCTGCAGGGACCAGGCCAGCTGTCCGTAGCCCACGTCGACGGCGACCACGTGTCCGGCGCCGGCCCGCAGCAGGACGTCGGTGAACCCGCCGGTCGAGGCCCCGGCGTCGAGTGCCCGCCGGCCCTCGATCCGCAGACCGAGCGGGACGAAGGCGGCGAGCGCGCCGGCGAGCTTGTGGCCGCCGCGCGAGACGTAGTCGGGGTCGCTCGCGTCCTCGCGGACGACCACCGCGGCGCTGGTCTCCACCTGGGTGGCCGCCTTGGTCGCGGTCCCCCCGCCGACGGTCACCCGGCCCGCGGCGATCAGCTGGCTCGCGTGCTCGCGCGAGCGGGCCAGCTTGCGGCGCACCAGCTCCGCGTCGAGTCGGCGTCGTGCCACTCCTGCCACCTGTGGTTCAGCTCCTGATGTCGTGCGTCGTCGAGGAAGGGGCGGGCGGCCCGGGGCGCTGGTCGAGGGCGGCCAGCGCGTCGCGCAGCCCACGGTGCACATCCTCGTACACCTCCAGGTGGCCGCTCGCGGGGAGGTGGTCGGCGTCGGCAAGCCGCCCCAGCCGGGCGTCGATGGCGGCGTCGCCGGTCGGTGTGACCACGACGCCGAGCGGCTGCGGCTCGGCGGGCCCGACCGCTTCGGCAGGCCCCGCGGGCAGGCCGGGACCGCCGGGCCCCGCGACTGCCTCCGGCTCCGGGCCGGACATCGGCTCTTCCATGTCCCTGACGCTACCTTGACCAACGGTGCCGACGACGAACGAGCCGCCCCCGACCTGGCGTATCGTCGATCACGATGGCAACCCTCGACCAGTGCCGCGCCGCTCTCGACCGGCTGGCCAAGAATCTCTCCTCGGCGGACGGCGACGTACGCAGCGCCGCCGCGCTCGACCGTTCGCTCAGCTGCCGCATCACGGACCTGGACGTCACCTTCCTCGGGCGCCTGACCGACGGCACCATCCGGGAGCTGACGCACGTCCCCGGTCCACCGCCGCAGAAGGCCGAAATCCGTCTCACGATGAGCGGTGACGACCTCGTCGCGCTGGTCGACGGGCAGCTGAACTTCGCCAAGGCGTGGGGCAGCGGCCGGGTGAAGCTGGAGGCCGGCCTGCGCGACCTGCTGCGCCTCAGGACGCTGTTGTAGACGAGGCCGTGGCCCGGTCCGCGGCCGGGCCGTCCGCCGCGGAGCCCTCCTCGGCGCCGTCCGCGCCCTTCCCCTTGCGGGGCTTGCGGGCCGCCGGGATGACCAGTGGCGTACCGGTCTCCGGGTCGTCGATGACCTGGCAGCCGAGCCCGAAGACGTGTTCCACCAGCTCCGCCGTGACGATGTCGGCCGGTGCGCCCTCCGCGACGATCGCGCCGTCCTTCATGGCGATCAGGTGGGTGGCGTAGCGGGCGGCGTGGTTGAGGTCGTGCAGCACGGCGACGAGGGTGCGCCCCTGCTCCTCGTGCAGTTCGGCGCACAGGTCCAGCACCTCGATCTGGTGCTGGATGTCCAGGAAGGTCGTGGGCTCGTCCAGGAGGAGCAGCGGGGTCTGCTGGGCCAGTGCCATCGCGATCCACACCCGCTGGCGCTGCCCGCCGGAGAGTTCGTCGACATAGCGCTCGGCGAGTTCGCCGATGCCGGTGGCGGCCAGCGACTCCTGGACGATGCGCTCGTCCTCGCCCGACCACTGGCGCAGCAGCCCCTGGTGCGGGTAGCGGCCGCGCGCCACCAGGTCGGCGACGGTGATCCCGTCCGGGGCGATCGAGGACTGGGGCAGCAGCCCGAGCGTCCTGGCGACCTTCTTGGCCGGGAGGGAGGAGATCGCCGCGCCGTCCAGCAGCACCGATCCGGCGGTGGGCTTGAGCATCCGGGAGAGGGCGCGCAGCAGCGTGGACTTCCCGCAGGCGTTCGGGCCGACGATGACGGTGAAGGAGTGGTCGGGGATGGTGACCGAGAGGTTCTCGGCGATGACCCGCTGGTCGTAGGCGAGGGTGACGTTCTCGGCCGTGAGACGGCTCACTTCAGGGCTCCTGGGGGTGGTGGTCGTATCGCTGCTGAGTGCCGTGCGCG
The DNA here is from genome assembly GCF_044767385.1 of Streptomyces sp. NPDC101393. NCBI lineage: Bacteria > Bacillati > Actinomycetota > Actinomycetes > Kitasatosporales > Streptomycetaceae > Streptomyces > Streptomyces sp. NPDC101393. Next base: position 15,131 of record NZ_JBIWNU010000007.1, on the reverse strand, counting down.
GGGCGGGGCGGCCGGGGCGCGCAGTACGGGGTGCGGGGGCCGGACGGTCCGTGCGTGTCCCGTCCGGCCATCATCTCCGTCCGGCCCTCATATCCGTCCGGCCTTCCGCTCGGTGGCCAGCAGCCACAGCAGGTAGCCGCCGCCGAGGACTCCGGTCAGTACGCCCACGGGCAGCTGGTCGGCGCCGAAGAGCCGCTGCGAGGCCCAGTCGGCCGCGACCAGCAGCAGCGCCCCCATGAGGGCGGACGGCAGCAGGTTGGGGCCGGGCGAGCGGGTCAGCCGCCGTGCGAGCTGCGGTGCGGTGAGCGCCACGAACGAGATCGGCCCGGCCGCGGCGGTGGCCGCGGCGACGAGCACGACGGCGGCCAGCAGCACCACGAGGCGGATCCGGTCGACCCGTACGCCCAGCGAGTACGCGGCGTCGTCGCCCATCTCCAGCATCCGCAGCGGGCGGCCGAGGATCAGCACCAGCGGGACGAGTACGGCGCTGACGGCGGCGAGTGGCCAGACCTGGTCCCAGTCACGGCCGTTGAGCGAACCGGTCATCCAGGTGGTGGCGCGGGTCGCCTCGACGATGTTCGCCTTGGTCATGAGGTAGAGCACGATGGCGTAGAGCATCGCGGAGGCACCGATGCCGACCAGGACGAAGCGGTAGCCGTGGATGCCGCGCTTCCAGGCGAGCGAGAAGATGGCGATGCCGGTGGCGATGCCGCCGACGACCGCGCCCGCCGCGACCGCGTAGCTGGTGCCCTGGAAGTAGACGATGACGATCAGCGCGCCGACCGACGATCCCTGGGCGAAGCCGAGGACGTCGGGGCTGCCCAGCGGGTTGCGGGAGACGGTCTGGAAGACGGAGCCGGCGATCCCGAAGGCGGCGCCGACCAGCAGCCCCACCAGGACCCGCGGCAGCCGCAGCTCGTGCACGATGAAGGCCTGGCCGGCGTCGCCGCCGCCGGTCAGCGCGCCGAGCACCTCACCGGGCGTCATCGGGTAGTCGCCGGAGCCGATCAGCGCGACGCCCGCGGCCAGCGCGACGATCAGCAGCAGCGCGCCGACGAGCACGGCGCGCACGTCCAGCCGCAGCGAGAGCCCGCCGCCGGTGCGTACGGGCCGCACCCGACGGGTCGTCCTCGCCCCGGAGTTGCCGCCGCCTGCCGGGCCGGTCGTCCCGGGCGCGGTTCCCTGCGCAGGCTTTGCCCCCTGCTCGGGCTTCACGGTCGAGCTCACAGCTGGGCCATCCTCCGACGCCGTACGAGATAGATGAAGACCGGACCGCCGACGACCGCCGTGACGATGCCGACCTGCAGCTCGCCGGGCCGGGCCACGACCCGGCCGAGGATGTCGGCACCGAGCAGCAGGACCGGCGAGAGGACCGCGGAGTACGGCAGGATCCAGCGCAGGTCGGGTCCGGTGATGGCCCGTACGACATGCGGAACCATCAGGCCGACATAGACGATCGGGCCGCAGGCTGCGGTCGCCCCGCCGCACAGCAGGGTGATGGCGACCATCGCCAGCACCCGGGTGCGGGTCAGCCGGGCGCCCAGCGCACGCGCCTGGTCGTCGCCGAGGGCGATGGCGTTCAGCGGGCGGGCGAGCAGCAGCGCGAGGAGGCCGCCGGCGATGAGGAACGGCGCGATACGGCTGACCGTCGGGGTGGTGGCGGCGGCCAGCGAACCGACCGTCCAGAAGCGCATCTTGTCGAGCGCCGCGGTGTCCATGAGGTTGACGGCGTTGATGTAGCCGGTGAGGACCGCGGTCAGCGCGGTGCCGGCGAGGGCCAGCCGTACGGGCGTGGCGTTACGGGTGCCGCCGAGGACGTACAGCGCGACGGAGACGACCGCGGCGCCGGCGAACGCGAACCACACATATCCGGACAGTGAGGTGACGCCGAAGAAGCTGATGGCGGAGACGACCGCGGCGGAGGCACCGGCGTTGATGCCGAGAACTCCGGGGTCCGCGAGGGGGTTTCGCGTCAGGGCCTGCATCACGGTGCCGGCCAGGCCGAGGGCGGCTCCGACGATCAGGCCGAGGAGGGTGCGCGGCAGGCGCACATCGCGGATGACGACGTCGGTGTCGGAGCCGGAGTAGTGGAACACCCCGTGCCACACCTGGTCGAGGGGTATCTGCTTCGCGCCGACGGCTATGCCCAGGACGGTGACGACCGCCAGCACGGCGACGGAGGCGAGCAGCCCCATGGAGCGCGTGACGAGCCGTCGCTGCGGCGCCGCGGGGGCCGGGGCCTTCGTTGCTTCGGGGGGACTGTCAACCAACACGGGAGTTAGGTTAGCCTACCCTCACAGTTGACCCGCAGGCCCTCCCAGAGAGAAGCGCATCCCGCATGAGCACCCCCCGAAGCGTATCTGTGTCCCGCCGAGGCGTCCTCGCCGCGTCAGGTGCCGTCGGCGTCGGCGCGCTGCTCGCGGCCTGCGGCGCCGGCAAGGGCCCGGGGAGCGGCGGGGGCAGCGGCAAGGGCGGCCCCTGGTCGTTCACCGACGACCGCAAGAAGAAGGTGTCCCTCGACGGCAGGCCGCAGCGCATCGTCGCCTTCACCGGCACCGCGGCCGCCCTGCACGACTTCGGGATCGACGACCAGATCGTCGGCGTCTTCGGCCCGACCAAGCTCAAGAACGGCAAGGCCGACCCGCAGGCGGGCGACGTGGACGTCGACAAGGTCACCATCATCGGCAACGCCTACAACCAGTTCAACGTCGAGAAGTACGCGGGCCTGCGCCCCGACCTGCTCGTCACCAACATGTACGAGCCGGGCGCCCTGTGGTTCGTGCCGGACGACAGCAAGGACAAGATCACCCAGCTCGCCAAGAGCGTCGCGATCACCTCGTCCCGCACCCCGCTCGTCAACATCATCGAGCGCTACGCCGAGCTGGCGAAGTCACTCGGCGCCGACCTCGGGGCCAAGAAGGTCACCGACGCCAAGTCCCGCTTCGAGAAGGCCTCGGCGGCGCTGCGCGAGGCCGCCAAGTCGCACCCCGTCAAGGTGCTCGCCTGCTCCGGCAGCCCCGACCTCTTCTACGCGTCCAACCCGGGCATCAACGCCGACCTCATGTACTACAAGTCCCTCGGCGTGGACCTGATCGTCCCCGACCACCTGGACAAGGGCGGCTACTTCGAGAGCCTGAGCTGGGAGAACGCCGACAAGTACAAGGCCGACGTGCTGATGCTCGACAACCGCACCGCCACCCTCCAGCCCAAGGACCTCGCCGCCAAGCCCTCCTGGGCCAAGCTCCCCGCCGTCAAGGCCGGGCAGATCACGCCCTGGTCGAGCGAGCCGCGCTTCTCCTACGCGGGCGCCGCGCCCCTCATCGAGGCGCTCGCCAAGGCGATCGAGGACGCCAAAAAGGTCAACTGACGCAGCATCACCGCCTGTTCAGCGCCGCACACCCCGCCACCGAGAGACCGCAGCACGTTCCGGGAGGTTCTCCGTATGACCACGACCGTCGCCCCCGCCACCGCGCCCTTCCGCTTCTTCGATGTGCATGTCGTCCGCTCGCAACGGGTCAGCACCTCCGTCGTCCGGATCACCTTCGGCGGCGAACGGCTGGCCGAGCTGGCGTCCGGCGGTCGTGACCAGCGCTTCAAGCTCTTCCTGCCGCAGCCGCACCAGGACATGCCGGTCTTCCACGACACCGGCGACGGCTGGTACGCCGCCTGGCGGGCGCAGGACCCGGCCGAGCGGGCGGTGATGCGCTCGTACACGATCCGCGAACAGCGCCATGAGCCGCGGGAGTTCGACGTCGACTTCGCGCTGCACGGTGACGGCGGGCCGGCCTCCCGCTGGGCCTTCCGCGCCCGGCCGGGCGACCGGCTGTCCGTCCTCGCCCCGGCCGTCGAGGACAACGGCGGCGTCGACTTCCGCCCGCCGCACGGCACCGACTGGATCCTGCTCACCGGCGACGAGACGGCGCTGCCCGCCATCGCCGGCATCCTGTCCTGGCTCTCCCCCGGCACCCGCGCCAAGGTCTGGATCGAGATCGGCCACGAGGACGACCGGCAGCCGCTGCCGGGCTTCGCCGACGCCGACATCACCTGGATCGTCCGGGACGGCGCTCCGGGCGCGCGCCAGGAGCCGGTGCTCGACGCACTGCGCGCCGCCGAACTGCCCGAGGGCACGCCGTACGCGTGGATCGCCGGTGAGGCCGGCACCGTCAAGGCGCTGCGCCGGCACCTCGTGCGCGAGCGCGGAATCGACCGCAGGGCCGTGAAGTTCACCGGTTACTGGCGCCGCGGCGCCACCGAGGAGGACCTGATCGCGGAGCTGACGGCGGGCACCGCGCAGGCCGACGAGGACTGAGCCGGCGGCGGACGGTGGCTCGCCCCCCGCCACCGTCCGCCCGGCGCGCCTCAGCGCCGCCTCACATCCCGATACGCGCCAGCGCCTTGCCCGCTTCGGCCGTGCACCTGCCGTCCCCCGCCGCCGCCCAGGCCGCCGCGCACAGCGCCCGCAGCCCGTCCAGCGGGTCACCGTCGCCGTCCAGGACGAGCGCGTCGCCGTCCGTGCGCGCGCTCCAGCCGCCGCAGCGGAAGCCACCGTCCGCCTCCTCGACCGACGGCTGCGGCCCCAACAGCCCCCGCAGATCGGCGTCCACGTACGTGGGCCGGTGCTCCGGCGGGGCGGCCAGCAGTTCGGCCGCCGTGGTGACGCCGGTGAGCACCAGCAGCGAGTCCACCTCGCCGTTGAAGGCGCCCTCGATGTCCGTGTCGAGCCGGTCGCCGATCACCAACGGCCGCTCGGCGCCGGTCCGCAGGACCGTCTCACGGTGCATCGGCGGCTGCGGCTTGCCCGCCACCTGCGGCCTGCCGCCCGCGGCGGTACGGACCACCTCCACCAACGCGCCGTTTCCCGGGGCGATCCCGCGCTCCTTGGGGATCGTCAGATCGGTGTTGGACGCGAACCACGGCACCCCGCGCTGCACGGCGTACGCGGCCTCCGCCAACCGCTCCCAGTCCAGGGCCGGGTCGAAGCCCTGCACCACGGCCGCCGGGTCGTCGTCGGCGGACTCCACCGGATCCAGGCCCCGCTCGCGCAGCGCCACCCGCAGCCCCTCGCCCCCGATGGCCAGCACCCGGGAGCCCTCCGGCACCTGCTCGCTGATCAGCCGCGCCACCGCCTGCGCCGAGGTGATCACGTCGTCGGGCCCGGTCGGCAGCCCGAATCCGGTCAGCTGTCCGGCGACCGTTTCCGGCGTGCGGGCTGCGTTATTGGTCACATATGCGAGGTGCATCCCGCCGTCCCGCGCCGTCGTGAGCGACTCCACCGCGTGCTCGATGGCCTGCCCGCCGGCGTAGACGACGCCGTCCAGATCCAGCAGCGCCGTGTCATACGCCACGCTCAGGGCGCGCTCGCACCCGCCGGGCAGCCTGCGAACCTGCTCGTTCATGCCGTTTTCGCTCCTCACGCCCGCGCCCGGCACCGAGTGCCCCGTTCCGCATCGCGGAGGCCGCACCGTACCGCGCGTCCGCTGGTCTCCGTATCGCGCATACCGGTATTTCCAGCCACGCACTGGCTGTCCCCCGATCATCCCTCACGGGGTCAGCGGCATAGCATTATTCAATGACCAGCACCGACGGCCTCCGCCTCCTCCCGTTCCGCGGACTGCGCTACGCCCCGGACCGTGTCAGCAGCCTCACCGCCGTCACCTCGCCGCCCTATGACGTCGTGGTACGGCCCGACGGCGTGCGCCACTTGGAGACCGCCGACCCGTACAACATCGTCCGGCTGATCCTGCCGCACGCCGCCGACCCGGCCACCCGCCACCGCCAGGCCGCCGACACCCTGCGCCGCTGGCGCGCCGAGGGCGTCCTCGCCACGGACGACCGGCCCGCGCTGTACGTCTACGAACAGCGCAGCGGCGAGGTGCTCCAGCGCGGGCTGATCGGCGCGCTGCGCCTGGACGGACCGGTGCTGCCGCATGAGGGCGTCATCCCCGAGGTGGTCGAGGACCGGGCCGCCCTGATGCGCGAGGCGGCGGCCAACTTCGAGCCGCTGCTGCTGTCCTACCGCGGCCAGGGCACCGCCAATGGCGCCACCGCCGTCATCGAACGCAGCGTGCGCACCACCCCGCTGCTGTCCACCACCACGGAGGACGGCTTCGCGCACCGCCTGTGGGCGGTCACCGACCCCGCCGACCTCGCGGCCGTCGACGCCGATCTCGCCGGCCGGCAGGCCCTGATCGCCGACGGCCACCACCGCTGGGCGACCTACCAACGGCTGTACGAGCAGCTGCCCGGCGCCACCGCGCGGTCGCCGTGGGCATCCGGTCTGGTGCTGCTGGTCGACACCGCCCGCTATCCGCTCCAGGTCCGCGCCATCCACCGCGTACTGCCGCATCTGCCGCCCACGACGGCGCTGGCGGACCTGGCGGGCGCGTTCCGCGTGCGTCCGCTGCCCGGCGAGCTGTCCGCGGCGCTGGAGGCGCTGGAGAAGACTCCGGGGAACGCCTTCGTGCTCGCGGAGGGCCCGGGGGCCTTCCATCTTCTGGACCGGCCCGACCCGGAGTTGCTCGACCGGACGATCCGCGCGGACCGGCCGGAGGCCTGGCGGCGGCTGGACGCCACGGTGCTGCACTCCGTCCTGCTGGACGAGGTGTGGCGGATCCCCGACCACCCCTCGGACATCAGCTATCTGCATCACACCGAGGCGGCCGTCGAGCAGGCCGCCCGGCACGGCGGTACGGCCGTCCTGATGCGGGCCACCTCCGAGGAGACGGTGCGCCAACTCGCCGAGTACGGCGTGACGATGCCGCGGAAGTCCACGTCCTTCGGACCCAAGCCCGCCACCGGTCTGGTGCTGCGCACCCTGGACGACTCCGCGTCCTGAGTCCGGCCGGCCGGCCGACGGAATGCGGCTGCGGCGGGCCGCCGGAGGCACCCCGTGCCCACCCCGATGACTAGTTAGGTTAGGCTTACCTCACTGCGTCATCGGGCGGGGTGTTGTGCCTTGGCACCATCCCCCCTGAGCAGGACGTGGTCAAGTCCGCATCAGGGAGGACACCTTCATGACTCTCCTCGCGTACCCCGCCGAGGATCCGTCGACCGCCGGCACCCCCGGGGCGACACCGCAGAACACCCGCACCACCGCGCGCGATGAGCCCGTCGAAAGCCGGACCTATCTGCTCAACAACGGCACGGCCGAGCAGTACCGGCACGCCGTCACCGACAGCGTCCAGCGCGTCAGCGCGAAAATCGCCGGCACCGCGCGCCCCTTCACCGGCATCTCCGTCGACGGTCTCACCCCGACCGTGGCCGGCGTCGACCTCGAAACGCCGCTGCACGACCCGGCCGCCGCACTCGACGAACTCGAAGAGGTCTACCTCCGCGACGCCGTCTACTTCCACCACCCGCGCTACCTCGCGCACCTCAACTGCCCCGTGGTGATCCCCGCCCTGGTCGGCGAGGCCGTGCTCTCCGCCGTCAACTCCTCCCTCGACACCTGGGACCAGAGCGCCGGCGGCACCCTCATCGAACGCCGCCTGATCGACTGGACGGCCGCCCGGATCGGCCTCGGCGAACACGCCGACGGCATCTTCACCAGCGGCGGCAGCCAGTCCAACCTCCAGGCCATGCTGCTCGCCCGCGACGAGGCCTGCCGCCGGGAGCTGACCCGCGAGGACTCCCCGGCAGGCGCCACCCGCGCCGACGTCCTGCCCCGGCTGCGCATCCTCAGCTCCGAGTGCAGCCACTTCAGCATCCAGAAGTCGGCCACCCTGCTCGGCATGGCCCCGGAGTCCGTCATCTCCGTCCCGTGCGACGAGAACCGGCGCATGAGCATCCCCGCCCTCGCCGCCGAACTGGCCGCCTGCCGCCGCGACGGGCTCATACCCATGGCCGTCGTCGCCACCGCCGGCACCACCGACTTCGGCAGCATCGACCCGCTTCCCGAGATCGCCGGCCTGTGCGCAGGCCACGGCGCCTGGATGCACGTCGACGCCGCCTACGGCTGCGGTCTGCTGGTCTCCCGCCGCCGCGAGCTGCTGGACGGCATCGAGCGCGCCGACTCGGTGACCGTCGACTACCACAAGTCGTTCTTCCAGCCGGTCAGTTCGAGCGCCGTCCTGGTCCGTGACCGCACCACCCTGCGGCACGTCACCTACCACGCGGACTACCTCAACCCGCGCCGGATGGCGGAGAAGCGCATCCCCAACCAGGTCGACAAGTCCCTCCAGACGACCCGCCGCTTCGACGCGCTCAAGCTCTGGCTGACGCTGCGCATCATGGGCGCGGACGCCGTCGGCGAACTCTTCGACGAGGTCATCGACCGCGCCGCGGACGCCTGGAAACTCCTCCACGACGACCCGCGCTTCGACGTCGTCGTCGAACCCGTGCTGAGCACCCTGGTCTTCCGCTACGTCCCCAGCTCCGACCAGGACCCGCAGCTCAGCGACCGGGTCAACCTGCACGCCCGGGAGGCCCTGTTCGCCTCCGGCGACGCGATCGTGGCCGGCACCGTCGTCGACGGCCGCCACTACCTCAAGTTCACGCTGCTCAATCCGGAGACCACGCTCGACGACATCGCCACCGTCCTCGACCTGATCGCCGAGCACGCCGGCAGCTACCTGGCCGAACAGCCCGAGCCGGCCCTCAGCGCGCGCTGACCCTCCCCGCAGCTTCCCCTCCCCCATCGGAGACCCTCGTGTCCGCCCCATACGACTTCATCGCCATCGGCCTCGGCCCCTTCAACCTGGGCCTGGCCTGCCTGACCGAGCCGATCGACGGACTCGACGGCCTGTTCCTCGACAACAAGGCGTCGTTCGACTGGCACCCCGGCATGATGCTGGACAGCACCCACCTCCAGGTGCCCTTCATGGCCGACCTCGTCACCCTCGCCGACCCCACCTCGCCCTTCTCCTTCCTGAACTACCTGAAGGAATCGGGCCGGATGTACTCCTTCTACATCCGCGAGAACTTCTATCCGCTGCGCGCCGAGTTCAACGACTACTGCCGCTGGGCCGCCGGAAAACTCGACTCCATCCGCTTCGCCCACCAGGTCACCACCGTCGAATACGACGCGCGCGAAGAGCTGTACGTGGTGCACGCCGAACACACCCCCACCGGCGAGCGGAAGACCTACCGCGCCCGCAAGATCGTGCTGGGCACCGGCACCCCGCCCCACATCCCCGAGGCCTGCCAGGGCCTGGGCGGCGACCTGCTGCACAACGCCGACTACCTCGACTCCAAGGCCGCCCTCCAGGCCAAGGACAGCATCACCATCGTCGGCAGCGGCCAGAGCGCGGCCGAGGTCTACTACGACCTCCTCCAGGACATCGACAGCCACGGCTACCACCTGACCTGGGCCACCCGCTCCCCCCGCTTCTTCCCCCTCGAATACACCAAGCTGACGCTGGAGATGACCTCCCCGGAGTACGTGGACTACTTCCACTCCCTCCCCGCGGCCACCCGCGACCGCCTGAACGCCTCGCACAAGAACCTCTACAAGGGCATCGACTCCGAACTCATCAACGGAATCTTCGACCTGCTCTACCAGAAGAACCTCGGCGGCCCCTGCCCCACCCGGCTGCTCACCAACACCGCGCTGCACCAGGCCGGTTACGACGAGGCGTCCGGCACCTACACCCTCGGCCTGCGCCAGGAGGAACAGGGCCAGGACTTCTCCCTCGACACCCAGGGCCTGATCCTCGCCACCGGCTACCGCTACCGCACCCCCGAATTCCTGGCCCCGGTCCACGACCGCATCGCCTGGGACGACGCCGGCCGCTACGACGTGGCACGCAACTACAGCATCGACACCGGCGGCCACAGCATCTACGTACAGAACGCCGAGCTGCACACCCACGGGTTCGTCACGCCCGACCTCGGCATGGCCGCGTACCGCAACTCCTGCATCATCCGCGAACTGCTCGGCCGTGAGTACTACCCGGTCGAGAAGTCCATCGCCTTCCAGGAGTTCTCCGCACCGGCCGGCCCGCACCACCCCATGGAGGTATCCGCATGAGCGCCCCGCTCTTCACCCGCACCGACGCCACGCTCGGCGAATTCTCGCTCCGCCCCGTCGACCCGGCCGCCGACGCAGCGCTCCTGCACAGCTGGGTCACCCATCCGAAAGCCGTCTTCTGGCTGATGCAGGACTGCGACCTGCCGGCCGTCGAGAAGGAATTCGCGCGGATAGCCGCCGACCCGCACCACCACGCCTACCTCGGCCTGCACAACGGCACCCCGGCCTTCCTGATGGAACGCTACGACCCCGCGCACCGCGAACTGGTCGGCATCCACGCGGCCGAACCGGGCGACGTCGGCATGCACTTCCTGACGGCCCCCACCGGCGCCCCCGTGCACGGCTTCACCCGCGCCGTCATCACCACCGTCATGGAGATGCTCTTCGACGACCCGGAGACCCGCCGCGTCGTCGTCGAACCGGACGCCCGCAACACCGGCGTCCACGCCCTCAACAAGGCCGTCGGCTTCGAGATCCTCCGCACCGTCTCGCTGCCCTCCAAAGACGCCTACCTCAGCACCTGCACCCGCGACCAGTTCCTGGCCACCCGAGGAGAGAACTGATGCCGAACCCCTCCCACGGCGCCCCGCACATCCCCGCCCGGGACGCGGTCGCCCACCTCACCCCCGACCTGTGGGCGACGGCCAACCGCCTCCTCATCCGCAAGGGCCTGGCCGAATTCGCCCACGAACGGCTGCTCGCCCCCAAGCGCCTCCCCCAGGACGGCCACTACGCCGTACGCAGCGATGACGGCACCGTCGAGTACCGCTTCGCCGCCCGCCGGCTGAGCCTGGACCACTGGCAGGTCGACGCCGACAGCATCACCCGCCACCGAGGCGACGCCGAACTCCCCCTGGACGCCCTGGAGTTCTTCATCGAACTCCAGCAGGCCCTGGGCCTGGGCGAGGAGATCCTCCCGGTCTACCTGGAGGAAATCAGCTCCACGCTCTCCGGCACCGCCTACAAACTCACCGCGGACCCCCTCAGCGCCGCCGAACTCACCAAGGCCCCCTTCCAGGCCATCGAGACCGGCATGACCGAGGGCCACCCCTGCTTCGTCGCCAACAACGGCCGCCTCGGCTTCGGCATCCACGAGTACCACGCCTACGCCCCCGAGACCGCCGCCCCCGTGCGGCTGATCTGGCTCGCCGCCCGCCGCGACCACTCCACCTTCACCGCCGGCGCCGACCTCGACTACGACACGCTGGTACGCGACGAACTCGGCGAGGACACCCTCACCCGCTTCGCCGCGACCATGACGTCCCTCGGCCTCGACCTCGCCGACTACCACCTCATCCCCGCCCACCCCTGGCAGTGGTGGAACAAGCTCTCGGTCACCTTCGCCGCCGAGGTCGCCCAGCAGCGCCTGGTCTGTCTCGGCACCGGCGACGACGACTACCTCGCCCAGCAGTCCATCCGCACCTTCTTCAACACCACCGAGCCCACGAAGCACTACGTCAAGACGGCCCTCTCCGTCCTCAACATGGGCTTCATGCGCGGCCTGTCCGCCTCGTACATGGAGGCCACCCCGGCCATCAACGACTGGCTGGCCCGACTGATCGCCGGCGACGAGACCTTCCAGGCCTCCCGCTTCTCGATCATCCGCGAGCGCGCCGCCATCGGCTACCACCACCGCCAGTACGAGGCCGCCACCGCCAAGGGCTCCCCGTACCTCAAAATGCTCGCCGCCCTCTGGCGCGAAAGCCCCGTCCCCACCCTGGAACCGGGCCAGCGCCTGGCCACCATGGCCTCGCTCCTCCACATCGACCGCGACGGCAACTCCTTCGCCGCCGCCCTCATCGAGGAATCCGGCCTGGCACCGGCCACCTGGCTGCGCCGCTACCTCGAGGCGTACCTCACCCCGGTCCTGCACAGCTTCTACGCCTACGACCTGGTCTTCATGCCGCACGGCGAGAACGCCATCCTGGTCATCGAGGACGGCGCGGTGAACCGCGTCATCTTCAAGGACATCGCCGAAGAGATCGCCGTCATGGACCCCGACGCGGTCCTGCCCCCCGCCGTCGAACGCATCCGCGCGGACGTCCCCGAGGACAAAAAGCTCCTCTCCATCTTCACCGACGTCTTCGACTGCTTCTTCCGCTTCCTCAACGGCACCCTCGCCGACCTGGACGTCATCGACGAGGACACCTTCTGGCGCACGGTCGCCGAGTGCGTCACCGACTACCAGAAGTCGGCCCCGCACCTCGCCGACAAGTTCCGCCAGTACGACATGTTCGCCGACGAGTTCGGGCTCTCCTGCCTCAACCGCCTCCAGCTGCGCAACAACCAGCAGATGGTCGACCTCCAGGACCCGGCAGGCGCCCTCCAGATGAGCGGCACCCTCCGCAACCCGATAGCCCCGTACGCTCCCTGACCCCCACCACACACACCAAAGGGCGGGATCCACCAGGATCCCGCCCTTTGCCGTCTCACCTCACCGAGGTCACTTCTCCTCGGAAGGCGGCTCCTCCGTCACCTCGGACTCGGCAGCGGCCTCCGCACCGGCCTCGGCCTCCACCTCGTCCACGATCTCATCGGCCACGTCGCCGATCTCGGCCACCGCGACGGACTCCACCAGATCCGCATCCACCGAAGCGGTCGCCTCGGGGTCACCGTCCGACCCGGCCTCGTCCTCGTCCTCGTCATCGTCCCCGAGGGCGTCGGTGAACTCCACACCGTCCAGCTCGGCAAGCCGGTCCGACGCATCCGTCGTACCGCCCTGGTCGGCCTCCAGCGCCTTCGCGAACCAGTCGCGCGCCTCGCCCTCACGCCCCACCTCAAGCAGCGCGTCGGCGTACGCGTACCGCAGCCGGGCCGTCCACGGGTGCACCGCGTTCGACGCCAGCTCAGGACTCTGCAGCGTCACCACCGCCGCGTCCGCCTGCCCCATGTCCCGACGGGCACCCGCAGCGACCAGCCGCATCTCGACCTGCCCGGCCTTGTCCAGCTTCGCCACCTCGGGCTCACCGGCCATCGCCATGGCCTTCTCCGGCCGGCCCAGACCGCGCTCGCAGTCCGCCATGACGGGCCACAGCTCGACGCTGCCGGTCATCCGCCGCGACGCCCGGAACTCGGCCAGCGCCTCGCTGTAGTTGCCCACCGCGTACGCCGCGAAGCCGGCAGCCTCCCGCACCGCGGCCACACGCGACGCCAGCCGCAGCGCCACCCGCGAGTACCCGTAAGCGCGCTCCGGGTCCTCGTCCAGCAGCTTCGCGACCATCACCAGGTTCTTGGCCACATCCTCGGCAAGCGTCTTCGGCAGGCTCAACAGCTCCTGCCGCACATCCTTGTCGATCTCGTCACCGGTGACGTCCTCAGGAATCGGCAGCCGCTTGATCGGCTCCCGATCCCGGTCCCGCCGGTCATCCCGACGATCGTCCCGCCGGTCATCCCGCCCGCGCCCGGCCCCATACGGCCGCCGCCCCCGCTCCTCATCCCGCCGGAACCCACCACGGTCCCCACCGGAGGAACGGTCGTCACGCCGGAACCCACCACGGTCCCCACCGCGGTCGCCGCCGGAGGGACGGTCATCGCGACGGAACCCACCACGGTCACCGCCCGAGGGACGGTCATCGCGACGGAACCCACCACGGTCGCCACCGGACGGACGGTCATCACGACGGAAGCCACCGCGGTCACCGCCCGAGGGACGGTCATCGCGACGGAAGCCACCGCGGTCACCGCCCGAGGGACGGTCATCGCGACGGAACCCGCCACCACGCTCGTCATCGCGACGCGGCCCACGCGGCCGATCGTCACGACGGTCACCACCGGAGGGACGGTCATCGCGACGGAATCCACCGCGGTCGCCACCCGAGGGACGGTCGTCACGACGGAATCCACCGCGGTCCCCACCGGAAGGACGGTCATCACGACGGAACCCACCACGGTCCCCACCGCGGTCGCCACCCGAGGGACGGTCGCTGCGCCCGGCGTAACCGCCACCACCGCCGCCACCCGACGGACGACCACCACGGTCATCACGACGGAAACCACCACGGTCCCCACCAGACGGGCGGTCATCGCGACGGAACCCACCACGGTCGCCACCCGAGGGACGGTCATCACGACGGAAACCGCCACGGTCCCCACCAGACGGGCGGTCATCGCGACGGAAGCCACCGCGGTCGCCACCGGAGGGACGGTCGTCACGACGGAAGCCACCGCGGTCGCCACCGGAAGGACGGTCGCTGCGCCCGGCGTAACCGCCACCGCCGCCGCCACCCGACGGACGACCACCACGGTCATCACGACGGAAACCACCACGGTCCCCACCGGACGGGCGGTCGTCACGACGGAACCCGCCACCACGCTCGTCATCGCGACGCGGCCCACGCGGCCGATCGTCACGACGGTCACCACCGGAGGGACGGTCATCGCGACGGAATCCACCGCGGTCGCCACCGGAGGGACGGTCGTCACGACGGAAGCCACCGCGGTCGCCGCCGGAAGGACGGTCACTGCGCCCGGCGTAACCGCCACCACCGCCGCCACCCGACGGACGACCACCACGGTCATCACGACGGAAACCACTACGGTCCCCACCGCGGCTATCACTACGACTGTCATTGCGGCTGTCACGGCCTGCGTAGCCGCCCCCGCCGCCGGCCGGGCGGCCACCTCGGTCGTTGTCACGACGAGGCCCCCGGTCGTCACGCCGGAAACCACCGCGGTCACCGTCGTCGCGCCGCTGCGGCCGGCGCTCCGAACGATCGTCGGAAGAGTTGGTGGACATCGACGTGCTCCTGTCTTAGGTACTGCATTCATTCTCACGCACCGACCACTTCGGCGCGCTTCGGCAAAACAAAAAGGACCCTTGGTCCCAGCATGAACGCTGGGACCAAGGGTCCTTGAAAGATTGTTCGGCGGCGTCCTACTCTCCCACAGGGTCCCCCCTGCAGTACCATCGGCGCTGAAAGGCTTAGCTTCCGGGTTCGAAATGTTACCGGGCGTTTCCCTAACGCAATGACCACCGAAACCCTATCGGGTTCTAGCGAACAAGCACACTTTTTAGTTAAGAGTGAAACTTGGTTCAACCAGCGATTGCGACTGTTCGCAACCCGGGAACCACACAGTGGACGCGAGCAACTGAGGACAAGCCCTCGGCCTATTAGTACCAGTCAACTCCAACCGTTACCGGTCTTCCATATCTGGCCTATCAACC
>NZ_JBIWNU010000006.1:0-586421 GCF_044767385.1 Streptomyces sp. NPDC101393 | reverse complement strand
ACAAGGACATGGGCATCGTCACCGACGCCGCCCGCACCGTCGGCGCCGCCCTGCCCGTCGGCGCCGTCGTCGCCTCCCTCGTCGCCTCCCTGCGCTCCCAGGGCGACGGCAACCTCGACCACTCCGCCCTCCTGCGCGGCGTCGAGCGCCTCTCCGGACACACCACCGAAAGCTGAGGTCATGGCCGCGCAGCGGGTTCCCGCCATGGAGGCGGCCGTCCGGATCATGCGGGACGAGGGCGTCGACAGCGTCTTCGGCTGCCCCGGCGGCGCGCTGCTCCCGCTGTACACGGCGATGGAGCAGGTCGGCGGCGTGGAGCACCTGACGGCGCTCCACGAAGAGGGTGCCGTGCACATGGCGGACGGCTGGGCCCGTACGAGCGGGAAGCCCGGGGTCGCCGCGGTGGCCGCGGGTCCGGGAGCGGCCCGGCTGATCACGGGTCTGTACGCGGCCCAGCAGGACGCGGTCCCGTTGGTCTGCGTGCTGGGCCGTGCGGCGTCCGCCGACCGTCCGGCGTCCGGTGTGCCCCGGCAGGCGGCGGGCCGGCCGCCGGACGTGATCCGGCTGGCCGGTCCGGTCACCAAGCGGGCCGAGCGGATCGAGGATCCGGCGCGGATTCCGGGTGCCTTTCGCGAGGCGTTCCGGATCGCGCGGGAGGGCCGCCCGGGGCCGGTCCTGATCGACCTGCCGGCCGACCGGGCCGCGGCGGAGATCCTTTACGACGCGGGGTTCCTGCCCGGCTTCGAGAGCCGCGCCGCGCGGGCCGCGGCCGGCCCACCGCCGCCCAGGCCCGTCAGGGCGGCCGCCGTCGGCGGCGCCGCGGCGCCGTGGGCCGTGCGGGAGATCAGCAGGATCTTCGGTACCCAGGCGGCGGGCGGGGCGGCGCCCCCGTACCTCGTCAGCAGTTCGGCGGGCCCGTTCGCCGCCGCTGCCGCCGGGACGCCCCGGCACCGGTTCCACGGCCGGTCCGGTCCGCCGGGCTGGGAGGTGCCGGCCGCGATCGGCGTCCGTACCGCCCTGGATTCCCGGGGAGAGCGGGAGGCGGAGGTCGTCGCCGTCATCGACGGGCACGGTTTTCCGTTCATGGCGGAGGAGTTGGCGGTCGCCGCGCAGTACGGCGTGCCGTTCGTTGTGATCATGCTCAACCCCGAGTACCCGGGCCCGGTCCACCGGTCCGGCGGCGGGTACTCCCCCGACGTTCCGGTCGGCATCCACCACGAGCAGCTCACGAATCATGTGCGGCTCGTGGAGGCGTACGGCTGCGCAGGCCGCGCCGTGGCCGACCCGGAAGAGCTCCGCTCGGCGCTCGAGTGGGCACGTAAGGAAGCCGTCTCCACGCGGCGTCCGGTCCTCGTGGAGGCCCGGATCGAGCGTGGCGGGCCGGCTCCCGGCGGCCCGGCTCCCGGCGCCGGACGCGAGTTCACCCCCTGAGTTTCCGGGCGGCGGCTTCGCCGACACCTGTCCTGTCGCGCCCAGGCGCGGCCGTCGCCCGGAACACCACCCCAAGCAACCCAGTTTGGTTTCAACAAACTGTTGACGTTTGGTCGGAGCTGTTCTTACGCTCCGACATGCGGAAGCCAACTTCCGCGCTCTCGTACGGAAGGTCACCATGTCGAAGCCCACGCCGACGGCGCGCCAGCTCACCACGGAGGCGGGCGCCCCCGTCGCCGACAACCAGAACTCCGCGACCGCCGGCGTCGGCGGCCCGATCCTCCTCCAGGACCAGCACCTGCTGGAGAAGCTCGCGCGATTCAACCGCGAGCGTATCCCGGAGCGTGTCGTGCACGCCCGTGGCTCCGGCGCCTACGGCCACTTCGAGGTGACCGACGACGTCACCGGCTTCACCCGCGCCGACTTCCTGAACACCGTCGGCAAGCGCACCGAGCTCTTCATTCGCTTCTCGACCGTGGCCGACAACCTCGGCGGCGCCGACGCCGTGCGTGACCCCCGCGGTTTCGCCATCAAGTTCTACACCGAAGAGGGCAACTACGACCTCGTCGGCAACAACACCCCGGTCTTCTTCATCAAGGACCCGCTGAAGTTCCCCGACTTCATCCACTCGCAGAAGCGCGACCCCTTCACGGGCAAGCAGGAGCCGGACAACGTCTGGGACTTCTGGGCGCACGCCCCCGAGGCGACCCACCAGATCACCTGGCTGATGGGCGACCGCGGCATCCCGGCCTCGTACCGCCACATGAACGGCTACGGCTCGCACACCTACCAGTGGACGAACGCCGAGGGCGAGTCCTTCTTCGTCAAGTACCACTTCAAGACGAACCAGGGCATCCGCAGCCTGGACGCCGACCAGGGCGCCGAGCTGGCCGGCAAGGACGCCAACAGCCACCAGACCGACCTGCTGCAGTCCATCGAGCGGGGCGTCTACCCCTCCTGGACGCTGTACGTGCAGGTCATGCCGGCGGCCGAGGCGGCGGACTACCGCTTCAACCCGTTCGACCTGACGAAGGTGTGGCCGCACCGCGACTACCCGCTGCAGCGCGTCGGCCGGCTGGTCCTGGACCGCAACCCGGACAACGTCTTCGCCGAGGTCGAGCAGGCCGCGTTCTCGCCGAACAACTTCGTGCCCGGCATCGGCGCCTCCCCCGACAAGATGCTCCAGGGCCGGCTGTTCGCCTACGCCGACGCGCACCGCTACCGCCTGGGCATCAACCACACCCAGCTGCCGGTGAACGCCCCCCGGGCGACGCAGGCCGACAACTACGGCCGGGACGGCCTGATGGCCACCAACGCCTACGACCGGCACGCGAAGAACTACGAGCCCAACTCGTACAGCGGCCCGGTGCAGACGAACGAGGCGCTGTCCGCCCCGCTCGCCGTCACCGGTCACGTCGGCACCCACGAGGCCCCCGCGCACACCAAGGACGACGACTTCTTCCAGGCCGGTGAGCTGTTCCGCCTGATGTCGGAGGACGAGAAGAACCGTCTGGTCAACAACATCGCCGGCGGTCTCTCCCAGGTCGGCCGCGACGACGTGATCGAGAAGAACCTCGCCCACTTCCACGCCGCCGACCAGGACTACGGCAAGCGCGTCGAGGCCAAGGTCCGCGAACTGCGCGAGGACTGACGGGAGGTCAGCCTCCTTGCGCATCCGTACCGGCCGGCCCGCTGAGGGGTGGCCGGCCGGTACGGAGAGGCAGCGCGGTGCTCCGCGGCATCCGGGGAGATACCAGTGCGGTGGAAGCGCTCACCCGATAGGGATGGGTGAGCCGCTCCCCCGCCGCGGAGCCCGCCTGCTGCCTGGGCCCTGATCAGGGCCCAGGCCACAGACTCCGTCCGGTGGTGCGATGTCCTGTCGCGCCCAACTCACGCGCCACCGGGCGGGAACCCCTCACGTCGGGCCCGGAATCCGTACGGTCACGGATTCCGGGCCCGACGTGCGTGCGACGCGTCCGCACACGGCCCTCCGCCGGCCATGGCGTACGCCGCATTCCGCGCCCCGTACGCGCCCCGGCCCTCCCGCTTTTCGCTCCCGACCTGCGCGGCACACCGCATTTCCGCCCCCGGCAGGCGGTTTTGGAGAGAGCATGGACGGCAGCAGAGCAGCAGTCCTGTCTGCCGACCCAACCCGCCAGGAGCCGACCATGGCCGACAGCGTGCCGGTGCGGTGCCCCACGTGCCGCCGCGAGAACGCCTTCACCCCGCCCACCTTCCCGTGCGCGTGCGGTGCCCCGCTGACCATGCCCGTGCTGCGCGGCGGTGTGCCCGTCGAGATAGTGCACCGCACCTGGCGGGCCTCCTGGGTGGAGGTCCGCTGCGAGGCCTGCGGCCGGCACGACGAATGGCCGGCGCCGGAATCGAGCTGCGCCTGCGGCACGGTCGCCCGGATCCCCGTCGTCCCGGCGCCCCTCCCGCCGCCGCCGAACCGCCCGTCGCTCGGCGTGCGCAGCCTTCCCGCGCCGCCACCGAAGCCCGCCCCCGGCGCGCTGCGGCCCGCCTTCCAGCCGGTCACGATCCGCACCGCCCGGGACTGCGTCACCGCCGCCGCGCAGTATCTGAAGTGGCTGGGCTACCCCGACGTGACCCGCACCCAGGAGCGGACCGCCTCCGGCGTGGACCTGCGCGGCTTCGGGGTGGTCGCCCAGGTCGACCCGACGACCCGGTCCACCGCGCTTCGCGAGATCGAATGCGTCTGGCTCAACGGCCTCAACGACTCGGCCATCGCGGTCTTCTTCTCGCTGGCCGGCTATGCCCGCGACGCCCGCTCGCGCGCCGACGAGCTGCACATCCCGCTGTTCGTGATGGACCTCACCGGCACCCCGCAGCCGGTCAACGACGCGGCCGACGATCTGATCACCTACGGGGCGGCAGGGCGCCGCTGAGCCGGCGCAGGGCGTCGGCCGACGGGGAGCCGGGCTCGGCGTGGAAGATCGCCACCCGCTGCCCCGCGTCGTCCGGCATCGTCAGCAGCTCGTCGGCGAGCGTCGGCGGCCCGACGAGCGGGTGACGGTAGTCGCGGGTGTGCGTCGCGCACGTCCGCACCGGATGCGCCATCCACTCCGCGGCGAACTCCGCGCTCTCCCTCGTCAGCTCAGCGATCAGTCCGGTCAGCTCGGCCGCCCCGGGCCGCCGCCCGGCGATCCGCCGCAGATCCGCCACGGTGTCCCGGCCCTTGGCCTGCGGGTCGGCGAACAGCGCCCGGTAGTCCGGATCGAGAAACATCCTCCGCGCGATGCCGGGACGCCTGCCGGCGGCGTCTTCGTCCGTCAACTCCGTTGCTTCGTACGGCAGATGACCGGCGAGCAGGGCATGCGCCGACCCGTTCCAGGCCAGTACGCCGGTGAACCGGCCCAGCACCAGCGCCGGAACCTCCCCCAGCGCCCCGATCATGGCGCGGGCGGACGGCCGCAGCCGCTCCGGGGTCAGGGGGCGCTCCGGCGCGCCCTTCGTGCGGTCCGGGCGCGCCAGCGCGTACAGATGGGTCCGCTCGGTGTCCGCCAGCCGCAGCACCCGCGCCAGCGCGTCCAGCACCGCGTCCGAGGCGTTGACGCCGGCCCCTTGTTCCCGCCGGGTGTAATACCCGGGGCTGATCCCCGCCGGCTGCGCCAACTCCTCGCGGCGCAGGCCCGGTACGCGGCGCCGGCCGCCCTGGCCGGGCAGCCCGGCCTCCTGCGGCGACCGTCGCGCACGCCGGGTGCGCAGGAACTCCCCCAGGTCAGTTGTCCGCTCCACGCCGCCAGTGTGCCGCGCGGCGGGCACCCTGCACCTGGCAGAGGTAGGCACGGCGGTCCCACCTCCGGCAGAGGGCTGCGTGGGCGGGGCGCGGTCCGGCACCATCGCCGGCATGAAGGTCATCGTGATCGGAGCGACGGGCACCATCGGCAGCGCCGTCGCCGGACAGCTGGAAGGCCGCGGCGACGAGGTCGTGCGCGCCGGGCGCCGCGGGCCCGCCCGGGTGGATCTGACGGACGCGGCGTCGGTGGACGCGCTCCTCGCCGCCGTCCCGGACGCGGACGCGGTCGTCTGCTGCGCGGCGAGCGGCCGGCTCACTCCACTGGACTCCCCCTCGGACGCCGACTTCACCACCGGCCTGGACGACAAGCTGCTCGGCCAGGTCCGGTTGGTCCGGCGCGCCGTCCACCGGCTGAAGGACGGCGGCACGGTCCTGCTCACCGGCGGAACGTTCGACCGGCCCACGCCGGGCGGGGCGTTCGGCGCCTTGGTCAACGCAGGTCTGGACGCCTTCGCGCAGGCCGCCGCCCACGAGATGCCGCGCGGTATCCGGCTGACCGTGCTGAGCCCCGGCTGGGTCGCCGAGACCCTCACCGCTCTCGGTCTGGATCCGGCCGACGGCACACCGGTGGCGGAGGTCGCACGCGGCTACCTGGCCGCCCTCACGCCGGGCGGCCCGGGTACGCACCCCGCCGGCAGACAGCCGTGAGCACCCCCGTGCCGGGCGCGGCCGACGAAATCCGGTCGCCGCGCCGGGCGCCGGGGACGACACTGGCGGGGTGATCATCCATACCCCGGCCCCCGGCGACCTGCCCGTACTGCGCGCCATCGAGCGGGCCGCCGGCCAACCCTTCCGCGGGCTCGGCATGGCACGGATCGCGGACGACGAACCGCCGCCCCTGGCCGAGCTGACCCGCTACCGGCAGGCCGGCCGCGCGCTGGCCGCGTACGAGGCGGCGGGCGGGGCCGAGGGGGAGGCCGGGCGGCCGGTCGGCTATCTGCTCTGGGACCCGGTCGACGGCTGCATCCACATCGAGCAGGTGTCGGTGCACCCCGCCCACGCCCGCCACGGCATCGGCCGGGCCCTCATCGAGCGGGCCGGCCGGGCGGACCCGGCGGCCGGGCTGACCCTGACGACCTACGCCGAGGTTCCGTGGAACGCGCCGTACTACGCCCGGATCGGCTTCCGGGTCCTCGCCGACGCCGACCTCTCCCCCGGCCTGCGCGCCATCCGTGCGCACGAAGCGGCGCTCGGCCTCGACCGCTGGCCCCGGGTGTGCATGTGGCGGCCGCCGATCGGCCCCGCGCGCTGACGGGCCGCCGGGCCGGCGCCGCCCCGCGGGACATAATGGCCGGATGATCGACGCGCACGCCCTCCGGTCGGCCTGTCTGGAGTTCAACGGGGCGACCGAGGAATTCCCCTTCCCGCGACACCCGGACGTGTCGACGTTCAAGGTCGGCGGCAAGATCTTCGCGCTCACGACACTGACGGCCGCGCCCCTCACCGTGAGCCTCAAATGCGATCCGGACCTGGCCGAACGGCTGCGGGCGGCGCACCCCGAGGTGGTGCCCGGTTATCACCTCAACAAGCGCCACTGGAACACCGTTTCGCTGGTCGGCGAGCTTCCGGACCGGCTGGTGCTCGACCTCATCGAGGACTCCTACGACCTGATCGTCGCCGGGCTCCCGCGCGCCGAGCGCCTCCGCCTCGACTGGCCGGGACAGCGCTGACACCTCCTGACTTCCTGTCACGCTCCGGTCCTTCACGTTGCCTTGCACTCTCTAGACCGGTCGGTCTAGAGTCCCTCGTATGGTGCAATCACGCGGAGACACCCGCGCCCGGATCCTGCGCACCGCCGCCGAGCTCTTCCAGCGGCAGGGCTACGGCGCGACGGGCCTCAATCAGGTACTGGCGGCCAGCGGCGCTCCCAAGGGCTCGCTGTACTTCCATTTCCCGCAGGGCAAGGAGCAGTTGGCGGCCGAGGCGATGGCCCTCGCCGGCGCCGAGACGGGCGGGCGGATGGCGGCCGCGGTGAGCGCCGCCACCGGTCCGGCCGAGGCGATCGCCGCCCTCGGTGCGCTGCTGGCGCAGGGGCTGGAGGACTCCGACTACCGCGACGGCTGCCCGATCGCGACCGTCGCGCTGGAGGAGGCCGGGGACGCGGGCCCCATCCATGACGCCTGCCAGGAGACCTACCGGCTCTGGCTGTCGGGCCTGACCGGGCAGCTGCGCAGCTGGGGCAGCAGCGAGACCGAGGCCCAGGAGCTGGCGGACCTCGCGATGTCCGCACTGCAAGGGGCGCTGCTGCTGGCCCGGGTGCGCCGGGACACGTCCGTCATCCATACGGTCGCCCGGCATATCGGGGCGACCGTCACCCAGGAAGCGAGCTGACGACATGAGCGGGACGAAGGGGAGTAGCCGCCGTTCCGGCCGGGTCCATCACCTCAACTGCGGTTCCCTGATGACGATCGAGGCCACCTACGACGGCCCGCCGCCGCTGAACGCCGTCTGCCACTGCCTGCTGGTCGAGACGGAGCGGGACGGGCTGGTGCTGATCGAGACCGGACTCGGCACGGACGACATCCACCGGCCGCAGACCTCTCTCGACCCGGAGTGGACCGAGCTGACGCAGCCCGCACTGCGGCCCGCCGAGACGGCGCTGCGGCAGATCGAGCAACTGGGCCATTCCGCCTCGGACGTACGGCATATCGCGCTCACCCACCTGGACGTGGACCACAGCGGAGGGCTGCCGGACTTCCCCGGGGCGCGGGTGCATGTGAGGGCGGCCGAACTCGCGGCGGCCGAGGCCGAGGCACCCAGCCTCCGCTACCGCCCGGCGCACTGGGCGCACGGGCCCCGCTGGGAGACCTACGGGCAGCACGGCGAAGGCGGAGCGGCACCCGGGGACCCGGGCGGTGACACGTGGCGCGGATTCGCCGGGGTGCACCAACTCACCGGCGTACGGGACGAGTTGCTGATCGTCCCGCTCGGCGGACACAGCGCCGGGCATGCGGGGATCGCCGTGCGGGACGGCGATGACTGGCTGCTGCACGCGGGCGATGCGTACTTCTACCATCGTGAGATCGCCACCCACGCTCCGCACTCCCACCCCCTGATGGACCTCGTCCAGCTGAACGCCCAGGTCGACGAGCGGCTGCGGATCGCCAACCAGGAGCGCCTGCGGGACCTCGCGGCCGGCGAGGTGGCCGGCGAGGTGGCCGGCGCCGGGCGGATCACCGTCCTGAACGCGCACGACCCGTGGGACTACGCACGCCTCAGCGGCTCCGGCGCGGCCCGGGAGCACGCAGAAACCGGGCGGCCGGCCTGACGCGGCGAGGGCGGCGCGCAGTGCCGAGCCGTTGACGAGGAAGGCGGTGGCGCCGATGGTGAGGGCGACGGCAACCGTCGCGTCCTCGCCGTCCTCACCTACCTGAACAGGCCCTGACGCGAGCTGACCGAAGGCACGCTTCCGTGCCTCTGGTGCCGGGCCCCTGACCCGGCGCCCTCTCCTCGCACCCGCCTCAGGAGACCGTCCCCTGCCGCTTCGCCAGCCGTTCGCGCAGTTCGATCTTGCGGACCTTGCCGCTGACCGTCATGGGGAAGGCGTCGAGGATGTCGAGGTAGCGCGGCACCTTGAAATGGGCGAGCCGGGAGCGGCAGTACCGGGCCAGTTCGTCGCGGGTGAGCGGGTCGGCGGGATCCCGGAGGATGACGCAGGCGGCGATCTCCTCGCCGTATTTCTCGTCCGGGACGCCGACGACCTGGACGTCGGCGATCTTGGGATGGGAGTAGAGGAACTCCTCGATCTCGCGCGGGTAGACGTTCTCCCCACCCCTGATGATCATGTCCTTGATGCGGCCGACGATGCGGACGTAGCCGTCGTCGTTCATCACCGCGAGATCGCCGGTGTGCATCCAGCGGGCGGCGTCGATGACCTCGGCGGTGCGGTCCGGCTCCTCCCAGTAGCCGAGCATCACGCTGTAGCCGCGGGTGCACAGTTCGCCCGGTTCGCCGCGCGGGACGGTCCGGCCGGTCGTCGGGTCGACGACCTTCACCTCGATATGCGGGAGTACCCGTCCCACGGTCGCGGTGCGGTGTTCCAGGTCGTCGTCGCGGCGGGTCTGGGTGGAGACCGGGGAGGTCTCCGTCATGCCGTAGCAGATGGAGACCTCGGCCATGTGCATCTCGGCGACCACCCGCTTCATCACCTCCTCCGGGCACGGCGAGCCGGCCATGATGCCGGTGCGGAGCGAGGTGAGGTCGAAGGACGCGAAGTCGGGGTGGTCCAGCTCGGCGATGAACATGGTGGGGACGCCGTAGAGGGACGTGCAGCGTTCGTTCTGGACGGCCTGGAGGGTGGCGGTGGCGTCGAAGGCGGCGGACGGGATGACGATGCAGGCGCCGTGCGAGGTGATGCCGAGATTGCCCATGACCATGCCGAAGCAGTGGTAGAAGGGCACCGGCAGGCACACCCGGTCGTGTTCGGTGTAGCCGACCGTTTCGCCCACCCAGTAGCCGTTGTTGAGGATGTTGTGGTGGGAGAGGGTCGCGCCCTTGGGAAAGCCGGTGGTGCCCGACGTGTACTGGATGTTGACCGGGTCGTCGGCCGCCAGCCCCTTCGCGCAGGCGGCGAGCCGGGTGTACGGCACGGACGCGCCGGCGGCCAGCAGGCCGCCCCAGGTCGGATGCCCGATGTAGATCACGTCGCGCAGCGCGGGGGTCTCGGCACGCACCTGCTCGACCATCCGGCGGTAGTCGCTGGACCTGTGCTCCGTCGCCGAGACCAGCAGCTCGATGCCGGCCTGCCGCAGCACATACGCCAACTCGTGGACGCGGTATGCGGGGTTGACGTTGACGAGGATCGCGCCGATGCGGGCGGTGGCGTACTGGACCAGGACCCACTCCGCACAGTTGGGCGCCCAGATACCGACCCGGTCCCCCTTGCCGACGCCCTTGGCGAGCAGGCCGAGGGCGACCTCGTCGACCGCGCGGCCCAGCTCGGTGTACGTCCAGCGGCGGCCGCCGGGGACGTCGACCAGCGCCTCGCGGTCCCCGAACCGGGCGATGGTGCGGTCCAGGTCGGCGCCGATGGTGTGCCCGAGCAGCGGCCGCTCGGCGCCCCCGCTCGCGTACGACAGCTCGTCCTGCGTCGGGCTCATCGGTGGTTCTCCTCGTGGTACTCGGCTCCGCCGTCGCCCTGCGCGGTGGCCTCGCGCAGTTCGATGCGGCGGATCTTGCCGGAGACGGTCTTGGGCAGATCGGCGAACTCCAGCCGCCGGATGCGCTTGTAGGGGGCCAGCACCTCCCTGGAGTGGTCGAAGAGCAGCTTCGCGGTCTCCGGTCCGGGCTCCCAGCCCGCCGCCAGCACCACGTACGCCTTGGGGACGGCCAGCCGCAGCGGGTCGGGGGCCGGCACCACGGCGGCCTCGGCGACCGCCTCGTGCTCCAGCAGGGCGCTCTCCAGCTCGAACGGGGAGATCTTGTAGTCGGACGCCTTGAAGACGTCGTCGGCGCGCCCGACGTAGGTGATCCAGCCGTCGCTGTCGCGGGCGCCGATGTCGCCGGTGCGGTAGTAGCCGCCGGCCATCGCCTCCGCGGTGCGCGCCGGGTCGCCGTGGTAGCCGGTCATCAGGCCGACGGGGCGGGCGGCGAGGTCCAGGGCGATCTCGCCCTCGTCGGCCGGGGCGCCGGTGACCGGGTCGAGCAGGACGACGTCGAAGCCGGGGGTGGGGCGGCCCATCGAGCCCGGTTTCACGGGCTGGCCGGGGGTGTTGGCGACCTGCACGGCGGTCTCCGTCTGCCCGAAGCCGTCCCGGATGGTGACGCCCCAGGCCTGCCGCACCTGCTCGATGATCTCCGGGTTGAGCGGCTCACCGGCCGCGACGATCTCCCGGGGCGGGTGCGCCAGCGCCGACAGGTCGGCCTGGATGAGCATCCGCCACACGGTGGGCGGGGCGCAGAAACTGGTGACCCGTGCCCGGTCCATCTCGGCCATCAGCCGGGCCGCGTCGAAGCGGCTGTAGTTGTGGATGAAGACGGTCGCCTCGGCGTTCCACGGCGCGAAGAGATTGGACCAGGCGTGCTTGGCCCAGCCGGGCGAGGAGATGTTGAGGTGGACGTCGCCGGGCCGCAGCCCCGTCCAGTACATCGTCGCGAGATGGCCGACGGGGTAGGAGGCGTGGGTGTGCTCGACGAGTTTGGGGCGAGCGGTGGTGCCGGAGGTGAAATACAGCATCAGCGAGTCGTCGGCCCGGGTGGGCGAGGTCGGCCGGAAGGTGTCAGGGCTGTCGTACGCCTCCTCGTAGGCGAGCCAGCCCGGCGCCGCGCCGCCCACCGCGATCCGGGTGTAGTCGCCCGGGACGCCGTCGAATTTGGCGGTATCGGCGGCCCGCACGATGACGAACCGGGCGTGGCCCCGGCCGATGCGGTCGGCGAGGTCCGCCGGGCCCAGCAGCGGCGTCGCCGGGATGACGACGGCGCGCAGCTTCATGGCGGCCAGCGCGGTCTCCCACAGTTCGGCCTGGTTCCCGAGCATCACGACGATCCGGTCGCCCGCCCGTACCCCTTTGGCGGACAGCCAGTTGGCCGCGTTGTCGGAGCGGCGCCGCATCTCGTCGAAGGTCAGCCGGGTCTCGCCGCCGTCCTCCTCGACGATGTGCAGCGCCGTGCGGTCGTTGCCGTCGGCGATGACGTCGAACCAGTCCAGCGCCCAGTTGAAGTACTCGGGCCGGGGCCAGTGGAAGGCCGCACGGGCCGCTTCGTAGTCCTCCCGGTGGCGCAGCAGCAGGTCCCGCGCCGCCCGGAATTCCTCGGTCGCGGCCGGTGAGCGGCCCGCCGCACCGGTTTCCGTGTCCCTCATATGTCCTCCTCATTGCCGCACCGCTACCCGCCATCGTGTAATCAGTGGCGCAGGTCTCACCACCCCCGAACGGGGGGAACCGGAGGTTTCGGCGTGCAGGGCGAGTCGGGGGAGAACGATTCCGTGGACGTACGGGCGGCACTGTCGCGGCTGCGGCGGGCCAGCGGCCTGCCGGTGGCGTTCGGCGGCCTGCTGGCCGGTACGGGCCGCTTCCGCATCAACGAACTGTCCGGGACGGCGACGGCGGCACTGCGCGGGCTGGACATCCTCCAGGGCAACGGCCTGGGCGGGAAGTCCGTCGCACTCGCCCGCCCGTTCGCGGTGACCGACTACAGCGTCTCGTCGGTGATCAGCCATGAATACGACGCGTCGGTGGCCGCGGAGGGGCTGCGGTCGGTGCTCGCGGTGCCGGTGGTCGTCCGGCGCCGGGTGCGCGGGGTGCTGTACGGGGCGCTGCGCCGCCCGGTACGGCTCGGTGACCGGCCGCTGTCGGCGGCCATGGAGGCGGCACGGGAGCTGGAGCAGGCACTGCTGCTGCAGGACGAGGCGGCGCGGCTGCTGTCGGTGGCGCGGCAGCCGACCGCCGCCGACCCGGCGATGTGGGAAGAGGTCCGCGAGGCGCACGGTGAGCTGCGGACGCTGGCACAGCGGGTCGCCGATCCGCTGCTGCGGCAGGAGATGCTCGCGGCATGCGGCCGGCTCGCCGCCGTCTCCTCGGGCCGCCCGGCCGCGGCGGGCGGGGCGGCCCGGCCGGCGCTGTCCCCGCGGGAGGTGGACGTGCTGGCCTGTGTGGCACTGGGGGCGACCAACGCCACGGTGGCCGACCGGCTGGGACTGCGCCCCGAAACGGTGAAGGGCTACCTGCGCTCGTCCATGCGGAAACTGGGGGCACACACCCGCCTGCAGGCGGTGGTCGCGGCACGGCGGTGGGGGGTGCTGCCCTAGCCCTGGATGCGCTGTCCCGTCACCGACGTGCCGGGACAGCGGACCCGGGGCTACGGCGTCAGTGTGATCACCGTGCTCGCGCCGAGTGGGCCGTCGCCCCGGAGGGTGCGACGGGTATGGGGATGCGAGCCGATGAGGCTCCGCAGGCCCGCGGCGTCCGGCTGATAGCGACCGCGCTCGAAAAGGATGAAGCTGACCTTTGTGTGGCGGGGCGGGACCGTCTGGCGGTACTGGTCGAAGGTGACGGCGTCGCAGCCCGAGTACCAGCCGGCCTCGGGCTCGTAGCCGGTGACCAGAAGGCATGGGCCTGAGGAGGAGAGCTGCCGGGCGACGGGGACGGTGGAGTGGCTCAGGCTTGTGGGGCCGGGCATCGCTCCGTGAGCGACCACCTGGACCGTCCCGAAGATCGTGATACCGGCGAGTGCGGCGATCGCCAGGAGCACCTGCGGAGCCCAGCGGGTGGTCAATTCGGCGATGTACTGCACTCCCAGGGTGGTGAGCAGGATGACCGGCAGATAGACGAAGCGCGGCTCCCCGTCGGTCACGACGCCCAGGACGACGAAGACGAGCAGGGAAGCCGTTCCGAGGAACACCCGCCGACGGTCGTACGGCAGAGAGGCGTCGCGGCCTTCGCGACGCGCACGCCGGATCCGGCGGATCGCGAACCAGGTGCCGACGAGACCGGCTGCCATGACCACGGCGCCGAGGTCGCCGGCCAAGCGGTAGGGAAAGATCGCCAGGTAGTAGACGAGCCCGTCGCCGATGTAGGCACGTTCGGCCTGCTCGGTGGCATAGAAAATGATGCCGAGAGGGGAACCGGTTACCTGGGTGGCGTAGAGGAAGTGGGGAACGAGGCCCGCGAGGAGGACGGCCGCGGCGGCGGCCAGCCGCCGCCATTGAGCGAGCCAAACGCGCGGGCCGTAGGCGAGGACCGCTGCGACGGCTACCGCCAGGAGGTTTCCCACCACGCCGTAGCGAAGGTAGAAGGCCGCGAGAATCACGAACGGAACGCCCAACAGGGCTCGTGACCGTGGATTCTCCTGAGCGCGTACGAGCAGGAGAACGACGATCAGCAGCAGCCCCGTGCTGCCGATGTCGTTGAGGAACTCGGGCACACGTCGCAGGAATCCGAGCCCGCTGAGGAGCAGCAGCAACGTCACGACAGCCTGGCGTCGGGTCGTCCAGCGGCTGGCTGCGACATACGTCGCGCCAAGCGTGAACAGCGCCAGGACGAGTGCGGCGGCCCGCAGCGCGCCGACATCGTCGTGCACGGCAAGGGCGATGCGCCCGAGGGCCGGGAGCCCGATCGGCCGGTAGACCCCCCACCCGGCATCAGGCGCGCCGTCCTGCCAAGAGCGTGCCTTGTTGGCGTAGACCGCTTCCTCGTGTCCGATATAGGGCTCGTCGTCCTGCAGCGCCGCCCACACGCAGGCGGTCACGACCAGCACACCTACGACGTAGACCCACACGGGAACCCGCCGCAGCAGGTCCAGGGACTTCGACCGGACGGGCCGTGAGCCGAGGACGCGCGGCCAGTACGGCCGGGCGATCAGCCATGCCGGCGCGGCGCCCAAAAGGTAGGGCCACGGCTGCCAGCCTGGAAGCAGGCTTCCGAACCCCACGCAGAGAAGGACCTGTTGCAGGGCCGCAGCGGCGGTCAGAACCACCGCGGCGACGAAGGCGCAGCGCTGCAAGGCCGTCGGCACCACCGCGTTCGGTGGGTCCACCGGGGTTCGCTGCGCCGGGATCGTGACGTGGACGCGCTGCCGAGGAACCGAGGCCCGTGCGGTCTCTGCTGGGTGCTGCTGTGACCGGCACGGCGGTGGTATGTCACTCGCCATGGGGACGCCACCGATTCGACTGGCGTACCGCCGCATGCGCACCGCACCACCAGGTGAGGACGGCCAGGACCGCGAGCGATCCCGCGGTCGTGGCAAGGACGTCGCCTGACCACTCGGCACCGTTGGCACGGGAGATCGCCCACGCGACGGTCAGCACGCCCGGCACGCCGAAGAAGAAAGGGCCGCTGCCGCCCGGACCCACCACCGCAGTGGAGTTGCCCGCGCC
The DNA here is from genome assembly GCF_044767385.1 of Streptomyces sp. NPDC101393. Lineage (NCBI taxonomy): Bacteria > Bacillati > Actinomycetota > Actinomycetes > Kitasatosporales > Streptomycetaceae > Streptomyces > Streptomyces sp. NPDC101393. Next base: position 571,362 of record NZ_JBIWNU010000006.1, on the reverse strand, counting down.
GGCCCGAAGGTCCACGTCCATCAGCGGAAGACCGTCAGCGATCTGACAGCCCCCTCCGCTGACTTTCAACACGGGCCCTCTCAGGCCCGTTTCTTGCTCACCCTGACCCACTGGTCCTTCTCTCGCCTGGCGCTCATGCCGCAACGCGGGGCCGGAAGCACGGCAATGCGGCCGCCCGCCCTGCCCCGCCCTGTCATTCGGTTCCTAGACCGGAGCGGCGCGATCTCACGACGCCCGGGCAGTCATCAGCCGCGGTTTTCCCCGCCCGCCCCCGCCTGTCGCTGCTCCGGGTCGAGGGACCGCCCCAGAAGACCGGCGGGTGGCTCTCACAGGCAGCGGAAGCAGGCGTCTTGATCGCGCCACAAGGTATGAACTCTGCGGATGTGCACACAAGTGCGATTTGGCGCGAGAGTCCGAAATCAGCTCATCCCAGGGGGCGCCACGTCTCGCCGCATCGTCATACGTCCATAGATACCGGGCACTTACCCCGGCACGGGACACAAGCGGAGTGTCACATTGTTGGCTGTTTTCCAGCCCCTGAGGCGGTGCTGAGTCGAGCCGCCCTGCGGCCATGGGTACTCCGGTGGGCTGCTCGGGTTCGCCTGCGGCTCCTGCTGAAGGGGGCCTGGCGACGGCGCGCATCCCGGCGTACAGGGCGCGCCGCGGTCCGGACCTCGCACGCACCGTGGGCGGCGCGGCGCGCGGCCGGTGGGTGGTCGTACCGCTCCCTCCGGTGGAGTCGTGTCCACCCCGGGCTCCACCGAAGGGTGCAGCGTGGATTCGGCCCGGCGCAGGAGGCGAGGGGGGTGGGCGGGCGGAAGGGTGGTGAGCGTACGTCGGACTCCGGAGAAAGGCCGCCCCATGACCGCTTCACCCCCACTCCCGCACCACCCGCCTCCCCCCGCGCGGCGGCGGTTCGCCCTCGCGGCGGCCGCGGGCTGCGTGGCCGTCACCGTCGGCGCGTTGGTGGCCGGTGGGCTGCCGGCCGCCGGCGCGGCCGCCGCGCCCCGCCCCCGGCTGGAGGCTCCGCAAGGCACGGTCGTCCTGCCGAATCTGGACGACGACAGCCGGCGCTGCCACCTGCGCGCCGGGGACCTGGACCGGCTGGACGTGGCCGTCGACAAGCGGCTGGCCGGCTGTCACGACGCGGCGGACGAGGTCGTCAACGGCGCGCGCGACGTGGCGGATCTGACCCCGCTGCGGGTGCCGCCGATGCGGGTCGGCAAGCGGGCCACCGGCCGGGTCTTCGTGGCGGGGGCGCAGGCGCCGTACGCGCGGCTGTTCGTGCGGCGCGGCGGGCGCCTGGTCCCGCTGGGCGGATCCGGGCGGCTGACCTCGGCGGAGCTGCGGCACGGGGTGCGGCTGGCCGTGGAGGGGCGTGACATCGTGCGCGACCCGAAGCGGTGGGACGGGCGGATTCCGACGGCGCTCGCGGTGACCGACGGCGGCTCGACCCGCACCGTCCACCGCATGCTGCGGATCGCCCCGGTGCTGCTCCAGAACGATCTGCAGCGCGCCCAGCAGGTGTTCGCGGCCGCGCCGGGCCCCGGAAAGGGGCAGCCGGTCGAGGTGCCGGCGGCGCAGCGGCCGCCCGGCCAGTGGCGGCAGTTCGCCCACTCGCTGCGTGCCGCGACCCGCGCCGCGGGCCTCAAGGACCGTCAGCTCACGTTCCGGAGCGGCACCTCGCAGTGGTGGAAGGACATCTGGCGGCAGGACGTCGCCGAGCCCGGCTACGTCACCCGCAGCACACCCGGCGGCCCGCACACCCTTCGTATCCTGCTGCGCTCCCCCAACTACTGGGCCTCGAAGGACGGGCGCACCGCCAGCCTGCGACGGGCCGGGCGGCTGCTGTTCCGGGACCTGCGCGGGCCGGACGTGGGCATCGTGCAGCAGTACACGACCCGGCGCGATCCGGGCGTCGACGAACTGCTGAACTTCACCGGCAACATCGAGTCACTGCCGCCCTACCAGGGCTTCCCGCGGGGCAGGGTCGTCTACGGCAGTACCGCGCAACGGCATCCCGACCCGTCGTACGTGCGGATGCTGCGGGCCCAGCGACAGCAGCCCCCGGTGGTGCTGGACACGTCCTGGCTGGTGGTGGGGCACGCCGATGAGACCGTGCATGTCGTGCGGGCCGACAACGCCCGGGGGTGGACGCTGGCGGTCTCCGACCCGCGGCTCGCGATCGGCCTGCTGCAGAAGGCACGGCAGGCGGGCGAGGGCGGTCAGCGGCTGTTCGCGGGCACCGAGGCCCCGGAGAAGCCCACCGTCGATCAGTTCCTGCGGCTGGAGGCGGCCCGCGGCGACAACGCGGACGCCGCCCGGCACATCGACGGCCAGCTGCGGACGCTGCTGCGGGCGACGGGGCTGCGGCCGCGGGAGATCGTCCGGCTGCCGGTGCTCTACTTCCGGGCCGATCCGGGTGGCGGGCTGCCGCCCCGGCACATCGCCTTCTCCCCGGCGCTGGCCAACGGACTGTCGCTGACCGCCCGGGACTTCGCCGCGCCCGCGCCGCACGGTCCGCGGGTCGCCGGGCGCGACCTCTTCCGCGAGGAGGCGGGCCGCCGACTGTCCGCTCAGGGCGTGCGGGTGCAGTGGGTGGAGGACTTCTCCTGGGCCCACCTCAGCGGTGGGGAGGTGCACTGCGCCACGAACGCGCTGCGCGCGGTGAGTTGAGGGGTTGAGGGTGCCGCGGGCCTGGCTATGCGGCGGACGGGGCGCCGCTGCCGCCCGTCGGCGCGCAGGCCCGTAGCAGCAGGTCAAGACCGGCGGGCGGCTGGGTGCGGTGCACGGCCAGATAGGTGGTCAGCTCCATGCCCGGGTTGCGGAACGGCAGGTAGGCCACCCTGGGGGTGCTCAGCCGCCGGGCGTGCGCGTCGTAGACGACGGTCCACAGCGCGTCGGCCGGGCCGCCGGCACCGATCGCCGTCAGCGTGTTCTCCAGCGAGCCGGAGCGGGGGCCGGGCAAGGGCTCGAAGCCGGCGTCCTGGCAGGCGGCCACGACCAGGTCGAACAGCGCCCGGTTGTGGCGGCGTTCGGTCAGCACCAGGGGCACCCCGGCGAGGTCGGCCAGCGCGAGGGTTCCGGGGGAGGCGGCCAGCGGGTGCCGGGCCGGGACGGCGGCGACCAGCGGGTCCTGCCACAGCGGGACGAAGCGCAGGCCGTCCCGGCCGGACCCGGCGGGGGCGCCGCGGACGAACGCCGCGTCGAGTGTTCCGGCCGCGACCTGGTCGAGACGTTCCCGGGCCGGGGCGGCGACCAGGTCCACGGTGGTCTCCGGCGCCAGCCCGGCGTACGCGTCCAGCACCCGGTCCAGGTGGGTGCCCAGGCCCGTGCTCGTCCCCAGCCGCAGAGTGCCGGCGCGGCTGTGGGCCATCTCGGCGACGACGCCGCGGGCGCGTTCCTCGGCGGCGAGCAGTGCCCGCGCCTCGGGCAGGAACCGCTCCCCCACCGCCGTGAGCCGCACCTGCCGCGACGAACGGTCGAACAGGTCGGCCGCCAACTCCCGCTCCAGCCGCCGGATCTGCTGGCTGACGGCCGACTGCACGATGTGCAGCCGCTCCGCGGCCTGCCCGAAGTGCAGTTCCTGCGCGACCATCACGAAGTACCGCACCTGCCGCAGCTCCACGCCCGCCCCCTTGTCCGGCCCCGTCGGGACCGCTCGCTCCGCTCCCTTGCCGCGGCTGCCGCGGCCCGGCCATCATCCCTCCATGATCGACGCCACCGCGCTCTCCGGGAAGCCGGTCCTGTCCGGCGTCCGGATCCGTCTCGTGCCGCTGTCCCCGCGCCATGCGGCAGCCTTCCACGCCTCGGCCGTGGACCCGGAGACGCGCCGGCTGACGGGCACCCACCGGGAGTTCACTCTGGAGGAGATCAGGGCCTGGTGCGCGGGCCGCGCCGAGGAGAAGGACCGGCTGGACCTGGCAATCGAGGACCGGTCCGGCGGCGGCTTTCTCGGTGAGCTCGCGTTGATGGACATCGACGCCGACAACGCGCAGGGCGCGCTGCGCATCGCGCTCGCGCCGGAGGCCACCGGCCGGGGTATCGGCAGCGAGGCGGTCCGGCTGCTGCTCGGCCATGCCTTCGACCGCGTGGGACTGCACCGGGTCCAGCTGGAGGTCTTCGCCTTCAACGTCCGGGCGCGGCGCGCCTATGAGCGGTGCGGCTTCGTGGTGGAGGGGCGGCTCCGGGAGGCTTTTGCCTGGGAGGGTGAGCGGTACGACGTGCTGGTGATGGGGGCGCTGCGACCGGGTTGAGGGGCCCTGGCGAGCAGGGCGGGGCGCTACGCCGTCGTCCCGGTCCGCTGGGCGACCTGGCCGTAGTGGAGGTCGTGCGCGGCGTCCGGGGCGGTCATCCGCAGGACGCCGGCGGCCTCGTCCTCCACGGCGGCGCGTTCCGCGGCGCTCAGCGGGGCGAACGGTTCGAGCGTCAACTGCGCGGTGTCACCGGTCGTTTCGATACGCCACAGGCCGCGGAGGGTGCCGTCGACGAGGAAGATGCGGTAGGCGACATTGCGGTCCCAGCTGCGCCCCTGAAACTCGGGCGGGATGATCCGGGAGCGGTCGGCGTGCGAGAGCACCACATTGTCGAACTCCGGCAGGAAGCGGACCGGCGCCTCGGTGTCCGGGCCGGGCAGCGGCGCGTCCGGCAGGTCGAAGAGTTCGGTGCCGTGCTCGTCGCGGAAGGTGCGCAGCCGGGGCCGCAGCGGGTCGGTCACCTCACGCAGCCGGGTCAGCCCGCACCAGGTCTGCATGTCCTTGACGGACGCGGGGCCGAAGGCCGCGAGGTAGCGCAGCAGGACGGCACCGAGCGCGTCCCGCGGCGACTGTTCGGGGGCGGCGCCGGATGCCGGGCCGAGCCAGGAGTCGAGGGTGGTGTGCGCGGCCCGGCCGCTGCGGCCCCAGAGGGCGCGCGGGGTGACCTGCACCAGCGGCAGGAGCTGGCGGGCGGCCATCGACAGCGGCCAGGGGTCGTGGTCGGGCCACTCCTCCTGGAGCCGTTCGCCCAGTTCCTTGAACGTCAGCGGCCGCTCCTCGACGAGCGCGCGGGCGGTCGCGGCGAGCCGGTCCAGGTCGACTCCGGCCAGCCGCCGGCCGAAGCTGCCGCGCAGGGTGCGCTCGTGCACCGGCCCGGTCAGCGGCCGCAGCAGCCGGGCGTCCGCGGCGCTGACCAGGTGGATGGTGGAGCGCATCACCGAGATGCGGACGGCCTGCCGGGACTCCAGCAGGCCGGACAGCTCCTCGGGACGGAACCCGGCCAGCCGGGCGGCCAGCGCATGGTACGGGGGCCGCGGCGCCTGCGCCTGGAGGCCGAGCAGCCGCTCCACCGCGTCGAGGGCGGTCATCTCCGCGCGGCGGAGCAGGAGTTGACGCTCCAGAGTGGCGCGTCCGAGGGCGCGGGCGGTCAGAACGGGAGCGGTGCGCTGCGTCATGCCGATGACATTACGGGCCGTTGCGGACAGGGTGGGTCCGCAACGGGCGGGCGCGGGAGTCGCGCCCGGGGCGGTGCGCCGCCGGCCGGGCGGATGCGGCGGTGACGCGATCCGTCATGGCAGGCGAGCCCCCGCGGAGCGCTCGGCGCGCCGCCGGTGGCCGCCGGGCCGCCCGGTGCCCCGCACCGCGCCTCAGGCCACCGAGCCGATGCGCCCCACCGGCCGGGACCGGTCGTGATGGATCGGGGTGTGCGCGCCGGTCAGCGGTACGCCGGTGCCACCGCGGCGGCCCGCGACGATCTCGGCGGCGATGGACAGCGCGGTCTCCTCCGGGGTGCGCGCGCCGAGGTCGAGGCCGATGGGTGAACGCAGCCGGTTCAGTTCGAGCTCGGTGAGGCCGACCTCCCGCAGCCGCTCGGCGCGGTCGAGGTGGGTGCGGCGGGAGCCCATCGCGCCGACGTAGGCGACGGGGAGCCGCAACGCCCGCTCCAGGAGGGGGACATCGAACTTGGCGTCGTGGGTGAGGACGCAGAGCACCGTACGCGAGTCCAGCTCCTGGGAGTCCAGGTAGCGGTGCGGCCAGTCGACGACGATCTCGTCGGCGTCCGGGAAGCGGCCGCGGGTCGCGAAGACGGGGCGGGCGTCGCAGACCGTGACGTGGTAGTTGAGGAATTTGCCGACCTTGACCAGGGCCGAGGCGAAGTCGATGGCCCCGAAGACGATCATGCGGGGGGCGGGGACGGAGGACTCGACGAGAAGGCCGACGGGCTGTCCGCACTGCGAGCCGTCGGCGCCTATCTCCACGGTCGCGGTGCGCCCGGCGTCCAGCAGGGCGCGGGCCTGTTCGACGGCGGTGCCATCGAGTGCGGGGTGGCCGCCGAGGGTGCCGGTGTGGCTGCCGTCGGGGCGGACGAGCAGGGCGCGGCCGAGGAGTTCGGGCGGTCCCTGGATGATGCGGGCGACCGCCGCCGCCTCCCCCGTGGCGGCGGCGGTCACCGCGGCGGCGAGCGTTGCGGCAGTGCTGTCCACCGGATCCCCCACGGAACCGGTGTCGCCGGAACCGCGGGCGCTCGCCCGTACCGGGGTGACGAGGATGTCGATGATGCCGCCGCAGGTCAGGCCCACGGCGAAGGCGTCCTCGTCGCTGTAGCCGAAGCGCTCCAGGACCGGTTGACCGGTCCGCAGCGCGTCCTGGCACAGTTCGTACACCGCCCCCTCCACACATCCGCCGGAGACCGACCCGACCGCGGTGCCGTCGGTGTCGACGGCGAGGGCGGCTCCGGGCTGGCGGGGCGCGCTGCCGTTGGTGGCCACCACGGTGGCCACCGCGAAGTCGCGTCCCTGCTCGACCCACCGGTGCAACTCTTCGGCGATGTCCAGCATGTCGGTCTCCTTTACGGATGGTGGAGCGGGCGGGCTGTTACTTGACGCCCAGCCACTGCTCGATCGGGTTGAGCGAGAAGTAGATGAGGAAGATGAAGCTCAGCACCCACATGAAGCCCCCGACGTCGCGCCACTTGCCCTGGGCCGCCTTGATGGCCGTGTAGGCGATGACGCCGGCGCCGACGCCCGCGGTGATGTTGTAGGTGAAGGGCATCAGGGCCACGGTCAGGAAGACCGGGATGGAGACCGAACGGTCGCTCCAGTCCACGTGCTTGGCGGCGCTCATCATCATCGAGCCGATGACGACGAGGGCGGCCGAGGCGACCTGGGCCGGTACGAGCTGGGTGAGCGGGGTGAAGAAGAGGCAGGCCGCGAAGAACAGGCCGGTGATGACGGCGGACAGGCCCGTACGGGCACCCTCACCGACACCGCTCGCCGACTCGATGAACACGGTCTGACCGGAGCCGCCGGTGACACCGCCGATCGCACCGCCCGCGCCGTCCACGAACAGCGCCTTGGACAGTCCGGGCATCCGGCCCTTGTCGTCGGCCAGCTTGGCCTCGGTGCCGACGCCGATGATGGTGGCCATCGCGTCGAAGAAGCCGGCCAGCACCAGGGTGAAGACGATCATTCCGACGCTGAGCGCGCCGATCGAGCCCCAGCCACCGAATTCGACATGGCCGAAGAGGCTGAAGTCGGGTGTCGACACGGCGCTGCCGTGCAGCTCGGGCGGGGCACCGCCCCAGTCCTTGTCGGTCAGTCCGCCGACCTTGGTGACGACGATGGACAGCACACTGCCGACGACGATGCCGATGAGGATGGCGCCGGGGACCTTGCGGGCCTGCAGCATGAAGATCAGCAGCAGGGTGACGGCGAAGAACAGGACGGGCCAGCCGGACAGCTGCCCGGTGAGGCCGAGCTGGACGGGTCCGCCCTCGCTCTTGCCCACGAAGCCGGCCTTCACCAAGCCGAGCAGGGCGACGAACATGCCGATGCCCATGGTGATCGCGTGCTTGAGCGCCAGCGGGATGGCGTTCATGATCATCTCGCGGAGGCCGGTGACCACCAGGAGCATGATGACGACGCCGTACATCACGCACATGCCCATGGCCTGCGGCCACGTCATGTTGGGGACGACCTGGGTCGTCAGGGCCGCCGAGACATTGAGCCCGGCCGCCAGGGCGAGCGGCACCTTGCCGATGAATCCCATCAGCAGCGTACAGACCGCCGCACCGAGCGCCGTCGCGGTGACCACACCGGCGTGCGCCAGGGTGTTCTTGTCGACGTCCGGTGTCGAGAGGATCAACGGGTTGAGCAGAAGGATGTAACACATCGCCATGAAGGTGGTGATGCCGCCGCGGACCTCTCGGGAGACCGTCGACCCCCGCTTGGATATGTGGAAGTAGCGGTCGAGCCACGATCTGCCGGCGGGCTGGCGGGTGCCCTCGCCGGCGTCGTCCGCCGTGGTCTCTTGCTGGATGGACTGCTGGGTCATGGTGCCTGACTCCCAAGGTTCACAGGGGCCCTCGCGACATGGCGAGATTTGGGACGAATCTTCGGCTGCACGACCCGGGGGACGGCCCGAGACGAACGGTGGGGTGCTGGCGGGGTGTGGGTCCCGCAGCGACTGCGGTGGTGCGTAACTACGGTGGTACGAGAGGGAGCTCCGGGCGGTGTGCGGAGGAGGACGGACAGGGACACCCCTGACACCCACCGCCCGGAGGCCGGTGGCCCGGGGGTCGCCCCCCGGGCGGATCAGGTGCCGGTGAGGTGCTCGGGGCGTACCGGCGTCTTGGTGAGTTCCAGTCCGGTCGCGTTCCGGATCGCCGCGAGGACGGCCGGAGTGGACGACAGGGTGGGGGCCTCGCCGATGCCGCGCAGCCCGTAGGGGGCGGCGTCGTCGGCGAGTTCGAGCACATCGACGGGGATCGTCGGGGTGTCGAGGATGGTGGGGATGAGGTAGTCCGTGAAGGACGGGTTGCGTACCTTCGCGGTCTTGGGGTCGACGATGATCTCCTCCATGACCGCCACGCCCAGGCCCTGGGTGGTACCACCCTGGATCTGACCGACGACGGACAGCGGGTTGAGCGCCTTGCCGACGTCCTGGGCGCAGGCCAGCTCGATGACCTTGACCAGACCGAGGCCGGTGTCCACCTCGACGACCGCGCGGTGCGCGGCGAACGAGTACTGGACGTGGCCGTGGCCCTGACCGGTCTCCAGGTCGAACGCCTCGGTGGGGCGGTGGCGGAACTCCAGCTCCAGGTCGACCGCCTCGCCTTCGAGGACGTCCACCAGATCGGCGAGCACCTCGCCGCCGTCGGTGACGACCTTGCCGCCCTCCAGCAGCAGTTCGGCGGTGGCCCACGCGGGGTGGTACGTGCCGAACTTGGCGCGGCCGATCTCCAGGACCTTCTCGCGCACGCTCTCGCAGGTGTTCTTCACCGCGCCGCCGGTCATGTACGTCTGCCGGGAGGCGGAGGTGGAGCCGGCGGAGCCGACCTGGGTGTCGGCGGGGTGGATGGTGACCTGCTCGACGCCCAGCTCCGTACGGGCGATCTGGGCGTGCACGGTGATACCGCCCTGGCCGACCTCCGCCATCGCGGTGTGCACGGTCGCGACCGGTACGCCGGCCACCACCTCCATCCGCACCCGGGCGGTGGAGTAGTCGTCGAAGCCCTCGGAGAAGCCGACGTTCTTGATGCCGACGGCGTAGCCGATGCCGCGGACGACGTCCTCGCCGTGCGTGGTGTTGGACAGTCCGCCGGGCAGCGCGCGGACGTCCGCGCTCTCACCGGCCGACAGCCACTGCTGCTCGGGCGGAAGCGGCATCGCCTTGACGCGGCGCAGGAGTTCGGCGACCGGGGCCGGCGACTCGACGGGCTGTCCGGTCGGCAGCAGGGTGCCCTGTTCCATGGCGTTGAGCTGCCGGAACGCGACCGGGTCCATCTCCAGCTTCGCGGCGAGCTTGTCCATCTGCGCCTCGTAGGCGAAGCACGCCTGGACGGCGCCGAAGCCGCGCATCGCACCGCAGGGCGGGTTGTTGGAATAGAGCGCGATGGCCTCGATGTCGACGTCCTCGACGATGTACGGGCCGACCGACAGGGACGAGGCGTTGCCGACGACGGCCGGGGAGGCGGACGCGTAGGCGCCGCCGTCCAGCACGATGCGGCACTTCATGTGCGTGAGCTTGCCGTCCTTGGTGGCGCCGTGCTCGTACCAGAGCTTCGCCGGGTGCCGGTGGACGTGCCCGAAGAAGGACTCGAACCGGTTGTAGACGATCTTGACGGGCTTGCCGGTGCGCAGCGCCAGGAGGCAGGAGTGGATCTGCATCGACAGGTCCTCGCGGCCGCCGAACGCGCCGCCGACGCCGGAGAGCGTCATCCGCACCTTGTCCTCGGGCAGTCCGAGGACGGGGGCGATCTGGCGCAGGTCGGAGTGCAGCCACTGGGTGGCGACGTACAGGTCGACGCCGCCGTCCTCGGAGGGCACCGCGAGGCCGGACTCCGGGCCGAGGAAGGCCTGGTCCTGCATGCCGAAGACGTACTCGCCGGAGACGATGACGTCGGCGCGCTCGGCGGCCTTGTCGGCGTCGCCGCGCACGATCGGCTGGCGGTGCACGATGTTGGGGTGCGGTACGTGACCGGAGTGGTGGTCGTCGCGGTTCTCGTGGATCAGCGGCGCGCCCTCGGCGGTCGCGGAGGCCTCGTCCGTGACGAGCGGCAGCTCGGCGTAGTCGATCTTGATCTTGGCGGCCGCGCGGCGGGCGGTCTCCGGGTGGTCGGCGGCGACGATCGCCACCGGCTCACCGTGATGACGGACCTTGCCGTGCGCGAGAACCGGCGTGTCCTGGATCTCCAGGCCGTAGTTCTTCACGTCGGTGGGCAGGTCGTCGTAGGTCAGGACGGCGTAGACGCCGGAGGTGGCGAGCGCCTCGGAGGTGTCGATCGACCTGATCTCGGCGTGCGCGACGGTGGAGCGCAGCGTGAAGCCCCACAGCATGTCCTCGTGCCACATGTCCGAGGAGTACGCGAACTCGCCGGTCACCTTGAGGGTGCCGTCGGGCCGCAGCGTCGACTCGCCGATCCCGGCCTTGGTCTTGCCGCCCTGCGTGAGGTCGGTGGGTGTACGGGTGACTCCCATGGCGGTCAGGCCCCCTGTCCGGCGGTCTGCGAATCGCCGCGGGCGGCCGCCAGCCGGACCGCGTCGAGGATCTTTTCGTAGCCCGTGCAGCGGCAGAGGTTGCCCGACAGCGCCTCACGGATGTCGGCGTCCGACGGGGAGTCGTTGCGCTCCAGCAGTTCGTCGGCTGCGACGAGCAGGCCCGGGGTGCAGAAACCGCACTGGACCGCCCCGGCGTCGATGAACGCCTGCTGGATCGGCGAGAGTTCGCCGGCCCCGGCGGGCTGCGCGTCGCCGGGCTTGGCCTGCCAGCGCTGGGCGGCGTCCACCGTCGTACCGGCGGAGCCGCAGGCCCCGGAGGCGCAGCCGCCGTGCTCGGCACGCTGCTTGGCGAAGTCCGCCAGGCCCTCGACCGTCACGACCTCGCGGCCCTCGACCTGGCCCGCGGCGACGAGACAGGAACAGACCGGCACACCGTCCAGACGGACCGTGCAGGATCCGCATTCGCCCTGCTCACAGGCGTTCTTGGAGCCCGGCAGGCCCATCCGCTCACGGAGGACGTACAGCAGGCTCTCGCCTTCCCAGACGTCGTCGGCCTCTTGCTGACGGCCGTTGACGGTGAAGTTCACGCGCACTGTGCGCCTCCCTTGGTGCCATGGGCATTACCGCGGTAGGACTCCCAGGTCCAGCCGAGGGTGCGGCGCGCCATGATGCCGACCGCGTGCCGGCGGTACTTGGCGCTGCCGCGCACGTCGTCGATCGGGTTGCAGGCCCCGGTGGCGAGCTGCGCGAACTGCTTCGCGACGGACGTCGGGATGGACGCGCCGGATTCCCAGAAGCCGCCCTCGTCCAGCGCGGCGGCGAGGAAGTCCTCGGCGGCGCGGGCCCGTACGGGGGTGGGAGCGGCGGAACCGATGCCGGTCCGTACGGTGCGGGTCTCGGGGTGCAGGGCCATGCCGAACGCGCAGACGGCGATGACCATGGCGTTACGCGTGCCGACCTTGGAGAACTGCTGCGGGCCGTCGGCCTTGGGCAGATGCACCGCGCGGATCAGCTCGTCGGCCTCCATCGCGTTGCGCTTGACGCCGAGGTAGAAGTCGTCGATCGGGATCATGCGGACGCCGCGTACCGACTCGACCTCCACCTCACCGCCGGAGGACAGCAGCGCGGGGTGCGCGTCACCGGCCGGGGAGGCGGTGCCGAGGTTGCCGCCGACGCCGCCGCGGTTGCGGATCTGCGGGGAGGCGACGGTGTGCGAGGCCAACGCCAGGCCCGGCAGCTCGGTCCGCAGGTGCTCCATGATCTGGCTGTACGGAACGGAGGCGCCCAGGCGCACGGTCTTCTCGCCGACCTCCCACTCGTTCAGGTCACCGATACGGTTCAGGTCGAGCAGGTACTCGGGGCGGCGGTGGTCGAAGTTGATCTCGACCATCACGTCCGTGCCGCCCGCGATGGGCACAGCGGTGGGGTGCTCGGCCTTAGCGGCGAGCGCCTCCTCCCAGCTGGCGGGGCGAAGGAAGTCCATGGGTGGCCTCTTCTGCTTTTACGAAATCGGGTCGTTCGCTGCTCATGGTGAGGACCTCGGGCCCTCGTCGCCATCGAGCCGTTCATGTCTTGTTCATGCGGATGGGGCAAGTGAACGCGCCCTGGGCCCACCCGGTGCAGTCACCGAAACCATGAAGCGGTTGGCTGGCCAAGGTGCCGGTCTTGTAGATTCGAACGAAAGACGGGGTGTGAAAACCTCGCGGCATTCCACCGGCAACACAAGACAGCAAAGAACGGCGGGCGAGGTCATGCGGCTCCGCGCACTCCTGGACACCGACTCCCTGGGCCTACATCTGCTCGGGGGCGAGGACGAGCTGGACCGCACCGTACGCGGCGTGATGACCACCGACCTGCGCGATCCGAGCCGCTATCTCTCCGGCGGTGAACTGGTCCTGACCGGCCTGGCCTGGCGGCGCGAGCCGGAGGACTCCGAACGCTTCATCCGCATCCTGGCGGGCGCCGGCGTCGCCGGGCTCGCCGCGGGCGAGGCCGAGCTCGGCTCGGTCCCCGAGGACCTGGTGGAGGCCTGCGTACGGCACCGGCTGCCGCTGTTCTCCGTCGTCGAGGACGTCTCGTTCGCCTCGATCACCGAATACGTCGTCCGCCAGGTCTCCAGCGAGCGGGCCGGCGATCTGGCCGCCGTGGTGGACCGCCACCGCCGCCTGATGACGTCCGGCCCCACCGGCGGCGGCCCCGAGGTGGTCCTGGACCTGCTCGGCTCCGACCTGGACCTGCGGGCCTGGGTGCTCTCCCCCACCGGCCGGCAGATCGCCGGCTCCAGCCTCGCGGGCTCCGGCCCCGAGCTGCCCGCCGAGCTCGCCGCCCGGCTCGCCGGCGAGCATCTGGCCGCCTCCCGCGCCGGCCGCCGCGGCCCGCACCGCGTCACCCTCGGCGGGGCCACCTACTCCCTGTTCCCGATCCGCCACGACCGCCGTGACCTGCGCGAGACGCTGCTCTCGGACTGGCTGCTGGCCGTCGAGGCGGACGCCGGCGACTGGCCCGAGGAGCGCCTCGACCTGCTGCACGGCGTCACCCAGCTGATCGCCGTCGAGCGCGACCGCCGCGACGCCGCCCGTACAGTGCGCAGGCGGCTCGCCCAGGAGGTGCTGGAGCTGGTGCAGACCGGGGCGCCGCCCGCCGAGATCGCGGCCCGGCTGCGGGTGGCGGCGCCGGTGCTGCTGCCCGGTCTGGGCGCCGCCCCGCACTGGCAGATCGTGGTCGCCAGGGTCGAGTGGGACGGCGGCGACGTACCGGGCGGCCCGGTGGCCCAGGCCCTGCTGGAGGAGGTGCTCGTCGACCCGGGCACGTTCGGCCCGGAGCCCTCCGACCGGATCGCCGTGGCACACACCGGCGACGAGGCGGTGGCGCTGGTGCCGCTGCCCGCCGTCCCGGACGACTCCGGGGACGCCTCGGCCACCGGTCTGCACGCCGACGAGATGCTCACCGTCTTCCAGGAGCCGCTCAGCCGCGGTCTCGCGGACGACGGCCGCCTCACGGTCGGTGTCAGCGCCGCCGTGCACTCCGCCGAGGGGCTGCGCGGCGCGCTGGAGGAGGCACGGCACGCCCGCCGGGTCGCCGCCGCGCGCCCCGGCCGGGTCTGCGCGGCCGGCCACGAGGAGCTGGCCTCGCACGTCCTGCTGCTGCCGTTCGTGCCGGACGACGTCCGCCGGGCCTTCACCGCCCGCCTCCTGGACCCGCTGCGGGACTACGACCGCCGGCACCGGGCCGAGCTGATCCCGACTCTGGAGGCGTTCCTGGACTGCGACGGCTCCTGGACGCGCTGTGCGGCCCGGCTGCATCTGCATGTGAACACCCTCCGCTATCGGGTGGGCCGGATCGAGCAGCTCACCGGCCGGGACCTGTCCCGTCTGGAGGACAAGCTCGACTTCTTCCTGGCGCTGCGGATCAGCTGACGGCGGCGGTGCGCCGGCCCGGTGGGCGGCGGCTGCGGATCCCGTCGCCGTCCGCCCCGCGCCGCCCGTGCGGACCCACCGCCCACTCTCGTCCCACGCGCCCGATCCGCCCCAGTGCACTCCCCCGTTCGGGGTAACCCGAATGGGCGTCATCCCGCCAATCTCCTGGGGCCGCCGGGCGGCCGGGAGGCGCTGCGGCACAGCCGATCGGCGCCGGTCAGCGCAACGGGACCGGCCCGCGGGTGATTGTGAAATCATTCACCTACCCCCTTGGTGCACGACGGAATTCGTGCTGAGATTCGCCCACTGCATCCAGTTCCAGCTCAATGGCGCGCTCGGGGAGGGCAATGTGGCGGATACCGCCATGTCAGGGTCCGCGGATTCCGCGGACTCCATCAGGTCCACGGAAGCGGTATCGGTGCCGGCGCAGGCACTCGCACCCGTGGTACCGGCGGCCGGAGGGGCCGTGGGGGACGATCCGCTCGACCGCGCCGTCTGGCGCCTTCGCTCCCGGGGCTGTTGGGACGACGCGGCCGCACTACTGGAACCGCACTCCGTCCATCACGCCCCCTCCGCCCTGCGCCGCGCGGCGCTCCTGGTGGAGCGCTGCATGTTCACGGCCACCGGCTGGGCGACGGCCGAGGACGCGCTGCGCACCGCCGAGGCGCTGGCGCACAGCGACGACGAACGGGGCGGCGCGGCCTGCGAACGCGGCCATCTCGCCTACGCCGCAACGGTCTTGGGCGTACGCGACCGGGCCGACGAGGCACGCTCGGCGCTCGGCCGGGCCGCCGCGCTGCTCGCTCCGGCGGCATCCGGCCGCCCCCTGCTGGACTTCCGCCGCGGCCTGATGGCCGAACACGTCGCCGACAGCCCGGACTCGGCGCGGGCCGCCTACCGCCGCGCGCACGCCGGCGCCACCGCCCAGGGCGACGTCCTGCTGCTGTCGTTCACCTGGCGGCATCTGGCCGGACTCGCGCTGCGGGACGGCGAGTTGACGGAGGCCCGGCACGGCTTCGCCGAATCGCTGCGGATCCGCGAGGAGTTGGGCTTCCTCGTCGGTACCGCACCGGCGCTCGCCGCGCTCGCCGACGCCGCCCCGGACACCGACGCACCCCGGCTGCGCGCCGAGGCCGCCCGGCTGTTCCGACTGATGGGCGGTGTCCCGACCTGGCTCGCCGACCACCTCTCGACGCCCCGGCCGGCCACCTGAGGCCCGCACACGGGACGGAGCGCCACGGAGCGCACGGACGAAGCGCACGCGCACGGCGGACGGCCGGCGGGAATCCCCGCCGGCCGTCCGCCGTGGGCGCCCGTCACCGCCCTCCGCACCCCGCCCCTGCGGCCGCCCCCGCCCGCCGGCGGGACACCCCCTCACCCCCGCCGTCCCGTCAACCCCTCACCGTCGGCCATGCGGGCCTCTGTGCTGGTTGGCCGAAAATCGCCGGCCACGGGGCCGGATCGGCCGGGCCGGGCGGGGCAGCCGCGGGGTCGGAGGGACAGGCCCGGCGCTCCGGCCGGGCCGGAGCGGGCAGCGATCCCATCAGCCGCTATCCGGTCACGGGGCGGGCCCGGGGAGCCGCCCGGCCGGGCCGTCCGATGGCCCCCGCACCGCCCCTCGGCAGGCGAACGGGGAGGTGGGACACCCGGCGAATGACGCGGGAGCACGGCGCGCGAGCATGTCCCACGCGCCCCGAGAATGGCCGCAAGTCGCACTGCCAGCCGGCCATCCGGCCTGGATCCTTGTCCGGGGCCGGCGGGCCCCACCCCTTGACAGCGCCTTCAGGAGGCCATCCGTGGCAACGGAAATCACCGACAGCACCGCCGCATCCGACTGGGGCAAGGCAGATTTCGAGGCGATCTACAACTGCCCTGATCCCCAGCGGTATTTCACCACCCTGCAACCCCTGGAGTACCAGATACCCCATCACGGCCAGGCGGTGTTCCGCGCCGTGACCGACGCGTTGCAGCGGCGCCGGGCCGACCGTCCGCCGCTCGGCGTCATCGACCTGTGCTGCTCATACGGGGTGAACGCCGCGCTGCTCAACCACCGGCTGGACCTCAGCGATCTCTACGACCGCTACACCGCGCACGGCCCAGGGGCGCCGCAGCCCCACCAACTCGCCGAGGAGGACCGTACGTTCTTCGCCACCCGGCGGCGCCCCGAAGCCTGCCGGGTGATCGGCCTCGACGCGGCGGAGCACGCGGTCGGCTACGGGGAGCGGGTCGGGCTGCTCGACCGCGGCTTCGCGGAGAACCTGGAGCACGACGAGCCGAGCGCGGACCTGCGGAAGGCGCTGGCCGACATCGACCTGATCACCGTGACCGGCGGCGTCGGCTACATCACCGCGCGCACCTTCGCGCACCTCTTCGACTGTGTGTCGTCGCCGCCGTGGGTCGCGGCGTTCGTGCTGCGGACGGTCTCCTACCGCCCGGTCTCCGCGCTGCTGGCCCGCGCGGGCCTGGTGACCGAGAAGCTGAGCACCCGTACGTTCCGGCAGCGGCGGTTCGCGGACGGCGAGGAGCGGCGGGCGGCGTTCACCGCGCTGGCCGGCCACGGCCTGTCCACCGCCGGCAAGGAAGCCGACGGTTTCTACCACGCCGACCTGTATCTCTCCCGGCCCGCCGCCGATGTCGCGGCGCTGCCGCTGTCGCAGCTGTTCCCCGGCTGATCCTGCCCGCCGGCCCCCGCACACCGCACTGTTGGTGACGGCCCGTCAGTGCGGGTGACGGGCGACCGACAGGTGTTCGCGCGCGATGCGCTCGGCGACGGCGTACTCCTGGGCGAGGAGGGCGTCCAGGAGCGCCGTGTGCTCCGAGGCGTCCGCCAGCAGATCGGCGGTGCGCAGCCGGGGACCGCCGGCCGACCACTGGGTGCGGCGCAGCAGGTCGTCGGCGACCTGGGTCAGCCGGCGGTTGCCGGTGAAGGACAGCAGCGCGTGGTGGAAGGCGTGGTCCGCCTCGGCGTAGCCGACCCGGTCGCCGTGCGCGGCGGCCGCGACGCCTGCCGCGGCGAGCGGGCGCAGCTCCTCCCAGCGCTCCGGCGGCAGCGCCCTGGCCAGCCGGATGACCGCGGGCACCTCCAACATGGTGCGGACTTCGGCGAGTTCGGCGAGGTCGCGGGCGCTGCGCTCGGCGACCCGGAAGCCGCGGTTGGGGGCGACCTCGACCGCGCCTTCGGCCGCCAGTTGCTGCATGGCCTCGCGTACGGGGGTCGCGGAGACGCCGTAGCACTCGGCGAGGGCGGGCGCGGAGTAGACCTCGCCGGGTGTCAGCTCACCGGCGATGAGGGCGTTGCGCAGCGCCGTCAGGATCTGGCCGCGTACGGAGTGGCGCTGCGGCTGCCGGGGCACGGACGGCATTCCGGCGGCCGTGAGGGTCTCGGCGGGCCGGTGCGCCGCTGCCGGCACGTCCGGGTCGGCCGTGGCACGCTCATGGTCTCCGCGGCCCGATCCGGCCTGCGGCACGGCGGAGCCGGCCGCGGAGCCGGCCGGTGCGGGCAGCCAGGCCCGGGGGTGCGGCTGCTGTTCCGCTCTGCCCTGCTCCATGGCGGTTCCTCCTGACGTCCCGAGCACCTTAGGCGGCGGCGGCGCCAGTTCAAACCCGGGTACCACTGGGTAACCCGTTCAGATAAGGTAAGCCTTACCTGCTAACGATCGCGATTCGGTGGTCTCCGCATGACTCCTGCCCTCGCCACCCCTCCGCTCCTCCAGCCCTTCGACGCCGCGTACGCCCGGCTTTCCGAGGTCTTTCCCGGCCTGCGGGTGACCCAGGGGGAGGCGCTGCCCAGCGGTGACGGCTGGGTGTCCGCGGCCGCCCTCGCCACCGGCGGCGAGATCCTCGACACCTTTCTCGCCTGGGACGACGCGCAGATCGTGCGGGACTACGGACAGCGCGCCCGGCCCGACGTCATCGCGAGCTTCGCGCTGCACCGCTACGCCTGGCCCGCCTGCCTGCTGATCACCATCCCCTGGTTCCTGCACCGCCGGGTGCCGCGGCTGCCCGTGCAGGACGTCTCCTTCCAGCGGGAGCTGGGCCGGATGGCCGTCCGGGTCCGCTCCTTCGCGTGTCTTCCCGGCGATCCGGCGGCGGCGCTGCCCGGCGCCCGGATCGTGCCCGACGAGGAGGCGCTGCGCGCCGAGGTGCGGGCGTCGGTGGCCGAGCACCTCGGGCCCGTACTGGAGGGCTTCCGCAGCCGGGTGCGGCGCGGGCCGCGGGCCCTGTGGGGCATGGCGTCGGACGAGATCACCGAGGGCCTGTGGTACCTCGGGCACCTGCTGGGCGAGGAGCCGCGCGCGGTGGCCGAGCTGGAGCGGCTGCTGCCGGGCGCCACCGCCCCCTATGTGGGCAGCGCGGCCTTCCGCGAACTGACCGGGCCCAACGGCGAGGCGCTGCCGACCCGGGACCGGGCGAGCTGCTGCATGTTCTACACGCTGCGCCCCGAGGACACCTGCGTCACCTGCCCGCGCACCTGCGACGCGGAGCGCGTCACCCGCCTCACCGCCACCGCCTGATCCGCGCGACCGCGCCGTGCCCGGACGCTCCTGGGCGCGCGCTTCCCCTCCCCGGCCCGTCAGCCAAGTCCCGCCGGAACACTCCTGCGGCCGCCCGCCTCGTGGTAGCTTCCGTATACAAGCTGTATACGAGGGGGGTAGTGGTGGCGTCCGGTCGGGAGAAGGCGTACGCGTACCTCAAGGAAACGGTACTGACGGACCCGGCGATGCAGGGGGAATTCCTCTCCGAACAGGACATCGCCGATCGGATCGGGGTCTCGCGCACACCGATCAGGGAGGCCCTGCTGCTGCTCGCCGCGGAGGACCTGGTGCAGCTGGTGCCCAAGCGCGGTGCGCGGGTGGCACCGCTGTCGGGCCGGGAGATCTCGGAGCTGATGGAGCTGCGCGGGATCGTCGAGCGGTACGCGGCGGAGCAGGTCCTGACCTCGGGACGCCCCCCGGTACGCGAGCTCACCGAGCTGCTGGACCGGCAGGCCGGACTGAGCGGCCCCGACCAGGCCAAAGAGTTCATCGCGGTGGACCACCTCTTCCACTCGACGCTGGTGTCGGCCGTCGGCAACGCACTGCTCGACCGGCACTACGACGGTCTGCGCAGCCGGCAGGTCCGCGCCGGCGTGGTCGCGCTGTACACCCAGCAGGGCCGCCAGGAAGCGGTGCTCCATGAGCACCAGGCGATTCTGGACGCCCTCGCGGCCGGTGACGCGGCCGCCGCGTGCCTGGCGATCGACAACCATCTGGGGTCCACGCTGAAGGTGCTGCTCACCGGTTAGCGGCGCACCGGGCGAGGTGAACGACGGTGGCGGAGGGGGCGGCTACGGCCCGCCCCCTCCCGGCTCATCCCGGTGCGCTCCCCGGATAGGTGATCACCAGCATGGTGACGCCCTCCGCCGCGGTCCACGGGCCGTGCGGCATCCCCGGCGGGCGGCAGGCATACGCGCCCCGGCCAAAGGTCTCGTCGAGGGTCAGGTCGTGCAGGGCGCCTTCGAGGATGTACACCTCTTCCCAGAACTCGTGCCGTGCGACGCCTCGGCCGGAGGTGTCGGTGCCCAAATCCCAGCGCTGCAGGACCGTGCGGCACCCTCCGCTCGCGTCCTCGGCCAGTACCCGCTCGGCCACCCCGGGCGCCGCGCCCTCCGGCGCCGCCCAGGGGCCGGTGTGGAGGTGGAATTCCAGCTCCGGTTTGCTCATCGTGGGGACTCCAGACGGCGGTTGGCGAGCACCGAGATCTTCTCCCGGACCGCCGGCACTTCGTCCACGTCCACATCGGCCACGAGAAGCCCCGGCTCCGCGTCCAGACGGTGCCGCACGGTCCCGTCCGGGCCCACCACCCTGCTGTGTCCGATGCCGGTCGGCGCGGTCCCCCGGACCTCGGCACCCGCGGCGGCGGGATCGGCCTGGCCGACGGCCGCGACCCACAGCGTCGCGTCCAGGGACCGGGCCCGCACCAGCAGCTCCCACTGGTCGAGCTTGCCCGGACCGGCGCCCCAGGAGGCCGCCAGCAGCGTCGCCACCGCCCCCGCGTCGGCATGGGCCCGGAACAGCTCAGGGAAGCGGACGTCGTAGCAGGTGGCCAGCCCCAGGCGTACGCCGTCCACGTCGATGGTGACGACCTCCGACCCCGCGGCGACCGTCTTCGACTCGGCGAAGCCGAAGGCGTCATAGAGGTGGATCTTGTCGTACGCGGCCTCCACGCCGGGCCCCGTCGCCAGCAGGGTGTTGGTGACCCGGCCACCGGGGGCGGGGGTGAACATGCCGGCCACCACGACGATGCCCGCCGCATCGGCGATGTCCCGCACCGCCTCGGCCCACGGGCCGTCCAGGGGTTCGGCGACATCGCCCAAGGGGGTCCCGAAGCAGGCCATGGACGCCTCGGGGAACACCACGACGCGGGCACCTGCCTCCGCCGCGCGCGACGTCCACTCCTCGACGAGACGGAGGTTCTTCTCGGGGTCGGGTCCGGTGGTCAGCTGACTCAGCGCGATACGCACGCGGTACGGCCTTTCTGTGACGGGATTCGGGTGCCGGGGATGGTGTGCGGGAGAGGGGGTGCCGGGGCCTTGGCGGCGGGCTGCGGGCGCCGAGGTCTCCCGGCCGGCGCGGGCCTACACGGCATGAGCGGCGGGCTCCTTCCGCTGAGCGGCGGCGAGCCGCGCGTCCTCCTCCTCGGCCGGGGCGGAGCCCCGCCCCAGGCAGAGACCGCCGATCGTGACCGCCGCCGTCACCGCGATGTAGAGCGCCAGGGGAACCCAGCTGTCGTAGGAGCTCAGGAGCGCGGTGAACAGGAGCGGAGCGATGGCGCCGCCGAGGAGGCCGGCCAGCGTGTAGGCGAGTGACGAGCCCGTGTAGCGCAGCCGGGGCGAGAACTGCTCGGCGACGAATGCCGCCTGCGGGCCGTACATGAAGGAGTGGATGGCCAGCCCCACGATCACACCCAACATCAGCAGCAGCCGGCTGCCGCCGTCGACCATCAGGAAGAACGCGAAGGGCCACACGCCCGCCGCGAGGGCCGAGCCGCCGTACAGCAGACGCCGGTTGACCCTGTCGGACACGGCACCGGCCAGGGGGATGAGGAAGATCTGCAGCGTGGAGCCGACGAGGACGGCCGTCAGCGCGGAGCCGCGTGACATGCCCAGCCGGTCGGTGGCGTAGGTGAGCACGAAGACGGTGAACATCGCGTACAGCACATCGGGGGCCACCCGGCACAGGATCGCGGCGAACAGGGCGCGCGGCTGGGTCGTGAACACCTCGCGGATCGGCGCCTCGGGCCGGGACTGCTCGGCCTCCATGGCCTTGAAGACCGGCGTCTCCTCCAGCTTCACCCGGATCCACAGGCCGAAGGCGACCAGCGCCCCGGACAGCAGGAACGCCACCCGCCAGCCCCAGGACAGGAATTGGTCCTCGCTCAGCAGTGCCCCGAGCGTGGCCAGCACGCCGTTCGCCAGGAGGTTTCCGGCAGGCGGTCCGACCTGGGCGGCGGAGGCGTAGAAGCCACGGCGGCGCGGGTCGCCGAACTCGCTCGACAGCAGGACGGCCCCGCCCCACTCGCCGCCGACCCCGACGCCCTGGGCGAAGCGCAGCACGACCAGGGCGATCGATGCGGCGATGCCGACGGTGCCGTACGAGGGCAGGAGCCCGATGAGGAAGGTGGCCGCGCCGATGAGGACCAGGGTGGCGATGAGGACCTTCTTGCGGCCGATCACATCACCGAGCCGGCCGAAGACGAAGCCGCCGAGCGGGCGGGACACGTAACCGACGGCGTAGGTGGAGAACGCCAGCAAGGTGCCGGTCAGGGGGTCCTGCGAGGGGAAGAAGAGATCGCCGAAGACCAGCGCCGCGCAGGCGGAGTAGACGGCGAAGTCGTACCACTCCAACGCGGTCCCGGTGAGGCCGGCGAGGAAGGCCCGGCGCATGCCGGAGCGGCCAGGGAGGGCCCCGTTGTCGTCCTGCTGGGTGTATCGCATACGTCCCAATCCTTGCATCGAGTGGACATCGACCTTTCGGCATACTTCTTGTATACAGGTCGTATGCGCAAGCCCTGCGCCGAAATTTCCTCGCGTCGAACCGCTCCCACCAGGAGGCCCCGTGGCCGTGCTGACCTTCGAACTGCCTGATGGCTCCACCCGCGATGTCGATGTCCGGCAGGTGCTCAACGCCGGCTACGCCGGGCGCAGCCAGGACGACGTCGCCGCCCATGTCGCCGAGCTCGCCGAGCTGGGCGTGCCCGCGCCGTCCGTGACCCCGGCCCTCTACCCCGTCTCGCCCTACCTGGCCCAGCAGACCGACCGCGTCGCCGCGCAGCACGCCCGCACCTCCGGCGAGGCCGAGTGGGCCCTGGTCGTGGCGGCGGAAGGGGAGCTGCTGCTGACCGCCGCCTGCGACCACACCGACCGCGACTTGGAGGTCCACGGCGTGGCCTGGAGCAAGAACGCCGGCCCGGATGTGCTGGCCCGGCGCGCATGGCGGCTTGCCGACGTCGAGCCGCGCCTGGACGCGCTCACCCTGCGGGCCTGGGTCAGCCACGACGGCAAGGAGAGTGAGATCCAGCACGGCACCCTCGCCGAGCTGCTCACTCCCGGTTACTGGGCGGAGGTGCTGCGGTCCCGGGGCGACCTGGTCCCCGGCACGGTCCTCATCTCCGGGACCATCCCCATGGCCGATCAGGTGGACCAGTTCGCCGACGGCTGGCGGGTGGAGCTGGGCGACCCGGCCACCGGGGATGTCATCCGGCTCGGCTACGAGGTGGTACCCATGCCCGAGCCGATCGGCTGACGCCTGCCCGGGTCACGTACTCCGCGCCGGGCGGGGCCGCTCCCACCGGGCGGGCGGCAGGCCAACGGCCTCCTGGGCGTCGGGCAGCCAGGAGGCCGTGGGCCGTGCTGAACGCATCGCGTCAGCCTGCGCTCACCCGCGAGCCGGCGCACCGCCCGCGCCGCCGAGCCACTTGAGGCCGTCGATCAGGAAGCGGTTCTGGGTGGGGCTCGCGAACGTCGACGAAAGCCTCGTGTGGGAGGCGTAGTCCATGGCGTTGTGTCCGAAGTTCGCGTACAGCATCTTGTACCGGGTGTTCGTCCACAGGATCGGGTAGTCGCCGCTGTACCAGGACTGATCGGGGTCCGTCCCGAGCGGGAAGCTCACCGGGTCGACGGATGCGAGGACCTTGATGTCGGCGTTGGCGCGCAGGTCGCCGGACCAGCTGTACCACTCGCTGACCGAAGACGTGAACGTCGCGGGCAGTCCGTGGGCCGAGGGGTGCGTCCGGTCCTCCGTGCGCAGCACCGCCTCCGTCGGCCCCCAGGTGTTGGTCCGGAAGTTCCCGCTGCCGAGGAAGGTGTGGTGGTACCAGGGCCAGGAGTCGGCATCGGTGGTGAACGCCGAGGCGTGGAAGCCCATCCAGCCGCCGCCGGCCCGCATGTACCGCTCGAAACCGGCCCGCTGGGCGGACGTCTTCGGCGCGTCGTCCAGGAAGAGCACGACCTGGTAGTCGTTCACCCCTCCGTTCGCGAGCAGATCCCAGTCCGTTGTCGCCTTGTACGTGAAATTGTTCTGCGCGGCGGAGCGCGGGAACCACTCGTTGGCTTCCGTGACGAAGTCGATGTGGGCGTCGTCCCACGTGCCGTTGGAGAACGCGAGCACCGCGAAGTCGGGTGCGGCGGGCGCCGCTTGGGCCGGTGCCGCCGTCAGCCCCATCACCATCGCCATCAGGAGCAGCAGCCGCGCGGCGAGTCGCCTCACGGGTGGCTCACCGGGTGGGCCGCATCGGGAGACGCATGGGTCTGCCTGCCGGCGGCGGACCGTGCGCCGTCGGTGCTGACCCTGACGTAGTCGACCAGGAGCTGCTGGGGCAGGACGGTGCTGCCGTCGGGGTCTCCCGGCCAGTAGCCGCCCACCGCGAGATTGAGGATCAGGAAGAAGGGCTTGTTGAAGACCCACTGCTTCCCGCCGAGGTCGGCCGGGGTGCGGCGCTGGTACACGGTGCCGTCGACGGACCAGGTGATCGCGTCCGGGCTCCAGTCCACGGCGAAGGTGTGGAAGGCGTCGGCGAACACCTGCCCGCCGGGCAGGGAGTACGCGGCGCCGATGCCGCCGGAGCCGGAGTAGCCGGGGCCGTGCAGCGTGCCGTGGACCGTCGAGGGCTCGAAGCCCACGTTCTCCATGATGTCGGTCTCGCCCGAGTTGGGCCAGCCGACCTGGCCGATGTCGTCGCCCAGCATCCAGAACGCCGGCCACATGCCCTGTCCGCGCGGGATCTTCATCCGGGCCTCGACGCGACCGTACGTGGTGGTGAACTTGCCGGACGTGTTCAGCCTGGCGGACGTGTACTCGCACCGTCCGTACCAGCACTGGTAGTTGTCCGGGTTCTCGCGGCGGGCCGTGATGACCAGATGGCCCTGGCCGTCGAGGGCGGCGTTGCGGTTGCCCGCCGTGTAGTACTGCCGCTCGTGGTTGTTGACGTTGTCGCCGGTCTCGATCTGCCACTTCGCACCGTCGACGGCGGAGCCTGCCGGCCCGTCGAACTCATCGGAGAACGTGACAGCGGCCGCGGCGGGGGCGGCGGCGGACGGCGTGGGGGGATCCGCTGCGGGAGCGGGTGATGCCTGCGCCGGTCCGCCGGTCAGCGACGCGAGGGCGAGGACCGAGGCGAAGGACAGCAGCAGACGTCGGGGGAAGCGCGGGGAGTCCATGACTCTCCCTTCCAGGATTGCCGGAGTGGCAGGAAGCGCATGCGAACCGAGTGACTGTGCGCCGACCGGCGCGGGTGGGGAACTCGGCCTGAGGGGCGCTTAGTTCACTGTGTGAGTTAAGAAGTGAAGGAAGACACTGTCAAGGTCTTGGTCCGGACCAAATTCTTGAACGCAGGCCACCGACATGGACGGTTACGCGGCAACCGGACCATCCCGCAACATTCGGGGCACATGCGGCGCGACGCCTGGTTCCGGTCGCAGGGCGGGAGGCGCATCGGCGCTCGGCGCGGCGCCCCGAGGCCCACGCCACCCGTCAGGGTGATCTCTCTCGAACTCAACCACCCGCGAAAGAACGGGAGTTCGACACCAGCACGCCTTCCCCGCACCCCTTGGCGTCCTCTTGTTCCGAATGCCTCGGTTACGGCAACGGCTTCGGTCAGGATGTCGCGCGAAACCGCGTACGCCGAGGCAAGGGATCCCAGAATGAGAATGACCGACATATCGCTGGATTGGCTGGTTCCGGCAGTTCTGCTGCTCGTCGGCGTCCTGGCGGCCGTGGCCTTGGTGCTGCGCGGAAAGCGCGCAGCGGCCCGGTCCACCGGCGATGACTCCTGGGAGCGCAGTGAGGAACGGCGCCGCCGCAAGGAGGCCCTCTTCGCCTCGGCCTCGTATCTGCTGCTGTTCTGCTGTGCGGCGGTCGCCGCCGCACTGTCCTTCCACGGCCTGGTCGGCTTCGGCGTGCAGAACCTCAACCTCTCCGGGGGCTGGGAGTATCTGGTGCCCTTCGGCCTCGACGGCGCGGCGATGTTCTGCTCCGTCCTCGCGGTGCGGGAGGCCAGTCACGGTGACGCGGCGCTCGGCTCGCGGATGCTGGTGTGGACGTTCGCGGGCGCAGCGGCGTGGTTCAACTGGGTGCATGCGCCCCGGGGCCTGGACCATGCGGGCGCGCCGCAGTTCTTCGCCGGGATGTCACTGTCGGCCGCGGTCCTCTTCGACCGTGCGCTGAAGCAGACCCGCCGGGCGGCGCTGCGCGAGCAGGGTCTGGTGCCCCGCCCGCTGCCGCAGATCCGGATCGTCCGCTGGCTGCGTGCGCCCCGCGAGACCTTCGCGGCGTGGTCGCTGATGCTCCTGGAGGGCGTACGGACGCTGGACGAGGCCGTCGAGGAGGTCCGGGAGGACCGCCGGGAGGCCGAGCAGAACCGTCACCGCAGGCGGGAGCAGGGCAAGCTCGACCGGGCGCGGATCAAGGCCATCAACAGGCAGCACCGCTCCTGGGGCATCGGCAGGGGCGGCGGCAGGCCGGCGCTGACGCCCGGCCCGGCAACCGCGGACGTGTCCGGCCCGGACTCGGTCATAGCCGGCATCCCGGAGCCACTGCCCGCGGGCGAGCGGCAGGTGCGCTCCCGCCCGGCCCTCAAGGCCGTGTCCGGCGCCGAGGACGGGGCGGCCACTGGGCAGCCCGAGCACCGGGAAGCCGTGGATCTCACCGCCGAGGACGACACCCAGACGGTGCCCCGGCTGGATTCCCTGGAGGAGAAACTCGCCCAGATCGAGAAGCAGTTCGGCTAGCCGGGTGAGTCCGGAGCCGCGCCGCCCGCCCATAGGGCAGCCGCGTCTTCGGACTCACTGGTGTGCGCGGGGCGGCGGGCGTACGGGCACCGGGGCCCCGCGGATCTCCGGCGCCGTCAGGCGGGCCCGGCGGCCAGCTCGAACCACACGCTCTTGCCGACGCCGTGGGAGCGGATGCCCCACGAGTCCGCTAAGGAGCGCACCAGCATCAGGCCCCTGCCGGACGTCCCGTCGACGGTCGGCGCGCGGGGCTCGGGGCGCCGGGAGACGAAGTCCCGCACCTCCACCCGCAGCCGGTCGGTGAAGGTGGCGGTGACGACGGCGCCGCCCTTCGCGTGCACCAGGGCGTTGGTGACCAGTTCGCTGGTGAGCAGCGTCGCGATCTCCGCGAGGTCACCGCTTCCCGCGCCTGGCCAGCGGCTCAGCAGCTGCCGCAGCTCCTGGCGCACCTCGCCGACGGCCCTGAGGTCCGTCGGCCGGACCTTCCGCTCCAGCATCCCCGGCGGCTTCGCAGCGATCGTCCCGCTCCGGCTCCCGTCCGTCGTTCCGTCGTGTCTGTTCCGTTCCTCGCGCCGCACAGGCTGACGCATTCTCTCCCCCGCCCCGGACGACCTATCGGCGCTCATCCTCGAACAGCCTCACGGTCAGCATGCCCATCGGATCAGGCGCCATGCTTCGACTTGTGACGGTTCGCCGCCCTGCGGCACCCGCGGGCGGTGTGCCGCCGCCCGCGCGGCAGGTGGGCCGGCCGGGCCGCGGCTGGGTATGCCTGGCGTGAGCGCGCGGGCCGGGATCGTGCCGGACATGCGCGTCCGTACGAGCGTGAGGAGCCGCTGTGCACGACGACCGACTGCTGGTGGAGGGGCGCCTGGAGCGGGCGCTGGGTCAGTTCATCCGGCCCGCGCAGTACGCGGCGCGGGTGCCGCTGCGGCTCACCGTCTGGCACACGCCCGGCGAACCGGTTCCGGTGGGCGAGGCGTTGCGGGCCGCGTACGAGCCGTTCTCGGCCGGTGACGCCTGGGGGCCGCCGTGGTCGACGAGCTGGTTCCGGCTGGCGGGTGCGGTGCCGCAGGAGTGGGCGGGCCGGCGGGTGGAGGCCGTCCTCGACCCCGGGTTCAGCGGCGACGGCCCCGGCTTCCAGGCGGAGGGGCTGGTGTACGACGCGGAGGGGGTGCCGCTCAAGGGCATCCATCCGCGCAACCGGCACGTCCCCGTCGCCGCGCCGGCGCAGGGCGGCGAGGAGGTGCGGCTGCTGCTGGAGGCGGCCGCGAACCCGGCGGTGCTGCGCGATTTCCGGCCCACCGACCTGGGGGACGTACGGACCGCGCCGGACCGGCCGCTGTACCGCTTCGCGGCCGCGGATCTGGCGGTCCTCGACGAGGACGTATGGCATCTGATCCTGGACATCGAGGTGCTGTCGGAGCTGATGCACGAGCTGCCCGCCGACCGTCCGCGGCGGCACGGCATCCTGCGGGCCCTGGAGAACATGCTGGACGCGCTGGACCTGCACGATGTCGCGGGCACGGCGGTGGCGGGGCGGGCCGAGCTGGCGGACGTGCTGAGCAGCCCGGCCGCGGCGAGCGCCCACCGGGTGTCGGCGGCCGGGCATGCGCATATCGACTCCGCGTGGCTGTGGCCGCTGCGCGAGACCGTGCGCAAGGCGTCCCGCACCTTCGCCAATGTCACTCAACTCGCCACGGAATACCCGGAGTTGGTGTTCGCCTGCTCGCAGGCGCAGCAGTACGCCTGGGTCAAGGAGCACCAGCCGCACATCTGGGCGCGGATCAAGGAAGCCGTACGGGCGGGGAACTGGGCGCCGGTCGGCTCGATGTGGGTGGAGTCGGACGCCAACATGCCGGGCGGGGAGGCGCTGGCGCGGCAGATCGTGCACGGCAAGCGGTTCTTCCTGGAGGAGCTGGGGGTGGAGACCGAGGAGATCTGGCTGCCGGACTCCTTCGGCTACACCGCGGCGTTCCCGCAGCTGGCGCGGCTGGCCGGGGCGAAGTGGTTCCTCACCCAGAAGCTGTCCTGGAACCAGACCGACAGGATGCCGCACCATACCTTCTGGTGGGAGGGCATCGACGGCACCCGCGTCTTCACCCACTTCCCGCCGGTCGACACCTACAACTCGCAGTTCCACGCCCGTGAACTCGCGCACGCCGAGCGGAACTTCGCGGAGAAGGGGCACGCCACCCGCTCCCTGGTGCCGTTCGGCTGGGGCGACGGCGGCGGCGGCCCGACCCGGGAGATGCTGGAGAGGGCGCGCAGGCTGCGCTCCCTGGAGGGCTCGCCACGCGTCGAGATCGAGCCGCCGGGCCGGTTCTTCGAGGCCGCGCACGAGGAGTACGGGGCGGCGGCGCCGGTGTGGTCGGGTGAGCTGTACCTCCAGTTCCACCGCGGGACGTACACCTCGCAGGCCCGGACCAAGCAGGGCAATCGCCGCTGTGAACACCTGCTGCGGGAGGCGGAGTTGTGGGCGGCCACCGCCGCCACCGCCGCCCTCGGGGCGCCGTACGACGCGCCCTACGCCTACCCGTACGACGCCCTGGACCGCCTGTGGAAGACCGTGCTGCTGCATCAGTTCCACGACATCCTGCCCGGCTCGTCCATCGCCTGGGTGCACCGGGAGGCCCGTGCGACCTACGCCGCGGTCGAGGCGGAGCTGACCGCGCTGACCGAGGAGGCGCTCGCGGCGCTCGCCGGCCCGGTCGCGGAGCCCGGCCCGGCCGTTCCTGCGGTCTTCAACGCCTCGCCCTACGACCGGGACGAGATCGTCGAGGTGCCGCCCCCGCCCGGCACGACGGGCGGGCCGGCCACCGTCGCCGTGCACGTCCCCGCCCTCGGCTCGGCGGCCGTCCAGGGCGGTGCGGGCTCCCCCGCGCCGCCGCCCGTGCGCCTGGTCACCGACGACGGTCCGCTCACCCTCGACAACGGCCTGCTGCGGGTGCGCGTCGACGCCGACGGGCTGCTGACGTCCGTACGCGACCTGTCCACCGGGCGTGAGGTGCTGGCCCCGGGCGCGCGCGGCAATCTGCTCCAGCTGCACCCGGACCACCCCAACCAGTACGACGCCTGGGACCTGGACCGGCACTACCGCAACCGGCACACGGATCTGACCGCGGCCGAATCCGTCGAAGCGGTCGCCTCCGGCCCGCTGTCCGCGACGGTCCGGGTGACCCGGGCGTTCGGCGCCTCGCGCCTCACCCAGGAGCTGACGCTGCGGGCGGGCTCGCGGCGGCTCGACATCACCACCGACATCGACTGGCGCGAGTCGGAGAAGGTCCTCAAGGCCGCCTTCCCGCTGGACGTGCACGCAGAACGGTCCACCGCAGAGGTGCAGTTCGGCCATGTGCACCGCCCCACCCACGCCAACACCAGCTGGGACGCGGCCCGCTTCGAGATCTGCGCGCACCGCTGGCTGCGGGTCGCCGAACCGGGCTACGGCGTCGCCCTGCTCAACGACTCGACCTACGGCCATGACGTCACCCGCACACCTCACGAGGAGGGGCTGGGCACGACCGTACGGCTGACGCTGCTACGGGCCCCGCACAGCCCCGACCCGGAGACCGACCAGGGCACGCACCGCTTCCGCTACGCGCTGCTGCCGGGCGCCGGGGTCGGTGACGCCGTCGCCGAGGGGCTGGCGCTCAACCTGCCGCTGCGGACCACCGCCGTACCGCCGTCCGGCCACGCCCCCGCAGGCCCGCTGGTCCGGGTCGACCACCCGGCGATCACCGTCGAATCGGTCAAGCTCGCCGAGGACCGCAGCGGCGATGTGGTGGTGCGGCTGTACGAGTCGCACGGCGGGCGCGCCACCGGCGTCCTGACCCCGGGCTTCGCGGTCGAACGCACCACCGTCACGGACCTGTTGGAGCGGCCGCTGCGGGAGGCGGAGAACGGCCCGACCTCGGAGGTGACGCTCTCGCTCCGTCCCTTCCAGATCCTCACCCTGCGGCTGCGGCCGCAGCGCCGGCAGGACCCGCAGGAGCGCTGACCGGACTCACGGACCTCGCTGACCTCGCGGACCTCACCGGCCCGGAATGTTCCGCAGGTTGGAGCGGGCCATCTGCAGCATCCGGCCGACCCCGCCGTCCAGCACCATCTTGCCCGCCGACAGCGCGAAGCCGGACACCATCTCCGCGCTGATCTTCGGCGGGATGGACAGGGCGTTGGGGTCGGTGACGATGTCGACCAGCGCCGGGCCCTTGTGCTTGAAGGCATCCCGCAGCGCGCTGCGCAGCTGCTTGGGCTTCTCCACCCGCACGCCGTGCGCACCGGCCGCGCGGGCGATGGCCGCGAAGTCCGGGTTGTGGTTGGTGGTGCCGTACGACGGCAGGCCGGAAACCAGCATCTCCAGCTCCACCATGCCGAGCGAGGAGTTGTTGAAGAGCACCACCTTCACCGGCAGGTCGTACTGGACGAGGGTGAGGAAGTCGCCCATCAGCATGGAGAATCCGCCGTCGCCGGACATCGAGACGACCTGCCGGCCACGGTCGAGGAACTGGGCGCCGATCGCCTGCGGCAGCGCGTTCGCCATCGAGCCGTGGCTGGACGAACCGATCACCCGGCGGCGGCCGTTGGGCGTGAGATAGCGGGCCGCCCAGACATTGCACATACCCGTGTCGACCGTGAAGACCGCGTCGTCGTCGGCCTCCTCGTCCAGGACGGAGGCGACGTACTCGGGGTGGATGGGGACGTGCTTCTCGACCTTGCGGGTGTAGGCGCTGACCACGCCCTCCAGCGCGTCGGCGTGCTTCTTCAGCATCCGGTCCAGGAACTTCCGGCTTGGCTTCGCCCGCACCTTGGGCGTCAGCGAGCGCAGCGTCTCACGCACATCACCCCAGACCGCGAGGTCCAGCTTGCAGCGGCGGCCGAGGTGTTCGGGGCGCACATCGACCTGGACGATCTTGACGTCGTCCGGCAGGAACGCGTTGTACGGGAAGTCCGTGCCGAGCAGCACCAGCAGATCGCACTCATGGGTCGCCTCGTACGCCGCGCCGTAGCCGAGCAGCCCGCTCATGCCGACGTCGTACGGGTTGTCGTACTGGATCCACTCCTTGCCGCGCAGCGCGTGCCCGACCGGGGCCTTCACCCGCTCCGCGAACTCCATCACCTCGGCGTGCGCCCCGGCGGTGCCGCTGCCGCAGAACAGCGTGACCCGCTCGGCCTCGTCGATCATCCGGGCCAGCTCGTCGATCTCCGCGTCCCCGGGGCGTGCCGAGGGCCGCGAGGTGACCAGGGCGTGTTCGATGGCGCGCTCGGGGGCCTGCTCCCCGGCGATATCACCGGGGAGGGACACCACCGAGACGCCGCTCTGCCCGATGGCGTGCTGGATCGCCGTCTGCAGCACCCGCGGCATCTGACGGGGGCTGGAGATCAGCTCGCTGTAGTGGCTGCACTCGGTGAACAGCCGGTCCGGGTGGGTCTCCTGGAAGAACGAGGTGCCGATCTCGCTGGAGGGGATGTGCGAGGCGAGAGCGAGCACCGGGGCCATCGAGCGGTGCGCGTCGAAGAGGCCGTTGATGAGGTGGAGGTTGCCGGGGCCGCAGGATCCGGCGCAGGCGGCGAGCTTCCCGGTGAGCTGCGCCTCCGCCCCGGCGGCGAAGGCCGCGACCTCCTCGTGCCGGACCTGGATCCAGTCGATGGCGGAGTTGCGGCGGATGGCGTCCACCACCGGGTTGAGGCTGTCGCCGACGACGCCGTAGAGGCGCTGCACCCCGGCACGCACCAGGATGTCCACGAATTGCTCGGCCACGGTCTGCTTCGCCATGTCGTGCTCGCTCCTTCGGCGCGGTCGGTGCGGGGCCCCTCCATGAACCCATGGAGGGCCTCGGCCCGCCTCCGCAGGCGCCACCGCGGTGCGGGCCCCTCGGGAGACACCGCCTGCCCGCTGCGGCAGGCTCTACGACTCCCACACCCCCACGGCCGTACGGTCCTTGGCGTGACCCTGGACGCGCAGCTGGGTGTCCGCGAGGAAGCCGAGCAGGCCCGGCGCCCCGGGGCCCGGCCACCGGTCGGCCAGCCGGGCCGCGAATGCGGGCTCCTCGTTCAGCGGCTCGGCGAAGCCGGCGCTGCACAGCAGCAGGGTGTCGCCGGGCCGGGCGGTGGCCGCGCCGAAGTGGAAGGAGTCCGGCCGCGCCCCGCCGTCCGCCGACGCCGTGTCCGGGAGCGGCTGCCGGGCGGGAAGCCCGAGGTCGAGGGTGCGGCGGTAGGCGTCGGCCGGGTCGTCGACGGCCTCCGGCCCCCGCACCGCGCCGGCCGTCACACACTCCCCTCCCGCGGGCTCCAGGTCCTGCCAGGCGCCGTCGCGCAGCCGGAAGATCCCGCCGTCGCCGGCGCCGAAGAAGACCCGGGTGCGGCATTCGGGGTCGGCCGGCAGCAGCAGACAGCGCAGTGCGGCGGTGTACTCCTCCGGCGCGGCGCCCCGTTCCGCCGCCCGGCCGCGCAGCTTGCCGTAACTGCGGTCGGTGAGCCGCTGGAGCCCGGACTTGAGCGCGCCGCGATGGTCCGTACGGATGTCCTCCGCCAGTCGGGTGGAGCTGCGCCCGACCGCGCCCCCGATCCAGGCGCAGGCGTCACGGGCGGCACAGTGGGCGCCTTCGGTGCCCGGTCCGCCGCTCGCCAGGGCGACCAGGATCAGGGTGTCCCGGCCGGTGCCGAACCGGGCGGTCAGCAGCGCGTCGCGGCGGGGTTCACCGCGGTAGCGGGCCGCGTCGCCGCGCACCGAGGCGGCGCGGAGCGTCAGCGAGCCGTACTCGGCGCCGTCCAGCACCGTGTCGGGCACCAGTTCGTCGAGCGCTGCGGGGTCGGCGGCGGGCAGCGCCACCGGTTCCGGTGCGTAGGCGGGCGGCCGGTCGCCGAGGAAGTCGGCGGCGCGGGGCGGCGGCTCGCGTGTCGCGTCGCGGGGAGTGGGCACCGCGGCGGCCCCTTCCGGCTCGGCCGGGTCCTGCGGCGGTTCCGGGGCGGGCGGCTCCGCTTCGGCCACCGCCCGGCGTTCCTCGGCCGCCGGCCCCACCGGACCCACCGCCCGCAGCGCCGAGTTCACCCGGTCGTCGAGACTGTCCGGCGCGGTTGACGGGCCGGTGTCGCGGGCCGGCCCGCGGGCGGCCCTGCCTCCCCCGGCCCTGCCTCCCCCGGCCCTGCCTCCTTCGGCGCCCTCGCCGTCAGCGTCGCCGTACAGCTGCCGCCACCAGTCGTCCTCCTGGCCGCGTCGTGCACCCTGCTGGTTCATGGACCGTATTGTCCATGGATGGGCGTCGGGGAGACAGGGCGCGCGAAGGGGGTTCCGCCGGGCGGCCCACCCCCCACAGGTGACCGCCCGGCGGAGCTCAGAGGTCAGCGCATGTCTGCGGCGGACCACACCATCAGATGGGTGTTCCGGCGTGGCGCGCGGGCCGCAGCGTTCACCGGGGTCCGAAGACTCCCCTCCGTGTCTTCGGCCCTCCGGTGAACCGCCGCCCGCGAACTGCCGCTCATGGGCTGCTCCCGTGAACCACTGTCCGAGTCAGGACGCCTCACCACACCGTCCCCACCTGGCGACAACGGGTGCTGCGGTGTCGACACCTTGGCAGAGCACCGGGTGGTGCGGGGATGATGTCCGCGGCGGATGTGCGCCGTGGCTCATTCCCGCCACCCAACGGCGGAGAGGATGCAGATGCTGAGTGCCATAGGACTGGACGAGGCCCAGGAAACGGCCTATCGGGCACTCGTCGGGCTGGGTGCCGCCGAAGTGCCTTATCTGGCCAACCGGTTGGCGCTGCCGGAGGACGACACCGTGCGCACCCTGCGTCACTTGGAGCGGCAGGGCCTGGTCGCCCAGTCCTCCACCTGCCCCGGGCGCTGGACCGCCGCACCGCCCGCCGTGGCGCTCGGCGCCCTGCTCACCCAGCAGCGGCACGACCTCGACCGGGCCGAGCTGGCGACCGCGCTGCTGGCCGAGGAGTTCCGCGGCCAGGCCGCAGAACCCGCCGTGCACGACCTGGTCGAGGTCGTCACCGGCACCAGCGCCGTCGCGCACCGCTTCCTGCAGCTCCAGCTCGGCGCCACGCACGAGGTGTGCGCGCTGGTGACGACCACACCGGCCGCGGTGACGGACGTGGAGAACGACGCCGAGGACCGGGCGGTGGAGCGCGGTGTCGTCTACCGCGTGGTCATCGAGCGCGGCGTCCTGGACGCCCCCGGCGGGCTGGGCCGGCTCGCTGAGGCCCTGAGCCGCGGCGAGCAGGTACGGGTGGTCGACGAGGTGCCGACGAAGCTGGTGGTCGCCGATCGTGCGCTGGCCATGGTGCCGCTGAGCGCACGCGGTGCGGCGCCCTCCGAACCGGCCGCGCTGGTGGTGCACGACAGCGGGCTGCTGGAATCCCTGCTGGGCCTGTTCGAGGCCGTCTGGCGGCAGGCCGTGCCCCTGAGGCTCGGCACCGACGGCACGTCCTACGAAGCGCCCATGGGCGAGCCGGAGACCTCCGACCTGGAGGTGCTCTCGCTGCTGCTGGCGGGGCTGACGGACGCCAGCGTCGCCAAGCAGCTCGATCTGGGGCTGCGCACCGTCCAGCGCCGGGTCCGGCACCTGATGGAGCTGGCCGGCGTGAGCACCCGGCTGCAGCTGGGCTGGTACGCCTACGAACGGGGATGGGTGGCACGCGAGGGGCAGGCAAGGGGCGTGGGGCGGTAGAGCCTGCCTCGCGGGGGCGCCCCAGGGGGCGCGTGCGCGTCGCGTCCGGCAGGCTGGGGCCATGAGAGACCGCAGCGTAGGAGCCGGCACCGGGCGCGCGCTGCACCGGGCGCGCCCGGCGGCCGACGGCTGCCCGCGGGGGCCCGCCGGACGGAGTGAGGCCGGCGCATGAGCGGATGGCAGTGGGTCGCGGTCGGCCTGGTCATGCTGCTCGGTCTGTTCGGCGTGCTGATTCCGGGCATCCCCGGGCCGCTGATCGTGTGGGCGGGCGTGCTGTGGTGGGCGATGACCGAGCAGACCGCCCTGGCCTGGGCGGTCCTCATCGGCGCCACCGTCGTCCTGCTGCTCAACCAGGCCGTCAAATGGCTGCTGCCGACCCGCGACCTCCGTGCCGCCGGCGCCCCGTACCGCACCTTGTTCCTGGCCGGGACGACCGGCATCGTGGGGTTCTTCGTCGTCCCCGTCATCGGTGGTCCGCTGGGCGCCGTCGGCGGTCTCTACGCCCTCGAACGCGCCCGGCTGGGCAGCCACGGCGACGCCTGGGCGTCCGTGCGGACGGTCATGCGCGCCATCGGCCTGAGCGTGCTGATCGAGCTGTTCGCCTGCCTGCTGGTGGTCGGCGCCTGGGCGGGCGCGGCGATCGCGGGCTGAGCGGGGCGTGCGCCCGGCGCGTCACCCCACCAGGGCGCGGGCGGGCACGGCGGCTTGCGGTGCCGCGTAAGGGCCGGGCAGTTCGCCCTCCGGGAGCAGCCCGGCACTCCACAGATGATGCAGGGCGTACGCCCCCCACGGCCGCCATGCGTCGCCCGCCCCGGACACCGCTCCCGGCCCGCGCGGCACCGGTACGTCCGGGTCGCCGAGCGCCCGCATCCGGAGGGTGGCCGCCGTTCGCGGCCCGACGCCGGGCAGAGCCGCCAGGGCCCGCTCGGTGGCCCGGCGGTCGGTGCCCGCGTCCAGCGACACGCTCCCGTCGCCGAGCGCCGCGCACAGCGCGCGCACCGGTCCGGGAAGGCCGCCGCCGG
The DNA here is from genome assembly GCF_044767385.1 of Streptomyces sp. NPDC101393. Lineage (NCBI taxonomy): Bacteria > Bacillati > Actinomycetota > Actinomycetes > Kitasatosporales > Streptomycetaceae > Streptomyces > Streptomyces sp. NPDC101393. The sequence goes on along the minus strand of NZ_JBIWNU010000006.1, from coordinate 535,013 downwards.
TCAGGTCACCGGGCTCCGGGAACAGGTGGGTGAGCCCGCCGTCCGGCGCGTCCAGCGGCTTCCCGTACGCCCGCACCAGCTCCGCGGCGCGCTCCGGCGGCCCGCCGAGCACGATGCGTACGGCCAGCTCCTCGGGGTCCGCAGCGCCGGGCGAGCGCAGTCCCGGGCGGGCCGTGACCAGCGGGCCGAGCAGCGGATCGGCGCCCAGCCGGTCGGCGACGGCGTACGGGTCGGCGTCCAGGTCGAACAGCCGGCGCATCCGCTGCACGGCCGTCGACAGGTCCCGCAGATCGGTCAGCCGCAGTCGGCACTCCAGCCAGCCGCCGGCCGAGCCGCGCGCCGCCGGGCACACCAGGCCGGCCGGCGGGCGGCGGCGCTGTGGTGTCCCGCGCGGCTCGTCGATCTCGGCGATCGCGGTGCCGTGCGCCAGGCGCAGGGTGCGGCGGTAGGTGCGGCCGCCGCGCGCCCCGCGCACCTCCTCCACACCGGGCACCGCCCGCCGCTGCAGGAAGTCGAAGATCTCGGTCGCGGCGTACGGGCCCCGGTGGGCGAGCCGCAAGGGGATACCCGCGGCCGGGGAGCGCTCGGCCCGGCCCGCGCCGCGCTGCCGACGCCCGGCGGCCGCCGCCCGCAGCTCGCTCGGCGTACCGGCGTAGATCTCCCGCATCGTGTCGTTGAACTGCCGGATGCTGGCGAAACCGGCCGCGAACGCCACCTCGGTGACCGGCAGGTCCGTGGTCTGCACCAGCGTCCGCGCGATGTGCGCCCTCCGGGCGCGGGCCAGTGCCACCGGTCCGGCGCCCAGTTCCGCGGTGAGCTGCCGCTGCACCTGCCGGGCGCTGTAGCCGAGCCGCTGGGCGAGGCCGCCGACGCCTTCCCTGTCGACCACGCCGTCCCCGATGAACCGCATGGCCCGGCCGACGAGATCGGCGCGTACGTTCCACTCGGCGGAGCCGGGCGCGGCGTCCGGCCGGCACCGCCGGCAGGCCCGGAACCCGGCGGACTGCGCGGCGGCGGCCGACGGGAAGAAGCGCACATGCGGCCGCTTCGGGGTGACCGCCGGGCAGCTCGGCCGGCAGTAGATCCCGGTCGTCGTCACCGCGAAGAAGAACTCCCCGTCGAACCGGGCGTCCCGGCTGGACACCGCTTCGTACCTGGTCTCGTCATCCATCACCCGCTCAGTGTGCGCCGCTCACCGCTCGGCGACCGGCGGAAATCGGACGCGGCGATCGGGGGTCCGCCGCCCCCGGCCGCCGCCGCCCGTCATCCCATCCGCGCGGTCTCAACCGTCACCCCCGCGGCCCCCTTTTCCGCTCCATCATGTGACGGCCCAGTGCCTGCTTCTGCTTCCAGTCCCGCCGGATCTCGGCCCGCAGCCGGGCGTCCGTCTTCGCGACGATGCGCTGGTTCTCCCGTTGCAGCTTGCGGTAGCTGTCGAGCCGTCGCTGCGGCAACTCGCCCTCCTGGACGGCCTCTTGGACCGCGCAGCCGGGCTCCGCGTCATGCGCGCAGTCCTGGAAGCGGCACTCCTCGGCCAGCCCTTCGACGTCCGAGAACGTCCGGGACAGCCCGGCCTGGGCGTCCCACATCCCGACGCCGCGCAGCCCGGGGGTGTCGATCAGCACCCCGCCCGACGGCAGCACCAACAGGTCCCGGGTGGTCGTGGTGTGCCGCCCCTTGCCGTCCTGGTCGCGGATGGCCTGCACGTCCTGGACGCGGGCGCCGACCAGGGCGTTGGCGAGCGTCGACTTCCCGGCTCCGGAGCGCCCCAGCAGGACGGACGTCGCGCCCGCGAGCGCCGCGGACAGCGCCTCCACCCCCTCCCTGGTCGTCGCGCTGACGGCCAGCACCCGTACACCGGGAGCCGCGGACCGGGCGTCCGCGACGAGATGCGCCAGCCCCGCCGGGTCCCCCGCCAGGTCCGCCTTGGTCAGCACCACCAGGGGCTGGGCCCCGCTCTCCCAGGCGAGCGAGACGAACCGTTCGATGCGTCCCAGATCGAGCGCCTCGGCCAGCGAGACCGCGATCACCGCGTGGTCGACGTTGGCCGCGAGGATCTGCCCGTCGGACCGTTTCGACGACGTCGACCGTACGAACGCGGTGCGCCGGGGCAGCAACGCCCGCACCACACCGTCGAGATGGTCGCCCGCCCGGCCGTTCGCACAGTCGATCACGGCCCAGTCGCCCGTGCACGGAACCCGCATCGGATCGCTGGTCGCGACCAGCGCGGTGTCCGCGAGCACCGTCCGTACACCGCCGCCCGCGAGGACCGCGTCCCCGCCATCGGCGGCGTCGGGCACCACGGCGTCCACCCGTCCGCGGTCCACCCGGACGATTCGGCCGGGCACGAACCCCTGCCCGGCAAAGGGGGTGAAGCTCTCCGCGAACCCCTCGTCCCACCCGTAGGCCGAGAGCGAGGACGGGTCCGAGGACGAAGAAGGAGAAGCAAGAGGGAAATTCAAGGGAAACCCTTCACAAGGCGGCCCCGGCAGCGCGCGCTTCAGCGCACACGAGAGATGTCCCGGAGATCCGAAGTCCTCAGGGACCGGATTCTCGACGATTCAGCCGGAGACCGCAGAGGCGAAACTGACGATCTTCTGGATGCGGGCAGCGCCCACCGCAATGACAGTCATCAGTACTCACCTCCGGTTTTCTCCACGGCCACCCTCACGACAGCCACAGGCCGTCGTCCGGAACGCACTCAACCTAGACCGACCCGTACGGCCGCGCCACTCCTTTTTCCGGCGGGCCCCGGCGGGGGTCCCGGCTCCCGCTGTGCTGTGGCGTGGCAGCTCGGTGGGGCCCTGGCTAAGCTCGTCGAGGGGGCCGATGCCTGATGTGTACGGCTGGCTATGGAGGCTCGATCATGCAGCTGCCCGAACCACGCGATGTGGCCCCGCGCCTCGCCACCGGCGCGTTCATCCTCAACTCCGGCCTGGGGAAGTGGAAGGCGGACGAGGCGACGGCCGAGATGCTGCACGGCATGGCCTGTACGGCGTACCCGTTTCTGCGGCACATCGAGGCGGAGCGGTTCACCCGGTTGCTGGCCTTGACGGAGATCACCGTCGGCGCTTCGCTGCTGTCGCCCTTCGTGCCGACCCGGCTGGCCGGACTCGCGCTGACCGGGTTCTCCGGCGGACTGGTCGGCCTCTATCTGCGGGTTCCCGGGATGCGGGAATCCGGGAGTCTGCGGCCGACGCAGGACGGCGTCCCGTTGGCCAAGGACACCTGGATGCTCGGCATCGGGCTGGGTTTTCTGGCGTCGAAGGCGCGCTGGCGGCAGGCGGCCCCGCACCGGCACCGCCGGTGCCGGTGCTGCCGCTGACGGCACGTCGGCGTGGCCGCAGCCGGTCGGAGGCCGCCCTCCTCGGCGGGCGGTCGCTGAACGCCGGGCGCGGTTCCTGTCCGGTCGGTGGCGCGGTTCCTGTCCGGTCGGTTCAGTCGTCAGCACCGTGGACGGCTGACCGGCGGTATGTGACGGCGCGGACCACCGCCGCACAGCCGGCGCCCGCGGCGCCCGCGAGGGCCAGAACGAACAGGGCCCTCAGGTCGTCCTGCCGCAGGCCCAGGTCCGACATCCGGTGCACCACGAAACCGTCGAGGAACAGCCAGCCGACGAGGATGACACCGGGCACCTGCACGGGGCGGGCGAGCGCGGACACCCATGCGGTGAGCAGCGTGAAGGCGGCCAGCGCGAACAGCGGATGCGCCCGTCCGCCCGTCACCACCAACGCGGTCACCAGCAGCGCCGCCCCGGCAGCCGCGATCGGCAGCGCCAGGTCCTGGGTGAGGGATCTCGCGGGTGGTGCCCGGTGCCAGGCGTGTGCGGCGGGCGCCGCCACGCCGCGCAGGGCCGGGGGGCGGGACACCTGTGCCGGGCGGGGAAGAGTGGTGGCCATGGCGGACGCCTCCTTTGCGGACCCTTGCTTCCAGACTGCCGCCGAGGACGGGCCGCGGACCCTGCCCGGCGGCAGCCTTGATGCTTCACATATGGCCCGTGGAGGCTTTCTGACGACTCCCTGACACCCGGGCTCTTGCGACGGAGTCCGACCGGGATCCGGCCGGGAATCGGCCGGGAATCGGCCGGGTGAGGTCCGCTTCCGGCGCTCCCGCTCAGGCCTCCTGGACCAGGCCGATCACATTGCCGTCGGCGTCCCGCACGCTGGCGATCAGCTTGCCGCCACCGACGTCCTCGACATCCTGCAGGGACTGTGCGCCCGCGACGAGCAGGGTCTGCACGCTGTCCCTGATGTCGTCGACGTGCCAGTAGGCGACCGGGCCCGTCATCCCCTTGCTGTGTCCGTTCGGGTCGAGACCGACCTCCTGGCCGCCCGCCCGGAAGCCGACGTAGTACGGCTCGTCGGTCGCCGGCTGCACCCCCAGCAGCACGCTGAACAGGGCTCTGGCCTGGTCGAGGTCCGTGACGGGATAGATGATCGTCTTCATGCCTTCGGTCATGACGTACTCCTCGTGGGTGCTCGTGCGGCACGTGTCGGCGCACGCCCACCAGTAGCCGTCGGGCGGGTCCGGCACCGCCATGACACGCCGCAGCAGGTGAATGTGGACCGAACGCGAGGGGCGCCGGGGGCCGCGGGCCGCGCGGTCCGGGCCCGGGACGGCCGCAGCTGCGGGGACGTCGGCCGGCGCAGTGGCACGCCCGGCGGGTGCGTGGCGTCAGCGGCGGATCGCGGCGCCGGACGCGGTCCGCAGGGCCAGCTCCGCCAGCGCCTCGGGTGCGCCGGCCTGTCCGCGGATGCCGGGGAAGGCGTTGATGTCGACGATGAGCGGGGCACCGTCACCGGCGTCGAGCACGTCCACGCCGTAGACACTGAGGCAGAAGGCCTCGCCGGCCCCCAGCACCAGGTCGGCCCACCCCGTCGGCAGGTCACGGAGGTCGAGGGGGCGGGTCGGGCCGCGTCCTTCGGGAGCCAGTTCGGAGCGGCGCAGTGCCGCGAAGATCCTGCCCTCGATGACCCACAGCTTGTGGTCCCAGCCGCTGTTCTCGGTGAACTCCTGTACCACCACCGGCTCTTGGGGCCACTCTGCGGCCAGTTTCCGCAGCCGGCCGGCGCTGTCGACGCGGGCGACGAGGTCGTGGCGCCGGCTGTACCGGCTCTTGACGACCAGAGGGAAAGCGGGCTCCCCCTCTCCTGCGCGTTCGGCGAGTTCGGTGAGGGTCGCCATGGTCCTGGTCGCGGCGAACGGAAGCCCCGCACGGGACGCCAGCGCGGCCATGGCGGTCCGGTCCTGGCACAGCGTCGTCGCCGCCGCGGAGTTGAGCACCGGGGCGCCGCGCTCTTCGAGCCGGGCGGCGAGCGCCAGGCCCCGGGGGGTGTGCGACTTGAGGAGATAGACGTCGGCGAGCGGACCGGAACCGTCGTGCCCGGCGGGCGGCACACCACTGCCGGGAACGGCACCGGGGGCCCGGTCGGGGTCGATGAACTCGACGTGGTGACGGGGGGCCAGCAGCCCGGCGGCCGCGGCCAGCAGGGGGTGATCGGGGGCCGCGGTGATCAGGCAGATCCTCACCCGGCGCCGCCGACGGTGACGGCGGGGCGGCCGGGGGCGAAGGCGGGCCCGAGCGCGGCGGTGGCGGGGTCCGGCAGCGCTCCGGACCCGTGGCGCGCCAGTTGCAGCACGGCGTCCGCCACCCGCGCCACCGCGTCCGGGACCTGACGGAAGCTCGGGAAGTCGTTGATGTCGACGACCACCGGGCCGTCCGGGCCGAGCACGATGTCGGCGCCGTAGAGGTCGAGGCCGAAGACCGTGCCGATCTCGGCGGTGATCCGGGCGATGTCGGCGGACAGCGGGACCCGGCGTTCGATGACGTCCCGGCCGGGGTGCAGCAGCGAGCGGCGCTCCGTTGCGTACAGCTCGCCGCGGACGCTGTACACCTTGAGGTCCGTACCGGAGTTGGGGATGTACGGCTGGGCGATGAGCATGCCCTCGCCGGCCGGTTCCGTGCCCGCGACGAGCAGTTCCTGCGGGTGGGCGACCAGCCGGACGGCGCGGCCCGAACTGCCGTCGGCGGGCTTGACCACGAGGGGGAAGTCCGACTCGGGTATCGCGGCGAACTCCTCGCACCGGGCCGCCGCGTAGGTGACCGGCACCGGCAGCCCGTGGCTGCGGGCGATGACCGCCGCGAGCGCCTTGTCCCGTACGCCCCGGATGGCACGGGCGTCGTTCACCGTGGTCAGCCCGACCGACGCGGCGGCTTCCAGCAGGGTCAGCCCCGGTCCGCCGGAAACGGTCTTGAGGACCCAGGCGTCATGGCTGCCGGCCTGTATCGCCTCGGATATCCGGATCAGTGACCGTCCGGGCCGGACCACGTCCACCTGGTGCCCCCAGGAGGTGAGTTGGCGGATCACCTCCAGCGGCATGCCGTCGTGCCGGTACTGCTCCTCCACCAGGAAGCAGAGTTTCATCGGTGCACCCTCGTATCGCCGGACGTCCGCCGTCCCGTCCGGCAGATCCATTTCGCCCCAAGGATCCCATGCCCGCCGCGGCGGCCCGGGGCGGCCCCGGGGACCGGACCGGCGTGTGTACCACGCGAGTAGACACTGTCTACTCACCTTTGGTAGACAGTGACCATGAGCGAACAGGACAGCGGACTGCGGTCCCGGTTGGTCGAGGTCGGCGTCGAGATGGTGGCCCGCGAGGGAGCGCAGTCCCTCTCGTTGCGGGAGATCGCCCGCCGGGCCGGGGTCTCGCACGGCGCTCCGCGCCGTCACTTCCCCACCCACGTGGAGCTGTTGTCCGCCATCGCGCGGCAGGGATTCGCCGACCTGACCGCCGAGGTCACCGAAACCCTCACGAGAGGCCCGGCTGATCCCCGTGCGCAGATCCGGGCGCTGGGCCGCGCCTATCTCGATTTCGCGCTGACCCGCCGCGGCATGTTCGAGCTGATGTTCCGCCACGACCTGCTCAGGAGCGACCGTCTCGGGCTGCGCGCGACGAGCCTGCCGCTCTTCGGCACGCTCGTCGACCTGGTCACCCGGGCCCGGCCGCACTCCGAAGCGGCGCCCGCCGCCGTCGCCGGCGCGCTGTGGGCCAATCTGCACGGCATCGCCCAGCTGTGGGAGTGGGGCAGCCTGCAACTGGCGGCCGGGACCGACGACGTCGAGCCGCTGCTGGCCGCCGCGCTCGATGCGCACCTCGGGCCCGAGACCCGGTGAACGCCCACCACCACCGGCGGTGCACACTCGCCGGCAGCGTCATCGGCGCCGTGATCGTCGCCCTGGACGGCACGGTGCTGACCGTCGCGCAGCCCAGCATCCAACGCGACCTGCACGCCTCGTTCGCACAGGTCCAGTGGGCCGGCACCGGATACCTCATCGCGGTGGCGTCGCTCCTCGTCCTCGCCGGCCGCCTCGGTGACCGGTACGGGCATCAACGGCTCTTCGCCCTCGGGATGCTGGGCTTCGGCGCCACCTCGGCAGGTATCGGCCTGGCGCCCGGCATCGGCTGGGTGATCGGACTGCGCGTCGCCCAGGGCGTCTTCGGCGCCCTGCTGCAGCCGGCGACCCTCGGGATGCTGCGCGCCGCGTACCCGCCCGACCGGCTCCCGATGCCCCTCGCGCTGCGTACCAGTGCCATCGGTATGGCGGCCGCGGCCGGCCCGGTCGTCGGCGGGGCGCTCACCACCCACCTGGGGTGGCGGTCCGTCTTCTTCCTCAACGTCGTCCCCGCGCTGCTGACCGGCGTGGCGGCCCTCCTCCTGCGGGCACCCGCGGTGGCCGCCGCGGGAAAGGCCTCCGGGACACGGCTGGACCTGCCCGGCGCCTGCCTGTTCGCGGTGGCATCGGCGGCCCTCGTGCACACCCTCGTCGGGATACCGGAGGCCGGCTGGACGACCGCGACCGCACTGGGACTTGCCACCGCGGCGGCCGCGGGCGGCTGGTTCGTCCGGCACATGCGGCGCTCCGCGAGCCCCTTGGTGCCGCCGAGCGTGCTGCGCTCGGCGCCCGTGGCGTCGGCTCTCGGCGTCCTGCTGTCGGCCTCGGCGTCGCTGTTCGGAACGCTCTTCATCGGCACCTACTTCCTGCAGGACGTCCTCGCGCTGGACGCCTTGCAAAGCGGTCTGCGGGTACTGCCGTTGGCCGTGATGATGGTCCTGTCCGCGCCGGCCGGCGCGATTCTGCAGCGCCGGTACGGAACCCGTCGTACCGCCCTGGCCGGGATGTCCCTCCTGGCCCTCGGCATCCTGCTGTTCTCCCGGCTCGGCCCGGAGTCCACCGCCGCGGCGGTCGGCGGCTGCTTTCTCGCGATGGGCGCCGGTTTCGGCACGGTGATGGTCACCGCGACGGCCGTCATCGTCCAGGGCGTTCCGGCGGAGCATTCAGGGGTGGCCGGCGGACTCCAGCAGACCGCGATGAACATCGGTCCGGCTGTCGGCGTCGCCGTGGCGACGATGCTGATGACCGCCGCCACCGGCCCCGCCGGCGCCTCCCGCTCGGCGATGCACGCCACCCTCCTGCCCCTCACGGCGGTGGCTCTCGTCGGGGCGTTGCTGTCGCTCCCCCTGCCGGGGCGCGCCCACGACCGCCGCCCCCGCGTGCGCCGCCGGATTTCCGGAGTACGCCGGCTGCGGCCCACTCCCGACGGGCGGACCGAAGAGCCGTGATCGGGGCTGCGGACCGGCTTCGGATTCCGGCCGGGCACCGCGCGGGACCGGGGAGAGGCCGTCCGGGCGCGCTCGCCTAGAGGATCTCGTGCGCCGTACGCCGGTGGGTGGAGCGCCGGTCGTCGATGGCGGGCCAGAGGTCGCCGTAGATGTTCCGGGTGATGGCGGGCTCCCGTACGAAGTCGTGCGGGAAACCCAGCGGTACGGCGCTGACGTCGTTGAGGCGTGCGACGGCGTCCGCGTCGAGGATGACGTCGACGCTCGCGAGATTGTCGGCGAGCTGGCTCTCCTTGGTGGCCCCGATGATCGGGATGACGGTACCGGGCCGGGTCCGCAGCCAGGCCAGGGCGACCTGCGCCGGCGTCCAGCCGCCCTGGTCGGCGATGTCCAGCACGGCGGTGATGATCGGGTCCTCATGGCGGCCGGAGGTGGTGTCGGCGCCCAAGGCGTGCAGCCGGCCCGTTTCGCCGCGGCGGTATTTCCCGGTGAGTTTTCCGGCCGCGAGCGGGGCCCAGGCCAGCACCGCGAGGTCGAAGGCGCGTGCCTGCGGCAGCAGTTCGCGCTCCGGTGTCCGCTCCAGCAGGTTGTAGCGCAGCTGCGAGCCGGCGAAGGGGGTGTGGCCGCGGAGTTCGGCGAGGGTGTTCGCCTGGGCGATCTCCCAGGCGGGCCAGTCGGACACCCCGACGTAGAGCACCTTTCCGGCGCGCACGAGGTCGTCGAGGGCCCGCATGACCTCGTCGACGGGCGTGAAGTTGTCCCGGGCGTGCACCCACAGGATGTCGAGGTGGCCGGTGCGCAGGCGGCTCAGGCTCTCCTCGACCGAACGGACCATGTTCTTGCGGTGGTTGCCTGCCGCGTTCACCTCGCCGTCGCGGGTGGCGCAGGTGTATTTGCTCGCGAGGACGAAGGTGTCCCGGCGGCCTTCGAGGAGTTCGCCGAGGATGGTTTCCGCGCTGCCGCCGGTGTAGTTGTTCGCCGTGTCGATGAAGTTGCCGCCGGCGTCCGCGTAGGCGTCCAGGATCCGTCGGCTGGTCTCCTTGGCCACGCCCCAGCCCCAGTCCTCGCCGAACGTCATGGTGCCGAGGCTCAGCTCGCTCACCCGCAGTCCGGTCCTGCCGAAGAGTGTGTATCGCACGGAGTTCCCCTGGTTGACGGTGGGATGAGTGGCCGGTGGTCGCTGGTTCGGTGGGTCCGCGTGCGCGGTGCGCGAGCGGACGTCTCGGACGGTAGGTGCTGGAGTGCGCTCGAAGGCAAGCCGGGAGGGGCAGGGGGCCTCCTGCACGGCACCTTCGCGGCGCACTCGCGGGATCCCCCTTCCAACACCGCGCCCTCCAGGTCCCGTTGAGGCCAGGACCAGGAGGGCGGAGGGAGACGTATCAGCTCAGCACACGACCTGACGGGCAATCAATTACCCATCCTGACGGCTCATCGAAGTGCGAGCCACACTGCCGTGTCCGTCGGCAGCCGGCCGTCCGTGAGTGGCCCGCTCGCCAGCAGCACCGCGTCATGCGGCGGCAGCGGGTACGGCTCGTCCGACAGGTTCACGGCGCAGAGGAAGCCGGGCTCCCGGGTGAAGGCGAGGACTCCGGCGGGGGCATCGACCCAGCTCAGAGTGGCGTCACCCGAGGCGCCTCCCCCGAGCGCCGGATGGTGCCTGCGCAGGCGCAGCGCACTCCGGTAGAGCTCCAGCACGGACGCGTCGTCACCGGTCTGGGCTGCGACGCTGTGCTCCTTCCAGGACGCCGGCTGCGGCAGCCACGGTGCGGCCGTGGCGTCCTGCGGGCTGAATCCGAACGGAGCGGCGCCACCCGCCCACGGAATCGGCACCCGGCAGCCGTCCCGCCCGCGCTCGGTGTGCCCGGACCGCTCCCAGGTGGGGTCCTGGAGCACGTCCTCGGGCAGGTCCTCCACCTCCGGCAGGCCGAGTTCCTCCCCCTGGTAGATGTACGCACCGCCGGGGAGGGCGAGCGTGAGCAGGGCGGCCGCGCGAGCCCGCCGCAGGCCGAGTGCGAGGTCCACCGGGCCCTCGGGGTGCCACGTCTCGTTGTGCCGCCACTCCTTCTGCACGGCGCGGCCGAAGCGGCTGGCGTGCCGGACGACGTCGTGGTTGGAGAGCACCCAGGTCGCCGGGGCGTCCACGGCTCCCAGGGTGGCCCGGGTGTGGTCGATGACGTGCCGCAACCGCCCGGCGTCCCAGGCCGACATCAGATAGTCGAAGTTGAAGGCGGTGTGCAGGCCGTCCCGCCGTACGTACGCCGCCAGCCGTTCCGGGGTCTCCGCCCAGGCCTCGGCCACGAACATCCGGTCCCCGGGGAACTCGTCGGCGACCCGCCGCCACGCGCGGTAGATGTCGTGCACTTCGTCCCGGTCCCAGTGCGGGTGCCCCGCTCCGCGCTCCGGTGCCGGCGCCGACGGGGCGGGCCCGAGATCCGGCAGGTCGGGGTGCTTGATCAGCCCGTGCGCCACATCGATCCGGAACCCGTCCACGCCACGGCTGAACCAGAACCGCAGCACCGACTCGAACTCCGCCCGCACTTCGGGGTGTTCCCAGTTGAGGTCGGGCTGCTGGGGCGCGAACAGATGCAGGTACCACTGCCCGTCGGCCACCCGGGTCCAGGCCGGGCCGCCGAAGCAGGACGTCCAGTCGTTGGGCGGTTCGTCGCCCCGCGGGCCGCGCCCGGCGCGGAAGACGTAGCGTGCCCGCTCGGGGCTGTCCGGTTCCGCGGCGAGGGCGGCCCGGAACCACGCGTGCCGGTCCGAGGTGTGGTTGGGCACGATGTCCGGGATGACGCGGATCCCGTGCCGGTGGGCCTCGTCGATGAGTTCCTCGGCCTCGGCCAGGGTGCCGAACACCGGCTCGATCCCACGATAGTCCGCCACGTCGTAGCCGTGGTCGGCCATCGGCGACGGATACCAGGGGTTGATCCAGATCGCGTCGATGCCGAGCTCCGCGAGATAGGGGAGCCGGGAGCGGATACCGGCGATGTCGCCGACTCCGTCGCCGTTGGCGTCGGCGAAGCTGCGGATGTAGACCTGGTAGATGACGGCGCTGCGCCACCACGGTGCTGCGGTGCGGGTCATGGCGTTCCGTACTCCTCGGGTAGGTCGGGCGGGCCCGGTTCACCGGGCGGACCGTTCAGGTCGGGGCAGGTCAGGTCCGGGCAGGTCAGGTCGGCTTCCGCGGCCGGTCACTTCGCGGCGTCTGCCGGGAGCCCGGCGACGATGCGCCGCTGGAAGATCGGCACCACGATCACCAGCGGGAGGGTGACCAGGACCCCGCGGCCATCTGGCTGCCGAAGGGGGTTACGGAACGCCGCACCGCGCGTGCAGCCGTCCGCCATCGCCGTCTGTTCGAGCTCCCTCGGCAGCTGCCGGAAGAAGGTGATGGGGTTCCAGCGCGCGAGCGGGAGCGCGAAGGACAGGCTGGGCACGATCATGGCCTGGTAGGTGTGGAGCCAGCCGATGTCGGTGAACACCTTCAGCAGGGGCACCACGATCGACACCACCGGGAACATCGACGTGGTGATGATCAGCGTCAGCACCACCCGCTCGAAGCGGAAGTGCAGCCGCGCCATCGCGCAGGCGGTGAAGGTCGCCAGGACGAGCGCGAGCACGGTGGTGACCCCGGCGACGATCAGGCGGTTCAGCAGCGCGCGGCCGACACCCGGCGACGGGTCGAAGACCGCGGGGTAGTTCTCGAAGGACAGCGGGGACGGCAGCGGCGAGACATCGAAGATGCCGGAGGTGCGCCGGAGGCTGGAGACCAGCATCCAGCAGAACGGCGCGAGACAGTGGACGACGACTGCGGCAACTCCCGCGCACAGCAGTCCTTTTCGCCAGTTCGGCGCGCTCATGCCGGCACCTCCGTACGGCGCCGCGGCAGCCAGGTCCGGCGCCGGGGCCTTCCTCCGGTGCCGCCGTCACCGACGATGTCGGCGCCCAGCAGCCGGACGAAGGCCGGCGCGATGAGGAGCGCGCCATCTTAGCGGAACGCCGATGCGCTGCTGGTGATCTCCTTCGACCTGACCGCGCAGGAGAGCGCCCGCCTCGACGACCTCCAGGTGCCGGTGTGTACGTCAGCCGGCGCGCCCCGGACCGGCCCAGCGTCCACGTCGATGACGCGGAGGCGGTGGGCCGGCTGCCCGGCCTGCGGCAGTGCCCCACGGCGGTGTTCGCCGAGATCGACCAGATCGCGAGGGAGGCGATCCGGACGCTGCGCCGGGGCGGTATCGAGGTGCCCGAGCGGATGTCCGTGCTCGGCTTCGATGACCACGAGATGGCCGAGGGGATGGATCTGTCGACCGTCGCCCAGTCCCCCGCGGACTTCGGCCGGACCGCGGGCGAGCTGACCCGTTCGCTCATCGACGACCCGGACGCGGAGCGGGCACCGCGCATCGAGATGCCCACCCACCTCATCCGCGCGGCAGCACCGCACCATTGCGCGCGCAGGAGGACGACGCCGAGGACGAGCGGCCGGCCGCCCCGTGGGCCGGGCCGGCCGCGCTCCCTCGGCGCGGTCCCCGCTGCCGACGACGCGGCTTCACCGGCACACCCTGCCGCGCCGCACCCCGGACACCCCTCCTTACCGACGGGTACGCACGGGCGCATCCGCTATGGCCGGTAAGCCCGTTGACGCCTCAACAATGTGGTTTGGGCGCGACTCGCCCTCGCGCTACCCGCGTCCACCTCGGACCTTCGACTCGAAGGGCAACTGGCGATTCGTACCTCTGGACCATCTGTTAATCTGCCCGCTCCTGGATGTTCCTCCATCTCCCCTCTCCCCCCAAGCGCCCCCTGCTCGTCGGGTGCAGCGAGGTGTCCCGCACGTGTACAGCACTCCGTTTTCCCCGGCCGAGGCCCGATCCGCGCGGGCCCGGGTCGGCCTGACCACGGCTCAGGTCGCCCAGTCCATGACGGCGTGCGGGGCCCCGGCTCAGCCGGGTCTGGTCGAGGCGTGGGAGTACGGCTCCCACGTCCCGTCCGAGCAGCAGCTCTTCGTGCTGGCCGACGTCCTGTGGTGCTCGCCGACCGTGCTGATGGGCGTCGAGCCGCGGACGCTGGCGGAGCACCGGGTGGCCCGGCAGATGAGCACGGACCGGCTGGCGCAGCTGATCGGCATGGACCCGGACCTGTACCGGGCGGCGGAGGCGGCACAGCAGTGGAGCGGCGACTACCGGCAGACCAAGATGCTGGTGGAGGCGCTGGGGCTGTCGCTGCGGAAGCTGATCGGCGTGATGGGGCAGGTCGACGAGCTGGACGGCCTGCTGCGGTCGGCCATCGAGGGGCGCTGGAAGGCGCACGTCAAGCCGGTCACGGAGATCACCACGCTCAACAAGACCCGGGTGGGCGACGCGCTGCGCACCATGCACGCCGAATTCGCGGAGTTCTCCGAGCGGTACATGGGGCACCTGGTGGCGCGGAACAACGACAACCGGCTCAAGGAGGTCGCGGCCGAGCGCTCCGCGTATCTGCGCCGGCTGGTCGACCACTTCTGGGACCTGATCGGTGAGGCGGGCGAGGTCCCGCCGTTCAACACCGTGGGCCGCTGAGAGCGTTCCGGGAACGGCGACGGGCGGGGAGCGCCCGGCACGCGGACCCTCCCCGCCCGTGACCGGCGGTGTGCGGCTGCTCAGTGGTTGGCGGCGCCCATGTGCGGATCGTGCGGGCCCTGCGCGTCGGACCCGTCGCCGTGCTCGACCTCGTCCCAGTCGATCTCCATCGCCTTGCGGCGGGTGAAGACGTTGAAGAAGAGGTTCAGCAGGATCGCGGTCAGACCGCCCAGGGTGATCCCGCTGTTGAGGACCGCGCGGACGTCCTCCGGCATCCGGTCGAAGAACGGCGCGACGGCGGTGGGCAGCAGCGCGGCGCCGAGGCTGACCGCGAGGATCAGCGCATTGCGCTCCTCGCGCAGATCGGCCTTGCCGAGGATCTGGATGCCGACGGCGGCGACCATGCCGAACATCGAGATCGCCGCACCGCCGAGCACCGGGTGCGGGATCGCGGCGACCAGGCTGCCCGCCTTCGGCAGCAGCCCCAGAATGATCATGAAGCCACCGGCCGCGACCACCACGAAGCGGCTCATGACCTTGGACATCCGCACCAGGCCGATGTTCTCCGCGAAGGCCACGTACGGGAAGGAGTTCAGCACTCCGCCGAGAACGGTGGCCACACCGTCCGCGCGCAGCGCCCGTGCGACGGTGTCGTTGTCGACCTTCTTCCGGGTCACCTCACCGATGGCATAGACGTCACCGGTGGTCTCCACCATGGTGATCAACATGACCACGACCATGGCGATGATCGGGAACAGCTCGAACTTCGGCAGGCCGTAGTGGAAGGGCGAGCTGACGCCGAACCAGTCGGCCTCGCCGACCGCGCCGAGATGCACATCGCCGAGCAGCCAGGCGACACCGGTGCCGGCGACCAGCCCGAGGAGCACGGCCAGACTGCTCAGATACGGCTTTCCCAGACGGACCACGAGCAGGATGAACAGCAGAGTGCCGAGCGCGTACGCGAGGTTCTTGGGGTCGCCGTATTCGGGCTTCCCGATCAACTGCGCACCGCCGGCCGCGTCCTGCAATGCCTGCGGTATCAGCGTGAGGCCGATGATGGTGAGGATCGTGCCGATGACGACCGGCGGGAAGTACTTCACCAGCTTGCTGAAGAAAGGCGCGAACAGGAAGGTCGCGATACCCGCGGTGATCACCGCGCCGTAGACGACCAGCAGGCCCGCCGTGCCGCCGCCCGCGCCCAGGCCGATGGCGATCATCGGCGAGACGGCGGTGAAGGTGACGCCCTGGACCAGCGGCAGCCGGGCACCGATCTTCCAGACGCCGAGGGCCTGGATGATCGAGGCGACACCGCAGGTCAGCAGGTCCGCGTTGATGAGGTAGACGAGCTCCTCGTGGGAGAGACCCAGGGCATTTCCGAGGAGGATCGGGACGATGACCGCTGCCGCGTAGAAGGCAAGGACATGCTGGAAGCCGTAGAGCGCGAGCTTGCCGACGGGAAGTACCTCGTCGACAGGGTGCGCCCGCTGGCCGGGGAACTGCTGGGGGGATTGTCGGACGACTCGTGCCATCTCTGCCTTGCCTTCACGAGGTAGGTGAATAAGAGGGAATCCGGCACTGCCATACCCCCGAAGGGCAGGGCGGGGCCGGCTGGGTCATACAAAGCCGACGGTGAGCGGTGTTGCCGACACCACGTAGCCCTGCACTGCATATTCGCCCTGGATCGGCAGGACATCCTTCAATCAGCGAAGCAAAGTCCGGCATTTCCAGGGAATTTGCAGGTGTGGGGGCCGATCGGAGCGCTCACCTTAGTTGACAGCCCTCGTTCCTCGCGAGTAGCCCGCGGTCACAGTCTGCCCTCGGGAGGACAAAGCGGGAGATCAGGACGGAGAACAGATGGGAGCGCATCCGGCAGTCCCAGCGATTCATCGGAATTCCTGCGGATTAGGGTGGATCATGCCCTGAATTACCGTTTTCTGGGTATGCGCGAGAGGAACTCGGCGGGCCGAACCCGGCGGGCGGCGGGCTTATTGCCGGCGCCTTTTCGCGGGCCTTCCGGGCCGCATGCGAACAGGCGCGGCCCGGACCGCCGCCGTAAAATCCAGGTATGGCTCAGCGGCCGGACTCTCCCACCGCGCCTGAACTCGTCGTCGAGGCGGACGGCGGCACCCAGGTGATGAGTCCGCACCGGACGTACCACGTGGGGCGCGACCCGACGAGCGAGGTGGTCCTCAGTGACGCCCGGGTCTCCTGGCATCACGCGGTGCTGCGGACGACCGGCGGGCACTGGATGGTGGAGGACGAGGACAGCACCAACGGCACCTACGCCGAAGGCCGCCGGGTACGGCGCTCCGGGGTGGGGCCGGGCAGCGTGATCCGGTTCGGCAGTCCGGCCGACGGGCCCTGTGCGGTGCTCACCGGCGTGCCCCGGCCGAAGCTGCCGGCCGCCGGACGGCCGTCCGCCGTCTCCTTTCCGGGCGCCACCCACACCTTCCGCAGCCCGAGTTCGGTGCGCCCGCTGCCCGCCGCCCGGACCACCCGGATCGGGCGCGCGCCCGACAACGACCTGGTGATCGACGACCTGGCGGTCTCGCGCCGGCACGCGGAGCTGCGGGCCGGCCCGGACGGCTATGCGATCGTCGACCTCGGCAGTCACAACGGCACCTATCTCAACGGCCAGCCGGTGGCCGGCGCACCGGTCATGCCCGGCGACATCATCGGCATCGGCCACTCCGCCTTCGCGCTCGTCGGCGAGGAGCTCCAGGAGTTCGTCGACACCGGCGAGGTGTCACTCGACGTCCAGGATCTGACCGTACGCGTCGACAGGGGCCGCAGGACGCTGCTCGCCGGGGTGTCCTTCCCCGTCGGCGAGAAGTCGCTGCTGGCGGTGGTCGGACCGTCCGGCGCCGGAAAGTCGACGCTGCTCAACGCGCTGACGGGGCTGCGCCCGGCCGACCAGGGCTCGGTGCTCTACGACGGCCGTGACCTCTACCGCGACTACGCCGAGCTGCGCCAGCGCATCGGACTCGTACCGCAGGACGACATCCTGCACTCCCAGCTGACCGTACGCCGGGCCCTCGGCTACGCCGCGCAGCTGCGCTTCCCCGAGGACACCGCGAAGGCCGAGCGGCAGGCACGGGTCGACGAGGTCACCCACGAACTCGGCCTGGACCAGCGGGTGAACCAGCCGATCCACTCGCTCTCCGGCGGCCAGCGCAAGCGCGTGAGCGTCGCTCTCGAACTGCTCACCAAGCCGTCGCTGCTCTTCCTCGACGAGCCGACCTCCGGGCTCGACCCGGGCATGGACCGCTCGGTGATGCACATGCTGCGCGGGCTGGCCGACGACGGCCGCACGGTCATCGTCGTCACCCACAGCGTGCTGAGCCTGGACGTCTGCGACCGGCTGCTGGTCCTCGCGCCCGGCGGCCGCATCGCGTACTACGGCCCGCCCGAGGAGGCGCTGCCCTACTTCGGGTTCGCTCAGTGGCCGGAGGCGTTCGAGGCCTTCGAGAACGACAAGGAACGGAACTGGGCGGAGCAGTTCCTCGGCTCACCGCAGCACCGGCGCTACATCGCCGCGGACTCCCGGCAGCCGCGGCACGCCCCGCAGTCCCCGCGGGGTTCGGTGGCCCCGCCCGCGGCACAGAGCTGGGGCGGGCAGCTGAGCACGCTGGTGCGGCGCTACGCGGCGGCGCTGACCGCCGACCGGACGTTCCTGATCATCATGGTCGCGCTGCCCTTCGTGATGGGCGCGATGGCCCACGCCCTGGCGGGCAGCGCACTCACCCGGGACTCGGCGCTCAACGCGCTGCTGATCCTGTGCGTCGGCGCGGTGCTGACGGGCGCGGCGAACGCGGTGCGCGAACTGGTCAAGGAACGGACGATCTACCAGCGGGAGAGAGCCGTCGGCCTGTCCCGCTCGGCGTATCTGATGTCCAAGGTGCTGGTGCTGGGCGTGATCACCGTCGTCCAGGCCGTCGTGCTGACCATGGTGGCGCTGTTCGGCGTGCATCTGAACGCACCGGGCGGCAAAGGGGTGTTGCTGCCACCGCTGATCGAAATCACCCTTGCCGTGGCGCTGTTGGCCTTCACCGCCATGATGCTCGGCCTCTTCGTGTCCGCCGTGGTGCGGAAGGAGGAGGTCACCATGCCGCTGCTGGTCCTCCTCGCGATCGTCCAGGTCGTGTTCTGCGGGGCGCTGCTCGCGCTGCGAGGGGTGCCCGGTCTGGAGCAGTTGGCGTGGCTGGTGCCCTCCCGGTGGGCGCTGGGTGCCATGGCGGGCACCATCGACCTGCACCGGATCGTGCCGCAGGGGCTGACCTCCGACCCGCTGTTCCAGCACACACCGGGGATCTGGCTGCTCAACACGGTCATGCTGCTCGTGCTCTCGGCGGCGCTCGGCTTCCTGGTCACCAAGCTGCTGAGGCGGCGCGAACCCGAGATCATGCGCAAGTAGCGCCGAGGAGCCGCCTGTGACCTCGCCCGACTTCCGCCCCAGTCATGTCGTCCCGTCGGGCGGCATGGCGACCTGGTCCGCCCCGGACGCCGCGGTGCCGTTGGCGCCGCTCGACCCGCTGCTGCCCGTCCGGGTCGTCGACCGGCGGGGCGACTGGGCGCTGGCGCTGTGCTCCAACGGCTGGTCGGCGTGGGTGGACGGGCGGCTGCTGCTGTCCGTCCCGCACGGCCCGCCTGCCGCCGGTCGCCCCGCCGCCGGGACAGCGGACCCGCGGCCGCTGCTGGGCGCGGTCGAGGGCGAACTCGGCCGCTACCGCCGGATGATCGAGGAGCTGGCCGCCGGACGGCTGGACGGCGAGTCGTTCGGGCAGCGGACCCGGGGCATGCGGGTGGGGGTGGTCGTGGACGGCGAGGCGGTCTGGCTGTACGACGCGCGGCACGAGCGGTGGTGCTACTGCGACGGGTTCACCCTGGAGACGTACGCGGTGGCGAGCGGCCCGTCGGCGGCACCGGAACCGTCCGCCTCTCCGGAGCCCTCCGCCACCCCGGAGTCCTCCGCTCCTCCCGGCGGCCCGGACCCCGCCGGGACCCGGGCCATCCGGCCGGACGACCCTCCCCCGGGCCGGCCGACCCGCACGGGTGACGTCCGGTGAACGAACGGCCCGCGCTCGGCCGCCCGAGGGAGCTCTCGACCGCCTCCGACGCCTCGGGGCTGCGCGGGCGGCGGATCGCCGGCTACCTGCTGGAGGACGAGATCGGCCGGGGCGGGATGGCGGTCGTCTACCGGGCGCAGGACCTGCGGCTCGGCCGTACCGTCGCGGTGAAGCTGCTGGCGCCCGAGCTGGCCCGCAACGACACCTTCCGTCGGCGCTTCGCGCACGAGTCGCGGGTGGCGGCCTCGATCGACCATCCGCACATCGTGCCGGTCTTCGAGGCCGGTGAGACCGACGGGGTGCTCTACCTCGCCATGCGCTACGTCGAGGGGCGCGACCTGCGGGCGCTGCTGGACCGCGAGGGCCGGCTGCCGCTGGAGACCGCCTGCCGGATCGCCCTCCAGGTCGCCTCCGCCCTGGACGCCGCCCATGCGCACGACCTCGTGCACCGCGACGTCAAACCGGGCAACGTGCTGGTGGCCGAGGGCACCGACAGCGACCGGCCCGAGCATGTCTATCTGACGGACTTCGGCCTGACGAAGAAGTCGCTGTCGCTGAGCGGGTTCACCAGCGCCGGGCAGTTCGTCGGCACCCTGGACTACGTCGCACCCGAGCAGATCTCCGGCCGCCCGGTGGACGGCCGGTGCGATGTCTACAGCCTGGGCTGCGTCGCCTTCGAGATGCTGACGGGGGCGCCGCCGTTCCGCCGCGACGACGACATGGCGCTGCTCCGGGCCCATCAGTACGATCCCGCGCCGCCCCTGACCGGCCTGCGGCCCGACCTCCCACCGGCCGTCGACACCGTGCTGGCCGCGTCCCTGGCGAAGGCGCCCGGCGACCGTTACGACACCTGCCGCGGGTTCATCGCGGCCCTGCGTACGGCCGGCCGGACCGCTCCTCCCGCGGTGTCCGCCGGCCCCGAGGACCACGCCCCGACCCGGGTGGACGCACGCGCCGAGCCGGACGGGCCGCGCGGCGCGGCTCCCCCGCCGCCACCGCGCTGGGCGGCGCCGGTGTTCCCCGGCCGGGCGGGCCGGGCCGGCGGGTCGGGCTGAACTCCGTTCAGCGGGGCGGGACTTCGCCCGAGTCCCGCACCTCGCCCGGGTGGCGTACCCGGCGCGCCGCCAGGCTGCCGAGGAAGCCGGTGACCAGGCCCCAGGCGGCGCCCGCGCCCACCAGGCGCGGGAGTTCGGGCCGCAGGAAGACCTCGCCGCCCGGTCCGCCGAGATCCCCCACACCGATCAGGGAGAGCCCGTAGTGGGCGGAGATCCGGGTGAGCAGTCCGACGACGAGCAGGGTGAGCGCCAGTGCCGCGGCCATCTCCAGCGCGTGCCGCCAGGCCGGCAGCCGGGCCGGTGAGCGCACCGCGGCGGTGAACGCCGCGGTCCACAGCACCACGGCCGCCACCGCCACCAGCAGCCAGGCGCGGCCGTCGTACTGGGCGACCGAGCCGAGGTCCAGGGTCCGTTCGCCGCCACGGGTGCGCAGCACCTGGTCCAGGACGTGCGGCATGGGCAGCCCGATCGTCTTGTCGACGTGCCCGGTCCAGGCGCCGCCGGTGCCGATGCCCAGCGCCATCCAGGCCAGGTTCGGCAGCCCCAGGAAGATCACCGCGAGGGTCTCGGCGCGGTGCCCTTTGGTGAGGAGCACGACGATCGCGGCGATCAGCCCGATCACCGCGTAGGCGAGCAGGGTCGCGAGCATCGCGAAGGCGGGCGGGCGCACGGCGTGCTGGAAGCGCAGCAGCCGGGAGGACAGCGGGGCCCGGCGCGACACCAGGAAGGTCAGGGCGAGGACGGCGAGCACCCAGAGCAGACCGAGGCCGAGCGTCGCCGGGACATCGGCGCGGAAGCCGACGGTGGGCGTCGCGCCGAGCTCCCGTCCGAGCCCGTCGGCGATGCCGTTGCCCACCGAGATCGGGAAGCTGTGCCGGGCGGCGAACGCCGGCAGCAGCAGAAGCACCAGCCAGCACACGGCCGTTCGGGCGACGCGGCCGAGCAGCTCGCGGGTGGTGGCCACCGCACGGTGGCGCAGCGGGAGCAGGAAGACGGCGGCGGTGACGAGGGCGCCCGCCAGGGTCACGGACAACGGGACGGCGTCCGCGGCGGCGTCGGCCTCGACGAGGGCCCCGGCGCCGCCGGACAGCTCGACGGACCCGCCGGCCGCGATGACGACGACAGCGGCGACGACCGGGGGGAACGCCCCGCCGGGGAGGTCCGCGGCGCCGGCCGCCCAGAGCCCGAGCAGCGCGACGACGAGCATGGTGACGAGCCCCGCGGCGGCCGCGGCGAGGGCTTCGGCCCAGGCGCGGAGGGGCTGCGGGGAGCCGCCGGCGGGTGGCGCTGCACGGGGGCCGGCTGACGCGGGGCCTCGCCTTTGGCGCACGCTGTCTCCTGCCGGGCGCGGGACCACACGGTCGCGGTCCACCTGGATGCGGCCGGGCGCCCCTCACCTGCGGGGCTCCCTCCGCTGACCACCGTAAGCACGGGCGCGCGGCCCCGCTTGCGGGCCGTACCGGCCCCGGGCACACAATGACGTCGGCAGGGTCGAACCAGGGCGAAACGCGCAGTGCCGGAGGGCCCATGTGCGCCGGAAGAGGAACCCGTGACATCTCAGCCGCCGCCTGACGGCCAACCGACGGGACCGCCGGCGGGACCGCTCTCCGGCCCGCCCTCGGGGCGCCCGTCCGACACCTCCCCCGAACCGACGCAGGGGAGCTCCGGTCCGCGGCCGGCCTCACCCGATCAGCCCGCTCCGGCCGGCCCTCCTGACACGCCGGAAGGACCCGGCGGCTCCGGCGGCTCCGGCGGCTCCGGCGGAGGGGGTTTTGGAGCGGGTGGTTCCGGAAGAGGGGGCGGCGGGTCCGGCAACGGCTCCGGCGGCGGCAGGCCCTGGTGGCGGTCCGCTCCCCGGGTCGCGCTCGTCTCCGCCGTCGTCGTCGCGGCGGTGCTCGTCACCGTCTTCCTCACCCGGCCCGACGGGACGTCCGGCGCGGGCGAGGTGTTCCTCCAGCGGGCCGCCTCGAAGGGCAAGGCCCCCTTCACCCGGTCGACGGCCGAGGACTCCTCGGCGCCCGCCTCGCCGAGCGCGGCCCCCGTGACACCCTCCGGCGATTCCGGCGATTCCGACGGCACGACGAGCGTGCGGGGATCGGCGCCCGGCCTGTACGGCGGCAGCCGCTCGGTCCCCAGCTGCGATGTCGACAAGCAGATCGGCTTCCTGCGCGGCGCACCCGCGAAGGCCACGGCATTCGCCGGTGTCGAGGGCATCGAACCGGGCGCGGTGCCCTCCTATCTGCGGTCGCTGACGGCCGTGCAGCTGCGCTGGGACACCCGGGTCACCAACCACGGCTTCGCGCACGGCAGGGCCACCGGCTACCAGGCGGTGCTGCAGGCCGGCACCGCGGTACTCGTGGACTCGCGCGGCGTGCCGCGGGTGCGCTGCGCCTGCGGGAACCCGCTGCTGCCGCCGGTGGCCGTCAAGGGAACGCCGAAGACGGTCGGCGAGCCCTGGCCCGGATACCGCTCGTCGCACGTGGTGGTGGTGCGGGAGTCGGCCACCGTGGTCCCTGTCTTCGTCCTCGTCGACCCGGACTCGGGGCAGTGGTTCACGCGCCCCCGGGGGGACAACGGCAGCACCGACGCCCCGACGACGACGCCAACGGGCAACCCCTCCGGGGCTCCGACGGGCCCGCCCGCGCCGTCGGCCGAAGGCCCCGCCGCCCCGCCGACCTCGGCGCCCACCGGCCCGTCCGCCCCGCCCGACGGACCGACGCCCGGCGGCCCCGGCACCCCGGACACCCCGGCCCCCGGCCCGACGACCGAGGCCCCGGCGCCCGATACCCCCGAGCAGCCCCCGGCGACCTGACGGGCCACCGCGTGCGGAGCGCCCGGTTCCGGCAACTGCCGGTACCGGGCGCCCCGCCGTGCCCGGCCCCCTCCCCGCCGTGCCGATATCGAATCGTGTCCTGATTCACCGGCGTTCCGGACAACCGATCGAGCGGCCACACCCTCTGCATGGGCGGCGGGTACCTCTGCGTACCGCGACGGTCGGCTCACGCCACGGATCCCGCCACTACCAGATGCTCTGCTTTGGAGGGACCCTCGTGCACGCCGGACCACGCCGCCACCACGCCCGGTTGATACCCGCCCTGATCGCGGGCGCCACGCTGCTGACGGCGTGCGGCACGGGTGCCGGCACCTCGACGGCGGAGCAGCCGGCGGCCAAGGTCACCGTCACCCCGGCCGCGGGGAGCAAGGCCGCCGAGCTCGGCTCGCGGATATCCGTGAAAGCCGACGGCGGAAAGCTCACCTCGGTCGTCGTCAAGGACGGCGACGGGGGCGATGTCACCGGGAAGCTCGCCGGTGACGGGGCCTCATGGACGTCGGACGGCAAGATCAGGCCGAAGACCACCTACACCGTCCGGACGAAGGCGACGTCGGACGGGGGCAGGGAATCCGCCAAGAAGTCCGTCTTCACCACGGAAGCGGCCGACAAGGTCAACAAGCTCACCAACACCCCCTCCAACGGCCAGAGTGTGGGCACCGGGATGCCGGTCTCGATCCTCTTCGACCATCACATAGCCACCGACCGGCGTGCCGAGATCGAGAAGGCCCTGAAGGTCACCACCCAGCCGCATGTGCAGGGCTCCTGGGGCTGGGTCAAGGATTACGGCGGCCAGGACCGGATCGACTGGCGTCCCAAGGACTCCTGGCCGGCCGGCACCAAGGTCTCCGTCAAGGGCGCGCTGTCCGGGATCAACTCCGGTGACGACAGCGGCTGGTTCGCCCGGGACTACAACTTCGGGTTCACGATCGGCAAGGACCACAAGGCCGTCATCGACGTGCCCTCGCACACCCTGACCATGTACGAGAACGGCAAGAGCGTCGGCAGCATCACCGGCTCGGCGGGCTCCCCGCAGGACCCGACGCGCGGCGGGGTGCACACCGTACGCAGCAAGAACGCGGCGGAGACGATGGATTCCGCCACCATCGGCCACGGCGACGAGTGGATGCTCGACTCGAAGTGGGTCACGCATCTGACCGCCTCGGGGACGTTCCTGCACTCCGCCCCCTGGAACAAGTCGCTGGGTGTCGTCAACAACAGCCACGGCTGTTTCGGCATGTCCACCGCTGACGCCAAGCGGGTCTACGACTTCCTGCCGATCGGTTCCACGGTCGAGGTGAAGGGCACCAGCAACACGGAACACACCGACGTGGGCAACGGCCTGGAGGTCTGGCAGGAGACCTGGCCGCAGTGGCAGCAGCGCAGCGCACTGAAGTAGCCCCCGGCGACGCCGGTCCCGGCCCACGTACTGCGCCCCGCCCCTGACTCCTTCCGAGTCCCGGGGGCGGGGCGCAGTACGTCGCGGATCAGTGCCCGGAGGGGCGGTCAGCGGTGGCGGCGGCCCCAGCTCACGGTGTCGACGGTGCGGTGGTGGTCGTTGCGCAGGATCGCGGTGTCGGAGTGGTTGTCCCAGACGTAGTGGCGGCGGTCCTGGTAGACGTCGCGGCGGTCGTCGCGGCCGATCCCGGTGTGCACCCGCACCGAACGGTGCCCGTCGAGCACCAGGTGGTGGAAGCGGTGGACGAGGTGGTGCCGGCCCTCGACGAGGGTCCAGCCGCTGAGGTTCACCGCGTGCCGGCCGGTGTTCCGGACCGTGACCCACTCCGCGTTGAGGCTGCGGCGGGAGCCGTCGTCACGCCCGGGGCTGTCGTACTGGATGGGGCCCAGCTCGACGGCGGAACGCTGCGGACGCGGGTCCTGGCGGTGGCCGTCGGCCGCGGCGGGGAGCACGGCGGTGGCCGCCAGCGCCACCGAACCGAGAACGGACGCGGCGATGCGGGATGCGGAGCGGAACATGAGACCTCCTGCATACGGCACCCTCGCAGGGGTGCCGGTCGTGCCCAGTGCCCGGACCGTCGCCGGGCATCCACACTGTGCCGCGCCGCCACCCGCCGTCGTGATGAATCCGCTTGTGTGTTACGAAACATGGACATTTACGCATCCTCTTCGCACCCGGCGCGTGCTCCCCCGCGCCCCGGGCACCCCGTACCGGCGCCGGCGCGCGTCACCTGCGCCGTCTGTCCGATCGCCGCGCCGGGGCCAGCAGCAGGAAGACGGTGGCGAGGACGGTGACGGCCTGGGAGACGACGGTCAGCCGCTTGTCCGTGGTCCACACGGGCTCGTACATGTTCGGCACCGGGCCCAGCGTCCCGACGTCGACGTAGCGGTAGATGAGCAGGAGCGCCAGCCCGCCCGCGGCCACCAGCCAGGCGAAGAGGTCGGCCATAGGGCGCCGCCAGATCAGGACGAGCAGCGCCGCCAGCGAGGCCAGTCCGGCTTCGACCCGGAACAGCGTGCCCTGGCTGATGTCCGCGGCGACGGCGTCGTAGGAGTCGGCGAGACGGGCGTGGATGTAGGCGTTCACCGCCAGGCCGGCGGCGGCCAGCACCCGCGCGACACCCCGGGCGACCCGCCCGGCCCGCCCGGTGGACGGCTCCGGTACACCGCGGTCTGCTGCCATGTGGCTCCCCACCTCCTGGGCAAGGGTCGTGTGCGAAGGCTCAGTGGACGGTGAGCGAGCCCTTCATCGACGGATGGATGCTGCAGACGTACGGGTAGTCGCCGGCCTTGTCCGGGGCGGTGAAGGTGGCGGTCTTCCCGGGGCCGATGGGGCCGGTGTCGAAGGGTTTGCTGCCATTGGCCGTCACGGTGTGGGCGGTGTCGTCCTCGTTGACCACGGTGACCTTCGCGCCGGGGCGCACGGTCAGTTCGGCGGGGACGAAGGTGAAGTCCTTGACGGTGATCCGCGACTGCCCCGCCTTGGTGGGCGAGGGCGCGGACGACGGGGTGGACGAGGGGGCGGCCGATGACGGCGCGGGGGAGGATTCCGAGCCGCCGCCACCGTCACCGCACCCGCCGAGCGCCGTGGCGCACAGCACGGCCGCGGCCGTCGCGGCGGCTGCCCTTACGCGGTGGGTCATGGGTGGCTCGCCTCCGGTCCTGCCGCCTGCGCGGGCGGCGCGCGGCCGTCGCTCGGACCGCCCGTCCCACTAGAGCGCAGCTCCCGGCTCCCGGCCATCGGGCGGCGGCGTTCGGCGTACGCGGGCGGACGGGCAGCCGGACACCGTGCCCGCGAGCCACCCCCGGGGCGCGTGTCTCATCTCACCATCCGGCATGTGAGCGGCGCTGTCCGGCTCGTGCCGCAACGCCTAGGCTGGCCGGTGCAACTGGTTCGCCCTGCCCGCCAGGCAGGCGCGTCGCAAGAGGGAACCCGGTGGGAATCCGGGACTGCCCCGCAGCGGTGAGTGGGAACGACCGCCGTCATACGCACTGGACCCCCGGGGGTCTGGGAAGCGACGGCCAGTAGATGTCCGCCTTTCGGCGGACGTGCCCGCGAGTCCGAAGACCTGCCAGTGTCCGTGCGCGAACCTCGCGCACGGTGATCCGGTGACCTCGCGGGTGGGTCGGCGTACACAGCAGGCGGGCACGTGCGGCGAGATCGCGCCGTGGTCCGCCGCTTCGCCGTACTCCGCCTCGTGAGCCGTCCCCGGATCGTAGGGAGACACTCGCGAAGGAGAGTTCCGTGACCAGCAAGTCCGCAGCCGCGGCAGCACGGTCGACCGTGCACGGCTACCCGCGTCAGGGTCAGCACCGTGAACTGAAGAAGGCCATCGAGGGCTACTGGAAGGGCCGGGTCGGCGCCGACGCCCTCCGGGCCACCGCGGCCGAACTGCGCCGCGGCAATTGGCAGCAGCTCGCCGGGGCCGGTATCGACGAGGTGCCGACCGGTGACTTCTCGTACTACGACCACGTCCTGGACACCAGCGTCATGGTCGGTGCGATCCCCGACCGGCACCGCGCCGCGGTGGCCGCCGATGCCCTGGACGGCTACTTCGCGATGGCGCGCGGCACCCAGGACGTGGCGCCGCTGGAGATGACCAAGTGGTTCGACACCAACTACCACTATCTGGTCCCGGAGTTGGGGCCGGACACGGTCTTCGCCGCGGACTCCGGCAAGCAGGTCGCCGAACTGACCGAAGCCCTCACGCTCGGACTCACCGCCCGCCCGGTCCTCGTCGGCCCGGTCACCTACCTCCTGCTGTCCAAGCCCGCTCCCGGTGTCGCCGCCGACTTCGACCCGCTGACGCTGCTGGACCGGCTGCTGCCCGTCTACGCCGAGGTGCTCGCGGATCTGCGGGCGGCCGGCGCCGTCTGGACACAGCTCGACGAGCCGGCACTCGTACAGGACCGCTCGCCCGCCGTCCTGAACTCCGCCGCCCGCGCCTACCGCGATCTGGGCGCACTCACCGACCGCCCGAAGCTGCTGGTCGCCTCCTACTTCGACCGGCTGGGCGACGCGCTGCCGGTGCTGGCCAAGGCGCCCGTCGACGGCCTCGCGCTGGACTTCACCGGCGCCGCCGCCGCCAACCTCGGGGACCTCGCGGCCGTCGGCGGGCTGCCCGGCAAGCGGCTGGTGGCCGGCGTCGTCAACGGACGCAACGTCTGGATCAACGACTTCGAGAAGTCGCTGTCCACGCTGGGCACCCTGCTCGGCCTCGCCGACCGCGTCGATGTCGCCTCCTCCTGCTCCCTGCTGCACGTCCCGCTGGACGCGTCCGCCGAGCGTGACATCGACCCGCAGATCGCCCGCTGGCTCGCCTTCGCCCGCCAGAAGACGTCCGAGATCGCCACTCTGGCGCGCGGCCTGGCACAGGGCACCGACGCCATCGCCGCCGAACTCGCCGCCAACCGGGCCGACCTGGCCTCCCGCGCCGGCTCCGCCCTCACCCGCGACCCGGCCGTACGCGCCCGCGCCGCCGCCGTCACCGACGCGGACGGCCGCCGCTCCCAGCCGTACACCGAGCGGGCCGCGGCGCAGCGCGCCCATCTGCGGCTGCCGCTGCTGCCGACCACCACGATCGGGTCGTTCCCGCAGACCGCCGAACTGCGCACCGCACGCGCCGACCTGCGCGCCGGGCGGATCGACGGCGCCGCCTACGAGGAGCGCATCGCGACCGAGATCCGCGATGTGCTGGCCTTCCAGGAGAAGGCCGGGATCGACGTCCTGGTGCACGGCGAGCCCGAACGCAACGACATGGTGCAGTACTTCGCCGAGCAGCTGACCGGCTACCTCGCCACCCAGCACGGCTGGGTGCAGTCGTACGGCACCCGCTACGTCCGGCCGCCGATCCTGGCCGGCGACATCTCCCGCCCCGAGCCGATGACGGTGCGCTGGACGCGCTACGCCCAGTCGCTCACCGACCGCCCCGTCAAGGGCATGCTCACCGGCCCGGTCACCATGCTCGCCTGGTCCTTCGTCCGCGACGACCAGCCGCTCGGTGACACCGCCCGCCAGGTGGCCCTCGCCCTGCGGGACGAGGTGGGCGACCTCGAAGCCGCCGGGACATCGGTCATCCAGGTCGACGAGCCCGCGCTGCGCGAGACCCTTCCGCTGCGCGCCGCCGACCACGCCGGCTACCTCGCCTGGGCCACCGAGGCATTCCGCCTCACCACCAGCGGCATCCGCCCGGACACCCAGATCCACACCCATATGTGCTACGCGGAGTTCGGTGACATCGTCCAGGCCATCGACGACCTCGACGCGGACGTCATCAGCCTGGAGGCCGCCCGCTCCCACATGCAGGTCGCCCGGGAACTCGCCGCGCACGGCTACCCGCGCGAGGCCGGCCCCGGCGTCTACGACATCCACTCCCCCCGCATCCCCAGCACCGAGGAGGCAACCGCCCTGCTGCTCAAGGGACTTGAGGCCATCCCGGCCGAGCGGCTGTGGGTCAACCCCGACTGCGGCCTGAAGACCCGCGGCTGGCCCGAGGTCCGCGCCTCACTGGAGAACCTGGTGGCCGCGGCCCGCGAGGTGCGCGCCACCCTGCCGGGCTCCGTTTCCTGATCCGCTCCGGGCGGGGCCGGCACCTCACTCAGGTGCCGGCCCCGTCCGGCAGGCACGGTGCGTCCCTCATGCCGCGGGCCCTTGCTTCCGGCCGGCCGCCAGGCAGTCCTCCAGGAAGGCCAGGGCCCGCAGGTGGTAGGAGCGGGCCGCCCAGCCGAGGCTGATGTTGTGGCCCGCCAGTGGCTGACGGTCGATCACCACGCGTGAGGTCCCGGAGAGTTGGGTGGCAAGGTCGGCGAGGCTGGCGTCGTCGTGGCGCCACCAGGCCTCGTGCTCGGCGAACGTCAGCCGCACGGGGACCTGGATACGCGGCAGCAGCGCGCCGACCAGCTGCGGCCAGCGCGCCGCCTCGGCCGGTTCGCGTACCGGGACCGCGGAGACCATGGGGCCCACCGAGCGGAAGGTGCCCGGCGGGTAGAGGTGCAACGGGCCCCAGTAGCGCATCCGTTCGGAGCTCTGGGAGAGCGGGGAGGCGGCGGCCGCACCGCCGTCCGTGTCCGACGGGCGCAGGTGTGCGGCGACGTCGGACGGCTCGACGGCGTAGCGGTGGCCGCAGCCGGAGACGTCCAGGCCCAGCAGGGAGGGCGGCGGCGCGTCCGCGGCGGCGACCATCACCAGCTTGCCGCCGTAGGAGTGGGCCAGCAGGAACAGTCCGGCGCCGGTGCGGTACGAGGCCGCGAAGTCGGTGAGCGCCGCCCGCAGGGTCGCCGACTGCTCGGCCAGGGTCTGGCCCTCGGGCAGCTGCGCGGCGGACCGGCCGTATCCGGGGCGGTCCACGGCGAGGACGGTGTAGCCCAGGCGGGCGCCGAGGACCAGCAGCGAGAGGTCCGGATGTGCCTGCCCGTCGAAGTAGCCGGCACTCATCCCGCCCCCGTGCACGGCGACCACGACGGCCCGTGGCGGGCCCTCCTCGGGTTCGCTGAGCAGGGCGGACAGGGTGATGCCCGCACCGTCCAGGGTGATGTGGCGTACGCCCGCGGAGAGCGCCTGCGGCGGCGGCTGCGGGTCGGCGTTGGTGAGAGTCACGACGCAATCTTTACGCCTCGCCCGCCCCCACACGCCGAGGCGCCGCCCGACCGGGGGCGCGCGCCGTCGGCCCGCGGCGGCCGCGGCGTGCCGTCGGCGTGCCGGCTCGTCGGCCGACCGCGCCGGCGCACTCCCGGGCGCCGCACCGAAGCAGTTTCCGGAACGGGGCCGCCCGCGCGTGTGTCGCGGACGGCCCCGTCGCGGGTTCCCGTTGCCGGGCCCCGTCGCCGTTCTCCGTTGCCGGAGCGGCGTCAGCCCGTGATGATCGCCGGGTCGCTCACACCCGGCTCACCGTTCTCCACATGCCCGGCGAACCGGCGCAGGAAGGTGTCGTCGGTGTCGGAGACGACGGACAGGTCGTACCACCGCTTGCCGGCCCGCAGATCCACCGTGTGGCGGACACTGGCGCCCGCGCGCACCGTGAACGTCTCGCTCTTGCCGTCGTAGGCGTTGGTCACGGTGAGGTGGCAGTCGCCGGCGCCCGGATTCGTCAGGGTGAGGTCGATGCTCCCGGCGGACGCGTCGTGCCGGGCGGTGACTTCGGGGCCGGCGGTGGTTCCGGCGCCCTTGAAGGTGCGCAGGAAGCCGTTCGGACCGAAGACCGACAGGTCGTAGACGTCCTTCGAATAGGACGTGTTCCAGGTGTCGGAGATCTGCTTGCCGGACTCCGTGGTGTACGTCCACGGGCCGTCGGTACGGTTCCCCGCCGTGACCGTGAAACACGCACCGGCCTTGTCCCCGGCGCTGAAGGTGAGGGTGTACTTCCCGGTGGAGGGGGCGGCGGCGCCGTCCACCAGCGGCGCGTACGGCAGCGGGCGGGACGGCCGGGAGCCCGCCTCCTGCTTGGGCAGTACGGGGTTGGCGGGCGGCTGCGGCACATAGCTGTCGTGCCGGTCCTTGTCCGGTGGCTCGTACGCGTCGGTGTCCGGCAGCGCGGCGGGCTTGACGTCCTCCAGACCGAAGTCGAAGGCGGAGGTGAGGTCACCGCAGATGGCCCGCCGCCAGGGCGAGATGTTCGGCTCCTCGACGCCGAAGCGGCGCTCCATGAAGCGGATGATCGAGGTGTGGTCGAAGACCTCGGAGCAGACATAGCCGCCGGTGCTCCAGGGGGAGACGACGAGCATGGGGACGCGCTGGCCGAGGCCGTACGGGCCGGCGGCGTAGCCGGCGTTGCCGGGGAAGTGGTCGAGGGTGGTGTCGACGGTCGAGGCTCCCTGGTCGGCGGAGGCCGGCGGGAAGGGCGGGGGCACGTGGTCGAAGTAGCCGTCGTTCTCGTCGTAGGTGATGAACAGCGCGGTCTTGCTCCACACCTCGGGGTTGGAGGTGAGCGCGTCCAGCACCTGCGAGACGTACCAAGCGCCGTAGTTGGCAGGCCAGTTGGGGTGTTCGGAGAAGGCCTCGGGGGCGGCGATCCAGGAGATCTGCGGGAGCTTGCCGGCCTTGACGTCGGCCTTGAGGAGGTCGAAGTAGCCGTCGCCCTGCTTGGCGTTGGTGCCGGTACGGGCCTTGTCGAACAGCGGGTCGCCGGGCTTGGCGTTGCGGTACTTGTTGAACCAGAGCAGCGAGTTGTCGCCGTAGTTGCCGCGGTAGGCGTCGTCGATCCAGCCCCACTTGCCGGCCTCGTCCAGGCCGTCACCGATGTCCTGGTAGAGCTTCCAGGAGATCCCGGCCTGCTCCAGCCGCTCCGGGTAGGTCGTCCAGTCGTATCCGGCCTCCTCGTTGCCGAGGACCGGGCCGCCGCCCTTGCCGTCGTTCCCGGCGTGGCCGGAGAACATGTAGTAGCGGTTGGGGTCGGTGGCCCCGATCAGCGAGCAGTGGTAGGAGTCGCAGACGGTGAACGCGTCGGCGAGCGCGTAGTGGAAGGGGATGTCCTGCCGCGTGAGGTGGGCCATCGTCCCGGTGCCCTTGGCGGCGATCCACTGGTCGTACTTGCCGTCGTTCCAGGCCTTGTGGCCGCCCGCCCAGTCGTGGTTGAGGCCCTCGATGAACTGCATGCCGAGGTTCTCGGCATCGGGGTGGTAGGGCAGCACGTCCTTGCCGCCGTCCGGCTGGTGCCAGACGGACTTCCCGCTGTTCAGCGTCACCGGGCGCGGGTCACCGAAGCCGCGTACGCCCTTCATCGCGCCGAAGTAGTGGTCGAAGGAACGGTTCTCCTGCATCAGCACGACGACATGCTCGACGTCCTGGATGGAACCAGAGCTGCGCTGCGCGGGTATGGAGGCGGCGCGGGCGATGCTGCCCGACAGGGCGGAAATGCCCGCGGTCGCGCCGGCGATCTGGAGGAAACGCCGCCGATTGAGTTCTGGCATGAGTCTGGGGACCTCTTGGTGTGTGGGGGGCGGAGGGACGTTGCGGATGTGTGGTGCTCGTGGTGTGGCCGGAGTGAGTCAGCAGAGTGTTCCAAGAGGAACGAGTGTCAGGGAAGGGGGCGTGTCGTTCGCATGACGCATCACCGTACTTGCGGCGAACAGCCTGGCCAGGAAGGGGTGCGTGGCCATGAACGGCGGACCGGCCCGCCCGGCCCGCGGTCACCGGGGCCCGTGGGCGGGGCGGGCCCACGCACGTGACGTGCACACAGGCGGGCGCGCGGGTCCGTCCGTTCGCGGCGGGCGGCTTCGAGGGGGCGCCGGGTCGCGTCCGGGGAGGGGCGGGGTGCGGTGGGGCCGGTGCGGGTTCGCCGCCGAGCCACCGGACGGGCGGGTGTCGGCCCTGCGGCGCACGGCCTGCTCTCGGGCGGGCGGGCGGCCGGGCGGCCGACCGGGCGTTCCTGCGGCGGGGGCCTACGAGACCTGCACACCTGCGGGACCTGCGTCAGGGACGTGGAGGCGGGCGCCCTGCGCGACGGGCCGGGGTGAGCAGGGTGAGCACGGCCAATGGGCCGGTGCGGGCGGGGCCGACCGGGACGCGGTCGGCCATCAGCGCGGTACGCCGTGGGCGCGGTACGCCGCGGCGCGGTCGGGGCTCGCCGGGGGCTGTCAGGAGGCAGCGCGCCCCGCACCCGCCCCGCCGCGGGACACCTTGGCGGGGCGTCAGACCGCCGGGCGGTGGGGCGGTCGGCTGCGCGCCACCCTCGGAGCCCTCGCCCGCGCCTCCCGGCGGTCCGGCGGTCCGGCGAAACGGCGAAACGGTCGCGACCGGCACGTTCCGACGGATCGGGACGTGCCGGTCGCGGGGCGGTCGCGTACCGGTCGCGGGGCGGTCAGACCAGGGACGGTGCGGCGGCCGGTCCGCCCGGCGCCGTGACGGGTGCGGTCTCCGGCTCGGGCTCGGGCTCGGGCTGCCTCGCGGGACGGCCCTTGGCGTCGGGCACGCTGCGCAGCGGGGTCCGCGTCGGCAGCGGGGTCCGGCCGGCGGCCGACACCCGCCGGGTGAACCAGACGACTTTGCCGTCGGCGGTGGGGCAGGTGCCCCAGCTGTCGCTCAGGGCCGCGACCGCCGCGAGGCCGGTGCCGGCCGCGCTCACCAGGCGTGGCAGCCGTGGACCGTCGTCGGTCACGGAGGCCGTGAGGTGGCGGCCGGTCCAGCGGAGTTCGACGACGCACCGGGCGTCCGGGCCGATATGGCGATGGACGTTGGTCAGGAGCTCCGCCACTCCACGGCACACGGACGGGATGTGCAGTTCGAGATTCCAGTGCCGCAGATGGGCGGCGACGATACGCCGCATCTGCGGGACGCGCTCCGCCGAAGCGTGCAGTTCGACCGTGTAGTGCCGGTCTGTGGGACGTGTCATGGTCGTGCGCTCCTCACCGCGAGGCTCACATGCTTCACCTCGTTCAACCAACGAACCCCGAACACGAAGAGTGAGCTTTCCGTCACGTATGGGTCATTTCACATGGTCGCCCGAGGGGGCCGAATGCGCAAAAGATCTTGCGGCGCCGCAGCGGGGACCGTCCGGCCGGGCGCCGGATCAGGGCGCCAGCGGGGGCAGATGGGACAGCGCGGGGAGCTGCGGCAGCACCTTGTCCGGGGTGAGGGGCAGATCGCGGAGGCGGACTCCGGTGGCGTGCCGTACGGCGTTGGCGACGGCCGCCGCGGTGCCGACGATGCCGATCTCGCCGATGCCCTTGCTGCCCATGGGGTTGAGGTGCGGATCCTCCTCGTCGAGCCAGTGCGCCTCGATGGCGGGGACGTCGGCGCAGGCCGGCACGTGGTAGGCGGCCAGATCACGCTCGGTGAAGTCCCCGAAGACGGGGTCCAGGCTGCTGGCCTCCATCAGGGCCATGCCCAGGCCCATGGTCATCCCGCCGATGAACTGGGAGCGTGCCGTACGGGAGTTGAGGATCCGGCCGGCGGCGTACATCCCCAGCAGGCGGCGCAGCCGGACCTCCCCCGTGACGGTGTCCACCTGGACCTCGGCGAAGGTGGCGCCGAAAGAGTGCCGGGCGTACGGCGATTCCTCGGCCGTCTCCTCGCGGGTGTCGGCAGCGACCGTCACCCCGCCGGCCGGCAGCGGGCCCTGGTGGTCGGCCAGCCGCTTCACCAGGGCCGTGCAGGCCTTGTGGACGGCCCAGCCCCAGGACCCGGTGCCCGCCGAACCGCCGGCCAGCGTCGCGGGCGGCAGATCGCTGCAGCCGATATCGATCCGGACCCGGCGCTCGGGCACGCCGAGCGCGGCGGCGGCGACCTGGGCGAGGACGGTGCGGGCGCCGGTCCCGATGTCGGTGGCGTTCACGCGGACGCGGTAGGTGCCGTCGGCGTCGGCGTGCGCCTCGGCGTCGGAACCGCCGATGAGGACGGGGTAGGTGGCGGCGGCGACGCCCGTGCCGAGCAGCAGGTCGCCCTCGCGGCGGACGGCGGGGCGCGGGTCCCGGGGCAGCCAGCCGAACCGGTCGGCGCCCTGCCGCAGGCACTCGACGAGGTGGCGGCTGCTGAAGGGGCGGTCGCTGTCCGGTTCGGTGTCCGGTTCGTTGCGTACCCGGAGGTCGACGGGGTCGATGTCCAGGAGGACGGCGAGTTCGTCGACGGCCGACTCCAGGGCGTACATGCCGGGGGCCTCGCCCGGTGCGCGCATCCACGACGGGCTCGGTACGTCCAGTGCGGCGACCCGGTGCACGGTGCGGCTGTGGGGCGAGGTGTACATGATGCGGGCGGGGACCGCGGCCTGCTCCACGAACTCCTTGACGGTGGAGGTGTGGGTGGCGATCTCGTGCGCGAGCGCGGTGATGACGCCGTCGTGGGACGCGCCGATCCGCACCCGGTGGACGGTGGGGGCCCGATGGCCGACGACGGCCGGCATCTGGCTGCGCGGCAGGGACAGTTTGACCGGTCGCCCGACGTGCCGCGCGGCCATCGCGGCCAGCACGACCTGGGGGCGCGGCGTCCCCTTGGAGCCGAAGCCGCCACCGACGTGTTCGGAGATGACGGTGACCTCGCCCTTGCCGAGGGAGAACAGGGCGGCGAGGTCGTCGCGCACCTTGGTGGAGCCCTGGCTGGAGTCGTGCACGGTCAGATGGCCGTCCGCCCACCGTGCGGTGGAGGCGTGCGGCTCCATGGGGTGGTTGTGCAGCGGGGGCAGGGTGTACGTCACGTCGACGGCGACGGGCGCGGCGGCGAATTCGCCCTCGAAGTCGCCGCGCTCACGGACCCCGGGGTGGCCGCCGTTGGCCGTCTCCGCCGTGTACAGGCGTGCGTGGTCGGCGGTGAGGACCACGTCGTGGCCGTCGGAGGCGTAGCTGACGCGGACCGCTTCGGCCGCGGCGCGGGCGGCCTCCAGGCTGTCGGCGACGGCGAGCGCGACGTACCACCCGTGGTGCGGGACCCGGTCGTCCTGGAGGAGTGCCAGCGTCGGGTCCTCCGGCGGCGCCAGGCGCGGCGCGTTCTCGTGCGTCAGGACCGCGTGCACGCCGGGCAGGGCGAGGGCGGCGGCGGTGTCGACGGCGGTGATGCGGCCCTTGGCGACGGTCGCGGGCACCGGCCAGGCGTAGGCGCAGCCCGGCGGGGTGTGTTCGGCGGCGTAGCGGGCGCTGCCGGTGGCCTTCTCCCGGCCTTCGCGGCGGGCGAGCGGGTCGCCCAGCGGGCGCGGGGGCGGACCGAGCGGGAACGGGTCAGGGCTCATGGCGCGCGTCCTTGTGGTCGGTGGCGTCCTCTGCCGGGGCCGGCTCGGTTGCGGGTGGGGCTGCTGTGGCGGGCTGCCGGCGGCCAGCCACAGCAGCGGCGTCAGTTCCTGGCCGCGAGGTCGGTGAGCACGTCGACGGCCAGGTTGCGGGCCAGGGTGACCTTGAAGCCGTTCTCGCGCAGCGGCCGGGCGGCGGCGAGTTCGGCGGCGGCGGCGCGGCCGAAGGTCTCCTCGGTGGCGGGCGCGCCGTTCAGCACCTCCTCGGCGGCACGGGCGCGCCAGGGCCGGTGCGCGAGCCCGCCGAACGCCAGCGCCGCGTACCGCACGACGCCGTCCCGTACCTCCAGCAGCGCGCCCACGGAGACCAGCGCGAAGGCGAACGAGGCGCGGTCGCGGGCCTTCCGGTAACGCGAGTGCGCGCCGGGGCGGGCCGGCGGCAGCGAGACGGCGGTGATCAGTTCGCCCGGCATGATCACCGTGTCCCGTTCGGGGTGCTCACCCGGCAGCCGGTGGAACGCGCACACCGGCACCTCGCGCTCCCCGTCGGGGCCGTGCAGGTGAACGGTGGCGTCGAGGACGGCCAGGGCGACCGCCATGTCCGAGGGCTGGGTCGCGACGCAGTGCGCGGAGTGGCCCAGTACGGCGAGGTCGCGGTGGGCCCCCTCGCGGGCCGGGCAGCCGGTACCCGGCTCGCGCTTGTTGCAGGGCTTGGAGGTGTCCTGGAAGTAGGTGCAGCGGGTGCGCTGGAGCAGGTTTCCGCCGGTGGTCGCGGTGTTCCGCAGCTGTCCCGAGGCGCCGGCCAGCAGCGCCTGGGACAGGACCGGGTAGCGGTCGCGTACCAGCGGGGCCGCCGCGAGGTCGCTGTTGCGGACCGTCGCGCCGATCCGCACGCCCCCGCCGGGCAGCTCCTCGATGCCGTCCAGCGGCAGTCGGCTCACATCGATCAGCAGACCGGGCGTCTCCACGCCGAGCTTCATCAGGTCGACGAGGTTGGTGCCGCCGCCGAGATAGCGGGCGCGGGGCGCCTCGGCCCCGGCGCGTACGGCCTCTTCGACGCTGGCTGCCCGCAGATAGCCGAACGGTTTCATGAGGCCGCCTTCGCACCGGCGGTGGCAGCCGCCCGGTCGATGTCACCGACCGCTTCGACGATGCGGGGATAGGCGCCGCACCGGCACAGATTCCCGCTCATCCGTTCGCGGATCTCGTCGTCGGTCAGCTCCACCGGACCGCCGGAGGGGGCGGTGTACGGGGTGACGTGCGAGGGGAAGCCGTCCGCCGCCTCGGTCAGCACGCCGACGGCCGAGCAGATCTGGCCGGGGGTGCAGTAGCCGCACTGGAGGGCGTCGCGCGCGACGAAGGCTTCCTGCAACGGGTGCAGCCCTTCTCCGTCGGCGAGGCCCTCGACGGTGGTGAGCCGCCGGCCGTCCTGCGCCACGGCCAGCAGCAGGCAGCTGTTGGCGCGCCGGCCGTCGACGAGCACCGTGCACGCGCCGCACTGTCCGTGGTCGCAGCCCTTCTTGGCGCCGGTGAGACCGAGATGCTCGCGCAGGGCGTCCAGGACCGTGGTGCGGTGGTCCAGGGTCAGGGTGTGCGGCGTTCCGTTGACGTGCAGGACCACTTCGGAGCGTGCGGGCGCGGAGTGGCCGGCGGCGTCCGCCTGCTCCGGTCCACCGACGCCCGCCGGGTCGTTGTCACTCTCCACTTACTCGCGCCTTCCGCTCGCAGCCGGATGCTCGTCGTGTCTGTCGGGTCCGGTGAGCGGCCCGCCCTCCTGAGGGCGGTCGCTCCCTCGGGTGGCCGCGCCTCGGGGCCGCCCGTCCCCCGCCCCGTCTACCGGGTCTCCAGCCGCAGCTGGACCTCCTGCTCCTGGTCGCCGGCGGCGGTCCCGACCACCTGCACCGCGAACGCAGTTGCCAGGCCTTCCCGGAGCCGGGCGACCGCCCAGTAGCCGCCCTGGAGGTTGACCGTTACGGGTGCGGTCAGGGTCCGGGGCTCGGCGGGTGCCCGTACGTCGGTCACATCGACGGTGGAGGTCCAGATGGTGGCCCCGGTGCCGGCCATTTCCTCCGGGACGTCGTCCGCGGCCCGGTCGGAGACGAAGGTGGTGCGCAGTGCGCTGAACACGGCATGCGCGTCCTCCGTCGCACAGCTGTCGACCTCGACCGTGACCTGGGCCGAGGGATGTTCCGCGGGCGGCGTCTGGTGCGCGCTGTTCACAGTGGGGGCCTTCCTCTGGGAGCCGAACGCTTCCAGGCTCACCCCGCGGCCCGGTGTGTGCGACCCGAGGCCCGCCCGAGGGGGCGTACGGGCGCGCCACGAGGTGTGACGGCGGGACCCCGGAGCGCAGCCGGCGCAGGCGTCCGCTTTGTCAAAAATCACACCGTGAAGCCCCTCCGCCACGCGATCCCAAAGCGTCGCGAAAGCGGACAAACGCACCTCCCTCGCAGGCGGTGCCCGCCTCCGGGACACGTAGGGTCGCCCTGGCCCATGAACGGGAGATGCGCCGGAGTGCGCACGCACCGGACCGGCCGCCGTTCAGCTCGGCAGCCCTTCGCGGCGCGGACGAGTGCCCTGGGCGGACGGCCGTACGAGGCCCACAGGAAGGCCTCGGGGCACCAGGCACCCGGAGCCGGGACGGCCTTCACCTGACACAGCGGGACGGACAGCACCTTCATGCAGCGAACACGGATATCGCGACGCGCCCGCCGCGGGCTCGCGGCGCTCGCGGCCGCGGGCGTGGCCGCCGGTGTGGCGCTCACCACCCTCGGCTCGGCGGAACCTGCCGCGGCGAGCACCGCGAGCGCCCCGGTGGGCGGCTCGAAGGTGGTGTGCACCTCGAAGAAGCCGGGCCTGGCGCCCCACCTCTCCCGCGACCTGGCGTCCGCCCTCGACGGGCGCGAGGGCAGCTCCGCGCTCGCGGTGTACGACCGGCGCACCCATACGCACTGCACGTTCCGGGCCGACGCCCGCTTCGACTCGGCGAGCGTCGTGAAGGTCACGGTGCTCGGCGCGCTGCTGCGGCAGGCCGAGGAGGCGCACCGGAAGCTGACGCCGAAGGAGGTGCGGCTGACCACCGACATGATCACCAAGTCGGACAACGACGCGACGTCCGCCCTGTGGAAGCAGATCGGTCCGGCTGGCATCAAGCACTTCCTGGCGCTGGCGAAGATGACCGACACCACTCCGGGCGCGGCCGGGGCCTGGGGGCTGACGCAGGTCACCGCCGGGGACCAGCTGACGCTGATGCAGCTCCTGACCACCAAGAACGCGGTGCTGACGAAGGCCGACCGCGGCTACGCCCTCGGCCTGATGCGGCACGTCGAACCCGACCAGCGGTGGGGCGCCCCGGCCGGCGCGCCCGCCACAGCGGTCACCCACGTCAAGGACGGCTGGCTGCCGCGCGCGAGCGACGGCTGGCGGGTGCACAGCGTCGGCTCGTTCACCGGCCACGGCAACGACTACGGCATGGCCGTGCTCTCCCGCGGCAACGACACCATGGACTACGGCGTCGACACCGTGGAGAACGCCGCCCGTGTCATCCACCACGACCTGGCGGGCACCGGCTCCACGGGCCGCTGACGCGGCCCCTCGCACCGGGAGTCCGGCGGCGGGGAAGCCGCCGCTCAGACCGGCTGCGTCAGATGGACCGCGAGACCGGCTGCGTCAGATTGACCGCATTGCCGTCCGGGTCCTTGATGTGGGCCACCCGCTGGCCCCACGGCATGTCGTTCGCCGGGCCCTGGACCGTCCCGCCGAGCGGTTCGACCCGCTCCAGCAGGTGGTCCACGTCCGTGACGGAGAAGCTGATCAGGACCCGTGTCGGGGCACCGGTGTCGACGCCGCTGTCGGCGACGATGCCGAGTTCGCCGTTGCCGATCCGCAGCCCCACGAAGAAGACCGGCCCCTCCTCGGGGACCCTGAGGGCCTGCTCGGCCCCGAGCAGACCGGCGTAGAACCCCTGCAGTCGAGCGAGGTCAGGGGTGATGATCACCGGCTGGACGGCGGCAGGGCGGGCCGGGTTCGGGGTGGTGTTCATGGCGTGCCTCCTGTGGCGGCCGGGGCGGAGGGGACCGCCGTGCGTTCCGGTCCCCTTCTTTGAGACGCCGCCGGTGCCGTCAACTCATCGTCCCGGTGCCCGGCTCCTCGCGCGCGGCCGCCAGGCGTGCGCAGGCGGTGCGTGTGCGGCGCGTCCACGCTTCAGGACGGGCCGTCGTTCTGCAGAGGGACGACGAGGGCGCCGGCCGAGCGCGCCCGCGCGAGCAGGTCGCGGGCGCGGTCGAGCACCCGGGCGGCGTCCGGGACCGCGTCGTCGCCGGACACGAAGGCCCTCTGGAGGTCGATGGCCAGGAGTGCCTCGACGGGGCGGCGGGAGGGTGGTCCGTTCAAGGTCACCATCCTGCGGGCCGCCCGCGCCGGTGCGTGCCGCCCCGGTGGGATCCGGTCACCCGGGGCGGCGCCGGTGTCACCAGTCGTGCACCGACCCGTCCCGCAGGCGGTTCACCGGGAGGTACTTGGGCGTGTACGGGAAGCGTGCGGCGGCCTGTTCGTCGAAGTCGACGCCGATGCCGGGGGTGTTGCCGGGGTGCATCAGGCCGTCCTCGAAGGTCCAGGACGTGTGGAAGACGTCCTCGTAGGGGCTCAGGTGGCCCATGTACTCCTGCATGCCGAAGTTCTGGACGGACAGGTCGACGTGCAGGGCGGCGGCGAAGGAGACCGGGGAGAGGTCGCCGGCGCCGTGCGAGCCCGAGCGGACGCCGTACAGCTCGGCGAGCGCGAAGATCTTCCGCAGGTGACTGATGCCGCCCGCGTGCGAGACGGAGGTGCGGACGTAGTCGATCAGCCGGTTGGTGATCAGGTGCTGGCAGTCCCAGATGCTGTTGAAGATCTCGCCGACCGCCAGCGGGGTGGTGGTGTGCTGCCGGATGAGGCGGAACGCCTCCTGGTCCTCGGCGGGTGTCGGGTCCTCGATCCAGAACATCCGGTAAGGCTCCAGAGACTTGCCCAGCCGGGCCGCCTCGATGGGGCTGAGGCGGTGGTGCACATCGTGCAGCAGCTGGAAGCCGTAGCCGAACTTGTCGCGGACCGCGGCCATGTAGGTGGGGACGAAGTCCAGGTAGGCGCCGGTGTCCCAGTTCTCCTCGGTGGGCAGGCCGCCGTCTGCCGGTTCGTAGGTGACACCGTCGCCCTTGCGCATGCCGTAGACGCGTTCCAGGCCGGGGATGGCGGCCTGGGCGCGGACGGCGCGGAAGCCCTGGCCGAGGAAACGCTCGACGTCGTCGAGGAGTTCGGGGATGTCGTTGCCGCTGGCGTGGCCGTAGACGGTGACGCCGTCGCGTGCCGCGCCGCCGAGCAGCTGGTAGACGGGGAGACCCGCGACCTTGCCCTTGATGTCCCAGAGGGCGACGTCGACGGCGGCGATGGAGGTCATGGTGACCGGACCGCGGCGCCAGTAACCGCCCTTGTAGAGGTACTGCCAGAGGTGTTCGATGCGGTCCGCGTCCTGGCCGATGAGGGTGGGGCAGACGTGGTCGCGGAGGTAGGAGGCGACGGCCAGTTCGCGGCCGTTGAGGGTGGCGTCGCCGATGCCGGTGACGCCGTCGGACGTGGTGAGCTTGAGGGTGACGTAGTTGCGTCCGGGGCTGGTGACGAACACCGTGGCGTCGACGATGGTGGCCATTGTGCGGCGGCCCGCCTTTCTTGCGTCTGGGGAGGGGTGCGGATGTGCGGACGGGGAGACGTAGGCAGGTCAGAGGGGTGTGGTGGTGAGGGCGGTGCGCAGGGTGGTGTGCGGGCCGTGGGTGGCGAGGTCGTCGGCGAAGGCGGCCACCCGTGATGCGAACTCCCGGTGCCCGGCGGCCTCTTCGGGGAGAAAGCCACCGGCCTCCACGAGGAGCCGGGCCGCCGCGCCGGGGCCGCCGGCGCGTGCGGCGAGGGCGCGCAGCCGGTCGGTGGCGCCGTCCTGTCCGGCGACGGGCGGTTGCCCGTGACCGGCGTCCGGCCCCCGGGTGATGACGCGGATATAGGCGGCGACGCCGAGGGCGAGCAGATCGGGGACG
This sequence comes from Streptomyces sp. NPDC101393, assembly GCF_044767385.1. NCBI lineage: Bacteria > Bacillati > Actinomycetota > Actinomycetes > Kitasatosporales > Streptomycetaceae > Streptomyces > Streptomyces sp. NPDC101393. The sequence continues at coordinate 492,725 of NZ_JBIWNU010000006.1, read as the reverse complement.
GCGCCGGAGCGCAGGTGGTGGGCGAGCGCTCCGGCCCAGCGGACCGGGATCTTGAGGGAACCGTCGGCGGCGACCTGGGCGGTGCGGTGGCCGAGTGCGGGATTGCCGAACCGTTCGAGGAGTTCGTCGATGTAGGCGGGGCCGTCGACGCCGTCCGGGAGGGTGAGGGCCGGCAGGATCTCGTGGGTCATGAGGTGCCGGGCGGCCGCGCCGAGCCGCTCGTCGGCGACGGTCCGGTCGATGGAGCCGTATCCGTGCAGCAGGCCGAGGTAGGCGAGGAAGGAGTGCGCGCCGTTGAGGAGGCACAGCTTCATCGTCTCGTAGCCGGCCACGTCGGCGGTGAAGACGGCGCCGGCCCGCTCCCAGGCGGGGCGGCCGGCCCGGAAGTCGTCCTGGAGCACCCACAGGCGGTAGGGCTCGGCCGGCACGGGAACCGCGTCGCGCAGTCCGAAGCAGCGGGTGACCTGGGCGCGGTGGGCGTCAGTGGTGGCGGGGGCGATGCGGTCGACCATGCTGCTGGGCGTGGACACCGCGGTGGTGAGGTACGGCGCCAGCTCCTCGCGTTCACCGGACGGCAGCGCGTCGGTGAACTCCCCCAGCAGACGGCGTAGTTGGCCGCCGTTGTCCAAGAGGTTGTCGCAGGACAGCACGGTCAGCGGGGCGGCGTGGCCGCGGACCCGGCGTTGCAGGCCGCGCATCAGCAGGCCGAGGGAGGTCTGCGGGGCGGCGGGGGTGGTGAGGTCGCACCGGAGCCGGGGATCGTCGAGGTCGAGGCCGCCGGACGGGGTGCGGGTGTAGCCCTTCTCCGTGATGGTCAGCGTGACGATGCGGGTGGCGGGGTCGCCGATGGCGGCGACGACGTCCTCCGGCCGGTCCCCCGCGAGCAGACCGCGGTGGTGCACGCCGGGCACCTCGGCGCGGACGGCGCCGTCGCCGCTGAGGGTGAGCACGGTGTAGAGCTCGTCCTGTGCGGTCATGCCGGTCACGACGGGGCGTGAGCGCTGCCGGGGGCCGGTGACGACGCCGGTGATGCCCCAGGGTCCGTCGGCGTGCCGGAGCGCCTCGGCGGTGTAGACGGCCTGGTGGGCGCGGTGGAAGTTGCCGAGCCCGAGGTGGACGATGCCCGCTTCGGGTGCGCCGCGGGGCCGCCCGAGGCCGGGGACGGGGAGCTGGGCGCGGGACAGGCGGGGCGCGCCGGGAGCATCAACCATGGTGTGCCCCCTGGGAGTTGCCCCCGGCGGGGCCGGTTTCCGGGGTGACGAGGACCTTGAGCTGGGCGGGGTCGGTCAGAGCGGCCCGCAGTGCCGCGTCCGAGGCGTCCAGCGGGTGGCAGGAGGTGACGAGTTCGGCGAGCCGGACGCGGCCGGTGGCGGCGAGGGCGATGGCCGCGGGGAAGTCGTTGGCGTAGCGGAAGGCGGTGACCAGGGTGATTTCCTGCCGCTGCATCCAGGCGAGCGGCAGTTCGGTGGCCACGGTGGCGGGGTTGCCGACGACCGCGACGGTGCCGCCGGGGCGCAGGGCGCGAAGTGCTCCGACGAGGGCGCCGGCGTTGCCGGAGCAGTCCAGGGCGACATCGAAGCCGTCCGGGTCGGCGAGCATGCCGGGTGCCGCGTCGACGACCTGTGCCGTGGCCGGGTCGACCGTGCGGGTGGCACCCCACTTCTCCGCGTACCGCAGCCGTTGGGGGCTCACATCGCTCACCTCGATGCGGTCGGCGCCGGCCGCGCGCGCGACCTGGAGGACCAGCAGACCGATCGGCCCCGCGCCGGTGACCAGCACCCGGTCGCCGGGCCGGACCCCTGCCCGGCGTACGGCGTGCACGGCGACGGCAAGCGGTTCGATGAGCGCGCCGTGCCGGAGGTCGAGACCGTCGGGCAGCGGGTGAACGAAGTCCTCGGGCGCCAGGACGTAGGCGGCCAGCGCCCCGTCGGTGGGCGGCGAGCCGTAGCAGGTGCCGTGCGGGCACTGGTTGTACGCGCCGCGCCGGCAGCGGGCGCACCGGCCGCAGGGGTGCGCGGGCTCGATGGCGACGGGGGTGCCCACCGCGTGCCGGTCGGCGCCCGGCCCGGTGGCGGCGATGACGCCGGCGGCCTCGTGCCCGAGGACGGTGGGGGTGCGCAGCACGTTCGGGCCGTTCTCGCCGTGCGCGTAGTAGTGCAGGTCGGAGCCGCAGAGGCCGACGGCGGCGATCCGCACCAGCACCTGGCCGGGGCCCGGTTCGGGGGTGCGGCGTTCCTCGACGCGCAGATCCTGGGGCGCGTACAGGACGGCGGCGCGGTGGGTGGGCGGGAGCACGGGGAGTTCCTTCTCTCTGGCCGGGGGGCGGGGGCGGGCGAGCGGGCGCTTCACCGTGCGGGCAGCGGTTCGACGCGGCGGATGACGAAGGCGTACGCGAGGGCGCCGACGAGGGAAAGCGCTCCGGAGATCACCAGCGGCAGGAGGTAGGAGCCGCCGGAGATGCCGAGGAGGACGCCGGTGACGATCGGCCCGAGGGCGCCGGCGACGTTGGAGGCGCAGTTCTGGATGCCGCTGAGCGAGGCGACATGGCCGGGGGTGGGGGCGATGTCGGCGGGCAGCGAGGCGACGTTGGCGGTGGCGAAGCAGAGCGAGGCGTAGCTGACGGACAGCAGGGCGAGCGCGGCGGCGGCGCTGGGCACGACGACGGTGAAGGCGATCACCGAGGAACACAGGGTGCCCGCGACGGTGCAGGTCTTGCGGACCTTGGTGGTGCTCCAGCCGCGCTGGAGGAGCCGGTCGGCGGTCCAGCCGCCGGCCAGGCTTCCGACGATCGCGACCAGGCCGGGGAGGGTGCCGAAGAAGCCGAGGCCCAGGAGGTCGAAGCCGCGAGCGTCGACGAGGTAGCTGGGGAACCAGGTGATGAAGAAGTAGATGACGTAGTTGATGCAGAAGAAGCCGAGCATCATGCCCCACACCGTGCGGTAGCGGAACAGGTCGCGCCAGCGGATGGAGGCGGGGCCCGGTGCACCGTCGCCGGCGTCGGCCCGCTGCTCGGTGGACTCCAGCCGGGCGCCGCCCTGCTCGATGTAGGTGCGTTCGGCCGCGGTGAGCTCGGGGTGGTCCTCGGGCTCGTGGTACCAGCGCATCCAGGCGGCGATCCAGATCAGCGCGATGACGCCGGCGATGACGAAGGCGGCCCGCCAGTGCAGCCAGGCGACGATGCCGGTGACCAGCGGCAGGGCGACGGCGGTGCCGACGCGGGAGCCGTTGTCCCAGACGCTGTTGGCGCGGGTGCGCTCGCGGACCGGGAACCAGCGGGAGACGGCCTTGGCGGGCGCGGGATAGCCGACGGCCTCGCCGGTGCCCAGCAGCAGCCGTGCGCCGATGAGCGTGCCGACGCCGCGTACCGCGCCGGTCACCATGGTCGACAGCGACCACCACAGGGCGCCGAGGGCGAAGACACGCTTGACGCCGAAGCGGTCGAGGAGCAGGCCTGAGGGCAGCTGGCAGATCGCGTAGGTGATGAAGAAGACGCTCAGCACCACCCCTTGGGTCTCCGGGCCGAAGTGCAGGTCCTTGGACATGGTGGGCAGCGCGACGCTGAGGGTGGCCCGGTCGAGGTAGTTGACGGCCATCCCGCAGAAGCAGAGAAGGACGATCGTCCAGCGGACGTTGTGGCCGCGGCCGCGCGGGCGGCGCGGTGCGGCGGGCCGGTCCGCCTCCGGGCCGGCGCGTACGGCGCCCGGTGGGGTGGGTGCGGTCGTCATCGTTGACCTCGCATTCCTGACGTCTGTCCTGACGGGGCCGCGGCCCAGGTGCCCCGCTCCCCGTGTGCGGCGCGCCGGCCGGCCCGGAACGAGCGGCTCGTCCAGGCCTCGGACCAGCGGGTTCCCCCTCTTCGGGCGCCCGCTGCGAGCTGCGGCGGCGCTACCATACAAGCCTTGTATGGTAGTCAGCAATGGTGGTGGATGAGAGAGTGTGGACATGGATGATCAGCGTCGCGAGCAGCGGCCCGGGGCCGGGGCGGCACCCAAGGAATCGGTGCGTTCCCGGGTCCACACGGTGCTGCGCGAGCGGATCACCTCGCTCGAACTGCCCCCCGGCAGCCCGCTGTCGGAGAACGAACTCGCCGCGGAACTCACGGTCAGCCGTACGCCGGTGCGCGAGGCGCTGATCCTGCTCGGGGAGGAGGCGCTGGTCGAGGTCTTCCCGAAGCTGGGGACGTTCGTCACCCGGATCAGCGTGCCCGCCGTACTGGAGGCGCAGTTCGTCCGTGAGGCCATCGAACTCGCCGCGCTGCGCCAGTCCGTGGAGCGGGCCGAGGCCTCCGACATCGCCGCGCTGCGCGACATCCTCGTGCGCCAGCGGGAGGTCTGCGAGAGCGGCGAGCCGGCGGCGTTCTTCGCGCTGGACGAGGCGTTCCACCGCCGCCTGATGGAGGCCAGCGGCCACCGCACGCTGTGGCGGACGGTGACCACGGCCAAGGCCCACCTCGACCGCGCCCGACGCCTCAGCCTCCCGCTGCCGCACCGCGTCGAGCTGCTCGTCGCCGAACACACCGCGGTGGTCGATGCCCTGGAGGAGCGCGACACGGCGGCCGCCGAGCATGCCCTGAGCGGCCATCTGCGCGGCGTCCACAGCGATATCGAGACAATCCGCGCCCGGCATCCGGCGCTCTTCGAGGACCCCGCGGGCGGCGCCACCCCGCTGCGCAGGCGGCTCCACCCGGACACGCGCCGCTGAGCCGTACGGGTCCCATGGTTGCCACAGGCATCGACCCGGCCGGATGATCCGGTACAGGACACCCCAGGACCGCCCGGAAGGGCAGCCCGCACAGGGGTGACGGTACGAGGACCACGGACGACGACGCGAGGGAGAGCACCGTGGAGAATGCCCCTGCCAACGGCCACTGCGCACCCGGCTTCGAGGGCGTACGCGACGCCTTCGCGCGGAACTTCGCGGAACACGGCGATGTCGGTGCGGCGGTGTCCGTGACCGTCGACGGCGAGCCGGTCGTCGACCTGTGGGGCGGCCACACGGACCGGAAGCGCACCCGCCCATGGCAGCGCGACACGCTCGTGAACGTCTACTCCACGTCCAAGGGCATGACCGCGCTCTGCGCGCATCTCCTGGCGGACCGGGGAGAGCTGGACATGGACGCGCCGGTCGCCCGCTACTGGCCCCAGTTCGCGCAGGCCGGCAAGCAGGACATACCCGTGCGCTGGTTGCTCAGCCACCGCGCCGGGCTGCTCGCACCCCGCGAGCGGCTGCCCGTGGAGCATGTCCAGGACTGGGACCGGGTGTGCGCGACCCTCGCGGCGAGCCCGCCGTGGTGGGAGCCGGGCACCGCACAGGGCTATCACGCGGTGAGCTTCGGGTTCCTGGTGGGCGAGGTGGTGCGCCGGATCACCGGACTCTCCCTCGGCACCTTCCTGCGCCGCGAGATCACCGGGCCGCTCGACGCCCGGGTGTTCATCGGCACCCCGGCCGAGGAGCAGGACCAATGCGCCGACATGGTCGGGCAGTTGAACGAGGCGCGGCTCGCCGAGCGGTTCCCCGGCGCCCCGAAGCCGCCGTACCAGGCGCTCTCCGACCACCCGCTGGTGGCCGTGATGCTCGCGCTGACCTACCTCCCCACCGGGGACGTCAACAGCGCCGCCTACCGTTCGGCCGAGATCCCGGCGGGCAACGCGCACGCCTCCGCCCACGGACTGGCCGCGGTCTACGGCGCGCTGGCCTGCGGGAAGCTTGTGCGGCCCGGCACCCTGGAGGCGATGCGCCGCTCACAGAGCCTGCCCGACGAGAACGATCTGGTCATCGGCGCCCTCGCCCCGGCAGGCGCCCAACTCCGGTGGGGGCTGGGCTACATGCTCAACCACTATGGCCACGCGGGCCCCAATCCCGGGGCGTTCGGTCATGGCGGCGCGGGCGGTTCGTACGCCTTCGCCGACCCGGAGAACCGGCTCTCGTACGCGTACACGATGAACAAGTTCGGCGCCGGCACCTCGGGCGAGGACCCGCGCAGCAAGCATCTGGTCGCGGCGGTGTACGCGGGCCTGGAGCGGGCGCGGGGGTGACTCGGGCGCGGCCCTGACGCAGGAGGTCCTGGCTGTCGGCCCGTCAGCCCTCAGTCCCGGCTGGGCGACAACGAGCCCGGAGGGAGGGCGGGTTCGCCCGCCGCGTCGGTCAGGGCGCGCAGCGATCCGACGAGCCCGGCGCGCTTCTCGGCCGGCATCCGGGCCACGATCGCGGCGATCTCCGTATGGCGGTGGGCCAGCACCTGGTCGACGAGCCGGCGGCCCTTCTCCGTCAGACTGAGCACGACCTCGCGGCGGTTGCCCGGATTGGCCTGCCGGTCGACGCTGCCGCCCGCTTCCAGCCGGTCGATCATCCGCATCGCGGTGGACGGGTTGACGCCCAGCGCAGCGGCCAGCGAGGCCAGCTTCACCGGCCCCTGACCGCGCAGCACCACAAGGGCGCGCAGCTGCGGAAGCGTGAGAGTGGGCTCGCTCTCGGCGAGCGCGCGGGCGGAGATGGCGACCAGCAGCCTGGAGGTGGTCAGCACGGCGTCGATGACCTCCTCGACATCCTTGTCGAGATCCTCGCCGGGCGCGGCGGCCCCGGTCGGCCGCGGCGGGCGGTTCACGTCGTACCCCATGGCGCCTTTATACCCGGTGACCGCGTCACTCCTGGTGGCGGGACCGAAAGGCGGCAAGGGCTCCTTGCCCCCCCGCGTCCCGCCCTCCCCTCGCGCCCGCCACACCTTTCGCGCACCATTGCAGAGTGCAATAATGGAGGGTGCGGCACGGATCCGGTCCCGGCGCGAGCGCCTCGGACCGAGAGAGGGCGTGGTGAGCATGGCCGACCCCGAGACGGTGCACGAGGCGTATGCGTTCGTCTGCCTGCACTGCGGACACGGATGGGAAGAGGACTACGAGATCCGGCACTCCACCGATCTCTCCGGCCAACGGCGGGCCGACTATTTCGCCCACGGCACCCGGGTCGCCTCCCCGCTCACCCGCGCCGAGTGCCCGTCCTGCGGCGGCGGACCACTGCGCATCCTGCGCCCCGGCCGGGTGGACTCGACCCGGCCGTATCTGGCGTAGCCGGCCGCCGTCGCCCTTCCGGACACGGCCGCCCTGCCCGAGCCCGGCACTCGGGATCGCCGTGCCTGACGCTTCCTCACCACCCCGTATACAGAAGGTGGTTGAGCAGCAGCGCGAGCGCTGTCTGGGCTGCGAGCCAGTGGCGGTGGCGGGCCGTCGGCAGCAGCGCGGTGGCGGGCAGCAGCCAGAACGCGAAGGGCAGCCATATGCGTTCGGTCTCCGCCTTGCTCATACCGGAGAGGTCGGCCACGAGCAGCGCGGCGAGGGCCGCGAGGACGAGGACCACCAGGCGGCCGGCCGCGGTGGCGCGCGACGCACCGGCCGGGCGCAGCTGCCGCAGCGCGCCGGGGGCCGCCGCGAGGACGCGGCGCAGGCCGGCGGCCGGGGCGAGGCCGGTGATGAGGACGGCGCAGGCGAGATTGCCCCATATCCAGTAGGCGTACGGGCGGACCGCGGCGGCGCCTTGGTAGTAGCGCTCCACCAGCAGCTGATAGCCCTCCCACCAGTTGAATCCGGCGAGGGAGAAGGCCGCGGCGACGGCGATCATCCCGGCCGCCACCAGGGGCAGCAGGCGCACCCCACGGGTGAGCAGCAGCATCGCTGCGGCGGGCAGCGCGATCAGCGTCAGCCCGTACGAGAGGTAGCAGGTGAGCCCGAACAGCAGCCCCGCGGCCAGGGCGGCGGCCGCCGGGGCCCGGGTGGTGCCCGTCACGGCGAGCGCGAGCAGGGCCAGGGCCCAGGCGGCGACGGCGGCGAAATAGCCGTCCGCGGAGGTACCGACCCACACGGCCGCCGGGGCCGCCACCAGGAACGGCGCCGCCCGGCGCGCCGTCGTCTCGTCGGTGAGGACGCGCAACGCGACCAGGACCGCGGCCACCGCGGAGGTGCCGAGGGTGATGCACCAGACGCCCGCCCAGGCGCCGCCGCCCAGGCCGAGGTGGTCCAGTCCGGCGAAGGTGAGGACGGCGGCCGGCGGGTGCCCCGCGACATGGGCGGGCCAGTGGTCCGGGGCGGTGTCGAGTATGTGGTGGGTGAAGTCGCGCAGCGCCCGGCCCGGATCGTCGAAACGGTGGATGACGGTCAGGTACTCGTACGCGGTGGTGAGCCGTCCTGCGATGCCGGTGTGCCAGCCGTCGACGAGGGCCAGCGACCAGGTCCAGGCCATCGACGCGGCCCAGCCGGCCGGGACGAGCACGCGCCAGGGCAACCGCGCGGCCAGCGGCGGCCCGTAGGCGATCACGGCGACGGCGACCGCGACGGCCGCCGGGGTGCCGGGGCCGAGGTGCGGGTCCCACGAGGCGTACAGCGGCGGCCAGTTGACGTGCAGACTGCCGCTTGTGCGCTCAATGACGGTGCCCACAGCGGCGGCCAGTACGACGAGCAGGGCGGCGCCGGTGGCGGCGCGCAGATCGGCGCGGTGAGCCGAGCGGCTCCCGGGGGACACCCCGGCACGCGAAGGCGCCGTCCGCGGAGGCCGGGCGGTCCGGCGGGGCACCGTCACCGTGCCGTCGGATCGGGTATGGCCGCGCCGCGGCGGTCCGTCGGCGCGGCGCGGCGCAGTGCGACGAAGCGGCGTTCCGGGGCGGCGCGGCGTTCCGGTTCCGCCCGCCCCTCCCCCGGGGCGGGCCGCTGCTCGGGAACGGCGCCGGTTCCGGGACCGCAGCGTACTTCGCCGGACTCGAACTCCCCCTCCACCACGGCGTGTTCGGCGATCGTCCAGCGGTCGACCGGCAGCCATCCGGCCGGCGCCGCGTAGCGCAGCAGCGCCGGGGTGCCCACCCGCGCCCAGGGGAAGAGGTCGCCCTGGGCGCGGTGTCCGCCGTATCCGTTGTCGACGCGGACCCGGACCCGCTCGTCCACGTCGGCTGCTGTCGTCTCGACGATGAGCAGCCCGCCGTGGACGACCAGTTCCGCGCTCCGGGCGAGCAGGGCGTGCGGGTCGCCCCCGATACCGATGTTGCCGTCGAGCAGCAGGGCGGTTCCCCAGCTCCCCTCGTCCGGAAGGGATTCGAAGACCGAGCGGCGCAGCGCGGCGCCGCCCGTCTGGGCCGTACGGGAGACCGCGGCCTCGCTGACGTCGATGCCCAGCGCCCGCCGGCCCCGCGCGGCGAGCGCCGCGACCAGCCGGCCGGGGCCGCAGCCGATGTCGAGGACCGTTCCCTCGCAGCGGCGGAGCGCCGAGAGGTCGGCGGTGTCCGCGCCCGCGCACCAGCGTTCGACCTCCAGCGGCAGCAGCCAGCCGTCGGTCCGGCGCAGGAACAGCGGGCCCCGGCCGCTGCGCAGCGCGTCGGCGTACGGGTCCGCGCCCCAGGAGACGGTTTCGGGGCGGGTGGCGGGCACGGCGGGCGGCATGGTGGTGCTCATCGGTCGGCTGCCTCCGTCAGGCGGGCGAGGGTGGCGGCGAACCGGCCATCGGGGGCGGCGGCCGCGACCCGCCGCACGTCGTCCGCCGTGTCGGCATCGCGCAGCGGCGGGAGGTCGCGCACCCGCAGCCCCGCGCCGGTGAGGCGGGCGCGCTGGACGGCGCCGGTGCGGTCGGTGGACATCGGGACGCCGCGCAGCAGCGCGGGGTCGGGCGAGGCCAGGCCGAGCGCCCAGAATCCGCCGTCCTCGGCCGGCCCGAACCAGGCGTCGCAATCCCGCCATCCGTCCATGTCCAGTGCGGGTGCGAGGAGTTGGGGTGTGACCTGGGGGGTGTCCATGCCGATGAGCAGGGTCGGCCCGGTACAGCCGCCGAACGCCGCCGCCAGCCGCTCGTCCAGGCCGCCCGCGCACTGCGGCCGGACCTCGAATCCGTCCGGCAGCCAGCGCCCCGGTGTGCCGTCGAGGACCACGATCCGCTGCCGGGCGGGCATCGCGCGCACCGCCCGGAGGGTGTCGTGCAGGGCGGCCTCGGCCAGTTCGGCGGCCTGCTCGGCCGTGTACGGAGGGGTGAGGCGGGTCTTGACCCGGCCCGGCACCGGCTCCTTGGCGATGACCAGGACCGTCGTCGGTCCCGGACGGACGGCGGGCTCGGTCATCGGGTGGCTCCCTTCGGGGACGCGGCCGGCGGTTGGCGGAGGACGGCACGCATATCGGTCACCGCGTGCCAGGTGCCGCGCCAGGTGCCGGTGACCTTGGACCGGCCGGTGCGCGGGCGGTAGGGCACGTCCCGCTCCTCGACGCGCCAGCCGGCGTCGGCGGCCCGGACCACCATCTGCAGCGGGTAGCCACTGCGGCGGTCGGTGAGGTGCAGGCCGAGCAACCCGCTGCGCCGGGCGGCCCGCAGCGGGCCGAGGTCGTGCAGTCGCAGTCCGGTGCGCCGGCGCAGCATCCCGGCGAGGGCGACGTTGCCCAGCCGGGCGTGCAGCGGCCAGGCGCCGCGGCCCTGCGGACGCCGGCGGCCCAGTACCAGATCGCTCTCACCGTCGCGTACGGCGCGCACGAACGGGGCCAGCTCGGCGGGGTCGAGGGAGGCGTCGCAGTCGCAGAAGCAGACGATGTCCGCCTCGGCCGCCAGCAGTCCGGCGTGGCAGGCGGCGCCGAAGCCGCGCAGCGGTTCGTGCACGACGGTGGCGCCCAGGCGGCGGGCGACGTCGGCCGAGCCGTCGGTGGAGCCGTTGTCCACCACGACGGCACGCCAGCCCGGCGGGATGCGCTCCAGCACCCAGGGCAGCGCGGCGGCCTCGTCGAGGCAGGGCAGCACGACATCCACCGGGGCCGGGCGGGGGGCGGTCGGAAGGGAGTGGGTCACTCGGTCACCTACGGGTCGAAGCGGACGGTGGGGCGACGCGGCGGTGCGGCACCGGGCCGCGGCCGCGGGGCGCTGCGGCCTCGGACCTCACGGGCTCAAGGGCTCACGGGCTCACGGGGCGCATGCCGTCGCGGGCGAACTCCCGCATGCCCGCGTCGAATCCGACCTCGGCGCGCCAGCCCAGGTCGGCCGCGATCCGGTGCGACGACGCCGTGATGTGCCGGACGTCCCCGAGCCGGTACTCGCCCGTCACCACCGGCTCCGGTCCGCCGCAGGCGCCGGCCAGCGCGCGTGCCATCTCCCCCACCGTGTGCGGCACCCCGCTGCCCGTGTTGTACGCGGTCAGGGTTCCCGCCTCCCGGTCCGGGAGTGCCTCCAGGGCGGCCACGTTGGCGGCGGCGACATCCCGTACGTGGACGAAGTCCCGGCGCTGGCCGCCGTCCTCGTAGACGGCCGGCGCCTCGCCACGGGCCAGCGCGGAGCGGAAGAACGACGCCACCCCGGCATAGGGGGTGTCGCGCGGCATCCCGGGCCCGTAGACGTTGTGGTAGCGGAGCGAGAGGGCCCGGCCGCCGCTCGCCCGGGCCCAGGCGGCGGCCAGGTGTTCCTGGGTGAGCTTGGTCGCCGCGTACACATTGCGCGGATCGGCCGGCGCGTCCTCGTCGACGAGGCCGGGCCGCAGTTCGGCGCCGCATTCGGGGCAGCGCGGCTCGAAGCGTCCGGCATCGAGGTCGGCGGCGGTCCGCGGGCCGGGCCGCACCACACCGTGGACCGGGCACGCGTAGCGGCCCTCCCCGTAGACCACCATCGACCCGGCGAGCGCCAGCCGGCCGACACCGGCCGCGGCCATCGCGGCCAGGAGTACGGCGGTGCCCAGGTCGTTGCAGCCGACGTAGTCGGGGGCGTCCGCGAAGTCCTTGCCGAGGCCGACCATCGCGGCCTGATGGCAGACCGCGTCCACGCCCCGCAGTGCCGCGTCGACGGCCGCCCGGTCGCGGACGTCGGCGACGATGCGGTCCACCCCCGGCCGCTCCGGCGGGAGGCCGGGGTGGGCCGTGGGCAGCAGGGCATCGAGGACGACGGGCTCGTGCCCGCGCGCCGTGAGCGCCTCGACGACCTGCGATCCGATGAATCCGGCGCCGCCGGTGACCAGTACACGCATGCAGGTCACGCTAGGCGCGGCAGCGCGATCAGCGGCGCGGCACGGCCGCCGCGTCATGGGTCCGTAAGATCCCTCGCCCCTCCCGGGCCGGGTCCGCCGCGCGGGTTCGGGCCGGCCTCCCCACTGCGATTAGGTAACAGCGACGCATTCGAGGTAATTCGGTCCGGCATATGGCGCATATGCTCGGGTCGGGGGCCGAATTCGGACAGCGCCCAAGGCCGGCGGCCTCCGAACACCTGTCAGCTCCCCCTGTCCGCACCACCTCTCGCCACACCGTCGGAGTACACCTTGGCCGTGGAGAACGGGGAGCCGCGCGCCGGCTCCCGTGTGCTGTCCGCGTTCCCTTACGCGGTGATGGCCGTCGTCTGCGCGGTCGACCTCATCGCGGGCCCCGGCGTGGGCTTCCTGCCCCTGGTCTCGTTGGGGCCCGCGTTCGCCGGGCTGGTCGGCGGCTGGCGCCGTACGGCGCTCGTCGGACTGATCGCCTTCATGCTCTGCCTCGGCCTGGGCATGTACAACGGCCTGTTCGAGGGACGGCGCGGACTGACCGCGCTGCTGACGGTCGCGGGCGTCACCGCGGCCGGTCTGGTCGCCGCCGTCATGCGCCGGCGCCGCGAGGAGGAGCTGGCCGGCGTCCGGTCGATCGCCGAGGTCGCGCAGCGCGTGCTGCTGCGCCCGGTGCCGCGCGGCGCGGGACCGCTGCGGATCGCCGTCTCGTACACCTCCGCGGTGGCCGCGGCCCGGATCGGCGGGGATCTGTACGAGGTGGTGACCTCACCCGCCGGGGTGCGGATCATCGTCGGGGACGTCCAGGGCAAGGGCCTGGAGGCGGTGGAGAGCGCGGCGGTGGTGCTGGGCGCCTTCCGGGAGGCCGCGCACGACGAGGTGGATCTGCCGGCGGTCGGCGAGCGGGTGGAGCGGGCACTGAACCGTCATCTGTCCGGCGAGCGCTTTGTGACGGCGATGCTCGCCGAGGTCGGGGACGGCCCGAACGCGACACTGCTGAACTTCGGCCATCCGGCGCCCCTGGTCGTCCGCCCCAACGGCTCGGTCGCCTTCGCGGCACCGCCCGAGCGGGCGGTGCCGCTCGGCCTGAGCCTGAAGGACACCGAGCCCCCGCGCCCTTACGAGGTGCCCTTCGCGCCCGGCGACCAGATGCTCTTCTACACCGACGGCGTCACCGAGGCCCGTGACGCGGCGGGCCGCTTCTACCCGCTCGACGAACGCGCCGCGCTGCTCAAGGACCCCGACCCGGAGGCCGCGCTGCGGGCGGTGCGCGAGGACCTGGTCGAGCATGTCGAGGGCCCGCTGCACGACGACGCGGCCATGCTGCTGGTCCGCTACCGTGCCGCGCACGGCGACGACAGCCCCCGGGTCAGCGGCATCCCCGTGTAGTTCTCGGCGAGTTCGGTGGCGGCGTGCCGGGAGTCGGCGATGCGGTCGAGCTGGGAGAGCTGCAGCCGGGTCTCGAACGGTGACTGGTCCGGGGCGGTGTGCAGCGTCGTCGTCATGAAGGACGAGAAGTGCTCGGCGCGCCAGACCCGGCGCAGGCAGGTGTCGGAGTAGGCGTCGAGGAGCTCGGTCGAACCGGTCCGGTGCTGCTGGATGAGGGCGCGGGCCAGCACCGTGACATCGGCGACGGCGAGGTTGAGGCCCTTGGCGCCGGTCGGCGGCACGATGTGCGCCGCGTCGCCCGCGAGCAGCACCCGCCCGTAGCGCATCGGCTCGGTGACCGAACTGCGCATCGGCAGCACCGACTTGGCGGTCAGCGGACCACGCCGCAGCGTCCAGGGGGTGTCGGTGGCCGCGCGGGCCTCCAGTTCGTCCCAGATGCGGTCGTCGGGCCAGCTCGCCGGGTCGGTGCCGTTGGGGACCTGGAGGTAGAGCCGGCTGACGGTGGGTGTGCGCATGCTCAGCAGCGCGAACCCGCGCTCGGAGTGGGCGTAGACCAACTCGTCGCAGGACGGCGGGACATCGGCGAGCACGCCGAGCCACGAGTAGGGGTAACTGCGCTCGTACGTACGCCGCGCGTGTTCCGGGACGGCGTGGCGGGTGACGCCGTGGAAGCCGTCGCAGCCGACGACGTAGTCGCACCCGAGGGTCTGCTCGCGGCCCTGGTGGGTGTAGCGGATGACCGGCCGGTCGGTGTCCGCGCCTTCCACGGCGTGCACCCGCGCGCCGAAGCGCAGCGGCGCCCCGGCGTCGAGCTGCAGGGCGATCAGGTCCTTCACGACCTCCGTCTGGGCGTAGACCGTCACCCTGCGGCCTCCGGTCAGCTCCGGGAAGTCGAGGCGGTGGGAGCGGCGGTCGAAGCGCAGCTCGATGCCGTCGTGGACCAGGCCCTCGCGGTCCATCCGCGCGCCCGCCCCGCAGTCGCGGAGCACATCGACGGTGCCCTGTTCGAGGATGCCGGCGCGCTGGCGGCGCTCGACGTACTCGCGGTCGCGGTGCTCCAGGACGACGCAGTCGACACCCGACAGGTGCAGCAGCCGCGCGAGCAGCAGTCCCGCCGGGCCGCCGCCGATGATCCCGACCGTGGTGCGCTGTGCGGACATCAGCGGTCCGTCCCTTCCGTGGTGATGTCGTCCGTGGTGCGGTCGTCCGTGGTGCCGGCTGCCGCCCCGCCCGTCTCGTCGAGCCAGGCGGCGACGGTGCGGTCGGCGAGGGCGAAGGCCGTGTTGGCGGCCGGTACGCCGCAGTAGACGGCCGACTGGAGGAGGACCTCCTGGATCTCCTGCGGGGTGAGGCCGCCGCGCAGTGCGGCCCGCAGGTGCATGGCGAGTTCGTCGTGATGGCCGCGGGCGATGAGCGCGGTCAGCGTGATGCAGCTGCGGGTCTGCCGGGAGAGCCCCGGCCGGGTCCAGATCTCGCCCCAGGCGTAGCGGGTGATGAAGTCCTGGAAGACCTCGGTGAGCGCGCTGGTCCGCGCGATCGACCGGTCCACGTGGGCGTCGCCGAGTACGGCTCGGCGCATGGACATGCCGGCGTCGTACCGGGCGCGGTCGTCGCCGCCGGCGGCCGGGGCGCCTTCGGCGGGCCCGGGGCCGCCGGCCCGGTCGGGGTGGGCGGCGAGATGGCCCAGGAGGGCGGCGAGTACCGGGGCGGGGCGCTCGGCGCTCGCGAGGTGCGAGGCGCCCGGCAGCTCGACCAGGCCCGCGTCCGGGATGCCGTCGGTGAGTTCGCGGGCGTGGGCGGGCGGCGTGGCCGGGTCGGCGCGGCCCGCGACGACGAGCGTGGGGGCGGCGATCCGGCCCAGGTCGGCGCGCAGGTCGTAGGCGGCGAGGGCGTCGCAGCAGGCCGCGTAGCCCGCCGGGTCCACGCTGTTTCGCAGTCCTTCCACCAGGGCCACGGCTTCCGGGGAGCCGGCGAAGGCCGGGGTGAACCAGCGGTCCGCCGACGCCTGCGCGATGGGGCCGGTGCCCTGCTGCCGTACGAGGGCGGCTCGTTCGCGCCAGGCCTGTGGTGCGCCGAAGCGGGCGGAGGAGCAGATCAGGGCGAGGGAGCTGACCCGTTCGGGGTGGTGCACGGCGAGCCAGGCGCCGACGGCCCCGCCGAGCGAGACCCCGGCGTAGGCGAAACGCGCGATGCCGAGGGCGTCCGCGAGGTCCAGGACGAGGCGGGCGAGCCGCGGGACCGTGGTGGTGACGGCGGGGGCGGGGGTGACGGGAGTGGTGGTGGCCGTGGTGCCGGCCGGGGCGTCGAGCAGGTCGGCCGGCGTGCCGCCGTGGCCCGGGAGGTCCCAGCGCACCACCCTGTACTGCCGTTGCAGCGCGGGGAGTTGAGGGTCCCAGAGGGTGAGGTCGGTGCCCAGCGACGGGCCCAGGACGAGCGGCGGGTCCCCCTCGCGGCCGTCCACCCGGTGATGGACGACCCGGCGGCCGGGGACAGCGCCCGGTCGGCCCCCGGGCGGGATTCCCGGTCGCTGCTCTGCTTGCCTGGCTGCGGCGGGCCGGTGTGTCATGCGGGCTCCCGCGGGTCGCTCTCGTGGCTGCGGCGGTCCAGTGCGCGGTCGACGAGTGCGGTCGCCGACCCCAAGTAGTCGGTGGGGTCGAGGAGTTGGCGCAGGGCCTCCTCGGGGAGGGCCGCCGCGACGGCCGGGTCCCGGTCCAGGTCCTCGCGCAGGGCCTCGTACAGTCCGAGGCCCTCCTCTGCGGTGCGCCGGGACGCCGCGTCCAGGATGCGGCGGGCCTCGCCGCGGCCGGTCAGGGCGGTGAGGGCCGCGACGAGGCGTTCGGTGGTGACCAGTCCCCCGGTCAGGGCGAGGTTGTGGCGCATCCGGTCCGGGAACACCCGTAGCCCCGCGGTGAGTTCGGCAGCGTCCCGGGCCGCGCCGCCCACCAGCCGCAAGGCATCCCGCAGCGGCTGCCATTCGGCGTGCCAGGCACCGGCCGGGCGCTCGTCCTCCGCCGCCAGGGATCCGTACAGGACCGCGGCGAGCGCCGGGACCTGCCGGGCCGCGGCGGCGATGAGCGTGGCCCGCACCGGGTTGGCCTTGTGCGGCATGGCGGACGAGCCGCCCGCGGGCGGCGTTGTGGCAGCTCCGCGGCCGCCGCCCTCGGCGACCTCGCCGGTCTCGGTCCGGGTCAGGGTCAGGACATCGGCCGCCACCTTGCCCAGGGCGCCGGCGGCGAAGGCGAGCGCTCCGGCGAGGTCGGCAACCGGGGTGCGCAAGGTGTGCCAGGGCAGGGCCGGTTCGGCGAGCCCGGTCTCGGCGGCGTACGCGGCGAGCAGCCGGATGCCGACGTCCTGCGCCACCTCCGCCCCGGCCGCGCCCCCGCCGTCCCGTTCCGCGTCCGTGGCCCGCGCGTACGCGGGGAACGCCGCGAGTGTGCCGGCCGCGCCGCCCAGTTGGGCGGGCAGCGCGGCGCGTACGGCGGCGAGCCGGTCCCGGGCGTCGAGGACGAGGGCGCGCCAGCCGGCGGCCTTGAGGCCGAAGGTGGTCGGCACGGCGTGCTGGGTGAGGGTGCGGCCGGCCATCGGGGTGGCGCGGTGGGCGCCGGCCGTACGGCGCAGCGCCCCGGCCGTCCGGTCCAGGTCCGCCAGGACGCTCTCCAGGGCGCGGACGGCGACCAGCATCGTGGCCGTGTCCAGGATGTCCTGGCTGGTGGCGCCGCGGTGGACGTACTCGGCGGCCTGCGGGTCGCGGGCGCCGACGGCGGCGGTCAGGTCGGCGACGAGCGGAACCACCGGGTTCCCCGCGGCGCGGGCCCGCAGGGCGAGTGCGCCGGGGTCGTGGCTGCCGGGGTCCGCGGCGGCGGTGACGGCTGCCGCGGCGGACGCCGGGGCGAGCCCGAGGGTGGCCTGGGCGCGGGTCAGCGCGGCCTCCGCGTCGAGCAGGGCACGCAGGTACGCGGTGTCACCGGTGGCGTCGGCGACGGCGGAGCCGGCCCAGGACGGGGTCAGCAGCCCCACGTCGGCGGACGGGGACGGCGTGCAGCGTGTGAGGTCTGCGGTCCCGGGGCCCCTCGTCGGGTCTTCAGGAGCCGTCGGGTCAGCGGAAGTCAAGGAAGACCGTCTCCTCGTGGGTGCCGTCGGCGGCGCCCTGCAGATGGATGTCGAAGCGGTGCCGGCCGGGGCCGTCGGTGCGGGCCAGCAGGGTGGCCGCCCGGTCGGCGGGCAGCCGCGCCAGCAGCGGATCGGCGGCGTTGGCCGACGCGTTGGCGGGGAAGTAGACGCGGGTGAAGAGGTGGTGCAGCAGGCCCCGGGCGAAGACGCAGACGGCGAGGTAGGGCGCGGCGTGCGGGTTCCCTGCGGGGGCGGTGGCGGGCAGGGTCCGCAGGGCGTAGTGCCCGTCGGCGTCCGTCGGGACCCGGCCGAAGCCGGTGAAGGCCACGCCGTCACGGCCGATGACGGCTCCTGTGACGGGGTCCCTGCGCAGCGATCCGGGGGCGCCGTCCAGGCTGCCGTCGGGTGCCGCCTGCCAGAACTCCAGCAGCGCGTCCGGCACCGGGGCGCCTGCCCCGTCGCGGACGTATCCGTGCACGGTGACGGTGTCGGGGTGGCCGTGCGGTGCGACGCGTTCGCCGCCGGGGAAGGGCAGCGCGTAGCCGTAGAAGGGTCCGACGGTCTGCGAGGGGGTGGGGGCGAGGGGTGCGGGGAGGGTGTCCGGGGTGCGGGGGGCGGGCGACGGGGCCTGCCGGTCGGTGCGGGTCATCAGCGGCCTTCCTCCATCCAGGTGGCGGACGGGCCGTCCAGGACCACGTCCCAGTGGTAGCCCAGGGACCATTCGGGGCGGGAGCGCGCGTGGTCGTAGGCGGCGACCAGCCGCGCCCGCGCCGCGGGGTCGGTGACCGAGGCGAGGATCGGGTCGTACGCGAAGAGCGGGTCGCCGGGGAAGTACATCTGGGTGACCAGCCGCTGGGTGAAGGCGGAGCCGAAGAGCGAGAAGTGGAGGTGCGCCGGGCGCCAGGCGTTGTCGTGGTTGCGCCACGGGTAGGCGCCGGGCTTGACGGTGGTGAACGCGTACCCGCCGTCGTCGTCGGTCAGGCAGCGGCCGACGCCGGTGAAGTTCGGGTCGAGCGGGGCGGGGTGCTGATCGCGCTGGTGGGCGTACCTGCCGGACGCGTTGGCCTGCCAGATCTCGACGAGCTGACCGCGTACGGGGCGGCCGGTGCGGTCCAGGACGCGGCCGGAGACGGTGATGCGTTCACCGAGCGGCTCTCCGGGGTGCCGGCGGGTCAGATCGGCGTCCAGGTCGGTGATGTCGGTGACGCCGAAGGCGGGGCCGCTCAGCTCGACGGCCTCCGGGTCGGCCGCGGGGTCGATGCCGACCAGCGGCTGCCGGGGGTGGCGCAGGCCGCTGCTGCGGTACGGGGCGTAGCCGCGCGCGGGGTGGTGCGGCGCGGGGCGGCCGGCCGCGCGGTCGGTGGCCGCGGCGTCGTGCAGTGCGGCGATCTCGCGGCTGACGTCGGCCTGGGTGAGCGGTGCGGCGCCGGCGCCGCCGACGGGGGCGGTGCCGCCGAGAGGTACGGGTGGGGTCATGGGTGCCATCTCCCTGCGGTGGTGGTCACGGGGGCGGGGTGACCGGGGCGTACGGGCGCTCCCGGCCGGTGGATTCGGTTGCGGGCCACGGCACTTGGGGCCTGGGGCGTGTACGCGAAGTCCCGTCGTCCGCCCGGAGGGCGGGCCCCGTCGCGGGGCAGACGGGATCTGCGGACACGGCCTACCGCTCCAGCACCAGCGCGAGCCCCTGCCCGACGCCGATGCACAGGGCGGCCAGGCCCGTACCGGAGCCCGCGTCTGCCAGTTGGTGGGCGAGTGCGCCGGCGATCCGGGCTCCGGAGGCGCCGAGCGGGTGGCCGAGGGCTAGGGCGCCGCCGTGCGGGTTGACGATGCCGGGGTCGAGGCCGGGCCAGCCGGCGAGGCAGCCGAGCGCCTGGGCGGCGAACGCCTCGTTCAGTTCCACGGTGTGCAGGTCGCCGAAGCCGCGGCCCGCCCGCTCCAGGGCGCGTTCGGCGGCGGCGACCGGGCCGAGTCCGAAGTGCTGTGGCGCGATGCCGGTGACGGCGCTGCTGCGGATCCGGGCGAGCGGTTCGCAGCCGGAGGCGCGCAGGCCCGCCTCGTCCATCAGCAGCAGCGCGGCCGCACCGTCGTTGAGCGGTGAGGAGTTGCCCGCGGTGACGGTGCCCCCCTCCGTCCGGAAGACGGGGCGCAGTCCCGCGAGGGCGTCGAGCGAGGCGTCCTCGCGCAGGCACTCGTCCCGCAGCAGGGCCGCCTCGCCGCCCGTGCCCGCGGGGGCCGCGCCCCGCGCATACGGCACGACCTCGGCGTCGAAGGCGCCGTCCTTCCACGCCCGCGCCGCCTTTTCGTGGCTGGCCAGCGCGTAGGCGTCCTGCTGTTCGCGGGTGATACCGCAGCGGTCGGCGACCAGTTCCGCGCCCTCGCCGAGGGTGACCGTCCACGCGTCGGGCATCCGGGGGTTGGTCAGCCGCCAGCCGAGGGTGGTGGAGTGCAGGGTCTGCGGCGCGGCGGGGAAGACGCGTTCGGGCTTGGGCAGCACCCACGGCGCGCGGCTCATCGACTCCACGCCGCCGGCGACGGCCACCGAAGCGTCGCCGAGGGCCACGGCCCTCGCGGCCTGGATGACGGCTTCCATGCCGGAGCCGCAGAGGCGGTTGACGGTGACGCCGGGCACCGTCACCGGGAGCCCGGCGAGCAGCACCGCCATCCGGGCCACGTCGCGGTTCTCCTCGCCGGCGCCGTTGGCGTTGCCGAGAAAGACGTCGTCGATCGTGGCCGGGTCCAGCCCGGGTGACCGGTCCACCAGGGCCTTGACGACATGGGCCGCGAGGTCGTCGGGGCGGACGCCGGCCAGCGCGCCGCCGTATTTGCCGATCGGGGTGCGGACGGCGTCGACGACATAGACGTCCCGCGGGCGGTCGGTGATCATGAAGCGTCCTTCCGGGTGCCGGCGGCGGGGGTGTTCCGCGCGGGCGCCTGGGCGGCGGGGCCGTCCTGGGCGGCGGCCTTCAGGGCGCGCAGCGCGGCGAGTTCGGCGGCGGTGGGCGGGTCCGTGACGCCGAGGTGAGCGGCCTCCTTGAGGTCCCAGCCGGTGGCGTCGCGTACCTGATCGGCCGTCACGCCCGGGTGGAGTGCGGTGAGTACGAGCTCCGCGGTGACCGGGTCGGGGCGCAGCACCCCGAGGTCGGTGATGACCGCGGCCGGCCCCGCGCCGGGCATGCCGAGGGCCGCGCGGTCCTTCGGGCCGCCGCCGTGGCCGAGCGTGGTGACGAAGTCGAGCGCGCCGACGAAGTTGCGCCGGCTGTGCCGGAGGACCATCAGCACCTGGCCGCAGTTGGCGGCGATCTCGGGGGCGCCGCCCGCGCCGGGCAGCCGGCCCTCGGGCCTGCCGGGGCCCCGGTGGACGACGGTGGTGTTGATGTTGGCGAACCGGTCGACCTGGGCGGCGCCGAGGAAGCCGACGTCGATCCGGCCGCCCTGGAGCCAGTAGTTGAACATCTCCGGCACGGACACCACCGCGTCGGCGGTGTCGGCGAGTTCGCCGTCGCCGATGGACAGCGGCAGCCGGGTCGGCTTGGAGCCGATGGTGCCGGACTCGTAGACGAGCACCAGATCCGGATTGACGGTACGGCGGGCGAGGTTGGCGGCGGTGCTCGGCAGCCCGATCCCGACGAAGCAGGTACGTGCTCCGGCCAGGGCGCGGGCGGCGTTGACCTCCATCAGCTCGTCGCGGGTGCATTCGGGGGCGGCGGGCGCGGCGGAGGGGCCGGTCGCGCCTGCGGCCGGGGTGTCCGTGTCCGCCGCCGTGTCCGTCAGTGTGTCCCTCACTGTGTCCGGCGCCGCCTCCGTCACCGTTTCCGCCGACGGAGCGGTCGCCGCGGCCGCCGCGGGGGCCGCCGCGCACCGCTCCCCGTGCACGCTGGTCGCCAGCCACCGCGCGAAGGCCTCGCGATCGCGCGAAATACCGTCCCAGGCCTGGTAGAAGGCGTTGTCACGGACCGAATAGCCGGCCGCGTACGACGGGTGGGCGCCGCCGGGGACGACCGCCACCGCGTCGACGACCCAGCTCGGCAGGACGACGGCGCCGGGGCGCGGCTCCAGCGTCGGGACGATCTCCTCGACGGTGACCAGGACGCGCCGTGCGGCGAGCGCCGCCTCCTTCTGCACACCGGCCAGGCCCCACAGCTGGACGTTGCCGGCCCGGTCCGCCTGCTGGGCGTGGATGACGGTGACGTCCGGGTTGAGGGCGGCGACGGCTGCCAGTTCCTCACCGGTGAAGGGGCAGGTGACGGTGGAGACCGTGGACGTGCGGTCCGGGATGTCGCTGCCGCGGTAGCCGCGCAGCACCGCGAACGGCAGCTTCGACGCGCCCGCCGCGTAGCGGTTCGCCATCCCGGCGTGACTGTGTTCGTCGATCTCCAGCGGGGCGGGCCAGCCGTTCTCGACGGCGTCACGGAAGCGGTGCAGGGATCCGACACCGGGGTTGCCGCCCCAGGAGAAGACCAGTTTGCGGGCCGCGCCGGCGCCGATCAGCTGGTCGTAGACCACGTCGGGGGTCATCCGGGCGAGCGTGAGGCCCGTGATGCCCTGCCGGATGATCTCGTGCCCTGCGGCGAACGGGATCAGGTGGGTGAACCCCTCCAGCGCCACGGTGTCTCCGTCATGGATCAGTTCCGCGACGGCATCGTGCAGCGAACGGATTTCGGCCATGTCCTCGCCCTCGGGTCGTACCGGGGTGCGGCCCTCGCGGACCGCCCCACACCAACGTGTTCGCACAGTGAACTTAAGTTCATAATTAGACTGCCCTGAGTTTGGCCCCCGTCCCCGGCCCTGTCAACGGTCCGCCGGGTACGGTTCCGACGAGATCGCCGCACCGTGGAGAGTCCATGCCGCACCCCGAAACCGCCGCCCCGCCCACCCCGGAGCCGCCGCCCGAAGCGGTGGCGCCGCTGATGCGCAGCCTCGCCGTGCTGCGTGAACTGGCGGCCGGCGGCGGGCGGCAGGCCGTGGGTGACCTGGTGCGCGGCACCGGCCTCGCGCGCTCCACGGTCGACCGCGTGCTGAGCACCCTGACCCGGCTCGGCCACGTACGCATCGAGGGCCGCGACGCCGTACTGGCACCCCGGCTCCTGGAACTCGGCAACGCCTACCTCGCCGCCTGCGAACTCCCCGACCG
Source organism: Streptomyces sp. NPDC101393 (assembly GCF_044767385.1). NCBI lineage: Bacteria > Bacillati > Actinomycetota > Actinomycetes > Kitasatosporales > Streptomycetaceae > Streptomyces > Streptomyces sp. NPDC101393. The sequence continues at coordinate 470,130 of NZ_JBIWNU010000006.1, read as the reverse complement.
GCTCGGCCCGCTCGCCGACCGGCTCGCCGACGAGCTCGACGAATCGGTCTCGCTGGCCGTCCCCGACGGCGACGGGGTGCGCTTCGTCCACCAGGCGACCCGCCGCCGCGCCATGTCGCTCGCCTTCCGCATCGGCGATCTGCTGCCCGCCGAGCGGGGCGCGCCCGGCGCGCTGTTCGCCGGCGACTGGGACCCGGCCGACTGGGAGCGCTGGCGGCTGCGCCGTGCCGCCGACCCCGCGGACGCCGGCTTCCCCGCCGTACCACCGCGGCCGCCCGGCGCCGCCGACGACCGGAGCGGCGATTTCGCGGCGCGGGTGACCGCCGCCCGCGCCGACGGCTGGTCACTGGACGACCAGCTGATCGAGCCCGGCCTGGTCGCCGTCGCCGTACCGGTCCGGGACGCGTCGGGGCGTACGGTCTGCGCGCTGAGCGTCGTCAGCCACACCAGCCGGCTGAGCGCCGACGCGCTGCGCGAGGCCGTGCTCCCCCGGCTGCGCGAGACGGTCGGCGCGATGGAGCACGCGCTGCGCGCCCCGGCGCCCGCCGCCGAGGACGCCCACGGCCCGGTCCAGGCGTCCTGGATGCGCGCCTCGAAGCAGGAACTCGGCCCCGAATTCGTCGAGTCGATGGCCCGCGGCCTGATCACCCTCACCGCGTTCGGCGCCGGCCGCGCCGCGCTCGGACTGAGCGCCGTGGCGGCGGCCACCGGCCTGGCACGGGCCACCGCCCGCCGCGCCCTGATCACCCTGGAACACCTCGGCTACGTCGCCACCGACGGCAAGCTCTTCCGGCTGACGCCGAAGGTGCTGGAACTGGGCTTCGCGCCTCTCTCCGGCCTGACGCTGCCGGCGATCGCGCAGCCCCATCTGGCCGCGCTGGTGGAGCGGGTGCACGACTCCGCGTCGATGGCGGTGCTGTCCGGCGACGACATCCAGTACGTGGCGCGGGTCCCCACCGTCCGCATCATGAGCGTCAACATCACCCTGGGCACCCGGTTCCCGGCGTACCCGACGTCGATGGGGCGGGTGCTGCTCGCCGGTCTGCCCGAGGCGGAACGGTCCGCCCGCCTCGCCCTGGCCGACCTCGCGCCGCTCACCCGGCACACCGTCACGGATCCGGAACGGCTCGCCGGTCTCCTGGCGCGGGTCCGCGCCGAGGGGTACGCGCTCGTCGACGAGGAGCTGGAGGAGGGGCTGCGGTCCCTCGCCGTCCCGGTACACGACCGCGACGGGCATGTCGTCGCCGCCGTCAACGTCTCGACGCACGCCGGACGTTGCCCGGCCGGTGAGGCGCGCGCGGCGATCCTGCCGGCGTTGCGCGAGACCGCCGAAGCCATCGAGGCCGATCTGCGCGTGGCGGGCAGGTACGCGCGCATCCCCGCGCTCTGAGCCACGCACCGCCCCCGTAACTCCGGTGTGCGGCAATTGACTTGCCCCGCTTCGCCCCACGAGAGGACCCTCGACCCCATGCCCGGCACCGCCCCCGCCCCGGGGTTTCCCGAGGATCCGCCCCGGACCGCTCCTGCCACACCTCGCACCCGCGCCGTGGCCCGCACGGTCACGGACATCCTCCAGCCCCGCAACGTCCTGCTCGCCGGGATGACCGGTATCGGCCTGGCCGCGGCCGGCGACTGGACCGGCCTGCCCTGGGGCCTGCTCGGTGCGCTGTGTGCGGGGATCGTCCCCGCCGGCTACATCGAATGGCAGCGCAGACGCGGCACATGGGGCGACCGGCATGTCGTCGACCGGACGAAGCGCGCGCCGATCTTCCTCGTCATCCTGGGCTCCATAGGCGCCGGGGCCGCCCTGATGGTCCTGGGGCACGCCCCCCACGGCATCCTGGTGGCGATGTCGGCCCTGTGGGCGATGACCGTCGTCCTGCTGGCCGTCAACACCGTCTGGAAGATCTCCGTGGACGCGGCGGTCGCCTCCTCGGTCGCTTCACTGCTCTCGGTCGTCCACTCACCCTGGTGGCTGCTCGCGTACGCGGTGGTGGCGGCGGTCTGCTGGACGCGGGTGGCGCTGGCCTTCCACTCCGTCGCGCAGACCCTGGCGGGGGCGGCACTGGGCGCGGCAACGGCGGCGGCGTTCGCGATCGGGTAGCGCCGCCTCCGGGCAACCGCCCGCGAGCAGGGCCGTCGCCGGGGCCTCAGGCCCCGGCCTTCACCTCTCCCGCCTCCGCCGCCCGGCCCGCCTCCGACACCGCGCGCCGGGCCAGTGGCACCAGACCGATGGCCACCGCGCCCAGCAGCCCCGCCAACGCGAAGGCGGTGAAGCCGAGTTGGTCGTTGCCGGCGGCGGCGAGGGTGCCGCCGAGCCAGGGGCCCGCCACGGCGCCGGTGCGGCCGATACCGGTCACCCAGCCGATACCGGTGGCGCGTTCGGCGGCCGGATAGACGCGGTCGGCCGCCGCGTACACCATCACCTGCGCGCTGAACAGCCAGACACCGGTGACCGCGACGACGGCATACGTCAGGCCGAGGGGCAGGTGGGCGCCGAGCAGCAACGCGCCGGCTGCGGTGAGCAGGAACCAGAGGGCGGAAACCCGCACCGGGCCGTAGCGGTCGGCGATACGGCCGGCGACGAGCATGCCGGCGATGCCGCCCGCGTTGATGATGAGCAGGAAGCTGACCGAGGACGTCAGGCCGTATCCGGAGGCGCGCATCATCTGCGGCAGCCAGGTGCTGACGCCGTAGACGAGCAGCAGCCCGCAGAACGAGGCGAGCCACAGGAGCGGCGTCGCCCGGCGGGCGCCGGGGGCGAAGAGGGTGCGGACCGCGTCGAGCCGGCCCCTGGCGCCCTGGGCCGGCGCGTCGGCGGGGGCCGGGCGGGCCATGCCGTAGCGGTCGGCGACGGCGTCGGCCTCCGCGGTGCGCCCCTTCGCGAGCAGCACACCCGGCGATTCCGGGAGCAGCCGCAGGAGCAGCGGAGCGGCGATGACCGCGGGCAGCACTCCGGCCCAGAACACCCAGCGCCAGCCCAGCGCGGGCGCGAGGCCGAGGCCCAGCCCCGTGGCGAACATGCCGCCCGCGTGGTACGAGGTCATCAGCAGGCCGGTGGCCAGTGCGGCCCGGCGCGGCGGGGCGAACTCCATCACCATCGACAGGCAGATGGGCATCAGGCCGCCGAGACCGAGGCCGGCGAGGAAGCGGCCGCCGCCGAACAGGGCGGGTGAGCCGGCCAGGGCGCAGACGGCGGACCCGGCGGAGAACAGCAGGACGCTGGTGACCAGGACCGGGCGGCGGCCCAGCCAGTCGGTGAGGGTTCCGGTGCCGAGGGCGCCGATGAGCATGCCGAAGGTGGTCCAGCTGCCGATGCTGCCGGCGGCGCCCGGGGTGAGGCCGAGGCCGGGGTCGTCGAGCATGTGCGGCATGACGGCGCCGTAGACGTTGACGTCCATCCCGTCGAAGAAGACGGCGAGCCAGCACAGTGCGAGGACCGGCGCGACGGAGCGGAAGGTGTGGCGGCGGCCGGGGGCCGTGGGGGTGCCGGCGGGCGGCGGGTGACCGGTGCGGGACATGGAGACCTCGGATTCACACGGGCTGGAGGCGCGGCGGGCGGTGGCGCGGCGGGGGCGACGTGCACCTGGTTCACCGGGCGCCTTCCGCGCCGGGCCACCCTCACCACTGGTTCGCCTGGTGAACTTTCGTTCGCCCAGTGCCGCCATGGATCATCTGCCCGAGGCTCATGGCTGTCAATGGCTCGCGCACACCTTCGGCGCGCACACCGCACGCGGCCCTCCGCGCACCGCCCGCCGGGTCAGTCGCCGCGCCGGGGGTGGCGGCGCAGCCGGCCCTTGACGTCGTCGTGCGGCAGGAACCGGGCCCAGCGCTCGGGGAATTCGGACGGCGGCCCGCCACCGGAGCCATCACCTCCGCCGTCCCCGTCCCCGTCGTCATCGTCGTCGTCATCGTCGTCATCCGGGTCGTCGTCCCCCGGCTCCCACGACTCCGCCGCCGCCTTCCGGCGCGCCTCTTCCGCCGCACGCGCCCGGCGCAGCTTGTCCTCGCGGGCCGCGGCCGTGGCGACCGACGGCCACACCCGGTCCAGCGCGGCGTTCATCGCGGCCCCGACCAGCACCGCGAAGGCCGACACCCCGATCCACAGCAGAACGGCGACCGGCGCGGCCAACGACCCGTAGATGGTGGGCCCCTCGACGGTCTCGGTCAGATAGACGCGCAGCAGCACGCTGCCGAGCACCCACATCGCCAGGGCGACCACCGCGCCGGGAATGTCCTCCCACCAGGCCGAACGGACCGGCACGGACACGTGGTAGAGCGTGGTCAGGAACGCGACCGACAGGATCAGGACGACCGGCCAGTACAGCGCCCGGATGGGCCCCTCGCTCGCCGGCAGCCAGCTGACGACGGCGTCCGGCCCGGCGACCATCAGGGGCAGTGCGACGGCGCCGACGACGAGCGCCGCGAGGTAGAGCACGAACGCCAGCAGGCGGGTGCGGACGATGCCGCGCCGGCCGTCGAGCCCGTACATGATGGTGATGGTGTCGACGAAGACGTTCAGTGCCCGCGAGCCGGACCAGAGGGCGATGGCGAAGCCGAGCGAGATGACGTCGGGCCGGCGGCCGGTGAACACATCGTCCAGCAGCGGCCTGGCTATCTCGTCCACGCCCTTGTCGGACAGCACGGTGTCCGAGGCGCTGAGGATGTTCTGCCGGATGCTGTCGATCGTGTCCTGGCCGATCCACGGCTCCATGTAGCCGAGCAGTCCGATGAGTCCGAGCAGCAGCGGCGGCAGCGACAGAAGGCAGAAGAACGCGGCCTCGGCCGCCAGTCCGGTGACGCGGTACTCCATGCAGGAGCTGACGGTGTCCTTGAGCAGCAGCCACGCCAGCCGGCGTTTGGAGACATTGCGGTAGAGGGCCCTGGCCCTGGTCAAACGGCCCGTGGGCCGCTCGGCTGGTTCGTGTCCTGGCTGCACTTCCCTACCGTATCCGGCATGGCAGCAACCACTCACACGGTCACGAACCAGCCCCCGCCGCTGGCCGGCTACGACGTCTTCGCGTCCGACCCGGCCCTCACCGAAGGCATCACCCGGCACGTCGACGGCACCCGGATCGACGACGTACGGGCAGAACTGGGCGCCCTGGGTCAGGCGGCCGGCTCCGTGCACGCCCAGCGGTGGGGCGAGGAGGCCAACGCCCATCCACCGGTCCTGCGCACCCACGACCGCTACGGCCACCGCCTCGACGAGGTGGACTTCCACCCGTCCTGGCACCGGCTGCTCGGCCACGCCGTCGGCGCCGGCCTCACCGACGCCTGGTCCCGCCCGGACGGCCATGTCCGGCGCACCGCCGGGTTCATCGTCTGGACGCAGGCCGAGGCGGGACACGGCTGCCCGCTGTCGATGACCCACGCGGCGGTGCCGGCGCTGCGGGCCGACCCCGCGCTCGCCGCCGAGTGGGAGCCGCTGCTGACCTCCCACGTGTACGAGCGGGAGCTGCGCCCGGCCGCCGGGAAGTCCGGGGCGCTGGCCGGTATGGCCATGACGGAGAAGCAGGGCGGCAGTGATGTGCGCGCCAACACCACCCGCGCCGAACCGCTGGCCGCGCCCGGCGAGTACGTGCTGACCGGGCACAAGTGGTTCTGCAGCGCGCCGATGTCGGACGCGTTCCTGGTGCTGGCGCAGGCGCCGGGCGGGCTCACCTGTTTCCTGCTGCCCCGGGTACTGCCGGACGGCAGCCGCAACTCCTTCCGCATCCAGCGGCTCAAGGACAAGCTCGGCAACCGGTCGAACGCCTCGGCGGAGGTCGAGTTCGACGGGCGGAGCTGGGCCCGGCGGGTGGGCGAGGAGGGGCGCGGGGTGGCCACCATCATCGAGATGGTCGCGGCGACCCGGCTGGACTGCGTCAGCGGGTCCGCCGCGGTGATGCGGCAGGCGGTGGCGCAGGCGCTGCACCACACCACGCACCGCGAGGCGTTCGGCGGCCCGCTGATCGACAAGCCGCTGATGCGCAACGTGCTGGCCGACCTGGCGCTGGAGTCGGAGGCGGCGACGACGCTCGCGCTGCGGCTGGCGGCGGCGTACGACGGCGGCACCGAGCAGGACCGGAGCTTTCTGCGGCTGGCGGTGCCGGCCGCGAAGTACTGGGTGACCAAGCGCTGCGCCCCGGTGGCGGCCGAGGCGCTGGAGTGCCTGGGCGGCAACGGCTACGTCGAGGAGTCCGGGATGCCGAGGCTGCTGCGTGAGGCCCCGCTGAACTCCATCTGGGAAGGGTCCGGGAACGTCCAGGCGCTGGACGTCCTGCGGGCCCTGCAGCGCGAACCGGCCGCGCTGAACGCCTATCTGACGGAGATCGGCGCGGCGCGCGGCGCCGACCACCGCCTGGACCGGGCGATCCGCGGCCTGCTGACCGAACTCGCCGACCTGGACGGGATCGAGGCGCGGGCCCGGCGGCTGGCGGAGCGCATCGCGCTGGTGCTGCAGGGCTCGCTGCTGGTGCGGTACGCGCCGTCCGAGGTCGCGGACGCCTTCTGCGCGTCCCGGCTGGGGGCCGACGGGGGCGCGGCATTCGGCACGCTGGCCCACACCCTTCCGCTCGCGGCGATCGTGGAGCGGGCCCGCCCGGTCACCGACGGCTGAGCGGGAGGGCGGCCGGGCACGGTCCGGCCGGACGGGAAGAGCAGCGGCGCGGCGGCGGTACCTGTCCCCTCGCGAGGAGACAGGCACGGAGGTTACCGCCGCCGCGCCGGCCGGGGAGCCGCGCCGCGCCGACTCGGCACCGCTCCCGGTCTCAGGGCCATCGCGGCGGATCCGCCGCGGTGCGTCCGCGCAGTGCCGCATCGATGGCCACGATGATGTCGCCGTCAGGTGTCTGCGGCCGGAAGCCGACCAGGACACCGCGGGCCTCGTAGAAGCGGATCACCCGCCACGCTCCGTCCGAGTCGGCCGGGTCGGCGTCGCGCAGATGCACGACCAGATCGAGGGCCGACGCCGGCAGCGGTCCGCCGATCCCCGCCACCCGGTCGAGCAGCCGGGCCGCGCCGTCGATGACGAAACCGCCGGCGGGCAGCGGCTGACGCTTGACCAGGACGTCGAGGGCGGGCAGCCGGGGTATCCCGTAGTGGTCGGCCAGGCGGGCGGCACGGGCCGTGCGCATCCCCTCGGGGGCGCCGATCACCACGAGGCGCGGAGCGGTGGCCACCATGGCGTGCTCCCTCCCCCACCGTCCCTACTGGGCACGCGGCCGACGGAGTCCCCGGCGGATTACCGTGGGCCTCCGACGGGTGTCCGGGGACCTCCGGTGTCGGGACGCCATCGGCCGCAGCACCAGATTCCCCGTGCGCGTCATAGGCCACAACGGTTGCAGTTCGTTGCAGTGGAAATGGTCAATGGCGCCTCCCCGGCCGCCAGGTGACGGCACCATGGGCACCGTCCAGGGAAGTGCCCAACGGAGAGCATCGTGAGCGAGACACCGATCAACAACGCCGTCTGGTCGGCCCAGGACGTCCGCGAGACCGCGCGCCGCCTCGCCTCGGTCCGCGAGGCGGCGCTCTCGGGCGACACCCCGCCCGACGCCCCGCGGGGCGCGCCCCGCCCGGTCATCGGCGAATCCTGGCGGCGGGTGCTGGGGTCGGGCGTCGACCCGGACCGTGACCGTCGTGAACGCCCGCTGTCCATGGCGGAGTTGGAGCACCGCCGGCAGCAGTCCCAGTTGATGACGCTGCTGCCGATGCTCCACGAGGGCCTGTTACCCGCCGCCGACGCCGCACAGCAGATCATGGTGATCACCGACGCCGAGGGACGGGTGCTGTGGCGGGAGGGCTGTGCGCCCGTCCGGCGGATGGCCGACCGCCACGGCTTCGACAAGGGCGCCGACTGGACGGAGGAGGTCGTCGGCACCAACGCCATCGGCACCGCGCTGGTGGCCCGGCGCCCGGTGCTCGTGCACTCCGCCGAGCACTTCGTCCGCACCCACCACCGGTGGACCTGCGCCGCCGCCCCGCTCCACGACCCGCGCGACGGGCGCCTGTTGGGCACCGTCGACGTCAGCGGACCGGCACACTCCTTCCACCCCACCACGCTCTCGCTGGTCTCCGTCGTCGCCCGGCTCGCGGAGGGCGAGCTGCGCAACCGGCACCACACCTCGCTGGAGCGGCTGCGGTCGAGCGCGGCGCCGATCCTGGCGCGGATCGGCGGGCGGTCGCTGGCCGTCGACCCGAACGGCTGGGTCGCAGGGGTCACCGGCATGTCCCCGCCGGACCGGGTGGCGCTGCCCAAGGCGCCCGAGGCCGGTCCGCTGTGGCTGCCGCGCTACGGCATGTGCACCCTGGAGCCGCTGCCCGGCGGCTGGCTGATCCGCATCGCCCCCCGGGAACCGGTTCCGGGACCGAGCCGGGTGCTGCTGGACGTGAGCGGCCGGGACGGCACGACGGTGACCGTGACCGGCCCGGCCGGCGACTGGTCCCACGAACTGTCCCCGCGCCACGCCGAGCTGCTGTTCATCCTCGCCGCGCATCCGGAGGGGCGCAGCGCCGCCGAGCTCGCCCAGGACCTCTTCGGCGACGGCGGGCGGGCGGTGACGGTCCGCGCCGAACTGTCGCGGCTGCGGCGCCATCTCGCCGGGGTGCTGGCCCACCGCCCGTACCGCTTCGCTGACGGTGTGGACGTCGAGCTGCGGCTGCCGACCCGGCCGGTACTGCTGCTGCCGCAGTCATCGGCCCCGGCGGTGGAGGCTGCCCGGCGGGGGTGAGGGCCGGGGTGAAGGCCCGGGGTTGCGGGTGGTGCCGACAACCCGGAGGTGAGATCCGGGCACGGCCGCGTTCGCGGAAAAACCTGATGCGTACGCGCGCTCCCCTCTCATACGATGAGGACGCTCTGACAGGACCCGCCTCGGCGGGCCCGAGCAGCTCTCCAGAAGGCCGTCGCAGAACGGGAGCAGCCCGCACGGATCGATCGCGTCTTGCGCATCGGTCCGCTCGCGCGGGCCGAACGAGCGGGCGACACGACACTCCGTGCTCACCCATGCCCTTTTGGAGAACGCTCCATGTCCGTAGGCCTTGGCCTCCCCTTTTGTGACCCCGCGCAGCTGCTCACCTGGGCCCGCCGCGCCGACGCCGCCCCGTTCAGCACCGTGGCTCTGCCCCACCGCTCGGCCCCCGGCGCCCCCGAGCCGCTGCTCGCTCTGGCGGCTCTGGCAAGCGCCACCTCCCGCATCCGGCTGCAGACCGAGCTGCCGCTCGCCCCGCCCCACCGGGCCCCGCTGCTCGCCCGGCAGGCCGCCACCCTCGACGCGCTCGCCGGCACGCGGCTCACGCTCGGCATCGGGATCGGCGACGCGGGGCCCGGCACCGGGTCCGGCGGGCACGCCGCCGAGGAGCTGGCGGCGCTGCGCGGCATCCGGTCCGGTGGGGCCACGGTGCTGTTCGGCGGCGGCGGCCCCGCCGTCGGGGAGCGCGTCGCCCGTTACGGCGACGGTTTCCTCAGCAGCACGCTCCCGTCCCCTCACCTGGACCGGCTGTTCCGGGACGTGGAGGCGGCCTGGTCACACGCCGGGCGTACGGGGCAGCCTCGGCTGTCGGCCCGGGTCAATGTGGCCCTCGGCCCGCCCCCGACCCTCGACCGGGCCCGCCGGGAGCTCCGCGCGCACGCCGCCCCGGCGGCCGGTCCCGCCCACCCGACCGATGGAGCCGAGGCCACGGACGGCGCCATCGGCTCCAGCGGCTCCATGGGCTCCGCGGACCACATCGTGAACGGTCTGCTCACCAGCCGGGATCAGATCCGTGACGCGGTAGCCGGCTGCATGGCCCTGGGCGCGGACGAGGTGCTGCTCCGCTGCTGGTCACCGGACCCGGACCAGGTCGGCCGGATCGCCGACGCGGTGTTCCCGCCGGACGGCGACTGGCCCGGCCTGACCGACGACTGACCGGCGGACCTCAAAGGGCCCGCACCGGGCGGCCCACCGGCCCCGGGTGCGGGTTCGGGGGCGGGCAGCCACGCCACCTGCCGCCCGCCCCCTCCACCACCCTCCGCCCGGAACGGCATCCCCCCAGGTCAGCGGCTGTTCCCCAGCGCCGCCGCGACGCTCACCCGTACGGCCGGAGCCGTGCTCCACCCGTTCGGCCTTCCGGTGTCGCACCGGCTCCGGTGCGCACCTAGCGTGCCGACTGCGGCCGTGCGTGCCGGTGCCCGCGGCACCGGCACCCGGGGCCGGGACGGGAGGTGAGCGATGAGCTACACGGGCCTGCCGGAGGCCCGGAGTCCGCAGCCGGCTCCGGGCCGTCCCCCGTGGGGCGCGATCGCCCTGATCGGTCTCACCGGCTTCGGCCTGGTGCGCAGTGGACTCTCCGACGAGGCCGACGGGCCTCCGCAGCCGCACACCGCCGCCACCTCGGTCTCCCCCTCCGACAGCCGCCCCGACGGCGCGGCCCCTGCGCCGCTGCCGCGCTCGGCCGCCTCCCGGGTGGCCATTCCGGCGCTGAGGGTGTCGGCCCCGGCGATCCCTCTGGGCCTCGGCAAGGACGGCTGGATCGAGGCGCCGCCTCCCGCGGACCCCAATCTCACGGGCTGGTACGCGGGCGCGCCCGCCCCCGGCGAGAGGGGCACCGCCGTCGTCGTCGGCCATGTCGACAACTTCAGCGGTCCGGCGGTCTTCTACGGTCTGGGCGCCCTGAAGAAGGGCGACACGGTCCGGGTCACCCGCACGGACGGCCGGACCGCGGTCTTCACCGTCTACGGCATCCAGGTCTACGACCAGCGGCACTTCCCGTCCCAGAAGGTCTACGGCAGCACCGGACGCCCCGAACTCCGGGTGCTGACCTGTGGCGGCGGCTATTCGGAGAGCGCCGGATACGCCGGGAACGTGGTGGTCTTCGCCCGGATGACGGCGGTGCGCTGAGGCCGGAGCCGGCAGGCGGCCGACGGTCTGCGGGCCCGCGGGCCGGGCCGGATCCGGTGCCCGGAACGCCGTGTGATGTGCTGACGCCATGAGCCATTCGGTGACCACCTGGTACCTGGAACAGACCGCGCGCGAGCAGCTGGCCCCTGCGCAGGCGCCGCCCGCCGGGCAGGGCGTCCGGATCGCCCGTTCCGAAGTACCGTCGCCGGAATTCAGCCGCTTCCTCTACACCGCCGTCGGTGGGGACGTCCTGTGGACCGACCGGCTGGCCTGGCCGTATGCGCGGTGGGCGGAGTATCTGGGCCGGCCCGGGGTGGAGACCTGGGTGGCGTACGAGCGCGGGACGCCCGCCGGGTTCATCGAGCTGGAGGCGCGCCCGGAGGGGGTCGTGGAGATCGCCTATTTCGGGCTGCTCCCGGGCTTCCGCGGGCGCCGCATCGGCGCGCATCTGCTCTCCTACGGCACGGCGCGGGCCTGGGACCTGGCCGAGCGGTGGCCGCAGCGCGCACGGACCGCGCGGGTGTGGGTGCACACCTGCAGCGATGACGGCCCGCACGCGAAGGCCAATTACGAGCGGCGCGGCTTCCAGCTCTTCGACACGAAGGTGGGCGAGGAGCCCGAGGTGCCTGCCCCCGGCCCGTGGCCCGGTGCGGGACGGGCACTGCCCGCCGGAGAGTGACCGACACCACACCGTCTCGCGATGCGAGACTGTGGTGTCCAAATTCTGGATGACGGTGGACTGGCCGGAGAACGGCGTGACACGCTTCCGTCATGTCTACAGCTGGAATTGCCTTGGTGAGTCGGCGGCACGTCGACCTCGGCCGCGTGTCCAGCGCCATCTGTCCGGCGCGCTGACGCTGCATCGACCAGGGGCCCACGGCCCCGGACAGCACCGCCGGCACCATCGCTTTTCCACGCCGTCCCCATCGTCGCGGACGCGCTGACATCCCTCGACTCCGCAGGTCATCACCCCTCGACGCGTTGGCGCGCGCCGCCTATCGGTGTGTCCGCACGGATCACCGCGGGCGATGTCCGCAATCCCGTCCGCCCCCTTGAGTCGCCCCGAAGGACGTACACCCATGGCCGCCACACCGGAAAGCCCTCAGCCTCAGGCCGGGGGTACCCCCACCGCAGCTGCCACGACCCGCCGCAAGGCCGGACGCCATCGCGGCGAGGGCCAGTGGGCCGTCGGTCACTTCACGCCACTCAACGGGAACGAGCAGACCAAGAAGGACGATGACGGTCTCAATGTGCGGACACGCATTGAGACGATCTACGCCAAGGCCGGTTTCGACTCGATCGACCCCGGTGACCTGCGCGGGCGGATGCGCTGGTGGGGTCTCTACACTCAGCGCAAGCCCGGGATCGACGGCGGCAAGACCGCGATCCTGGAGCCCGAGGAGCTGGACGACCGCTACTTCATGCTGCGGGTCCGGATCGACGGCGGGCGGCTGACCACCGAGCAGCTGCGGGTGATCGGTGAGATCTCCGAGGAGTTCGCGCGCGGCACCGCCGACATCACCGACCGGCAGAACGTCCAGTACCACTGGATCCGCATCGAGGACATGCCGGAGATCTGGCGGCGCCTGGAGGGTGTGGGCCTGTCCACCACCGAGGCGTGCGGCGACACCCCGCGCACCATCCTCGGCTCGCCGGTCGCCGGGATCGCCGCGAACGAGATCATCGACGGCACCCCGGTCATCGAGGAGATCCACCGCCGGATCGTCGGCAACCCCGCGTTCTCCAACCTGCCGCGCAAGTTCAAGACCGCGGTCTCCGGCTCGCCGCTGCTGGACGTCGCACACGAGATCAACGACATCTCGCTGGTGGGCGTCGAGCACCCCGAGCACGGTCCGGGCTTCGACATCTGGGTCGGCGGCGGACTGTCCACCAACCCCAAGCTCGGTGTGCGGCTGGGCGCCTGGGTCAGCGCCGAGGAGGCCGCCGACGTCCACGAAGGCGTCATCTCGATCTTCCGTGACTACGGCTACCGCCGGCTGCGCACCCGCGCCCGCCTGAAGTTCCTGGTCGCCGACTGGGGGCCGGAGAAGTTCCGCCAGGTGCTGGAGGACGAGTACCTGGGCCGCAAGCTGACCGACGGCCCCGCCCCGGCGCAGCCGGACCAGCAGTGGCGCGATCACGTGGGCGTGCACCAGCAGCAGGACGGCCGCTACTACGTGGGCTTCGCGCCGCGCGTGGGCCGGGTGGACGGCGCCACCCTCACCAAGATCGCCGAACTGGCCGCCGACCACGGCTCGGGCCGGGTGCGTACCACCGCCGAGCAGAAGATGATCGTGCTGGACGTCGACGAGACACAGGTCGACTCGCTGGTCTCCGGTCTCGAAGCGCTGGACCTGCGGGTCAAGCCGTCCCCGTTCCGGCGCGGCACGATGGCCTGCACCGGCATCGAGTTCTGCAAGCTGGCGATCGTCGAGACCAAGGGCCGCGGCTCGTCGCTCATCGACGAACTGGAGCGCCGCCTGCCGGAGTTCGAGGAGCCGCTGACCATCAACCTCAACGGCTGCCCGAACGCCTGCGCCCGTATCCAGGTCGCGGACATCGGTCTCAAGGGCCAGCTGGTGCTGGACGGTGACGGCAATCAGGTCGAGGGCTACCAGGTGCACCTGGGCGGCGCGCTGGGCCTGGAGGCCGGGTTCGGCCGCAAGGTGCGCGGGCTGAAGGTCACCGCGGACGAACTCCCCGACTACGTCGAGCGGGTGCTGCGGGCCTTCCAGGAACAGCGCACCGACGGCGAGCGGTTCGCCCAGTGGGCGGCTCGCGCGGAAGAGGGTGCCCTGAAGTGAGCGAGCGAGCCGCTCCGTTCTACTGCCCGTACTGCGGTGACGAGGACCTGCGGCCCTCCGAGGAGGGCTCGGTTCGCGGCGAGGGCGCGGCGTGGGAATGCCGTTCGTGCAGCCGGGCGTTCCGGCTGAAGTTCCTCGGCCTGCTCTCCCAGGGCCTGCCCCCCGCCACGTCACCATCCGATGGAGGTGCGTCGTGACCACTGCCACCGATCTGCCGCAGCTTGCCGAGCGCGCGGGCCGCGACCTGGAGGACGCGGCCCCGCTGGAGATCCTCAAGTGGGCCGCCGAGACGTTCGGTTCGCGCTTCTGCGTCACCTCCTCGATGGAGGACGCGGTCGTCGCCCACCTCGCCTCGCGCGCCTTCCCCGGTGTGGACGTGGTGTTCCTGGACACCGGCTACCACTTCCCGGAGACCATCGGGACCCGGGACGCGGTAGCGGAGGTGATGGACGTCAACGTCATCACCCTCACGCCCCGTCAGACGGTCGCCGAGCAGGACGCCGAGCACGGGCCGAAGCTGCATGACCGCAATCCCGACCTGTGCTGCGCGCTGCGCAAGGTCAAGCCCCTCGAAGAGGGCCTGACCGCGTACGACGCATGGGCGACCGGGCTGCGCCGGGACGAGTCCCCGACCCGGGCGAACACCCCCGTCGTCGGCTGGGACCCCAAGCGCCAGAAGGTCAAGGTCTCGCCGATCGCCCGCTGGACACAGGCCGACGTGGACGCCTACGTCAACGAGCACGGTGTGCTCACCAACCCCCTGCTGATGGACGGCTACCCCTCCGTCGGCTGCGCGCCCTGCACCCGCCGGGTCCTGGCGGGCGAGGACGCGCGGGCCGGCCGCTGGGCCGGCAGCAACAAGACCGAGTGCGGACTGCACTGATGGCCGGGCAGGCAACTCATCAGCGCACCAAGGAAGTTCCCGACGTTTCAGATGTTCCAGACCTTGCGGATGTTCAGGAGAAGCCGATGACGGGCGCCACGGTGTGGCTGACCGGTCTGCCCAGCGCGGGCAAGACCACGATCGCCCATGCGCTCGCGGAGCGGCTGCGCGGCGAGGGCCGCCGGGTCGAGGTCCTGGACGGCGACGAGATCCGGGAGTTCCTCTCCGCGGGCCTCGGCTTCAGCCGCGAGGACCGGCACACCAACGTCCAGCGGATCGGCTTCGTGGCCGAACTCCTCGCGAGCAACGGCGTCATCGCCCTGGTGCCGGTGATCGCTCCGTACGCCGACTCCCGTGAGGCGGTACGCAAGCGTCACCAGACCGAGGGCAGCGCGTATCTGGAGGTGCACGTGGCCACGCCGGTCGAGGTGTGCTCCGAGCGCGATGTGAAGGGGCTGTACGCCAAGCAGGCGGCCGGCGAGATATCCGGCCTGACCGGCGTGGACGACCCCTACGAACAGCCCGAATCACCCGACCTGCGCATCGAGTCGCACACCCAGACCGTGCCGGAATCCGCAGCCGCCCTGCACGCGCTGCTCGTCGAAAGGGGACTGGCGTGACCACCGCGACCGTTCTGAACGAGACCGGCGGCGACTCCGGGGGCGACAGCCCCTACGCGCTGTCGCACCTGGACGCCCTGGAGTCCGAGGGTGTGCACATCTTCCGCGAGGTCGCGGGCGAGTTCGAGCGGCCGGTGATCCTGTTCTCCGGCGGCAAGGACTCCATCGTCATGCTGCACCTCGCGCTCAAGGCGTTCGCGCCGGCCGCGGTGCCCTTCTCACTGCTGCACGTCGACACCGGGCACAACTTCCCCGAGGTCCTCGCCTACCGCGACCGCGTGGTGGAGCAGCACGGACTGCGGCTGCACGTCGCCTCCGTGCAGGACTTCATCGACCGCGGTGAGCTGCGCGAGCGCCCCGACGGCCTGCGCAATCCGCTGCAGACCGTCCCGTTGCTCGACGGCATCAGCTCGAACCGCTTCGACGCCGTCTTCGGCGGCGGCCGCCGGGACGAGGAGAAGGCGCGCGCCAAGGAGCGGGTCTTCTCGCTGCGCGACGAGTTCGGCGGCTGGGACCCGCGCCGGCAGCGCCCCGAGCTGTGGCAGCTCTACAACGGCAAGCACTCGCCGGGCGAGCACGTCCGCGTCTTCCCGCTCTCCAACTGGACCGAGCTGGACGTGTGGCAGTACATCGCCCGCGAGAAGATCGAACTGCCCGCCATCTACTACGCGCACGAGCGTGAGGTGTTCTCCCGCGACGGCATGTGGCTGTCGCCCGGCGAGTGGGGCGGCCTCAAGGACGGCGAGCGCCTGCAGACCCGGCAGGTGCGCTACCGCACCGTCGGCGACATGTCCTGCACCGGTGCCGTCGACTCCGACGCCGACACCATCGAGGCCGTCATCACGGAGATCGCCGCCTCCCGGCTCACCGAGCGGGGCGCGACGCGGGCCGACGACAAAATGTCCGAGGCCGCCATGGAGGACCGTAAGCGCGAGGGGTACTTCTAACCATGACCACGATCAACACCGTTGACGCGGGCGCCACCTCGCTGCTGCGCTTCGCCACCGCCGGATCCGTCGACGACGGCAAGTCCACGCTGGTCGGGCGGCTGCTGCACGACTCCAAGTCGGTCCTCACCGACCAGTTGGAGGCGGTCGAACGCGCCTCGCTGGGCCGCGGGCAGGAGGCGCCGGACCTGGCGCTGCTCACCGACGGTCTGCGGGCCGAGCGCGAGCAGGGCATCACCATCGACGTCGCCTACCGCTACTTCGCCACGCCGCGGCGCCGCTTCATCCTCGCCGACACCCCCGGCCATGTGCAGTACACCCGCAACATGGTCACCGGCGCCTCCACCGCCGAGCTGGCCGTGGTGCTGGTCGACGCCCGCAACGGCGTCGTCGAGCAGACCCGCCGGCACGCCGCCGTCGCCGCGCTGCTGCGCGTCCCGCACGTCGTCCTCGCCGTCAACAAGATGGACCTCGTCGACTACGCCGAGCCCGTCTTCGCCGCGATCGCCGAGGAATTCACGACCTACGCGGCCTCGCTGGGTGTCCCGGAGATCACCGCGATCCCGATCTCCGCGCTGGCCGGCGACAACGTCGTGACGCCGTCGTCCCACATGGACTGGTACGGCGGACCGACCGTGCTGGAGCACCTGGAGACGGTGCCGGTCGTCGACGACCCGGAGGACGACCCGGCCCGCTTCCCGGTCCAGTACGTCATCCGCCCGCAGACCGCCGAGCACCCCGACTACCGCGGCTACGCGGGCCAGGTCGCCTCCGGTGTGCTGCGCGTCGGCGACGCCGTGACCGTGCTGCCGTCGGGCCGTACGAGCACCATCGAGGGGATCGACGCGCTCGGCGAGGCCGTGGACGTCGCCTGGGCGCCGCAGTCGGTGACCGTCCGGCTCAGCGACGACCTCGACATCTCCCGGGGCGACCTGATCGCGCCGACCGCCACCGCGCCCACCGTGTCCCAGGACATCGAGGCGACGATCTGCCATGTGGCGGACCGTCCGCTGACCGTCGGCCAGCGGGTGCTGCTCAAGCACACCACCCGCACCGTCAAGGCCATCGTCAAGGACATTCCCTCCCGGCTGACCCTCGACGACCTCTCCCAGCACCCCGCACCGGGCGAACTGGCCGCCAACGACATCGGCCGGATCGTCGTGCGCACGTCCGAGCCGCTGGCGCTGGACGCGTACGCCGACTCCCGGCGCACCGGGTCCTTCCTGCTGATCGACCCGGCGGACGGGACGACGCTGACCGCCGGTATGGCGGGCAACGCCTTCGCCGAGGCGGCCGCCGAGGTCGCGCCGGCCGCGGTCGCGGCGGACGACGACGGATGGGACTTCTGACGATGCCCAAGGACATGTTCTCGACCTTCGCGAAGGAGGGCGGCCGCATCGGCAGCGGCGCCCTCGGCAGCGGGCAGGGCGGAGTCGGCCGATGTGTGCGCTGACGATGCCTGACTCCGGATGCCCGACACCCCCTTTCCGAAGATCCACTGAATTGCCGGGCGCGCCCTAGAGGGGCGCGTACAGACCCGGCCCTCCGAGAGGAACACCTCCCGTGTCTGCCGTTCGTCACCGCCTTCTGGCGGCCACCGCCACCGTCCCGTTGCTGCTCGGCGCGCTGGGCGCCTGCGGCTACGGCTCCGAGGCCAAGAAGGACACCGCCGCGAACGTCGCCCCCAAGGGCGCGAAGACCGACGGGCTCGACGAAGTGAAGATCGGCTTCTTCGGCAACACCACCCATGCCACTCCCCTGGTCGGCCTCCAGACGGGCCGGTTCCAGAAGGAGCTGGGCGGCACCAAGGTGAAGCCCACCCCCTTCAACGCGGGCCCCGCCGAGATCGAGGCGCTCAACTCCGGCGCCATCGACATCGGCTGGATCGGCCCCTCCCCCGCGATCAACGGCTACACCAAGTCGCACGGCAAGAGCCTGAAGATCATCGGCGGCTCGGCCTCCGGCGGTGTCTCGCTGGTGGTCAACCCCAAGAAGATCAAGAGCCTGGACGATCTCAAGGGCAAGAAGATCGCGACTCCGCAGCTGGGCAACACCCAGGACGTCGCGCTGCTGAACTACCTGTCCGAGAAGGGCTACAAGGTCGACGCCACCACCGGCAAGGGTGACGTCACCGTGCAGCGCACCGACAACAAGGTGACACCGACCGCCTTCCAGTCCGGCGACATCGACGCCGCCTGGGTCCCCGAGCCCACCGCTTCCAAGCTCGTCAGCGCCGGCGGCAAGACGCTGCTGGACGAGAAGAAGCTGTGGAAGGACGGCAAGTTCGTCATCACGAACATGATCGTCTCGCAGAAGTTCCTCAAGGAGCACCCCAAGGCGGTCGAGGCGGTGCTGCGGGCCTCGGTCAAGACGAACGACTGGATCCGGTCTCACCCTGCCGAGGCGAAGAAGGCGCTCAACGACCAGCTCGCCGACCCGGACATCTCCGGTAAGGCGCTGCCCGCCGACGTCATCGACCCGGCGTTCAAGAACGTCGACGTCACCGACGACCCGCTGGCCGCCACCCTCCAGGAAGAGGCTGACCACGCGGTCAAGGCAGGCCTGCTGCACAAGCCCGACCTCAAGGGCATCTACGACCTGACGCTGCTCAACAAGGTGCTCAAGTCCGAGGGCAGGCCGCAGGTCGACGACGCCGGACTCGGCAGCAAGTAGCCCCGCACCGCACCGCAGTCCCCAGGAGGTGACACCGATGACGACCACCACGCTCACCAAGCAGCCCGCCACGGCGGACCCGGCCACCGCCGCTCCGTACGCCGCTCGCATCGACCATGTCTCGAAGTCGTTCGGCCGTCCCGGCGCGCAGCAGCACGTCCTGGACGACATCACCATCGATGTCGCACCGGGCGAGTTCGTCTGCCTCCTGGGGGCCTCGGGCTGCGGCAAGTCCACCCTGCTCAACCTCGTCGCCGGGCTCGACGCGCCGTCCGTCGGCGGCATCGAGACGCCCGGCGGCCGGCCGGCGCTGATGTTCCAGGAGCATGCGCTCTTCCCCTGGCTCACCGCGGGCCGCAACATCGAACTGGCGCTGCGGCTGCGCGGAGTGCCGCGCGCCGAGCGGCGCGACGAGGCCGAACGGCTGCTGGAGCTCGTACGGCTCAAGGGCGCGTACGGCAAGCGGGTGCACGAGCTGTCGGGCGGCATGCGCCAGCGCGTCGCGATGGCCCGCGCCCTCGCGCAGGACAGCCAACTGCTGCTGATGGACGAGCCGTTCGCGGCGCTCGACGCCATCACCCGGGACGTCCTGCACGACGAACTGACCCGCATCTGGCGCGAGACGAATTTGTCGGTCCTCTTCGTCACGCACAACGTCCGCGAGGCCGTACGGCTCGCCGAGCGGGTGGTCCTGCTGTCCTCCCGTCCGGGCCGGATCGCCCACGAGTGGCGGGTGGACATCCCGCAGCCGCGGCGTATCGAGGACTCCGCGGTCGCCGACCTTTCCGTCGAGATCACCGAACAGCTCCGTGGGGAGATCCGCCGCCATGGCCAGCACTGACACCCAGGCCCCGTCCGCCGCCGGACCGGCCGGCAAGAACGCCGGCCCGGCGGCCGACCGGGCCGGCACCAACCCGGGCGATGCCGCCGGCGACCTCGCCGGTCTGGAGGCCGGGCTGGACGCTCTGGACTCCACGGTCGTCGCCCGCCAGCCCTGGCTGCGCACGGCCGCCTCGAAGGCGCTCCCCCCGCTCGTCGCCGTCGCGATCGTGCTCGCGCTGTGGCAGCTCGCCTACCACTTCGCCCTCAAGCCGCACTACCTGCTGCCGAGCCCCGTCGACGTGGCCCGCTCGCTGCAGGACAAGTGGCTCGAGGGCACCCTGCTCGGCTTCGTCTGGACCAGTGTCTCGCGCGGCGCCCTGGGCTTCCTGGCCTCGGTCGTCATCGGTACGGCACTGGGTCTCGTCGTCGCCCGGGTCAGGGTCGTACGGGCCGCGATCGGACCGATCCTCAGCGGGCTGCAGTCGCTGCCGTCGGTGGCCTGGGTGCCGGCGGCGATCATCTGGTTCGGGCTGAGCGACGCCACCATCTACGCGGTGGTGCTGCTCGGCGCCGTCCCGTCCATCGCCAACGGGCTGGTGGCCGGCGTCGATCAGATTTCTCCCCTCTATCTGCGGGCGGGCCGCACCATCGGCGCGACCGGCCTCGCCGGTGTCCGGCACGTCCTGCTGCCGGCCGCACTGCCCGGCTACATCTCCGGCCTCAAGCAGGGCTGGGCGTTCTCCTGGCGCTCCCTGATGGCCGCCGAACTCATCGTCAACGCGCCCGACCTGGGCACCGGGCTGGGCCAGCTGCTGGAGCAAGGCCGCGAGTTCCAGGACATGTCCTGGGTGCTCGCCGCGATCCTGCTGATCCTCATCGTCGGTATCGGTATCGAGCTGCTGATCTTCGCCCCGATCGAGCGTCGGGTGCTGCGCAGCCGCGGTCTCCTGGTGAAGAGCTGAATCATGGACGCACGCCCCACCCTCCTCGTCATCGCTCACGGCAGCCGCGACCCGCGGCACGCCGCGACCGTCGCCGCGCTCTGCGCGCGGGTACGCGCGCAGCGGCCGGGTCTGCGCGTCGAGGTCGGCCATCTCGACTTCAACGCGCCGAGCGTGCCCCGCGTGTTGGAGCGCCTGTCGGCCGAGGGCGTACGCGAGGTGGTGGCGCTGCCTCTGCTGCTCACCCATGCCTTCCATGCGAAGTCCGACATCCCTACGGTGCTGCGGGAAGCCACCCGGCGGCTGCCGCTGCTGACCGTCCACCAGGCCGAGGTCCTCGGCCCTTCCTCCCTCCTGACCGCCGCGCTGGAACGCCGGCTGGAGGAAGCCGGGCTGCGGCCCGGCGACCGCCGCTCGACCGGGGTCGTTCTGGCCTCGGCGGGCTCCTCAGACCCGGAGGCGATCGCAGTGATCGCTGAAATCGCGCGGGAGTGGCGGCGCACCGCTGGTTGGTGTGCCGTGCGACCTGCGTTCGCCTCCGCATCTCTTCCCCGCACGGCGGATGCCGTGCGGGCCCTACGGGCCGACGGCGTCGGCCGGGTGGCCGTCGCCCCGTACGTCATCGCGCCCGGCTTCCTCCCGGACCGCATCGCGGCCGGGGCCCGGGAGGCCGACGCCGACGTCCTCGCGCCGGTGCTCGGCGACGCTCCCGAACTGGCCACCCTGCTGCTCCGGCGCTACGACCGGTCGGTCCTCGCCACGGTCCACCGCGCGCCGGCCGCGCTGAGCGCCTGAGACCTCCCCTCACCCGGCGTCAACCGGTCCGCGCATCTGTTGACCGGCATCGGGCATCACACGTCGGGCGTCGGGTCGGGCGTCGGGCAAACACGCACCCATCGGGCGCACGCCCCCGGCCGGTCGCCTGCCATCGCTCACCCCGCCATGGCTCACCCCGCCGTCGCGACGGCCGGGCCGGACGGCCGGGTGTCAGCCCTGCCCTTCTCGTAGACGGTGAGCCCTCGCGCCAGATGGAGGGGCACCAGCATCAGCTCCACGACGAGCGCCTTCCAGGCGTAGACGAGGTTGACTGCCTTGGTCGCGTAGACGCAGGGGAGGTTCAACAGGACCCCGGAGAGCGGCAGTTTGCGGCGGTGGGCGGCATAGATCAGGGGTGGCAGCGTCAGCAGCAGCTCCGCCCCGGCCCACCAGCCGACGGCCGCAGCGGGCGGTTGGTCCGTCGTGGCGGCGACCAGAAACGGGGTGGCCCACCACAGCGGTGCCGTGAGGATCTCCAGGACGGCGAGCAGCACCCACACCGCCAACAGTGGTTTGTGCACGACCAACTGCCCGAAATGCAGCCGGACGTTCTGACAGAAGCCGGCCATCCAGCGCCATACCTGCTTCCGCAGATATCTGAGATCCTCCGGATCTGCGGCAAGCGCCTCCGCACCGGAGACATATCTCGCCTGCCTGCCGGCGATCTGCTGCGACCAGGTGTAATCCATGTCCTCCACGATGGTCCGCTCGGGAAATCCGCCGAACGCCACCAGATCGTCGCGCCGGAAGGCGGAGCAGCAACCCGAGCACACCATGGGGCTGTTGGCGAGAGCCTGGATGGGGCGGTGCCAGTGGAAGCCGAAGAGATACTCCGTGGACCGGCCGCGCTCCCAGATGGTGCGGGTATGGCGGGTGCGGACCGCGCCCGCGGCGACCGTGACGCCGGGGTCGTCGAAGGCGGGCAGCACGGTCTCGATGTAGTCCGGCGCGAGGACCGTGTCCGCGTCGACGGCGAGGACGAGGTCGGTGGTGCAGTGCGGCAGGGCGAAATTCTGCGCCTTGGCCTTGCTGCCGAGATTGTGCGGCGGACGCAGCACGGTCACTCCGTGTGAGGCCGCCACTTCTCCCGTCCGGTCGGTGGACGCGTCGTCCACGACCAGCACGCACTCGGGCAGGACCGTCTGCCGCGCGAGCGACTCAAGCGTGGCCGGCAGCCCCTCCTCCTCGTTGTGAGCGGGCACGATGACGGTAACGGTGTGCATGGTGAACTCCCCCTGTCCCCTTGCGGATCATTGCGGCGGTGACAGCGATCAAGCCGATCACGCCGTAGACGATGGTGCTGAAGCCGATGAACGGCAGGCCTCCGTGCATGTCACCGACCGTAGCGGGATGGGGCGTTGACCGGTTGCGGAGGCCGCCTCCTGTGGATAACCGGAGAATCCGACTCCCGGCCGGCCTCACTCGGCGAGGCGGCACTCGGCGATGCAGTACGTATACGGCGAGGCAGTACGTACGCGGCGAGGCGGCGCGCTCTGCGTACCCAGCGCACTCAGCACGCCCGACACACGCGGGCACCGCCCCCCGGACACTCACGCACTCACGCAGGTTCGCCGCGCTCGCGCCACCGGCCGGACCGGTCAATTCCGTATACCGGACTGCGCTTTCCGCGCCATCCGGGCATGCCGCGAATTCTCCGCGACCGGTGGCACTTGACCGAATTGCGTCACCAATACAGGAACGTACCCATGGCGATCCGCCGCCCCGGCAACGTTCATCAAATGGTGATGCCATCGCCGAATTCGCCGAAGACTCCTGACAGGAAGGCCCGCAAACTCCGCATTCCGGCGCAGCGTCGCACACCACGCCGCGTTTCGGCGTCCCGTAACCGGACAAGTTCCTTGCCGGTAAGCCGTTGCGCGGGGTTGGACGTCTGCGCCCCTCCCACAAACACGGTATCGTCCCGCGCATCGCCACGAGCCAACATCAAGTCCTCCGGGCGGTTCGGTCGGCACCGCCGGGTTAATTGAATGCTCCACCTTCTGGCTGCTGGGCCACCCCCACTCGCCGTCCGAAATGAGCGAAGCCGCTACCGCGCCTTCCTTGGAGTCGCGCTGACCTGCTACATGAAGCCCGCCGAACCAGGCGCGTGAGGCATCGCCTCAGGCACGTAGAGGCCGGCCCTGTTTGTACCGAGGGAGAATAGATGCAACAGCAGATAGCGCCGATAATGATCGTATTCGGGATCTTCCTGATCTCGATGATCGTCATGGGTATATGTATCTACCAGGAAACCCAGACCTTCAACGATTTCACCCTCGGCGGGCGTCGGCTCAAGGCTCTGGTGGCCGCCTTCTCCGCAGAAGCCAGCGATATGTCGGGCTGGTTGTTCCTCGGCCTGCCGGGCGCCGTGTATGCGTCGGGTATCGGCTCCACCTGGATCGTCGTCGGCCTCCTCATCGGCACGTACCTGAACTGGCGCTTCGTGGCACCGCGGCTGCGCACGTACACCGAACTCGCCAACAACTCGGTGACGTTGTCCGCATATCTGGAGGAGCGGTTCGAGGACGACAGCAGGATTCTGCGCATCGTCTCGGCGACCGTCACCGTCGTGTTCTTCACCGTCTACGTGGCGAGCGGCCTCGTCGCCGGCGGCCTGCTGTTCAATCAAATCTTCGACGTGGGCTTCCAGTTCGGACTCACCGTCTTCGCCGGCGTGATGGTCCTCTACTCCGTCCTCGGCGGATTCCGCGCGGTCAGCACCTCGCACCTGGTGCAGGGCACGCTGATGTTCCTCGCCGCATGTGCCCTCCCCGCGATCGGCATCTGGCAGCTCGGAGGCTTCGGCGCACTGCAAGACGCGCTCGGCCGCGAGACCCCGGCACTGCTCGACATGGGGGCCAAGCCCAGCTTCGTCGGCGACGGGTGGAACGCCGGCCACTCGCTCGGCGCGATCGCAGTGATCTCCATGCTCGCCTGGGGACTCGGCTACTTCGGCCAGCCGCACATCCTGGCCCGCTTCATGGGCATCCGCAGCACCCGTGACATCCCGGCGGCCCGGCGCATCGGGGTGAGTTGGGCCGTCATGACGCTGGCCGGTGCCAGCCTCATCGGGCTCCTCGGGATCGCGCTGCTCCAGGAGCCGCTCACCGACCCGGAAACGGTCTTCATCGAACTGTCCAAGCAGCTGGCCACCCCGTGGTTCACCGGTGTGCTGCTCGTCGCCATTCTCGCCGCGATCAAGTCCACCGCGGACAGCCAGCTGCTGGTCACCGCGACCTCCATCACCGAGGACTTCTTCCACGCCTTCATCAACCGGCGGGCCTCGGACGCGGCGCTGCTGTGGGTGGTCCGCGGAACCGTGATCGGTGTCGGGCTCGTCGCCTACGTGATCGCGCTCAACGGCGGCGCCGTGCTGGAGATCGTCGCCTACGCCTGGGCAGGCTTCGGCTCCGCATTCGGCCCGGTACTGCTGCTGTCGCTCTACTGGCCGCGCATGACGAAGGCCGGCGCGATGGCGGGCATCCTGTCGGGCGCACTCACCGTCATCCTGTGGAAGCACATCGACCCGCTCCTCGGCCCGCTGCAGAGCGGCGTGTACGAGATGGTGCCCGGGGTCCTCGTCGCCACCGCCGCCGCACTGTCCTTCGGCACCTTCGTCGGCCGCCCCCCACGGCGCTCCTGGGTCGGCACGATGGAGCAGGTGCACACCTCCGAGATGGCGGGCTCACCCGGCCGCGTCTGACAAGTGCACGGCCGGTTCGGACAGTTGGCGGGCCCGGCATGCCGTCGTGCGGCTGCGCGCCAGGCCGCGTACGGCGCAACGGGGGCGGGGCGGGAGCGCGCGATCGGCGCCCCCGCTCCGCCCCCGCCAGGCTCCGCTGCGCAAGGCTCCGGTCAGGACGCACGCCCTTTCGGGGGAAGTCTGCGAACACCGTGGACCGGACGAGCCCCATGGTCGCGAAAGCGCCACGACGCAGGACGGGCGTACGTCGGGCGCAAAACGGGCGTAGAACGGGCGCAGGACGGGCGTAGGACGCGTGATCGCCCCGATCCGTCCGCGCAGGCCGAGCAGGCCGAGCAGCCGATCACGCCGGCAGAATCACGGCCCCCGGCGCGCAGCAGTACGGAACCATGGGGAGCGCCCCGCTTCCCTCAGCCCCAGGTCACCCAACCCCTCCAGACGGGCCCCGGAATCGCCAGGTTGCCGCCAACGAGGTGCGGCACCGGGTACGGGCGAGCGAGCAAGCAAGCGCTACGCCGCGCGCTACATCCACCGGGGGGCGATCCCCCTTCGGCATGCGGATCGCGCTGCGAATCACGCCTGCGGATCGCGCCGTGGACCCCGAAACCTATTCGTCATTGCCGAACAAGCGACCTAGCAAAACGCAGCAGCCACGGATCCGCCAAGAGGCGTCCGAACGACGAGAAGACTTGGTCAAGACGTCAACCAATGCCGTGTAGCGACTTGTTGCGCACTTGGCGGCGGAGGGCCGGAGCGGGCTCGATGGCTCCTCAAGCTACTCTCGCGTTCTGTATTGTCGAACGACGTTCCGACTCATAGAGTCGTCGTTCATGACACCGTTGGTTGGCATCGTGCTCGTGTCGCACAGTGCGGAGATCGCCTTGGCGCTGCGCTCACTGATCGAGCAGATCGGTTGCGGAGGAGTCGTCGTCGCCACGGCCGGTGGCACCGACGACGGTCGCACGGGGACGAGTTACTCCCTCATCCTCAAGGCCCTCGGCACCGCGGACGCCGGCGCCGGGGTGGTGGTCCTGCCGGACCTGAACAGCTCGGTGCCCACCGCTCGGCTCGCCCTGCGCGATCACCCCGGCACCCATGCCGTCATCGCCGACGCCCCGTTCGTCGAGGGGGCGGTGGCGGCCGCACTGACCGCCGCGCGCGGCGCGGGTCTGTTCACCGTCGTCAGAGCGGCCGAGGACGCCCGTCATGCCGGCAAGTTCTGAGGGGGAGGGGGAGGGCGCGGGAAGCCACGCCTCCCGCCAAGGGTCCGCCGACGCATCCGACGCTCCCTACGCCCACTGGCCGTAGTCGCCCTGGTCGTCGGCGTACGGCCAGTAGCCGTTGGCCTGGGCGTAGGTATTCGCGCCGAGAATCGGCGTGTCGACCGAGCCGATGAACCCCATCCCCTTTGCCTTGAAGGCAGGTTGATGGTCTCGGAAAAAGGGCTCCCCGACACGAAGCCGCCACGCCGGCTTCGACATCCCGGCCATATCTTTCACCCGGCAGGCATTGCACACACCCGGCGCGCTCCCCGCACGCACACATAACGCCGCACACAAAACGCCGCACGCACGAAGACGCACGCATAACGCCGCACGCATAACGCCGCACACATAACGCCGCACGCATGACGCCGGCCGCCGCGCCCCGTGGGGGCGAGCGCGACGGCCGGCGTGTGGTGCTGAGGGGTGAGCTGGTTACTCGACGACCTTCAGCAGCTTGTTGGGCGTACCCTCGCTCGGGTTCGTGATCTTGTCGGCCGTGGCGCCGTCCGTCAGAGCCTTGGAGACCGCGTCGGGCTTGGCGTCCTTGTGACCGCTCAGGTAGACCGCGGCGGCACCCACGACATGCGGGGTCGCCATGGACGTACCGGAGATGGTGTTCGTCGCGTCGTCGCTCTCGTTCCAGTCCGAGGTGATGTCGGAACCGGGGGCGTAGAGGTCGACGACCTTGCCGAAGTTGGAGAAGTCGGACTGCTCGTCCTTGTCGGTGCTGGAGGCGACGGTGATGGCCTCCTTCACCCGGGACGGGGAGCCCTGACCGGCGTCGGAGGACTCGTTGCCGGCCGCGACGGCGAAGGTGACACCGGCGTCGATGGCCTTCTTGACGGCCGCGTCGAGCGCCTCGTCCGCGCCGCCGCCGAGCGACATGTTGGCGACCGACGGGCCCTTGTGGTTCTTCGTCACCCAGTCGATCCCGGCGACGACCTGCTCGGTGGTGCCCGAGCCCTGGTCGTCCAGCACCCGGACGGCCACGATCTTGGCCTTCTTGGCGACGCCGTGCGCCTTGCCGGCGATGGTGCCGGCGACGTGCGTGCCGTGGCCGTTGCCGTCGTTGGCGTCGTCGTCACCGTCCACCGCGTCGAACCCGGAGGAGGCGCGCCCCTCGAAGTCCTTGTGGGTGGTGCGCACGCCGGTGTCGATGACATACGCGGTGACGCCTTCACCGGCGCTGTCGGGGTACTTGTACTTCTTGTCGCCCGCGGTGTCCGCCTGGTCGATGCGGTCCAGGCCCCACGACGGCGGGTTGTCCTGGGTGGCGTCGATGTGGAACTTCTTGTTCTGAACGACCTTGTCGACGGCCGGGTCAGCGGCGAGTTGCTTGGCCTCGTCCTCGCTCAGACCGGTCGCCGAGAACCCGTCGAGGGCGGAGGAGTAGTTCCGCTTGACCTTGCCGCCGTACTTGGAGGCGAGGTCGCCGCTCGCGGTGGTGCGTACCGACTTGTTGAGCATGACGATGTAGCTGCCATTCACGGCACCCTTGGCCTCGGCGCCGTAGATCTTGCCTTCGGCAGCGGGGGAAGCTCCGGCGGTGACCGCTGTGACGGCGGCGATACCAGTGGCGGCAACCGCGGCGGTTATTGCCGTGATGAGCCGCTTCTTGCTGGAACGCTTGTGAGCCATTGCGAGGATTCTCCTCGTTCGTGGTGTGGGGGGAAAGCGTTGCGCAATGGCCCGCCGAGACCGGAAGATCTCCGGCGGGCTGGCTCGAAACCCTGTCGGATTGACGGGTCCAATTCAAGGCCAGCCAGGCCGTGTGAGATAAGCAACAGCGTTACTTAATTGCAAATGACTTCAGAACTGGTCAAAAAGAACCGCCAAGTTGAACCAATGGGACTCAACTCCGTTTACATTTATGCAACAGAGGGTGATTCCCCCAGTACGGCCCGAGCGGCCGACCGATCGGTATGGCAAGCTCGCGGCGCGCAAGATGTGTTCCCGAATACCCGTCGGGCCGTCATGTCCCGTGTGCGGACGAGCGGTTCGGGCCGGTGACGAACTTCCCGTCCGTCACCCCGCCGTCCCCGCCATCCCCGCCATCCCCGCCATCCCCGCCGCAGCGTCCTCGCGGCCTTCCGCGCCGACGGTCACCCCTCAGCGCTGATAGCGCGCCAGCACCAGATTGCCGTCCGTGACCAGACGATCCCGCAGGCCGTCCAGATCGATCGCACCGCTGTAGTAGTCCTGCAGACCCGGTGCCGCGATTTTGTCCTTCCATTCCGGGTAACCGCGGACCGATTGCGCCGGCGCGGAGCGCAGCGAGCCCGCCAGCGCGGTACCCGTCGCCCAGTCGTACGTGTCCGCCCGTAGCGCCGCGTCCTTCAGCGCCTCCTGACCGGTCGGCAGCAGCCAGTCCCCCAGGGCGAGGCGGACCATGCCGGGCGGCCGGAGGAAGAAGTCGATGAACGCCATCGCCTCCTCCTTGTACGGGCAGTCCGCGGCGATGGACAGCGTCTGCGGGCTCACGCCCTGGTCGCGGACATCACCCCTGGGCGCGGGCAGCACCGTCCAGTCGAAGCCTTCGGGCGCCTGCTGGGCGACCTGCTGCCGGTAGGAGAAGCCAAGCGGAACCATCGCGTAGCGTCCGGCGAAGAAGCCGGGCAGCGTGTCCGAACCGCCCATGCCGAGCGTCGTGCGGGCCGCGCTGCGGTCGACGTTGACCTGCTCGTGGATGGTGCGCGGCACCACCTGGTCGGCGGCGTCGAAACGGACCTCCACTTTGCCGTCCGCGCCGCGGTGGAAGACCTTGCCGCCGGTGGACAGGGAGAGGTTGAGGGTGGCGGAGACCGGCTCCTTGAGCGGCCAGGCCACGCCGTAATTGCCGCCGCGCGTCAGCCGCTTCGCCGCCTCCGCGAACTCCTCCCAGGTCCAGGGGCTTTCGGGCGTCGGGATGCGGACGCCGGACCGCCGCAGCTTCGTGCGGTTCGCGATCAGCACCCGTGGCTCCTGGAGGAACGGGATGCCGTGGATCCGGCCGTTGAACGTCCCGGTGTCCCAGCTCCGCTGCGGGATGTCGCGGCGCAGGCGCCGCGGCAGCAGGGAGGTGAGATCGGCGAGGTCGCCGCCGTAGGCGAAGTCGGCGAGGTCGTCGGAGGCGTCATGGATGATGTCCGGCGCCTCGCCGCCCTCGAAAGAGGTGAGCAACTGGTCGTGGACGGTGGGCCAGGCACCCTGGACGTACTGCACCTGGATGTCGGGGTGCCGCTTGTTCCATGCGGCGACCAGCTGCTTGTTGGCCTTGATGGAGTCCTGCTGCCAGGCCAGCGACTGGAAACGCAGCGTGGTGGGGCCGCCGGTCCGCCGCCGGGAGCCGTCCGAGCAGCCGGGCAGCAGGGCGGCGGCGGGCAGCACCGCGGCGGCGGCGAGCAGACCGCGGCGGTCGAAGCGGGCGGGGCGGCGCGCGCCGGGATCGGGCCGCATCAGCTCTTCACCGCCCCGGCGAGCATGCCGCCCGTGATCCGCCGTTGGATGACGGCGAACAGGAGAAGGCTCGGGAGGGTGGCCAGCAGCGCGGC
The DNA here is from genome assembly GCF_044767385.1 of Streptomyces sp. NPDC101393. Lineage (NCBI taxonomy): Bacteria > Bacillati > Actinomycetota > Actinomycetes > Kitasatosporales > Streptomycetaceae > Streptomyces > Streptomyces sp. NPDC101393. Next base: position 440,270 of record NZ_JBIWNU010000006.1, on the reverse strand, counting down.
GGCGGCGAGCGGGCCGAGGTCGGCGACGCCCTCCGCCCCGAGGAAGTGGGTCAGCACGACCGGCAGCGTCTGTTTCTCGGGTGATTTGAGCAGGACCAGGGCGAAGAAGAACTCGTTCCAGGCGGTGATGAAGGCGAACAGCGCCGTCGCGATGATGCCCGGCGCGAGCAGCGGTGCGGTGACCGAGACGAGCGTGCGGAGCCGTCCCGCGCCGTCCACGGCCGCGGCCTCCTCCAACTCGGGCGGCACGGCCCGCACATAGCCGGTCAGCATCCACAGGGCGAAGGGCAGTGACCACACCACATAGACCATGATCAAACCGATTCGGGAGTCCACCAGGTGGAGGTTCTTGAGGATCAGGAAGAGCGGAATGATCACCAGCACCAGCGGGAACGCCTGGCTGATCACGACCCAGCCGGTGGCCGCCCGCGAGAAACGGTTGCGGTAGCGGGCCAGGACGTACGCCATCGGGGTCGCCAGCACGATCGCGATCACCGCCGAAACCGCTGCGGCGAGCAGGCTGTTGCCGGCGGCCTCCAGCAGCGGCTGCTGCGCGAAGGCCTGCCGGAAGTTCTCCAGGGTGGGCGCCTCGGGGATCCAGGTGGGATGGATGCTGCCGAGTTCACGCGGCGGCTTGAACGCCGTGGAGATCAGCCACAGGAACGGGAACGCGAGGAAGACGAGGTAGCAGGCCAGCGCGCCGTACTGGCCGGTGCGGGCAGCTGTGCGCTTGACGCCGGGGCGGCGACGGCTCGGGCTCATGACTCGTCGCCCCCCTTCAGCCGGCCGGCCAGATAGACGGCCAGCAGGATCGAGATCACCGCGACCATCGCCAGGCCCATCGCGGCGGCGTAACCGAACTGCCCGTAACGGAAGGCCTCTTCGTACGCGAAGAGCATCGGCAACCGGGTCCGGCCGCCGGGGCCGCCGTCGGTCAGCACGAAGACCAGGGCGAAGGAGTTGAAGTTCCAGATGAAGTTGAGCGCGCTGATGGCGAGCGCGATGGGCCGCAGGGCCGGCCAGGTGACCGTACGGAAACGGCGCCAGGCGCCCGCGCCGTCCATCGCGGCGGCCTCGTGCAGCTCACGTGGCACGTTCTGCAGTCCGGCCAGCAGCGAAACGGTGGTCTGCGGCATCCCGGCCCAGACGCCGACGAGGATGACGGCGGGCAGCGCGGTGGCCAGCCCGCTGAGCCAGTCACGGCCCTCGCTTCCGGCCAGGCCGAGGTTGCGCAGCGTCTCGTTGAGGACGCCGGCGTCCGGGTGGTAGACCAGCCGCCACATGATGCCGACGACGACCTCCGGCATCGCCCACGGGATGATCGCCAGCGCACGGGCCAGCCAGCGCATCCGCAGATTCAGATTGAGCAGCAGCGCGAGGCCGAGGGCGAGGAAGAACTGCGGGACGGTGACGCCGACGGCCCACACCAGGCCGATCCGGAAGGAGTCCCAGAACAGCGTGTCGTGGAGGAGGTCGGAGAAGTTCAACAGCCCCACGAATTGCGTGGGTTGGGTCCGCCCGGACTGCGCGTCGGTGAACGCCAGGCCGATGCCGTACAGCAGCGGGCCGACGCTCAGCACCAGGATGGGGATCAGCGCGGGCAGTACGAGGAACCACGCGCCCCGGTCGCGGCGGGGTGGGGCGGCGCGGCCGGAGCCCGCTGCGGCGGACCGCTGTGGTGCGGTCGCGAGGGTCACGGCGAAGGCTCCTTCGGGGCAGGGGACAGGGGGGCGGGAAGCAGGGCAGGGGCCAGGGGCGGTGGCCGGTGGCCGGTCGTTCGAGGGGGCCGCTTCGGCCTTGCGCGCCTCAGATGCCGCCGTGGTCGGCGTGAGGGGTGTGGCTGCCGTGGCGGCGGTGCGCCGCTCGCGGATCTCGTCCCGGCCGCGGATCCCGCCTCGCCCTGCGTGTGTCCCGTCGGCGCTGCGTCATATGTGCCTCCCCTTCCCCGTGTTCCCCCGTGCCCGCGCCTGCGCGCGGTGCGCCGTACTGCTGGTACGGCCGATCCGTTCCGTCGGCGGCGTGTCCCTCGGGAGGTGCTTCGGGGCAGGCAGCCGCCGTCATCGTCGTGAGGGCCGACGCGACAGTCAAGCTTCCGGTCCGATTCCATGGGGGATCTCCCCACCTGGGAGGGCTTCCTGGGAGGCCTCGGGGACCTGCGACACTGGTCGCGATCTCGCACCGCAGGAGGCAGCACGATGACCGAACAGAGCCCCGGCGCCTTCACGGAGGCGCGCGCCCGGGATGTCCTGGCGGCGGCCGGACGGCCCGAAGCGGCGGCGGACGCCAGGCTGCTGTCGCTCGGCGAGAACGCCGTCTTCGCCCTCGGCGACCGGGGGCCCGTCGTACGGGTGGGCCGCAGCGCCGAACTCCTGGAGCGCGCGGAGCGGGAGCTGGGCGTGGCCAACTGGCTGGAGTCCGAGGGTGTGCCGGCCGTACGCGCCGCCGAGCCCGTCGCCACGCTCGTCGACGGGCATCCCGTGACGTACTGGCAGCGGCTCCCGGAGGCCGTGCGTCCTGCCGTTCCGGGCGACCTCGCCACGCTGCTGAAGGTCGTACACGCCCTGCCGGAGCCGCTGTTCACGCTCCCCCGGCGAGAACTCCTCGGCGGGGTCGAACGCTGGCTGCGGCTGGCGGGCGACGCCGTCTCGGCGCAGGACGCGGAGTATCTGCGCGGGCGGCGGGACGCCTTCGCCACCGCCGCCACGGCCTTGGAGCCGCATCTGCCCCGCGGCCCCATCCACGGCGACGCGCTGCCCCGGAACATCCACGTCGGGCCCGACGGACCGGTGCTCGTCGACCTGGAGACCTTCTCCTGCGATCTGCGCGAACACGACCTCGTCGTGATGGCCCTGAGCCGCGACCGCTACGGCCTGGCCGCCGACGCCTATGACACCTTCGTGTCCGTCTACGGCTGGGACGTACGGGACTGGGAGGGCTGCGCGGTGCTGCGCGGCTCCCGGGAGACGGCCAGCTGCGCCTGGGTCTCCCAGCACGCGCCCGGAAACCCGGCGGCGCTCAAGGAATTCCGGCGCCGGATCGCCTCACTGCGCGACAAGGACGCGACGGTGCGGTGGTACCCCTTCTGAGCCCGGCCCTGCCCGATCCGGGCCGGGTCCCGTCCGGCCCGGATCGCCCGGACCGGGTGACGGTGCTCAACTGCCCGCCGGGGCCGCCCGGTCGGGCTGGTACGGGATGAGCGGCCAGGCTCGTTCGACCGTCGCCTGCGGAGTCCCCGAGCGGCGCAGATACGCCTGGAACGCGGCGGCCTGCTCGGCGGCCGCCTCCTCCTGGAGTGCGTGCAGCGCGCGGGGCGAGGGGATGGCGACGGCGGGATACTCCTGCCCGATGCGCCGGGCGACCCCGGCCGCCGCCGCTGCGTCCGCACCGGCCTCGTGGGCGGTGTCCAGCCGGACGCCGTAGTGCCCGCAGAGGGCCTGCAGGGCGCGCTTGCCCTTGCGGTAGCGATCCACGTGCTTGTCCAGGACCAGCGGGTCGATCACCGGTGCGGGCGCGTGTCCGAGCCGCTCGGAGAGGGTCGCCAAGCCGTGCCGCCGGCACTCGCGGTCGAGCAGCGAGAGGTCATAGCGCGCGTTCATCACCACCAGCGGGATGTCCGCGCGCAGGGCTTCGGCCAGCGCTTCGGTGATCTCCTCTATCGCGGTCACCGGCGCACGGCCGTGCTCGCGGACATACGAGGTCGAGAAGCCGTGAATGGCCGCCGCTTCCTCGGGAATCGGCACGCCGGGGTCGACCAGCCACGACTGCTGCGCGGCCGCCCGGCCGTCCCCCTCCAGCCGGATCAGCGCGGCGGTGACGATGCGGTCCTGCTCCACATCGGTGCCCGTGGTCTCCAGGTCGAAGCTGACCAACAGCTCCTGATGCCAGCTCATGGCGGCCTCCTTCAGTGGTACTCCCCCGTTGCTCGCCCACTCTCGCACGCACCACTGACAATCCACCGGCCACCCGTCCCGCCGAGGAACCGACCGCGAACCGACCGCGAACCGACTGCGAACCGACCGAGGGTGCTCCGAGGACCGGCCGAGAGACCGTCCGGGGGTCTGACCAGGAGTCTGACCCAGCGCCAGGAGCCCGCAGGACGGACCGGACACCGGGGCGTATGCGCCCGGCCACCACCCCGGAGCGACACGCAGCCATGTCCGTCTCCTCCCGATATGCGACCTGCGGGCGATAATGAGTCCCCCCAATTCCGCCCGGTTGGATGACATGAGCGCTGGACGCCAGGATCCGTCGAACCGCCGACGCAGCAGAAGGCCGGCCACCGGCCGCAACGTCACCAACGACCGGCTGCTCCGCATCCTGCTGCGCCGCCGCAAACAGCCGCTGAGCACCGACGATGTGACCATCACCGACAAGCCCGAGGTACGCCGGGCGGTGTCGGCGGCCGCACTGGGCAACACGATGGAGTGGTTCGACTTCGGCGTGTACGCCTATTTGGCGGGCACCTTGGGCAGGGTCTTCTTTCCGTCGAGTTCCCCGGGCGCCCAGGTCGTCTCGACCTTCGCCACCTTCGCCGCGGCGTTTCTCGTCCGGCCGCTGGGCGGGCTGGTGTTCGGGCCGCTCGGTGACCGCATCGGCCGTAAGCGGGTGCTCGCCGCCACCATGATCATGATGGCGATCAGCACCTTCGCCGTCGGCTTCCTGCCCACCTACGCCGCCGTCGGATTCGCCGCACCGATCCTGCTGCTCGTGTGCCGCCTCGTCCAGGGCTTCTCCACCGGCGGCGAATACGCCGGGGCCACCACCTATATCGCCGAGTACGCGCCGGACAAACGGCGCGGGTTCCTCGGCAGCTGGCTCGACTTCGGCACCTTCGTCGGCTACTCCCTCGGCTCCGGTCTCGTGACCGTCCTCACCGCCGTGCTGGGCGACGACGGGATGGTGGACTGGGGCTGGCGGCTGCCCTTCCTGGTCGCCGGGCCGCTGGGGCTGATCGGCCTCTACATGCGGCTGCGCCTGGAGGAGACCCCCGCCTTCCAGCGCGAGGCCGAGCTGGCCCACGAGGCCGCCGAGAAGAGCCGCGCCGAGGGCGGCGACGACCCCGTCGAGGACGCCCGCCAGTCCGGCCACGGGCGGCTGAAGGAGATCTTCACCCAGCACTGGGAAGCGGTGCTGATCTGCATGGGGCTGGTGCTGCTCTACAACGTCACCAACTACATGGTGACGTCGTACCTCCCGACCTTCATGACCGAGACCCTCGGCGAGGACGACCTCACCGCCCAGTTGCTGGTGCTCGGCACCATGATCGTCGTGGTGCTCACCATCACCACCGTCGGCCGCACCTCCGACCGATGGGGCCGCCGGCCCGTCTTCATGGCGGGCAGCCTCGCGATGATCGTGCTCGCCATTCCGGCGGTGCTCCTGATCCGCGAGGGTGGCATCCTGTTGCCGGCCTTCGGCTGCCTCATCCTCGGGCTCCTGCTGGTCTGCTTCGCCGGCACCTCGGCGTCCACCCTGCCCGCGCTCTTCCCCACACGGCTGCGGTACGGCGCCCTGTCGATCTCCTTCAACATCTCCGTGTCACTCTTCGGCGGCACCACCCCGCTGATCGCCGCCGCACTGGTGCAGGCGACCGGGAGCGAGATGATCCCGGCGTACTACCTGATGGTGGCCGGGGCCATCGGGTTCATCGCCACCTTCTTCCTGCACGAGACGGCGGGCAAACCGCTGCGCGGCTCGGGCCCGATGGTGGAGAACGAGGAGCAGGCACAGGCGCTGGTCGCCCAGAGCCGCACCGAAGCCGGGCGCCGCGCCAGGGACATCTGGATCCGCCTGCGCCACCCCTGGCGGCACTGACCGGCGGCGATACGGCCCGCGCCGGTGCGCCCGGCCTTCCCGCCACAGGCGGGCCCAGCCTGCCCCCTCTCCCCGTCGTGGCCGTCCGGTGCCGCGTAGGTTGGCGGCAAGGGTGATCCGTACGGGAGGGGCGTACATGCGTGCCATGCGGTTCGAACGGTTCGGCGGTCCTGAGGTTCTTGAGGAGGCCGAGGTGCCGGACCCGGTGGCGGGGCCGGGCGAGACCCTGGTCGCGGTGGAGGCCGCCGGAGTCAACTTCGGCGACATCAAGCAGATCGCGGGCGAACACACCGAGGGGCCGTATGCGCCCCGCGGGCCGCTGCCGCACATCCCCGGCATGGAGGTCGTCGGCCGGACCTCGGACGGCCGGAGGGTCCTCGGCTACGTCCGGCAGGGCGGGTACGCCGCGCGGACCGTCGTCGCCGACCGCGATCTGGTCGTGCTGCCGCGGGAGGTGAGCGCGGGTGCGGCGCTGGCACTGCTCGTGCAGGGCCTGACGGCATGGCATCTGCTGCGGTCGGTCGCCCGCGTACGGCCCGGGGAGAGCGTCGTCGTCCACGCCGCCGCGGGCGGGACAGGCAGCCTCGCGGTGCAGCTGGCCCGCGAGTTCGGGGCAGGCCGTGTCATCGCCACGGCGTCATCCGAGGAGAAGCGCGCCTTCGCCCTGGAACTCGGTGCCGACGCGGCCATCGGCGGGGAGGCGAGCGGCTACCGCGAACGGGTCCTCGACGCCAATCAGGGACAGCCCGTCGACATCATCCTGGATGCCGTCGGAGGGCCGGTCCTCGACTCCGCTCTGGACGCACTCGGCTTTCTCGGGCGGCTGGTGACGTACGGCGCCTCGTCCCGGCAGACCGCGACCGCGCTCTCGCCGAGCCGCCTCGCGGTGGAGAGCATCAGCGTCGGCGGATTCTGGATCGTTCCGCTCATCGCCCGTGACGGGGCGGGCGGTAAGGAGCTGGAAGAACTGCTCGACCTCACGGCGCGGGGCCGCCTGCGGCCGCTGGTCGGTGCCGCGTACGACCTCGGACGCGCACGCGCTGCGCACGAGGATCTGCTGGGCCGCCGGACCACGGGGAAGCTGGTCCTCCGCCCCTGAAGTCCGGACGGCCCCGCGCGCGGAGCCGTCCGGCGCCACGGCGGGCCGCCGCTGCCTGCGAGGCCGCCCCTCGGCCCGCGTCACCGGCGGCCCCCCAGGCGTCAGGCCAGGTTCTCGCCATCCGATGCCGGAGGGACGTCACCAAACCTCGGCGCTCCGGGCTCGGGCGTGATCCTGGTCGCGCGGGCCGTGTAGCTGATGGCGTGGTACCAGCCGCACAACATCAGCAGGTCGAGGAGCTGTTCGGGGGTGAACTCCGCGCTGAGACGGCTCCACAGGCTGTCGTCGATGTCGTGGTGGGTGTGGAGCGCGTCCGCCGCGTCGAGGAGCAGGCGGTCACGTTCGTCGCTCCAGCAGGTGTCCGCGCTGGTGCCGTGGGTCAGGGAGGCGATCTGCGCGCCGGTGAGTCCGGCGCGCGGCGCGAACCGGGCGATGTGGACGCCCCATTCGTACTCGCAGCCGCACAGGGCGCAGGTGCGGTCGATGAGGAGTTCCCGGTCCCGCAGGCCGAGGGTGAGTCGGCGGCTGAGCTGATAGGAGCCCCAGCCGTGCAGTGCCTCGGCGAGTTGCCGGTGCTGCGCGTACAGGCGGAACAGGCCGATCGGCTCCTCGCCGGGCGGCATCATCCGGTGCAGCAGTGCTGCGGTCCGGGGTGGGTAGGGGGCCTCCAGTGGCGGTATGCGTGCGGACACGAACCCTCCCTGTGCTTCGATTTTCGAATCGCTGACGTGGAGCGTAATGTTTCTGAAAAAGAAGCACCAGCCGTATGGAGAGGAATTACTGAGCGATGCCCTCAGCACCCGGCCCGGGTCGCCCGGTCCGCGGCTCGACGACCGGACGCCCCCTCATGGCCGCGCTCGACCTCTTCGGCCGGCGCTGGGCCTTGCGGATCCTGTGGGAACTGCGCGATCAGCCCCTGGGATTCCGGACGTTGCAGCAGCGATGCGACGGCATGTCCTCAAGCGTGCTGCGCCAGCGGTTGCTCGAACTGCTCGAAACGCGCCTGGTGGAGCGCGGCACCGAGGAGAGCTACTGCCTGACGACGCTCGGGAAGGAGGCGTGCGACAAGCTGGCCGGCCTGCACGGGTGGGCGGAACGCTGGGCCGCCGACCTCGCGGCGCCCGGCCCCGAGGAGCAGGCCCCGTAGACCGGCGCCTGTACCCGCATGCATCCCGCCCCGCAGGCATCCCGTCCCGCACGCATCCCGCGGATGACGGGTCCGCGCGGTCTCAGCGCCGGCTTCGGCCGCCCGTCATCGACAGGAGCAGTCCATGGGTTTCGGCGTCGGCGGCCACGACGAGTCCGCGGTGCGCCTGCCCGGCGGGGTTCGCCTGCCCGTCCGGGTTCGCGGGCCCGATCGGGGTGCCGTCGATCCCGGTGACGAGGCAGCCGGCCGCCCGGCACAGCGCGATGCCGGCGGCGAAGTGCACGCTCCCCAAGAGATCGCCGCCATCGGTCACGTACGCGGCGCGCCTGCCCGCGGCGACCCAGGCCAACGCCAGCGTCGTGGACACCACTCGCGGCCGGAACCGCTCGACGAAGCCGGGGTGGGCCAGCAGGTCCACGGCCCGGAATGCGGGGGCGCTCGGGAAGGGCGGGTCGAGGTTGACATCCACCAGGTGGGTGGCGGATGTGGGGGCAAGCCGCGTATCGGCCCCGTCGTGCCGCACCCAGGCGCTCTCACCGTCGGTGAAGAAGACTTCGCCGCTGAACGGGTCGGCCACGGCCGCCGCCCCGTCGCGCAGCGCCACATTGACGGCCACCAGCATGTTCCCGACGGCGTAGTTCAGCGTGCCGCACAGGGGATCCACCCACCACTGGCGGACCGCATCGGAGGCACCCTGCTGCCCGCCCTCCTCGCCGAGCACCGCGTCATCGGGCCGAGCGGCACGGATGACCCCGAGGATCGCCTTCTCGGCTGCCACATCGGCTGCGGTGGCGAAGTCCCCGGCGCCCTTGTCGATGCGGCCGAGCCGCCGGCCGTACATGCTGCGCACCACGTCCGCACCGGCGCGTGCGGCGGCAATGGCCACCCCTGTGTCGTCAGGGTTCCCGGATGAGTCGATCACGGGTGCAGGGTATCGGTGGGGGCGAATTCCCGCCGTGCGGCGGGATGTTGGAGTCCCTCCACGGCCTCTTCGGCTCGCGAGCGGCGGCGGACGGACGCTCCGCGGATCCGCAGCTCAAGGAGGTCCGCCGGCCGGTCGTGGCGCCACAGCATGTCCGGCTCGCGGGTCACCCGCGCGCCGGTCGACCACCGTTCTTCGGGACCGCTCGTCCTCCAGGGATGGCGGGACAGCCCTTAGGGTGACCGCCATGGACCTTCGGCTGGCAGGACACGGCGCGCTGGTGACGGGCAGCAGTTCGGGGATCGGCGCGACCATCGCCGAGATGCTGGCGGATGAGGGGTGCGACGTTCTGGTGCACGGCCGGAATGCCGCCGCGGCGGCCGCCGTCGCCGAGCGGGTCACCGCGCGCGGGGTCCGGGCCGAAGTGGTGCTCGGCGATCTGACGGAGCCGGGCGTCGCCGAGCAGGTCGCGCTCACCGCCCGCGAGTTCGGGGCCCGCATCCTGGTCAACAACGCCGGTCCGTTCGCCGAACACGACTGGGACAGCGCCCGGCCGGCCGACTGGCGGGCCGCTTTCGAGGGCAACGTCCTGCCGACGGTCCGGGTCACCCAGACCCTGCTGCCCTCGCTGCGCGCCCACGGCTGGGGCCGGGTGATCACCATCGGCAGCCGGGCCGTACGGACCCCGCTCCCCCACATGGTGGCGTACTCGGCGGCCAAGGCGGCCGTGGTGAACATGACCACGAGCCTGGCCCGGCACCTCACCGGGACGGGGGTGACGGCGAACTGCGTGAGCCCGGGGGTGATCATCACTCCCTCGATGCAGCGGATGCTCGACGACCGCCGGTCAGCGGCGGACGACGAGGCCGCCGCAGCCGCCGCAGCCGACGCGGACGCCACCGACGACACCGCGGGCGCGTCGGCCGAGGCGGGGATCGTCGCGGAGTACGCGCCGAACCCGACCGGGCGGCTGGGGAGGCCCCAGGACATCGCGGCGGCGGTCGCCTATCTGGCCAGCCCGCTCGCCGACTACATCAACGGCATCGAGCTACGGGTCGACGGCGGTATCACCGGAACGTCGTAGCGCCACGCCCGCCGTTCCGCGGTTACCGGAACTCCCCGGCTGCGGAACTCGCCATCCCGGAAGCACCCGCCTACGAGACCGGCCGCGAATCCGCCCACTCGCTCTCGAACTCCTCGCGGTACGTCTCGAAGAGGCCGTGCTCGCCGTCCCGGCCGTCGCGGCCGCCCCCCTGCCGGACCACCTCGCGGCCACCGCCGCGGAGAACGAGGACCGGGGCCTCCATGCCGCGGCTCCTGCGGAGGTAGGTCTGCACGACCGCCAGGCCGTCGGGGCCGTCGCCGTCGACAAGGTAGGCGGTGAAGCGGGGCGTTTCGTCGAAGACCTGGATCTCGAAGGCGCCGGGGTCACGCAGCCGGGCCCGCACCCGCCGCATGTGCAGGATGTTCATCTCGATGGACCGGCTCATCTCGCCCTTCTTCAGCCCGATTTCCCGCTCGCGCCGGCGTACCGCGCTGCTGGCCGGGTTCAGGAAGAGCAGTCGGATGCGGCAGCCGGATTCGGCGAGCCGGACCAGCCGGCGGCCGGAGTAGTTCTGGACCAGGAGGTTCAGGCCTATACCCACGGCGTCGAGACGGCGGGCCCCGCCGAAGAGGTCCTCGGCGGGCAGCTGGCGCTGGAGGCGCACCCGGTCGGAGTGGACACCGACGACATCGGCGTAGCGGTCGCCGACGAGGTCCTCGACGGCGTCGATGGGGAGCCGCCCGGAGATACGGGTGCCGACTCCGGAGCCCAGGATGTCCAGCAGCCGGGCGGATGCCCGCTCCGCCTGTGCGAGCACGGTCTCGGACAGCGCGCGGTTGCGGGAGACGATGTTGCGGGCCACCTCCAGCTCGTCCAGGCCCAGCTCGACATCGCGGCGGTCGTCGAAGTACGGCTCGAAGCAGGGCCAGTGCTGGACCATCAGTTCGCGCAGCTGAGGAAGGGTCAGGAAGCTGACGATGTTGTCGTCGGCGGGGTCGAGGAGGTAGCCCTTGCGGCGGCTGACCTCGCGGACGGCGACCGCGCGCTGGACCCATTCCTGTCCGGCGGGACCGGCGGCCGCGATGACCCATTCGTCGCCGTGCACCGGCTCGTAGATGGGGCGCAGCACCGCTGCGACGACGGCCCGCAACCGCTGCTCGACGAGATTCAGCCAGATGTAGGCGCGGCCGGCCCGGCGGGCCCGGGTGCGCACCTCGCTCCACGCGTCGGCTCCCCAGTCGAGTTCCGCGCCGATCTCCAGGGGCCGTGCCAGGGACACCGCACCGGGCGGTGCGTCGACGGAGCCGCCCTCATGGCCCTCGTGACTCTCGTCACCAGGGGGCAACTCCAGCCCGCCGCTCACCTGCCACCGCCTCCCGAACCCCCGTGCCAACGATCAAGGCAGACTACTGCGGTGCGGGAGGCGGTGCAGCATGATGGTTCGAGTCGTCCACCAACTCCCCTTATTCACCGTGCCCGTTGTGCCCGGAAAGGGCGGTCACCGTGAGCGGATTCATAGCGGTGGCGCCGCAAGTTGCCAGCTGAGGGCCTTGCCGGCGGGCCGGCGGCGCCGAAGGGCGGGCGGCCCGTCCGGTCTGCGGGAAGTGGATGCCGCTCCCCGCGAGGGGGTGTTGCGCGGGCCCCGCGTTGACCCGGACCCCGAGAGCTGCGCCGCACCCCCGGCACGGTTGGCCAGGTTGCCGCTGGTGAATTTCCCAGATGTGGTGTAGCTGCCCGCGAACTTTCCGTAGGGGGTGTAACCGCCGTTTGCTCCGTATCCGCGAGTTCCCCGCGCCCGCCCGGTAAATGATCATTTCGCGTGGCCCGAATGCACCGCCTCACCCCGGTAGGACGATCTGACATCGGGCCGAGGTGCCCGCATTTCAGCGAAGAATCTCGCGAAAATCCCACTGTGTGCGACAAGTTGGGGAAGGATTTCGCGCAGGATTGGAATTCGGTCCGCGGACGCGTGTCGTGGAGTCGCCGCAGCCCCGACGAGTGAGTGGAAGAGTCTACGCATGCAGGTCTGGCCGGGACAGATGTATCCGTTGGGTGCCACCTATGACGGGGCGGGCACCAATTTCGCGGTGTTCTCCGAAGCCGCGAGGCGTATCGAGCTGTGTCTGCTGCACGACGACGGTTCGGAAAGCGCGGTGGAGCTGCGGGAGACCGACGCCTTCGTGCGGCACGCCTACCTGCCCGGGGTGATGCCGGGGCAGCGCTACGGCTTCCGGGTGCACGGCCCCTACGAGCCGGACAACGGGCACCGCTGCAACTCCGCGAAACTGCTGCTCGACCCCTATGCGCGGGCGATGAGCGGCCGGATCGACTGGGACGAGGCGGTGTACGGGTACCACTTCGGGCGGCCCGAGACGCGCAATGACCTGGATTCGGCGCCGCACACGATGGCGTCGGTGGTGGTCAACCCGTACTTCGACTGGGGCGACGACCGGCCGCCGCGTACCGCGTATCACGAGACGGTGCTCTACGAGGCCCATGTGAAGGGCCTGACGATGCGCCACCCGGATCTGCCGGAGGAGCTGCGCGGTACGTACGCGGCGCTGGCGCATCCCGCGATCATCGACCATCTGACGAAGCTGGGGGTCACGGCCCTGGAGCTGATGCCGGTGCATCAGTTCGTGCAGGACCACCGGCTGGTGGATGCGGGGCTGACGAATTACTGGGGCTACAACACCATCGGATTCTTCGCGCCGCACAATGCGTACGCGTCGTGGGGTGATCGCGGGCAGCAGGTGCTGGAGTTCAAGACGGCGGTGCGGGCGCTGCACCGTGCCGGTATCGAGGTGATCCTCGACGTGGTCTACAACCACACCGCCGAGGGCAGTCATCTGGGCCCGACGCTGTCCTTCCGCGGGCTGGACAATCCCTCGTACTACCGGCTGTCGGAGGATCAGCGGTATTACATGGACACCACGGGCACCGGTAATTCACTTCTGATGCGCAGTCCTCATGTGCTCCAGCTGGTGATGGATTCGCTGCGCTATTGGGTGCAGGAGATGCGGGTGGACGGCTTCCGGTTCGATCTGGCGGCGACGCTCGCCCGGCAGTTCCACGAGGTCGACCGGCTGTCGTCGTTCTTCGATCTGGTGCATCAGGACCCCGTCGTCAGCCAGGTGAAGCTGATCGCCGAGCCCTGGGACGTGGGTGAGGGCGGCTACCAGGTGGGGAACTTCCCGCCGCTGTGGACGGAGTGGAACGGGAAGTACCGCGACACGGTGCGGGATCTGTGGCGGGGCGAACCGCGCACCCTGGCGGAGTTCGCGTCCCGGCTGACCGGCTCCTCGGATCTGTACCAGGGCGACGGGCGGCGTCCGCTCGCCTCGGTGAACTTCGTGACCTGCCATGACGGTTTCACGCTGCACGATCTCGTCGCGTACAACGACAAGCACAACGAGGACAACGGCGAGGACAACCGGGACGGTGAGCGCTTCAACCGGTCGTGGAACTGCGGCGCCGAGGGGCCGACCGACGATCCTTCGGTGCGGCGCCTGCGGGCGCGGCAGATGCGGAACTTCCTGGCGACGCTGATGCTGTCGCAGGGGGTGCCGATGCTCAGTCACGGCGACGAGTTCGGGCGCAGCCAGCGGGGCAACAACAACGCCTACTGCCAGGACAACGAGCTGGCGTGGGTGCGGTGGCCGGACCACGCCACCGACGGGGCGGTGGAGGCGCCGGACGGCGAGGACGAGGGGGCGGGCGGCGACGCGGGGGCGGACGAGGAGCGGGAGCTGCTGGCGTTCGTTCAGCAGATGGTGTGGCTGCGGCGCGATCACCCGGTGTTCCGGCGCCGGCGGTTCCTCCAGGGCCGCCCGGTGGAGGGGACACCTGACGAGCTGTCCGACATCGCGTGGTTCACGGCCGGGGGCGCGGAGATGGGGCCGCGTGACTGGCAGTCGGCGCACGCCAAATCGCTGACCGTCTTCCTCAACGGCAGCTCCATCTCCGAACCGGGGACGCGGGGCGAACCGGTCACCGATGACTCGTTCCTGCTGATGTTCAACGCGCATGAGCAGGAGGAGAAGTTCACCGTCCCGGTGCACCACGGACGGCAGTGGCAGGTCGTGGTGGACACCGACCGGCCGCAGTCGGTGGCCGGCGGCGGCGCCAAGGTCAAGGCCGGCGATCAGCTGACGCTCACCGGCCGCAGTCTGCTGGTGCTGCAGCGGCCCAGCTGAGCGGCCCGCCCGGCGCGGTGGCCCCGGCGGGCCCGGCGGTGGCTACGATCTGCCCGCGCCCGCCCTCCGCTGCTCCTCGGGAAGCCCCTGGGCGGCGGGTGCGGCGGGGCGGGGCGCGGTCCGGCAGCCGAGGGCCAGGGCGAGGATGAGGACGGCAGCGCCGACGGCGACGGCGAAGGCGGCGGACGGTCCGTGGGCCTCGGCGAGACGGCCGGAGGCGGCCAGCGCCAGGGCCTGGCCGCCGACCACGGCGCTGGTGAGGAAGGCCATCGATTCGGCCAGCCGGGCGGCGGGCACCACCCGTTCGGTGAGGCCGAAGATCGTGATCAGGTGCGGGGCGAAGGCCACGCCGAGGACCACGACGACCAGATAGAGGGCCCACAGCGTCTGCACGAACAGCAGCGGGACGGACAGTACGAGGAGCGCGACGGCCGCCGCCCGCCAGCGCGTCGGCAGCGCGATCCGGGCGGGCACCAGGGCGAGCGAGAGTCCGGCGACGGCGCTCATCACGCCCATCGCGGCGTAGACGAGTCCGGCCTGCGCGCCCTCGTGGAGACGCTCGGTGAGCGCGGTGATGCCGGCTTGGCAGGCACCGAACATGGCCCCTTGCAGCGCCATGGAGGCGCGCAGGCCGTGCACGGCGCGGGGCATCTTGGCGCGTGCGGGCCGGGCGGCGTCGCGACGCCGGCGCCGGTCCGGCCCCGGCCGGGGCGAGGCGACGCCCGCGCCGGCCCGCCCGTCGGCCACGGGCCGCACCGCCGACGCCGTCGGGTGCAGCGCGAAGGCCGATCCGCACACCGCGAGCAGCACCGCCGCCAGCGACAGCGCGACGGCCGGGTGGGCGAGCGCGGCGGCCAGTCCCACCAGGGCGGGGCCGAGCACGAACGACACCTCGTCCAGCGTCCCTTCGAACGACAGGGCGGCGCTGACCAGTTGGTCGTCGGCCCCTTCCCGGTGTGCGAGGGCGACGAGCCGGGCGCGGGCGAGCGGCCCGATCTGCGGCACGCTGGCCCCGGCCAGCAGTCCTGCCAGGGCGAGCGGGAGCGTCGCGATCTGCGCGAGGGAGGCCAGCACCAGGGCGGTCACCGCGAGGGCGTTGAGCCAGCAGGCGGCCAGCACGACGGGGCGCTGGCCGTGGCGGTCGGTGAGCCGGCCGATCAGCGGCCCGGCGAAGGTCTGGCCCGCCGCCAGCGCACCGCCCACCAGACCCGCGGTGGTGAGGCTGCCGCTCGTCTCGGCCACCAGCAGCAGACTGCCGAGCTGGCACATGGCGGTCGGGAGTCTGCCGAGGAAGGACACGACGGGCAGCAGCGGCCCGCCCAGCGCGATCACCCGGCGGTAGGTGGCGGTGACGTCGGTCATCGCCCGACGCTAACCGCCGGGGCACCCCGGGGCGTAGGGACGGGACGTACGAAGGTGTCCGCCGTCGCGCAGCCACCGCTCGGAGGAAACCACGACCCGGCACCACCTGCGGATCCGGGCCGATGGCAGAGCCGATGCCCGGCGGATGACAGAACAGGCCGTCAGCGGGGTACTCGTGTTCCCATGACGCAGCCACCGAGTCCGTCGCCGACCGCCACCTACCGGCTGCAGCTCCAGCCGGACTTCCCCTTCGAGGCCGCCGCGCGGGCCGTTCCGCACCTCGCCACACTCGGCGTCTCCCATCTGCACCTCTCGCCCGTCCTGGAGTCGGTGCCGCGGTCCACGCACGGCTACGACGTGGTCGATCACGCGGCGGTGCGGGCGGAGCTGGGCGGCGAGGAGGGCCTGCGGGCGCTGGCGGGGACGGCGCGCGCGCACGGTCTCGGGCTGGTCGTCGACATCGTGCCCAACCACATGGCCGTACCGGCGCCGCTGTCGCTCAACGGGCCGCTGTGGGAGGTGTTGCGGGACGGTCCGAAGTCCCGCTACGCCCGGTGGTTCGACATCGACTGGGACGGCGGGCACGGCGGGCGGATGCTGCTGCCGGTCCTCGCCGGGCGGCTGGGCGACGAGCGGGAGCACTTCCGGGTCGAGGACGGGACACTGCGCTACCACGAGCTGGCCTTTCCGCTGCGTCCCGGCACCGAACAGCTGCCCCTGGCGCACCTCCTGGACTCCCAGTGGTACCGCCTCGCCTGGTGGCGGCTGGCCCGCAGCGAACTGAACTACCGCCGGTTCTTCACCATCGCGGAACTGATCGGGGTACGCGTCGAGGACCCCGAGGTCTTCGAGGCGACGCACGGCACGGTGCTGCGGCTGGTGCGCGAGGGCCTCATCGACGGGCTGCGTGTCGACCACCCGGACGGGCTGGCGGACCCGGGCGGCTATCTGGAGCGGCTGCGCACCCGGACCGGCGGCAGCTGGACGGTGGTGGAGAAGATCCTCAGCGGCCCGGAGCGGCTGCCGGACGGCTGGGCGTGCGCGGGCACCACCGGATACGACGCGCTGCGGCACATCGACGGCCTGTTCGTCTGCCCGCAGGGGGTGGGCCGGCTCTTCTCCCACTACCGGGACTTCGTCACGCCGCTGGCCGACGAGGGCGGCGACTGGGAGGAGACGGTGCGCCGGGCCGCCCATGAGGTCGTCACCCACGATCTGGCGGCGGAGGTCGAGCGGCTGGTGCGGACGGCGGCGCGGATCGCCGACCGGGTCCCGCACCCCCGCGACCACGCGCCCTGGGCGCTGCGCCACGCGGTGCGCGAACTGCTGGTACGGCTGCCGGTCTACCGCCCGTACGCGGCGGACACTGCCCGCGCGGAGCAGGACGCAGCGATGCTCGACGAGGCGGCGGCGCTCGCGCGCGGCACGTTCCGGGTGCCGGCGGAGGCGCTGGCGGTGGACCTGGTCCGCGATCTCGCGCTGGGGCGCTTCGGGGAGGGCCCGGACTGCGCCGACTTCACCGCGCGGTTCGCGCAGACCGCGTCCGCACTCCACGCCAAGTCCGTGGAGGACACCGCCTTCTACCGCTACCCGGTGCTGCTGTCGGCGTGCGAGGTCGGCGGTGACCCGGGCGATCCCGCGCTCGGCCCGGAGGCCTTCCACGCGTACTGCGCGCGGTTGCAGCGGGACTGGCCGGCCACCGGGACGGTGCTCACCACGCACGACACCAAGCGCAGCGCCGATGTCCGGGCGCGGATCGCGGTGCTGTCGGAGTGTCCGGACCGGTGGCGGGACGTGCTGGGTGAGGTGGCGGGCGGCGCGGCCGGGGTGGGATTCGGGCCGGACGGGGCGGAGCCGGCGGATCCGCTGGTTTCCTGGACGGCCTGGCAGACCGCGTTCGGACTCGGCGGCCCGTACGCGGGTGCCGCGTCGGCGGACGGCGGCACGGCAGCCGCCCGGGTGGCGCCCGCGGTCCTCAAGGCCGTACGCGAGGCGGGCCTGCGCACCACCTGGATGGAACCGGACGCGGACTACGAGGACGCCGTCACGGAATTCGTGCGCAGCGGCCCGTGCGGGACGCCGGCGGTCCCGCTGACCGCGCTGGACGACGAACTCGCCCCGTTCGTCCGGGCGAACGTGCTGGGTGCGGCGCTGTTGCAGCTGACCATGCCGGGGGTCCCGGACCTCTACCAGGGCACCGAGCGGGAGTTCGCGGCGCTCGTCGACCCGGACAACCGGTGCCCGGCGCGTTTCGGGCCGGAGCTGCTCGCCGAACTGGACGGCGGGGCCGCGCCGCGTGACCTGTCCGGCGAGAAGCTGCGGCTGACGGCCGCCGCGCTGCGGCTACGGCGGGCCCGTCCCGAGTGGTTCGGCGCGGAGGGTACGTACGAGCCGCTGTACGCGCAGGGGCCCGCGGCGGAGCACTGTGTGGCGTTCGGCCGCAGCGGGCGGGTGGTGACGGTGACGACCCGGCTGTCGCTGCGGCTGGTGGAGACGGGGGGCTGGTGGGACACCGCGCTGCGGCTGCCGCCCGGCGGCCCCTGGCGCGACCTGCTGACCGGCCGTGAACGGGCGGGCGGGTCGGTGGTGGGGCTGAGCGAGCTGCTGGAGGTGTCGCCGGTGGCGCTGCTCGTGGCGGAGTGAGGGCGCGGCGGCGGCGCGGGCAGGGCGGAGCGCGGCCCCCGGTCAGCCGCTCCCGGTGCCGTCCGCTTCCTGGTCGCGCCCCGCCACCTCCCGCAGCGGCCGGGCGAACTCCCCCGCCGCGCGCGACAGTTGGACGCGCGAGAAGACGGTGACGGAGCGGCGCCAGGGCGGGTCGGCGGGGACGTGGACGCAGTCGAGTCCGGTGAGTTCGTGGGAGGACGTGAACAGCACGCCGACACCGGCCGCCGCCATCCGGACGGCGGTCGAGCTGTGCTGGGTGCGCACGGCGGTACGCGGCACGAACCCGGCCCCCTCGCACTCCCCGTCCCGCCAGGCCCGGCCGTCCAGCACCGGCTCCGGCCGCAGCGCACCCACGGCCGGTCCGCCAGGTCCGCGAGACGTACGGACTCCCGGGCGGCCGGCGGGTCACCGTCGGGGGCCCGCCTCAGCGTTCCGTCAGGACGTAGTCGACCCGGCCGAACGTGATGTGGTCACCGGGCCCGACGGGCACCTCGCCCACCACCCGGCGTCCGTTGACGACGGTGCCGTTGGTGGAGCCGAGGTCGCGCAGCATCCAGACCTTTCCGGCCCTGCGGAGTTCGGCGTGGGCGCGCGAGACGGTTTCGTGGTTGAGCCGCAGCCCCACGCCGGGGGCACGTCCGATGAGCAGCGGAACGGGACCCGGCTCCGGCAGCATCAGCTTGGGCAGCCGCTCCGTACGCCAGGCCCTGCGGACCCTGATGTGGAAGGCCGACATCCGGCCGACCATCCGCAGCATCCCGCCCTGGATCCTGCCGCGCTGCTCCACATCGGCGGTGGCCAGGGCGAGTTCGGAATTGTGCTGGGCGGTGAGGACGAGCTCCAGACGGCGCAGGAAGGTGTCCTGGGACAGCCTTCCCTGCGCGGCACCCTCGCGCAGCAGGTCGAGGGCGCGTTCCCGGTCGGCGTCCGACGGGCGCGCCGGCCGCGCGGGGAACTCGAGCGAAGTCATGCGGCGATTGTCCGGCCACCGCGAGCCGCTGTCCAGGCGATGTGTGCGTGACGGGCAGTCCGGTGCGGGGCCCGCGCCGGTCCTCGGCCGGCCGGGCGGCTCACCGGAATGGCCCGATGCCGTCCTTCCCGCCACGTCGGGCTGTCCGGCGGCGCGACGACATGGTTTCTTCAAGTGGCGCCCGGTGCGCGTGACGAACGTGGTCCCCACAGCCGGTGCGGTCCCTGGGAGCGAGCGAAGGAGGACAGCCGTGCTGTTCGAGGTATGGGCGCCGGACGCCGGTCGGGTCGCGCTCCAGTGGGCGGGTGACCGGGCCGCCGAACCGGCTGTCCCCCTGGCGCGCGACACCGGCCGCGACGGATGGTGGCGCGCCGAGACACCGGCCCGCGACGGTGACCGCTACGCCTTCCGGCTCGACGGCGGCCCGCTGCTGCCCGACCCGCGCGCCGCCCGCCTGCCGGAGGGTCCGAGCGGCCCCGGCGCGGTCGTCGAACACGACCGGTTCGGCTGGCGGCACCCCTCGCCCGGCCGCCCGTTGCCCGGCGCCGTCCTTTACGAGCTGCACCTCGGCACCTTCACCCCCGAGGGCACCTTCGACGCCGCCGCCGCGCAGCTGCGCCACCTCGCCGACCTGGGCATCACCCATGTCTCCCTGATGCCGGTGTGCCCGTTCCCCGGCACCCACGGCTGGGGTTACGACGGGATCGCCCCCTGGGCGGTGCACGAGCCGTACGGCGGGCCCGACGGCCTCAAGCGGTTCGTGGACGCCGCGCACGGCCACGGCCTCGGCGTCGTCCTCGACGTGGTGCACAACCACCTCGGCCCGGCGGGCAACCATCTCCCGGCGTTCGGACCGTATTTCACCGACACCCACCACACCCCCTGGGGCGCCGCGGTCAACCTCGACGCGCCCGGCTCCGACGAGGTACGCGGCTATCTGCTGGGCAGCGCGCTGAGCTGGCTGCGGGACTACCGGATCGACGGGCTGCGGCTGGACGCCGTGCACGCCCTGCACGACAACAGCGCCCGGCACTTTCTCGCCGAACTGTCCGAGGCGGTGGACGCGTTGGCCGACCGGCTGCGGCGGCCGCTGTTCCTGATCGCCGAGTCCGACCTGAACGATCCGCGCGGCATCGCCCCGCGGGCGGCCGGCGGCCAGGGCCTGCACGCCCAGTGGAACGACGACTTCCACCATGCCCTGCACACCGCGCTCACCGGCGAATCCCAGGGCTATTACGCCGACTTCGCGCGTGCCCCGCTGGCCGCCCTCGCCAAGACGCTGACCGGTGGGTACTTCCACGACGGTACGCACTCCAGCTTCCGGGGCCGGGCCCACGGCGCACCGCTCGACCTGCACGTCACCCCGGCGTACCGGCTGCTGGCCTACTCCCAGACCCATGACCAGATCGGCAACCGCGCGCTCGGCGACCGGCTCGCGGCCGGCCTCTCCCCCGGGCTGCTCGCCTGCGCCGCCGCAGTGGTGCTGTGCTCGCCCTTCACGCCGATGCTGTTCATGGGCGAGGAATGGGGCGCGCGGACCCCCTGGCAGTACTTCACCGACCACACCGATCCGGAGCTGGCGGAGGCGGTACGGGCCGGCCGGCGCCGGGAGTTCGCCTCGCACGACTGGGGTGATCAGGGTCCTTTCCAGGGCGTCGAGGAGAGCGGCGCGGGCATCGCGGACGACTGGCCCGATCCGCAGGATCCGGCCACCCGCGACCGCTGCGTCCTGGACCGGTCCGCACTCTCCGCCGCACCGCACGCCGCGCTGTGGGAGTGGCACCGCACCCTGATCGCGCTGCGCCACGAGCAGCCCGCGCTGACCGATCCGGATCCGGCCGCCACCCACGTGGCGTTCGACGAACGGGCCCGCTGGCTACTGCTCGACCGCGGGCCGCTGCGGATCGCGGTCAATCTCGCCGAGGACGCGACGGCCGCGATCGCCGTCGGGCCGGCCGGGCGTGTGCTGGCGGCCTGGCCCGATCCCCAACTACCGGGTGACGACGGCCTGTTGCGGCTGCCCCCGGCATCGGTCGTCGTCCTGGGCCCGTAGCCGGCCGGGCCCCGCCCGTCGGCCTGTCCGCCCGTCCCTCGAAATAACCCCGCCGAGGGGCTCGGGCGGCAATCCGCACACCCTGGTGGCCGACGCCGGCACCTGCTGGTGGACGACGGGCATCCGCGATCGCGGCGGCCTCGCGCTCGGCCTCGTCGAGACCTCGGCGGTCGTCTGTCCGATCCACGCCGAACACGGCGGCACCGGCGTCGCACCCGGCAGCTGTGTCGTACGGCGGCAACACGAGAACGACGCGCGGACGGGCCGTTCCGGCACCGGCCAGGGCTACGGCTCTCGCCTGGTCGCCGCCTGACCCGGCTCCTTGGGCCCCTCCAGCTCCCGCTCGCTGGCCGCGACCGCGGCGTCCTCGGCCGCCCTGTCCAGGTTGCGGTTCAGCACGTAGTAGAGACCGCCGCCGACGAGCAGGCCGGGGACGAAGGAGAGGTCGGCGCCGCCCAGGGCCTCGGTGACCGGGCCGGTGTAGAAGGACGTCGCGAAGAACGGGATCATCGCGGCGAAGCCGGCCAGGTAGGCGACGATGCCGCGCCAGGCCCAGCGGCCGTAGATGCCGGCCGGATCGAAGATCGCGGTGACGGCGTAGTGGCCGCGCCGGACCCAGTAGAAGTCGACGAGATTGACCGCGGTCCACGGGATGAGGAAGTAGAGCATCATCAGCACGAAGGTGTTGAAGCTCTCCAGGTAGTTCTCCGGGAGCAGCATCGCCACCGCGAAGATGATCAGCCCGATGACCACGATTCCGGCGATGCGGATCCGGACGGTCGGCTTGACGGTGCGGAAGGCGTCCACCGCGCTGGTCGTGGTGAGCATCGCGCCGTAGGCGTTGACGGCCATGATGCCGATCAGGGCCACCGAGGAGACGACGACCGCGAAGGTGCCGAAGCCGGGGAAGATCGCGTTGCCGACCTGCCGGATCCCGGTGATCGCGTCCGGGTCGGGCAGCGCGGAGGCGAGCAGCGCGCCGAGCGACATCAGCCAGGCGGCCGAGCCGGCGGCGCCCGCGTAGGTCCACCAGATGACCTTGCGTGCGGAGACGTCGCGCGGGAGGTAGCGGGAGTAGTCCGAGACGTACACGGCGTAGCTGATCTGGTAGCCGGCCGCGGCCGAGAAGACGACCAGGAAGGAGGTCCAGGAGCCGGACGCGCCGGAGGCCGCGCCGGCCGCGGTGTGCGGGTCGAGCTGGATCAGGGCGCCGACGGTCAGCACGCCGAAGACGGCGATGAGTACGTAGGTGAGCCAGCGCTGGACCAGATGCAGCAGGTCGTGGCCGACGACGGCAAGCACGATCGCGATGCCGATGATCAGGACGTACCAGAGGGTGGTGCCGCCGGGGAAGACGGTCCGCAGGCCCTGGGCCGCCAGGACGACGTTGAAGACGTTGAAGCCGACGTAGACGAAGACCACCGCGGCGAACGGGACGATGGCGCCCCGGATGCCGAACTGGGCACGCGACTGGATCATCTGCGGCAGGCCCATCCGGGGGCCCTGGTTGGCGTGGAAGGCCATGAAGAAGGTGCCGAAGCACGCGCCGAGGACGACGGCCGCGACGGACGCGAGCAGGCTCAGGCCGAGGGCCGGGCCGAGGAAGCCGGTGACCATGGTGGTCAGCACGAAGTTCCCGGTGAACCAGAAGGGGCCCTGGTGCCACACCTTCCCGTGCCGTTCGCGTACGGGGACGTAGTCGATGGAGCGGACCTCGATCACTCGGGATCCTCGCCCCTCGCTCTTGCCTTCCATGGCGGCCATGGGATCCATGGGTGTTACTCCTAGGGGCGGTGACAGGTTCTGCGGTGGTGCGAACCTAGGCGTCCGGCCGCGCGGACTCGATCGCCCGATCGTCCACTCCATAGATATGTGATGGACACTATGTCTATGCCGCTGCATATCTCCGACCTCCTGGCCCGGACCGACCTCGATCTGTCGGTCAGCTACGACGTGCCGCCGGACCTGCTGGCCCGCACCGTCGAGGCGGCGACCGTGTCGGACCTGACGGCGCCGGGGAAATGGCTGCAGGGCGGTGAACTCCTCATGACCATCGGCCTGTTGCTGCCGATGGAACCGGCCGCCTGCCGTGCCTACGTACGCGATGTGGCCGAGGGCGGGGCGGCCTGCCTGGCGCTCGGCCTAGGCCGGGGGCTGCCCTACCAGCAGGCGCCCGAACCGCTGGTGACGGCGGCCCGGGAGGCGGGTCTCGTGCTGCTGACCGTTCCGGACGAGGTGCCGTTCATCGCCGTCACCAAGGCCGTTTTCGACGCACGCGCCGACGAACAGCGCGAGGTCCTGCACCGGGCCTTCGCCACCCAGCGGCGCCTGACGGCCGCGGCGACCGGCGACGGACTGCGGCCGATGCTGGCGGAGTGGACATCCGCCACCGGCGTGGGCGCCGCGGTCCTCGACCCGCTGGGCCGGCTGCTGGCGGCCGGCGAACGGGGCACGCCCACGCCCCTGGCCGAGGCAGGCGATCTGATCCAGCGGGTGGCGGCCCGCGGGCTGCGCGGCAGCGCGGTCGGCACGAGCGCCGGCCGGCAGCTGGAGGTGCAGCCGCTCGGCGCCCGCCGGCTGCGCGGTCTGCTGCTGCTCACCGGCCGTCCCGACGGCGCGGCCCGCTCGGTCGTACCGGGTCTGGTCTCGCTGCTCTCCCTCGAACTGGAGCGGCGCCACCTGCGGGACGAGCCCGAGCGCCGCCGCAGGTCGGCGCTGCTGTCCGAGCTGCTGTCCGACGAGGACCTGGCGCCGCCCCGGGCCCGGGACATCCTGGTCTCGGCCGGGCTGACCGCCGAACGGGTGCGGGCCGTCGTGGTGGAGGCCGTGCCCGGTGCGGCGGTGGCCGGAAAGTCCGGACCCGGGACCGCTTCCGTCGCGGCCGGCTCCCGTAGGGCATCCGGTGCCGCCGCGGAGGCCGCCGCCCAGGAGATGGCCGCCGATCTGGCGCTGGCGATGCCCGGCGGGCTGGTCAGGGTGACGGGCCGGGCGCCGGGCGGTACGGAGGGCGGGCCGGGCGGTGGCGCGGGCGGCGCGGACCCGGACGGGATGACGATCGAGGCGGTCGTCGGCGAGGACCTGGACATCCGTGAGGTGCTCGGCCGGTTCGCGCCGGGCCGGCCGGCCGGAATCGGCCCGGCCACCGCCCCCGAAGCGGTCCGGGTGTCGCTGCGCCAGGCGGCCGGGCTGCTCGCCGTCAGCCGGGCCGGCGGCGAGCCGGCCGAGGCCCGGCAGAGCCAGGCCAGCCGGCTGCTGCTCGGCCTGGGCGACCGCCGTACGCTCCAGGGCTACGCCGACACCGTCCTGGGCCCGCTCGATCTCGCCGACAACGGCGAGGAACTGCTCGCCACCCTGGCGGCGTGGCTGGAGACCGGTGGCTCCTGGGACGCCACCAGCCGGCGGCTCGGTGTGCACCGCCACACCGTGCGCAACCGTCTGGACAAGGCCATGGACCTGACCGGACGCCGCATCGACGACCCCGACGACCGCTTCGACCTCTGGCTCGCCACCCGCATCCGCGGCGGCGCCTCCTCACCCAAGTCCCCTCCCCCGTCCGCCGCCTGACGCGCATCGTTCGTCCCGGCATGCGTCAACTCGCTGCACTCCCGCCCCGCGGGCGTCTTTACTTCGACCATGACCTACGAGACCCGTCCGCTCCCGCCGGGCACCACCCCGACCGCCACCGGCCCCGCCGCCGGCCGCAGCCGAGACCGGGCCCGGGGGCGCCGCCACGGCGCCCTGGTGGCGGTCAGCGACCTGCACGTCCGGTACGCGGAGAACCGCGACATCGTCGAAGCGCTCCGGCCGGAGTCCGACGACGACTGGCTGCTGATCGCCGGGGACATCGGCGAGCACATCGCCGATATCCGCTGGGCCCTCACCCTGCTCAGCCGCCGGTTCGCGACCGTGGTGTGGGTGCCGGGCAACCACGAACTGTGGACCCCGTCCAACGACCCCGTACAGCTGCGCGGCGTCGCGCGCTACGACCATCTCGTGGGGATCTGCCGGGAGTTGGGGGTCCTGACCCCCGAGGATCCCTATCCGGTGTGGGAGGGCGAGGGCGGCCCGGCCGTCATCGCGCCGCTGTTCCTCCTCTACGACTACACCTTCCGGATGCCGGGGCTGCACTCCAAGGAGACCGCACTCGCCGACGCCGAGAAGGCCGGGGTGGTCTGCACCGACGAGATCTTCCTGCACCCGGACCCCTATCCGACGCGGGAGGCATGGTGCCGGGCGCGCCTGGCGGCCACCGAGGCCCGGCTCGCCGCCGTACCCGAGGACCTGCCCACCGTGCTCGTCAACCACTTTCCCCTGGTGCGCGAACCCACCCGGCCGCTGTGGCATCCGGAGTTCGCCCTGTGGTGCGGCACGGAGGCGACCGCGGACTGGCCGCGCCGCTTCCGTGCGGCGTCCGTGGTCTACGGGCATCTGCACATTCCCCGGCTGCTGATCTGCGACGGCATCCCGCACCAGGAGGTCTCCCTCGGCTACCCCCGCGAATGGCGGCGCCGTACCGGCGCCGCGGGGCGCCCGGTGCGGATCCTGCCCGCGCCCGCATCGACCACGGCCCCGGCCGCCACGGAGACCACCGCATGATCGAGAAACTGCTGCCGGCCTCCGTCGTCGCCCGCGAGACCTTCGAAGACAGCCCGCTGTCCGTGATGTACCCCGAGGAACGGGAGGTGGTGGCCCGCGCGGTCCCCCACCGGCAACGGGAATTCGCCACCGTCCGCGCCTGCGCACGCGCCGCCCTGTCCGCACTCGGCGCCGCTCCCGCGCCGATCCTCCCCGGCCCCGGCCGCGCGCCGCGCTGGCCGGCCGGCGTCGTCGGTGCGATGACCCACTGCCAGGGCTACCGCGCGGCCGCCGTGGCGCACCGGACGGACGTGGTGACGATCGGCCTGGACGCGGAGCCCAACGAGCCGGTGAACGACCCCGGGGTGCTGGACCTCATCGCCCTCCCCGAGGAGCGCGCGCAGTTCCCCGCGCTGGCCGCGCTACGTCCCGAAGTCGCCTGGGACCGGCTGCTGTTCAGTGCCAAGGAGAGCGTCTACAAGGCGTGGTACCCGCTCACCGGCCGCTGGCTGGACTTCCAGGAGGCCCACCTCACCTTCGACCCGGCGCACGCCACCTTCACCGCCCGGCTGCTGGTGCCCGGCCCGGTGGTGGCCGGCACCGAACTCACGGAGTTCAACGGCCGGTGGACGGCGGGCTCGGGTCTGGTGGTGACGGCGGTGGTGGTGCAGGCGTGAGCGGCGGGCCGGGGCCGCGCCCGGTGTTGGCGGCCCCGGCCCGCACATCCGCCGTCCGCCTCAGCCGTCCGCCGTCAGCCGCAGCGAGATGCTGTTGATGCAGTACCGCTGGTCGGTGGGGGTGGGGTAGCCCTCGCCCTCGAAGACGTGGCCGAGGTGGGAGCCGCAGCGGGCGCAGCGGACCTCGGTGCGGACCATGCCGTGGGCGCGGTCCTCCAGGAGTTCCACGGCGTCGGAGTCCTTGGGGTCGTAGAAGGACGGCCAGCCGCAGTGGCTCTCGAACTTGGTGCCGGAGCGGAAGAGTTCGGCGCCGCAGGCGCGGCAGGAGTAGACGCCCTCGGTCGTGGTGTCGGTGTACTCACCGACGAAGGCGGGCTCGGTGCCGGCCTTGCGGAGCACCTGGTATTCGGCGGGGGTCAGCTCGGCGCGCCACTGCTCGTCGGGCTTGTCGATCTCGTACGGCATCTGGGGTGCCTCCTTGGCTCAGCTGCCCAGGCGGGACAGGATGGCGGGGCCGAGGTCGGTCACATCGCCCGCGCCCATGGTGAGAACAAGGTCACCGGGCTTGGTCATTCCGGCGATGACGTCCGGGACGGCGGCCTGGTCGCTCTCCGCCGTGACCTCCGCGCCGGCGCCGCGGGCGGCGTCGATGATCACGGTGCTGGTGACGCCGGGGATCGGGTCCTCGCGGGCGGGGTAGATGTCCAGGACGACCGAGGCGTCGGCGAGGGCGAGCGCCTGGCCCATTTCCTTGCCCAGTTCCTGGGTGCGGGAGTAGAGGTGCGGCTGGAAGACGACGATGATGCGGCCGCCGGCGTCCTGGACCGCGCCGCGGATGGCGTCCAGGTCGGCGTTCATCTCGGTGGGGTGGTGCGCGTAGGAGTCGATGACCTGCACCCCGGCCGCCTCGCCCTTGAGCTGGAGGCGGCGCTTGACGCCGGTGTAGGTGCCGAGCGCGGACGCGAGGTTGTGCGGCGGGAGGCCCATGGCGACGCCGGCGGCGAGGGCGGCGACGGCGTTGTGGGCGTAGTGGCTGCCGGGCACCGAGACGGTGAAGGTGAGGATCTTGCCGCTGGTGAGGATGACGCTGACGTCGCTCGTCAGGCCGCGCGGGTTGACCTTGAGGATGCGGACGTCGGCGTCCTTGGACTCGCCGTAGGTGACGACCTCGATGTCGAACCGGCCGGAGATCTTGGCGGTCAGCTCGCGGGCGCCTTCGTGGTCGGCGGAGATGACGAGGGTGCCGCCGGGGCGGATGCGGCCGACGAAGGTCTCGAAGGAGTCGTAGATCTCGTCCATCGAGGCGTAGTTGGCGTGGTGGTCCAGCTCCACATTGAGGACGATGGCGACCTCGGGGGCGTACTTGTGGAAGCTGCGGTCGCTCTCGTCGGCCTCGGCGACGAAGATCTCGCCGCTGCCGTGATCGGCGTTCGAGCCCGGGGCGTCGAGATCGCCGCCGATGGCGTACGACGGCTTGAGGCCGAGCGAGCCGAGGGAGACGGCGAGCATCGAGGTGGTGGTGGTCTTGCCGTGGGTGCCGGCCACGGCGATCGGACGCAGGCCGTCCATCAGGGAGGCGAGGGCGTCGGAGCGGTGCACGACCGGGATGCCGCGCTCCTGGGCCGCGGCCAGCTCGGGGTTGTCGGGCCGGATCGCGGAGGAGACGACGACGGCGGTGGCGTCCGCGGCGAGGTGCTCGGGGGCGTGGCCGAGGTGGACGGTGGCGCCGAGGGCGCGCAGGGCCTGGGTGGTCGCGGAGTCCTTGGCGTCGCTGCCCGCCACCTGGGCGCCGCGCTGGGCGAGGATCTTGGCGATGCCCGACATGCCGGCGCCGCCGATACCGATGAAGTGCGGCCGGTCCATCGAGGCTGGGATGGCGGGTGCCATGGGCGGGTCTCCCTGATCGTCGCGAGCGGTGGTACTGCCGTCGATTCTCGCACCCGGCACCGGCAGTGCCGGTCTCCGCACCCGGCCGACGCCCCGGGGCGGCCGTCCGGTGGGCCCGCCGGGGCGCGTTTCAGCGGCGGATCAGGCCCCTCGCGGTGGCGGCGGCGACCGCGGAGGTGCGGGAGTCGACGCCCAGCTTGGCGTAGATGTGGACGAGGTGGGACTTGACGGTTGCCTGGCTGAGGAAGAGCGCCTTGCTGATCTGCGCGTTGGACAGGCCGTCGGCGACGAGCTGGAGGACTTCGGTCTCGCGGCGGGAGAGGGCGGTGGCGGGGGTGCGCATCCGGTCCATGAGGCGCAGCGCGATGGTGGGCGCGAGCGCGGACTTCCCGGCGGCGGCGGTGCGTACGGCGGCGGCCAGCTCTTCCGGCGGGGCGTCCTTGAGGAGGTAGCCGGTGGCCCCGGCCTCGATGGCGGCGAGGATGTCGGCGTCGGTGTCGTACGTGGTCAGGACGAGGACGCGGGGTGCGCCGTCGCGGGCGGTGATGGCGGCGGTGGCCTGCGAGCCGAGCATCCGGCCGCCGAACTGGAGGTCCATCAGGACCACGTCGACGTCGAGCCGTGCGGCGAGGCCGACGGCCTCTTCGGCGGTGGGGACGTCGGCGACGATCTCGAAGTCCGGTTCGGTCTCCAGGACGGCGCGCAGCCCGGCGCGTACGACGGGGTGGTCGTCGGCCAGCAGCAGCCGGACGCAGGCGGTGCCGGGGTGGAAGGTCATGCGGCGGGCCCCTCGGGGGTGGCGTCCGCGGGGCCGGCGGGCGGCGGATCGGCCGCCGTGTCCGGGCCCGCCGGGCAGGGCAGGGTGACGGCGACGGCGGTGCCTTCGCCAGGGGCGGATTCGACGGCGAGGGTGCCGTGCAGGGCGCGGGCCCTGGCGCGCATCGCGGACAGGCCGAAGCCGGTGCCGCTGACGGCCGCCGAGCCCGGTGCGGGCACCTCGGACGGGGTGAATCCGGCGCCGTCGTCGACGACGTCGAGGGCGACCTCGGTGTCCATGTAGCTGAGGGTCAGTTCGACGCGGTCGGCGGCGGCGTGCTGGACGGTGTTGGCGAGCGCGGACTGGGCGATGCGCAACAGCGCGACCTCGTGCGGGGTGGGGAGTTCGGTGGGGGCGCCGGAGAGATGGCAGTGCACGGCGAGGCCGGAGGAGCGGGCGGTGGTGGCGCACAGCCGCTCCAGGGCGGCGTGCAGCGAGCCGCCTTCCAGGTCGGGCGGGCTGAGGGCGCGGACGAAGCGGCGGGCCTCGGCGAGGTTGTCGACGGCGGTGCCGCGGGCTTGCCGGATGTGGCCGAGGGCGGTGCCGGGCCGGTCCGGGATGGCGCGTTCGGCGGCCCGCAGCAGCAGCTGGATGCTGGACAGGCCCTGCGCGAGGGTGTCGTGGATCTCGCGGGCCAGCCGCTCGCGCTCGGCGAGGACGCCGGCGGCGTGTTCGGCGGCGGCCAGTTCGCTGCGGGCCTCGGTCAGCTCCTCGATGAGGCGGCGGCGCTGTTCGCTCTCGCGGTAGAGGGCCTGGTAGCCGAGGACGACGGCCACCGCGACGGCGGCGCCGAGAGCGGGGCCGATGACCGTGCCGACGGCCAGCGCCCGGGTGTGCCAGGCGAAGCCGGCGATCGCGACGACAGTGGTGAGGGCGACGGCGGGCAGCGCCCAGCGCAGCGGCAGCAGGTGCAGCTGGACGAAGAACAGCGGGAACGCCAGCCAGACACCGTCCTGGGTGAGGGCGAGCAGCACCATCCAGACCAGGGCCACGGCGGTGAGCCAGAGGGCGGCGGCGGGCGTCGAGCTGCGGACCCGGGGCAGCACGGGCCCCGCGGCGTACAGCGCGAACAGCAGCACGGCGGTGGCGAGGACGGCCGGGGCGTGCGGGGCGTGGTCGGCCAGTGCGCGTACGGCGGCGAGCGCGAGCAGCGCGGCCACCATCAGGTGGAGGCAGCTGCGCAGCACGCGTAGGACGGGGGTGAGGGAATGATCGATCACGGCTTCTCCAGGCTAAGTGGCCGTCCCCGCCGCGGCATCAATCAAAAGGTGGAGCGGCGCACGCGCCTTTCGATGCCGGTGAACCGCTCCCCGGCGCGATGCCCGCGGGCCTCTCGGCGGGCGACGGTGGGAACCAGTCGCCGGGCAACGGGTCCGGCACCGTGGCCGAGGATGGCAGGACCTGTGTTCGTCGCCTGGAGAGACCTGAGGTTCGCGAAGGGGCGGTTCGCCCTGATGGGGACCGTCATCGTGCTGATCACCGTGCTGGTGGGGCTGCTGTCCGGCCTGACGGCGGGCCTGGGGCGGGAGAACACCTCGGCGATCACCTCGCTGCCCGCCGACCACCTGGTGTTCTCGGCGCCCGCCGAGGGCAGCGAGGTGTCGTTCACCGATTCGCGGCTGCCGGAGAGGACGCTGCGGGACTGGGCGGCGGTGCCGGGGGTACGGCACGCGGAGCCGCTGGGGATCGCCACGGCGAAGGCGGCGGCGGGCAGCCGGACGGCCGCGCTGTCGGTGTTCGGGGTGGGGTCCGCGTCGCGGCTGGCGCCGGAAGGGGGGCGGCTCGGCGACGGCGAGGCGGTGCTGTCCGAGAAGGCCGCCGAGGCGTTGGGGGTGCGGGCCGGCGGTGCCCTGTCGCTGGGCGGCCGTACGGTGCGGGTCTCGGCGGTGTCGGGTGAGGGCATGTACAGCCATACGCCGGTCGTCTGGACCTCGCTCGGCGACTGGCGGAAGCTGGCCGGCGGCTCCGGGGGCGCGACCGTGCTCGCGCTGTCCACCACCGGGGGCGCCGATCTGGGCGCCGCCGACAAGGATCTCGGCACCCGGACGGTGACCGCCGCCGATGCCCTGACGGCGATCGGCTCGTATTCCGCGGAGAACGGTTCGCTGCAGCTGATGCGCGGGTTCCTGTTCGCCATCTCGGCGCTGGTGATCGGCGCGTTCTTCACGGTGTGGACGATCCAGCGCAGCGGCGACGTCGCCGTCCTGAAGGCGCTCGGGGCCTCCACCCGCTATCTGCTGCGCGACGCGCTCGGCCAGGCCGTCGTCCTGCTGGCGCTCGGCACGGGCCTGGGGACCGCGCTCGCCGCCGGGGTGGGGGCCGCCGTCGGCGGCACCGTCCCGTTCGTGCTCGACCCGTCGACCGTGCTGGTCCCGGCCCTGATCATGATCGCGCTCGGTGCCGTCGGCGCCGGGCTGTCCATCCGCCGCATCACGTCCGTGGACCCGCTAACCGCCCTGGGAAGTGCCCGATGAGCCTCGTACTGACCGATGTCACCCTCACCTACCCCGACGGCGGTGCGCGGCTGACCGCACTGGACTCGGTCTCGCTGACCGTGCCGGCCGGCAGCCTGACCGCGGTGATCGGGCCGTCCGGCTCCGGCAAGTCCAGCCTGCTGGCGGTGGCCGCCACCCTGATCGCCCCGGACAGCGGCCGGGTGGTCATCGACGGCACGGACATCGCGGGGCGCAGCCGGGCCGCGCTGACGGCGTTGCGCCGCACCACGGTCGGCACGGTTTTCCAGCAGCCGAATCTGCTGCCGTCGCTGACGGCCGCCGAGCAGCTGCAGGTGATGGCGCATCTCGACGGCCGCTCGCCCCGCAAGGCGGCGGCGCGGGCCCGGGACCTGCTGGCGGCGGTCGGTCTGGCCGATCAGGCCGGCAGGCGTCCGCACCAGCTGTCGGGCGGCCAGCGACAGCGGATCAATATCGCGCGGGCGCTGATGAACGATCCTGCGGTACTGCTGGTGGACGAGCCGACGAGCGCGCTGGACCACGAGCGGGGTGCGGCGGTGCTGGATCTGCTGACCACGCTCACCCGTCAGCGCGGCACGGCGACGGTGCTGGTCACCCACGACCGGGCGCATCTGGACGCGGTCGACGAGGTCGCCGAGGTGCAGGACGGGCGGCTGACGTCGCGGGCGGGCGCCGCGCGCTGAGACGTGGTCCGCTCAAGATCCCCGGCCGCCGCGCGCCCGGGGATCGCGGCGCTTCTCAGCTTCCGGCCGCGTCCTGGGCCGGGTCGTCGATGGCGTGGGCGAACAGCTTGAGCACCGGCACCCCGACCTTGTGGCGGGCGCGGGAGGCCCAGTCGCGGTGGAAGAACTCCTCGACGAAATGCGGGGTGGTCAGCACGATCACCTCGTCGGCGCCGGTCTCGTCGACGATGGCTTGCAGCAGGTCGAGGGGGTGGTCCTCGACCACCTGTCCGGCCGCCTGGGCGCCGACGGCGCGCAGTGCGGCCAGGGTGTGGGCGAGGGCCTGTTCGGCGGTGAGTTCCGCCGTCCGGCCCTCCGGTTCGCCGCCTTCCCGTACGGCGTCATCGAACTCGCCGAGGGCGACGTCGTCGATCGCCCGCAGCAGGACGTCCTGCTCGCCGCGTGGCTGCATGAGGACGACGAAGGAGACCTGGTCGTCGCCGTGCAGGGTGGCAACGAAGTCCACGTCGGCGGGCGTCAGGGGCTTCTCGATCATCAATACGCTCGTGAACACGACGGGCGCCCTTCTTCTCTTCTTCCGGGGCCCGCATGGCGCAAAGCCCCACAGAAAACATCCTGCCCCGTCGCCACACGGGGCCTGTTGGCTTTAAGTGTGCCCAACGGAAGCTAAGCGGAACGGGTAATTCCGCTGATTGTCACGACCGACGGTAGCGGGTGAAGAGGAACCCGGCCTCCTCCAGTACGGATGCGAGGGCGAACCGCTCCGGGACCGGCACCGCGGGACCGTTCATGATCCGCGGCGCCCCGCCCACCGTGACGACGGGAGCCAGCGTCAGACACAGCTCGTCCAGCGCACCGGCCGCCGCGAACTGGCCCAGCAGCGTCGGCCCGCCCTCGGTGAGCAGCCGGGTGTGCCCCCGTTCGGCCAGCACGGCGGCCACCCGCGCCGGATCGACGCCGGGACCCTCGCCCGCGAACAGCACCTCGACGCCCGCGGCACGCGCCGCGGCGACGCGGTCGGCGGGGGCACCCGCGCCCGTCAGGACGAGGGTCGGGACCAGCGGCGACGTGAACAGCGGGAGCGAGAAATCCAGCCCGAGGCCCGCGGTCACCACGGCGATCGCGGGAGCCGCACCCTGGCCCGCGGCGGCCCGGCGGGCGGCGAACGCCTCGCGGGCGCGGGCCGGCCGGTAGCCCTCCTGGCGAACCGTTTCCGCGCCGACCACCACCGCGTCCGCGAGCCCCCGCAGCACCCCGAAGATCCGCATGTCCGCGGCACCGGAGAGCGGCTGCGAGCGGCCGTCGTGATGTGCCGCGCCGTCCATGGAGGAGACCATGTTCGCGCGCAGCCAGCCGGGGCGGCCGGCCCGCACGGGGGCGTCCGCCGCGACATACGCGTAGGCGTCGGCCAGCTCGTCCAGGGTCCACTCGCGGTCGTCGGCACCGGGCCCCGCCGGGGGGCTCACGGCGGCACCGGCCGGGTCGGTCGGGACGGCGGACGGGGCTTCGAAGGGGAACAGGCGTCGCATGGCCGCAGTGTGACATGGCTCGCTCACGGACCGTCGCCCCGCGCACAGCGACTAGGCTGGACGGCTGTGTCGCCTTCCGAGCCCTCCTCGTCCCCCTCCCCGCAGCCCGCCCCCGCAGCCGGAGCGCCGGCCGACGGGAGCGACGCGGCCCCCGCCGCGCTGACCGCCCGCGCACCGCACGTCCCGGCCGAGCGGCTGGTCGCCGAGATGGTGCCCCCGCCCCGCTTCCAGGGGGCCCGCTTCGCCACATATATCCCGGACCCGAAGCAGGCCAGCCAGGCCGAGGCCGTGCAGGTGCTGAGCGCCTTCGCCGCGAGCATCGACGGCGGGACGGCCACGGGCGGCGGCAAGCGCCGCTGGTTCGGCATCGGCGGGAAGAAGGACACCCCCAAGGGGCCGCGCGGCGTCTATCTGGACGGCGGCTACGGCGTCGGCAAGACCCACCTGCTGGCCTCCCTCTGGCACGCCACCGACGCCCCGCCCGAGCGCAAGGCGTTCGGCACGTTCGTCGAGCTGACCAACCTCGTCGGCGCGCTCGGCTTCCAGCAGACCGTCCGCACCCTCGGCGAGCACCGCCTGCTGTGCATCGACGAGTTCGAGCTGGACGACCCGGGCGACACCGTCCTGGTCTCCTCCCTGCTGCGCAAGCTGGTGGAGGCGGGCGTCGCACTGGCCGCCACCTCCAACACGCTGCCCGGCAAGCTCGGCGAGGGCCGGTTCGCGGCAGCCGACTTCCTGCGCGAGATCCAGGGCCTCGGCGCCCACTTCCGGCCGCTGCGGATCGACGGCGAGGACTACCGTCACCGCGGTCTGCCCGAGGCGCCCGCGCCGTACGACGACGAGACGGTCACCCGCACCGCGTACCGCACCCCCGGCGCCTCGCTCGACGACTTCCCCTCCCTCCTGGAGCATCTGTCCAAGGTGCACCCCAGCCGCTACGGCGCGATGTGCGACGGCATCGAGGCGGTCTGCCTCACCGACGTCCAGGCGGTGCCCGACCAGTCCACCGCGCTGCGCCTGGTGGTG
This sequence comes from Streptomyces sp. NPDC101393, assembly GCF_044767385.1. Classification (NCBI taxonomy): domain Bacteria; kingdom Bacillati; phylum Actinomycetota; class Actinomycetes; order Kitasatosporales; family Streptomycetaceae; genus Streptomyces; species Streptomyces sp. NPDC101393. Next base: position 405,330 of record NZ_JBIWNU010000006.1, on the reverse strand, counting down.
CTCGCCGACCGGCTCTACGACCGCGAGGTGCCCGTGCTGACCTCGGGCAAGGCCTTCGACGAGCTGTTCAGCGACGAGATGCTGCGCGGCGGCTACCGCAAGAAGTACTTCCGGGCCATCTCCCGGCTGACGGCGCTGGCCCGCGACGCGGGGCCCCTCGTGGTGTCCTAGGGACAGGGGGACATCCGGGGGACGGCGCTTCGCGCATGGTTCCCGGCGGCCGGGGCGCGTGATACACACATGCGGGTCACGTCACCTGTCCGCCAACAGGGAGTTGCCCATGTCTGCGACACGACGTCAGATCCTGGCCAGAACCGGTGCGCTGGGCGCCGGGATCGCCTTCTCCGGGAGCCTCACCGAGCTCTTCGCGGGGACCGCGACCGCCCAGAGCATGGGAAAGAGCGGCTACGGTCCGCTGGTCCCCGACCCCGACGGCCTGCTCGACCTCCCCAAGGGCTTTCGCTACAAGGTCCTCTCCCGGGAGGGCGACCCGCTGCTGTCCGGTGAGGGCAAGGTGCCCAGCAACTGCGACGGGATGGCCGCCTTCCCCGGGCCGCACGGCCATCGCGCCCGTACCCACCTCGTGCGCAACCACGAGAACCGCACGGGGTCCCGCTCCGCCGTCCCCACCGTTCCCGACCTGACCTACGACCCCGGTGGTGAGGGCGGCTGTACGGCGCTGGAGCTGGACGGGGACAACACCGTCCGCTCCGAGCGGGTCGCCATCGCCGGTACCTCCACCAACTGCGCGGGCGGCCACACCCCTTGGAACACCTGGCTGACCTGCGAGGAGACGGAGTTCAGGGCGGGCGAGGAGAACTACACCAAGGACCACGGCTTCATCTTCGAGGTCGACCCGTACGACCCGCGGCGCACCGGCGCCGTCCCGCTGACCGCGATGGGCCGCTTCCAGCACGAGGCGATCGCCGTGGACCCCGGCACCGGCGCGGTCTACGAGACCGAGGACGCCTTCGAGAAGCCGTTCGGGCTCTTCTACCGCTTCCTGCCGGACAAGCCGATGGGCGGCCGTGGCTCGCTGCGCGCCGGCGGCCGCCTCCAGGCGCTGCGGGTGCCCGGTGTACCGGACCTGTCCACCGTCCAGCGGCCCGGCGCCTCCTTCGACCATGTCGCCTGGGTCGACGTCCCCGACCCGCTGGCGTCCGAAACCCCCATCCGCTTCCAGGACTTCGGCCCCCAGGGCATCACCCACGCGCAGAAGCTAGAGGGCTGCTACTGGGGCGGCTCCTGCGTCTACTTCGTGTCCAGCTTCGCGCACAGCGACGAGGGCTCGGCGGCCGACCACTACGGCCAGATCTGGAAGTATGACCCGAAGCGGCGCCGGCTCACCCTCGTCGTCGTCTTCGGTCCGGACAGCGATCTCCAGCTGCCCGGAGAGTCGCCCGACAACATCTGTCTGGCGCCCAGCGGCGGCCTGATGGTCTGCGAGGACGGCGAGGGCGCCCAGCACGTCTTCGGTCTGACCCGGCGCGGACAGGTCTACGCGATGGCGCGCGGGCGGCAGAACATCGGCACCCCCGAGAAGCCGGCCTGGGGCGAATTCGCGGGCGTCACCTTCGCTCCCGACCACCGCACGATGTTCGTCAACTGCTACACGCCGGGAACGACATTCGCGGTGACGGGCCCCTGGCACCACTGACGGGTCCGGCCCGGCGTCAGCCGGAACAGGCCGAGCGCTGCGCCTCCTGCCATTCGCAGAGGGGGCAGCGCACGATGCCGGGCCGGGTGACCGGGTGCTCGGTGGGCTCGCCGCACTGCACGCAGTCGGCGTACGGCGGGCCCGCCGGCCCGGGAGCGGCGGCGCCCGCGGTGGTGTCGGCGCCGGTGTCGGGATCGTGGGTGCCCTGCATGGCGTCGAGGTTACGCCGGTGCGCCGGGCCGGTCAGGTGCGGCGGGAGCTGAGGGCGCAGGCAGCGGCGGTGGCGGCGGCCGCGATCACGGCGGTGGCGGCGAGCGGCAGCCAGGGGACGTGGACCGTGCCGTCCAACGAGCCGGTGACCAGGCCCGACACGGCGGCGTTGGCGGGCGAGGCGCCCAGCACGGACAGCAGCAGCGCGGCCAGCAGCCCGGCCGGGACGGCCGCGGCGGGGCTGCGCAGGACCGGCCGGTTGCACAGGGCGCCGATGGCCAGGCCCAGCAGCAGACAGGCCAGCGCGGCCGCCAGTCCGGCACCGGTCGCCGCCGGAACCGGCACGGCGACCCGGTGGCCGGAGGAGTGCGGGTCGGACAGCAGGGCGACGAACGCCGTACCGAGGAGCGCGAGCAGCACCGAGGCGCCCGCCGCGGTCAGCACGGCGGCGAGGTGGACGCGTCCGGGTCCGGCGGCGGCTGCGGCGCAACTACGGGCGGCCGGTGGCTCGTTGGTGACGCAGATCCGGGTCAGCCAGACCGCGATCGGCAGCAGTCCGGCGGCGGCGAAGCCGTACGCGTCGAGGATCGGGCCGCCCGTCTGCACGCCGACGGCCAGGAACGCCGCGTAGAGGATCACCGGCGGCAGCCAGCGGTGCGAGCCGATGAGCAGCGCCGCCTGATAGCGGAGGAGAGCGGTCACGGGAGGGGGGCCTCGTCGGGGTCGGGGGCGGGGGCCGGGGTGGCGGAAGCGGCGTCGTCCGGGGCGGCGGTGACCGAGCGGATGTGCCGGGGCGGCCGGGCGGTGAGCAGGGCGCGCAGCAGCGCGTCGGAGTGGGCGGCCGGGACGGTGAGCCGGGTCGTGCCGTCCGCACCCGCGGCGACGTGCGGTGCGCCCGGCAGCCGCCGCGCGGGGTCCGGTGCGCCCTCCACCTCGATGATCATGCGCGGGCCCGCCGGGGGCGCGGCGTCCGCCGCCGCGCGGCCCTCGCCCGGCAGCAACCGCCCCTCGGCGACGCGGTAGCGGGCGTCGTGGGCGCCCTCCAGGCGGCGCGGATCGTGGTCGACGAAGACGACGGTGGCGCCGTCCGCGACCCGTTCGGCGACCGCGCGGTCCAGGACGTCCCGGGCTGCGTGGTCCAGGCCGGTCCAGGCCTCGTCCAGGACGAGCAGTCCGGGCTCGGCGAGCAGCGCCTGGGCCACCGCGACCTTCTGGCTGGTCCCCTTGGACAGCTGGGCCAGCGGGGTGCGCGCGTGCCCGGCCGCCCCGAAACGCTCCAGCCATTCCGTGGCGCGGCGGGCGGCCTGCGGGCCGTGCAGGCCGTGGATGCGGCCGAGGTGGGTGAGGTAGCCGACGGCGGTGAAGGGCAGGGCGGCCGGGAACCGCTCGGGCACGTACGCGGTGCGCGGGCGGCCGGTGATGCGTCCGGCGCTGGGCCGGTCGATGCCGGCGAGCAGGCGCAGCAGGGTGGACTTCCCGCTGCCGTTGGTGCCCTCGACCCGCACCAGCGCGTGGGCGGGCACGTCGAGATCCACCTCCCGCAGCACCCAGGGCCCCCGCATCCCGTAGCGCCGCCCGACCCCGTCCAGTCTCATGCCGCCCTCTCCCCGTTCCGTTTGCCGCTCGTCGATGTCACCGGATCAGTTGGCTGCCTTCTCGGGGCGCAGCTCGCTGGGTCGTACGATCACGAAACCCTCACCGTCCAGGCGGAGTTGGACCGCCTCGCCGGAGCCGCCGCGGATCATCGAGCCGACGCTCTGCGAGCGCTGCAGGGAGGTCTGCAGGGAACTGCTCCAGCCGACCACGGCATCGGTGTCGACGAAGACCGGGGCCTGCGGGGAGACCGGGATGACGATGGGGTTGCCCTCGCACATCACGCCCAGTTTGCCCTGGCCGCTGAAGACGGAGTTGAAGAGCCCGCCACCGACCATGCCGGCGCCCTTGACGACCTTTATCTCGTAGGAGAGGGACGGGTCGAAGCACAGGACGTTGCGGCCGTTGACGGTGAGGCCGTCGCCCTCGGCGAGGTCGATGATGAAGCAGTTGGCGGCCTCGTGGGCGAACCACACCTCGCCCTGGCCGCGTACGGCCATCAGCGCCAGCCCCTCGCCGGTGACGGCGCGCTTGAGGAATTTGCCGACGCCCTGCCCCTGCTTCTCGAACTGCAGGTTGCCGCGGTAGGCGATCATCGAGCCCTGGCGGGCGTAACACTCGCCGTTCAGCGCGTACTTGATCGACTTCGCGTTCTGCTGCGTCATGCCGGGCGCGGCCGCCGGCTTGGCCATGTTCTCCGCGGAGAAAAGGTCACTGTTCATGACGAGGATGCTAGGACGTGACGGTGAACGGTCACGGGTGGTTGGCGCTTCCGGCAACGTATTCCGCGCCGGCGGCCGTTCGGAAAGGGGACAGCGGCGCCCCGGGGCGGGCGGCCGCGCCCTCCCTGCCGGTGGCGGCTGGCAGACTGGGCGGGTGAGCAGCATCGACACCACCGGCACGGCCGGCCCCGCCGACGACGGTTCCCCCGGCCCGTTCCACCACGAGGAGACCGGCCGGGACGCGGCGCGGCAGTTCGTGCTGCCGCTCGTCGCGCGCATCGAGCGGGCCGCGCCGCCCGCGCGTACGGACGCGCTGCAGACGGCGGCGCGCGCGGTACTCGTGCTGCTGTCCGACGAGCGGGCGGACGGGGACGGCGAGTGGGCCCAGGCGGTGCGGGACTGGCAGGACGCCCGGATCCGGAAGGTGGTGCGGCGGGCCCGCGGCGCGGAGTGGCGGCGCGCCGAGGCGCTGCCGGGGATCACGGTCCGCGGTGCGGACGCCGAGGTGCGGGTCTTCCCGCCGGTGCCGCTGGACGGCTGGCCGAAGGATCTGGCGCGGCTGCAGGTGTCGGGGACGGAGCTGGCGGACCCGGAGCCGCCCGGGGCGCCCGATGAGAGCCTGCCGGTGCTGTGGCTCAATCCGGAGCTGGAGATGTCCGCCGGCAAGGAGATGGCGCAGGTCGGTCATGGCGCGCAGCTGGCCTGGTGGGAGCTGTCCGAGGACGAGCGTGCGGTCTGGCGCGACGCCGGCTTCCCGCTCGCGGTGCGGACCGCGCCGCCGTCGGCCTGGGACGCGCTGACCCGCGGCGGGCTGCCTGTGGTGCGCGACGCGGGCTTCACGGAGATCGCCCCCGGAAATACCGTCGCCGTCGAAGGGGTGGACCGCATCCGGTCCCTCCCGCACTGAGGACGGCGCTCGCGGGCCGCTCCCGCGCCGATCGCGCCCTGCCACCGATGCCCGCCGATGCCCTCCGGCCCCGTGGAGCCCGAGGACATCGGCATGGCGGATCGGGCGGTGTATCAGGTGGTGAGGGTGGCGACGGGGTCGAAGCCGTAGGTACGGGCGTAGCCGTTCTCGGTGCCGACGAGGAGGTCGACGACATCGAAGTAGCGGTCCCAGAAGGGCGTTTCGCGCAGCGCGTCGATGAGGAGCTGGTAGGCGCCGTGGTCGTCGGCCTCCCAGACCCAGACGTCGGTGACGCGGGTGGAGTAGAACTCCGTGTCGTAGAAGCGTGAGCGGACGCCGGTGGTCTTGGCCTTGATGGCGGGGATCACCTGGGTGGCGAAGGCGTTCACCCGTTCCTCGGGCGTCATGGCGAGCCACTCGGGCTTGGTCTTGATGAGCATGAACGCGGTGACCGGCGGGGTGGTTTCCTCAGCGGGCATGTCGGGGGCCTCCGTGGTGGCGGATCGTTCCGGTGCGGTGGGCAGCGTGTGTTCCGGCGCTGGGGTGACGCATCGTCAGGAGAGGACGGCGGGCTTGAGGGTCCGGGCGCACCACTCCTCGAAGGTGGTGGGGGACGCGCTGACCGGGGTGCGGGCGACGCCTGCGTCGAGGCCCTCGTCCTTGGCCCGCTTCATGTCGGCGATGCCCTGGACGAACGCCTCGTTGAGGCCGTGGCCTACGAGGCCGGTGCGGAGCTCGTCGAGCGGCTGGCGTTCGTAGCGGACGGGGCGGCCGAGCTGCTCGGTCATGATGCGGGCCAGATCGTTGGGCGACAGGTCCTGCGGTCCGAGGACCGGCACGCTGTCGCTGCCGGTCCAGGTGCGCTCCAGCAGCAGGCCGGCGGCGACGGCCGCGATGTCGGCGACGGCGACGAGGGGAGCCCGGCGGTCGGCGTCGACGGCGTCGGTGAAGACGCCCTTCTCACGGATCGAGTCGGCCTCCTCCAGCAGGTTCTCGAAGAAGGACGGGTTGGCCAGGGCCCGGTAGGCGACGCCGGTGTCGGCGAGGAGGCCGTCCATGGCGAGGGACGCGGTGACGAGCCCGGCATGGTCGGCGACCGGGGTGCCGCGGCCGAGCGCGGAGACGCCGACGACGTGGCCGACGCCGTGCGCGGCGAGGGCCTTCGCGGCGGGGCGGGTGAAACCGCGGTAGGCGTCGTCCGGGGTCAGGGAGGAGTCCGGGGGGACGAGCCAGAACACGGCGTCCGCACCCTCGAAGGCCCGGTCGACGACCTCGGGGTCGCCGTGCGAGCCGGTGATCACCTCGACGCGTTCGCGCACCGCTTCGGGAAGCCGCGCGGGGTCGCGCACGATCACGCGCAGTTCCTCGTCGTGAGCGGGGGCCGACTCCAGGAGCAGGGGCAGCAGATGGCGCCCGATGTTCCCGGTGGGGGCAGTGATGACGATCATGAAAACCTCTTGGGTCGTGCCGGATCGGTACGTCCCTCATCCTGCGGAGGCCCCGGGCGTTGCCACAATGGGAACTTCAGCACAGGATCATTGCCTGAAATGGAATTATGCCGATGAGCAGCAGTACCGAGCCTGTCTTCGACGCCCATCTCGCCGTCGCGCTGGACGCGCTGCTGGCCGAGCAGAGCGTCACCCGCGCCGCCGCCCGCCTGCACACGTCGCCCGCCGCCATGAGCCGCACCCTCGCCCGCCTCCGGCGGATCCTCCAGGACCCCCTCCTGGTCCGGGCCGGCCAGAGCATGGTGCCCACCCCCCGCGCCCAGGCCCTGCGCGATGAGGCCGCCACGGTGGTGCGCAGCCTCGGTGCACTGCTCACTCCCGGCGCCGGCGTCGACCCCGCCACCCTGCGCAGCACCTTCACCCTGCAGACGGCCGACCTCGTCGGCGCGGCACTGGCCCCCGGGCTGCTGCGGCTGGCCCGGCAGGAGGCGCCAGGGGTTTCGTTGCGGTTCCGGGCCGAGGACCTGGAAGCCGGGCCGGCCCTGCGCGAGGGCCGGATCGACCTGGAGATCGGGTCCATCGACCACGTCGACCCCGAGACCCGGGTCGAGGAACTGGCCACCCTCCGGATGGCGGCGGCCGTCCGGCCCGGCCACCCCCTCGCCGAAGGGACCCTGACCCCGGACCGGCTCGCCGCCGCCGAACACGTCGTGGTGAGCCGACGCGGCCGCTTCACCGGCCCCCTGGACGCCGCCCTGGCCGAGCGGAACCTCCACCGGCGGGTCGCTGTCGTGCTCCCCGGTCACCTGGCCGCGATGACCCTGGCCGCCTGCAGCGATGTCGTCTGCCTGGTCCCCGTCGCACCAGCCGGCGCCGCCCCCTCCCCCCTCACCGACACCGCCACCGCCTTCGGCCTGCGCCTCCTCGACATCCCGCTGCCCCTGCCGCCCCTGGCCGTCGGCATGGCATGGCACCCCCGCCACGCGGCCGACGGCGGCCACCACTGGCTCCGCGACGCGGTCCGCCGGACCCTCGTACCCGGGAGCGCGACGACGTGACCGGGCAGGGGCCCTGCCGGCTGCGGGACCACGGCAGGCAGACGCGGAGTGCCTCGGCCATGGCCCTGGCAGGTGCGGGCTCCGGCGAAGCGCCGCCTGTCCGGCCTCCCCTGACGGGCCGTCTCCCGGCGTGGCCGGTGAGAGCGCGCCCGGCTCGTGCGTGGTCGCCGCCCGCCGTCCCGCGCCGCCGAAAAGGGGTGAGGGCGGCTGCCCGAAAGCGGGCAGGCGCCGGGGGGCCGCGGCCGGGCCCGCCGGGCGGGACGTACCGTTTCCTCCCGTGCTGACTTCTCTCCTCGGCTTCACCGTGGTGGCCGCCCTGCTGACCGTCTCCCCCGGCCCCGATTTCGCGGTGGTCCTGCGGACCGCCCTCGGCTCGGGGCGGCGAGCCGCGCTGTGCAGTGCGCTCGGCATCGCCGCCGGATGCTTCGTCTGGGGGCTGGCCGGTGCGGTCGGGCTGACGGCGATGCTGTCCGCCTCGCAACTGGCGTACGACCTCCTGCGGGTGGCCGGCGCGCTCTATCTGATGTGGCTGGGGGCGCAGGCCTTGCGCGCCGCCCGGAAGGCGGGCCCCGCGCAGCCGGACGCGGACCCGGCCGACGGCGGCGGTGCGGCGCCCCGGACGCCGCTGCGCGCCTTCCGCACCGGCCTGCTGACCAATGTCCTCAACCCCAAGGTCGGGGTGGTCTACATGTCGCTGCTCCCGCAGTTCATCCCGCACGGCGCTCCGGTCGTCGCGACGACGCTGCTGCTGGTGGCCGTGCACGCCGCGCTGGGCGTGCTGTGGCTGGGGACCATCGCCATGGCCGTGCACCGCGCGCGGGCCGTGTTCCGCCGACCGCGGGTGCGCCGCCGGCTGGACCGGGCGACCGGCGGTGTGCTGCTCGCGCTGGGCGCCGCGGTCGGGTTCGAGACCGCACGCTGACGCCGCGGTCAGCCCCCTCGATGCCCGTTCGGCGCCCCGGCGGAAGCTCAAATCCACCTCTGAACCCGGCGTGCGCGGGATTCGGCCCCCTGTGACGGGGCCATGAGTACGACAGCACGGAGCGAGAGGGGGACTGATGGAGCGCCTGGGTACGGGGATCGGCTGGCGACCGGAGATCGCCGCGGAGATCGCGGAGCTGCCGGGCATCGACTGGGTGGAGGTCGTCGCCGAGAACATCTGCGCCGACCACCTCCCGCCTGCCCTTGAGGAGCTGCGCGCACGCGGCACGACCGTCGTCCCGCACGGCGTCTCGCTGGGCCTGGGCGGCGCCGACCGCCCGGACCCCGACCGGCTGGCGGCACTCGCCGAACGCGCCCGGACGCTGGGCGCGCCGCTGGTCACCGAGCACCTCGCGTTCGTCCGGGCGGGCGGTTCGCTGACCGCCTCCCCGCGGATGGAAGCCGGGCACCTGCTGCCGGTGCCGCGTACCCGTGACGCGCTCGACGTGCTCTGCGAGAACGTCCGGATCGCCCAGGCCGCACTGCCGGTGCCGCTGGCGCTGGAGAACATCGCCGCGCTGGTCAACTGGCCGGGCGAGGAGATGAGCGAGGGCCGGTTCCTGTCCGAGCTGGTCGAGCGGACCGGGGTGCGGCTGCTCATCGATGTCGCCAACCTCCACACGAACCACGTCAACCGCGGCGAGGACCCGGCCACCGCGCTCGACGAACTGCCCCTCGACGCCCTCGCGTACGTCCATGTCGCGGGCGGTGTGGAGCGGGACGGCGTGTGGCACGACAGCCATGCCCACCCGGTGACCCGGCCGGTCCTGGACGTCCTCGCCGAGCTGTGTGCGCGGACCGTCCCGCCCGGCGTGCTGCTGGAGCGCGACGAGGACTTCCCCGAGGGCGGCGAGCTGGCCGGGGAACTCGACGCGATCCGGGTGGTGGTGAAGGAGGCGCGGGCGGCCGCACAGGAGGCCCGGGCCGCCGAGCGGGCCGGTCCGGTCGTGGAGCGGGCCGAGGGTGCGCCGGAGTCCCGGGGCGGGCCGGATTCCGGGGGCGGGCCGACCGACGCGGCGCGGCAGCGGCTCGCGCTCGCGCAGACCGCGCTGCTGTCGTCGCTGGTCGCGGGGACACCGGTGCCGGAGGGCTTCGACCCCGTGCGGCTGGGGGTGCAGAGCCGGGCGCTGACCGCCAAGCGGTCCTCCGTCGTGGCCAAGGTCGCCCCCGAGCTGCCGGAGATCCTCGGCGACGGCTACCACTCCGCGTTCCTCGGCTATGCCCGCCGGCGGCCGATGAGCGGCGGCTACCGCCAGGACGCGCTGGCCTTCGCGGCGCATCTGCTGGACCGGGATCTCCCCGAAGTCCCTGCGGCGCGGCGGCAGTTGGAGCAGTGGTGGCGCGACCGGTCCGGGCCGAGGCCGCCGTCCGCGGGCGCGGCGGCACGGCTCGTGCGGGCCGTACGGCTCGCTCTGCGCCGGCGGTAGGCACCCGGGACGAGCGGCGGAGGGCCGGCTCCGGATCGTGCGGGGTCCCGGATACCGAGATACCCGTTGGCGGCCGCGGCCCGGTTCCCGTAGAACCGACCTCCATGTGGCTCTTTTTCCTCCTTGCCGCCTGCACGGCGATGGGCCTTTCCTGTGCGCGGGTCTGCCGTGCCGCCGCGGCCGCCGCGCACCCGCCGCGGGTGGCCCCCGGCCCGCAGGAGGGCGACCGGGACGTGGAACTGACCGTGTACGAGACCGCCTACCTCTCCGGCGGCCCGCGCCGCATCGCCGAGGTCGCGCTGGTGTCGATGGCGCAGCAGCGCCGTCTGCTGCTCGCCCACACGGGCTGGGCGACGGTGGTCGTGCCGGTCGGCAGGGACGCCTTCGAGCTCGCCACCCTCGCCGCCATAGGGGACGGGGGACAGCGCCGGATACCGGCGGTGCGCGGCGAACTGGCCGGGGCCGACGAGGTGCGGAAACTGGCCGACCGGCTGGTCGCCTCCGGGCTCGCACTGCCGGACGGGGCCCGCAAGAGCCTCAGCGACGCGGTGCGGCAGCTGAAGGGCACCCTGCTCCTGGTGGCCGCGGCGGCCGCCGCGGCCGTGTGGATGGCGCCCTCCGGAACGGACGACGGGCTGCTCCTGGCGTGGTTCGCGCTGCCGGTGATCCTGGGCACCGCCACCTGGAGCCTGGCCCGCGGCGAGCTGCGCCCGTACGCCAGCTGGGCCACCACGGCGGGCGAGCGGCTGCTGCGGCGGGTCGTCTCCGAGGAGCCGCCGGACGGCCCCGGGTGCGCGGGCGGCCGGGGCGGGACCCGGCGCCACCCGGCGCCCGGCCGCCCCTCCCCCGCCCCGGTCCCGTCGCTGCTCTCGCTCGCCGTGCACGGCCCGGCCGCCCTCGCCGACCCGGCGCTGCGGGCCGCCCTGCACTCTTCCGGGGCATAGCGTCCGACACCTGTGCACGGTGCTTTACATCGGCAATCACCGCCTCAACTATCCCTTTTGTATGCACACCGTGCGGCCCGGCGCCCGGAGCCTCTCGCGCGCGCCCCGCACCCTGCACCACACGAAGGGACGGCTCGTGAGAGCACTCGCGTTGTACGGCACCATCGGGTCACTGGTCCTGACCGCCCTCGCCACCGCCCCCGCGGACGGCGCCACCGGACCCTCCGCGGCGCCGCCCGCCCCCGTTCCGCACCGCATCACCTTCGGCCGCTGCGCGCCGGTGGAACACCTTCCGGCGTCCGTCCAATGCGGCAGGCTGACCGTTCCGCTCGACTACGCGCGCCCCGACGGCAAGAAGATCAGCCTCACCGTGAGCCGGATCCGCGCCACCGCGCCCGGGGAACGGCAGGGCTCCCTGGTCTTCAACCCCGGCGGCCCCGGCGCCTCCAGCATGGATTTCCCGCTCTACGGCACGCTCCCCAAATGGCGCAGAACGGCCCGCGCCTACGACTTCGTCGGCTACGCGCCGCGCGGGGTGGGCCGCTCGGCGCCGCTCTCCTGCCAGGACCCCGAGAAGTTCTCCCAGGCGCCGACCGACAGTCAGGCGCACCCCACCGAGGCGTTCAAGCGCGCGAAGGTGGCCCAGGCGAAGGCGTACGCGCGCGGCTGCGCCCGCAGAGCCGGCGCGGACCTGCCGTTCTACAACTCCGTCAACAACGCCCGTGACCTGGACATGCTGCGGGCCGGGCTCGGTGAGGAGAAGCTGACGTACATGGGCGCCTCCTACGGGACGTACTTCGGCGCCGTCTACGCGACGCTCTTCCCCGGCCATGTCCGCCGGATGATCTTCGACAGCGTCGTCAACCCCGACCCCCGGCAGATCTGGTACCGCAACAACCTCGACCAGAACATCGCCTTCCAGGGCCGCTGGAGCGACTGGCTGCGGTGGGTCGCCAAGCACCACGCCGTCTACCGCCTCGGCAAGACCCCGAAGGCGGTGCAGCACGCGTACGACCGCGCGCTCAAGCGGGTGCGCCGTGCACCGGTCAACGGCACGGTCGGCGCCGCACAGTTGCAGGGGGCGTTCCTCAAGATCGGCTACAACGACGCCTACTGGCCGCTGCGCGCCGGCGCGCTCTCGGCCTATGTGCACGGCAATCCGAAGCCGCTGGCCCAGCAGGCCGCGCCGCGGTCCGAGGGCGCCAAGGAGGAGGAGAACGGCAACGCCGTCTACACCGCCGTGGAGTGCAACGACGCGGCCTGGCCGCGCGACTGGCGGACCTGGAACCGCGACAACACCGCGATCGCGCGGGTCGCCCCGTTCGAGACCTGGGACAACGCCTGGATGAACCTGCCGTGCGCCTTCTGGCCGGACCGCACCGAATCGGCCGAGGCGGGCATCGACGACGCCATCGGCAAGACCGCCCACCGGGCACGCGAGGGCGCCCCGGGCGGCGCGGCGCGCGACGAGCTGGCGGACGCGACCCGGCATGCGGCGGCGACCGAGGTGGACGCCGCGCTCAACGGGCGGCGCGACGCGATCGACGTCCGCACCGAGCCCGGCGCGCTGCCCCCGGTGCTGCTGCTGGCGGCCGAGCGCGACGGGGCGACGCCCTATCCCGGCGCGCTGGAGCTCCAACGGCGGCTGTCCGGTTCCTCGCTGGTGACGGAGAACGGGGCGGGCACGCACGGCATCGCGCTCGGCCCCAACGACTGCGTCAACAAGTACACCGAGGCGTATCTGCTGCACGGGAAGACCCCGGGGCACCGGGTGTACTGCGCGCCGCGCGCCGAGCCGGTGCCGGACAAGGCGGCGAAGGGGAAGAAGTGAACGGGTAGGTCCGGGCCGGTCACCGGGCCGGCGGGCCGGACCGGCGCGGCCGGGAAGCACAGCGGGCCGTCCCCTCGGGGACGGCCCGTCGTGGTGCGGGCGGCCGCCCGCGGCATGGCTCAGGCCAGGCCGGCGACCAGCTCGGAGACCGGCTTGCGGCGCCCGGTGTAGAAGGGCACCTCCTCGCGGACGTGCATCCGCGCCTCGGAGCCGCGCAGATGACGCATCAGGTCGACGATGCGGTAGAGGTCGTCGGCCTCGAAGGCCAGCACCCACTCGTAGTCGCCGAGCGAGAACGACGGCACGGTGTTGGCGCGCACGTCCGGGAAGCCGCGGGCCATCTTGCCGTGGTCGGCGAGCATCCGGCGGCGGTCCTCGTCGGGGAGGAGGTACCACTCGTAGGAGCGCACGAAGGGGTACACGCTCACGTAGTCGCGAGCCTGCTCGTCGGCCATGAAGGCCGGGATGTGCGACTTGTTGAACTCGGCGGGGCGGTGCAGCGCCATGTTCGACCACACCGGCTCCAACGCGCGGCCCAGCCGGGTGCGGCGGAAGAGGTTGTACGCCTCCTGGAGGGTGTCCGAGCTCTCCGAGTGCCACCAGATCATGACGTCGGCGTCGGCGCGCAGGCCGGACACGTCGTAGGTGCCGCGCACCACGACGTCCTTCGCGGCGAGCTGCGCGAACAGCTCGTCGACCTCGTCGGCGTAACCGCTGCGGTCCTCGGGGAGGACGTCACGCAGCTTGAAGACCGACCAGAGGGTGTAGCGGATGACCTCGTTGAGGTCCTTCGCCTTCTTGCCGGCGTTCGGGGCCTTCTCCGGGGCGGCGGCCTGGGGCTCGGATGCGGGGGTGGAAGCGTCTGTCATGCCGTCCATTCTCGCTCGCCCCCGGCGGCGCCCGGCGTCAGGGTGCCGAGGATCTCGTCGGCGGCGCGCCGCGCCGAGCCGACACAGGCCGGAATGCCGACGCCGTCGTAGACCGCGCCGCACACCCGCAGCGCGCCCGGCAGCTGCGCGAGGGCCGCGCGGATCCTGGCCACCCGGTCCAGATGGCCGACGGTGTACTGCGGCAGGCCGTCCTCCCAGCGGGTGACCGTACTCGCGACGGGCCGGGCGGCCAGCCCGACGGCCTCGCCGAGATCGGCCAGCGAGAGGTCGACCAGCTCGGCGTCATCCCGCTTGAGGTCGGCGTCGTCGCCGTACCTGCCGACGGAGGTGCGCAGCACGAACAGATCCGGGTCGGCGTCCCCGATCCAGCCCCATTTCTGGCCGGCGAAGGTCGAGGCCTTGATCCGGCGCCCGTCGACGGGCGGCACCAGGAAGCCGCTGCCGCCGGGCACCCGGCCGGTGTCGGAACGGCGGAACGCCATCGTGACCAGCGCCATCGAGGCGTAGGCGACGGTGTCCAGATCGGTGGCCGCGGCCGGGCAGTCGTGGCGCAGGATGCGGGCGGCCTCGCCCGCGGGGGCGGTCACGACGACCGCGTCCGCCTCGATCGACCGGCCGCCGACGCCGATGCGCCAGCCCTGGGCGCCGCGGCTGCGCAGCTCGTGCACGGCGCTGTGCAGCAGGATCTCGCCGCCGGCCGCGCGCACCGCGTCCGCGACGGCGCCGGGCAGGGTGCCGATCCCGCCGTCGATGCCCATGAAGACGGGCCCGTCGGGCGGTGCGGTGGCCGCGGCGCGGGCCTGGAGGGCGCGCACGCCCTCGACCAGCGAGCGCTCGGCGCGGGCGGCCTCGAAGAGCTGGGGGACGGCGGCGCGCATCGAGATGCGGTAGGCGTCGCCCGCGTACACCCCGCCGAGGAGGGGTTCGACGAGCCGGTCGACGACCTCGCGGCCGAGCCGGGCGGCGACATACGCGCCGACGGCGACGTCCTCGCCGGCCTCGGTCCGCGCCAGCGTCTCGTCCTCGGCGATCCGCTTCATGCCCTCCGGCGAGATCACGCCGGAGGCGGCGAGCAGCGCGAGGTCCCCGGGGACGCCCATGACATGGCCCTTGGGCATCGGGCGGAGCGCGTCGCGGGTCCACAGGGTGGCGCCGAGGGCCCGCGGCGGCTGCAGCCGGTCGCCGATACCGACGTCGCGCGCGAGCTGCACCGCCTCCGGCCGCCTGGCCAGCATCGACTCGGCACCGAGGTCGACGGGGACGCCCGCGATCGAGCCGGCGCGCAGCTTGCCGCCGAGCCGGCCCGACGCCTCCAGGACGGTCACCCGGGCGCCGCCTTCGAGCAGTCGGTGCGCCGCGGCGAGGCCGGAGATGCCGCCTCCGATGACGACGACGTGACCGATGCTGCCGGGCGCCCGGCCCGTACTGGTGTGCGCTGCGCTCATGCCCCCACTCTCTCAGAGCAGGCCGGGCGGTCCGCCCGGAGTCCTCCCTGGTTCCACCCCTGATCCGCCCCTGAGCCGTCCCCGGAGTCCTCCCGGAGTCCGGACCGTGACCGCATCGCGATCCCGGAACCGCAACCCGCACCCCGTCCGCGCCGTCGAAGGAGCAACACCGGCACACCACTTCGAGGGGGACGGCCATGGGACGGGTCATGCGGGGAGCAGGGCGGGCACGGGGCGTACGGCGCGCGGGAGCCGGGCGGGCGGCGAGGGGCGGGCGGGGCGCCGCGGCGGGGGTGCTGCTCGCCGCGTCGCTGGCGGTCGCCGGATGCGGCGCCACGAGCGACGACAGCGCGCGGAGCGCGTCGATGGCCGACCGGGGCGCGGCACCGGAGCGGGCGGCGAACGGCGCGCGGCAGAACGGCGGGGCCGCCCAGGAGGACGGCGCACCGAAGCCGGGCGGCACGGCGGGCGGCGGCAGGGCGGCGGACAACGGCACGGCGGCGAAGGCGGCGGCCTCCCGGATCATCCGGACCGCCACGGTCACCGTGGAGACCAAGGACGTGCCGACGGCGGTGGCCAGGGCGCGGGCGGCGGCGGACGGCGCGGGCGGCTACGTCGGCGACGAGACCACCGACCAGGACAGCGCGGGCCACGACAGGTCGCGGATCGTGCTGCGGGTGCCGCCCGAGGAGTACGACGCGGTGCTGTCCCGGCTGTCCCGGCTGGGCAAGCTCGTCTCCCGCGAGGTCTCGGCGAAGGACGTCACCGACCAGGTGGTGGACATCGACAGCCGCATCAGCTCGCAGCGGGCGAGCGTCACCCGGGTGCGGAAACTGATGGAGAAGGCCACGACGATCAGCGACATCGTCTCGCTGGAATCCGAACTGAACACCCGTGAGTCGAGCCTGGAGTCGCTAGAGGCGCAGCTGAAGTCGCTCAAGGAACGGACGGGGACGGCCACCGTCACGCTGGTCGTGCGCCGGCCGGATGCAGACCCGCCCCGGAAGCCGGAGGCCGACGGCCCGACGTCCTTCGGGGACGCGCTGGCCGGCGGCTGGCACGCCTTCACGGCGGCGGTGCGCTGGGTGCTGGTGGTGATCGGCGCGGTGCTGCCGTTCGCGGTGGCTGCGGGGCTGCTGTACACGCTGTGGCGGCTGGTCCGCGACCGGATCCCGGCGGCGCTGAGGTCCCGGCGCGGCCGCTCCGGCACCGCCGCTCCCCGGGTCCGTCGCCCATCCGGCACATCCGCGGAAGCCGGCGCCGCGGACGCGCCGGGCACCGCTGCGGCCGCTGCCACCGCCCCCGCCGCCCCGCGTACGGCGGACATTCCGCGGCCCTCCGGTGAGGCAGGCGGTGCGGCAACCGCCCCTCCCACCCCGGAAGGTGGCCGGGGAACCCGTTGACAGCCGGGGACGGCGGGCAAAGACTCGGGGCGGGCGGCAGCGATCTTCGCGCCGCCCGCCGACCGCCGAGCCGGGACAGCTGGTACAGCGAGTACAGCGAGGAAACTGCCTGATGACCGACCCACGCGTACGGGATGTCTACATCGTCGATGCGGTGCGCACCCCCGTCGGCAAATACGGCGGCGCGCTGGCCGGAATCCGGCCCGACGACCTCGCCGCCCATGTCGTGCGGGCCCTCGTGGACCGTACCCCCGAGCTCGATCCGGCCCGGATCGACGACGTCTGCTTCGGCGACGCGAACGGCGCGGGCGAGGACAACCGCAACGTCGCACGGATGGCGGTGCTCCTCGCGGGCCTGCCCGTCACCGTTCCCGGCGTCACCGTCAACCGTCTGTGCGGCTCCGGTCTTGAGGCGGTCATCCAGGCCGCCCGCGCCATCGCGCACGGCGACGCGCACATCGCGGTGGCGGGCGGCGTGGAGTCGATGAGCCGCGCGCCGTACGTCCTGCGCAAGCCCGAGCGGTCCTACCCCGCGGGCCATCAGGAGCTGTACAACTCCACTCTGGGCTGGCGGATGGTCAATCCGCGGATGCGCCCCGAGTGGACGGTCGCGCTGGGCGAGGGCGCCGAGCAGATCGCGGACCGGCACGGCATCACCCGCGAGCAGCAGGACGTGTTCGCGCTGGCCAGCCACCAAAAGGCGGTACGTGCCTGGCGGGAGGGCGCCTACGACGCGGAGGTCGTGCCGGTGCCCGGCGTGGAGCTCGCGCGGGACGAGACCATCCGGGAGAACTCCTCCTGGGAGTCGCTGTCCAAGCTGAACCCGGTGTTCCGTACGGCCGGCGGCACGGTCACCGCCGGGAATTCCTCGCCGCTCAACGACGGCGCGGCCGCGCTGCTGCTGGTCGACGAGGAGGGCCTGCGGGCCACCGGGCGCGAACCGCTGGCCCGTATCCGGGCGAGCGCGGTGACCGGCATCGAGCCGCAGCTGTTCGGCCTGGGCCCGGTGGAGGCCGTCCGGCGCGCGCTGGAGCGGTCCGGGCGCGGCTTCGGCGACGTGACGACGTTCGAGCTCAACGAGGCTTTCGCCGCGCAGGCGTTGGGCTGCATCGGGCAGTGGCCGGACCTCGACCCGCATCTGGTGAACCCGCGCGGCGGCGCCATCGCCATCGGCCATCCGCTGGGTGCGTCCGGCGCCCGCCTCGCGGGTTCGGTGGCCCATCAGCTCGCGGCCCTGGGCTCGGGCACCGGCCTCGCCGCCCTGTGCATCGGTGTCGGGCAGGGCCTCGCGCTGGTCCTGGAGCGCTGACGGCCGGGTCCGCCCCGGGCGGCGGGCCGCCGGGCCGGCCGCCCGGCGGTGCGGCCACCGGCACGTAACGTGGCGAGCCGCCCCTGGCCCGGCCCGGGGCGGCTGGACCGGACCCGTCGCCCTGCGACGGAACTCGACCGAAGGGGCGCGGTATGGCGGCGGAACGACTGGTGGTGGTCGGCGGCGATGCGACGGGCATGGCCGCCGCGTCACAGGCCCGCCGGCTGAGGAAGCCGGACGAGCTGGAGATCACCGCGTTCGAACGCGGCCATTTCACGTCGTACTCCGCCTGCGGCATCCCGTACTGGGTCGGCGGCGAGGTCGACGGGCCCGACGCCCTGATCGCCCGCGGCCCCGAGGAGCATCGCGCCCGCGACATCGATCTGCGGATGCGCACCGAGGTCACCGAACTCGACCTGGACCGCGGCCGGGTGCGCACCCGCGCCCTGGATGACGGCGGCCGCGAGTCCTGGACCGGCTTCGACAAGCTGGTGCTGGCCACCGGTGCCCGCCCGCGGCGCCCGGACCTCCCGGGCATCGACGCGCCGGGCGTGCACGGCGTGCAGACCCTCGACGACGGCCAGGCCCTGCTGGACACCCTCGCCGCCTCCCCCGGCCGCCGGGCCGTGGTCGTCGGCGCCGGCTACATCGGCGTCGAGATGGCCGAGGCGCTGATCCGGCGCGGCTATCAGGTCACCGTCCTGGACCGCGGCGAGCAGCCGATGTCCACCCTCGACCCGGACATGGGCGCTCTCGTGCACGACGCGATGTGCCGGATGGGTATCGAGACGGTGCGCGGCGCGTCCGTCACCGCCGTGCTGACGGACGCCGGCGGGCGGGCCCGCGCGGTCGCCACCGAGGACGGTGAATACCCGGCGGACGTGGTCGTGCTGGGCATGGGCGTCCGTCCGCAGACCGACCTCGCCGAGGCCGCGGGGCTGCCGCTGGGCGAGTCCGGCGGGCTGCTCACCGACCTCGCGATGCGGGTGCGCGGCCGGGAGAACATCTGGGCGGGCGGCGACTGCGTCGAGGTCTGGGACCTGGTCTCCGGACGTCACCGGCACATCGCGCTGGGCACCCACGCCAACAAGCACGGCCAGATCATCGGCGCCAACGTGGGAGGCGGCTATGCGACCTTCCCCGGCGTCGTCGGCACCGCCGTCAGCAAGGTCTGCGATCTGGAGATCGCCCGGACCGGCCTGCTGGAGCGCCATGCGCTAGCCGTCGGCCTGCGGTTCGTCACCGTCACCATCGAGTCCACCAACCACGCCGGCTATTACCCCGACGCCCGGCCGATGCACGTCAAGATGCTCGCCGAGCGCCGTACGGGCCGGCTGCTCGGCACCCAGATCGTCGGCCGCTCGGGCGCCGGGAAGCGGGTCGACATCGCGGCGGTCGCCCTCACCGCCGGTATGACGGTGGAGCAGATGACCGCCCTCGACCTCGGCTACGCCCCGCCGTTCTCCCCGGTCTGGGACCCGGTCCTGGTGGCGGCCCGCAAGGCGACGGCGGCGGTACGGGCCGCGGGGGCCTGACTCCCGTCAGGCCCCTTACGGGGGCTCAGGCCGTCTGCTCGTGCACGTACTCGACGAGGCGGGTCAGCGCCTCCGGGTCGGTGTCCGGCAGCACGCCGTGGCCGAGGTTGAAGATGTGGCCCTCCAGGCCGGCGGCCGCGTCCAGGACCTCACGGGCCTTGGTCTCGACGGCCTCACGGGGGGCGAAGAGGACGGCGGGGTCGATGTTGCCCTGCAGGGCCTTGCCGCCGCCGACGCGCCGCGCCGCCTCGTCCATCGGGATCCGCCAGTCGACGCCGACGACATCCGCGCCCGCCTCGCCCATCAGTCCCAGCAGCTCGCCGGTGCCGACGCCGAAGTGGATACGGGGCACGCCGAGGCCGGCGACCGCGTCGAAGACCTTGGTGGAGGCGGGCATCACGGCACGGCGGTAGTCGGCGGGCGAGAGCGCGCCGACCCAGGAGTCGAAGAGCTGCACGGCGCTCGCGCCGGCCTCGATCTGGACCTTGAGGAAGGCCGCGGTGATGTCGGCGAGGCGGTCCAGCAGGTCGGCCCACAGCTGCGGGTCGCCGTACATGAGCGCCTTGGTGTGCTCGTGGTTGCGGGACGGGCCGCCCTCGACGAGGTAGCTGGCGAGGGTGAAGGGCGCGCCGGCGAAACCGATCAGGGGGGTGGGGCCCAGCTCGCGCACGAGCATGCCGATGGCCTCGGTGACGTAGGAGACGTCGCCGGGCTCCAGCAGGCGCAGCCGCTCCAGGTCGGCGCGGGTGCGGATCGGCTTCTCGACGACCGGGCCGATGCCGGGCTTGATGTCGAGGTCGATACCGATGGCCTTGAGGGGGACGACGATGTCGCTGAAGTAGATGGCGGCGTCGACGTTGTGCCGGCGGACCGGCTGCAGGGTGATCTCGGTGACGAGCTCGGGCCGCATGCAGGAGTCGAGCATCGCGATGCCCTCGCGGACCTTGCGGTACTCGGGCAGTGAGCGCCCCGCCTGGCGCATGAACCACACCGGCGTGTGCGGCACCGGCTCACGCCTGCAGGCCTTGAGGAAGGCCGAGTCGTACGTACCGGTCTGCTGCTGGCCCATGGGCCTGTCGTTGGCGCTCACGCGGCAAATCTTCGCATGCGCACGAGGACGCCTCCGAATGGGCGACGCGCGCACCGGGTGTCCTCCCCGTATGCGAGCCCGGTTCCGCCTAATCTTCCGGGCATGGCTGCGGCTCACGAACACCTCGCGGACAGCGCGGACGAGACCCCGATCCCCTTCCGTAAGGCGGTCGAGGCGCTCCGCGCTGCCCGGCTTCGGCCGGAGATCGAAATCGACCCGACGCCGGCTCCGAAACGGCTGGCCCCGTTCGCGTACGCGCTGGAGGCGGCGGTCGTCGAACACGGCGCGGGCCCCGACGGCACGGAGAAGGATCTGGCGGACGGGCGGCTGGTGCTGCTCCACGACCCTGCCGGACACGACGCCTGGCAGGGCACCTTCCGCGTGGTGACGCTGGCGCGGGCGGAGCTGGAGCCGGAGATGGGCACCGATCCGCTGCTGCCGGAGGTGTCGTGGTCGTGGCTCACGGGTGCGCTGGAGGCCCGTGGGGTGCGCTACGGCGAGGCCAGCGGCACGGTGACCCGGGCCGGGTCGTACTACTTCGGCGGGCTCGCGTCGCGGGAGCCCGCGACGCAGATCGAGATCCGGGCGTCATGGACGCCCGCCGAGGCCCCTGGCGGTGTTCCGGATGTGGCGGCGCATCTGTCGGCGTGGTGCGATCTGCTGTGCCAGGTGGCGGGGCTGCCGCCGGCCACCCTCGACACGGCGCCGCGCGGCGGTGTCGTTCCGCTGCCCCAGCGCCGCGGTCCACATCCGCGCTGACGATCAGCTCCCACGCCCGGTCCGGCAGCTGCCGGGCCGGGCGTTTCCGTGCGCGCCGCCGGCCGCGGTACGAGGGACGTCTCTTGATCACCTGGGTGTGCACTCCGGCTCACCTATGATCGATCACGCATCCGATTTGCCCGAATTGCACCTAACTAAATCGTGATCAAACTCTAAAGTCCCGTGGGATTGCTGCCGAAGAGGTCAGTGACCCTTCAAACACGGAACAATCCGACGCTTCCGAGTCGGCTTCCGTCCGCCACTCCCCTCAGGAGGCCCGGTGTCTGTTCTCCTCGAGCAACCTTCGAGCCTGGTCGCCTACCGCCCGAACAAGCCGACGGCCATGGTCGTCGTGGCCGACCCTCGCGTCCGCTCCACCGTCACCCGCCATCTGTGGGCGCTCGGAGTGCGTGACGTGATCGAGGCGTCGTCCATCGCGGAGGCCCGTCCCCGCGTCGGCAACCCGCGCGACATCTGCGTTGCCGACGTCCACCTTCCAGACGGCTCCGGCCTCACGCTGCTCTCCGAGACGCGGGCCGCCGGCTGGCCCAACGGACTCGCCCTGTCCGCTGCCGACGACATCGGCGCCGTACGAAATGCCCTCGCGGGCGGCGTCAAGGGCTATGTCGTCACCGGCACCCGTACCAACCTCGGCCTGCCCGGCCGTCCGGGCGCGGCGCCCATCGGCGCCAACGCCGCCCGTATGCAGCGTCGGCCTCCGGGTGCCCCCGGGCACCCCGGCGGCTACCGCGAGCTGTCGGGACGTGAGGTCGAGGTGCTGCGGCTGGTGGCGGAGGGCCAGTCCAACAAGGCCATCGGCGTTTCGATGGGACTGTCGGCACTGACCGTCAAGAGCCACCTCGCCCGCATCGCACGCAAGCTCGGAACCGGTGACCGGGCCGGGATGGTGGCGGTCGCCCTGCGCACCGGCATCATCCACTGACCCCGCATTTCACCGCCGCCCGCCCGTCGAGGGAACGTTCCCTCGACGGGCGGCGTGCATACACAGATACCCTTGACTGGTGACCGACGCCCAAAACACCGCAGCAGAGACGACACTGCGAGCAGCCGGAGACTCGCCTCCGGACCCAGGACCGGCGCCGGTACCCCTACTGGAACCCCGCGAAGGCATCCCGCCGGTGACCGCCACCGACGAGGCGCTCGCCGAGGTCGTGGCGGCTTTTGCCGCCGGCAGCGGCCCCGTCGCCGTCGACGCCGAACGCGCCTCCGGCTACCGCTACGGCCAGCGCGCCTATCTCGTGCAGCTGCGCCGCGAGGGCGCCGGCAGCGTGCTGATCGACCCCGTCGGCTGTCCCGACCTCTCCTCGCTCGACGCCGCCATCGGCGACGCCGAGTGGGTGCTGCACGCCGCCACCCAGGACCTGCCGTGCCTGCGTGACATAGGGATGCGTCCGACGAGGCTCTTCGACACCGAGCTGGCCGGCCGGCTGGCCGGCTTCCCGCGGGTCGGTCTCGGCGCGATGGTCGAGAACGTCCTCGGCTTCGCGCTGGAGAAGGGGCACTCGGCCGTCGACTGGTCCACCCGCCCGCTGCCCGAGCCGTGGCTGCGCTACGCCGCGCTCGACGTCGAGCTTCTGGTGGATCTGCGCGACGCCCTGGAGGAGGAGCTGGACCGGCAGGGGAAGCTGGCCTGGGCCCAGGAGGAGTTCGCGGCCATCGCCGCCGCTCCCCCGGCACCGCCCCGCAAGGACCCCTGGCGCCGCACCTCCGGCATGCACAAGGTCCGCAGACGCCGCCAGATGGCCGTCGTGCGCGAGCTGTGGACGGCGCGCGACCAGGTGGCCCAGAAGCGGGACGTCTCGCCCGGCAAGGTGCTCGGTGACGGCGCGATCGTGGAGGCGGCGCTGAATCTG
This sequence comes from Streptomyces sp. NPDC101393, assembly GCF_044767385.1. Taxonomy (NCBI): domain Bacteria; kingdom Bacillati; phylum Actinomycetota; class Actinomycetes; order Kitasatosporales; family Streptomycetaceae; genus Streptomyces; species Streptomyces sp. NPDC101393. Next base: position 382,247 of record NZ_JBIWNU010000006.1, on the reverse strand, counting down.
CCGGTGAACAGCCACGCGCTGGCCGCGCTGCCGGGCTTCGGCCACCGCATGGGCCGCCGTCAGCTGGAGCAGTGGCAGGCCGCCGTGGACCGGGCGCGGGCGCTGCCCGACACCGAGCTGCCGCAGCCCGGCCAGCCGCTCAACGGCCCCCCGCCGCCCCGCTCCTGGGCCGACAAGGACCCGGCCGCCGCGGCCCGGCTGTCGGCCGCCCGCGGCGCGGTGACGACGCTCGCCGAGAGCCTGCATCTCCCGCAGGAGAACCTCATCACGCCGGACACGGTGCGCCGGCTGTGCTGGGAGCCGCCGGCCGAGCCGACGCTCGATTCGGTCGCCGAGGTGCTCGCGGGCCACGGCGCCCGCCGCTGGCAGATCGAGCAGGTCGCGCCGATCCTCACCGAGGCACTGCTGACGGACGCCGAATGACGTACGCCCGCTGAGCGCTTTCCGGCGGTCCCAGGGGGACCGCCGGGCGCGCCCGCGGTCAGTCCGTGTCGATGTGCTCGCGCAGGATCTTCTTGTTGGTGGCGTCGATGTCGAAGGTCGTCTTGTTCCAGTCGCCGCTGGTCACGACGTCGACGGACCACTCCGGCTTGCCGCTGCCGTTCCGGCCGTTCTCGTTGCCGGGGCTGGGGCTGGCGCTTGTCGGGGGCGCGCTGCTCGGGGACGCACTGCTGGGACTCGCGCTGCTGGGACTCGCACTGCTGGGGCTCGCGCTCGCCGCGTCGTCCGCCTGGTCCAGCTCGATGGCGGTGACGGTTCCCTGCTGCTTCGCCAGGGCCGTCTGGGCGGCCTGCTGAGCCGTCACGGTCGTCGCCTTGAGCAGGGCGGCCAGCTCGCTCTTGTCGTCCGCGTCGTCATCGGTGTCGGCACTCGGCTGGCCGGCCTTGCCGGACACCGCGTCCACACGCACCGTGCTCGCGGTGCCGTCGGCCTTCGCCACCCGGACCTCCCAGAACGGGTCGCCGCCGTTGTCATCGTCGTCGAGGTCGAGGGAGACCACCTTCGTGCCGGGTACGGCCTTGAGTGCGGCGTCCAGGGCCTTGTCGTAGGAGATCTTGATCTTCGGGATGAGGGCCTTGCGCTGCGCCTGGTCCTCGGTCAGCGCGCCGAAGCTGGCGCTCGGGGACGCACTGCCGCTCGGGGACGCGGCGCGCGCGGCGGAGGCCGCCGGCGAGGCGGGCACCGCCCGCTCCTCCTGTGCGCTCCCGCTGTCGCCTCCGCAGCCCGCCAGCAGCGCGCCCGCGGTGGCGACGGCGCAGACCATGCCGAGGGTCCGCGGACCCGCCGGGCCACTCCACTTGTTCCGGTTGCTCCCGCCGATCCGCTCACTCCGTGTCACGACACCACTCCTCTTTGTATCCATATGGGTACTTTAGGGGGGAGATGAGGTGTTCACACCTGCGACCGACGGAGACCTTCACGGTGTGACGTTCACCGCTCCGGCCGGTGGGGGTGTGCAGCCTGGTTACCCGTAAGTAGCATGTGGGTTGTGAAGCGTCCCCCGGGGCGCCCCGCAGCAGTGCCATCCCGCACCTGGAGGAGAGCCAACGTGCCTCGTACCGCTAGGGACGTCGTCTTCGTCGACGGCGTCCGCACCCCGTTCGGCAAGGCGGGCCCGAAGGGCATCTACCACGAGACCCGCGCCGACGACCTGGTCGTCAAGTGCATCCGGGAGCTGCTGCGCCGCAACCCGGATCTCGACCCGGCACGGATCGACGAGGTAGCCCTCGCCGCGACCACCCAGATCGGCGACCAGGGCCTGACCCTGGGCCGTACCGCCGGCATCCTGGCGGGCCTCCCGCAGTCCGTGCCCGGCTTCTCCATCGACCGCATGTGCGCCGGCGCGATGACCGCCGTGACGAGCATGGCCGGCGGCGTCGCCTTCGGTGCGTACGACATCGCCCTCGCCGGTGGCGTCGAGCACATGGGCCGCCACCCCATGGGTGAGGGCGTCGACCCCAACCCGCGTTTCGTGTCGGAGAAGCTGGTCGACCAGTCCGCCCTGTTCATGGGCATGACGGCGGAGAACCTGCACGACCGCCTGCCGCACCTCACCAAGGAGCGCGCCGACGCCTACGCGGTGCGCAGCCAGGAGAAGGCCGCCAAGGCCTACGCCAACGGCCAGGTCCAGGCCGACCTGGTCCCGATCTCGGTGCGCCGCACCAACGCCGAGGCCGGCGAGACCGGCTGGGGCCTGGCGACCTCGGACGAGCCGATGCGGCCGGGCACCACGCTGGAGAACCTCTCCGGCCTCAAGACCCCGTTCCGCCCGCACGGCCGGGTGACCGCGGGCAACGCCGCCGGTCTCAACGACGGCGCGACCGCCTCGCTGATCGCCGCCGAGGACGTGGCGCGCGAGCTGGGCCTGCCGGTCAAGATGCGCCTGGTGGACTTCGCGTTCGCCGGTGTGGAGCCCGAGGTCATGGGCATCGGCCCGGTCCCGGCGACCGAAAAGGCGCTGGCCAAGGCCGGTCTGACGATCGATGACATCGGTCTGTTCGAGATCAACGAGGCCTTCGCGGTGCAGGTGCTCTCGCTCCTGGACCACTACGGCATCGCGGACGACGACCCGCGCGTCAACCAGTACGGCGGCGCGATCGCGTTCGGCCACCCGCTCGCCTCCTCCGGTGTGCGACTGATGACGCAGCTGGCGCGGCAGTTCGAGGAGCAGCCGCACGTCCGCTACGGCATCACCTCCATGTGCGTCGGCTTCGGCATGGGTGGAACGGTCATCTGGGAGAACCCGCACTTCGAAGGGGCAGGCAAGTGAGCACCACTACTGAGCTGTTGAAGGGTGCGGCAGAGCTGTTCCCCGACGAGGTCGTGACCCAGGCGCACGTACGCCACCTCGACCTGCCCCAGGGCGCGGGCACGTTCGCGCTCATCACGCTGGACAACGGCCTGGACCACACCAAGCCGACCACCTTCGGCCCGCAGTCGCTGGCGAACCTCGACGCGGCCGTCGACCAGGTGGAGAAGGAGGCCGCGGCCGGCGACATCGTCGGTGTCGGCATCACCGGCAAGCCGTTCATCTTCGCGGTCGGCGCCGACCTCAAGGGCGTCGAGCTGCTCAAGAAGCACGACGACGCACTGGCCATCGGCAAGGGCGGCCACGACGTCTTCAAGCGTCTGTCGGGCCTGGCCGTGCCGACGTTCGCGTACTACAACGGCGCCGCGATGGGCGGTGGCGTCGAGGTCGGTCTGCACTGCACCTACCGCACCGTCTCCAAGGCGCTGCCGGCGTTCTCGCTGCCCGAGGTCTTCCTCGGTCTCGTACCGGGCTGGGGCGGCTGTGTGCTGCTGCCCAACCTGATCGGTGCGGACCGCGCGGTCTCCGTCGTCATCGAGAACTCGCTGAACCAGAACAAGCAGCTCAAGGGCAAGCAGGTCTTCGAGCTCGGGATCGCCGACGCGCTCTTCGAGGGCGCGGACTTCCTGGAGCAGTCGCTGATCTGGACCGCCTCGGTGCTGAAGGGCGACACCACGGTCGAGCGGGCCGAGATCGACCGCGGTGCGGCCTGGGACGAGGCCGTGGCCCGCGGCAAGGCCGTCGCCGACGGCAAGGTGCACGGCGCGGCCCCCGCCGCCTACCGCGCGCTGGACATCATCGCCGCCGCCAAGAACGGTGATCTCCAGCAGGGCTTCGACGCCGAGGACCAGGCGCTCGCCGACCTGATCATGGGTGGCGAACTCCGCAGCGGCATCTACGCGTTCAACCTCGTGCAGAAGCGCGCCAAGCGTCCGGCCGGCGCGCCGGACAAGAAGCTGGCGCGCCCGGTCACCAAGGTGGGCGTCGTCGGCGCCGGCCTGATGGCCTCGCAGCTGGCGCTGCTCTTCGCCCGTCGCCTGGAGGTCCCGGTCGTCCTCACGGACATCGACCAGGCCCGGGTCGACAAGGGCGTGGAGTACGTCCACGGCGAGATCGACAAGCTGCTGCTCAAGGGCCGGGTCAATCAGGACAAGGCGAACCGCCTCAAGGGCCTGGTCTCGGGCCACCTCGACAAGGCGACCGCCTTCGGTGACGCGGACTTCATCATCGAGGCCGTCTTCGAGGAGATGGGCGTCAAGCAGAAGGTGTTCGCCGAGCTGGAGGCGGTCGTCCCGGCGCACGCGATCCTGGCGACCAACACCTCCTCGCTGTCGGTCACCGAGATGGCGTCGAAGCTCAAGAACCCCGAGCGGGTCGTGGGCTTCCACTTCTTCAACCCGGTCGCGATCCTTCCGCTGCTGGAGATCGTGCGCGCGCAGAAGACCGACGACGCGTCGCTGGCGACCGCCTTCTCGGTGGCCAAGTCCCTGAAGAAGACGGCCGTGCTGACGAAGGACGCCCCGGCGTTCGTCGTCAACCGCATCCTGACCCGCTTCATGGGCGAGATCCAGAACGTCATCGACGAGGGCACCCCGGTCGACGTCGCCGAGAAGGCCATCGAGCCGCTCGGCCTGCCGATGTCGCCTCTCGTGCTCCTGGAGCTGGTCGGCCCGGCGATCGGTCTGCACGTCTCGGAGACGCTGCACGGCGCCTTCCCGGACCGCTTCACCGTCTCGCCGAACCTCGCCGCGGTCGTCAAGGCCGGCAAGCGCGGCTTCTACGTCTACGACTCCGGCAAGCCGGAGCTGGACCCCGAGGTTGCCGCCCTCCTCGTGCAGGGCGACTCCGTCCTGACGGAGGAGCAGGTCCGTGACCGCGTCCTGGACGCCGTCGCGCAGGAGATCGGCCTGATGCTGGACGAGGGTGTCGTCGCCGAGGCCCAGGACATCGACCTGTGCCTGATCACCGGCGCCGGCTGGCCCTTCCACCTGGGCGGCATCACGCCGTACCTGGACCGCGCGGGTGTCTCCGAGCGGGTGACGGGCAAGAAGTTCCTGGCTCCGGGCGTGGCGAGCATTCCCGCCTGAGCGCTTCATTGATGGACGGATGCGCGGGCCGGCTCGGCGGAGCCGGCCCGCGCATCCGTGCGTTCGGCGCCCCGAAGGCACCGGCGGGCAGCCGTGGGAGGGTGACCGCATGGATGCCTTGGTGATCGTCGATGCCGCGAATGTCGTCGGATCGGTTCCGGACGGCTGGTGGCGCGACCGGCACGGCGCGGCGGAACGGCTGCGTGACGCGCTGCCCCGCTACGCCGCCGACGGGCTTGACGGGCTCCTCGAACCGCCCCTGGAGGTGGTCCTCGTGGTGGAGGGCGCGGCGCGCGGGGTGACGTCCGTCGCGGGCGTACGGGTGGAGTCCGCGCGCGGCAGCGGCGACGACCGCATCGTGGAGCTGGTGGCCGACGAGGGCCACGGCCGGCAGTGCCTGGTGGTCACCGCGGACCGCGGGCTGCGCGAGCGCGTCGAGGCGCTGGGCGCCCGGGTGACGGGGCCGCGGGCCGTGTGGGGCGGCGGGCGCGAGGGCGGCCCAGGGCGCCGGGGGCACGGCGGCTGACCCGGCAGGTCCCGTGGGCTGTGCGGTTTTGCCGGGTGTCGGGCGATTTCAGCGGTGATCACCGCGTGATCCACCACTCGGCACCCAAGGCACCGAATACGCGGAAGATTCCGACATCGCATGCCATTCGGCGCCCACGCCCGCCGGATGGCCTATCGAACCGATCGGACCGTTAATTCGGATATTCCCTTCGAGACCCGCGGCCTGTCCGGCACATAAGCCCCTCCGGTCCGCGTACGTCGGACAAAGTCGCACGTCACAGCAGTTGTGAGGAGAATGTGCCGACCGGAAAAAAGGCGATCACAAGTTTGCCGGGCGCCCCGCCTGCGTGATTGCATCGTACGAGTGTGCAGTCGTCAATTCCGGCTTCGGAGTTCGGAGGCCGGACGCTTGCTGCGCCCAGTTGCATTCTTTTCCCTCGCCACCCGCCCGGCGTGAATTCCCTTAGCCCCAGGCGCATTAAAGGAAGGCCCCCCATGCGTAACGACGTCACCTCCGCCCTCGCCACCGGCGAGATCTCCGACAGCGAGCTGGACAACATCTCCGGTGGCCTGGCCGCCGGTGCCGGTGGCGGTGCGCACATCAGCGCCGCCGGCCTGAACGTCGACGCCACGCTCGGTGCGCACGTGTCCCTCGCCCCGGGCCAGGCGCAGCTCTCCGGCATCGTCGCGGTGCACGCCGCCGGCGCCTGAGCGCCGCCCCGAACGACCGACGGACCCCGGAACCTGATGGTTCCGGGGTCCGCGTGCGTGCAACGGCGGTGTCAGCCCTTCCGGTTCGCCCGCGTCCGCATGCCGAGGCGGCTGTGCGAGCGTCCGTACACGAAGTAGACGGCGAAGCCGACGACCATCCACACCGCGAACCGCAGCCAGGTCTCGGCGGGCAGATTGAGCATCAGCCACAGCGACGCGAGGACGGACAGCAGCGGGACCAGCGGGACCAGCGGGGTGCGGAAGGCGCGCGGCAGGTCCGGGCGGGAGCGGCGCAGGATGACGACGCCGATGGCGACGACGACGAACGCGAACAGGGTGCCGATGTTGACCAGTTCGGCGAGTTCGTCGATCGAGGTGAATCCCGCGACGACGGCGACGATGCCGCCGAGCAGGACGGTCGAGCGGTAGGGAGTGCCGAACTTCGGGTGCACCCGGGAGAAGAACTGCGGCAGCAGCCCGTCGCGGCTCATCGCGAAGAAGACCCGGCTCTGGCCGAGCAGCAGGATCATGCAGACCGAGGTCAGGCCGACGGCGGCGCCGAAGCTGATGATGCCGGCGTAGAACGGGTGCCCGAGCTCCTTGAAGGCGTCGGCGAGCGGGGCGTCGGTGGAGAGTTCGGTGTATTTCTGCATGCCGGTGACGACGATGGAGACGGCGACGTAGAGGATCGTGCAGATGGCGAGCGAGCCGAGGATGCCGCGCGGCACATCGCGCTGCGGATTGCGGGTCTCCTCGGCGGCGGTCGCCACGATGTCGAAGCCGATGAAGGCGAAGAAGACCACGGCGGCGGCGGCGAAGATGCCCATCACGCCGAAGTTCGACGGGGTGAAACCGAAGATCAGCTGGGAGAGCGTCGCCTCCAGCCCGCTGCTGCCCTCGTTGGGCCGGCTGGGCGGGATGAACGGCTCGTAGTTGGAGCCGGTGAGGAAGAAGGCGCCCGCGACCACGACGAGCAGCACGACGGTCACCTTGATGGCGACGATCGCCGCCGTCACCCGCGAGGACAGCTTGACGCCGAGCACGAGGATGCCGGTGAGCACCAGCACGAGCACGCACGCGAGCAGGTCGAAGCCGAACTTGCCGTCGTGGGTGCCGGACAGCGCGTCCGGCAGTTGCGTTCCCGCGGTGTCCAGCAGCGAGCGGATATAGCCGGACCAGCCGACCGCGACCACCGCACAGCCCAGGGCCAGCTCCAGGACCAGGTCCCAGCCGATGATCCAGGCGGGGAATTCACCGAGCGAGGCATACGAGAAGGTGTAGGCGGAGCCCGCGACCGGGACGGTGGAGGCGAACTCCGCGTAACACAGCGCCGCCAGCGCGCAGACCACTCCGGCGACGACGAAGGCGAGGGCGACGGCGGGCCCCGCCTGCTCCTTGGCGATCTTGCCGGTGAGGACGAAGATGCCGGTCCCGATGACGACACCGACACCGAACACCGTCAGGTCGAGCACCGAGAGGGTCTTCTTCAGCGCGTGCTCGGGCTCCTCCGTGTCCTCGATCGACTGCTCTACGGTCTTCGTCCGGAACACGCCGCGATCCCGGCGCGAATCCTGTGGTGTGCCGTGCTCTGTGCCCATGGGCGACCCTCCGCCTGATGACCCTCGCAAGTTCTCCTGAACTGACCGAGTCTCGGCAATGACGCGAAGCGGCCGCGGGCGGCGGGCCTTCACGCGGCCGGGATTCACCCGATGGGGTGCGGCCGCGGATATGCCGACGGGCCGGCCGGAACACCCGTACGGGTGACCGGCCGGCCCGTCGCCGGTGTGCCGCGGCTCAGTCGCGGGCGACCTCGGCCGGACGGCCCGCGGCCTTGCTGTCCGCGGTCTGCGCGGTGTCCGCGGCCTCCGTGGCCTCTGCCGCCTCGTCGATGGAGGTCCCCCCGGCCGACCGGAACTGGGACTGGGGGAGGCCGTCGATCCGGGCGACGAGACCCGTCACCTGGCGGGCGATGTCCGGAGCGGTGAGCCCGATCTCCGCCATGACCTCCTTGCGGGTGGCGTGGTCGAGGAACTGCTCGGGGATGCCGAAGTCCCGCAGCGGGAGGTCCACACCGGCGTCCCGCAGCGCCTGGGCGACGGCCGAACCGACGCCGCCCGTACGGATGTTGTCCTCGACGGTGACGACCACCCGGTGCTTGGCGGCCAGACCCGGCAGCGCCGCGTCGACCGGCTTGACCCAGCGCGGGTCGACGACGGTGGTGGAGATGCCCTGCTTGTCGAGCAGGCCCGCGATCTCCAGGCACATCGGCGCCAGCGCACCGACCGACACCAGCAGCACGTCCGGCCGCTTGACGGAGGCGTCGGGCGCGCGCAGCACGTCCATGCCGCCGACCTGTCCGACCGCCTCGACGGCCGGGCCGACCGCGCCCTTGGAGTACCGCACCACGGTCGGCGCGTCGTCGACCTCGACGGCCTCGCGCAACTGGGCGCGTACCTGGTCGGCGTCGCGCGGCGCGGCGATCCGCAGGCCGGGCACGATCTGCAGCAGCGACATGTCCCACATGCCGTTGTGCGAGGCGCCGTCGGTGCCGGTGACACCGGAGCGGTCCAGGACGAAGGTGACCCCGCACTTGTGCAGCGCGACATCCATCAGGACCTGGTCGAAGGCGCGGTTGAGGAACGTCGCGTACAGCGCGAAGACCGGGTGCAGACCGCCGGTCGCCAGGCCCGCGGCCGATACCGCGCCGTGCTGCTCGGCGATGCCGACGTCGTAGACCCGGTCGGGGAACGCCTTGGCGAACTTGTTCAGGCCGACGGGCTGCAGCATCGCGGCGGTGATCGCCACGATGTCCTCGCGCTCGCGGCCGAGCTTGACCATCTCCTCGCCGAAGACGGACGTCCAGTCGGCGCCCGACGCGGCGACCGGCAGACCCGTGTCCGGGTGGATGACGCCGACGGCGTGGAAGTGGTCCGCCTCGTCCTCCAGGGCGGGGCGGTAGCCGCGGCCCTTCTCGGTGAGGCAGTGCACGATGACCGGGCCGCCGAAGCCCTTGGCGCGCTGCAGCGCGGACTCCATGGCCTCCAGGTCGTGGCCGTCGATCGGGCCGACGTACTTCAGGCCCAGGTCCTCGAACATGCCCTGCGGCGCGATGAAGTCCTTCAGGCCCTTCTTGGCGCCGTGCAGCGTCTCGTAGAGGGGCTTGCCGACGACCGGGGTGCGCTCCAGGAGGTCCTTGCCGCGGGCGAGGAACCGCTCGTAGCCGTCGGTGGTGCGCAGCGTCGCGAGGTGGTCGGCGAGGCCGCCGATCGTCGGGGAGTAGGAGCGCTCGTTGTCGTTGACGACGATGACGAGGGGGCGGTCCTTGGCGGCGGCGATGTTGTTCAGCGCCTCCCAGGCCATGCCGCCGGTCAGCGCGCCGTCCCCGATCACGGCGACGACGTGGTCGTCCTTGCCGCGCACCTGGTTGGCCTTGGCGAGGCCGTCGGCCCAGCCCAGCACCGTCGAGGCGTGGCTGTTCTCGATGACGTCGTGCTCGGACTCGGCGCGCGAGGGGTAACCCGACAGGCCGCCCTTGGTGCGCAGTCCCGCGAAGTCCTGGCGGCCGGTGAGCAGCTTGTGGACGTAGGACTGGTGCCCGGTGTCGAAGAGGACCCGGTCCCGCGGGGAGTGGAAGACGCGGTGCAGGGCGATGGTCAGTTCGACCACGCCCAGGTTGGGGCCGAGGTGTCCGCCGGTCTTGGAGACCGCGTCGACGAGGAAGGTACGGATCTCCCCCGCGAGCTGCTGGAGCTGCTCCGGTCCCAGCCGGTCCAGATCGCGCGGTCCCTTGATGCGGTTCAGCAACGCCTCTGCGTTGCCCGCCACCACCCCGGACTGGCGCTCTTCGCGCGGCACCTTCTGCACGCTGCCTCCTTGCTGTCGAACCCCGAACAGGTCGGTCGCCGATCTGGTCGAGCTTGCCGATCAGATGAGTCTAATGTTCCGTCCGCTGCGGCGGTGTCCGGGCCTTGCGATGTATGTCACTCGGGTGACATGTGCGAATACGGAACCGCCCGGGACGTGTCCCGGCCCCCACCGGTGGTGTCCGGTGGGGGCCGGTGCGGCCCGGGGCGTGCGCCGCGCTGGTCAGGTGGACGTCAGGTGCGTCCGGCGGTTTTCTGGGTGCGCCGGGAGACCGAGTCGATCACGACGGCGGCGAGCAGCACCGCGCCGGTGATCATGTATTGGATCTCACTGGCCATGCCGAGCAGGTTCAGGCCCTGCTGGATCGACTGGATCACCAGCATGCCCAGCAGCGCGGACCAGATCTTGCCGCGGCCGCCGAAGAGGCTGGTGCCGCCGATGACGGCCGCCGCGATGACGTTCATCAGGACGTTGCCGGAGCCCAGGTTCTTGGTGGCGCCACCGGAGAGGCTGGCGATGAACAGTCCGCCGAAGGCGGCGAGCATGCCGGAGATGGCGAACACCGTGATGCGGATCTTGTTCACGTTGATGCCGGCCCGGCGGGCCGCCTCGGCGTTGCCGCCGACCGCGAAGATCTGCCGCCCGTAGGTGGTGCGGCGCACCACGAAGTCCGCGAGGACCAGGACCGCGAGGAACAGCACCAGGGCCAGCGGCAGGCCGCGCGCGCCGGCCGGCTCGTTGAGCACGTACGCGACCACGAAGGCCATCACCGCGACGACACCGGTGCGCAGCAGGATCTCGCTGAGCGGCCGGGCGGGCAGTGCGGCGGCCTTGCGGCGCTTGGCGTCCAGCAGCAGGGACCCGGCGTAGGCGAGGACGGCGATCAGCGCGAGGCCGTAGGCGGCGGCCTTGTCCTCGAAGTAGTAGCCGGTGAGGTTCTCCACCAGGCTGCCGCTCGGCGTGTTGATGGAGCCTTCCTTGCCCATCATCCAGATCTGCAGGCCGCTCCAGCCGAGGAAGCCGGCCAGCGTGACGACGAAGGCCGGCACACCGACCTTGGCGAAGAAGAAGCCGTGCAGGGCGCCGATGGCGGTGCCGGCGACGATGGCGATCAGTACCGCGGCGAGGTCGTTCACGCCGTTGGTGACGCTGAGGACCGCCCAGACGGCCGCACCGACACCCGCCACCGAGCCGACCGACAGGTCGATCTCGCCGAGCAGCAGGACGAACACGATGCCGACGGCCATGATGCCCAGGCCGGAGGTGTAGACACCGATGTTCGCGAGGCTGTCCGCGGACAGGAAGCTGCTGTTCTTGAGCTGGAAGACGATCGCGATGACGACGAGGCCGATGACGACCGGGAGCGAGCCCAGTTCGCCGCCGCGTATCCGGCGCCGGAAGTCGTTGAGGTAGCCGGCGAAACCCTGTTCGCGTACGAGCAGCCGGGGGTCGACCGCGGCGGGCTGCGGGGTGTTGACGCCGGCCGGGGCGGTCTCGGTGGCCGGGGCGGCCTGGGCGGCCGTGTCCTCGCCCGTGACCGTGTCCTCGCCCGCGGGCTGCTTGGTGAGGTCGCTCATCACGCGTCCTCCTTCCTGTCCTGGTCCGTCGTCTTCACCGAGCCGGACTTCGTCGCCACGACCGTCTTGGCCGCCACGGCCGTCTCCGGCGTCTCGTCGTCCGTCTTCCGCACCTGGTCCGTACGCGCCTTGCGGCGGGTGACGGCGTTGTCCGAGGCGCCGGTGATGGCCGCGATGACCGTCTCGTGCGAGGTGCCCTCGACGTCGAAGACACCGTTGTTGCGGCCGAGGCGGAGCACCGCGACGCGGTCGGCGACGGCCTGGACGTCGGCCATGTTGTGGCTGATGAGGATGACGCCCAGCTCCCGCTCGCGCAGCCGCTCGACGAGGTCGAGGACCTGCGCGGTCTGCTCGACGCCGAGGGCGGCGGTGGGCTCGTCGAGGATGACGACCTTCGGCTCGCCGATCAGCGCACGGGCGATGGCGACGACCTGCCGCTGGCCGCCGGAGAGCGAGGCCACCGGGATGCGGACGCTGGGGATGCGGATGGACAGCGTGTCCAGCAGCTCCTTGGCGCGCTTCTCCATCGCGATCTCGTCGAGGACGCCCGCGGTGCGGATCTCGTTGCCGAGGAACAGGTTGGCGACGACATCGAGGTTGTCGCAGAGCGCGAGGTCCTGGTAGACGGTGGCGACGCCGAGCTCCTGGGCGTCGTGCGGCTTGTTGATGCGTACCGCCCGGCCCTCCCACTCGATGGTGCCGTCATCGACCGGGTGCACGCCCGAAATGGTCTTGACGAGGGTGGACTTGCCGGCGCCGTTGTCGCCGACAAGGGCGACCACCTCGCCGGGGTGGATCTCCAGGGTGACGTCCGTGAGTGCTTGGACGGCGCCGAACCGCTTGGAGATTCCGCGCAACGCCAGCACAGGCGTAGCGGACACGTGAATCATCTCCTTCGCCGCCGTCACAACGGCGGGGATGGTGGTGCGTGGAGCAGGAACAAGGGCGGTACGAGCCGGGCCGCGGGTAAGGGGCCGGGCGGGCTGCCGGGCCGGGGCGGCGGGGCCGCGGGCGGTGCCGCGCGGCCCGGCCGCCCCGGGGGAGGTGCTACTTGATGCCGGCTGCCTCGCAGGCCGCCTTGACGTCGGTCGTGCAGATCTGGCTCGCCTTGTAGACCTTGTCCTTGATGATCGTGTCCTCGACGTTGTCCTTCGTCACGATCTGGGCGTCGTAGAGCTTGGCGGGGATGCCCTTGACGTCACCGCTGAGGCTGTCGACCTTGGTGTCCGTCAGGGAGTCGATCTTCCCGCCCTTGAGCAGCTTGACCGCGATCTCGGCCGTGGAGTCGGCCTGCGGCTTGATCTGCTTGTAGATGGTGAACGCCTGGTCGCCCTTGAGGACCCGCTGGAGACCGGCGAGTTCGGAGTCCTGGCCGCCGACCGGGACCTTGACACCCTGCTGCTTGAGGGCGGTGATGATGCCGCCCGCCATGCCGTCGTTGGCGGAGTAGACGCCCTGGATGGCGTCCTTGCCGAGCGAGTCGATGGCCGCGCTCATCTTCTTGTTGGCCTCGTCCGACGACCAGTCCGGGATGTCCTGCTCGTAGCTGATCTTCTTGACCTGCTTGTCGAGGACGCTGTGGGCGCCCTTCTTGAAGAACGGCGCGTTCGGGTCGGTCGGCGACCCGTTGATCATGACGACATTGCTGTCCTTGGCCTTGTCGCCGAGCGCCTTGACCAGCGCCTGGCCCTGCAGGCGGCCGATCTTCTCGTTGTCGTAGGACACGTAGGCGGAGATGTTGCCCTCGGCCAGCCGGTCGTAGGCGACGACCTTCACGCCCTTCTTGGCGGCCTGGTTCACCCAGGACTTGGTGGCCTTGAAGTCGACCGAGTCCAGAATGATCACCTTGACGCCCTGGGTGATCAGCGCGTCGAACTGCTTCTTCTGGGTCTCGGTCTCCTGCGCCGCGTTGTTGTACTTGACCTTGCAGTCGCTGCACAGCTCCTTGATCTTCGCCTCCATCAGCGGACGGTCGAAGGTCTCGTAACGCGTGGTCTTGTTCTCGGGCAGCAGCAGACCGATGGTCTTGTTGTCGCCGCCGGCTCCGGCCTTGTCACCGTCGCCGGCCTTCCCGCAGGCGGCCACGGAGACCGCCATCGAGACGGCGGCAGTGGCTATGACGACGCGACGCGTCCAAACGTTCATTGGGGTTGCCTCCCTGACGAGGCCGCGTCGTTGCGGCCGAGGTGGCTGGAAGTCAACTCGGCCGCCAGCCGACCGTCAAGGAGTAAATCCTTAACGAGATGACAACGGTGCCATGCGTTAGCTGTCTGAACTCATGACCGCTCACGCAAGGGCAGGTGCCTCCACGGCCTGTACGCCGTCCAGAAGGGTCGAATCGCCCATCTCGCTCAGCACCAGCGCGAGCGCGCCCAGCACCTCGGCCCGGCCGCCCAGCGTGCCCGTGACGATCCCCAACTGCCGCGCCGCGCTGGGGATCGCGTACCGCGACACCGACTCACGGATCGGCGCGAGCACCAGCTCACCGGCCTCGGCGAGGTCACCGCCCAGGACCACCCGGCTCGGATTGAGAAGATTACACAGGTTTGCCACTCCGCTACCGATATGACGGCCCACATCGGCGATCACCCGCCGGCACCCCGGGTCACCCTCGCGGGCCAGCTGCACCACCCGCGCCATGGTCAGGTCGGGCCCGTGGCTCGGCTGCAGCAGCGGCAGGACGTACCGGGCGGCGGTGAAGGTCTCGAGGCAGCCGCGGTTGCCGCAGCGGCACACCGGGCCCGCCTCGTCCAGGGTGATGTGCCCGATCTCGCCGGCCGTGCCGCCGGGGCCGCGGTAGATCTGCCCGCTGATCACCAATCCGGCACCGACACCGCTGGCCACCTTGATGTACGCGAGGTCGCCGGCCCCCCGGCCGCCGCCCCACACCAGCTCGCCCAGCGCACCGAGGTTGGCGTCGTTGTCGACGTAGACCGGCACGCCCAGGCGCTCCGAGAGGGCCTGGCTCGGGTTCGTTCCCGACCAGCCCGGCAGGATCGCCGTCGAGCCGAGGGTCCCGGATTCGAGGTCGATGGGGCCGGGCACGCCGAGCCCCACGCCGATCACCTTGCCCGCGCCGATCCCGGTCGACTCGATCAGCCTGCTGACCAGCTGCTCCGCCCGGTCGAACCCCTCCGCGGCCGAGGCGTCCACGTCGATCGGCTCGGCCTCTTCCGCAAGCACCTGGTGCGCCAGGTTGCCGACCGCGACGCGGAGGTGGGAGTGGCCGAAATCGACTCCCACGACGATGCCCGCGTCACCGGAGAGCGAGACGCTCCGGGCCCGCCGGCCACCCGCGGACGTGGGGGTGACCTCGACCGTTCCGCCGTCCTTCAACTCACGAACGATGTTGGAGACGGTGGCCGCGGACAGCCCCGTGCTCCGCGCGATCTCCGCCTGCGTGAGCGAGCCGGCCATACGCACCGCGCGCACGACCCGCTCCAGATTGGCCCGGTGCAGCGAGGACTGCGACCCCGGAGTCTCCATTGACTTTCTCCACCCTCTGCCCTATGCCGGGTGACACCTGGGCCGTCCGTGGCTCAGATCACCGCGCTCATATGAGCGGCGACTTGTGCCCTGTACAAGTTATGAACTCCAAGCTCATTTGAAGGCGTCGGCGCAGTCAAGTCCTTGAGTCGAAACAGTCACGCAGCGAGCCATCCGGACGGGCTACTTGACCGAGCCCGCCGTCAGGCCCGAGACGACGTGCCGCTCGATGAAGGCGAACAGGATCACCACGGGCACGATCGCCACCACGGACGCGGCGAAGAGGTAATTCCACTGCACGGTGTACGCGCCGATGAAGTTGTTGATGCCGACCGTCAGCGGCTGCTTGTCCGGCTCGGTGGTGAGCGTGAGCCCCATCACGAACTCGTTCCACGCCGAGATGAAGGTGAAGATCACGGCCGTGACGACTCCGGGCAGCGCCAGCGGCAGCGTCACCTTCATCATGGCGCCGAACCGGCTGGTGCCGTCCACCATGGCGGCCTCCTCCAACTCCGGCGGGATGGAGCCGATATAGGCCGTCAGGATCCACACCGCGAAGGCGAGGTTGAACGCCGCGTTGGTGAGGATCAGCGTCCCGACCGAGTTCAGCATGTCCAGCTCGTGGAACTCCCGGTAGAGGCCGACCAGCAGCGCGGTGGGCTGGAACATCTGGGTGACCAGGACGAGCAGCAGGAAGAGCTTGCGCCCCCGGTAGCGCCTCCGCGCGGTGTAGTAGGCGGCGGGCAGCGAGACCAGCAGCACCAGCAGCGTGGCGCCGCCCGCGATGAGCAGGCTCACCTGCAGGTTCTGGCCGAGCTCGGACTCCTTCCAGACGTCGATGAAGTTCGCCCACTCGAAGTGCTGCGGCAGGTAGGTGCGGTCCCGCAGCTCGCTCTTGGGGCGCAGCGCGGTGACGATCATCTCCAGATACGGCGCCAGGAAGAGCGCGGCGAGCGCCCAGGCGCAGACCGTGATGACAAGGGTGCGCGGCCGGAAGGTGCGCTTGGGCGCGCGGGTCCCCGGGCGGGCCGCCGTCGCGGTGGCCATCAGTCCTCCTCGTTCCACCGGCTGACCTTCAAGAAGATCAGCACCAGCACCACGACCATCGCGAAGTTGACCACCGACAGGGCCGCGGACTCGCCGATGTCGGTCTCCTTCAGCTTGTACATGAACACCATGGTCGTGGAGGTGTCATAGCCCGGACCGCCCTGCGTCATGGCCCAGATGATGGGGAAGGAGTTGAAGACGTTGATGAGGTTGATGACCACACCGACGAGGAAGGCCGGGCGCAGCAGGGGCAGGGTGATGCGCCGGTAGGTCTGCCAGACGCCCGCCCCGTCGATCCGTGAGGCCTCGTAGATGTCCTGCGGGATGGTCTGGAGACCGGCGAGGAGCGTGTAGGTGGTGAAGGGCAGCGACACGAAGACCGCGACCGCCATCATCCACGGCCAGGCGGTCCCCGCGGAGCCCAGCCAGTCCCGGGATGTGTCGATGAGGCCGAGGTCCAGCAGCAGCGTGTTGAGCACACCGGCGGTCTGGCTGAGCATCCACTTGAAGCCGATCGCGGTCATCAGCACGGACGCCGCCCAGGGAGCGATCAGCGCCCAGCGCGTGATGCGGCGGCCGGGGAACTTCTGGTTGAACAGCTGGGCGAGGGCGAGTGAGAGCAGCATCGTGACGGCCACGACGACCACGGTCCACACCGCCGTCCACAGCAGGACGGCTCCGAGGTCGCTCTCCTCGAAGAGCTTCGTGAACTTGTCGGTCCCCGCGCCGCCGCGCACCTTCCCGGCGATGGAGATGTTGAGGAACGAGGTGCGGATCAGCTCGACGACCGGCCAGACGACCACGGCGAGGATCAGCAGGACGACGGGCGCTATCCAGGGCAGCGGGCCGAGCCGGGCAAGGCCGCCAGGGCGCCTTGCCGGCCGGCGTACGCGCCCGGTCCGTCCCGGGCCGGTGCCGGCCGGGGACGGCGGGGCCTTCAAAGACACCAGGGCTCCTTGTGAACGAGGGCGAAGCGCCCGCTACTTGGCGTCGGCGGCCGCCGACTCGGCCTTCTTCTGCAGGTCGCCGAGGACCTGCTGGGGGTTGTCGGAGACGGCCTTGCCGCCGGTCTTCTTGATCTCGGCCGAGATGACGTCCCAGGAGGTGTCGCCCAGCGGGTAGAACTTTGCCTTCGGCAGCACCTCGAAGAACGGTTCGAGGTCCTTGTGCTTGCCGCTGCTCTGCATGTCCTTGAGCACGTCCTGGGTGACCGGCATGAGGTTGTACATCTCGTCGAACTTCAGCATCTTCTTGGAGTACGTGAAGTCCAGGAACTTCTTCACGCCTTCCTTGTCCGCGCCACCGTCCTTGAAGGCCATCATCCAGTCGGCCACGCCCAGGGTGCTGTTCAGCGGCCCGTCCTTGCCGGGGATGGGCGCGACGCCGTAGTCGACCTTGCCCTCCTTGGCCATCTGGATCAGGCTGGGGTGGCCGTTGAGCATGCCGGCCTTGCCGGCCGCGAAGTCGGCGAAGGCCGTCTTGCGGTCGGTGGAGGCGGGGTTGGCGTAGGTGAGGCCGGGCTTGACGAGGCTGGTCTTGAGCCAGTTGAAGGTCTCGACGTTCTTCGCGCTGTCGAGGGTGTACTTGCCGCTCGCGTCGGTGTAGCCGCCGCCGTTGCCCAGCTCCCACATCATCGTTTCGCCCTGGGGCTCCTCGGGACCGAGGGGCAGGGCGTACGGGATGTCCGCCGCCTTCGAGGACTTGATCTTCTGTGCGGCGGCGGCGAGTTCGTCCCAGTTGCCGGGCGGGTTCTTGACGCCGGCCTTCTTCAGGACGGCCTTGTTGTAGAACAGCACGCGGCTGGAGGAGACCCACGGAATGCCGTACTGGGTGCCCTTCACCTCGCCGGCCTGCGCGAAGGAGGGGATGAGGTTCGCGCGCGTCTTGGCCGACATCACCTCGTCCGCCTTGTAGAGCAGATCGTCGGCGACCTTGTCGGCGTAGCCGCCGGTCTGCAGCAGGTCCGGCTCGTTGCCCGCCTGGATCATGTTCTTCACGGTCTTGTCGATCTCGTTCCAGTTGACCACCTGGACGTCGACCTTGTAGCCCTTGTTCGCCTTCTCGAAGTCCTTCTTCACGTCCGCCCAGTAGACCTTGGACGCGTTGGAGGCCTTGTCCCCGTAGTCGGCGGCGACGAGCTTGATGGTCTTGCCGTCGCCGCTGTCGCTGCCGCCACCGCAGGCGGTGGCTCCCAGCGCCATGGCGAGTGTTGCCGCACCGGTGGCGATTATTCGATTCCTCATGCTGTTCAACCCTTCGACATCGGTGT
The DNA here is from genome assembly GCF_044767385.1 of Streptomyces sp. NPDC101393. NCBI lineage: Bacteria > Bacillati > Actinomycetota > Actinomycetes > Kitasatosporales > Streptomycetaceae > Streptomyces > Streptomyces sp. NPDC101393. The sequence goes on along the minus strand of NZ_JBIWNU010000006.1, from coordinate 363,890 downwards.
CGACTTGAAAGTCACTTGAGGGCGCCTGCGGTCAGGCCGGCCTGTACTTGACGCTGGAAGACCACGTACACGAGAAGCACCGGGAGCATCGCGATCGTCAGGCCCGCGTAGAGCGCTCCCCAGTCGCCATGACTGCCCTGGGAGATCGCGAGCGAGGCGAGACCCTGGGGCAGCACATAGCTGCCCTCGCTCTCGTTGTTGAGGAGGAGCGGAAGCAGGTACTGGTTCCACTGGCCGAGGAAGTTGAAGATGCCGATGCTGACCAGACCGGGCTTGGCCATCGGCAGCATGATCTGGAAGAACGTGCGGGTGTGCGAGGCCCCGTCGACCATCGCGGCCTCCTGGACGCCGCTGGGCAGCGTACGGAAGAAGGAGGTCAGGAAGAAGACCGTGAAGGGCAGGGAGTAGGCGATATACGCGATGATCAGGCCCGGCCGGGTGTCGAGGAGACCGAAGTTCTCCATGACCGCGTACAGCGGCACCAGCGCGAGGATGACCGGGAACATCATGCCGCCCGCGAACAGCAGGAAGATGCCGCGGTTGCCGGGGAAGGCGAACCGGGCGATCACGTAGGCGGCCATCGACCCGAGCAGCATGGTGCCGGTGAGCGAACCCGCCAGGATGATCAGCGAGTTGAGGGCGTAGCGGCCGATGTTGGCCTCGGCCCAGGCGTGCGAGAAGTTCTCCCAGTGCAGCGACGACGGAAAGCTCATCGGGTCGCTGAGAATGTCGCCCGACGTGCGGAACGAGGTCAGCGCAACCCAGATCAGCGGGCCCGCCGCCATCACCACCCACAGGACGAGGAAGGCGTGCGAGAAGACGTTGAGGGTGGCGCTCTCGGAGCGGGGACGCCGGGGCCGGGTGCCCTCGGCGCGGACCGCTGTCTCGGAGGTGGTCGTCATGGCGATGCGGCTCCCGCGGTCTCAGTATTCGATCCGGTCGCGGTTCCCGACCCGCATGATGATCAACGAGAACACCACGCTGAGGACGAGGAGCACGACACCGATGGAGGTGGCGTAGCCGAACTGGCCGTCACGGAAGCGTTCGTAGAGGAAGACCGGGGTCACCTTCAGGGCGTTGCCCGGCACCATGACGAGGACGATCGCGAACGAGTCGAGGGCCTGGATGCCCATGTAGATCCAGCCGGTCCGTACGGTGTCCCAGATCAGCGGGAGGGTGACGCTGAAGAAGGTCCGGGCCCGGCCCGCGCCGTCCAGGAGCGCGGCTTCGTAGATGTCCTGGGGGATCGCGCCCATCGCCGCGGAGAACAGCACCACGTAGAAGCCGACGAAGCTCCAGGAGAGCACGGTGAGGACCGCGATGAGGGCGAGGCTCTTGTCCCCGCCCAGCCAGGCGGGGCCGTCCACCCCGGCGGATTCCAGGGCGCCGTTGAGCAGGCCGCTGTTGGTGCTGAAGACCCTCCCCCACACGACGGCGATGATGGCGACGGAGAGGACCTGCGGGAAGAAGTAGACGACCTTGTAGAGCGGGGACCCGGCGACGCCCGAAACGGCCTGGCCCCGGCGGTGCCGGCCGCCCGCCGTGAGCATGTAGGCGAAGAACATGCCCAGGACGAGGGTGAGGAGCGGGGCGAGGACGAGCAGGGTGAGGCTGGTGGTCGCGGAGTCCCAGAAACGCTCGTCGTGCCACATCTTGACGAAGTTGCCGAACCCGATGAAGTTCGCCACCGCCCCGCCCGACCAGTCGGTGAACGAGTAGTAGACCGCCTGGATGAACGGCGAGATGACGAAGACCGCGTAGAAGGCGAGGGGCAGGACCAGGAAGCCGGCGACGAAGCGGTACTTGTCGAGCGTGCGGTATCTGCGGTGGTTGCGCACCGCCTCGGGTGTGAAGCGGGGCGGCAGCAGGACCGCCGCGAGAAACAGCAGCCGCCCCGGCGCGGGCGCTTCGTGCGTTCGGCTGTCCGCCGTTTGGGAGGGTGGAGGCTTCTCCACCCGTGTCTGTGCGCTCACGCCGCCCCGATTCAGCTCTGCTGTGCCCGTGCTCCGTACTGGTCCCTGCTGAACTGCGCTGTGCCGTGCCCGGCCCGGTCCGTGCGGGTCAGGCCTTCTTGACCTTGGTGATGTCGGGGTCCTTGGCCACCCGGTCGGACGCCTTCTGCATGGTGTCCATGACGCCCTGCACCGTCATGTCACCGACCATGAACTTGGCCATGGCGCCGTCGAAGTCGTTCTCGAAGAGCTCCTCGTACCACTCCTTGAAGAACGGGATGACGACGTTGTCGCCGGCGGCCGTGATCGCCTTCTGCGCGCTGTCGACGCCGGGCGGCAGGTCCATTCCGTCGATGGCGCCCTTGAGAGCGGGGATCGAGGAGACCTCCCGGAAGAAGTTCTGCGCGGCCTTCTTGCTGTACATCATCCGGAGCCACTCCATGCCGCCCCGCACGTTCCTGGCCTTGGCCGGAACGAGGAAGGGCTCGCCGGGCGGGGCGTAGAGAGTGCCGAACGGCATCTTGTCGCTCCTGTCGAGCGAGGGGGTCGCGCCCACCGACATCCCGAATCCCTTCGGGGTGGTGTCCTTGGCCTCGTTCTCCACCCAGGAGCCGTCGGGGATGAAGACGCACTTGCCCTTGGTCCAGGCGGTCTGCATCTCGGTGTGGGCGTCCTGGCCGTCGAAACCGGTCAGCACATACTTCTTGGCGACGAGTTCCTCGAACGCCTCCAGGACGGACTTCACCGCGTCGTGCTTCCAGGCGTTCGGCTCCAGGTAGTCCATCGCCTCGATGACGTCGCGCCCGCCGACCTGGGCGAACATCGCGTACATGCTGAAGAGCATGTAGCGGGCGTGGCCGCCCGGGTAGCTCCAGCCGTGGATGCCCTTGGACTTGGCCTTGCGGCAGACGGCGAGCATCTCGTCCCAGGTCTTCGGGTACGCCATCTCCAGCTCGTCCTCCAGGAGCCGCTTGGAGTACCAGTTGCCGTACGCCGTCATCGCGATGTTGAGCTGATAGCAGCCGTCGGTGCCGAAGCTGCCCATCTTGTCCATGCCGGCGACGAGCGTGTCGCGCACCTTGACGTCCGGGGCGTCCCACGAGGGCGCGTCGAGCAGCTCGGTGAGGTCGGCCACCTGCTCGTTCTTCACGAGCTTGCCGATGTTCATGTCGTCGACGCCGGAGTTGTTGATCACGTCGGCCGTCGGGTTGCCGCGGATGATCTTCGGCTGGAGCTGCGTCGCGATACGTTCCGTGGCCTTCTGCTGCGGCCTGGCCTTGGGGTACTTGTCGGCGTACATGTCGGTCACGTACTGGGCGTACTTGTCCCCGTAGCCGCCGTTGAAGATGTAGACGGCCAGGCCCGCGTCCTGCTTCACACCGAGCGGGTTCTTCGCGGTCTTCGTGCCCCGCTCCGCATCGTTCTCCTCGCCACCGGCGCTGGCACAGGAGCTGAGAGCGCCGACGGCGGGCACCGAGAGAAGACCTGCTGCCGCCGCCCTCTTCATTACGTCACGACGGTTGAGGCTGGTGGATCCCATGCTCAAGTCCTCGCCTTCTCCGGGACTCAGGCGGTGAACCGGACCCTCCCCGGCACCGCGGTGGTGTGAAGCTGAGGCCGTACGGTGCTGACGCCGACAGGTATAGTCCTCTTCCCGCCAACTGGGCAAGATCGAATGCAGGTTTCGACCCCGGTCTTTTCCGAGTTGAGACCTCCTGTGGGGCACGGCATCCCGCCAGCCTGCCAGTGCGCCGGGGCGGCTCGCGGCGTGTCGCAGGGCATGTCCGAGAAACCAGGGGAAGCGCCGCGCCTCGAACTCCGCCTCGTCGCGGTAGTCCTCCTGTTCCGTCATCTGCTGCGCGTGGTCGCGGTAGGGGTACGTGACCTGCGGCAGGAGCTCGCCCGCGCTGCGCCCGGTGACCCCCATGACCAGGCCGTAGTCCTCCCCTTGTCGCGGGCGCGGTCGTGGCGTGGCCGGCGCAGCTCCTGGCGAGTTCCGTCCGGGTGAGCAGCCTGGTGCGTCCCATGGGGGCTTCCCCGCCACGGGCGAGGGCCAGTACGTCCAGACGTCGCCGGGCGCGTGCCGGCCCGCCGGCACCGGGCGGACCTCGTGGCCCAGTTCGGCCATGCACGCGGCGCGGGTGATGCCGGGACAGCCGCTTCCTCTCACCGTCATGCGGTACCGCACGGGGGCCGCCCCCATCATTGGATGGTCGATTCGAAGGAGGGGGAGTCCGCCGTGACGCGCACGCGCTCCGGGGCGCGCAGCAGGCGGCGGATGGGGGACACGACGATGAGGGCGAGAGCGCAGCAGAAGCCGATCACCGTGGCGAGCATCAGCATGCGGTGGACGCCGACGACCGTGCTGGCGGGTCCCGCGATCATCTGCCCGAGGGGGACGGCGAGGATCGAGCCCGCGATCTCGTAGGCGGACACCCGGTTGAGCCGGTCGACGGGGATCTGGGTCTGCATGGTGGTGGCCCACTGAACGCCCCAGAACGCCCATCCGATCCCGCTGATCGCGTACCCGAGCATGAGCAGCGGCTGCGCCGGGACCAGGGCCGCCGCAAGCGGCATCAGCGGGAACAGGAACATCGCGAGCCCGCCGCCGAAGAGCGGCCGGGCCGGCCGGACCCGGATCGCGATGACGCCGCCGAGGACGCAGCCGGCCCCGAACGCCCCCTCGGCGTAGCCGAACGCGGCGCTGCCGTGCGCGTCGGTGATGGAGGCCGCGCCGAGCGGGGTGATGGGGCCCCAGACGAACATCCCGAGCATCCACCAGATCAGGATGACCGCCCACAGCCAGGACCGGGACCGGAATTCGTGCCAGCCGGTCCGCAGGTTCTGAAGCGTGGAGGCCGACCGGTCCACCGTGAAGGTGGGCAGCCGCAGCGCCACCAGGCAGATCCCGCTGATCGCGAAGGTCGCCGCCGTGGCCGCGAACGCCACCGCCGCCGATGTGGTGGCGACGAGCAGCCCGGAGAGCGCGGGTCCCGCCATCGTGGACATCCCCTGGGCCACCCGCAGCACCCCGTTGGCCTGTTGCGGGTCGGCGGCGACCTGCGGCACCAGGCTGGTGACGCCCGGCTGGAACATCGCGGTCGCGGTCCCGCCGAGCAGCGCCACACCCACGATGAACCACAGCGGCGGGAGCCCGAGCCAGAAGTAGGCCGCCAGGGCACCCATGAGCAGGAACCGGACCGCGTCCGCACCGATCATCTGCGGCCGGGGGTGGAACCGGTCGGCGAACACCCCGCCGAACACGACGAAGAGGGCGAACGCCCCCATCCAGGCGCCCAGCGCGAACCCGACCGCGCTCACCCCGTACCCGAGCGAGAGCATCGCGACCGACATCGCGACCGGGAGCATCGCGTCGCCCAGCATCGAGGCGATCCGGGCGGTGCAGTAGAGGCTGAAGTTCCAGGTCCAGAGCCGGGCCGGCGCGGCGAGGGGCGTGACCATGCGGGCATCCTTCGAGAGGTCTGCGGACATTCGGTGAGACCTCTCAGAGGTCCCCGGAATTACGGTTGTTGACCCCTCAGAGGTCCGCCCGCACCCCGTAGGTCCGCAGCCAGCTCTCCAGCTGCAGGGCTGTTTCCAGGACCGCCCGGCTCACCCCGGTCTCCAGCGCGGCCGCGCCGCTCCGGGCCACCTCTTCCTTGAGACCGGTGGAGAGCAGCGGAGCGAGGGGGCTGTCCGGCGTCCGTACGACGACTGCCAGGCGCTCGCGAAGTACCCGGTCGTAGGCGGTGTCCCGGAGGTTGGGGTACGGCGTCTTGACCCGCATGGCGACGGATTCCGGGAGCAGGTCCTTCATGGCCGCGCGCAGCAGGCTCTTCTCCCGGCCGTCGAAACCCTTCATGGCCCGGGGGATGTTGAAGGTGTACTCGACGAGGCGGTGGTCGGCGAAGGGCACCCGGATGTCCAGCCCGGAGGCCATGCCGAGCCGGTCGAGGCGGTCGAAGAGGACCCGGGAGTGGCGGGTGTGCGCCAGGTAGGTGACCTCCCGGTAGCGCGCCTCGTCCGCGTCGTCGATGTGGTCGGCCGCCGCGATCTCGGCGACGGCGGCGTGGTGGCAGTCGCGCTCGTACGTGCTCAGGTCGAGCTTGGCCAGGAGGTCGGGCTCGAAGACGGACGCGTTGCCCCGGAAGCGGTCGCGGCCCTCGGCCACCCAGGGGAAGGTGCGGGTGGAGATCCACTCGGGGAGGCGGTTCCAGTTGTAGCCGCCGAACACGTCGTCGCCGCACTCCCCGGAGAAGGCGACCGCGGCGTGCTCGCGGGCGGCACGGAACAGCAGATGCAGTGACGCGTACTGGTCGCCCTTGTTGAGGGGCACGTCGTACGCGGCGAGGACCGAGGCCCGCAGCGCCGGGTCGAGGAGGTCGAGGTCCTTGAGCGAGATCTCGCCGTGCTCCGTGCCGACGTGCTCGGCCAGCACCCGTGCGTAGAGATGGTCGTCATTGCCCTGCGCGCCGGTCTTCCCGGCGGGGTCGTGGTCGTTGACGGCCAGCGAGCTGACCGGCCCGAGGCCCTGCTTGCGGGCCGCCCTGGCCTCCAGGGCGGTGAGCGTGCTGGAGTCCAGGCCGCCGGAGAGCAGGGCGCAGGGCGGGGTGTCGCCCACCATCTGCTCGGCGACGACGGTTTCGAGGAGATCGCGGACGGTACCGATGGTCCGGTCGAGGGATTCCGTGTGGTCCGCCACCTCCAGGCCCCAGTAGCGGCGCTCGCTCGTGCCGGACCGGGTGACCCGTACGGTGTGGCCCGGACGGACCTCCTGCATGCCGCGGAAGATCGCATGGCCGGGCACCCTGGCAACGGAGAGGATGTCGCGGAGGCCTTCGGCGTCCACGACGGCCGAGAAGTCCGGGTGGGCGAGGACCGCTTTCGGCTCGGAGCCGAAGAGCACGCCGCCGGGCGTGACCGCGTAGTGCAGCGGCTTCACGCCCATGCGGTCACGGACCAGCAGCAGTTCCTGCCGGTGGATGTCCCAGAGGGCGAAGGCGTAGACCCCCTCGATCCGGGTGACGCACTCGGGCCCCCACTCCAGGTAGGCGTGCAGGACCGCCTCGGCGTCGCCTCCGGTCTCGAAGTAATGTCCCAGGGAGCGGAGTTGGGCCCGCAGCTCGCGCACGTTGTAGGTCTGGCCGCTGTAGGTCACCGCCGCGCGCGGGCCGGAGCCGTCCTGGAAGACCAGCGGCCCGGCTGCGGGGTCGTCGCCGGCGACGGACCGCCGCCGGTGTCCCAGCGCGGCGTGTTCCGAGAGCCAGAGGTCCTCACCGTCCGGCCCGCGCCGGGCCAGCGTGGCCGTCATGGCGCGTACGGCATCCCGTTCCTGTGCCACGTTGCGGGAGAAATCGACCCAGCCGGCGATACCGGACATCTGCACTCCTTGAAAAGTCACTGAGAGGTGGGCGCTTCCGGCTCGCGGCGGCCGCGTACACCGTGGAGGGCGGTCCTTGCGCCGTGTACGCGGTCGCCATCGAGCAGGAGAGTGCGGCTACGGCACGTCGTAGTCGCCGTGGATGTCGCAGGCGTACCACTGGGCCAGGGCCCGTGCGCCCTCGACGACGGAGGCCGAGGGGCGCCAGCCCGGCCCGTTCCCGATCAGCTCCGTCGCCATGGTCCACCGCTCCGCGCCGGGTTCCTCGCTCCGCTCCCAGGGGGTACGGCGCGAGACGTCCGCGAGCAGCCCGGCCAGCTCCTCCTCCCCGTACGTCGCCGAGGCGACGTTGAGCACCGCTTCGACCGGCGGGGCGGCCAGGACGGCGCCGATCGCGTCGGCCATGTCCCGGTAGTCCAGGATCTGGTGCATCCCCCGGGGGTTCAGGGACAGCGGGCGCCGTGTCCAGGCCAGGTGAATCCACCGCACGGGGGTGCTGTCGGGGGCGTACGGTCCGACGACGTCGGCAAGGCGCAGCACCTGCACGGGGATGCCGCTCCGCTCGCCCCACTGACGGCACCGCTCCTCCTGCCGCCACCATTCCAGGGCGACCGCATCGTTCGGCGGTCCGGCCGGCTCCTTCTCGCTCACCGCCCGCTCGCCGCTGCCGCGGTAGACCGCGGCGGAGCCGGCGTAGACCAGGCGCTCCACCCCGGCGCTCTCCGCGGACGCCAGCACGTCGTCGAGGAGTGTGTCGTCGGTGCCGCCCATGTGCACGACGCAGGAGACACCGTCCAGATCGCGGGCCTGGGGCAGTCCCGGGACATGGCCGGCGTGCAGGCCCATGTCCTCCAGCAGCCGGGCCAGTTGGCCGCTGAAGAGGCTCTCGCCTCCGGTGACGGCGACGCGGGCGGCGCCGGGGGCGGGGGCTGCCGGTTGCGCACCGTGGCGTCCGGCACGGCGCCCCTCCGCCAGCGCGGCCAGCGCGAGGTCGCGCACCGCGGGGGCCATCGCGAGCAACTCGGCGGCGGTGTAGTCCTCGCACAGACCTCCGGGGCCCAGCGTCTCCATCACCGCGGCCGCCACCGAGGGCTCCGGCTCCGGCGCCTCGGCCGTGACCGCACCGGTGGCGAATCCGGTCAGCCACACGGCCCGGCTCACCCGCTCGGGGAGAGGGGACGGCCCGGCCGCGGCGAAGGCCGTCGTGGAGCGGTCGAGCAGACCGGCACGCCGCAGGTACCGCTCGGTCTCCAGATACTCCCACTCGGTGCCGCGCCGGACCGCGCAACGGGCGTCGCCGTACTGGTAGAAGGGGACGACCGGGAACCGGGGCGAGGCGTACGTCGACGGTTCGACCGCCTTGCCGGAGAAGAGCGTCGCCTGGCGGAAGCCGTGGTAGCTGTTGCCGGCGATGCTGGGCACCTCGTCGTGCTGCACCGTGCTGGGCGTGGTGAACCGCACCGGGATTCCCAGGGAGTTGAGGTACTGCTGCACCACGACGTCGTAGGGCCAGCCCTCGCCGTGCGCCTCCTGGAAGGCCGCGTACCCCCGGGCCACGTCGGCGGGAAGCATCAAGGCCTGGCACGGCACGTGCTCCTGGAGGGTGTACGCCCAGGGGGAGCCGGTCAGCGCGGCCAGCCGCGCCACGGCGCCGTTGCGGGCCTCCCACCCGGCATAGAAGGCGACCGCCTCGTGCGGGACCTCGGCCGCGACGCGCTCGGCGTGCTCGTAGAACCCCTCGGCCAGCAGCACGTCGTCCTGCAGCACCAGGTGGTGGGTGGCATCCGGCGGCACGCACCCCCAGGACACCAGCGCGGTACGCAGTGCCGTCGGCCGGCCTTCGGGGTCAGGGTCGACCGTCACCCGTATCCGGCCCTTCGCATCGGCATCGGCGAGGAGCTGGGCCTCTTTCATGCGCTTGGGGTGCGCCATCACGGCGCCGCTCAGCTTCACCGGACGACTCGCGGGATCCATGTCATTCCTCACAGGCGTGATCGAGACGGTCAGGGGCGTGCGGGTGGTTCAGGGGCGTGCGGGGGGGCCGGCTACTCGCCCGCGTCCGCGTTCGCGTTGCGCACCTTGCGTACGTTCTCCTCCAGGCCGTGGTCCGCGCCCTGGGCGCGTTCGAGCCGGATCATCGCGGCGGGGCGGTAGTTGAGGATGTAGGCGCGGCGGACGGTGTCCGTGGTGTTGCCGCGGGAGTAGTGGAGGGTGTGGCCGCCGTGTGCGGCCCCCTCCCCCGGCGACAGGGGCACCGCGGTGGCCCCCGGCTCGTCCTCGGAGCAGTCGGTCTCGATGTTCTTGCCGTCGCTGGTGGGCCGGTGCGGGCGCAGCGGCTGCTGATGCGAGCCCTTGACGTACCACATGCAGCCGTTGTCCAGGACGGCCTCGTCCAGGGCGACCCAGATCGAGACGGCCCGGGTGTCGGGCAGGTCGATCCAGTAGGCCGCATCCTGGTGCCACGGGGTCGGCACCCCGGTGTGCGGCGCCTTGTGGATCAGCATGTCGAAGTCCAGCTCGGCGTCGTCACCGATGAGTTCACGGGCCACCGCGAGCGCCCGGGAGTGCAGCGGCAGATCCAGGATCGGCCGGTGCAGCGCGGAGGGCCACATGATCTGAGTGATGTTCTCCCGCACCCCGTCCCGGCGCGGAACATGGGAGCCGAGGTCGGAGCGCTTGTCCCCGCTGTCGATCTCACCGCTCAGGAAGCGGTCGTAGATGCCCCGGTACACCTCGACCTCGTCCGCCGAGAGCAGCGGCCCTGTCGCGGTGAAGCCGTCCTGCTGGAACACCTGCGCCAGTTCGAGATGAGCGCTCACTGTCATGGCGGAACCCCTCCCCATTCGTAGTCGCACGACATGCCGACTTCGCCTGGGCAGGGCCCCGGGACGTCGGCGGAGAACAGCTGAACTTGATCTTGTGGTGCTGTCGGTGATTTCAGGGCGCGAGTCGGAAATCCGACCGCGCTAAAGCGGCCGTGACCGGCCGGAATGAATACGGAGTCAGAAGCTCCACGTACTCAAGAGCGGGAAACCCATCCGTTCCCGGAAAACCCCGTCTGCCGATCCCCCCGTTCAGCATTGGATCTTCGCGGCGCCAGGAAGGCTATGAGGAATCCTCCCGCCGGTCAAGGCATCACCGGCATCGGGCCGTTCATCACGATATTCCCAACGCGCCTTTCGGAAAGGTCTTTTGATACTTCGTCAAGTCGCACACAGCGCAACCCTAATCCCCTCCGCAACCGACACAATTCCGGCATCGATGACGCGGTATTGGTTACCAAGAGTTCTCGGGGAACGGGCTCACGGGCCACTCCCCCTGGCAGTTTTTCCCTTCCCGCCGACGGCAGCGGATTCGGGTTCTATGATCTCCCACGACCTTGCCGCCCCGCGGTGCCCGACCACCGGTGAACCACTTCCGAAGGAGCCCTTCGTTGAATGCCCGCGAGACCGTTTCGGAACACGGGCTGACGGTGCGCGCCCAGCACCGCCGGAATCCCTACGACTACCTCCTCGACCCCGAGGAACTCGACGAGTTGCTGCTCGGCCTCGGGCTCAGGCGTGCGGCGAGCATCTGGCGCAACCACACCGCCGACCCGTCCACAGCACCTCGCGGCACCTACGGCCGGGCAGCCATGGGCTTCGTCCTCATGGACCCCACGGCCGGGCCCTGGACGCCCAATGAGCAGGCGGTCCTCGGCGCCGTCACCATCGGCGACGACGGCCACCGGTTCCTGCCGAACGCGGCCGCCAAGGCCGCCGGCCACCGGAGGCTCGGACGCAACTACGGCGAGGCGGTCCACGTCGACCCTCATCTGTGCGGCACCGCCGGCTTCCGCTACGGACACTCCGCCGAGGTGCGCGGGCAGATCGTCGGGGCGAGTTCGCAGACCCCGGACCAGGACCTGTTCGAAGCGGGGCAGCTGGCGCAGGACATGGTCGGCGCGATCGCCGAGCGGCATCTCGCGTGGGAGGAGCGCACGGGCGAGGGCGACTGGCTCGCCGCCGATGCCGCGCCCCACCAGGAGTACCGCGACATGGTGAGCTTCTTTCCGCACCCCTGACCCCTCCGGCAGCCGCCACGCCCTTCAACACCCTTGACACCGCCCGGCACTTGCCGACCTACTGGACCCTGCGCAGCGACTTGACAACGTTGTCCAGCCACCAGGGAGAGGCCTACGCATGGGGCAGAGAGCTCGTTTCAGACGGGGTGCGCACGCGATCGCCGCCGCCACGGCGTGCGCACTCCTCATGAGCGCACAAAGTGCCGCCGTGGCGCAGCCGGGCCGGCCGTCGCACCCCGACCGGGAGTTCACCTCGTCCTTCGAGGAGCGGGATCCCGCACCGACCTGGCTCAGCACCGTGGAGACCGGCCCCGACGGCAAGAAGCGGGCCGACGGGGTCAACGGCGAGTTCACTTCCGGGATCCCCGGCAGCGTGAACGACCACATCACCGAAGTCCGCGCCAGCGGCGAGAACTCCGGCGCCGGTGAGGTCAAGGAGAACCTCGTCGACGGTGATCCGGCCAGCAAGTGGCTGACCACCGAGCCCACCGGCTGGGCCGAGTTCGCCCTGGACGAGCCCGCGAAGGTCGTGACGTACGCGCTGACCTCCGCGAACGACCACGCCGAGCGCGACCCCGCGGACTGGACCCTGCGGGGCTCCACGGACGGCAAGGACTGGAAGGACCTGGACACCCGAAAGGGCGAGTCCTTCCCGCGGCGGCATCAGAGCAAGAAGTACGCGTTCGAGAACGCCACCGCGTACGACCACTACCGCCTCGACGTCACCGGCAACAACGGCGCCTCCGACGCCCTCCAGCTCTCCGACGTCCAGCTCTCCGTCGGCGGCAGCGACAGCCCCGCCCCCGAAGACATGCTCTCCCTCGTCGACCGTGGCCCGAGCGCCTCCCCGACCGCGAAGCCGGGTGCCGGATTCACCGGCCGGCACGCGCTGCGTTATGCGGGCACCCACAAGGCCGGCGGCCGTGGCTACTCGTACAACAAGGTCTTCGATGTGAACGTCGCGGTGCGACGCGACACCGAGCTGTCGTACCGGGTCTTCCCCTCGATGGCCGAGGGCGACCGCGACTACGCCGCCACGAACGTCGCCGTGGACCTGGCCTTCACCGACGGCAGCTATCTGAGTGACCTCAAGGCCATGGACCAGCACGGCTTCCCGCTGAGCCCGCAGGGCCAGGGCGCCGCGAAGGGGCTCTACGTCAACCAGTGGAACAACGTCGCCGCACGGATCGGACAGGTCGCGGCCGGCAGGACCGTCGACCGGGTGCTCGTCGCGTACGACGCGCCCAAGGGGCCCGCGAAGTTCCGCGGCTGGGTGGACGACGTCTCGCTGAAGGAGAAGGCCCCCGAAAAGCCCAGGGCCCACCCCTCGGACTACGCGCAGACCACCCGCGGCACCCACTCCAGCGGCGGCTTCTCACGCGGTAACACCTTCCCCGCCACGGCCGTCCCGCACGGCTTCAACTTCTGGACGCCGGTGACCAACGCGGGCTCCCTGAGCTGGCTCTACGACTACGCGCGCGGCAACAACGCGGACAATCTGCCGACGATCCAGGCGTTCAGCGCGAGCCATGAGCCGAGCCCCTGGATGGGCGACCGGCAGACCTTCCAGATGATGCCGTCGGCTGCCGGCGGCACCCCGTCGGCGTCGCGCACCAAGCGCGCCCTGCCCTTCCGGCACGAGAAGGAGACGGCGCGCCCGCACTACTACGGCGTGACCTTCGAGAACGGCCTCAAGGCCGAGATGGCGCCGACCGATCATGCCGCGATGCTGCGGTTCACCTATCCCGGTAAGGACGCCAGCGTCATCTTCGACAACGTCTCGGAGAAGGGCGGGCTGACCCTCGACAAGGAGAACGGTGTCGTGAGCGGCTTCTCCGACGTCAAATCCGGCCTCTCCACCGGCGCCACCCGGCTCTTCGTCTACGGCACCTTCGACGCGCCGGCCACCGCCGGCGGCAAGCTCGACGGCGGCGGGGGCGGTGACGTCACCGGCTACCTGCGCTTCGACGCCGGCAAGGACCGGACGGTCAACCTGCGTCTGGCGACCTCCCTCATCAGCCTCGACCAGGCCAAGGCCAACCTCGGCCGGGAGATCCCGTCGGGAACCTCCTTCGAGGGCGTGCGGAAGCGGGCCCAGAAGAGCTGGGACGACATCCTGGGCAAGGTGGAGGTGGAGGGCGCGAGCGAGGGGCAGCGGACCACGCTCTACTCCAGCCTGTACCGGCTGTACCTCTACCCCAACTCCGGCTTCGAGAAGGTCGGTTCGACCTACCGGTACGCCTCACCCTTCTCGCCGCAGACGGGCCCCGACACCCCGACCCATACCGGCGCGAAGATCGTCAAGGGCAAGCCGTACGTCAACAACGGCTTCTGGGACACCTACCGCACGACCTGGCCCGCCTACTCCCTCCTCACCCCGAAGAAGGCGGGCGAGCTGGTCGACGGCTTCGTGCAGCAGTACAAGGACGGCGGCTGGACGTCGCGTTGGTCCTCGCCCGGCTATGCCGACCTGATGACGGGCACCTCGTCGGATGTCGCGTTCGCCGACGCATACGTCAAGGGCGTCGACTTCGACGCGGAGGAGGCGTACGACGCGGCACTGAAGAACGCGACGGTGGTACCGCCGAGTTCGGGCGTCGGCCGCAAGGGCATGACCTCCTCGCCCTTCCTCGGCTACACCCCCAGCGAGACCCACGAGGGCCTGTCCTGGGCGCTGGAGGGCTACCTCAACGACTACGGCATCTCGCGCATGGGGACGGCCCTCTACAAGAAGACCGGCAAGCAGCACTACAAGGAGGAGGCCGCGTACTTCCTCAACCGCGCCCGCGAGTACGTGAAGCTCTTCGACGGCAAGGCCGGGTTCTTCCAGGGCAAGACGGAGAAGGGCGACTGGCGCGTCCCCTCGGACAAGTTCGACCCGCGCGTATGGGGTTACGACTACACGGAGACGAACGCCTGGGGCTACGCCTTCACCGCCCCGCAGGACTCGCGCGGCCTGGCCAATCTGTACGGCGGCCGCAAGGGCCTCGGCGACAAACTCGACACGTACTTCGCCACTCCGGAGACCGGCTCCGCCGAGTTCGCCGGCTCCTACGGAGGCGTCATCCATGAGATGACGGAGGCCCGCGACGTCCGCATGGGCATGTACGGGCACTCCAACCAGGTCGCCCACCACGTCGCCTACATGTACGACGCGTCCGGTGAGCCGTACCGGACCCAGGAGAAGGTCCGCGAGGTCCTCTCCCGCCTCTACACCGGCAGCGAGATCGGCCAGGGCTACCACGGCGACGAGGACAACGGCGAGCAGTCCGCCTGGTACCTCTTCTCCTCGCTCGGCTTCTACCCGCTGGTCATGGGCAGCGGCGAGTACGCGATCGGCTCGCCGCAGTTCACCAGGATGACCGTGCATCTGGACGGCGGGCGCGACCTCGTCGTCAAGGCGCCGAAGAACAGCGCCAAGAACGTGTACGTCCAGGGCCTGCGGGTCAACGGCAAGAAGTGGACCTCGACGGCCCTCCCCCACAAGGAGATCGCCCGCGGCGGGGTCCTGGAGTTCGACATGGGCCCGAAGCCGTCGTCGTGGGGCACGGGCCGAAACGCCCAGCCCTCGTCCATCACGCAGGACGACAAGGTGCCGTCGCCGCGCGGTGACGCCCTCAAGGGTGACGGCGCGCTCTTCGACAACACCTCGGCCACGGACGCCACCACATCCTCGGTGGAGCTGCCGGTCACCGAGCCGACCAAGGCCGCGCAGTACACCCTGACCTCGTCGGACAGGGCGAAGGCGCCCCGTGGCTGGGTGCTCGAAGGCTCCCGCGACGGCAAGAAGTGGCAGCGGTTGGACAAACGGTCCGAGGAGTCCTTCGCCTGGGACAAGCAGACGCGGGCCTTCACCGTGGCGGATCCGGGCGCCTACCGGCACTACCGGCTCGTCCTCGACGGCTCGGCGACGCTCGCGGAGGTCGAGCTGCTGAGCTGAGTCTTGCCCGCGTAGGCCGTCAATGACGAAGGGCCGCACCCCGTCGACGGGGTGCGGCCCTTCAGACGCAGGTCAGACCCTGCGGGGGCGCGCTCAGCTGTTGATCAGCGAACGCAGCACGTACTGCAGGATGCCGCCGTTGCGGTAGTAGTCCGCCTCGCCGGGGGTGTCGATGCGCAGCTTCGCGTCGAACTCGACGTCGCCCGCGGTGACATGGACGGTCTCGGGGATGCCGCCGTCGTTCAGGCCGGTGACGCCGGTGACCGAGAAGGTCTCCTCGCCGGTCAGACCGAGCGCCTCGGCGGACGCGCCCTCCGGGAACTGGAGCGGCAGGACGCCCATGCCGATGAGGTTCGAGCGGTGGATGCGCTCGTAGGACTCGGCGATGACGGCCTTGACGCCGAGCAGCGCGGTGCCCTTGGCGGCCCAGTCGCGGGACGAGCCGGAGCCGTACTCCTTGCCGGCCAGGATGACCAGCGGGGTGCCGGCGGCCTGGTAGTTCTGCGACGCGTCGTAGATGAAGGAGACCGGGCCGTCGGCCTGAGTGAAGTCGCGGGTGAAGCCGCCCTCGGTGCCCGGAGCGATCTGGTTGCGCAGCCGGATGTTGGCGAAGGTGCCGCGGATCATGACCTCGTGGTTACCACGGCGCGAGCCGTAGGAGTTGAAGTCGCGACGCTCGACGCCGTGCTCGGTGAGGTACTTGCCGGCGGGGGTGTCGGCCTTGATCGCACCGGCCGGGGAGATGTGGTCGGTGGTGACCGAGTCGCCCAGCTTGGCCAGCACGCGCGCGCCGCTGATGTCCTCGACCGGGGTCGTCTCCATCGTCATGCCCTCGAAGTACGGGGGCTTGCGGACGTAGGTCGACTCGGCGTCCCACTCGAAGGTGTTGCCGGTCGGGATCGGCAGCGCCTGCCACTGCGCGTCGCCGGCGAAGACGTCCTGGTAGGACGAGGCGAACATGTCCTGGCCGATCGCGGAGGCGACGACCTCGTTGACCTCGGCCTCGGTGGGCCAGATGTCCTGGAGGTAGACGGGCTTGCCGTCCTGGTCGATGCCGAGCGCGTCCTTGGTGATGTTCACCTTCATCGAACCGGCGAGGGCGTACGCGACGACCAGCGGCGGGGATGCCAGGTAGTTCATCTTGACGTCGGGGTTGATCCGGCCCTCGAAGTTACGGTTGCCGGAGAGCACCGAGGTGACGGCCAGGTCGTGCTCGTTGACCGCCTTGGAGACCTCCTCCGGCAGCGGGCCGGAGTTGCCGATGCAGGTGGTGCAGCCGTAGCCGACGAGGTTGAAGCCGACCTTGTCGAGGTACGGGGTCAGGCCCGCCTTGTCGAAGTAGTCGGTGACGACCTTGGAGCCCGGGGCGAGGGTGGTCTTGACCCACGGCTTGCGGGTCAGGCCCTTCTCCACGGCCTTCTTCGCGACGAGCGCGGCGGCGACCATGACGTACGGGTTCGAGGTGTTGGTGCAGGAGGTGATCGCGGCGACGGTGACGGCGCCGTGGTCGATCTCGTACGTCGAACCGTCGGGGGCGGTGACGGTGGTCGGGCGGGTCGGCACGCCGTTGTGGCTGGCCGGGGCGTCGGAGGCCGGGAAGGACTCCTTGCCCGACTCCTCGTCCTCGGAGACGTAGTTGCGGACGTCCTGGGCGAACTGCTCGGCGGCGTTGGCGAGGACGATGCGGTCCTGCGGGCGCTTGGGGCCGGCGATCGACGGGACGACCGTCGAGAGGTCCAGCTCCAGC
The DNA here is from genome assembly GCF_044767385.1 of Streptomyces sp. NPDC101393. Classification (NCBI taxonomy): domain Bacteria; kingdom Bacillati; phylum Actinomycetota; class Actinomycetes; order Kitasatosporales; family Streptomycetaceae; genus Streptomyces; species Streptomyces sp. NPDC101393. The sequence continues at coordinate 346,808 of NZ_JBIWNU010000006.1, read as the reverse complement.
TTCTCGGAGAAGTCGGGCTCGGCGGCCGGGTCGAGCCAGAGGCCCTGCTCCTTGGCGTACGCCTCGACGAGCGCGACCTGCTGGGCGCTGCGGCCGGTGAGCTTGAGGTAGTTCAGGGTCTCGTCGTCGATCGGGAAGATCGCGGCGGTGGAGCCGAACTCCGGCGACATGTTGCCGATGGTGGCGCGGTTGGCGAGCGAGGTGGCGGCGACGCCCTCACCGTAGAACTCGACGAACTTGCCGACGACACCGTGCTTGCGCAGCATCTCGGTGATGGTCAGCACCAGGTCGGTGGCGGTGGTGCCGGGGGTCAGCTCGCCGGTCAGCTTGAAGCCGACGACGCGCGGGATGAGCATCGAGACGGGCTGGCCGAGCATCGCGGCCTCGGCCTCGATGCCGCCGACGCCCCAGCCCAGCACGCCGAGGCCGTTGACCATGGTGGTGTGCGAGTCGGTGCCGACGAGGGTGTCGGGGTAGGCCTGACCGTTGCGGATCATGACCGTACGCGCCAGGTGCTCGATGTTGACCTGGTGGACGATGCCGGTGCCCGGGGGGACGACCTTGAACTCGTCGAAGGCGGTCTGGCCCCAGCGCAGGAACTGGTAGCGCTCGCGGTTGCGGCCGTACTCCAGCTCGACGTTCTGCGCGAACGCCTCGTGGGTGCCGAACTTGTCGGCGATCACGGAGTGGTCGATGACCAGCTCGGCCGGGGCGAGCGGGTTGATCTTCGCCGCGTCACCGCCGAGCTCCTTGACCGCTTCCCGCATGGTGGCCAGGTCCACGACACACGGCACACCGGTGAAGTCCTGCATGATCACGCGGGCCGGGGTGAACTGGATCTCCTGGCTGGGCTGCGCCTGGGAGTCCCAGCCGCCGAGCGCCCGGATGTGGTCGGCGGTGATGTTCGCGCCGTCCTCCGTGCGGAGCAGGTTCTCCAGCAGCACCTTCAGGCTGTACGGCAGACGGGCGGAGCCCTCGACCTTGTCCAGCTTGAAGATCTCGTACGACTCGTCGCCCACCTGCAGCGTGCTGCGGGCGTCGAAGCTGTTCGCCGACACGACAGTCTCCTTCATGCATGAATTTCGCGCGTACCACCGCGCTGTGGCCCATATACGACTGCCGTCGCATGGCGCCGCCACAGGCCCTTGCCCATCCGCTAAGGTGTACCTAAGTTAGGTATCCCTTACTAGCGCGGCAGCGGTACGCCTCTCGGCAGATATCTCGATGTCGAGATAACTCTAGTACATCGCCGCTCCGGGGTCATGCCCTGGCCGGACGGAACGCCTGGACGTGCTCCTCGCCACTCCCCCGCTCCGCGAGCGGCCCCGCGGCGCAGGACGGGCGGTGCGCGCCGTACGGCTCACCTCCGCAGGACCCGCGGAGCGTGCCACGCGCGGCGGCGACCGCTGTGGCCGGCCCCCGGTCGCCCTGCCGCACGGCGGCCCCAGGGCCGCACGGACCACAGGCCGCCGCCCGGACCTCACGGCTGCCTCCGACGACGAGCCGTACCCGGCGGGCGGGCTCGCGAAGCGGCCCGCCCGCCGGTGACCGGGTGCGAGGCCCCCGCATACGGACGCGGGAGACGACCTACCGCCCGGCCAGCCCCGCCCGGACCACCGTCACGATCTCGTCGTCGGACATGCCCAGCGTGCGGGCCTCGGCGATCAGCCGCTCCGCGGCCAGGCCGAGGCGGGCGCGGCCGGGGGACGCGGCGCCGGTGACCACCGCACCGCGGCCACGGCGGAGTTCGATCAACCCCTCCTCCTTGAGGCGCTGATAGCCGCGGAGCACCGTATGGACGTTCACGCCGAGGGACGCGGCGACCTCGCGCGCGGCGGGCAGCCGTTCCCCGGCATGGACCGAGCCGTCGGCGATGGCACCGCGGACCGAGCCCGCGATCTGGTCGCCGAGCGGGACGGCGGAGCCGGGGTCGACACGGAAGAGCACCTCAGCCTCCTTGCCGGGAACGTGCGCGGTCCAGGTAGGCATTGAACAGCGCGGCCGCGGTCGCCGCGTCGTCGACCGTCACCACGAACTCCCTGCCGCCGGTCAGCCGCAGGACGAGCCCTTCGCCGGAGCGGAGCACCAGGCCGCTGCGGTCGGGGCGCACGCGGTAGCCCCAGCCGCCGAACTCGGCGGCTGTCACGACGTTCCTGCTGGTGGCCTCGACCACCTTGTCGAGCCGGACACGCCGGAACGGGACGGCCGGCAGGGTCGGCGCGAGGGTCAGGCCGCGCCGGTCGACCGTCACCCGAACAGAGGAAAGGGCGGCAACCAGCAGCCCCGTGCACAGCAGGACCCCGCCGGTCGGCCAGGAATCGAGGAATCCGGCGACGAGCCCGCCCACGGTCAGCAGCGCACCCAGCAGCGCCGGCAGCGGCGAACGGACGGCCCGGGACCAGCCGGCGCTCTCACTCCCCGTGAGGGTGAGCCGGGGCGCCGCGCCGGGCGCGACCGGCTCCGGGCGCGCGTCCGGGCCGGCGAGCAGCCAGCCCAGCGCACCGGCGAGGACGGCCGCGCCGAGCGCCACGGCCAGGTGCCAGAAGGGCAGCCGGGTGGCGGCGGCGTCCGCGGCGCGGGCGTTGCCGAGCAAGGTCGTACAGGCGGGCCAGGCGAGCATGGCCGCGAGTCCCCAGCCCGCGGTGATCACCCAGCGTGTCGGTGCCGCGGTGCGTCGCAGCACGGCCCACCCCACGCAGCCGGCGCCGAGGACGACGAGCCCCAGGAGGCACCCCGTCAGGAATCCCTGGACGGTGGAGTAGCCGTCCGCCCGGCCGTCGACGCCGAAGTGGGTGGCGAGCGGATCGGGCAGCCGGCCGGCGACGGACCGGTGGACGGCGGCGACGGAGAGGATCGCCGCGGCGAACGGGAACACGGCAATCCAGGGGCGCAGCGGGCTGGTTGACGACGGCGCGGAGCGCGGAGCGGTTTCCATGGCAACCTCCAGTTGTTCGTATAGTAGTAGAACAAGTGTCGATTGCGCGTTCATCTCATATCTGAGATACCTTCAACTCATGGCAGACGACTACCTCGTACGCATCGGCCGACTCATTCGTGACGCTCGACAGCACAGGGGCTGGACACAGACGCAGCTCGCCGAGGCGCTCGGCACCAGCCAGAGCGCGGTGAACCGCATCGAACGCGGGAACCAGAACATCAGCCTTGAGATGATCGCCCGCATCGGCGAGGCCCTCGACAGTGAAATCGTCTCGCTCGGCTACGCCGGCCCGATGCACCTGCGGGTGGTCGGGGGGCGCCGGCTGTCCGGCAGCATCGCGGTGAAGACGAGCAAGAACGCCTGCGTCGCGCTGCTTTGCGCCACCCTCCTGAACGCGGGCCGCACCACCCTGCGCCGGGTGGCCCGCATCGAAGAGGTCTACCGGATCCTCGAGGTCCTCAACAGCATCGGCGTCCGCACCCGGTGGATCAACGACGGCAACGACCTGGAGATCATCCCGGCCGCCACGCTGGACCTCACCGCGATGGACACCGACGCGGCCCGCCGCACCCGCAGCGTCATCATGTTCCTCGGCCCGCTGCTGCACCGGGTGGACCGGTTCAAGCTGCCGTACGCGGGCGGTTGCGACCTCGGCACCCGCACCGTGACACCGCACATGACGGCGCTGCGCCACTTCGGCCTGGAGGTCACCGCGACCGACGGCACCTACCTCGCCGAGGTCGACCGCAGCGTCGCCCCCACCCGCCCGATCGTGCTGACCGAGCGCGGCGACACCGTCACCGAGAACGCCCTGCTGGCCGCCGCGCGGTACGCCGGCGTCACCGTCATCCGCAACGCCTCCTCCAACTACATGGTCCAGGACCTGTGCTTCTTCCTGGAGGAACTGGGCGTCAAGGTGGAGGGCGTCGGCACGACGACGCTCACCGTGCACGGCGTCTCGCACATCGACCGCGATGTGGACTACGCGCCGTCCGAGGACCCGGTCGAGGCAATGAGCCTGCTGGCGGCGGCAGTTGTCACCGAGTCGGAGCTGACCATCCGCCGGGTCCCGGTGGAGTTCCTGGAGATCGAGCTGGCCGTTCTGGAGGAAATGGGACTCGACCACGAGCGCAGCTCGGAGTACGCCGCCGACAACGGCCGCACCCGCCTGATCGACCTGACGGTCCGCCCCTCCAAGCTCCAGGCGCCGCTGGACAAGATCCACCCGATGCCGTTCCCGGGCCTGAACATCGACAACGTCCCCTTCTTCGCGGCCATCGCGGCCAGCGCCCAGGGCCAGACCCTCATCCACGACTGGGTCTACGACAACCGCGCCATCTACCTCACCGACCTCAACCGCCTCGGTGCACAGGTCAAACTCCTCGACCCGCACCGCGTCCTGATCGACGGCACGACCCGCTGGCGCTCGGCGGAAATGATGTGCCCGCCGGCACTCCGCCCGGCCGTCGTCGTCCTCCTCGCCATGATGGCGGCCGAGGGCACGTCCGTCCTGCGCAACGTCTACGTCATCAACCGGGGTTACGAGGACCTCGCGGAGCGCCTCAACTCGATCGGCGCGCAGATCGAGACGTTCCGGGACATCTGAGGGGGACCCGCCACCGGATCCCGGCCGGGCGGCCCCGCTGATCGGTCAGTTGAGGCCGCCGGGGCGACCCCTCGCACAAGGTCTGCCGAGAATCCGGATCGCGTCGCTCCGCACCGGCGCCCGTCACCTGGTGCTCAGCGGGCCTCGGCCGGGGTCAGGACGACGAAGTCGGCGCCCGCGGGGTCGGTGCACACGGCCAGGCGGCCGACGCCCTCGGCGTCCTCCGGGCCCATGGTCAGACCCCCGCCGTTGCTCGTCACCAGGGCGACGGTGGCGTCGCAGTCAGCCGTGCCGAACACCGGGTGCCAATACGGCTTGGCGCCCGGAGGGCCGCCCGGTCCGAACATGTCCGGGACCCCCATGATGCCGCCGAACATCCGCTCCTCGCCGTAGCCCTGGGGTGTGACCAGGGTGTAGGTGCCGCCTCCACCGGGGAGCGCCATGTCCTGGGTCGTCCAGCCGAAGAGGGCGCCGTAGAAGCGCTGCGCGGCGGCGGAATCGCTGGTCATGAGCTCGATCCAGCCGAGCGCGCCCGGTCCGTCCGCCGTCTCGACGCCTGGGTACTCCCCGGGCTGCCAGACCGCGAACTCGGCACCCTGCGGGTCGGTGAGCTGGGCGAACCGGCCCTCGTTGGTGCCGGCTTGGGCGGGGGCGACGCGCACCGCGCCACCGGCCTCCTGGGCGGCCTTGGCCGCGGCAGCGGCGTCGGGGGTGTGGAAGTAGACCGTCCAGGCGGAGCGGGCGCCGTCCTCGCTGAGCGGGCCCACCGCGCCGACGGCCTTGCCCTGGAGGCGGAAGATCGTGTAGCCGCTCGCGTGCCGGCCCTCGTTCGCGGCGTCGCCGCCGAACGCTTCGGGCTGCCAGTCGAACACGGCTCGGTAGAAGGCGACCGCGGCATCGACATCGGGGGCACCCAGGTCGAGCCAGCACGGCGAGCCGGGGACGAAGTCAGTGGTGATCATGGCGATTCCCTTCGCGGATCCTCGTGATTTCAGCGTGACACCCACCACTGACAACCGCCCGTCCAGCCGCCGCCCCCTCCCCCACCGTCTCGATTCGGCGCCGGCCCGTGCACTTGCTAGCCTGACGCGCGCTCGTCAAGCACACTGTGAGCGCATCACCCATACCTCTGCGTATGGCCACACGCATTCACCGGCGGCAGTGGGCCGCCGGTCATCTCGGGGGAGACATCGACGTGAATCGTCGTCAAGTTCGTGCTGTTGCCGTTTTCGGTCTGGTCGTTGTCGCCCTGACGGGCGCGCGCCACTCGCACGGCGGGGGCTGCGGGCACAGCAGCAGCGATTCCAGCAGCAGTAGTAGCAGCAGCGGTGGTTACAGCAGCTCGGGCAGCACCACCAGCAGTGGCACCACCGGCAGCACACCGACCGACGGATCGACCACGCAGCCCGAGACCGACATCCGGATCACCGACTGCACGGTCGACAACACGGCCGGCAAGCTGACCGCGAAGCTGAGCGTCACCAACGGCAACTCGCAGCGCGCGGCCACCTACAACGGCAGCGTGATGTTCAACGACGGGTCCGGCGCCGCACTCGGCTCCGGGAGCTTCTCGACGCGTGACGTGCCCGCGGGCTCGACCGAGCCCGTGACGGTCACCGACACGTTCGTCAAGATCGGCGATCAGCAGACCGGCGGCGGCGAGTGCAAGCTGGGGTCCTCCTTCAAGATCAACCGCTGACGGCAGCCGCCGGGCCCGGTGTCCGGGCCACGGCGGCGGCCCGGCGCGTCAGGCCCGCACCCGGTACAGCTCCTTCGCGATGATCGATCGCTGTACCTCGGTGGCGCCCTCGTAGATCCGCGGGGCGCGCACCTCCCGGTAGAGGTGTTCCAGGAGGTGGCCGCGGCGCAGCGCGCGGGCGCCATGGATCTGGACGGCCGCGTCGACGACGTACTGGGCGGTCTCGGTCGCCAGCAGCTTGGCCATGGCCGAGCGGCGGGCGATGTCCGGGGCCGCGGCGTCGTACGCCGAAGCGGCCGCGTACACCAGCAGCCGCGCCGACTCGACGCGGGTGGCCATCTCCGCCAGCTGATGGCCCACGGACTGCAGGTCCTTGAGGGGACCGCCGAACGCCGTGCGCCCGCCCGCGTGCGCCACCGCGGCGTCCAGCGCCGCCTGGGCCATGCCGACGGCGAAGGCGCCCACGCTGGGCCGGAAGAGGTTCAGGGTGCGCATCGCGACGCCGAAGCCGCCGTCGACCTCGCCGAGCACATCGGCGCGGGTCACCGGCACGCCGTCGCACATCAGGGTGCCGATGGGGTGCGGGCTGAGCATGTCGAGCGGTTCGCCGGTCAGCCCCGGCCGGTCGGCGGGGACCAGGAAGGCCGTGACGCCCCGGGCGCCGGCCGCGCCCCCGGTGCGGGCGAAAACCGTCGCGAAGTCGGCCTCGGGGGCGTTGGAGATCCAGCACTTCTCACCGGTCAGCCGCCAGCCGTCGCCACCGTCGGGCTCGGCGGCCAGGGACAGCGCGGCGGCGTCCGAACCGGCGCCCGGCTCGCTCAGGGCGAAGGCCGCGACGGCGCGCCCGGCGGTCACCTCCGGCATCCAGCGGGCGCGCTGGGCCGGGGTGCCGGACTGCACGATCGGGTAGGCGCCCAGGCCCTGGAGCGCCAGCGCGGTCTCGGCCTCGGTGGATTCCTGCGCGAGGGACTCCCGCAGCAGGCACAGGTCCAGGGCGCGCAGTGGCCGGTCGGCGGGGAACAGGCGGCGTAGCAGGCCCAGTTCTCCCAGGGCGGCCACCAGCGGGCGGTTGATCCGGCCGGGCTCGCCCTTGTGGGCCAGCGGGACCAGCCGCTCGGCTGTCAGGGTGCGCAGTTCGGCGCACCAGTTCTGCTCGTCCGGGCCCAGCGCGAATGCGGTCACGTGGCGACTCCCCTGGTGCCGCCGCAGCGGCCCTCTATCGCGGTCTGTTGACTGCCGTCACGAACACGTTACGCTGACGACGGATCCGTACGGCAGTACCCGACCACTCCCCGGCCGGTCCCGTACCGGCCTGACCGGACCAGATACCGGCCCGCCCGGTTCCCGCACCGGCCTCCATGGTCCTCGTCGTCGCCTCGCCCGCTCCGCGGCCCGCAGGCACGGCGCCGGACCCAGCCTTCCAGGGGGCGCCTCCATGGAGCTACGGTCCTCGGCCCACACCGACACCTTCGCGCGCGACCGGCTGCCGCCGCCCGACCAGTGGCCCCACCTCACCGACCTGGGCTATCCCGACCGGCTGAACTGCGGCGCGGAGCTGCTGGACGCCACCGTCGAGCGGCTGGGCCCGGACCGCGTGGCGGTGCGCGACGCGAGCGGTGTGGTGTGGACGTACGGGCAACTGCGCGCGCAGGTCGACGCGATCGCGTACGCCCTCACCGACCGGCTGGGCGTGCAGCCGGGCAACCGCGTCCTGCTGCGCGGACCGACCACGCCCTGGCTGGCCGCCTGCTGGCTCGCGGTGATGAAGGCGGGCGCGGTGGCGGTGACCGTATTGGCGGCGCAGCGCCCGAAGGAGCTGGCGACGATCTGCCGGATCGCGCAGGTGCGGTACGCGCTGTGCGATGCCCGCTGCGTGGCGGACCTGACCGCGGCCGGGGTCGCGGGACTGCGGGTGACGGAGTACGGCGGGGAGGGGCCGGAGGATCTGACGCGGCTGGCGGTGCCCGGCACCGCGCGCTATCCGGCCGTCGCGACCGCCGCCGACGATGTCGCGCTGATCGCCTTCACGTCCGGCACCACCGGCCAACCCAAGGGCTGTATGCACTTCCACCGTGATGTGCTGGCGATCGCCGACACGTTCTCGGCGCGGGTGCTGCGGCCGTCCCCCGACGACGTGTTCGCGGGCAGCCCGCCACTCGGCTTCACCTTCGGGCTGGGCGGTCTGGTCATCTTCCCGCTGCGGGCCGGGGCTTCGGCGTACCTCGCCGACTGGGGCGGCCCGGATCAACTGCTCGGCGATATCGCGGCGCACGGCATCTCGGTGCTGTTCACCGCGCCGACCGCCTACCGCGCGATGCTTCCGAAGCTCGGTGGCCACGACGTGTCGTCGCTGCGCCGGTGCGTGTCGGCCGGCGAGAACCTGCCCGCGGCGACCTGGCAGGCGTGGCAGGACGCGACGGGGCTGCGGATCATCAACGGCATCGGCGCCACGGAGCTGCTGCACATCTTCATCTCCGCCGCCGACGACGCCATCCGGCCGGGCACCACCGGACTGCCGGTACCCGGGTACGAGGCCCGGGTGGTGTCCGCCGAGGACGGGACACCGCTGCCCGACGGTGAACCGGGGCTGCTCGCCGTCCGCGGGCCGACGGGCTGCCGGTATCTGGGGGACGCACGGCAGACGCAGTACGTACGGGACGGCTGGAATCTCACCGGCGACACCTATGTCCGGGATCCCGACGGCTACTTCCGCTATGTGGCCCGCGCCGACGACATGATCATCTCGGCGGGCTACAACATCGCGGGCCCCGAGGTGGAGGAAGCGCTGTTGCGGCACCCCGACGTGACCGAGGCGGCGGTGGTCGGCCGGGCCGACGAGGAACGCGGCCAGGTGGTCGTGGCGCATGTGGTGCTGCGGGCGGGGGTCCCCGGCGACAAGGGCACCGTCGACGCGCTGCGCGCGCACACCAAGACCCGGATCGCGCCGTACAAATGCCCGCGCGAGATCGTCTTCCATACGGCGCTGCCCCGCACCCCGACCGGCAAACTCCAGCGCTTCCGGCTGCGCGCGGCCGGCCCGGACGACGCCCGGCAACCGGCTCAGTGACCGGCGAGGGACCGCCGGGTGCGGGTACGCCCGCGCCCGGACCGCGCTCCGGTCGCTCCGCCGGAACCCGGCCGTCCCACCGCCAACACCCCCGCGCGGCCCCCGGACTGCCCTCTCCCCTCCTGCTGGAGGGCCGTCCGGGAGCCGCGCGGGCGGCAGCGGGCCGCGGGCTACGCGCGTAACCCCTGCGGGTCCCGCCCGGCGCGGCCGCCGGCGCTCAGCGCCGGCGGCGCTGCGGGGCCATGGCCGCCGCGGCACGCGGGCGGGCAGCGGCGATCACCGACACCACGTCCTTGAACGAACCGCACATCCGGGTACCCGCCACGGCAGCCAACTCACCGAACGTGCCGACGCCGTAGGTGACCGCTACCGGCTCCATGCGCGCGGTCACCGCCATCCGCATGTCCCCCACCGTGTCCCCGACATAGGCGGCCTCCCAGGCGGCGACGCCCAGCCGGCCGGCGGCCCGCAGCACCATCTCGGGGTGCGGCTTCCCACGCCGGACCATGTCCTGTCCGATGACCGGGCCGACGAGGTCGCGGATGCCCATGACGTCGAGCAGCGCCTCGGCACTGCGGGTGGTCTTGGACGTGGCGACAGCCAGCTCGACGCCATGGGCGCGCAGCGCGGACAGTCCCGCCGTGACGCCCGGGAAGAGCAACTGAGGCCCCTGACAGAGGACTTCGTAGGAGAACAGTTCGCGGTAGCGGGAGATGGCGGCCTGCACCCGGCCGTCGTCCTCGGGCTTGCCGAGCAGTCGGCCGAAGGCCGGGCCGGGCGGTTTGCCGATGGCGGCGGCCGCCTGTCGCGCGGTCACCGACGCTCCCTGCTCCGAGGCCACCTTGACGAGCAGTTTGCTGATCGCGGGCAAGGTGTTGGCGAGCGTGCCGTCGAGATCGAAGACGGCGGCCTTGATCGTCTCACCGCCGGCGCACCGGGCGCCTCTGACGGGACGTGCGCCGACTTCCGCGGTTACGCGCATGGCTGGAGACCTTTCGGGATTCCGGGGGATGCAGTGGGCTGAGGTGACGTGGCCCGCCCGGCTGGTCCGGGCGGCTGCGGTCGGCGGCGAGGTGCGGGCGGGCGGTCTCGTCATGGCGCAGCGCTGTCCAGGGGCGGTGCGCGACCGTCGGGGCGGTCACAACGGGAGCGGAGGGTCCCGTTTACCGCCTTCGGAGATTTAAAAACCGCCTGCGCTGTTTGTCAATGTGTCAGGGTCGCACCCTGATGGGTCGACACCGCTCCCCCTCCGGGCCAGACTGGAAAGGACGCTGTCCACATTGACCGTTGAATCGCGAACGGACGGGCAGTGGATCACTTCACGTCAGGACCGCGAAGTTCCGGCCATTCGCATGAAGCATATAGAACCGCATGGTTGGTTTTCTATGTAAACTGCACGGAGCTTGCAGCCGTACTAGAGACGGGACGGACACCGTGCCCACGCAGCATCGCGCCATCCAGAGCCGCCAGGCGCTCATCCGCTCGGCCGCAGAGACCTTCCTGGAGAAGGGAGTACCCGCCGCCGGCATGGTCGAAATCAGCCGACGGGCCCGGCTCAGTAAAGGAGCCCTCTACTTCCACTTCACTTCCAAGGACGACCTCACCCTCGCGGTGCGCGACACCGCGCTCAGCGGACTGCAGGAGATCGAGGGCGCCTTCACCCGCTCGCCCGAGCCGCTCGCCGTCGCCGTACGCGACTTCGCCGTCGAACTGTTCCGGCAGGTGGAGTCCGATGCCGTGCTGCGCGCCGGACTGCGGCTGCGCCCGGAGACCGCTCCGGGGCTCGACATCCTCGCCCTGGAGCGGCGCTGGTACGCGCTCTTCCTCGACAAGGCGATGACCTGTGGCAGCGGTGGGCCCGCGGGGCGGATCGGTCCGGCCGGCACGGCGGACCCGACCGGACCGCAGGCGACGGACGCCGAACCACGGCGCACCGCCCAGCTGTTGACGTCCGTCGTGGTCGGGCTGCTGCACCTCGGCGGCGAGGACCGGACGTGGTGGGAGCAGGAGGCCGTGGTCGGGGTGTGGTCCCTGCTGTCGGACGCGGCGACGGCCGGCGCACCGGCCCCCGACCGCCTCGCGGCGGGCTGAACCACCCCGCCGCGTCCCACCCCGCGCGGGCGTCACATCTCGACGACGACGGCCCCGATGTGACGTCCCTGCACCAGCTCGCACAGGGCCTGCGGCGCCCGCTCGATCCCCCGCAGCAGGGCGTGCGGGAAGGTGAGGGAGCCGTCCCGCAGCCCCTGACCGAACTCCTTCGTCCACTCCTCCGGAAGATCCGGGTGGGCATGCAGGCCGAAGCCGCGCAGCGCCACCCGGCGGGTGATGACCAGACCGGCGTCCAGCTCGACCGGGGCCGAGATCCCGCCGTCGCCGCCCAGTTGCGTGGAGAGCGCGCCGACCAGCGCGAATCGGGCGTCCGTACGGGCCAGCGTCAGCGCCGCGGTGAGCTGCTCGCCGCCCACGGTGTCGAGCAGGACGTCGATGCCGTCGGGCGCCGCCCGGCGCAGCTGCCGCTCGATCGTCCCGGCGCCGCGCACGATGGTGTCGTCGTACCCCAACTCCGCCCGCAGCCGCGCCGCTTTGCGTTCCGAGCCGGTGCTGCCGACGACCCGTCCGGCCCCCAGCCGCCGGGCGAGCTGGCCGGCCATGCTGCCGACGCCGCCCGCCGCGCCCGTGACGAACACCGTGTCCCCGGCCCGGATCCCGGCCGCCCGGCGCAGGGCGCCCCAGGCGGTGGCGCCCTGCGACAGGTGCGCGGCGAGGGGCAGTGCGTCCGGGGCGAGCCGGCGTATCCGGGACACGTCCACGACGGCGAACTCCCGCCATCCGTACGGGTGTCGGACGAGTTCGCCGGGCTCGAAGTCACCGTCGGGCGCCGCCACCACCTCACCGACCGCGGAGCCCCACAGTGCCTCGCCGGGCACGAACGAGGGCATCGGCAGCCGGACACCCGACATCTGGGTGCGCATCGCCGCGGTCACCACCATCACGCGGTTACGCACCAGCACCTGCCCCGGGCCCGGCCGGGGCACCGCCACCTCGGCGATACGGAAGTGACGCGTGGTCACTTCCCCTTCGGGGTGCGCGACGAGCCGGACCTCCCGGTGCGCGGCGGGTACGGCGGTGAAGGACATCGGACGGCTCCTCGTTCTCCTGTGGCGCCACGCCGGACGGCGTAGCCGGATACCACCCATGGATTCAATACCGCATGGTTGGCTTCTTTATGATGCGGAAATAGACTGCGCGCCCGGACAGCGGGGCGCACTCAGGCACAACAACTCCAAGAGAGCATACGGAGGATGATCGGTGGTCAAGCAGGAGCGCGCAGTGCGCACCCGACGCGCCGTACTCGAAGCGGCGGCCCACGTCATCGGTACCCGCGGGTACCAGGCCGCCACGATGGCCGAGATCATCCAGCGCGCCGGGGTCACCAAGGGGGCCCTGTATTTCCACTTCACCTCCAAGGACGCCCTGGCCCGCGCGGTGATCACCGAGCAGACCGATCCGTTCCTCCCGCAAGTCAGCGACTCGCGACTCCAGGACGCGATCGACTTCACCCACCAGGTGGCGCTGGCGCTGCGCAGTGACCCGTTGCTGCAGGCCGGGACCCGTATCGCGGTCGAGACGACGTTCAGCGAGGACCCCCTGGTGCCCTATCAGGCCTGGACCGACATCATCACCACGATGTTCTCCGAGGCCCGGGGCAACGGTGAACTCCTGCCGTCCATCGCACCGGACCGCGCGGCGGAGTTCTTCGTCGCGGCCTATATGGGCGTGCAGTTGTTCTCCCGGGCGGCGACCAACCGCGCCGACCTGCCGGAGCGGGTGACCGCCCTGTGGAAGCACACCCTCCCGGGCCTGGCCTCGCCGGGCGCCCTGAGCCACCTCGATCCCCACGGACGCTGCGTGAAAATCACCGTCTGACGCCGGTCGGACCCGGCGGCAGGCGCGTCCGCTTGACTCAAAAACAAACCACATGGTTCGTATGTTTACGACCCCGGCGTGGCCACCGAGGGCTCAGCCCCCGGTCCGCCGGGCACCGCACAGAAGGAAGGACCGCTCATGACCAGCGCCACCCTCACCCCCTGCGCACGCGATGCGCACACCGATACCGGAAGCCGGACCGGCGGCGGAAACAGGACGCAGGCACTCACCACGACCGTGCCGCGCGAGTACGTCCACCGCACCGCGGTGTCCGAGGTGTTGCTGACCGGCTGGTGGCGCGGCCGCCGCGACAGCTGGGTGGTGAGCGCCCAATGGCCGCGGGCGCACAGCTTCTACGGTCCGGTGCACGGGCTGCACGACCCGGTGCTGCTGATAGAGACCATGCGGCAGGCCGGGATATTACTCAGCCATGTGGCCAACGGCGTTCCGCTGGACCACCCGATCATCTGGCAGAAGGTCCGCTACGACCTCTCACCGCAGGCCCTGCGCGCCGGTCCCGCACCGGCCGAGGTGTTGTTGCACATCACCGAGCACGACGTGGTCCGGCGAGGGAAGCGGCTGGTGAGCGTCCGGCAGGAATTCCGGATCATCTGTGACGGCGCCGAACTGGCCACGTCCATGCTCGACTTCTCCTGTCACAGCCCGGCCGTCTACCGCCGGCTGCGCGGCGAATACAGCGATCTGGCGCTCGCCAACTCCCGCAGGCTGCCGCTGCCGGAGGCCGTCGCACCGCAGCTGGTGGCCAGGGAGCACGAGCGGGATGTGGTGCTGTCCCCCACCGACCGGCCCGACCGCTGGCAACTGCGGGTGGACACCTCGCACCCGGTGCTCTTCGACCACCCGGTGGATCACGCTCCCGGCATGCTGATGGTCGAGGCCGCGCGGCAGGCCGCGCAGGCCACGACGCCCGGCTTCACCCTGCCCGTCTCGGTGGAGTGCTCCTTCGAGCGGTACGCCGAGATGGACGCGCCGATCCATGTGCAGGCGCGGACCACGGGCGGCGCCGCCACCACCCGGCACACCGCCGACGGCCGCCAGGAGGTCGAGGTCGCCATCGAGCAGCACGACCAGCCGGTACTCACCGCGCGGATCGTCGGCGTACCGATGCCCTGACAGGCGCCCGCCCCCAGTTCGGCCCCGCCCCGCTGTTGCGTCCTCCCCGTCAGCGCAGTGTGAGGCGGGGCTTCGGCGCGTCCGTACGCCCGGTGGGCGGGGTGCGGCTGCCTGCGCGGTAGGGCGGCGGCCAGGGGGCGCCGGGGCCGGAGTAGCCCTGTTCCGCGGCGGCGTGCAGCGTCCAGTGCGGGTCGTACAGATGCGGCCGGGCCAGCGCGCAGAGGTCCGCGCGCCCGGCCAGCACCAGGGAGTTGACGTCGTCCCAGGAGGAGATGGCGCCGACCGTGATGACGGGCACGCCCAGGGTGTTGCGGATGCGGTCGGCGAACGGCGTCTGGTACGAGCGGCCGTAGTCGGGGCGCTCCTCGGCGACGACCTGACCGGTGGACACGTCGATGGCGTCGGCGCCGTGACCGGCGAAGGCGCGCGCGATGGCGACCGCGTCCTCGGCGGTGGTGCCGCCCTCGGCCCAGTCCGTCGCCGAGATCCGGACCGTCATCGGGCGCCCGGCCGGCCAGACGGCCCGCACCGCGTCGAAGACCTCCAGTGGGAAGCGCAGCCGGGCGGTGAGCGAACCGCCGTAGGCGTCGGTGCGTTGGTTGGTGAGCGGGGAGAGGAACCCGGACAGCAGATAGCCGTGTGCGCAGTGCAGTTCGAGCAGGTCGAATCCGGCCCGTGCGGCGGACTGCGCCGAGCGGACGAACTGCTCGCGCACGGCGGTGAGTTCAGCGTCGGTCAGGGCGTGCGGGACCTGGTTGACGCCCGCGCGGTACGGCAGCGCGGAGGGCGCCACCACGGGCCAGTTGCCGTCCGGGAGCGGCTGGTCGATGCCGTCCCACATCAGCCGGGTGGAGCCCTTGCGGCCGGAGTGGCCCAGTTGCACGCCGATGGCGGTGCCGGGCGCGGAGGTGTGCACGAAGTCGGTGACCCGGCGCCAGGCCGTCTCGTGCTCCGGCGCGTACAGCCCCGTACAGCCCGGGGTGATCCGCCCCTCGCGGCTGACGCACACCATCTCCGTCATCACCAGCCCGGCGCCGCCCAGCGCGCGGGCGCCGAGGTGGACGAGGTGGAAGTCGCCGGGGGTGCCGTCGTCGTCCACGGCGGAGTACATGTCCATCGGGGACACCACGACGCGGTTGCGCAGGGTCAGCCCGCCCAGCCGGAGGGGCGTGAACATCGGCGGGGTACCGGCCGGCACCCCTGCCTCCTTCGCCACCGACGCGACGAACTCCTCGTCGCGCAGCCGCAGGTTGTCATGGGTGACCCGGCGGCTGCGGGTGAGGAGGTTGAAGGCGAACTGATGGGGTGGCTGCGCGGCGTAGGTCGCCAGGTCCTCGAACCAGGCGAGGCTGGCGCGGGCGGCGCGCTGGGTGGAGGCGACGACCGGGCGGCGTTCGGCTTCGTACGCCGCGAGGGCCTCGGGGATCGCGGGGTGTTCCTGGAGGCAGGCGGCGAGGGCGAGGGCGTCCTCGACGGCGAGTTTGGTGCCGGAGCCGATGGAGAAGTGCGCGGTGTGCGCGGCATCGCCGAGCAGCACGATCCGGCCGTGCGACCAGCGTTCGTTGACGACCGTGCGGAACGCGGTCCAGGCGGACTTGTTGGAGCGCAGCGGCCGGTTGTCCAGGGCATCGGCGAACAGCCGGGCGCACCAGGCGGCGGAGGCGCGCTCGTCACAGCGGTCCAGTCCGGCCGCCCGCCAGACCTCCTCGCGCATCTCGACGATGACGGTGCTGGCTCCGGCATCCGTGCCGTCGGGTGCGGGGCGGGCGTAGGGGTAGCCGTGCAGCTGCGCGATGCCGTGTCCGGTCTCGGCGGTCTCGAAGCGGAAGGCGTCGAGGGCGAAGTCGGCGGACAGCCAGATGTAGCGGCAGCGGTGGGTGGTCAGCTGCGGGCGGAAGACGTCGGCGTGGGCGGTGCGGGTGGTGCTGTGCACCCCGTCGGCGGCGATCACCAGGTCGTGGCTGCGGGCGAGTTCGGCGGCCGGCGGCGCCTCGGTACGGAAGAGCAGCCGTACGCCGAGCGAGCGGCAGCGTGCGTGCAGCACGGCCAGCAGCCGGCGGCGGCCGAGGGCGGCGAAGCCGTGGCCGGTGGAGGTCAGGGTGCGGCCCCGGTGCACGATGTCGATGTCGTCCCAGCGGACGAACTCCTCCTGGAGCGCGCGGTGGACGACCGGGTCGGCGTCCTCGATGCCGCCGAGCGTCTCGTCGGAGAGGACGACGCCGAAGCCGAAGGTGTCGTCGGGGGCGTTGCGCTCCCAGAGGGTGACCTCGCGCGCCGGGTCGAGGCGTTTGAGCAGTGCCGCGGCGTAGAGCCCGCCGGGTCCGCCGCCGAGGACCGCGACCTTCAGCGGGGCCGCGGCGCCCTCCCCCGCCGCGGACACGGCTATTTCCCCTGCCACTTGGGCGCGCGCTTCTCGGTGAAGGCGGCGTGGAATTCGGCGTAGTCGTCGCTGTTCATGAGCAGCGCCTGGGTGGCGGCGTCCATTTCGACGGCGGCGGCGAGCGGCATGTCCAGCTCGGCGGTGAGCAGCGCCTTGGTCTGGGCGTGGGCGAGCGCCGGACCGTCGGCGAGCCGGCGGGCGAGGGCGGCCGCGGCGGTGTCGGCGCGGCCCTCCTCGGCGAGTTCGCTGACGAGTCCGAGCCGTTCGGCTTCCGGGGCGCGGACCGCGTCGCCGAGCATCAGGAGGCGGGTGGCGTGACCGAGGCCGATGACGCGGGGCAGCAGGTAGGCCGCTCCCATGTCGCCCCCGGACAGGCCGACCTTGGTGAAGAGGAAGGCGAAGCGGGCCGAGGGGTCGGCGACGCGGAAGTCGGCGGCCAGCGCGAGGACCGCGCCGGCACCGGCGGCGACGCCGTGCACCGCCGCGATGACGGGGAAGGGGCACTCCCGGAGCGCGCGGACGACCTGGCCGGTCATCCGGTTGAAGTCGAGCAGCTGCCCGGTGTCCATGCCCAGGGTGGCGCCGATGATCTCGTCGACATCGCCGCCGGAGCAGAATCCGCGGCCCTCCCCGGCGAGGACGAGAGCGCGTGCGGAGCGTTCCCTGGACAGTTCCGCGAGCAGGTCGCGGAGGTCGGCGTAGGCCTCAAAGGTGAGCGCGTTGAGTTTCGCGGGACGTGCGAGGGTGACGGTGACGACGCCGTTGTCCCTGGTCACGTGGATGTGCTGCCATGCGTCGGTGCTGCGGGCTGATCCTGCGAACGGGCTCATCGTGCTGCCTGCCCCCTTCAGCCGGACGGCTGGTGCCTGCGGGTGGGTGCGCTTGCCTGCTCCTTGACGCTATCACCGTCCTGTGACTGTCGTCACGGGGGCGCGATACGCAGAGTCGGCCGGTTCCTCCCGCGGGGCCGCGGCCAGGCGCGAGCGGCGACGCCCGTAGAGCGCGTGGACGAGGGCGCCGACGAGCAGGAAGGCGCCGAGCTGCAGCCAGCCGGCGGGCCCGGTGCCGTGGTTCTCTTCTCCGGTGGTGCGGTGCGCGCGGCGGGGGTGGTGCCGCGCAAGCGGAACGGGGCCCGGACCGGTGGGTCCGAACCCCGTGAGCGGCTCGATGGCAGTCGCTTGACCTGCATGATCGCCCGTTCGGCCGTAGGGCTGTGCGGGCGCGTGCCGGACGTCGGGTGCCGTTGCCGCCGCCCCCGCGTCTCAGCGCGCCGTGCCCGCGATCTCCTCCGGGCGCAGCAGGTCCGCGAGCCGGTCGGCCGGCAGCAGGCCCTGCTCCAGCACCAGTTCCGCGACGCCGCGCCCGGTCGCGAGGGCTTCCTTGGCGATGGCGGTCGCGGCGGTGTAGCCGATGTGCGGGTTGAGGGCGGTGACCAGCCCGATGGAGTTCTGCACGCTCGCGCGGAGGGTCTCGGTGTTG
Source organism: Streptomyces sp. NPDC101393 (assembly GCF_044767385.1). NCBI lineage: Bacteria > Bacillati > Actinomycetota > Actinomycetes > Kitasatosporales > Streptomycetaceae > Streptomyces > Streptomyces sp. NPDC101393. The sequence goes on along the minus strand of NZ_JBIWNU010000006.1, from coordinate 328,575 downwards.
GCGGTGATGCCCGCCACACAGCGTTCGGCGAGGGTGCGGCAGGCGGCCCCGAGGTGGGTGATGCTCTCCGAGAGCGAGTGCAGGATGACCGGCTCGAAGGCGTTGAGCTGGAGCTGGCCCGCCTCGGCGGCCATGGTGATGGTGACGTCGTTGCCGATCACCTCGAAGGCCACCTGGTTGACGACCTCGGGGATGACGGGATTGACCTTGCCCGGCATGATGCTCGAACCCGCCTGGACGGGCGGCAGGTTGATCTCCGCCAGTCCCGCGCGCGGTCCGGAGGAGAGCAGCCGCAGATCGTTGCAGCTCTTGGAGAGCTTGACGGCGATGCGCTTGAGGACGCCGGACAGATGGACGAACGCCCCGCAGTCCTGGGTGGCCTCGACGAGGTTGGCCGCGGTGACCAGCGGCAGCCCGGTGATCGCGGCGAGGTGGCCGCGGGCCGCCTCGGCGTAGCCCCCGGGGGCGTTGAGACCGGTGCCGATCGCGGTGGCGCCGAGGTTGATCTCATGGATGAGCAGGACGGCCTCCGCCAGCCGGCTCTGGTCCTCCTCCAGCATCACCGCGTACGCGGAGAACTCCTGGCCCAGCGTCATGGGCACCGCGTCCTGGAGCTGGGTGCGGCCCATCTTGAGGACGTCGCGGAACTCCGCCGCCTTGGCGGCGAACGCCTCCCGCAGGACCGTCATCGCGTCGAGCAGCTCCCGGACGGCGAAGATCGTTCCGACCTTGACGGCGGTCGGGTAGACATCGTTCGTCGACTGGCTGAGGTTGACGTCCTCGTTGGGGTGCAGGTGGGTGTGGTCGCCCTTGCCGTGGCCGAGTATTTCCAGCGCGCGGTTGGCGATCACCTCGTTGGCGTTCATGTTCGTCGAGGTCCCGGCTCCGCCCTGGATGACGTCGACGACGAACTGGTCGTGCAGCCGGCCGTCCTGCCGGATCTCACGGCAGGCCGCGGTGATGGCGGCGGCCTTCTCCGGGGCGAGCAGCCCGAGGTCCGCGTTGGCCTGGGCGGCGGCCTCCTTGACGGCGGCGAGCGCGTTGATCAGATGCGGGTAGGCGGAGATCGCCGTACCGGTGATGGGGAAGTTCTCCGACGCGCGGAGGGTGTGGACGCCCCAGTACGCGTCGGCGGGTATGTCGCGGTCGCCGAGCAGGTCGTGCTCGCGGCGGTGGCCGGCAGTCATGTCGCAGGTGTTCCTTTGTGAGGTGAAGTGAGGCGAGGTGTGGGTGGGGAGTGCGGTGGTGTCACACGAGGGGGGTGTCCGGCGGGGCGAGCGCGCCCGCCGCGTGCAGCGCGCCGACCTCCATGCCGCCCCCGATGACCGGTCTGGTGGCGAATGCGGCGAGGACCTGCGGATCGACTCCGCACCGGGCGAGCGCCGCCGCCGTCACCGGCATCCGGGCCCGGTCGGCGCCGTCGGCGATCTTCACGCCGACGGCCCGCCCGTCCGGCAGCGCGGCGATCTGTACGCCCTCGAAACCGTCCTTGGCGAGCAGACCGGGCAGCACGCGGACGAGGCGGGCGACGTCCCGCCCGCTGCCGGAGACCATCTCCGGGTGTGCGCGCATGGCCTGGGCGACCCGGCCCTCGTCGGTGCCGGGGGCCGCCGTCGCCAGCCGGGCGGCGGCCCGGGTCAGGCCGTGCAGCGATACGGAGAACAGCGGCGCGCCGCAGCCGTCGACACTCACCCGGGCGATGCCCTGGCCCGTGAGGTCCTCCACGGTCGCGGCGATCTCCCGCTGGAGCGGATGCCCGGGGTCGAGGTAGTCCTCCAGGCGCCAGCCACGGGCCTGTGCCGTCATCAGCATGGCGGCGTGCTTGCCCGAGCAGTTCTGGGCGAGCCGGGTGGGCCCGAGGCCGCTCCGGAGCCAGGCCTCCCGCTCCGCGGCGCCGTACGGCAGATCGGGGACATTGCGCAGATCACCCTCGGTCAGCCCGGCGGTGTCCAGCATCCGGCGGGCCGTCGCGCGGTGCCGTGCGTCGCCGGAATGGCTGGCGGCGACCAGCGCCAGCGACGGGTCGTCCAGCGGCGGCAGCCCCGCGCGCAGCAGTCCGACCGCCTGGACCGGCTTGAGCGCCGAGCGCGGAGAGAACGCGGCCTCGATGTCGCCCGCCCGGAACTCCACGCTGCCGTCCGCCGCCAGCACGACGACCGAGCCGTGATGGACGCCCTCGATGACGCCTGCGCGTACGACGTGGGCGACGGGTACATGGGCGGGTTCACGGATGACGGGCGGATCGCCCGCGACGCGGCGCGGCAGAGTGGTGTGACTCATCATCACCTTCCGGTGCTGTTCGCTTACTTGGTGTTTCCGGGGAGGTCCGGTGCGGCCGCGTCCCGCATCGTGGTGACGCGGCGCCGTACCAGGAACCAGCCGCCGACCAGCGCGGCCGCGATCACCGGCAGGCAGGTGACGGTCGTCCGGCCTGCCCCGCCGTCCGCCCACATCAGGACCAGCACCGAAGCAAGGAAGGCCAGCGTCACGATCTCGGTCCACGGGGAGCCGGGGAGCCGGTAGCCGGGGCGGACGAGCCGGCCGGCGCGGGCCTTTCGCCAGAAGAGCAGATGACAGACCATGATCATGGCCCAGGTGCTCAGGATGCCGATCGCGGCGAAGTTCAGCACGATCTCGAACGCCTCGCTCGGCACGACGTAGTTGAGCCCCACGCCCAGCACGCAGACGCCGGAGGTGAGCAGGATGCCGCCGTACGGGACCTGGCTGCGGCTCATCACGCCGGTGAAGCGCGGCGCGGATCCGGACATCGCCATGGAGCGGAGGATCCGGCCGGTCGAGTAGAGGCCGGAGTTGAGGCTGGACATCGCGGCGGTGAGGACCACGAGGTTCATCACGCCGCCGGCCGCGGGCACCCCGACGTTGGACAGCACCGTCACGAAGGGCGACTCGTCGGCCGAGTAGGCGTTCCAGGGCAGCAGCATCGTCAGCAGGACGACCGAGCCGACGTAGAAGACGGCCACCCGCCACATGATGGAGTTGATCGCCTTGGGCATGATCTTCTCCGGCTCCGCGGTCTCGCCCGCCGTGACGCCGACCAGTTCGACCGAGGCATAGGCGAAGACGACGCCCTGGATGACCAGCAGCATCGCGAGCGTCCCGGTCGGGAAGAGGCCGCCGTTGTCGGAGATCAGCGACGGGCCGGGGGTGTGGCCGTCGACCGGGTGCTGGGTGACGAGCAGGAAGATGCCGATCAGCATGAAGACGACCAGCGCGCCGACCTTGACGATCGCGAACCAGAACTCCAGCTCACCGAAGATCTTCACCGATATGAGGTTCACGGTCAGCACGACCGCCAGCGCGATCAGCGCGATCACCCACTGCGGGATGTCGGAGAACATGCCCCAGTAGTGCGTATAGGTCGCCACCGCCGTGATGTCGGCGATTCCGGTGGTCGCCCAGTTCAAGAAGTACATCCAGCCCGCGACGAACGCCCCCTTCTCGCCGAGGAATTCCCGCGCGTACGAGACGAACGCCCCGGAGGACGGCCGGTACAGGACCAGCTCGCCCAGCGCCCGCACCACGAGGAAGGCGAAGACCCCGCAGACCGCGTACGCCACCGCCAGCGAGGGCCCGGCGCCGGCGAGCCGGCCGCCCGCGCCCAGGAACAGCCCGGTGCCGATGGCCCCGCCGACCGCGATCATGTTGACGTGCCGGGGCTTCAGGGACTTGCTGTACCCGGCATCACCCGCGTCGGTGTGCCCGCCGGCCCGCTGCCCTTCCCGCTGTTCCTGACGGTCCGCCTTCTGGAGGGATTGCTCGCTCACGCGTGGTGCTCGCCTTCTTCGGAGGGGCCTGTGCGCCGGGCCGGCTGCACGATGGTGGTCAGCGTCGACTCGACGCGTGCGAGGTGATGCGTCATGGCGTCGACGGCGTCCTGCTCGGACCGGTCGACCATCGCCTCGACGATCGCCCGGTGCTCCCGGTTCGACTGCTCACGCCGGCCGCCCAGCTCGTTGAGGAACGCCGACTGGCGGGCCAGCGCGTCGCGGATCTCCTCGATGACCCGGCGGAAGACCGGGTTCCGGGCTGCCTGGGCGACGGACAGGTGGAACAGGGTGTCCATCGCCACCCATCCGGTGGTGTCGGTCTCCCGCTCCATCCGCTCCAGCAGGTGCTGGAGGTGGTCGAGGTCCTCGGCGGTACGGCGCGACGCCGCGTACCCGGCCACCGGGATCTCCACATGCCGGCGCACCTCCAGGAGGTCGCTGGCCGCGTAGTCGCCGAAGGTCGGGTCCTCCGACGCGCCCTGGGACACGACGAAGGTGCCCTTGCCGGTACGGGAGACGGTGAGCCCCATCGTCTGCAGGGCGCGCAGCGCCTCCCGGAGCACGGGCCGGCTCACTTCAAGGCGCCGGCAGAGCTCCGCCTCCGAGGGCAGCTTGTCCCCCACCGCGTACTCGCCCCGCTCGATGGCACCGCGCAAGTGGGTCAGCACCGCTTCCATCGCGCTGATCCGCCGGGGAACGTCACCGGCTGTCTGGCTGTCTGACAGGTTCACCCCGGGATCGTCAGCCGTGCGAGAGAGCCCTGTCAAGGGGTGCGCCCCGCGGAATCGCGTCGCCGGGGCCCCGCCCGGTGGCCCGGCGAGCGGGCGAGGCCGGGGCTACCGGGATCCGGGGCGGGCCGGCGATTTTTCCGCGCATGCTCACCAGGCCGGCGCCCCGGGTCCACCTCGGCGCAGGGAGGCAGGGAGAGGGGAGGCAGGGAGGGGGGAGGCAGGGAGGCACGGAGGCAGGAACGCGGTCGGGTCGGCGGCCGACGCCCCCCTCACACACGCGTCCGCCGGCCCGCCGCCGGTGCCCTTTTCGCGGGCACCGGTGTGCGGACCGGCGGACCGGCGGACCGGCGGACCGGCGGACCGGCGGACCGGCGGACCGGCGGACGATCGATCGGCCTCACGCAAGGGCGCCAACCGGGGCGGTATCGCCCCGGCTACGGCACCACCGCCACCGCCTAGCGGCCCAGCGTCGCGACCAGTACGGCCTTGATCGTGTGCATGCGGTTCTCCGCCTCGTCGAAGACGACCGAGTGCGCGGACTCGAAGACCTCGTCGGTGACCTCCAGCGACGACAGTCCGTGCCGCTCGTGGATCTCCCGGCCGACCGCCGTGCCCAGGTCGTGGTAGGCGGGCAGGCAGTGCAGGAACTTCACGTCCGGCTTGCCGGTGGCCTCCAGCACCTCCCGCGTGACCGCGTACGGGACGAGCAGCGCGATCCGCTCGTCCCACACCTCCTTGGGCTCCCCCATCGAGACCCAGACGTCGGTGGTGACGAAGTCCGCGCCGCGCACGCCCTCGGCGACGTCCTCGGTGAGCGTGATGCGCGCACCACTCCGCGCGGCGAGCGCACGGGCCTGCGCCACGACGCCCTCCTCGGGCCACAGCTGCTGCGGCGCCACGATCCGTACGTCCATACCGAGCAGCGCGCCGGTGACGAGGTAGGAGTTGCCCATGTTGTTGCGGGCGTCACCGAGGTAGGCGAACGCGGTCTCCTCCAGGGGGCGCCCCCCGCCGTGCTCGACCATGGTCAGCACGTCGGCGAGCATCTGGGTCGGGTGCCACTCGTCGGTCAGCCCGTTGAAGACCGGCACCCCGGCGTACGCCGCCAGCTCCTCGACGTCCGCCTGGCTGCTGCCGCGGAACTCGATGCCGTCGAACATCCGGCCCAGCACCCGGGCGGTGTCCTTGACCGACTCCTTGTGCCCGATCTGCGAGCCGGACGGGTCGAGGTACGTGGTCGACGCGCCCTGGTCGGCGGCCGCGACCTCGAAGGAACAGCGGGTCCGGGTGGAGGTCTTCTCGAAGATCAGGGCGATGTTCCGGCCCTGCAGGCGGGGGACCTCGGTTCCGGCGCGCTTGGCGGCCTTCAGCTCGGCCGCCAGGTCGATCAGTCGGCGGAATTCCTCGGCGCTGAAGTCCAGCTCCTTGAGGAAGTGGCGGCCCGTGAGGTCTATCGCCATGGTGGGCTCCTGGTTCGCGGCAGTCGGGGACGGGTGCGGGGTGACGTACTGGATGACAGCTGGAAGTATATACGAGACCCCGCATCCCTATACGATCATGCGCTCCCCGCGCTCACGCGGTGCCCGGAACCGCGTCCCGCTCCACGGGGCAGCTCATACAGCGCGGCCCGCCCCGGCCACGCCCCAGTTCACTCCCCGGAATCGTGATCACCTCGATGCCGCGCTTGCGCAGAAACGTGTTCGTCGTGACGTTCCGCTCGTAGGCCACCACCACGCCCGGCTCCACCGCCAGCACATTGCACCCGTCGTCCCACTGCTCGCGCTCGGCGGAGTGCACGTCCTGCGTGGCGGTCAGCACCCGGATGTCGGACAGGCCCAGAGCGGCCGCCATGGCGCGGTGCATGTGCTCCGGCGGATGGTCGGTGACCTTGAGGTCCTGCGCGCCCGAGCCCGCCTCGATGGTGTACGAACGGAGCATCCCCAGGCCCTCGTACTGCGTGAAGGTATCCCCGTCGATCATGGTCATGACGGTGTCCAGGTGCATGAAGGCCCGCCGCTTGGGCAGGTCGAGCGCCACGATCGTGCGCGCCGAACCCGCCGCGAACAGCCCGCGCGCCAGCAGCTCCACGGCCTGCGGCGTGGTCCGCTCGCTCATCCCGATCAGCACCGCGCCGCTGCCCAGCACCAGGACGTCGCCGCCCTCGATCGTCGACGGGAAGTCCGCCTGCCCCTCCGACCAGACATGGAATCCCTGGTCGCGGAAGAGCGGATGGTGCCGGTAGATCGCCTCGTAGTGCACCGTCTCGCGCTGCCGGGCCGGCCAGCGCATCGAGTTGATCGAGACCCCGTCGTAGACCCAGGCGGAGGTGTCGCGGGTGAAGAGGTGGTTGGGCAGCGGGCCGAGCAGGAAATCGTCCAGATCCATCACATGGAAACGCACCGAGATCGGCTCCGGGTGCCGCTCCAGGAACTCGCGCTTGGTCATGCCGCCGACCAGCGCCTCGACGAGTTCGGGCACCGGCAGCTCATCGAAGGCGGCCCGCAGGTGGTCGGTGGCCAGCGGCCCGTACTCCTTCTCGTCGAAGACGCGGTCCAGGACCAGCGCCCGCGCCTCGGGGATCTGCAGGCTCTCGGCCAGCAGATCACCGAAGAGGTGCACCTCCACCCCCCGGTCCCGGAGCACATCGGCGAACCCGTCGTGTTCGGCGCGCGCCTGGCGGACCCACAGCACGTCGTCGAAGAGCAACGCGTCCTTGTTGGTGGGCGTGAGCCGCTTCAGCTCCAGATCGGGACGGTGCAGGATGACCCGGCGCAGCCGCCCGGCCTCGGAGTCGACTTGGAATCCCATCTCCCCATCTTGGCCGCTTCCCCCGCATTGCGAACGTCGTCGGCCGGATCTCCGGGGATGTCGGCGCGAAGTGGGGTGGAGTGGGGTGGGGTGGGGGTGGTCACGGGGTGAGTGGGGGTGGGATGAGGGTGAGATGGGGCGGGTTCGCGGCCATATGGGAGCCGGGGGTGTGCCCGGTGGGTTCCGGGGCGCCTCGCAGCGGCCTGCGCACCCTCGTGCGTCGGGGCCCCCTCGCCGCGCGCACCCTCGCGCGTCGCGTTCACGTCTCGGTCGGCACCACACCGATGCGGCGGGCGCACACTCAACGCCCAGCCCGCGCCCGGGAGTTGGCGAGAGCGGCGATCTTCGGTGGGGTGGATCGCGCGGGCCTGCCGACTCGGCACGCTCGCCGGCCTGCGCCGGCACGTCACCCGCGCCGTCGGCGTCCCGCCGGTCGATGACCGGCGGTCCTACCGGGCGGCTCGGGTGACGCGGGAGGCCCGCGCGGCGCGGGTGACGCGGGCAGCGCGGGTGACGCGGGCGGCGCGGGCGGCGCGGGTGACGTGAGGCGATGGCCCGCAGTGGTCGGTGGGGCGGCGCCGTGCCCCTCCCCGGCCGCTACAGCCGGGGGTCCACCGGCTCGGACTCCAGCGCGAGGACCGCGAAGACGGCCTCGTGGACCCGCCACAGCGGTTCCCCCTCCGCCAGCCGGTCGAGCGCCTCCAGGCCGAGGGCGTACTCGCGCAGCGCCAGGGAGCGTTTGTGTCCCAGGTGCCGGATCCGGAGCCGCCGCAGATTCTCCGGGCTGGTGTAGTCCGGCCCGTAGATGATCCGCAGGTACTCGCGGCCCCGGCACTTCACGCCGGGCTGCACGAGGCGGCCGTCCGACCCGCGCACCAACGCCTGCACCGGCTTGACCACCATGCCCTCGCCGCCGGCCGCGGTGAGATCCAGCCACCAGGCGACGCCCGCCGCGACGGACGCCTCGTCCTCGGTGTCGACGAGGAGCCGGCGGGTCGGGGCAAGGAGTCCCGGCCGGGCGCTCCCAGCCACCGGCGAGGTCGCACCCTCCGCTCCGGACTCCGCTCCGGACTCGGACCCGGCACCAGGCTCGGCTCCGGACTCGGACCCGGCACCGCCCTCTCCACTGCGCTCTCCACCTGTCGCACCGCCGGCCTCTGCCGCGATGAGCCGGTCGATCAGCGTGAGCTGTTCGGTGTGCGGCAGCGCGGCGAGGCTGCGACCCTGCACGGCGAGGATCTGGAACGGCGCGAGCCGGATCCCGTCCAGGGGGTCCGGGCCGGTCGGCGCGTCCGGAGCGGCGGGCGTCGTCTCCGAGGGGCCGGTCCGGCCGGTCGGGCCGACCGGGGCATCCGAGGCGTCCGGGGCGTCCGGGCCATCCGGGGCGTCCGCCGGGGCCGTGCCCACGCGCCAGCAGTAGCGCCGGTATGCGTCCGTGAACGCCGCGGCGTCCGCGGCCCGGCCGCGCTGCCGGGCGAGCAGCTCGGAGACCTCGACGCCCCGCCCGGCGGCCGCCTCCAGGGCACCCAGCGCACCCGGGAACACGGCCGCGGAAGCGGCGCCGACCGCCGCGTACTGCTTGCGCAGCAGACCCGTCGCCTTCAGCGACCACGGCATCAGCTCGGCGTCCAGCAGCAGCCAGTCGGTGTCCAGCTCCGCCCAGAGCCCGGCCCGCTCCGCGCAGTCGCGGACCCGCCGCAGCAGGCCGGCGGTCGTCGCGGCATCGTCGAAGAACGGCCGCCCGGTGCGGGTGTACAGCGCGCCAGGCGCCCCCTCCGGCACCCCGAACCGCTCGCGGGCCACCGCCTCGTCGCGGCAGACCAGCACCACCGCGCGCGAGCCCATGTGCTTCTCCTCGCACACCACCTCGCGCACCCCGTCCGCGCGGTAGGCGGCGAACGCCTCGGCCGGGTGCTCCAGATACCCCTCCTCCTTCGACGTCGCGCAGGGCGCCATCGTCGGCGGGAGGTACGGCAGCAGGCGCGGGTCGATCGCGAAGCGGCTCATCACCTCCAGCGCGGCCGCGGAGTTCTCCTCCCTGACCGCGAGCCGTCCCATGTGGCGGGTCTCCACGATGCGTTTGCCCGCCACGTCGTCCAGGTCCAGCGGGCGCCCGTCGGCGCCGCCCGGCGCCTCGGTGGCGAGCGGCTTGGCGGGTTCGTACCAGACCTGCTCGGCAGGCACGTCCACGAGCTCCCGCTCCGGCCAGCGGAGCGCGGTCATCGTGCCGCCGAAGACGCAGCCGGTGTCCAGACAGATGGTGTTGTTGAGCCAGTTGGCGCGCGGGGTCGGGGTGTGGCCGTAGACGACGGCGGCCCGGCCGCGGTACTCCTCCGCCCACGGGTAGCGCACCGGCAGCCCGAACTCGTCGGTCTCGCCGGTCGTGTCGCCGTACAGCGCGAAGGACCGCACCCGGCCCGACGTGCGGCCGTGGTACTTCTCCGGCAGCCCGGCATGGCACACCACCAGCCCGCCGCCGTCCAGGACGTAGTGGCTGACCAGCCCCTGGATGAACGCCGCCACCTCGGCGCGGAACGCGTCGTCCTCCCGCTCCAGCTGCTCGATGGTCTCGGCGAGGCCGTGGGTGTGCTGGACCTTGCGGCCCTTGAGGTAGCGGCCCAACTTGTTCTCGTGGTTGCCCGGCACACACAGCGCGTGGCCCGCCCCGACCATGCCCATGACGAGGCGCAGCACCCCGGGACTGTCCGGCCCCCGGTCCACCAGGTCACCGACGAAGACGGCGGTACGGCCCTGCGGGTGCACGGCGTCCACCGGGCGCCCGAGCCCGTCGCGGACCGTCTCGTAGCCCAGCCGGCCGAGCAGCGACTCCAGCTCCGAGCGGCAGCCGTGGATGTCGCCGACGATGTCGAACGGGCCGGTGAGATGGCGCAGGTCGTTGAACCGCCGCTCGCGGACGACCCGCGCGGCCTCGACCTCCTCCTGGCCGCGCAGGATGTGCACCTTGCGGAAGCCCTCACGCTCCAAGTGGCGCAGCGAGCGGCGTAGTTCACGCTGGTGACGCTGGATGACCCGGCGCGGCAGCCCGGCCCGGTCGGCACGCGCGGCATTGCGCTCGGCACAGACCTGCTCGGGTACGTCGAGCACGATCGCCACCGGCAGGACGTCGTGCTCCCGCGCCAGCCGTACCAGCTGGGCGCGGGATTCCGACTGCACATTGGTGGCGTCCACGACGGTCAGCCGGCCTGCCGCCAACCGCTTGCCGGCGATGAAGTGCAGCACCTCGAACGCGTCCCGGCTGGCGCCCTGGTCGTTCTCGTCATCGCTGACGAGCCCCCGGCAGACGTCGGAGGAGAGCACCTCGGTCGGCTTGAACTGCCGGGCGGCGAAGGTCGATTTGCCGGAGCCGGTGGCGCCGATCAGCACCACCAGCGACAGGTCGGGCACCGGCAGCGAGCGCGCCGCGCCCGGCCGGTCCACTTCGCCCTGCGCCCGGTCCTGCTCCGTCCGGTCGCCCTGCGTCCGGTCGTGCTCCATCCGGTCGCCCTGCGTCCGGTCGTGCTCCGTACGGTCGTTCTCCGTCATGCCGCTGCCTCCTTCGTACGTGTCGTGTCACCGGTGCCGGCGTCGGCGCCGGCGCCAGTGCCGGTGCCGGTGCCGGTGTTCCGGGGAACGCCCGCCGTGCGGTGGGGTTCCTTGCCGTCCCCCTCGCGCCGGAAATGCGCGAGCTGGGTGGGCGGCCCGACCTCGGGGTCGTCGGGTCCGACGGGGGCGAAGGCCACGGTGTAGCCGTGCCGGCCGGCGACCTGCCGGGCCCAGGCCCGGAACTCTTCCCGGGTCCATTCGAAACGGTGGTCCGCATGACGCACCCGCCCGGCGGGCAGCGCCTCCCAGCGCACGTTGTACTCGACGTTCGGTGTCGTCACCACGACCGTTGACGGCCGGGCCGACCCGAACACCGCGTACTCCAGCGCCGGCAGCCGCGGCGGGTCGACATGCTCGATGACCTCGCTCAGCACCGCCGCGTCATACCCCTTGAGCCGGGTGTCGGTGTACGCCAGCGACCCCTGCACCAGGCGCACCCGCTCCGACTGCCGCTCGGACATCCGCTCCAGCCGCAGCCGGCGCCGCGCCTCATGGAGCGCCCGCATCGATACGTCGACCCCCACGACCTCGGTGAACTGCGCCTCCTTGAGCAGCGCACCGATCAACTGACCCTGCCCGCAGCCCAGGTCGAGCACCCGGGCGGCCCGGTCGGCACGCAGTACCGCCATGATCGCCTCGCGGCGCCGCACGGCGAGCGGCACCGGCTTCTCCTCGGTGTCCGTTCCCTCGTCCACGGCGTTGTCGAGCTCCGCGGCATCGGTGTCGTCCGCCTCCGCCAGCCGTTCCAGCTCCAGCCGCTCCATCGCGGCACGGGTCAGCGCCCCCCGTCGCGCCAGATAGCGGCCGACGATCACCCGCTGCTCGGGGTGGCCCTCCAGCCAGCCCTCGCCGGCCCGCAGCAGCTTGTCCACCTCGTCGGGCGCGACCCAGTAGTGCTTGGCGTCGTCCAGCACCGGCAGCAGGACATACAGGTGCCGCAGCGCCTGGTCGAGCCGCACCTCCCCTTCCAGGACGAGCCGTACGTAGCGCGAATCGCCCCACTCCGGGAACGTCGCGTCCAGCGGCAACGGCTCGGCCGTCACCGTCCACCCCAGCGGCCCGAACAGCCTGGCCACCAGCTCGGCGCCACCGCGCGCGGGCAGCACCGGCACCTCGATACGCAACGGCATCGTCCGCCCGGGGAGCTCCGGCCGCGCGGCGCACTGCCCCTTCATCGCACTCGCGAAGACGCTCCGCAGCGCCACCGCGAGCAGCGAGGAGGCCGCGTAAGGGCGGTCGTTCACGTACTGCCCGAGCGCCGAGTCGGGGGCGCCGCCGCGGCCCTTGCCCCGCCCCCGGCGGACCAGCGCGACGGGATCGACCTCCAGCAGCAGCGCGGCCGTGCACCGATGCTCGTCCGCCTCGGGGTAGAGCACGTGCGCGATGCCGTACGACGTCGAGAACTGCTGCGACTTGTCGGGGTGCTTGTGCAGCAGGAACCCGAGGTCGGTCGCGGGACGGTCGGCGCTGCCTGTGGTCGTTATCGTCAGGAACACGCGTCCGAGTATTCCCTGATCCGCCGCCATTTCCCCAGCGCTTTTCCCCACCCCCCGGCCACCGCCCGCCACTGCGCGCCGCGCTGTGGACAGCTCGTGTCGGCGGCGATCACCAGGGCAATATGAGCCGTATGGAACTTCGCATCTTCACCGAGCCTCAGCAGGGAGCCACCTACGAGACGCTGCTCCGCGTCGCGCGGGCGGCGGAAGAACTCAACTACGGAGCGTTCTTCCGCTCTGATCATTACCTCCACATGGGCAACGTCGACGGCTTGCCCGGCCCCACGGATGCCTGGATCACACTGGCCGGCCTGGCCCGTGAGACCCGACGGATCCGGCTGGGCACCCTCATGACGGCGGGCACCTTCCGCCTGCCGGGGGTTCTCGCCATCCAGGTCGCGCAGGTCGACCAGATGTCCGGCGGGCGCGTCGATCTGGGCCTCGGCTCCGGTTGGTACGGCGAGGAGCACGCCGCCTACGGAATCCCGTTCCCGAAGGAGAAGTTCGGCCGGCTGGAGGAGCAGCTGGCGATCATCACCGGCCTGTGGGAAACCCCCGTCGGCGAGCGGTTCCAGTTCGACGGCACCTACTACCAACTGACCGACTCGCCCGCCCTGCCGAAGCCCGCGCAGCCGCATGTCCCCATCCTCATCGGCGGCCACGGAGCCAAGCGCACCCCCGCGCTCGCCGCCCAGTACGCCGACGAGTTCAACATCCCGTTCGCCTCACTGGAGGACACGGAGCGTCAGTTCAAGCGGGTGGGGGCGGCTGCCGAGGAGCGCGGCCGCCCGGCCGGCGACCTCATTTACTCCAACGCGCTCGTCGCCTGTGTGGGCAAGAACGACGTGGACATCAAGCGCCGGGCCGACGCCATCGGCCGGGAGGTCGACGAGCTGAAGGCCAACGGGCTCGCGGGGAGCCCCGGCGAGGTCGTGGAGCGGCTGCAGCAGTTCGCGGCCGTCGGTTCGCAGCGCGTCTACCTCCAGATGCTGGACCTCGACGACCTCGACCACATGGAACTGATCGCCTCCGAGGTCATGCCCCAGCTCTCCTGACGGCCACCCCGCCGACCACTCCCCCGCCCTGTCCGGCCCGTCCCCTGTCCGGCCCGCTCTGCCTCTCCGCCTGCGCCCGGACGGGCCGGGGGACGGACGGGCCGGGGGGAGGGCGGTGGCGGGCCGGGGAGGCTGACGGACAGAGGTGGACGGGGCACGGACAGGCAGGGCGCGGCTGGGCAATCCCCCTCCGCCTCAGGGGGTTTGCCCCATGGTTGTGCCGTCCCGCCGTGTCATAGCCTCTTCGCACGACGCCCCCGTTCGGGGGCCGTGACCAGCGAGTTCAGTTCCGCAGAACCGGGGGAGATCCGTGCGTAAGTTCCTTGGCCTTTTCGGGGCCGCCGCGATGGCCGGGATCGGTGCGATCGGCCTGACCGCGTGCAGTCTGACCCCCGGATCGACTTTCGAGGACGACTCCTCGGTGCCGAAGGCGAAGAAGATCACATCGGTCCGCCTGGACAGCAGATCCGGCTCGGTCACCCTGAACGGCGGCAAAGACGTGTCCAAGGTCTCGGTCCACCGTGAGGTCGAATACCACGGGGACCGCCCGAAGGGTGCCACGCACCGGGTCGAGGACGGTGTCCTGGTGCTCGGCGGCTGCGGCAAGGACTGCTCGGTGAGCTACACCGTCGACTTGCCGGCGGGGCTCCCGGTGAACGGCGAGACCTCCAACGGCGCGATCCACCTGACCGGGGTCGGCGCGGTGAAGGTGACCACCAGTAATGGGGCCATCGACCTCAAGGGCGTCCGCGGACCGGTGGATGTGGAGACCGCCGACGGCCGGATCCACGGGACCGGGCTGTCCGGCAAGGGCATCAAGGCGAAGACTTCCAACGGCGCGATCGAACTCACGCCGACCACGGCACAGAACGTCCGGGCGGATACGTCCAACGGCGCCGTCACCGTCACCGTGCCGGACGGCACATACCGGGTGCGCACGGAGACCAGCAACGGCCACAAGGACATCGGCGTCACCGATGACCCGGCCGGCGCCCACCGGCTCGACCTGACCACCAGCAATGGAGCCATCACCCTCAAGCGCGGCTGACCCAGCGGCGCTCACCAGGCCCGGCCCATCGGACCCAGGCTCCCGTTGCGGATTCACGGCATCGGGGGACCTGCGTCCCTGGCTTGTGTGCGGCACCCCGAACCCGCGAAGTTCCCTACCTCGCGTCCCGGGCGTCTGCGCGCCCCGCCGGGTCAGGCGGGGTGCCGCTCGCGTGCTTCCAGCTTTTCGAGTATTCCGGCGACGTGGTCTCTCGATTCGTCGGCGGTGTCCATCGCCTCGACGCAGGTCCAGTACATCCCGTCCTCGTCGGTCGAGCACACCACGTTCACCAGTGCCTCGCACACCTCTCGCAGCAATCGGCACAGGGCGGTTAAAGCGCCCTTGGCATCCTGCACATCGGACAGCTGAGCCGCCCGCAGCCCACCGGTCGTCGGCGCCTGGCACAGCAGTCCCCCGCTGAACCGCCCGCCCGCGTCGCCCAACCTCCGCGCTCTGGACCGCACTTCATACGGCCCGAATATCGCGAGATGGCTGCCGATCGCCTCCGCCAAAGCCTGTGCTTGCCATGCCTCGACGATCACGTCCTGAACCGTGCTCGCCTGTGCCAGACCGCGCCGATTGGCCGCGATGATCCGCACCGCGTCCATCCGCGCCCCCTCCCTCCGTCATCACCCGCCGTGCCCTACACCCTGTCCACTACCCAGAGTGAAGGGGAACACCCAAAAACGCCAGAGGAATTCGCAAATCTCTGGACAAGAGAGGCGCCACACCATGATCGATAACTCCATAGAGTGACGAAGCGTCATCCGGGAACCACTGGCCCCCCTCCCGGCACTTCACCCCCAACCATCACCACCCACCCACGGGTCACTCGGCGCCCCACCGCCACTTGCATGACAGAAAATCAACCGCCTCCCGCCCGGCACACGACCACCGGACGGAGGGCGGCTTCCGGGCCCCCGCACCCTCACATGGGGCAGATCCGGCACCCCCACTCCGACCGCCCCGCCAACCGCCCCCTCACACCCCTTCGTTCGCCTCGCCCCCTTTCTCCGTCTCGCCACCCTCGCGCCCCCGCGGCCGGTCCGGGCGCGCCGAGCGGACCGCGGGGAAGCGGGACTCATTCCGCTCGATCTTTGCGGCGAGCGCCGTCAGGGCGTCGATCCCCAGGGCCTCGCAGAACTGCAGCAGATACGCCAGAACGTCCGCGACCTCGTCCTCGACCCGGCCGGCCTGCCCCGGGTCGGCCATCACCTCTGCCGATTCCTCGGGCGTCAGCCACTGGAAGATCTCGACCAGTTCGGCGGCCTCGACGCTGAGCGCCGCGGCCAGGTTCTTGGGGGTGTGGTATTGCTGCCAGTCCCGGGCGGCCGCGAAAGCGACGAGCCGGCGCTGCAGGGTAGGAAGATCCTCGCTCATGCCCCCAGGTGTAGCACCTGCACACCGGGCAGCCCCTCGACCACCGACGGGTCCCGCACCGTCCCCAGCAGCCGGACGTGCCCACGCGCCGCCATCCGTACGGCCAGCGACACCAGCTCGCGCGCCTGCCGGTCGTCCATGCAGCGGTCCATGCCGTCCGCCATGACCGTCAACTGCTGCTGAGCGGACGGAATCTCCCCTGCCGGATCCATGGCCAGGACGCCCGGCCCGGTGAGCAGCACCAGCGCCAGCCCGAGGAAGCGCAGCTCGCCGTCGCCGAGCTGCTCGACGGGCATCGCCCACGCACCCCGGTCGATCACCGCCCGCACACCCGGGACCGGTCCGCCCGCAGCCGCGCTCCGCCCGGCGGACGCCACCCCAGCACCCCCAGCGCCTCCGGCGGCAACAGCAGCAACCTCAGCCACCGTCACTCCCTGACCGCCACCCGCGCCGTTCGGCTGCCGCGGCACCGCGCGCAGTCCCTCCACGGGGCCGGCGCACGCCTCGCGTACCGCCGCGACCAGCACCGCATGCCGCCGCGCGCACTCACGACTCGTACGCTCCAGCACCGCGGGGAGGTTGTCGCAGGAGGACCGCAGCCGGCCCTCGTCCGGCTCCTCGTCCCCGTGGTGCCCCCAGCCGCCGGCCGCGCCACCGTCCCGCCCGCGGGCTCCCGCGCCGCCCCGCCCGGCGGGCTTCGTCGCCTTCGCGCCACGGCCGCTCGCCCGTCGCCCGGCCGTGACCGCGCCGGCTCCCGGGCCCGCACCGGTGGCGGCTCCCGTCCTGTCCCCCCGCATGACCTCCGGCAGCGGATCGCACGCAAAGGCCGAGCGCAGGGCGACCACGACCTGTTCCGCCGCGTCGAGCACCAGCCGCTGCCCCGCCGTCTTGCCGGCGACGCGCAGCGGCAGCAGCGAGGTGCCCAGCCGGTCGTCGGGCAGCGGTGCGCGGGTGACCGGGGTCGCGCCGGCCGTGTGCCAGGCGGCCTGCACAGCGGGGCGGTCGGGGTCGGTGAGCGCCGTGGTCAGCAGCGTCTCGCCGCCGCCGGTCAACCGCTCACCGACGATGCGCAGTTCGGGCTCCGCCTGGACGGCGAGATCGAGGTGGACGAGGCCCACCGGGCCGTCAACCGTGCAGCCGAGGCGGAACCCGCGCCGCCCCTGCCTGTCGGGGCGGGCCGCCGCCGGTACGCACGCGGCGGCGCCGCCCGCCACCGCCTCGACCGCCTTGGGCAGCGGCTCGCCGCTGCCCAACCGGGCCAGGAACTCGTAGGCCTGCAGCGCGCTGGATTTGCCGCTGCCGCTCTCGCCGCTCAGCAGCGTCAGCGGGCCGAGCGGCAGGGTGACGCCGCGATGGGTCTTGAAGGCGGACAGACGTAACTCGGTGACCGCTGGTCGTGCACTGTCGGTATCCATGTGCGGGACGCTATGCAGCGGCCCGCCCGGAGAACCGTTTTGCCCGCCGTCGCTTCCTACGAACGGGGGACGGAGCCGGCGGTGGGCTCGGCGACTTCGGTCCCGATCGGCGCCAGCAGGAACACATTGGTGTCCACCCGGTGCATCCCGCTGCCGAGGCCGAAGACGACACCGCTGGAGAAGTCCAGGATGCGCTTGGCGACATCGGCGTCGGCGCTGCTGAGGTCCAGCAGGACCGGGAGCTGCGCCATGAGGTACTCCGCCACCTCCCGCGCGTCGGCGAAGGTCTGCACGCGGATCACGATGAACCGCCGCATCTCCTCCGCCGGTTCCTCCTCGGGGAGGGCACGGTGGTCGGGCCAGGACGGCCATTCGCTGCTGCTGCGCAGCGGGACGACCTCGGCGAGTCCTTCCCACTGCTCGTCGGTGGCATCGGGACGACCGTTCACCGAATCACCTCACCCAGAGGAGCTCTGCCTGTCTGCGGTATCTGCATGACACAATTGTAAGGATAAACATACAAACGGTGCCGGGCATGACACACGCGGCGTCACATCCCTGGCCCATCCTGCACCATGGCCCCTGACCAGTGCCGACAGCCTTGGCAGATATCCTGCGTCGAGCTTGTGTGTGCCTGTTCATCCCCCCTTGTGACGGAGGTCGGTTCTGTCGTGACCCCGGAACCTCCGGCCCGACGGCCGCGCGGTCTGCGCGCCCTGCGTGGCCTGCGCAAACCCGCGAAGAAGCGGCCCGCCCCGCCTCCCGCCGACGCCACCTCGGACCGGCCCCCCGCGCCGGCGCCGGCGGCCGACACCGCCGGCAGCGTCATCAATGCCGCCCTGTACCGCGACGGACGGCGTGTCAGCACCCACGACACCCTCGCCGACACCTTCCAGCAGCTGCGCGCCACCCCGGACACCCTGGCGTGGATCGGACTGCACCGCCCCACCCCCGCCGAACTCATCACCCTGGCATCGGAGTTCGACCTCCACCAGCTCGCCGTCGAGGACGCGCTGGAAGCCCATCAGCGGCCCAAACTGGAGCGCTACGGCGGCACGCTCTTCGTCGTACTGCGCGCCGCCCGCTATCTGGACGACGCCGAGGAGGTCGACTTCGGCGAACTCCACGTCTTCGTCGGCCGCGACTTCGTCATCACCGTCCGGCACGGCGGCGCCCCCGACCTCTCGGCCGTACGCCGCCGCATGGAGGACGCCCCCGAACTCCTCAAACGCGGCCCCGAAGCGGTGCTCTACGCCATCCTCGACGCCGTCGTCGACGACTACGCACCGGTCGTCTCCGGCGTCCAGAACGACATCGACGAGATCGAGACCGAGGTCTTCGGCGGTGACCCGCGCGTCTCCCGCCGCATCTACGAACTCTCCCGCGAGGTCGTGGAGTTCCAGCGCGCCACCCGCCCGCTGAACGGCATGCTGGAGAACCTCACCGCCGGCTTCGAGAAGTACGCGATCGACGAGGAACTGCGCCGCTACCTGCGCGACGTCGCCGACCACGCCCTGCACACCACCGAACGCGTCGACGGCTTCCGGCAGGCCCTCCAGGACATCCTCACCGTCAACGCCACCCTGGTGAACCAGCAGCAGAACGCCGAGATGCGCGCCCTGGCCGAAGCAGGCTTCGAGCAGAACGAGGAAATCAAGAAGATCTCGTCCTGGGCGGCAATCCTCTTCGCGCCCACGTTGGTCGGGACGATCTACGGCATGAACTTCGACCACATGCCGGAGTTGCACTGGGGACTCGGATACCCCTTCGCCATCATCTTGATGGCGGTTGTGTGTACCAGCCTCTATGTCATCTTCAAGCGGCGGGACTGGCTCTGAGCAGTCGGGGCGAGAAGGCTCTCGCTGTGACCCCTGGAGCACGGGCGTGACCCTCGGAGGCCCGTCCGGAACCGGTGAGGGGAATCTGTCGACAGTGGAGTCGCAACCGAGTCCGGCCGCCGTGCGTATGCGCGGACACTGAGCGCCTGTAGCCCGTGGCAGCAACTCCCGCGCATGGACGCCCCGCGTAACGCAGCGTAGTTCCCCGCCGGACGGCAGGCCGAAGCGGGCGGGCGCATCGAAAGCTGCGCCCGCCCGCTTCGCCAGGGCTCTTGGGGAGGCTTCTCTTCACGGTCGCGGTCTCCGCTGGAACGCGATGGAATGGTGTGTCGCTGGCCATACGCCCCTTGCCAAGAGCCTCGAACTCGTCGAGAACTGCGCGCAACTGACAGCCGCGACTCCGCCCGCCGGAGCGGCGTCGACCACCACACCGTCATCCGGCCCGGCGATGAGATCCCCATCGCGGGTTGCGCCACACCGAGCGGGACCTGTACATCTCCGATGAGACTGCTCGTGTCCTGGACAAAGCGGGCGCAACGAGTCCGCACCGCGGGGACCAGTCATGCGCTGCGCGCCCCGACGGCCGGCAAAACGGTGCAGCGGTCGTCTGCCCGTCGGCGCCTTGATACGAATCAACGAGGCTGCCGTGGCGTGAGTTAGGTTGAACGTCACCGACCGAACCAAGTGCCAGGGAGACCGCACAATGACCGGATCCGACCACACGGGCAGCACTCCCGGCCTGCCTCCGACGCCTCCTCCGCTCCCGCCGGAGCCGGTCGAGGCCGGACCGCGCCCAGTGCCGGCGAGCGAGGTCGAGGCACTGGATATCGGCCGTCAGCACTTCCCCGAGGTCGGCTCACCGGGCGGGCCGTCCGCACTGTACGTCCACGAATTCGACATCGGCTACCTGATCCATGCGGGCTGGCCGGCCCCCAAGGAGCTCACCGCGGCGCCCCCTGCACCCGGGGGAAGCAATGTCGTCATCAACAAGGACAACGGCGATGTGACGTTCCTGCCCAACTTCCCTCCGGAGGCGGCCGTGGAGCTCTACCACAGCTCCTACCGCCCGAGCGGCTACTGAGCGCGCCTGGTTGCTTGCCTGGCAGGTCCTGGCGAGCTGTCAGTGCGGTTGGTTAAACTTTGACTTGACCAACTCATTGGGTAACCATTATGAACACGGGGGACGTTGTGGCCGGCGCCGGTGGATTCCAGACCAATGTGGAAGGCCTCAAGGCCGAGGGTACGAATTTCGTCAATCTCGGTGAGGACTTCTACTCCTCGGTGGCGCGGCTGATAGACGGGCTGCATGCGCTGGGCGCTGGGCCGCCCAGCAACGGGGACGAAGGACCGCCGGAGGAGAAGAAGTCCTTCGGCGAACAGTTCGTGAGCGGTCTGACGAGTTTCGCCAGCAAGGCCGACGCCCCTCCGTGGGGAGACGACGAGATCGGCGAGAAGTTCGGCGTCGCCTACGAGGGCGTCCGTGACGGCATGTACGAGTCAATGGGGCACCTCTCCTCGAAGCTACAGGAAATCGGCAAGGCGCTGACCTCGATGTCCAAGCACCACGCGGAGAACGAGGACTTCAACGACTCGCTGATGAAGCAGCATGTCGCCAACCAGCAGGCATGGCAGGACCCGACAAAGGACCCCGGGAAGGTCAGCTACACCCTCACCGGCCCGTCCTGACCCACCGGGCTACCCGGCCCTGGACCGCCGGCCGGTCCCCATCTTTGACGCGGGCGTCTTTCCGCACAGCCCGTTCTGCAGCACGCCACAACGCATTTCATTTCATGGGGGAGCTTCACCTTGTCTCTGATGCTGCCGGATCCTCTTGAGTGGGTCCTGGACATGCTCGGTTTCAACTGGCCGCATGCTGACGAAGACAAGCTGATCGAGTGCGCCCAGGTCTGGCGCACCTTCGCAGCGGAGGTCCAGGGCCATCAGGCCCGGGGCAACACGTACGCGAGCAACGTGCTCGGCGAGAACTCCGGCGACTCCATCGAGGGCTTCAGCAAAGCCTGGGAGAAGTTCTCCGGCGGCTCCGGCTACCTCAACGACGCCGCCGAGGCAGCCGAGGTCATCGCCTTCACGCTGGAAGCCGCGGCGATGCTGGTCATCGGCATGAAGACCGCCGTGATCGTCCAGCTGGCCATCCTGGCCGCCGAGATCATCGCCGCCCAGGCCGCCGCTCCCTTCACCCTGGGCCTGTCCGAAATCGGCGCCGCGGCAGCGACGTTGGCCACGCGTGAAGTGGTGCGCCGCGTGCTGAAGGAAGTGGCTCAGCAACTCCTCCAAGCGATCGTGGAGGCCGCCAAGGAGCCGGTGATCTCCGCGCTCGAGGCCATGGTCTCCGACCTCATAGCCCAGACCGTCAACCAGAACTTCGGTGCCCAGAACGGCTACGACCTCGGCCGCACCGCCAAGGAGGGCCAGAAGGCCGCCACGGATGCCGTCGAGAACATGGGCGAGAGCCTGGGTGAGGGCCTTCGTGACGGCGCGGGCGGCCGCGCGGGGCATCGAGCCCGCCAGGGCCTCGACAGCGCCGCCGGCCACGACAGCGGCGGAGGGTCCGACGGGACGGGCGACTCCGGCAGCGGGTCAGGCTCGCGGAGCGGGTCGCGTTCCGGCAGCGGGTCCGACGGCGGCGGGTCCGGTACTGGTTCCGGCTCGGGCAGTAGCTCCGACGGCGGCTCCGGATCCGGCAACAGCTCCACCGACTCCAGCGGGAGCCGTCCGGGCGGCGGCAACCGCAGCGGCTCGGAAGGCGGTTCCACGAGTCACACGCCCCGGGCTTCGGACAACGCGGGCGCGTCGGGCGGCCCCGGCACCGGTGGTACGAACTCCGGCGGCACGGACAGCACCCCGCCCTCCTCCAGCACCCCCACCACCAGTTCCCCGGACAATACGTCCAATGGCTCCGACCCTGCCCGCAGCGTCCCCAACGCCCAGCCCCTGCCTCCCCCGGACCAGCGCTCCCCCTTCGACGAGGGATTTCGAGGTGACAGCGACAGCCCCGACGGGACCTACCCGACCCCCGATGCGGGCACCACGCCTGACGCCTCTCGCCCGGACGCGGACTCGGTCAGCACCCGGCCCACGCCGGATGCCACCTCGGACGCCACCCGACCCAACGCCGACGCCATCAGCACCCAACCCATACCGGACAACACCCCTGACTTGGCCCACCCTGTCCGTCCGGACACGGACGCGGTCACCACCCAGCCCGCCCCCGACAACACCCCCGACGCCGCCCGTCCCGCCCCCGCGCAGGACCCCGTCAGCACCCAGCCCACGCCGGACTCCACACCCCACGAGGGTGATGCTTCGCGCCCCGACGCGCCCCAGCCGGCACCCGCGCCAACTCCGGAATCGAGCCCGGGCCCCATAGCCGGCAACCCGCCCTCGTACGGCGACAGTTCCCACGACGGCAGCAGCGGCGACGCCACCAACAACGGCGACAACTCCGCCAGCGGCAGCGGGCGCACCTCGATGCCACACCTCGGCACACCGTCGCAGGGTGCCCCCGTCCAGCACCCGCCCTCGTCCGGCCCGCCCATCCAGCCGCGTGACCCGGCCCCCGGCGACCCCATGCCCACGGTGGGCACCCCTGACGACGACACCGTCACCACTCAGTCCGCGGGTGCCGCAACCCTGCCCCCGCCGCCCCAGCACACCACCGACCCCAGCACGAGCGCGCCCTCCAACCCCACCCCCCATCAGGCGCAGCAGCCCAACACCCCCCAGGCCCCCGGCCCGATGATGGGCGGCATCCCGCCCCAGGGAGGCACCGGCACCAGCGCCCCCCGCGGCAGGACCCCCGCCAGCGGCAACGGAAACGCTTCTGCGGGCACCAACCGTCGCCCGGACGGCTCCCAGGCAATCCACGACGCCACCCAGCAACGCCGTCCTGAGGCTCCCCCCTACAACCGCCGCCTCGACGGCCCCCGCCAGGAAGAAACGTCCCGCCCATACAACCCGCGCCTGGACGGCCCACGCCGCGACGCCCCCGCCGCACCCCCCGGCAACAACCGCCGCCCTGAGGGCTCCCAGGACCACACCCAGCAGCCGAGCCCCGAACACCCCCCGCACAACCCGCTTCTCGCTCACCCCGTCCGCGACACCGACTCCCACCCCGACAACACCCGTCCGGACGCCGCCGGCCCGGACAATCAGCAACAGCCCCGTCAGGATGCCCCGTCCCCGCGCCCCGACAACTCAGGGCTCGACAACACACGTCCGGATACGGATCGCCCAGATGCGGACCGCCCTGACGCCGCTCGCCCGGACGGGACACTCCCCGAGCCGACGCATCCCGACGGAACGCGTCCCTTCGCTCAGCCGTCCCCCGCCCACCCGGACCGGACACAGGCCGACGTCGCTGCTGACCAGGCCCCGTCGCAGCCCGGCGCCCAGGCTCCCGTTCGCCCGGGCGCCCAAACCCCCAGCGCACCGAACCCGAACATCCCGCACCAGAACCAGCAGCCGCAGTATCAGCAACCGACGCCGCAACAGCCGCAGCCGCATAACCAGCCGCAGCCCACCCTCCAGAGCCAACCCCTCACCCAGCAGCAGACTCCTCAGCATCAGCCGCAACAGCAGCCTGCACCCCACCAGCAGCCTGCCCCGCACCACCAGGACCCCAACCAAACCCAGCCCGTCCAGCACCAGCAGCAACAGTCGCAGCACCAGGCACCGGTCCCGCAGCCCTCGGACCTCCGCAGCCACACCGCCGTACGGATCGGCCTCAACGTTCAGCCGGGTGGCCTGTACTCGCCGTTCCCGCACGACCAGCAGGCACTGCTGAACAACTTCCCGCGGAACCCGGACGGCACCCCGCGGGCGTTCAACGACCCCTTCCAGCCCTGGGCCCAGTTCCAGAACGACGGGGGCCACACGGTCGTCGGCCGTTCCAACAACTGCGCAGACTGCACCCGCTCCTTCATCGAGTCCTGGTACGGCAACCCACAGGTGTCCTCGCCACGCACCTACGACCCGGACGGCAAGGGCGGCATCGACCGCGCATCCGGCGAACAGAACGGCACCGCCAACATCGAGCAGTGGGCGGGCACCACGTTCCGTAACTCCGGGCCGAACTCCAAGGACGGCTACGACCGCATCGCCGACGACCTCCGCAAGGCCGGCCCCGGCTCCGCGGCCGCAGTGCTGGTCACCTGGCCCGACAAGCCCGACGGAAGTTCCGGCGGCGCCCATGTCTTCAACGCCGTCAACCACAACGGCAAGGTCGTCTGGGTCGACAGCCAAACCGGCAAGGTCAGCGACCAGCCCATCAACACCAGTGCCAAGAACGTCTGGCACCTCGTCCTGGACGCCAACCGCCAACCGTTCGACCCGGCCGCAGCCCAGAACCACAACCCACAGCAGGCCCAGAAGCTGCAGAACCAGCAGCATGCCCAAGCACAGCAGCAAGCGCAGGCCCAGCAACACACCCAAGCGCAGCAGCAAGCCCAACAAGCTCAGGCCCAGACACAGCAAGCTCAAGCACAGAACCCTCAGCAGCAGAACCCGTACACCCAGCAGCAGTCACAGCAGCCCGGGCCGTACAACCAGCAGCCGGGTCCGTATGCCCAGCCGCATCAGCAACAGAACCCGTACACCCAGCAGCCGTACCAGCAACCCGGGCCATACCAACAGCAGCTCAACTCACAGCAGCACCAGCAGAACCCGTATACCCAGCAGCCCTACCAGCAGCAGCCGAGCCCCTATGCGCAACCGCAACAGCAGAGCCCGTACGCCCAGCCGCAACAGCCTGGGCCGTACCAGCAGCAGCCGGCTCCGCATGTCCAGCCTCAGCAGCAGCCCAACCCGTACGCCCAGCAGCAGCCGACGCAGCAGCCAGGGCCCCAACAGCACCTTCACCAACACCAGCCGGGCGTCCAGGACCAGCCCCACCAGCAGCACCCGGGACAGGGGCAGCGGCCCCCCGGCGAGGCGAACACACAAGGCTCGCAACAGGAGCAGTCGCCCCCCAACGACGCCACCACCCATCAGGCGGGCACCAAGTCCGACGACTCACCGGTCGACCACGGCACAGCGAAGGCCGAATACTCGCCCACCAAGCAGCAGAAGCCCCCCTTCATCCCGGGCGAACGAGAAAGCACACGCCACCGCAGCGCGGACATCTCACAGCACATCGCCGACGCACTCCGCAACGACGGCAACCACTTCATCTACGGCAAGCCGACCCCCGAAAACGCCAACGCCGAGACGGCCACGCAGGAACCTCGCGGGCAGAGCACCGCCGCGGACAGCGACCATCCGACCAGCCTCGAGGCGCCGGCCTCCCCTGCCGGCACCAACCACGACGCGGAGAGCCACCCAGAGGAAAGCCAACCTCCTGCCGTCCCCTCTCAGGGCGAACCGGAACACATGCCCGAAGACGTCGACGACGCAAACGACAGTGACAGCGGCAAGCACGGCGAAAGCCAAGAACCTGCCGAACGATTCAAGGCGCCATCGGCTAGCAATGTGCCCGTGGACAACCCGCCTGATCCGCCGGACCCGGTTGACCCCGGCGAGACGCCCAGCACACAAGATCTGGATTCTGAGGTGGACGACAAGAGCCGTGGTGGACTTGTCGAGCAGATAGACCTGAGCGACACAGACCGGGTGCAAGTTGACGAGAGTTCCGGTCTGATCAAAAACATCGACGGTAAACCCGTAAAGGAATACCTGCAGGAACTGTCCGAGGAACGCGCAATCAGGCACACCGAAACGAAGGGGGCAGATGATGGCCCCTGTTCGGCGTTGGCGATTGACCTCCGGACAGGGATGATTACCGAGGGCCTCAACGGAGAGATTGATGACATCATCGACCTCGATAATCTCCACCCGCTACTGAGAGACAACTACATGGGTCTCGCCAACTGGATGCACCCCATCAAGGCGTCGGAAGAAAGCATCCTGATTGGCAACCGGCTTGCGCCAGACGGCACGGCCGAGCGTGACGCAAATGGCAAAGTCATACCCAATTCAGAGATGATTTATACTGGGCGGGCTTACTTTGACGACCCCTTGCGGCACGCCGAGGTGAAGGCTGTGAACGAGCTGCTTTGGGCGCGCCAACGACAACAACAAGAAGAACTGGGTCGTGACGCACTGAAGGAAATGCGATTCGACCCACGATGGATTGAAGACGCCAGGGTGAAGAAGGGTAAGAACAAGGGAAACATCATTCACCTCCCGGGCGAGTCGGCTCCGGCATGCCCGAACTGCAACAACATGCTCAGAGATGTGCCGAGCTACGGCGGTCGCCATCAGTACTCAATTGGTGACTATCGGCGCAGAATTGAGTCCAATCAGATACCTCCCGTAATGGAATGACCATGCGAATCGAATACCAAGACACCTACCGGGACGACGACAGTCGCGTCCACTACGAAGACGATCCATTCACGGGAGAAGTCGCATCCCGGGACGGTGACGGTCGGATCATCTCCCTCGTCTCCTACATCGACGGCGTTCCGTCCGGACCGCAGACCCAGTGGTACTCCGACGGGACGAAGAAGAAGGAAGGCCAAGCCAGGTGGGGGCTGGCCGTTGGGGACTGGCGCAAATGGCACCCCAATGGCCAGCTGGCCGAGCACTCGGTGTTCAGCCTTGAGGGCAGGCGAGTGCGCCGTCAACGATGGGACAGGGACGGAAGCCTTACAGAAGACAAGTCATACACGTCATGAACTCCGTTCATGCATGGAAGCCCAGCAGCACCACCCCGTCCATACCCGCGCCCTCGTAGGCAACGGCGTTCGCCGCGTCTCCAAATTCCTGCGCGCCTCCGGCCGGCGTGACAAATTCGAGGCGGTCGGGTCTCTCTTCATGGAGAGCCCCGACCACACGGACCGCATCGCCTACGCCCCTACGTCCCGCCCGGGGGCTGGACGATCCACGGCGCCGCCAATGGGCACCGGGCCGAGTGGTGGGCAGCCCTCGGCCGGCACGAGCCCGGTGAAGATGCCCCCATCCCGCTGCATGCGCCTTCCCTGGGGAGAATCTGGGTAGTTCAGGCGGGGCTGAGCGATCGGTGCCGGGGGGAGGCACTGTGCGACTTCCTGCCTTTTCCCCATTCCTTGCGCGGCAGCGCCCCCGCCAGCGGGGATGTCCGCATTCCGCCGTCCGGTGGCCCGGTGACGACGTCTCAGGGGTTCCCAGAGTTGGTCGATCCGGCGAAGCAATCGCCGGCCCGGTGAATAGGGGGCACAGAGGCCCCCATCGTGCGTGACACCGGCTGCGAGTGGAGCCGAGGCTCCGCTCACAGCGTGACACGGGTCATCCGGTGGTGCGGATCAACGGCCGGCAGCCACGTCCGCCGGAGTGCGGGCTGCGAGGAGGAGGTCCTCGTAGGTGTGGTGGTGGCGGGTGGTGGTGCGGTGGTGCAGGAGTTCGGCCGCGCGTGCGGGCTCGCCCGTATCGATGAGGGCGCGGGTGAGGGTGTCCTGGATGATCTCGCGTTCGACCCGCACGCCACCGATCCGTTCCGCCTTCTCGCCCAGGCCGCTCAGCAGGGCCGCCGCGGTGCGGGGGCGGCCCGCGGTGGCCTCCGCCAGCGCCTGCACCACCGGGGCCAGGACAACGCGGAAGTCGGGGCGGGCGTCGGTGGCGGCGCGGCGGGCCAGGAGGTGCAGGTCGTCGGTGGCGGCCTCCACGGCCAGGGCCAATGCCAGGTTGAAGGTGTGGAAGATCTCCGCCATCCCGCCCGGCGCGGCGAGCAGTTCCCGTACCTGGCCCGGGTCGCTCCGGCCGGCCGGGGTCTGCCCTGCCAGCAGCAGGCGCCAGTTCATTGCGGCCCGCATGCCGACATCCGTACGCGCCAGTGCCGTGTCCGCCCGTCGGCGCGCGTCCGGGAAGTCGCCGCAGGCGATGGAGTGCAGGGCCGCATGCCAGTTCAGGTGCCGTGCCTGTACCGCCTGCGGGTCCGCCAGGAGCCACTCGTCCAGGAAGCCGCCGCCGGCGCGTCCGGCGCCCAGCTCGTGGTCGGCGTGCGCGAGGGCGTGCGCTGCGACACCCGAGCGGGGGTAGAGGCCCAGGGCGTGCTCGGCGAGTTCGTACGCTTCGCGTACCCGGCCCTGCTCCGCCCTGGTCGAGGCCGGCCAGCTGGTCCACGGCCAGCTGTCCGGACCGGCCACCGCCGCTTGCTGCTCGATCAGTACTTCGCCGTGGCCGCGGTAGGCGGCGTCCTCGCAGGAGGAGAAGGCGCCCAGCATGAGCCCGGCCTGCTCGTCGGCGGGCCAGCGGGAGAAGTGCTCCATGAGGTGATCGGCGGTCAGCCGGTAGTGGCGGTGCGTATGGAGGAACACCCCGTACACCAGGCTCGCCTCGCGTTCGCCGGCGGTCCGCGCGTCGCGGTGCGCGATCACCTTTGCTCCTTCAGCACGGCGTCGTCCCAGTGGTCACCGGTCGCCGGCGACAGCAGGGCCCGCGCCACACCGCAGTCCGGTTCCGAGCCGACCCACTGGCGCAGCAGCGGCAGAGTCCGCCCGCTCAGGGACAGCAGCGCCTCCACCGCCCGTTCCTTTACCGGCGTATCCGCCGCCGCCCCGCTCACGGCTGCCCGGCCGGTCGCCCGGCGCCCACCGGCCCGTTCACACGCTGGAGCCGAACAGGGCGGTGCAGACGATGCCGCTGTTGCCGCAGTGGTTGCGCGGCAGGCTCAACGGCAGGCCGGTCTGGTTGCCGCTCGCCACCCCGCTCCCGGCCACCGTGGAGCCCGCGGCGCGAGCACCGCCGTGGTGGGCACAGGTGTTGCCGAACACCGCGTTCCCGATGCCGATGACGCTCGCGTGAGCGGCAGCGGCCGGGAGCAATGCCGCCCCGGCCACCGCGCCCAGCACCGCGGCCCGCACACCCGCACGTCCCGCAGTACCGCCAGTACTCCGCGTCTCCACGCCCATCGCACTCCTCCTTCATCCGGCACCGCATCCCGGTGCGCGCACAAAACACGCAGACCGGACACCCGGCCGCACTTCCACCAACAACAGAACCCGGACCCCGACACGTGGACGCCATCCGGGCCGCCCGGACAGGTACCGAGGCGATCCGTGCTGACCGTGGAGCCACGGGCCCCAGAAGCGGGCAGTGGCGATGCCCGCTCAACGCTGCCCCGCACCTGGCTCCACTCCGCAGGGACTGCGCTGCCCCCGCCCGCGGATGGCGCTCCACCAAAACCATGCATTCCTCACGGGATCTTCATGACAGTCACCACTGTTTTACGAGTGGTGACCGTGACAGCGTCAAGGCATCAACGAGGCCGAGGGAGTGCGATGAACAAGGGCTACGCCGTCTTCTGCGACGCCGACCGGCAGTTCTACGACGCTCCGCACCGGCTGCCGGTGGCGGGCGCGGGCCGGGGGGCTCAGTGGGAAGCGCTGCGGCGTCCGCTGCCGGAAGGCTGGCAGCGGCACCGTGCCGGTGACTGGCTGGCGTTCCGCCCCGTCGACCACCAACTCCCGCGGCAGGGCTGGAAGATCCATGTGTCCGCCTGCCTGGACAACGCCGAGCGGATACTCGCCGCGGTCTGGGACTACTGCGTGCCGCGGTCGATCGCCTTCAAGTGCGTACCGAGCCGGTATCTGCTGCACACCCGCAACGCCAAGTACGCGGACCGCGGCGCCAGCGGCAAGTTCCTCACGGTCTATCCCGCCGATGAGGCACAGTGCCGCACCCTCGCCGAGGACCTGGACGCGCTGATCGGCGGTGAGCCCGGACCGTACATCCTCACCGATCTGCGCTGGGGCGCCGGGCCGGTCCACCTGCGCTACGGCAGCTTCACCGAGCGGCACTGCTACGACGAGCACGGCGAGCTGCGGCCGGCGGTCGAGGACGCGAGCGGGCAGCTGGTGCCCGACCGGCGGGACCCCGCCTTCCATGTGCCCGACTGGGTCACCCTCCCGCCGTTCCTCGCACCGCACCTCGCGGCCCGCTCCGCGACGACGGTCGCCGACCTTCCCTACCGCATCGAGCGCGCACTGCACTTCTCCAACGGCGGGGGCGTCTATGTCGCCCGGGACCTGCGGACGGATCAGCAGGTCGTGCTCAAGGAAGCGCGGCCGCACGCCGGTCTCGCCGCCGACGGTGCGGACGCCGTGGCGCGGCTGGAGCGCGAACGGGATGCCCTGCGGCGCCTGTCGGGTCTGGCGTGCACCCCGGAGGTGCACGACTGGTTCACGCTGGGGGAACACTCCTTCCTGGCCCTGGAGTTCATCGAGGGGCGGCCGCTGAACAGCTTCTTCGCCCTCCGCCACCCGCTGATCGAGGCGGACCCGGGGCCCGGGCAGCTGGCGGAGTACACCGAGTGGGCCATGCGGGTGCACCGCCTGGTGACGGAGGCCGTCGAGGAGGTCCATGCCCGGGGGGTGGTCTTCCACGACCTGCACCTGTTCAACATCATGCTGTCCGAGGACGAGTCGTCCGTGGTGCTGCTGGACTTCGAAGCCGCCTCCGTCGACGACCCGAACGCCCGTCAGGTGGTCGCCAATCCAGGGTTCGTCGCCCCGGCCGACCGGCGCGGCGCCGACGTCGACCGCTACGCCCTGGCCTGTCTGCGACTGGCCCTCTTCATGCCGCTGACCAGCCTGTTCGCGGTGGACCGGAACAAGGCCGTCCATCTGGCGCAGATCGCGGCGGCGCAGTTCCCGGTCCCCCGCGCCTACCTCGACGAGGCCGTCGAGGAGATCCTGCGCGGGCACCGTACCCCCGACCTGACGGAACCGTCCTTCCCCGGCACCGTGGACGGCTACCTTCCCGTGGCGCTTCCGCACTGGCCGCACAGCCGGGACTCCATGGTCCGGGCGCTGCGCGCCTCGGCCACCCCCGAGCGGGAAGACCGCTTCTTCCCGGGCGACATCGCCCAGTTCGCTTCGGCGGCCGGGGGGATCTGTCTGGCCAACGGCGCGGCCGGGGTGCTGTACGCCATGGCGGAGACCGGCGCCGCGCGGTATCCGGAGGCGGAGGAGTGGCTGCTGCTGCGTACCAAGGCTCCGGCCTCGGGCAGTCCGCTCGGCCTCTACGACGGCCTCTCCGGTGTCGCCTGGGTCCTGGACCGGCTCGGGCACCGGGAGCGGGCACTCGACCTCGCCGAGCGGATCACCGCACAGCCCTGGGCCGGGTCCGGCTCCGATCTCCACGGCGGGCTCGCCGGGCTCGGGCTGGCGCTGGACGCGCTCGGCGCCGCCACCGGCGAACAGGCCCTGGGGGACGTCGCGTTGAGGTGCGCCGGCATCATCGGCGACCGGGCCGGGGGCGCGGCGCCTGCCCGCGCGGGGCTGCTGCACGGGGACAGCGGCACCGCGCTGCTGTTCCTGCGGCTGTACGAACGCACCGGGGACGGCGCCCTGCTGGACCTGGCCGCCGACGCGCTGCGGCGTGACCTGTCCCGCTGCGTCCGGGCCGTCGGCGGCGCCCTCCAGGTCGACGAGGGCCGGCGGACCATGCCCTACCTCGGGGCCGGCAGCGTCGGCATCGGCATGGTGCTCGACGACTATCTGGCCCACCGCCCGGACGAGGAGTTCGAGCGGGCCCGGCTCGACATCGTGCGGGCCGCGCAGGCCAAGTTCTACGCCCAGCCGGGCCTGTTCCGCGGCGCGGCAGGCATGGTGCTGCACCTGAGCCGCACCACCGCGGGCGGTCCCGGCACGCACGCCACCGACCTCCGCCGTCAGATCGATTCGCTCTCCTGGGGCGCCCTTCCCTACCGAGGCCATCTGGCCTTCGCCGGGGAACAGATGATGCGCCTCTCCATGGACCTGAGTACCGGCACCGCCGGCTGTCTCCTCGCGCTGGGCAGCGCACTGCACGACATGCCGGTGGAGCTGCCCTTTCTCCCGCCGCCTAGGCGGCCCTGAAGCCGGCCTCCTCCGGGAGGCCGTATGAGAAGAACCCGTCCCCACCCGTTTTGAACGAGAGGAACAATCATGACCCTGCTCGACCTGCAGACGATGGAGACCCCCAAGGACGAGGCCAACGGCGAGCTTGCCACCGGCAGCCGCGCCAGCCTGCTGCTCTGCGGTGACAGCAGCCTCAGCGTCACCACGTGTCACTGACACACCGTCATAGCTGAGGTTCCGGCCTCACCGTGACCGGTTGCGGCGGTCTTCGGGTGCACCTCGCCCGGAGGCCGCCGCTCCAACGCATCGTCCAGGGAGCCGAGGTCCGCATCCGTATGGCCCGCACACCCCAGCCCTCCTCCCCGTGGCGCCGCCTCCTCCCCGGCGCGTGGGACACCGGCACCCGGCACCTCCTCGACGCATCCCGGCACAGCGGCGGCCGGACAGCCCTTGTCTGCGGGCTGAGCACGGCATCCGCCGCCGTGGCCGTCGCACTTCCCGCGGTGCTGGGAAACGCCCTG
The DNA here is from genome assembly GCF_044767385.1 of Streptomyces sp. NPDC101393. Classification (NCBI taxonomy): domain Bacteria; kingdom Bacillati; phylum Actinomycetota; class Actinomycetes; order Kitasatosporales; family Streptomycetaceae; genus Streptomyces; species Streptomyces sp. NPDC101393. The sequence continues at coordinate 296,056 of NZ_JBIWNU010000006.1, read as the reverse complement.
GACCGCACCCTGGGGGGCGCCTCCGGCATGGGCCCCGCCCTCATCCTCTGCGCCCTTCTGCTCACCGCCGAAGTGCTGCTGGACGCGCTGATCGCCGCGTTGGGCGGCATCACCACCGCCCGCACCACCGCGTGGCTGCGCCGCCGCGGAGTGGACCACCTGCTGTCGCTGGCTCCGCAGCGCACCGCCGACCGGTTCACCACCGGCGACTTGGTGGCCAGGCTGGCGGGCAACACCGCCGACGCCGGCACCGCGCCCACCACGGCGGCCACCGGCCTGGCCGCGCTGCTCACCCCCGCGGGAGCGCTGGTCGCCCTCGCCTGCACCGACCTCTGGCTGGCCGCCGTCTTCCTGGCCGGAGTGCCGTTGCTGGCGCGCCTGTTGCGCATCTTCGCCCGGGGCTCCTCCGACAGCGTCTCCCGCTACCAGCAACTGCAGGCCGATCTCGCGACCCGCCTGGTCGAGGCGCTGGGCGGCGCCCGCACCATCGCCGCCGCCGGCACCACCTCCCGCGAGCGGGGCCGGGTGCTGGCCCCGCTGCCCGAACTGCACGCCCAGGGAAGGGCGATGTGGCAGGTGTACGGGCGCGCGGTGGCCGGCAGCTCCGTCCTCGTCCCGCTGCTCACCACGGCGGTGCTCGCCGTGGGCGGCGTGCGCCTGGCGAGCGGCAGCCTGTCCGTCGGCGACCTGCTGGCCGCCGCGCGGTACGCGGGCCTGGCCGCGGGCCTGGGCGGGGTGACCGGTCAGCTCAACTCCCTGGTGCGCAGCCGGGCCGCGGCCCGGCGGGCGGCAGGGCTGCTCGCCGAGCCTTCCTTGGCGTCCGGCACCCGGCCGCTGCCCGCGGACGGCCCCGGCCGGCTCGAACTGCGCGCGGTCACCGTCACCCGCGGCGACGCCACCGTGCTGCGCGCCGCTGATCTGGTCGTCCCCGGCGGCGTCACGATGGCGGTGGTCGGGCGCTCGGGCTCGGGAAAGTCGGCCCTCGCCGCCGTCGCCGGGCGGCTGACCGGCCCCGACGCCGGGACCGTCCTCCTCGACGGAGTGCCGCTGGACGGTACCGACCGGGCCGTGCTCCGCCAGGAGGTCGGATACGCCTTCGCGCGGCCCCACCTGTTCGGGGACACGGTCGAGGCGGCCGTCGCCTTCGGCCCCCGGACCCCGCCGCACCCGCACATCGAGGCCGCCGCCCGCGCGGCCGGTGCCACCGACTTCGTCCAGCGGCTGCCCCACGGCTGGTCCACCCCGCTCGGCCGGGCCCCGCTGTCCGGCGGGGAGCTGCAACGCCTGGGCCTGGCCCGCGCGTTCGCCCACGCGGGGCGGCTGCTCGTCCTCGACGACGCCACCTCCAGCCTCGACAGTGTCACCGAACTCCACGTCAGCCGGGCGCTCCTGCGGGACGTCCGGCCCGGCACCCGCCTGCTGGTCACCCACCGGGTCTCCACGGCGGCCCGTGCCGACCTCGTCGCGTGGATGGAGGACGGCCGGATACGAGCCGTCGGGCCGCACGCGCGACTGTGGCAGGACGCCGCCTACCGGGCGGTGTTCGACGCCACCGGCCAGGAATCGGGAGCGGTGTGATGGGGAGGCCACGCGGACGGGTGATGCCGCAGGCCCTGCGGTTCCTGGGCCGTCGTCTCCCGGTCCTCGGCGCCCTCGCGGGCTGGTCACTGCTGGAGTCGGGGCACACCTTCCTGAGCGGCTACGCCGTCGCCCGAGCGCTGGACGACGGTTTCCTCTCCGGCCACACCGCCGTCGGCCTGCTCTGGCTCGGCGTCGCCGGGCTGGCGGTGCTCGTGGGCGGACCGGCCGGGCGCGGAGTCTTCCGCGGGCTGGCCGGCCTGGTCGAGCCGTTCCGGGACGGTCTGGTGCGGGCGGTGGTGCACCGTTCGCTGACGGCGGCGGTGGCCGATCCGGCGCACGCGGCGGGCAGCGCCGCCGTCTCCCGGCTGACCCACCAGACCGAGATGGCCCGGGACAGCTTCGCCGGTCTGGTGCTGGTGGCCCGCTCCTTCGTCTTCACCGCCATCGGAGCGCTGGCCGGCCTCGCCTCACTCGCCCCGCAACTGCTGCTGCTCGTCGTCCCTCCGCTGCTGGCGGGCCTGCTGCTGTTCGCCGCCGCGCTGCGCCCGATGGCCACCCGCCAGCGTGAGTACCTGGCGGCCGACGAGACCCTGTCGGCGCGCCTCGGCGCCGTCGCCGAAGGCCTTCGCGACGTGGTCGCCTGCGGCGCGCAGGAGCCGACGGCGGCATGGGTGCACGCCGCCGTCGAGGCCGAGGCACGGGCCGCCCGGTCGCTCGCCCGGTGGTCGGCCGTCCGTGCGCTGTCTCTCGGCGTGGCGGGCCAGCTGCCGGTGCTGCTGCTGCTTCTCGCCGCCCCCCGGCTGCTGCGTCAGGGCGTCACGGCGGGCGCGCTGCTGGGCGCGCTGACGTATCTGACGCAGTCGCTGCTGCCGGCTCTGCATACGCTGTTGAGCGCCCTGGGGACGGCGGGCACCCGCCTCCTCGTGGTCCTCGACCGGCTCATGGGTCCGACGGGCCCGGAGACGGCCGACGCCGGGCGGGCCGGGCCGGCGCACGGGAGGGCGGCCGCGGAGGCGGAACGCCCGTCCACGCCCCCTTCCGCGGGCCGTCCGTACTCCCCCGCCGCCACCGCGCCCCCGGTCCCCCGCGACGGGCCCCGGGTGGAGCTGCGGTCCGTGACCTTCGCCTACGGCCCCGGGGCGAAACCGGTCCTGCGCGACCTCGACCTGACCGTGGAGCCCGGCGAGCACCTGGTCGTGGTGGGCCCCAGCGGCATCGGCAAATCCACCCTGACCGGACTGATGGCCGGTCTGCTCACGCCCGGCGCCGGCGAGGTGCGGGTGCACGGCCGCCCGGTGCGCGGCCTCCCGGCGCACGACGGGCCTGCCGTCGATCCGGCACTGCTGCGCGTCCTCATCCCGCAGCAGGCATACGTCTTCACCGGAACCCTGCGGGACAACCTCACCTACCTCTGCCCCGACCTTGCGCCGGACACCGCCCTCGCCACAGCCGCCACGGCGGTCGGACTCGACGCGCTGGCAGACCGGCTGGGCGGATTCGGGGCACGGATCGACCCGGCGGCCCTCTCGCTCGGCGAACGGCAGCTGATCGCGCTGGGACGGGCCCATCTCTCGCCCGCCCCCCTGGTGTTGCTGGACGAGGCCACCTGCCATCTCGACCCTGCCGCCGAGGCACGCGCCGAGCAGGCCTTCCTGACCCGGCCGGGCACCGTGATCACGGTGGCCCACCGCATCAGCTCGGCCTTGCGCGCCGACCGGGTGCTCGTCCTCGACGGGAGCCGCGCCACCTGCGGCACGCACGACGAACTGATCGCCCGCTCCGCCGTCTACCGCGATCTGGTCGGCCGCTGGCGAACGCAGCACGTCTGAGGCGGGACGCCGGGCGGGCCGGACCGGGTGCCGCGAAGGTGCCCGGCCACGCCATCGGCGCCGCGCGGGCCCCCGGGCCGCGGGGCAGGCCCCCGGGGCCGCAGGGCAGGCCCCCGAGGCCGCAGGGCAGGCCCCGAGGCCGCAGGGCAGGCCCCGAGGCCGCAGGCCCCTATACCCAGCCCGCGACACGGGAGATACGTATGGCGTCCACTCTGTTGCGGGCGCCCGTCTTGCGGTTTATCGCCGCCATGTAGTTGCGGACCGTGCCGGCGCTCAGACACAGCTCGCGGGCGATCTCGGGGACGGACGCACCGTCGGCGGCGAGAGCCAGGACGCTCAGCTCCCTCGGGGTCAGCGGCATGTCGGCGGCCCGCAGGAAGTCCAGCGCGAGGGAGCTGTCGACATAGCGCTCCCCCGCCGCCACCATCCTGATGGCGCGCAGCAGGCGCCCCGGGGGCGCGTCCTTGTCCACGAATCCCAGTGCCCGTGCCGCGATCGCGCGGCGGAGTGTTCCCGGCCGGCACGCGGTGGCCAGAACGAGCAGGGCGCATCCCGGCCACCCCGGTAACTGGCCGCCGTCGGGGGCGTCGCCGTCGACGATGCAGACCTGAGGGCGGAACGAGCGTGCACGGCCGGCTGCCTTCCCGAAGCATGCGGCGGACACCTCGATGTCCGCCTCGTTCTTCAATAACGCGCTGAGTGCCGACCGCATCAGCCAGGTGTCATGCACCAAGAGAACCCGGATCACTTCTGCCCCTGTTCATGCCTTAAACGTGGACCTTGCGCCGAGCACGTCCATTAGTACCTGGTTCGAACGACATCGCCTGTCCGGTTTTCGGCCAATGGGGGGCACGCCGGAGCGCATGACATCGTCACACGCGCCGTCATCACCTCGGCCGGCATCCTCACGTTTCGCCAACTTCCGGCGGAACGGGCCCGCTCCGTGATCGGGGCGGGAGCGGCGCCCGCTCCCTCCCCGCATTTCGCCCCGCTCCCGGCCGAGTTGCCGCAGCGGATCCTTCGGAGGGCACCGGGCGCCGGACATCGGGCTCCGGTCGGCCGACGGGCGGACCGCCGGCCGGCCGACCCGAGCGGCGTTCATGCCGACACCCGGTCGCACGCCGGGGCACGCCGGTCTTACGCCGGGGGCGCACGGGACCTGCGGGCGGGGACGAGCCGACCGCCGCCGGTGTCAGTGCCAGGTCTGCACCCACGCCGTGAGCAGCGTGACGATGCCGCCGCCGGCCGCGTACGCGGCGCCGCGCAGCAGGTCGTGCCACAACGGGCGGACCTGTTCTGCCCTTTGACGGCGCGTACGCCGGCGGCGGGCGGTTGCCTTGGACAGCCTGTGCAGACGCGGGGTGGCGTCGTTCATGGGTGCCTCCTCCTGGTTGCCGGTCCTGGCGGGCTTGCTCGGGTGGTGCCTCACGAAGGAGCCCTCTCGGCCGGTGGCCTTGAGAAACCGGGCCGGGGACGGGCTCCTTTGTGCGTGCTCCATCGCGCCCGGTGCGTCCGAAGCCGCGTCCGCGATCGCGTCCGCCTGCTCCTGTGCGCGTTGCGTCGTGCTGCACGGATATGCAGGGTCCAAAGGGCCGGAAGGCATCGGGCTTCCGACGACAGGTGCTGGGGTATGGCAGCGCCCCCGCACCGGAGTTCCGGTGCGGGGGCGCTCTTCGCGTCATCTCCGACGTGCGGAGGCTTCACCTTCACCGAGAAGTGGGATTCGGCTCCCCCTGTATGACAGGGGTTAAGAGGACGGTAGGTCGCCCCCGCGCACCGCTAGGTCCGACACGCGGGCACCGGGCGGTCAGTTCACCCTTCAGGGCGCTCCCACGTCCGCACGACACCAGTCCGACCCGGACACGGTGCCGGCCGGAGCGTTCGACAGACTGCGGCCGGACGGCCGGACAGCCTGCCGACCACCGCTGCCGTCCGCCCCGGCCGGCCGCACTCGACGCGTCCGGCGGCCTTGAGGCCGTGCCGGTCCGTGCGTCTAGACTTTGTGCTACGCGGTTGTGTTGTAGGGCAGGCCGAGGCACGAAAGTGGGGGACTCATGGCTGGGGATGGGCTGCAGGCCGATATTCCGTCGCTGAAGGCCGGTGGGAAGGACTTCACCGGCGTAGGGCAGCGGTACCAATCGGCGGTGGACAAGCTTCAGTCGGGGCTGACCGGCCTGGAGGGCCAGGACACCCCGCCGTGGGGCGACGACGAGATCGGCGAGAAGTTCGGCGTCGTCTACGAAGGCCTGCGCGACGGCATGTACGAGTCGATGGGACATCTGGCCGCCAAGCTCCAGGAAATCGGCGGCGCGCTGCAGAACATGGCCCAAAACCACGAGGCCGACGAGGACTTCAACGACTCCCTCATGAAGCAGCACATCGCCAACGCCGAGGCCGAGAGCAAGGCCATCTCCAGCGTCAAGGCCCCCAACACCGCCTCCGCCTGACCACCGGCCCCACCTGTTCCCCGGGCGACCGCCTCAGCCCGGGGTTCCCGAGGCGTCGGATGTTCCCGGAGCTTCGGATGTTCCCGGTGTCCCGGTGGTGGTGTTGTGGATGATGCGGCGTAATACGCGCAGCATGGTGGCGTAGTCGGCGTCCTCGATGCCGTCGTGGATCCGGTCGTGAATGGCCGGAGCCTGCTCCTTGACGCGTGCGTGGGCGCGTCTGCCCGCCTCCGTGAGGGCGAGGCGGCCGTTCGCGTCCCGGGTCACCGCGCCGTCGGCCACGAGCGCTGCGACGTCCGGTTCCGGGTCGTGGCCGTCGTCCAGGTAGGCCCGCATCAGCGCGGCGAGCTCCGCGACGGTGCGGCCGGCGGCGTCGGGGGCGGGGTCCGTGGGGCAGAGATGGCGCAGCACCCAGTATTGGGGCTGTGTCAGGCCGAGGGCCGCCAGCCGGCTCTGGATGTAGCTCATGACCGCGCGATGGGCTATCGGGCCCAGCTCGGCTTCGGCGTGCTGCACGCTGTCGTCCCCTTGCTCCGGGTGGCGGCCCCGGCCGGGCCGCCGGGGCTTCCGGTTTCCCCGCGGAACGCGTACGGGCCAAGGCGGCTCGTCGGTGCGGACGGGCCACCGCACCGCCCGGTCTCAGGCCGCGCAGGCCGGCAGGCCGCCGTGGAAGGTCACCATCTCGGAGAAGAGGCTGCCGATGTCGAGCGGGTGGCCCGGCTCCGCGCCCGCGGCCTCGGCGTACGCCCGGTGGAGGTTGGGCACCAGCCGTTCACTGTCGAGGAGGGCGGCGAACGGGCCGAGTTCGGCCTCGCGCGCGGTCTCCAGCGGTGTCAGGCCTGCGGCGAGTCCGTCCGCCGCCAGGTGCTGGACGTGGCGCAGGTAGGCCGCGGTGTCGTCGAGCAGTACGGGGCCGCCGACGGGGCCGTGCCCGGGGATGACCGTCCGGGGGCCCAGGGCCCGCAGCTTGTCGATGACGGCGAGCGAACCGGAGATCGAGCCGGTGAGGCAGAAGGGGGTGGCGCCGGACATGACGATGTCGCCCGTGAAGAGCACCTGCTGACCGGGCAGCCAGACCACCGTGTCGTTGGTGGTGTGGGCGGTCCCCAGATGCATCAACTCAGCGGTGGTGTCGCCGAGATGGAGGGTGATCGGCTCCCGGAAGGTCAGGCCGGGCAGCTCCACGCCCACCTCGCCCCAGCACACGTCGGGCCACAGGCCGGTCAGGTGGAGACCGGCCAGGTCCATCTCCGCACGGGTGGCCTCATGGGCGACGATCACCGCGTCCTCGGCGAAGAAGCGGTTGCCGAAGGTGTGGTCGCCGTGCGGGTGGGTGTTGATGACGAAACGGGGGGCACCGGAGGCCACCTCGGTGACCGCGTCGCGCAGGGCCTTCGCGCGCGCCTCGGTGGCGGCCGTGTCGATCAGTACCGGCCGGGTCCCGGCGGTGATCAGTCCCGCGTTGTTCAGGCACCAGCCGCCGTCGGGCTGGATGTAGGCGAAGACGTCGTCGGCGACCTCGTGCAGCCGCGCGGGGGAAGGGGAGGGGTGGGTCACGGCGTCTCCGTTCTGTGGGCGGACCGCCCCGGGCGGGGCGGTCACGGGGTGGACGCGAGTGCCGGACTCACGCCGGGCCGGGTGAAGCGGCGGTCGCAATAGACCATCGGCTCGGCCGGGCCCACGGACACGGACAGCACCCGGCCGACGAGGATGCTGTGGTCGCCGCCGTCCGCGACGTCGTGGAGCGCGCAGGCGATCCGGGCGGTGGCGTCGCGCAGGCCGGGGAGCCCGGCCTCGCACGGCTCCATGGCGCTGCCGGTGAACTTGTCGTGCCCGGACCGGGCGAAGGCCTTGGCGATGCCGGTGTGCCCCGCGGCGAGCACGTTCACCAGGAACCGGTCGGCCGTGACGAACGCGTCGTGGCAGGACGCGGTTCTCGCCGGGCAGACCAGGACCAGCGGCGGATCCAGCGACAGCGAGCTGAACGAGCTGGCGGTGAAGCCCCAACGCCGCCCGGCCGCGTCCACCGTGGTCACGATGGTGACCGGGGCGGGGACGCGCGCCATGGCTCGGACGAAGTCAGCGGGGTCGACGGTGGGCAACGGGCCTCCTGGGTCACGGGGGTGTGGTGCCGTCACGCGGTGCGGACCACCATGGCGGCATTGAATCCGCCGCGGCCGCGTGCCAGCACCAGCGCGGTCCGCAACCGGTCCGGCCGGCGCACCTCGGTCACGAGGTCGAGGGGGCAGTCCGGCGCCGGTGTGCGGGTGTTGACGGTCGGCGGGATCACCTGATCGCGCAGCGAGAGCAGGGCCGCCGCCAGGTCCAGCGCGGCGCCGCCGGCCGCGAGGCGGCCCGTCATCGTCTTGGGTGCGGTGACGGGTACGCCGTACTCGCCGAAGAGTCCGGCGAGCGCCTGCGCCTCCTCCCGGTCGGCCGTACGGCGGCCCGCCGCGTCGGCGAACACCACGTCGATGTCCCGGGGGGTCAAGGAGGCGTCGGTCAGGGCGAGTTCGGCGGCTGCACGGAGGTTCGGCGCGCCGCCGGTGCCCGGTCGCGGGTCGAAGGTGGCGGCGTAGCCGGCGACAGCGCCGTACACCCGGGCCCCGCGCTCACGGGCGGACGCCGCGTCCTCCAGGACGAGGAGCGCACCGCCCTCGCCCGCGACATGGCCGTCGGCGTCGGCGGAGAAGGGCAGGAAGGCGCGCTCGGGGTCGTCGCTCCGGCTGAGCTCGCCACCGGCCAGGTGTGCGGCCCAGCCCCAGGGGCAGAGGGAGGAGTCCACGCCCCCGGTGACGAGCATCCGCACGCTCTTACGGAGTTGGCGTCGGGCCTGCGCCACGGCGTCCAGTCCGCCGGCCTGATCGGTGACGAGGACTCCGCTGGGGCCGCGCAGACCGTTCCGGATGGAGATCTGACCGCTGTTGACGGCGTAGAACCAGGCGAAGGACTGGTAGGCGCTGACGTATTGGCCGCCCTTGCTCCACAGTGCCTCCAGCTCGCGCTGGCCGAAGTCGAAGCCGCCCGCCGAGCTCGCGGTGATGACGCCGGCGGCGTAGTCGGGCAGCGCGGCGGTGTCCACCCCGGCGTCGGCGAGGGCTTCCTCGGCGGCGGTGAGGGCGAGGCGTGTCATGTGGTCGGTCTGCGGGAGCAGGCGGCTGGGGATGTGGTCCGCGGGGCGGAAGTCGGTCACTTCGCCGGCGAGCTTGGCCGGGTACTGCTCCGCGTCGAAGCGGGTGAGCGGGCGGATGCCGGACTCCCCGCGCAGGACCGCGCCCCACCAGGCCTCGGTCCCCAGACCGTTCGGTGCGGTGACGCCTATGCCGGTGACGACGGGGGCGGCCGCCGTGGTGGCGCTGCCGGTGCTGCGGGCGGCGGTTTCGGTGGTCATGCGGTGTCTCCCAGGCGCGGGCGGGTCAGGACCATGGCGCTCTGGAATCCGCCGAAGCCGCTGCCGACGCTGAGCACGGTGTCGGTGCGCTGCTCGCGCGCGACGAGCGGGGTGTAGTCCAGGTCGCAGTCAGGGTCGGGGGTGTGCAGATTTGCCGTGGGTGGCACGGTGTGGTGTTCGATGGCCAGCGCGCTGGCCGCCACCTCCAGCGAACCGATCGCGCCGAGGGAGTGCCCGATCATCGATTTGATGGAGCTGACGGGAACGTCGTAGGCGTGCGCTCCCAGGCTGCGTTTGAAGGCGGCGCTCTCGTGCCGGTCGTTCTGCTTGGTGCCGGAGCCGTGGGCGTTGATGTAGTGCACGGCGGTGGGGTCGAGCCGGGCCTCGCCGAGGGCGACGGTGATGGCCTCGGCCATCTCCCGGCCGTCGGGGCGCAGACCGGTCATGTGGTAGGCGTTGCAGCGGCTGGCGAACCCGGCTATCTCGGCGTAGACGTGCGCCCCGCGGCGGCGGGCGCTCTGGAGTTCCTCCAGGACCAGGACGGCGGAGCCCTCGCCGAGGACGAAGCCGTTGCGGGTGGCGTCGAAGGGCCGGGAGGCGGTCTCCGGCTCGTCGTTGCGCGGTGACGTGGCCTTGATGGCGTCGAAGCAGGCCACGGTGATCGGGGAGATCGGTGCCTCGGTGGCTCCCGCGACCATCACGTCCGCGCTGCCCTCCCGGACGAGTTCCACGGCGTGGCCGAGGGAGTCCAGGCCGGAGGTGCAGCCGGTGGAGATCATGGAGACGGGGCCCTGGGCGCCGACCCTCCAGGCCACCTCGGCCGCCATGGAGCTGGGCACGAAGTAGTCGAAGAGGTGGGGAACGGCCAGGGTGTGATCGACGTGCCAGGTGCTGCCGCCCTCGCTCACGGTGTTGTACTCGGCGTCCAGTCCCATGGTGCAGCCGACGGCACTGCCCAGGGTGACTCCGGTGCGTGCCGGGTCGAGCGCCGCGAGGTCGATTCCGCTGTCGCGTACCGCCTCATCGGCGCTGACCAGCGCGAACTGGGCGGCCCTGTCCAGGCGTTCGGCGTCCTCCGGCGTGAAGCCGTGGTCGAGCGGGTCGAAGTCGGCCTCAGCGGCGATACGGGACCGGAACGGTGTGGCGTCGAAGAGGCTGATGGCCCGGGTCGCGGTCCTGCCGGAGGTGAGCAGGGACCAGAACTCCTTGGTTCCTGTTGCGCCCGGGGCGACCACGCCGATTCCGGTGATGACGACGCGTCGGCTCATGGGGTGGTGTCCTTCACGGATGAGTGCGTCTGCTGGCGTGTGGTGCGGAGCGCGGGGGCGGCCCTGCCGGGGCCGGGCCGCTTCACGCGACGGCTCCGGCCCGGCGGTTCTCCAGTGCCTTGCGCAGGGAGGCGGTGACGGTCAGCACGTCGGCGTCGCTGAGGTCGGGGTGCAGGGGCAGGCAGAGCGTCCGGTCGGCGGCCCAGTCGGAGGCCGGCAGTTCGGGAGCGGACGGGCCGTATGCCGGGACCCTGTGCAGCGGGGCGTAGCGGAACGTGGTGTAGATCCCGTCGGCCAGCAGGTCGCCCGCCACCTCGTCGCGGACCCCCGGTGCCATCTGCACCCAGTAGAAGTAGTGGGTGGACTCCTGGCCCTCGGGCAGCGGGGGCGGCGTGAGCAGCGTGTCGAGCCCGGCGAGCTCCTGGTCGTAGCGGTCCACGATCTCCTTGCGGCGGGCCACCATCGCGGGGAGCCGGCGGAGCTGGACGGAGCCGATCGCGGCGGTCAGGTCGTTTCCGATGACGCGGCGGCCTGGCTCGGGAATGTCGAGCTCCCACCAGCGTGCCGACACCTTGGCGTGGCCGAAGCCGCTGGGCTGGGCGAGTCCGTGGTAGGCGAGGCGGCGGATACGGGCGGCCTGTTCCGCGTCCCGCACATAGATCATTCCGCCGTCGCCGGTGACGAGGACCTTCATCGCGTCGAAGCTCCACATGGCCAGGTCGCCGAAGGTGCCGACGGCCCGGCCGTCGACGCGGGAGGCCACCGAGCAGGCGGCGTCCTCGACGAGGGCGATGCCCAGTTCGCGGCAGCGCCGGGCGATGCGGACGATCTCGCCGGGGTAGCCGCCGTAGTGGAGGACGACCACCGCTCTGGTCCGCTCGGTGAGCGCCCGCTCGATGTCCTCAAGGGTGGGGTTGAGGGTGCGCGGGTCCACGTCGCAGAAGACCGGACGGCCTCCCGCCGTCGTCACGGCGTTGGCCGCCGCGAGGAAGCTGAGGGAGGGCAGGACGACCTCGTCGCCTTCTTCGAGGTCCAGCGACTCGACGGCCAGGAACAGGCCCGCGGTGCCGGAGTTGATGAAGATGACGTGTTCGGGTGCGACGTCGAGGTGCGCGGCGAAGGCCGCTTCGAAGGCCTTGGTGCGTGGTCCGTGGCCGAGCCAGTGGTCCTGGAACACCTCGGCAACCGCGTCGAGTTCCTCAGCACCCACACAGGGCTGAAAGAGATTGATCATAGCCGCCTCTCCCGTCAGGATTCCGCGAACGAGCTTGAGAAGGACCGCTCGACCCTCGGTCGAAGCCCGATGGGGCCGTGCCGGCGCACGGCGGTGGGACGGCCGCCCCGGCGAGAAGGAGGGCGGCGGGCCCAAGGGCACTTCGAGTGCCGCTCCAGGGCCGGACCGGAGTCTCCGCCTGCGGCATCAGTCGAGACCGTAGAGGAGTTCTCATGCCCGAGCAGGACAAGCGAGTTGCTGTGGTCACCGGTGCCACGAGCGGTATCGGCCTGGAGGTGGCGCGTGTCCTGGCCTCCTCCGGCCACCGGGTGCTGATCGGTGCCCGTGACGCGGACAATGTCGCCGCCACGGTCAAGGAGCTGTCGGCGGAGGGCCTGGAGGTCGACGGGGCCGTCCTCGACGTGCGGTCCAGCGACCTTGTGCAGGCGTGGGTGCAGCGCGCCGTGGACCGTTTCGGCACGATCGACGTGCTGGTCAACAACGCCGGCCGGTCCGGCGGCGGGGTCACCGCGGACCTCGCCGAGGAGCTGTGGCACGACGTGATCGACACCAACCTCAACAGTGTCTTCCGGGTCACCCACGCGGTGCTGAACACCGGCGGGATGCGGCACAAGGACCGCGGCCGGATCATCAACATCGCCTCCACCGCCGGGAAGCAGGGCGTGGTGCTCGGCGCCCCGTACTCGGCGTCCAAGCACGGCGTGGTCGGCTTCACCAAGGCGCTGGGCAACGAACTCGCGCCCACCGGCATCACCGTCAACGCCGTCTGCCCCGGGTATGTGGAGACGCCCATGGCCCAGCGGGTGCGCGCGGGCTACGCGGCCGCGTACGACACCACGGAGGACGCCATCCTGGAGAAGTTCCGGTCCAAGATTCCGCTGGGCCGGTACTCGACTCCGCAGGAGGTCGCCGGGCTCGTCGGCTACCTCGCCTCCGACACCGCCGCCTCCCTCACGTCCCAGGCCCTGAACGTGTGCGGCGGCCTCGGCAACTTCTGATCCAGCGACCTCCGTCAAGACCGGCGCCTATCCGAGGAGTCACAGCATGTCGCAGCCCGGACTGCGGGAAGTGGAGCACGAGATCACGGTCTCGGCCCCCGCCGCCACCGTGTACCAGCTGATCGCGGGAGTCGAGAACTGGCCGCGGATCTTCCCGCCGACCATCTATGTGGAGCGGTCCGCCGAGAGCCCGACCGAGGAGCGGATCCACATCTGGGCGACCGCCAACGGCGAGCCCAAGAACTGGACTTCGCGCCGGACACTGGATCCCGAGCAGCTGCGGATCACCTTTCGCCAGGAGGTCTCCGCCCCGCCCGTCGCCTCGATGGGCGGCACCTGGATCATCGAGCCGCTCTCGGCGGCCGAGTCGCGGGTGCGGCTGACGCACGACTACCGGGCCGTCGACGACGACCCCGAGGGCCTCGAATGGATCGAGGGGGCCGTCGACAAGAACTCCCGCTCGGAGCTCGCGGCCCTGAAGACCAACGTCGAGCACGCGCACGCGACCGAGGACCTGATGTTCTCCTTCGAGGACACCGTTCACGTCGACGGCTCGGCCAAGGATGTCTACGACTTCATCAACGAGGCGCACGTCTGGCACGAGCGGCTCCCGCACGTCTCCTCCGTCCGCCTCACCGAGGACACCCCCGGCCTGCAGGAACTGGAGATGGACACCCGGGCCAAGGACGGGTCGGTGCACACCACGAAGTCCTACCGGGTGACCTTCCCGCACCACAGGATCGCCTACAAGCAGACCACGCTGCCGGCGCTGATGACGCTGCACACCGGGTACTGGACGTTCACCGAGACGGACCGGGGGGCCACCGCCTCCTCCCAGCACACCGTGATCATCAATCCGGGCAACATCGCCAGGATCCTCGGGGCGGACGCGACCGTGGCGGACGCGAAGCAGTACGTCCGGAGCGCGCTGAGCACCAACAGCCTCGCCACCCTCCACCACGCCAAGGACCACGCCGAGGGGCAGGTGGGGGGATGAGCAGGGAAACGCCGCGCGTCTGGTTCGTCACCGGCGCCTCGCGCGGCCTGGGACGCGCCATCGCCGAGGTCGCGCTGGAGGCCGGCGAGACCGTCGTCGCCACGGCCCGCGCGGCCGGCGCCCTGGACGGCCTGGTGGAGCGGTTCGGTGCGCGCGTCCTCCCGATGGCCCTCGATGTCACCGACCGTGCCGCGGTGTTCGCCGCGGTGCGCGAGGCGGCCGCGCGGGCGGGCCGGATCGACGTGGTGCTGAACAACGCCGGGTACGGGCTGGCCGGGGCGGTGGAGGAGGTCGGCGAACAGCAGGTCCGCGACCAGTTCGAGGTGAACCTGTTCGGCGCGCTGTGGGTGACGCAGGCCGTGGTGCCCGTCATGCGGAGCCAGGGCAGCGGCCATCTGCTGCAGATGTCGAGCATCGCCGGTGTCACCACCTACCCCAACCTCGGGATGTACTGCGCGAGCAAGTGGGCGCTGGAGGCCGTCGGCGAGACGCTGGCGCGGGAGGTGGCGGACTTCGGGATCCGGGTGACCCTGGTCGAGGCCGGCGAGTTCCGGACCGAGTGGAGCGCCGGGAGCATGGTGCACGCCACCCCGCACACCGCGTACGACGCGGTGCTGGCCAAGCAGCGCCACGGTCTGTCGGGCGCCTATGCGCACCTCCAGCCCGGCGACCCGCGCAAGGCCGGCGAGGCGCTGCTGAAGCTCGTCGACGCGCCCGAGCCCCCGCTGCGGGTGCTGCTCGGCAACAAGGCCGCGGACCTGGCACCGACTGTGCTGCGGGAGCGGCTCGCCGGCTGGCAGGAGTGGGACTCCCTGGCCCGTACCACGGACTTCCCCGCCGCCACGGCACCCTGAGGCCGCGCCCTCCGGAAGTCCAGGACCGCCCCCCACGATCAGCTCGTGGGGGGCGGTCCTGGTTTCCGGGGGGCGCGGCAGCGGGCCCGGCCGGCGGGCTCAGTCGGCAGGTGACCCGGTGAGCGGCACCGGATCGGCGACCGGGGCCGCGGCCGTCCCGGCCGTCACGCGGCGGGCGCGCGGCCGGGACCAGCGCCGCATGACGGGCAGTTCCACGGTCCGGTAGAGGACCCAGGCGAGAGCGAGGGTGAGGAGGAACCACCCTCCGATGCGGGAGACCGCCTCCACGGCGCCCCACTGGTGGCCGCTGCCGAACTTCGCCGGGCCGGGTCCGGCCACCACCATGTGCAGCATGTAGAAGGCGAACGAGACCTCCCCCAGCCACACCATGGCGCGACCGCCGAGCAGACCGGTCCGGCCGTCGATATCGGCCTGGGCGCCGCTCGCCACGATCAGGCCGAGCGGGACCAGCAGCGGCAGCACCAGTCCGTACGAGGTGGGGACGAAGACGGTCAGGAGGTAGCCGGGGATCAGGGTGAGCGCCGCAACGGCCCGGTTCACCGGGATCCACCGCCCGCTCATCACGATCCGGGCCAGCAGGATGCCGAGCACGAACTCGTACATCCGGTTGACGGGAACGAAGTAGACGAACCAGTACTGCCACCAGCCGTACTTGAGGCCGGGCATGGTCTCCTGGGGCAGCAGGGTCTCCGCGACCAGCGGGACGAGCAGGGCGCCGAGGACGACCGCGCCGGCCCATTTCCACAGATGCTCCGCGCGGATCCTCTTCACCAGCGCCAGCAGCAGCGGGAAGCAGAGGTAGAAGACCAGCTCCACGCCGAGCGACCAGGCCGCGCCGTTGGTGCCGCGGATGACGAGGTATTCCGGGACCCAGGCGTTGACGAGGAACAGGCCCGGCAGCACCTCCCCGGTCGTGACGGCCTGACCGGCCAGCAGCGTCAGCACAAGACCCGCGGTCCAGGTGAGGACGTGCGTCGGATAGATCTTGGCGAGGCGGCGGCGCCAGAACAGCAGCGGGCGGTCGCCGTCCCGCGCGGACCAGGTGAGCACGAAGCCGCTGAGGGTGAAGAAGAACGACACACCGATGGCGCCGAGCGTGCCGGCGTACTTGTCGAAGCCCTCGTTGAACTGCGCATCGGTGAACATCCACGCCGCGGAGACGTGGGAGAAGAAGACCAGCAGCGCCGCGAGGAAGCGCATGCCGGTCAGGGTCGGGAGCGCCGCGGGGCGCTGAGGGGGACTCGGGTCCGGCATGCGTCGGCCTCCGGGAAGATGCGGGCAGGGGTGTCAGGGCCGGGAAGGCGCTATTCCCAATCGGTGGTGATCACGCCGTCCGCGTCATAGGCGCGCATCCGCTGCACCAGCAGCTCCTCCTTGTGCACCTCGTCCAGGCGTGCCATCAGCAGGTCGAGGTCATCGTTGACCGACACATACCGGCCGTGCAGGGCGTCGTAGCGGCCGGAGGCCAGTGCGGTGACGAGCCGGCCGCTGTACTCGGCCGGAGTCCACTCCATGTCGGGGAACTTGGCCGCGAAGGTCTCGGTCAGGCGGGTACGCACCGCCCCGGGGCTGACCGCGAAGGTGCACACGCCGCTGCCCGCCCGCTCCAGGGAGACACCGAGAGTCTCGGTGAGCCGCACCAGCGCGCTCTTGCCGAAGGAGTACGAGGAGAGCGGATAGGGCAGCACACCGCTGTCGCTGCTGAGCGTGATGATCCGGCCGCGGCCCTCGGCGACCATCGCCGGCAGGACGGCGCGGATGCAGACGAGGGGCCCGCGGACATTGACCTCCATGTCGTGCCACCAGGCGTCCAGGTCCGCCTCCCACAGGGGCGGCTCCCCCGGCGTGTAGACCGCCGCGTTGTTGACCAGCAGGCTGACCGGGCCGAAATGGTCCGTCACCTGCGCGACGACCTGCCGGACGGACGCGGCGTCGGTCATGTCGGCCGGGGTCACGAGCACCCGTGCGGCGTGCTCGCCGGCCAGCCGGGCGGTGTGTGCCAGCTCCTCGCGGCTGCGTGCCAGGATCGCCACCCGGGCGCCCGCCGCGGCGAGGGACAGCGCGATCTGCCGCCCGATCCCCCGGCCGCCGCCGGTCACGATCGCCACCTGATCCGTCAGGTTCATGGGTACCTCCACTCGTCGGACAACGGCTCACTGTGGCCGGGCCGCGCCGAGGACCGCTGGAGGATGTCTCGAACCCGTCGGCCTGACGGCCCTCAGACCGCGGCCGGCGTTCCGCGCCCGTCCTGGGGGCGTCCCAGGGAGCCACCGCGCTCCTCCGGCCGGGCGTAGCGCAGCGACTCGGCGACGTCCATGACGTAGCGCCCGTAGCCCGAGGTGCCGAGCCGTTCGCCGAGCCGGTGGCACTGCTGCGCGTCGATGAATCCCATGCGCAGCGCGACCTCCTCGATGCAGGCGATCCGCAGGCCCTGGCGCTGCTCCAGGGTCTGGATGTATTTCCCGGCGTCGAGCAGCGTGTCGTGGGTTCCGGTGTCCAGCCAGGTGAAGCCCCGCCCCAGGTCCACCAGGCGGGCCTCGTCCCGGGCGAGGTAGTGCCGGTTGACGTCGGTGATCTCCAACTCCCCCCGCGCGGACGGGCGCAGGTCGCGGGCGATGGCCACCACGTCGTTGTCGTAGAAGTACAGGCCGGTGATGGCCCGGTTCGAACGGGGCTCGGCCGGCTTCTCCTCCAGGGAGACCAGCCGCCCCTGGGCGTCCGCCTCGCCGACCCCGTAGCGCTCGGGGTCCCGCACCGGGTAGCCGAACAGCAGCGCGCCCTTCTCGTGCGGCATGTGCTGCCGCAGCAGCGGCGAGAAGCCGGGGCCGTGGAAGATGTTGTCGCCCAGGACCAGCGCGACGGAGTCCGTGCCGATGTGGCCGGCGCCGATGGTGAAGGCTTCGGCCAGCCCGCGCGGCTCGGCCTGCTCCGCGTACGACAGGCTGATGCCCAGCGCCTCGCCGTCCCCCAACACCGTGCGGAACAACGGCAGATCACGCGGCGAGGAGATGACGAGGATGTCGCGGATGCCGGCCAGCATGAGGACCGACAGCGGGTAATAGATCATGGGTTTGTCGTAGACGGGCAGGAGCTGTTTGGACACCCCGAGCGTGATGGGGTGCAGCCGGGTGCCGTTCCCCCCGGCGAGAATGATTCCTTTCACGGTCGTCACCTCGTGTAGTCGTCGGCCGCAGGCCGTCAGGAGCCCGTACGCGCTGCAGGCTGGCGGGCCCCGGTCGAACCCGGGTCGAGACGCCCGCCAGGGCACACCCGCGGTGCGCGGAGCGTCGAGCCGCCTTCCAGGCTCCCTGGATCACCCCGGGCCACGGTTGCCCCGTTCCCCGGGATCCGCCCTGCCGGCTTCGTCACGACGAACGAGGAAGTAGCCCTGATGACCAGTTGGCCGACGCCTGGCCCCGATCTGCCCTCCCGAGCGGAGGAGTTCGCCTCGGTCGCGGCCCTCCACGCCGAACAGGCCGACTCCGCAAGGGCGTTGCCGCGTGCCGTGGCGGACGGCGTCGTCGAGGCCGGGTTCGCCCGGCACTTCGTCCCCGCCCGCTGGGGCGGCAGCGCCGGGTCCGTCACGGACCTGCTGCACGCCGTGTCCACCGTCGCGCAGGGCTGCACCTCGGCCGCCTGGTGCGCCTCGGTCCTCGCGGGAGCGGGCCGGATGGGCGCCTACCTTCCCGAGGAGGGGCAGCAGGAGCTCTGGGCGAAGAGCGCGGACACCGCCGTGGTGGGCGCGCTGGTTCCCCGGGGGAGCGCCACCGAGGTCACCGGCGGCTGGCGGGTGACCGGTGAATGGAACTTCACCAGCGCGGTGGCCCTCTCCGACTGGGCGCTGGTCTGTGCGATGGTGCCCCGCGCGAACGGGCGGGAGCCCTGGTTCTTCGCACTGCCCCGCCAGGACTACCGGGTGGCCGACACCTGGACCTCGGTGGGGATGCGCGGCACGGGCAGCGACACCCTGCTGGCGGACAACGTGTTCGTGCCCGGCCACCGCGGTTTCCGCCGGCAGGACATGGCGGACGGGAACAGCGTCGGCTCGGACGCCCGCTGCCACACGGCTCCGCTGCGGCTGCTGAGCGGGCTGCTGTTCGGCGCGCCCGCGCTGGGCGCGGCGCGAGCGGCGCTGCGGGTGTGGGCGGAACACTCCGGTGCCGCCACCGACGACACGAACGTCGCGGCGCGCACCTCGCTGGCCCGTATGGCGATCGGCGTCGACGGTGCCGGGCTGCTGATGGAACGCGCAGCCCGGGTCGCCGACGCCCCGCACGCAGGCCCCCACGAGCTGGTGCGCAGCCCCGCGGACTGTGCACACGCCGTCGATCAACTCGTCGACGTCGTCGAGGAGTTGCTGCGCACCTCGGGCAGTTCGGGCCAGCTCGCCGGACACCCGCTGCAACGCATCTGGCGCGACGTGCACAGTCTGGCCAGCCATGTGGCACTGCGCTTCGGCCCGGTGGGGGCGGCTTACGGCGCCCGGCTGCTGGACCCGTCGGCCTTTCGACGTTTTCCGACCCGGTAACGACATCCATGCCGGTCATCCGGCGCACTGAGGAAAGGCGGTTCGCATGAGCGACACCCCTTCGAGCGGTCCGGCGAACGCGTTCGTCTCCGCCGAGCTGTACACGTTGGTACAGCAGTTCTACGCCCGGCAGATGGGTCTTCTCGACGACGGGCGGCCCGACGACTGGGCCGAGACCTTCACCGAGGACGCGGTCTTCCAGGAAGCCAGCCGGCTGAACGAGCCGCTGCGCGGCCGGGACGCCATCCGGGAGTCCTCCCGTGCGCGCAAGAAGCGCCTGGACGGGGACAAGATCGACTTCCGGCACTGGCTCGGCATGCTCGACGTACTCCCGCAGGACGACGGCTCGTTGCGGACCCGCGCCTATGCGCTGGCCATGCGCGTCCCGCGCGGCGGCGCTCTCGACATCTTCGCCAGCGTGGTGTGCCACGACCGCCTCGTCCAGGTGGACGGGACCTGGCAGGTCCGCCACCGCGACCTGCACCACGACGGCTCCGTCCGCGACTGACCAGGCTGAGGAGCCAGCGTGAAATTCGGCATCGTCTTCTTCCCCACCGTCGGCCCGGCCGACAAGCCCGCTCAGCAGTACTTCGACGAGGCACTGCGCCTCGTCGACCTCGCCGAGACGCTCGGGTTCGACCACGTCAAGATCGTCGAGCACTACTTCTTCGCGTACGGCGGCTACAGTCCGGACCCGGTGACCTTCCTCGCCGCCGCCGCGGGCCGCACCCGGCGGGTACGGCTGGGCACCAGCGCCACCATCCCCGCCTTCCAGCACCCGGTGAAACTGGCCGGCAAGCTGGCCATGCTCGACAACATCTCGGGCGGCCGGGTCGACGCGGCCTTCGGACGGGCCTTCCTGCCCGATGAGTTCAACGCCTTCGGCATTCCCATCGACGAGTCCAAGGACCGCTTCCGGGAGGGCGTCGAGGCCATCAAACGCCTCTGGTCCGAGGAGGATGTCGTCTTCGACGGGCAGTTCCACCAGTTCGGTCCGGTCACCCTGCTGCCCCGGCCGCTCCAGGCACCGCACCCGCCCGTCTACGTCACCACCGCCCGCAGCGCCGAGTCGTGCGCCGAGGCGGGCCGTGCCGGACACCATCTGCAGACCGTGCCCAACGTCATGTCGACGGAGGAGCTGCAGAGCCGGCTGCGGGTCTTCCGCTCCGAGTGGGCCGCGGCCGGGCACCCGCCGGGCACCGAGCAGATCCAGTTCAGCTACCCGTGTGTGGTGGACGAGGACGGCGGCGAGGCCCTGCGCAAGGGCCGCTACGACGACGACCGCAATTCCGCGGCGATCCGGGTCGCCGTCGCTTCCTGGGAGAACACCCGGTCCGAGGCCTATCCGGGGTACGAGAAGCTGGTCCAGGCCACGAAGCGCTCGCACTTCGAAACCAAGATGGAACAGCAGAAGTTGCTCATCGGCGCGCCCGACCAGGTGCGCGGCCAGTTGGAGCAGATCGCCGAGTGGTTCGGTGACGACGTCACCATCAGTCTCGGCGTGCACTCGGGGCATCTGTCGTACGAGAGCGCGGCGACGACGATGCGGCTGATGGCGGAGCAGGTCATTCCGAAGCTGGGCGGAGGACTCTCATGAGCGGCAGCGGCAGCGGCACGCGGACGGTCACGGTGATCGGGGCCGGCACCATCGGCCTGGGCTGGATCGCCCTCTTCCTCGGCCACGGGCTGCGGGTGCGGGTCAACAGCCGCCGGGCCGACGCCCCGGCGCACGTCAACGAGGCGCTGGAGCTGCTGAGCCCGTTCCTGCCGGAGGGGACCGCGGACCCGGCGACGTTCGCCGCTCGTCTGGAATTCGAGCCGGACCTGGAACGGGCGGTCGCGGGCGCCGATGTCGTCGTCGAGAACGCGCCGGAGAATCTGGAGCTCAAGCAGGAGCTGTTCGAACGGATCGGCAAGGCGGCCCGCCCGGACGCCCTGCTGTTGTCGTCCACCTCCACCCTGAACCCCGACGACATGGGGGCCAGGATGGCGGACTCCGGGCGGCTGGTCGTCGGCCACCCCTTCAACCCGCCGCATGTGGTGCCGCTCGTGGAGGTCGTGGCCGGCGAGCGGACATCCGCCGAGGCGGTGCAGGAGGCGGTGGCGTTCTTCGAGTCGGTCAGCCGGGTGCCGATCGTGCTGCGCAAGCCGATCCTGGCGTTCGCCGCCAACCGGCTGCAGTCCGCGCTGCTGCGCGAGTCCGTGCACCTGGTGCGCGAGGGCGTCGTCACCCTGGAGGAGCTGGACCGGGTGGTCACCCACTCCATCGGGCTGCGCTGGGCCACCATCGGCCCGTTCCTCGCCTTCCACCTGGGCGGCGGTACCGGCGGTCTGCGCAAGTGGCTGACGACGCTCGGCGCGGGGCTCGAAAGCGGCTGGGAGCTGCTGGGGCGCCCCCCGATGGACGACGAGACGATCCACTCGCTCATCGAGCAGGCGGAGCAGGCCTACGGCGCGATGTCGTACGAGGAGCTGGTGCGCGCACGCGACACCAAGCAGACCGCGATCCTCCGCACCCTCGCCCGGACCGACCGGGCGACCTGACGCACCACCGAAAAGTCCCGGTGCGGCCCAAGTGGCCGCACCGGGACTTTTCGGCGGGTGGAGGGTGCGGCTCAGATACCGGACCGCAGCGCCGCCGGCTCCTGGCCGGACATCCGCACCGGTGCCCAGGCGTCCATCGCCTCCGGGCTGAGCAACCGGATCTGGATCCGCTTCAGTTCGAGCGAGGGCTCCAGGCCCAGCTCATCGGCGAGCAGCCGCCGTACGTGCTCATAGGCCTGCAGGGCCTCGGCGCGGCGTCCGGCGGCGCCGAGGGCGGCGATGAGCTGGCTGTGGAACCACTCGTTGAGCGGGTAGTCGTTGATCAGCCGGCGCAGCTCAGGAATCGACTCCCGGTGCCGGCCGAGCCGTTCCTCGGCCTCGATGCGGATTTCGAAGGCACGAATGCGCAATTCTTCCAGGTGCACGATATGGCCGGTGAGCAGATCGCCCGCGGGGAAATGCGAAAGGGCCGGTCCGCGCCAGAGGTCGAGCGCTTCCCGGACGGTCCGCAGGGCCGCCACGGCATCCCCGTCGCACAGCAGATTGCGCGATTGCGTCACCAGCTTCTCGAATACCCTGATGTCGACCTCGTCATCGGCGACCTGGATCGTGTATCCGGGCGGGCTGGTGACTATCAACGCGCGTTCGGGGGCGACGAGTTCCTCCTGGAGGAACATCCGCCGGGCGTGGTAGATGTACGTCTGCAGTGTGGTGACGGCGCTGCGGGGCGGGCGTTCGCCCCACAGTTCCTGGATAAGGGATTCGGCGGTGACGATCTCGTTCGGCCGGGTCAGGAGCAGGGCCAGGGTCTGGCAGACCTTCGGGGTTCCGGGCCGGTGGATCCTGCCGTCGTCGGCGACGATTTCAAAAGGTCCGATGAGATGGAAACGCATGGGGCGATGACTCCTCGTCAAGCAAGGACAGCGATTTTCCCTGGCATCCGATGCCAATCGACCCCTACACCGGACGGCTGGACCAGTCGTGCAGGTGATCGTCGCGAATATGGCTATTGGCCGGCCCGTCCGCTTTGAATCACCATGAGTCTCCTCCGGACCGAATAATTGCGTCAAGGTGGGTTATGTCAGGCTGCTGTCAACTTGCGTCAGCATTGTGCGGGCCGGGTGTCGGCCGGGGTTTTTGCCGTCGGCCGCGCTCCGGCGCAGCTCCTCCAGCAGGGCGGCCTGGTGCAGCGATGCCGGTGGCAGCGGGGCCCCGGTGCGGACGGCCAGCGCGAAGGCGACGAGCGTGCGGTGCACCTGGTCCTCCGGCGCAAGGGTGATCTCCTCGGTGCCGGTACGGCGTTCGAGGACGATGCGGGCCGGGTGACCGGCCGGCGGAGTGAACGCACGGTCGACGACGATCCGCCCCGCGCTCCCCCAGATCTCGTAGCACGACCGGTAGGAGTGGTCGAGGCCGAAGGCCAGTTGGGCGGTGACGCCGTCGGGCGTCGACAGCAGGGCGGTACCCGCCGTGTCCACCCGCCCGCCCGCGTCCCCGGCGAGCACCGCTCCCTCGACCCGGAGGCCCTCGCCGAGGAAGTGCACGGCGGCCCGTACCGGGTAGACGCCGGTGTCCCACAGGGCTCCCCCGCCGAGCGCCGGGTCGTAGCGGATGTCGCTCTCCGGCAGCCGGGGTACGGCGAAGGTGGCCTGAAACGTGCGTGGCGCTCCGATCGCCCCGTCGGCGACGAGTGCGCGCACCCGCTCGTGGCGGGAGTGGTGGACGAACATGACGTTCTCCATCAGCGCCAGTCCGCCGTCGGCGGCGAGGGCGGCGAGCCGCCGGGTGGCCGCCAGGTCCGTGGTGAGCGGCTTCTCCGCGAGGACGTGCTTGCCGGCCTGCAGCGCGGCCGACACCCATGGGGCGTGCAGGGCCGCGGGCAGCGGAACGTACACGGCGTCGACGTCCGGGATCTCCAGCAGTGCCGGGTAGCCGGTGACGGGCCGGCAGTGGAAGTCCGCGGCCGTTGCGGCGGCCGTTGCGGCGTGCCGGCTGGCCACCGCGACCAGCTCCACGTCCGCGCAGTCCCGCATCGCCGGGAGCATGCGCCGCCGCGCGATGTCCGCACAGCCGAGTACGCCGATACGCACGGGATCCATCAGAGCCGCACCGCGCCCGAGGTCAGGCACGACAGCAGGGTGCGCGCCTGCACATTGAGGTAGTGGTTGTGGCGCAGGAAGCCGGTGAGCTGACCGGGGGCGGCCCAGAAATAGCCCGGCGGCGCGGCGAGCGGAGCCGTCGCCTCGTCGGCTTCGACGAACAGGTAGCGGCTCTCGGCGTTCAGGAAGCGTCCGCCCTCCTCGGAGTGCCGCGCCTCGTAGCGGATCCGCGAGGCGTCGGCCTCCAGGACGTGATCGAGGAACAACGGCCGTTCGGTGGCGGGGAGATGGGCGTAATTCGCGGGCGTGTACTGCACGGTGGGACCGAGTTCGACGGTGTCGGCGAAGCCGCCCTCGACCCTGGCGTGCACCAAGAGGTGCGGCTCTCCGCCGATTCTGCGGGTCAGGAAGGCGGTGACACCGAGCCCGACCGGCTCGAACAGCGGTTGCGTCCAGCGGGTGACCTCGCGGTTGCCCGCCTGCACGCCGACCGCCACCACGCTGAAGTACCGCCCCTCCTCGTGGTCGATCGACCGGTCGCCCCGCTTCCACCCGGGGATGCCGGCCAGCGGGACCCGTTCGGCCCTCACGTCGTGGCGGGACCGCTCGCCGGAGAACCAGGACAGCAGCTCGGTGTCGGCGTGCAGGGCCGGCGCGCCGCCGTCCCGCTCCGGGTCCGGCTCGGAGTAGGGGGCGCAGGCGAGCACGGTGCGGGCGTCCATGTTGATCACGTTGTCGCGGCGCAGCAGGGCGCCGATCTGGCCGAGCGTCAGCCAGCAGAAGTCCTCGTGCAGCGGGACCTCGCCGGACACCTCGACGAGCATGTTGCGGTTGCTCTTGCGGTAGAACCAGGAGCCGTGCTCGGACTGCAGGACGTCGGCGATCACCCGGCCGCCGCCCCGGCCCGTGAACATCTCCACATACCGCACGTCGGCGCCCCGGTGGGCCTTGGTGTAGTTGCTGCGGGTGGCCTGCACGGTCGGCGACAGCTGGAGCAGATTGGCGTTGCCCGGCTCCATCTTGGCCTGCATGAGGAAGTGCAGCACCCCGTCGAATTCCTTGCACAGGATGCCGAGTATGCCCACCTCGGGCTGGGAGATGATCGGCTGGTGCCAGGTGCGCCCCGGCTCCTCGCCGACGGTCACGCGCAGGCCTTCGACGGTGAAGAACTTTCCGCTGCGGTGGCCGAGGTTGCCCGTGGCCGGATCGAACGACCAGGCGTCCAGTTCCGCGAAGGGAATCCGGTCCACGCGGAACCGGTGGGCCCGATAGCGGTCCGCCAGCCAGTCGGACACGTCGTCGGTGGACAGCATGACGCCCTGTTCGGTGGCCGCGGAGCGGGCGAAGCGACGCGGCAGGTGCCGGTCCGTCCGCGGGCGCAGGGCGCAGGGCGCGGGTGCCGGCGGTGCGGTGCGGGCGGTCATCCGCGGGCCTCCACGAACTCCTTGATGCTGCTGATGACGTAGTCGAGCATCTCGTCGGTCAGCGCCGGGTACACGCCCACCCAGAAGGTCTGCTCGGTGATGACGTCGCTGTTGGTGAGCTCCCCCACCACCCGGTGCGGCTGTCCGATGTACGCGGGGTGCCGGGTGAGGTTGCCGGCGAAGAGGCGGCGCGTACCGATCTTCCGGTCCTCCAGGAAGGCCACCAGTTCGGCCCGCCGGAACGGCGCCTGCGGGTCCACCGTCAGCGCGAAGCCGAACCAGCTGGGGTCACTGCGCGGGGTGGCCCGGGGCAGCAGCAGATGAGGGGTGCCCTCCAGGCCGTCGCGCAGCCGGCGCCAGTTGCTGCGGCGGGCGGCACAGAATTCATCGAGCTTGTCGAGCTGGGTCAGGCCCAGGGCCGCCTGGATGTCGGTGGCCTTCAGGTTGTAGCCGACGTGGGAGAAGATGTATTTGTGGTCGTAGCCCTCGGGGAGGGTGCCCATCTGGTAGTCGAACCGCTTGAGGCATTTGTTGGTCTCGCCCGGCTCGCACCAGCAATCGCGGCCCCAGTCGCGCAGCGACTCCACGATCCGGGCGAGCGAGAGATTCGACGTCAGTACGCAACCGCCCTCGCCCATGGTGAGGTGGTGGGCCGGATAGAAACTGACCGTCGTGAGGTCGCCGAAGGTGCCGGTGAGTTTCCCGTCGTAGGTCGAGCCCACCGCGTCGCAGTTGTCCTCGATCAGGAAAAGGTCGTGGTCCTCGGCGAGTTGCGCGATGGCGGCGACCTCGAAAGGGTTGCCCAGCGCGTGGGCGATCATGATGGCGCGGGTTTTCGGGCCGATGGCCTCGGCCACCCGGTCCGCGGTGGTGTTGTACGTGCCCAGCTCGACGTCGACGAATACGGGCACCAGGCCGTTTTGAATGATCGGGTTGACGGTGGTCGGAAATCCGGCCGCCACGGTGATCACTTCATCGCCCGGCAGGAGCCTGCGGTCCTCCAGCAGATGGGAGGTGAACGCCGTCATCGCCAGCAGGTTCGCGGAGGAGCCGGAGTTCGTCAGGTGCGCCTTGCGGCGGCCGAGCTTCCGGGCGAAGCGTGACTCGAATGTGCGGGCGCTCGGCCCGGCGGCGATACGCATTTCCAGGGCGGCCTCGACCAGCGCGGTACGGTCGCGGGCATCGAGCACGGCGCCCGCCGGCCAGATTTCCGTGGTGCCCGGAACGAACGGCCGCTCGTTCTCGGTGCCCTGATGGAATTTCACGGTCTCGTCGAGAATCAGGCCTTTGTGGACGTTCATGAGGTGCTTCCTTCCGCGCCCTGCCGGGCGAGTTCGTCCCTGCGGTATTTCACGGGTGTCCACCAGCCGGGGTTGTCGCGATACCACGCGACGGTCTCGGCGAGCCCCTTCTCGAACGGGACGCGTGGGGCGTATCCGAGCTCTTCGCGAATCTTTCTCTCGTCCAGGGCGTAGCGCAGATCGTGGCCCTTCCGGTCGGCCACCTCGCGCACCATCGAGCGGTCCGCGCCGCACAGTTCGAGCAGCCGCTCCGTGAGATGCCGGTTCGTCTGCTCGTTGCCGCCGCCGACGTTGTAGATTTCGCCGGCCCGGCCCTTGTCCAGGACCAGGGTGAGCGCCCGGCAGTGGTCGTCGACGTGCAGCCATTCACGGACGTTGCGTCCGTCGCCGTACAACGGGACCTGCTTTCCCTCCAGCAGCTGGGTGGTGAAGAGCGGAATCACCTTTTCCGGGTGCTGATAGGGCCCGTAATTGTTGGAACAGCGGGTGATCGACACGTCCAGGCCGTGGGTACGCCAGTAGGCGCGGGCGATCAGGTCCGAGGACGCCTTGGAGGCGGCGTAGGGGGAGTTGGGCAGCAGCGGCCGGTCCTCGGTCCAGGAGCCCTCGGTGATCGAGCCGTACACCTCATCCGTCGAGATGTGCACGACCCGGTCGACCCCGGTGGCGAGGCACGCCTCCAGCAGTTCCTGGGTTCCCCCCACATTGGTGCGCACGAACTCGCGGGCGGAATCGACGGATCGGTCGACATGCGACTCCGCCGCGAAATGCAGCACGGCGTCATGGCCCGGCAGGACCTCGCGCAGGAGCCGGCCGTCGCAGACATCGCCGCGGACGAATTCCAGCTTCGGATGCGCGGCCGGCAGGTTCGCGCGGTTGCCCGCGTAGGTGAGCTTGTCGAACACCGTCACGCGGGTGTCCTCATGACCCGGGTACCCGCCCTCCAGCACGGTCCGTACGAAATGCGAACCGATGAACCCGGCCCCTCCGGTGACCAGCAGTCTCATGCCGTCACCCCGGTGTCCGTGCCGTCCAAAGCGCGCTGCGTCATAAGGTCTCCTCGGGTGAACGCCTCTGAGCGGCACCGGGGTCCGGAGAGGCGTTTCGTCAACGAACCGGCGAAAGGGACGAGGCCTTCGGGTGAGGATCGCCGTGGACCACCCTCGCGGGGCGTGTCAATTCAGCACGGGGTGACGACAACGGACATGCTGCGGCGTTCTCCTCAGGCTGCCCCCGATTTTCGTCGCCCGCGAATTGCTGGGCAAGGGCGACTTCCTCAGGTTTCCGTGAAGTTCTCTCAATTCCCTGTGCGCCCGCCCGCGGGGACCACGGAGATCACTGCGGCGGATTGCCGTGCTTGCGCTTCGGGAGGTCGGCGTGCTTGGTGCGGAGCATGTCCAGGGAGCGGATCAGGACCGACCGGGTCCCGGCCGGATCGATCACGTCGTCGATCAGCCCGCGCTCGGCCGCGTAATACGGATGCATCAGTGCGTCGCGGTATTCGTTGACCCGCCGGTCGCGGGCGGCCGCCGGATCGTCGGCCGCCGCGATCTCCCGCCGGAAGATCACGTTCGCCGCGCCTTCGGCGCCCATCACCGCGATCTCGTTGGTGGGCCAGGCCAGCGCCAGGTCGGCGCCGATGGAGCGGGAATCCATGACGATGTAGGCGCCCCCGTACGCCTTGCGCAGTACCAGTGAGATGCGGGGCACGGTGGCATTGCAGTAGGCGTAGAGCAGCTTCGCACCGCGCCGGATGATGCCGTGGTGCTCCTGGCCGACGCCCGGCAGGAAACCGGGCACGTCGACCAGGGTGAGCAGCGGGATGTTGAAGGCGTCGCAGAACTGCACGAAACGCGCGCCCTTCTCGGACGCCTCGATGTCGAGGACACCGGCCATGAACAGCGGCTGGTTGGCGACGACACCGACCACGTGCCCGTCGAGCCGGGCCAGCGCGCACACCAGATTGGCTCCCCACCCGGGGTGCACCTCGAAGTGGTCCCCGTCATCGACGATCTCCTCGATGACCGCCCGGATGTCGTAGGCGCGGCCGGGGTGCGCCGGGACCAGGTCGAGCAGCGCGGGCGTGCGGCGCCCGGCCGGGTCCCCGGAGCGCTCGACGGGCGCCAGCTCGCGGTTGTTGGCCGGCAGCAGGGACAGCAGCCGGCGCACATCGTCGAGGCAGTGCTCCTCGTCGTCGTACGCCCCATGGGCCACGCCCGAGGCCGCGGCGTGCACATCCGCCCCGCCGAGGCCGTTGTGGGAGACCTCCTCGCCGGTCACGGCCTTGACCACGTCCGGCCCGGTGATGAACATCTGCGAGGTGCCCCGGACCATGAAGACGAAGTCGGTCAATGCCGGGGAGTAGGCCGCGCCGCCCGCGCACGGGCCGAGCATCACGCTGATCTGCGGGATGACGCCCGACGCCCGGGTGTTGCGCCGGAAGATGCCGCCGTACCCGGCCAGCGCGGTGACGCCTTCCTGGATCCGCGCCCCGGCACCGTCGTTGAGGGACACCAGCGGCGCGCCCGCGGCCTCCGCCAGATCCATGACCTTGTGGATCTTCTCGGCATGCGCCTCACCGAGCGCGCCGCCGAACGTCCGGAAGTCGTGCGCGTAGACAAAGACGGTCCGGCCGTGGACGGTGCCCCAGCCGGTCACCACGCCGTCGCCGTCCGGGCGCCTCGCCTCCATGCCGAACCCGGTGGCGCGGTGCCGGCGCAGCCCCTCGATCTCGGTGAAGGACCCTTTGTCCAGCAGGAGTTCGATCCGCTCGTGGGCGGTCAGCTTGCCCTTGGCGTGCTGACGCCCGGTGGCACCCCGGTCACCGGCGCGCGCCGCCTCCTTCCTGTCGCGGAGCGCGTCGGTACGGGAGCGGATCGTGTCGTCGGGTCCGGCCATGCGCGGCCACCTCTCACTCGGCCGAGGGGAGCGTCAGGCCTCGTAGGGGGTCTTCGCGCGCCCCTCGCGCAGGACCGTGCCCCACCACCCCAGCTGGTCGAGCAGCACCTTGGCGGCCGTCCCGGGTCCCTCGGTGTCCTTCAGCGCACCGTCCTCGCCGAACTGTTCCCAGACGGTGTGGAAGCTGATGCCGTCGCGGACGGTCACCGCATGCATTTCGGCGAAGACGGACCGGAGGTGCTCCACGGCGCGCAGGCCGCCGGCCATGCCGCCGTAGGAGACGAAGCCCACCGGCTTGGCGCGCCACGGGGTGAAGTGCCAGTCGATGAGGTGCTTGAGCGACGCGGGGTAGCTGTGGTTGTACTCCGGCACCACGACGACGAACGCGTCGGCCGCCTCCAGCCGCGGCGAGATGGTGGCGAGCGCCTCGGCGGCCTGTGCGGAGGGCTCGTACTGAATGGCCGCCGGCAGTTCGTGCTCGGCGAGGTCGATCACATCGACGGTGTAGTCGGATCGTTCCCGGGCCTGGGTGGCGAACCACTCGGACACCTGGGGGCCCATCCGGCCCTCGCGGACACTGCTGATGATCACCGCGAGCCGCAGGGGTTCGTTCGACATCGTGATTCCTCTTCTCGTGACGGGACTCGGGTACACCAAGCCCTTCGGGTCATGCGGTGATGGCATCCCTGAGGCGGGTGTTGACGACGTCGATCAGGGACCGCGGGGTGCGGTTCTCGCTGATCACGTCGTCGTCCAGGGTGATGCCGTACTCACGCTCGATGCGGACGGTGGTCTCCAGCAACGCCAGCGACTCATATCCCAATTGGTCGAAGTCGGCGTCGAGGATTTCTCCGTCGAGGTCCACGTTCTCGTCCGCTCCGGCGCCCTCCAGGAGAATGCGCTTGAGGTCTTCGATGGTGAATTCGTTTTTCGGCACGGTGGATCCCTTCATCGATGTTCCGTGCCCGGCGGTGGACCGGGTACGGAGCTCGGGGCCCCGTCTCTCCCTCGGCAGGACTTCGGGGCGGATGGCTGCTCGGGAGCGACACGAGGTGATCCTTCGCGCGCGTGCGCCGCATCTGCTTCGCAGCGGGAGGCGCATCCCATGGCAGGTCCCAGGCTCGTCGGCCTCACCTTGCCAAGCAATGCGGGCCCGTTCAGAACTCGGTCAGGTTTCATAAACTCTGGCCGTCTTCATCGAATGTTCGCCAAGTGAATGTCAAAAAGCGGTGGCGGAGCGTTCGTGGAGGGTTCCCACGCGGCTTCGCACGACGTTATTCGGGGGCCGTTCCGGCCTGCGGTTCCGGTCCGAAGCGGAATCCGACACCGCGGACCGTGATGATCCAGTCGGCGCCGATCTTGTTCCGCAGCGTACTCACATGGGTGTCGACGGTGCGCCGGGACCAGGAGTCGCCCCACACCTGCTGCATCAGCCGCTTGCGGGGGATGACGGTCTCCGGGTGCGAGGCGAGGAGATGGAGCATGTCGAACTCCTTGCGGGTCGTCTCGATATGACGTCCCCGCAGGCTCACCTGGCGGGTGCCGGCGTCGATCCGCAGCGGGCCGCTGATGATGACGTTGACGGGCGGGTGTGCCGGGCGGGCCCGGCGCATGACCGCTTCCATCCGCGCCATCAGCTCGCGGAAGCCATACGGCTTGGGGAGGTAGTCGTCCGCACCGGCCTGCAGGCCCAGGACGCAGTCGAGTTCACTCCCCCGGGCGGTGACGGCGATGACGGGCACCTCGCCCGCGGCCCGGATCGCCCGGCAGACCTCCAGGCCGTCCAGGTCGGGAAGTTCGAGGTCGAGCAGGACCAGGTCGGCGTCCGGGTAGGCGCGCAGCGCTCCGCTTCCGGTGGCGACGATGTCGACTTCGTGACTGTGCCGGCGCAGTGCCCCCGCCAGCGTTTCCGCGTCGCTCAGGTCGCTCTCGACGATGAGGACCCGCCAGGAAACCGAGGGGATCAGCCCACCCGGTAACACCCCGGGGATTCCGCTGGTGACGTCATCACTTCCCCCCTCTGCGATATCTGGTCTGCGAGGCTCCAGCACAGCGTGAGAACGCTGGTTCATCTGTCCCCCTACTTACCTCAACTTCACCAATGCCCGGACTTTAGGAACCGCTCAGTCGGTTTGTCAATCTTTTGGTCAATCACCCCAAGGAAACGTCAAATCCTTGCAGTTGCCGCGTGATCAGGCGTGATTATCCTTGATCGTCAAACATCAAACGGACTGCTCGGTTTCTTTCTTTCGCCCGATACGGGACCGGACGGCATCATTCCGCTGGTCGGCGCTTCACGAATCCCCACGGCGAGCAGACTTGAGCATCTACGCCCCCGATGGCCAATAGACGCCCCTGGGGAGGCAAAGATATAGATTTTTGTCTCTCTTGTCGCCGGAAGATGCACAGCACACACAGATTGACTGGCTGTCAGCCAGTCCTGAAATGACCATGGTGGGGCGCCGGGCCTGCGCCGGCTTCCGGGCGGGGCGTCCGGCGATACCCCGCCCGGTGCAGGTCACCGCCCGTCGAGCAGACCGAGCAGCCGCGGGACCATCTGGTCCGGGCCCGGTTCCGCGGCCAGCGCGGCGGCCGCCTCGCGCGTGGAGGCACGCAGTCCCTCGTCGTGCAGAAGGGTCTTGAGGACCTCGGCGTCGACGTCTTCCGGGTCCCTGGTCAGTCCCAGGCCACAGCGTTCGATCATGGCGGCGTTGATCCAGTTGTCCGCCCCGTGCGGCATGGCCAGTTGCGGGGTCCCCGCGTGCGCCGACGCGAGGGTGGTTCCGGAGCCGCCGTGGTGAATGATCGCGTCGCAGGTGGTCAGCAGCGTGCTCAACGGCGTCCAGCCGACCACGCTCACATTGGCGGGGAGGGTACCGAGGCTCTCCAGGTCGGGGTCGTCGCCGAGGGCGAGCACGAACTCCGCATCGACGCCGGCCGCCGCCCGCAGCACGCTCTCCAGGCTGCCCACACCGGCCACATGGGGAACGGTGGTGCCCAGCGTCACGCAGATGCGCGGCCGCGCCTTGCGCTCCGCCATCCAGTCCGGCAGGGTCCCGCCGCCGTGGAAGGGGACGGAGCGCATCGTCCAGCCCTCCCCCGCCCCGTGCATCATGTGCTCGGGCGCGAAGTACAGCGAGGTGATCGGCGGCAACTCCGCACGCAGGCCCAGCCGTTCGTAGAGCGGCACCAGATGCGGCAGGAAGCGCCGCGGCATCTCGCCCTCGCGCAGAAAGCTGAAGCCGTGCTCGACGGCCGGGACACCGAGCGCACTCGCGGTCACCAGGGCGGCGCCCTGCAGCCGGGAGTAGACGATCAGGTCCGGCTGCCACGCCTCGGCGAAGCGCAGCGTCCCGTCGAGCATCAGCTCGCTGACCCGGGAGAACTTCTCCAGGATGATGTCGGGAGTCTGCAGCGTCCCGGCCATGGCCTGTCCGCGCGCCCGCATGGCCTTCGCCCGCTCCGCCGGCGATCCGACCCGGGGGAAGATCGACGCGAAGTCGGCGCCCGCGGAGACCTCCCGTACCGCGAAGCCCGCGTGCGCCGCGGCCTGCGTCGAGACACCCGAGGTGGCCACGGCGACGTCGTGCCCGGCGGTGCGGAATGCCCACGCGAGTCCCGAGGACGGATACAGGTGGTCAAGTCCCGGTGAAATAGCGAACATCACGCGCATCGCGACGACCTCAATCCAAAGAGTCCGGTGAACAGCGGCGGTTCGTCCGCTGTCGGCTCCCGAGGGTGCCGGTCCCGGCTCGACGCAGACTTGAGCGAGGACTGATGGTCTCCATCCGGCAGGCGGCGGCGTCGACAGCGACTTTGAGTCAAGCCGAAGTCAAGGCGCTTTCGAGGTGCTTGACTCATCGTCACGGCATCGGGTGGATGCCCACACCAGCCGATGCTGCCCGATTACTGGATCCACATGATTGCGCGGTGATCGCTATGAAGGCTGCGGCCTTGACGTCGTTCGGCGGGCCGGAAGTCCTCACACTGATGGACGTTCCGGAGCCCGAGGCCGGCCCCGGCCAGGTCCGGATCCGGGTGCGGGCAGCAGGTGTACAGCATTTCGACACCGGCATCCGCACCGGATGGGCACCCCCCTCCATCGACCTCACCTTCCCCGTCGTCCCGGGCAACGAGTTCGCGGGCACCATCGACCGGACCGGCGAGGGAGTCACCGGCCTCCCGCTGGGAACGGAGGTCCTCGGCTACAGCACGACGGGCAGCTACGCCGAGTACGTCGTGGTGCCGGCCGACCAGATCGTGGCCAAGCCGGACGGGATGCCGTGGGAGATCGCGGGTGGCTTTTCGGCCAACGGCCAGGGTGCCCACTTGTGTCTCTCCCAAATGCAGATCAACCCCGGGGACACGGTGCTCATCCACGCGGCGGCCGGCGCGCTGGGCACCTTCTCCGTGCAGCTGGCCAGGGCCTGGGGTGCCACCACCGTCATCGGCACGGCCAGTGAGGCCAACCACGCGTATCTGCGCTCCATCGGGGCCATTCCGATCACCTACGGCGAGGGCCTGGTCGAGCGGGTGCGCGCCGTGGCGCCGAACGGCGTCGACGCCGCCATGGACAACGCCGGTCCCGACGCGCTGCGTGCCTCGGTCGAACTGGTCAAGGACAAGAACCGCATCCGGACCATGATTTCCGACGAGGCGGCCGAAGAGCTCGGCGTACCCGCGCTCGGGCCCTCCCGCAACGCCGACCGGCTCACC
Organism: Streptomyces sp. NPDC101393; assembly: GCF_044767385.1. NCBI lineage: Bacteria > Bacillati > Actinomycetota > Actinomycetes > Kitasatosporales > Streptomycetaceae > Streptomyces > Streptomyces sp. NPDC101393. The sequence goes on along the minus strand of NZ_JBIWNU010000006.1, from coordinate 261,926 downwards.
GAGCTCACCAAGCTCTACGAGCAGGGCCACATCAAGCTGCACATCCGCAAGGCCTTCCCGCTCGCCGAGGCAGCCGAAGCCCACCGCGAACTGGAAAAGGGTCACGGGCGCGGAAAGATCGTCCTTTCCGTGGCCTGACCCGCTGACCGCGATACCGCCGGACACCAACGGCCCGCAAGGCCTGGAAGGGATGTGAGGAGCGCATGGCGTCAGAGCTGAAGGCCACCGAAACCACCGCGGCGCAGAAAGACGCCAGTTTGATCGCGCTCGGCTGCGTCGTCATTCTCGGAACCATCGTTGCCGCTGTCGACGGCACGCTGATGGTCGTGGCGATCGATGCCATCGGGGAGGACTTCGAGGCATCCGCGCAGTCCATCCAATGGATCACCGGCGCCTATCTGCTGGCCACCTGCGCGGCCATTCCGGTGTCCGGATACATGGTGCGCCGATTCGGCTCCCGCAAGGTGTGGCTGTATTCGCTGGTGGCGTTCCTGCTCTCCATGGTGCTCTGCGGTATCGCCTGGTCCCCGCTCAGTCTCATCCTGTTCCGGGTGCTCCAGGGATTCTCCGGCGGCCTCATCGGCATGGTCGCCACCGTGGTGCTGACCCGCGCGGCCGGACCGGAACGGGCCGGCCGCGCGTTCAGCGCGGTGGCGGTTCCCTCCACGCTCGCGCCGGTCCTGGGGCCCATCGCCGGAGGCGCCGTCATCGACGCCGTCAGCTGGCACTGGCTCTTCTTCGGGCAGATCCCGTTGCTGCTCGCGTCTCTGGTGGCGGCCTGGATCATCCTGCCGCGGGACGCGGCGGAGCGGGAGGCGCGACTCGACTGGAAGGGCCTGTTCCTGGTCACCCCGGGACTGTCGGCCCTGGTCTTCGGCCTCTCCCAGGTCGCCGACCTCGGCGCCGCCGGCCCGCTCGGCTGGCTGGACGCCGTGACCGCGGTGGGCGCGGTCGTCGCCGGTGCGGTGCTCACCGGCTGGTTCATCCTTCATGCCCGGCGGCGGCGTGCCCGGTCGATCATCGATCCGAGCCCTTTCTCCAGCCGCGGCTTCGCCATCGCCACCGTCATGATCTTCGTCGTCGGCTTCCTGCTGTACGGCCTGCTGTTCCTGATTCCGCTCTACTACCAGCAAATCGTCGGCCTCTCCGCGACCGCGGCCGGCACACTCCTCGCTCCGCAGGGAGCGGGAATGGGGATCGCCGCGGTATTCGTCGGATCGCTGAACGACCGGCTCGGGACCCGCCCCGTCGTCCTGTGCGGACTGCTTCTCACCCTGGTGGGGACCCTTCCCTTCGCCCTGGCCGACACGGAACCCGACGATGTGCTGCTGGGCAGCGCGCTGGCCTTGCGCGGAATGGGCCTGGCCGCGATTTCGATCCCGTTGTCCGCGTCGCTCTACCAGACCTCCCTGCCCCAGGACGCCATCCCGCACATCGCCACGATCAGTGCCGTGGCGCAGCGCATCGGCGGCGCCCTGGGCGGGGCCCTGGCCGCGGTGAGTCTCCAACTGGCCTCCAGCCAGGAGAAGGTGTTCGACGCCTCCGCCTTCACCGCCACCTTCTGGTGGATGACGGCTCTGCTGATCGTGCCGTTCGCGCTCGCCTTCATGCTCCCGGCCAAGCGCAAGGCCTGACCCGGCTGCCGCGGCCGGCAGCCCCGGCACGCCCGCCGCACCCGATACGTACCCCCGACACGGCTGCCCTCGGCATGCCGCGATACCCCCTGCCCCGAACGTTCTCCTCAGTGGGAAGGACCACTATGAAGGCAGCGACTCTGTCCTCGTTCGGCACTCCGGACGTGCTGCAGGTGCAAGAAAGAGAGACCCCGCACGCCGGGCCCGGCGAGGTCCGCGTCCGGGTCAAGGTCGCGGGTGTCCAGCCCTTCGATGCGGCGATCCGCCGCGGGTGGGCGCCGCCGTTCCTCGCGGTGCAGCCGCCCGCGGTGCCGGGCAACGAGTTCGCCGGGATCGTCGACCAGCTCGGTGACCGTGTCACGGGTGTGGAGATCGGCACCGAGGTGATCGGCTTCAGCACGCTCAACGCCTATGCCGAGTACGTCGTCGTACCCGCCGACCAGATCGTGGCCAAGCCCGCCGGGATGCCGTGGGAGGTCGCCGGCGGGTTCTCCGGCAACGGGCAGGGTGCGCACCTCGCGCTGCAGGCCATGGGGGTCGGCCGGGGCGACACCGTGCTGATCAACGCTGCCGCCGGCGCGCTGGGCAGCTTCGCCGTCCAACTGGCCCAGCGGTGGGGAGCGGCCCGCGTCATCGGCACCGCCAGTCCCGCCAACCACGACTACCTGCGCTCCCTCGGTGCGGTCCCGGTCGAGTACGGCGAGGGCCTGGTGGAGCGGGTCCGCGCGGTGGCTCCGGACGGTGTGCACGCCGCCCTGGACGCCGCCGGTCCGGACGCGCTGCGCGCCTGCGCGGAGCTGGTCAAGGACCGTAGTCGCATCCGCACCATGCTGTCCTTCGAGGAGGCCAAGGAGCTGGGCATCCCGCTCTTCGGCCCGGGGCGTTCGGCGGCCCGCCTCCAGTCGCTCGTCGACCTCTACAACGAGGGCGGGATCGGCGTCCACATCCGGGCGGCCCACCCGCTGGCCGAAGCCGCCGAGGCCCACCGTGCCGTGGAGCTCGGACACGGCCGCGGAAAGATAGTGATCCTCGTCGACCACGCCTCATGAAGTGCCTCTTCGTCTTCGAGGGCGGCGCCGGCGCCATCCTTCCGGTCATACCGCTGGCGCAGGCCCTGCGGAGCGCCGGGCACGACGTGATCGCGGCGGCCCACGCCGAGGCGCTGCCCACGCTGCTGGGGGCGGGCATCCCCGCGGTGCCCGCGCCCGCGAAGGCTCCCAAGGACTACCGCGAGATGCGGGACGGGAAGCTCGTCCCGCTCACCGGAGGCCTGGACGAACGGGCGTCGGCGCTCGGGGCCATCGGGGCGCGGATCGCCGCGGACACCCATCGTGACCTGCTGCGGGTCGCCGGCCAATGGCGTCCCGACCTCATCGTGGGAGGGCCGCTCGCCTACGCGGCGCCGCTGCTGTCCGGCGGGCTGCACATCCCGTACGTGGCCGTCGAGTTCGGCTTCGCGGAGCCGGAGAACTGGCATCGGGCCACGCTCGACGAGCTGGCGCGGCTGGGCTTCGGCAGCCTGCCCGCCCCTGCCACCACCTTCCTCATGTGCCCGGAGAGCATCCGCCCCGCCGCGGGAGGCGCGCTGCGCCGTCTCGCCGGTGAGCCGGTCCGCTACGTTCCCCACTCCTCGGCCCGCCCGGTCGAGAGCTGGATGCTCGCCAAGGGCCCCCGGCCCCGGGTCTGGATCTCCGCGGGCACCCGGGTGGGCACCGATTACGCGCTTGACCATCTGGACGAACTGATCGGCGCGGCAGCCACGTTGGACGCCGAACTGCTCATCGCCGCGCCGGACGGGGTCGCGGAGCATCTGACCGCGCTGCCCGCCGACGCACGGGCCGGCTGGCTCCCCTTCGACGTCCTCGCACCGACGTGTGACCTGGCGGTGCACCACGGCGGCGGCAGCACCATGCTGGGGTTCGCGGCTCATGGGATACCCCAGGTCATCGTCCCGAACGTGGTCGAGTTCGAGGAATACCTCTCGCCGATGAGCACCACCGGGGCCGCCAGGGTGCTGGGCGCGCAGGAGCAGACGCCCCAGCGGGTGGTGGCCGCGTGCGAGGAGCTGCTCGGTGACCCCGCCTACCGGCGCGCCGCCGAGCAGCTCCGCGCGGAGATGTCCGCCGCGCCGTCGCCGCTGGACGCGGTGCGCCGGCTGGAGGACGTCGCGGCCGCGGCCGCCCGCGCGTAAGGCAACACCCCACCACGCAGACCGAGAAGCTGACTCAGGAGAGCCATGTACGAGAGCGACCGCGCAGCGGAGATCTACGACCTGCTGTACCAGGACCGCAAGGACTACGCGGGCGAAGCGGCCCGCGTCACCGAACTGATCCGTGAGCGCAAGCCGGACGCGGCGACACTGCTGGACGTGGCGTGCGGCACCGGTATCCATCTGGCGGCCTTCGCCAAGCACTTCGACGAGGTGGCCGGCCTGGAGCTGTCCGAGTCGATGGCGGCGCGCGCCTCCCGGCGGCTGTCCGGGGTGCCGCTGCACCACGGCGACATGCGCACCTTCGAGCTGGGGCGGCAGTTCGACAGCGTCGTGTGCATGTTCAGCTCGATCGGCTACCTGGCCACCGTCGACGATCTGCGTCACGCGGTGCGGGCGATGTCCCGGCACCTCGCCACCGGTGGCGTGCTGGCCGTCGAGCCCTGGTATTTCCCCGACACCTTCATCCCGAACTACGTGTCCACGCACGCGCTGAAGAGCGGCGACCAGGGGCAGGGCATTGCCCGGGTGGCGCATTCGACGCTGGAGGGCGACACCACGCGGATGGAGATCCACTACCTCTTCTGCGATACCGAGACGGGCATCCAGCACCGCAGCGAGGTCGACCGTCTCACTCTGTTCTCCCGTGCGGCGTACACCCAGGCCTTCCAGGACAGCGGCCTGGAGACCGAGTACGTCGACACGGGTAAGGGAAGCCCCGGTTTCTTCCTGGGCGTCCGCAAGTAGTCAGCAACGGCACATGTTCCCAACGGGGGTTGTTCATGGGTAGGTATCGGGCAAGGCTGGGCACGGCCGCGGTGGTCGCCACGGTGCTGGCGGGCCAGGCCGCTTCGGCGTGGGCGGCCGGATCGTACGCCGAACTGAAGCCGCTGCCGGGCGGCACGTCGGACCGGGCCTTCGGAACCGGTCACGACGGGCTGGTCGTCGGCGACTCCGGCTTCTCCGGCAGCGGCACCAACACGCACGCGGCGGTGTGGAAGCGCAACGGCGAGGTGACCGATCTCGGCACCCTGCCGGGTGACACCTCCAGCACGGCATTCTCGGTCAACAGCAGCGACGCCACCGTCGTGGGGCGTTCCCTCGGCGCCACCGAGCGGGCCGTGAGCTGGGACCGCAACCACAAGATGGTGGAACTCCCGGGCGTCAAAGGGACGGTGAAGACCCGGGCGTACTCCGTCAACGACGACCGGGTCAGCGTGGGATTCTCCGTCACACCGGACGGGAACTGGCACGCCATGCGCTGGAGCGCCGACGCCAAGGCCACGGAGCTCCCGGGCCTGCCCGGCGACGTGTCCACCGGCGCCACGTGGATCAACAACCACGGGGTGAGTGTCGGCGCCTCCAGCACCGCCGAGGGGCGCAACCGCGCGGTGCGCTGGGAGGCGGGCGGCAAGGCGAAGGAACTGCCGGCGCTGCCCGGACACCGGGACACCGCCGCCACGTCGATCAACGACTCGGGTGTGGTCGTCGGTGGTTCCGGTGTGTCGGCCGGGGCGCCGACGAAGGCGGTCATGTGGCTGCGCGACGGCACGGTCCGCGAACTCCCCGCGCTGCCGGGGGACACGGCGGGCTACGCCCTCGCGATCAACGGCAAGGGCACGGTCGTCGGCTACTCGGTGACGTCGAAGGGCACCCATCGCCCGGTGCTGTGGACGAAGGACGGAACGGTGGTGGCCCTCAAGATGGCCGCGCCCGGTGCCGGCGACCCGTACGCGGTCGGCGCCGACGACACCGCGATCGGAGTGGCCACCCCCGACGGTGGCTCCCCGAAGGCGGCGCTCTGGCGTCATTAGCCCGGGGGCGCGGCTCCCGCGAACGGCCCGCCGGTTGTGCCCGGCGGGCCGTTCGCGGTGTGCGGGAGTGCCGCTACTTCCAGCTGTGCGGCGCCCGGTAGGGCTGCGCGCGCTCCCATCTCTGCCAGCGCGCGACGGCCCGCTGACCGTCGTCATCGGGGCCCTCCTCCCGCCTGACGAGCAGCGAGAACAGGCTCACCGCGACCGCGGCGAGCTCCTCCTCGCTGGCCTGTCCCCGCTCGACGCGCAGCAGGGTCCGGTCTCCGGCATCAACGCTCACGGTGCCTCCTCGGTGTGGGCCCGGCCGGGTCAGCCGGCCTCGATGTGCTTCTTCACGCCGTCCAGGACCAGCCGGACCTTGGCGCTCAGTTCCCGCTGGATGAACTCCGTGGCGTCCGCCGTGCCCTTGCCGGCGCCGAGCATCCGCTCGATCCCGGGGGGCTCGACGATCACCGTCTGGTGTGAGGTGACCTCGACGCCGCCCGCGGTCGGCTCGATGTGCCAGCGGACGTGGTGGCTGCTGCTGATCGGCGGCAGGGCCAGCTGCTTGTAGACGACGGCGTACGGGGCCAGGCTCACGCGGGCGGTCCGCATGGCGAGCAGTTTCCCGGAGCGTTCGACGGTTTCGATCTCGACGAGCTGCCGGCCGTCGGTGTCCTGCACGACCTCTGCCCTGGCCACGTGCGGCAGGATGCCGGGCCAGCTCCGCACGTCGTGGAGCGCATGGTGGACGGCCTTCTCCGAGCCCGCGATGCCGACCGTGTCGGTGACCTCCACCTTGAGTTCGGGCGTGCCGGCCACCAGCTCGGCGGCCCGCTTCACGGCCTGGGTCTCGGCGTCCGCGATCGTGTCGATGACCCGGGCGGTGCTCTCCAGCGCCGAGGGGTCGTCGCCCAGGACGGAGTAGCGGTGCAGCAGCCGTACCGTGCACGAGCCCCCGGAGCGGGGTTCGACGATCCAGGACCGCTCCATCGTGGCCAGCGGCGCCGCCGGCTCCTTGGGGCGGAAGTCGATCCGCAGGTGCGCCTCGTCCAGCCGCCGCAGCGCCACCCAGTGCTCGACCTGGTCCCCGGTGGTGGTCCACATACCGACGCGGTCGAAGGGGCCGTCGGCGCCGAGGCGTTCGGCATGGACGAAGGGCCGGAAGATCCACGGCCAGTTGGCGAGGTCGGCGAGCAGTCGGTACACCAGATCCGGTGGTGCCGCCACCGTGACCTCGTGTGCGGTCTTCGCCACCCGCCCGTGCGCATCTGCCATGGTGTCGGCCCCTCCAGCTGTCGGTTCGACCGATCGTCGCCGACAGGCCTAGAAGGCCGCTTGAGGGGGAACGGGCAGGGCCACGGCAGATGAGGCGGCTGCGGGGCCATGACCTAGAATCAGGGAATGATCTTTATTGTGGTGAAGTTTCCGGTGAAATCCGAGTATGCCGACCAGTGGCCGACGCACGTCAGCGCGTTCACCGAGGCGACCCGCGCCGAGCCGGGCAACCTCTGGTTCGAGTGGTCACGCAGCATCGAGGACCCGGACACCTACGTACTCGTCGAAGCGTTCCACGACGACGCGGCGGAGGCTCATGTGACCTCCGATCACTTCCGTACCGCGCTGGAGGACATGCGCCCGCTGCTGCGGCGCACGCCCGACATCGTGAGTACGACGATCGAGGGCGCGGACGGCTGGAGCGCCATGGGTGAACTCACCATCGACTGACGTGCCCCCTCGCGACGGACATGCCCCCTCGGCCGAGGCGTCGGGCCGGCTGCGGCCCGGCGCCTCGGCCCGGTGGTCCCGTCCCGTCAGCGCCCTTCGGGCGGCGGGGGCGGGGCCGGCGCTCCCGGCGGCGGGGCGATCTTCGTGAGGGTGCGGGGGGCCGCGTCCGTGCCGGCGGTGGCGTCGGTGTCCCGGGCGGACGCCGCGGTCCGCTGCCGCGGGAGGAAGGCGTCGCGCCGGGCGCCCGGGTCCCAGCCGGCGTCCACGACCCGCTTCTGGAACAGGATCGCGGCGGCGAGGATCACCGCGCCGATCAGCAGCATCACGACGATGCCGCCGGTCCTGCCCACCTTCGCGGCGTTGCCGATCAGGGTGCCGAACCACCCGAAGTCGGCGTCCCCGAAGGTGGTGTTCTCCTCACCGAACGCGCCGAGCACCTTGAGCAGCAGGGCCGGCAGAAAGGTGATCAGCACACCGTTGAGGAAGGAGCCGACGACCGCGCCGCGTCGGCCGCCGGTCGCGTTCCCGTAGACACCGGCCGCGCCGCCGGTGAAGAAGTGCGGTACGAGACCGGGCAGGACCAGCGCCAGGCCGAAGGCCGGGTGGAAGACCCAGGTGAGCAGGCCGAGGCTGATGAGCCCGCCGGCGAAGCTGGAGAGGAAGCCGATGAGCACGGCGTTCGGCGCGTACGGGAAGACGATCGGCGCGTCGAGCGAGGGCACCGCGCCGGGCACCAGCTTCCCGGCGATGCCCTGGAACGCCGGGACGAGTTCGCCCAGAATCGTCCGGACACCGAAGAGGATGACAGCGACCGCGATGCCGAACTGCAGGCCCTGCATGACGGACTGCATGACGTAGTTCCCGGCGTCGGTCGCCGCGGTGCCGCCGTCGGCCGCGAAGGACTTGAACGCCGTGGCCTTGCCGGCCTTGGCCAGATAGACCAGCGACATGATGACGTAGATCAGCACCATCGACAGAGCAGTGGCGACCATCGAGTCCCGCAGGAAGCGCAGGCCTTCCGGCAGCTTCATGTCCTCGGTGCTGCGGCTGCGCTTGCCGACGAGCTGTCCGGCGGCGCCGGAGACGATGTAGCCGGCGGTGCCGAAGTGGCCGATGGCGATGCTGTTGTTGCCCGTGATGCGTTTGGTCCAGGGGTGCGCGAAGGCGGGCATGGCGACCAGGAGGATGCCCAGCAGCACGCCCCCGACGAGCACCACGATCACCGACGACTGGCCCGCGATGGCCAGCACCATGGTCAGCAGCGTCGCCATGAACAGCATGTGGTGGCCGGTGAGGAAGACATAGCGCAGCGGCGTGACGCGGGCGAGCAGCAGGCCCACGGCGAAGCCGAGGATCATCAGCCAGGCGACCCGGGCCCCGAACTGGGTCTGGGCGATGCCGACGATCGCCTCATTGGTCGGGATGACGCCGTGGGCTCCGGTGGCGCCCTGGATCATGCCGCCCAGCGGCGCGAGAGAGCTGACGACCAGCCCCGCGCCGGCGCCGATCAGCAGGAATCCCAGGGTCGCCTTGATGGCGCCGCCGATGATCTGCCCGGCGGACTTCTTCAGGGCGATCAGGCCCGCCGCCGTGATCAGCCCGATCAGATACGCGGGTTGGCTGAGGATTTCGTTGACAATAAATTTGGCTATGGAAACGAGCCAGTCCATGGGTCGCTCTCCTCCCGTCTCAGACGTCGTAGGTGTCGCGGAGCACGCGGTCGACCTCGGTGCCGCTCGTGAAGTCCTCGATGACCTGGACCGGGACGCCGATATCGCCCAGCGTCCGGGCGATCTCCCGGGAGGTCAGGATCACCACGGCCTCGGACGCCTTGCCCTTGGCCGAGATGGTGTCGGTGGCCTCCACCGACACATGGCGGGACCAGCCCCAGCGGTCGAGCACCTGCTCCAGGGTGTTCTTGAGGAACAGGCTGGTGCCGACGCCGTTGCCGCAGACGGTGAGGATCTTGTGCACGGCGGGGCCGGAGCGTCGCTGTCCGGTGGCGGCGCCGGGGGCGGCGTCCCGCGCACGGTCCGGCTCGCCGGGATCCGCTCCCTCGCCGGTGTCCGTTCCCTCGTCGGTAGGCGTTCCCTCGCCGGTAGGCGTTCCCTCGCCGGTATCCCCTGCCCCGCCGCCCGCCAGCACCGCGTGCAGTGCCGCCGGATCCGGGGCGTCCCGCAGTGCCTGTGCCGTGCCGGGGTCGGCCAGCAGCTTCGCGAGGGCGGCCATCGCGGCGGTGTGCCCCGCGGAATCCTGGGCGGCGAGCCCGACCACCAGCGTCACCGGGTCATGGGACTCATGGCCGAACTCCACCGGTTGTTCCAGCCGGACCCAGGACATCCCGGTGCGGTGCACGGCGGGTGAGGGGCGCGCGTGCGCGAAGGCGAAGCCGGGCGCGATGACGATGTACGGCCCGTTGTCCTCGACGTTGCGGATCATCTCCGCGGTATACGCCTCCGTGGTGGCCCCCGACTCCGCCAACAGGCCACCGGCGACCCGGATCGCGTCCCGCCAGTCCGCCACCCGGACATCAAGCCGTACGGCCCCCACGGGGAGGAGCCCACTCAGTGCTGCCATGGCAGGGCACTCTACATATCCGCAGGTGATCGGCATATGGGGGCCACCGAGGCGGCTCGGGCGGCCAGGAACTCGGCAGCGCCCGCGGGCGGAGGGCCCGACCGTGCGGCGCCCGCCGTCGACGTGCCGGCGTGCCACTTCCCTGTCGGCGCTCCGGTGCGGCGGCGCCGTGGTGCGGCTGGGTAGGGTGGCGCCTCGTGGGCGACGGCACGGTGTGGACTCTGGCGATCGCGGCGCTGACCGGGGGCACCGCGGTGCTCGCCAGTTGGGTCACCAGCCGTGGCAGTACCCGGGCCGCCAGGATCCAGGCGGAGATCGCCGCGCGCTCGCAGCGGGCCGAGCGGCTGCGCGAGAGCCGCCGCACCGCCTATCTGGAACTGATCGAACAGACCCACCGCATGGGCGAGTTGTACTGGGAGATCTCCGCCGCGCTGCGCCTGCCCCGCTCCGACACCCGTACGGCCACCCTCGGCGCGCTGCACGACCGGGAGGTCGCCGAGTACGCGAAGATCCGCCGTTGCGCACGCGTCGTCGAACTGGAAGGCCCGCCGTCGGCCGCCGCCGCGGCCCTCTCCCTGCAGAAGGCGACCGGGCCGTTCTACGAGGCGGTCGGGAGGGAACTGGCCGGCGCCGCGGACGCGGAAGCGCAATTCGACGCCGCCTACTCCCCGTTCTGGAAGTGTCTGGAGCGGTTCGTGGACGCGGCGCGCGACGCCCACCAGACGGACTGACCCGGACGGCACGGCCCGGCCGGCCACCCGGGCGGCCGGTTCCGGTCCGGCGCCGGCGGCCCGGATCACCAGCACCTCGAACCGGTGGGCACCCCGCAGGTCTTGGGCATCCGCAGGGCGTACGCGGCGCCCTGGGTGAGCGGTTACCGCAGGGGCGGGAGGTGCGGTCCGGTGCGCTCCAGGACCCCTGCCGGTGCCGGGACCGCCACCTCCGCGCGTACCCGGGTGCCGGACGCGGTGGTGAGCACCTCGCAGGAGACCGCGTAGGCGTCGACGAGCGGAAGTCCGCGGCCGCAGGTGGCGCCCGCGTCCTGCGGGGCGCGGCGCGGGGTGCGGCGCGGTCTCCACCGGCCGGAGTCGGCGACCTCGATGGTCAGGGCGCAGTCGTCCCGCACCATGCTCAGCGTCACGTCCGGACTGCCGCTGTGCAGCAGCACATTCGTCACGAGTTCCGTCACGATGACGCAGGCCGCTTCCTCGGCGCTGTCCGGGAGTTGCCATTCCCGGGTCGTGTCCCGGGCCAGCCGGCGCAGCCGGGAGACCGCCGCGGCGGTGACCGGCGCGGCGCACCCGACCCGGCTGTCGGTGGCGGGGGCGCGGCCGGGCCGCCCGTAGGGACCGGTGAGTGAGCCTGCTTCCTGGACGGTGCTCATGTGTAGCTCCCGAACGCCCGAACATCAGCGGCAGGTGGGGCTGCCACCGGGTTGGTGTGGATGCACCGGCCGGGGCAATGCCGGGAGAGGCCGGACCGCTTGTGGGGGTAGCGGTCCGACCGGTCTCCGGCCGTACCCGGCACCGTGCGAGGCACGTACAGGGGGCGTCTCGATTTCCAGACTCAGGGGTCGCCGCGGGCGTACACAATCAGGGACACTGAACTACGGATACGCAAAGAACTCCCCCGGCCCTGTGGGAACCCCCGCGTGAGCCCGCCCCGGGCGGGCCGCACCGCACAACTGCCGGGCCCCGGCTGCCGGGCGGCGGACACACGGAGGACGTGAGCGTGATCGCGTGGTGACCGGAGAGAACGAGTGCGCGGAGGTCTGCCGGCTGCGCCGCCTGCTGAGCGTGCACGACCGGCCGGGCCCGGCGGTGGCCCTCGTGTCCGGGCGCGCGGGCACCGGCAAGAGCAGGCTGGTGCGGCGGCTGACCGGTCTCCCCGAGGCACGCGCCCGGTCGCTGCGCGTCCTGGCCTTCACGACGGGCCGGCCCGAACTCCGGGCGCCGGACGCCGCAGGCGGCGCAGGTCACGGGGCCGGCGCGGACGAGGACCCGCTCGCGGCGGTCGAGGCCTGGCACGACCCGTCGGGGCCGCCGGCGCTGCTGGTGGTCGAGGATGTGCACCGGGCGGACGCGGGTGCGGGTGCACGGCTGCGTGCGGTGCTGGCGCGGCCGGCCGGCCGGCTCGTCGCGGTGCTGACCTACCGCCCGGAGGAATTGGCCGGTCCCGGCCTTCCGTTGGGCGCCCCGGTGCCCTATCCCGCCGAATCCACCGTCCTGCGCATCCGGCTCACCCCGCTCGACGCGGACGAGGTCGGCCGCCGCGCGACGGCGGCGCTGGGCGAGCACCGCTGTTCCCAGGGTTTCGTCGACCGGCTGTACGCCCGCTCCGGCGGGGTGCCGCAGGTGGTGGTCGATCTGCTGCGCACCCTGGACGACGGCGGCCCCGACCTCTGCACGGCGGCGGAGGTGGATGCCGCGGGGGTGCCCGTGCGCCTCGCCGAGCTGGTGCTGGGCCGGGCCGCCGGGCTGGCGCCGGAGCACCGGAAGGCGGTGGGGGCGGCGGCGGTGCTGGACGCCCCCGCGTCGCTGGCCGATCTCGCCGCGGTGGCCGGGCTGTCCACGGACGGCGGCCGGGCGGCGGTGCTGGCCGCCGAAGCGGCGGGGGTGCTGCGGGAGCACGACGGCGGCCGCTACGGATTCGAGGTGCCGCTGGCCGCGACGGCGGTGCACGAGGCGCTGCCGGGGCCGGTCCGCGAGGATCTGCACCGGCGGGCCGCGCGGGTGCTGGGGCGCCGGCAGCCGGTGCCCTGGGCGCAGTTGGCCCGCCACCACCGGCGGTACGGCGCCGTCCGCGCGTGGCTGCGGGCCGTGGAGCGGGCGGCGGAAGCGGCAGCGGCGGCGGGCAGGCACCAGGACGCGATCGAGCTCGCGGAGGACGCCCTCGCGGACGTCCGGGTGCCGCAGCCCGCCCGGGTACGGCTGGCGCTGCTGCTGGCGCGCAGCGCGGTGGTGGGGCTGCGGTCGGAGCAGACCATGGAGGTGCTGCGCCGGATCATCGGGGACCTCGCGCTGCCGGCCGAGGTGCGCGGTGAGATCCGGCTCGACCTGGCACTGCTGCTGAACAACCAGGCGGGGTCCAGTTCGGACGGGAGGTCCGAACTCATCGGCGCGGCGGAGGAGTTGCGCGGCCGTCCGGAGCTCGCCGCGCGGGCGATGTCCGCACTGGCGATGCCGTACTGGCCCGGCGGCACTTTCGCCGAGAATCTGGCCTGGCTGGAGCGGGCGGAGGCCGCCGCGGCCGAGAGCGGGGATGCCGTGGTGCAGGTGGCCGTGGCGGCCAACCGCGCGACGGTGCTGATCAACACCGGCGACGCCGACTCCTGGCAGCTTGTGGAACAACTCCCCCGGGAAAGTGAGCAGTTGGCGTGCCGTCAGCATGTGGCGCGGGGGCTCAACAACACCGCGGACGCGGCGGTGTGGCTCGGCGAGTACCACCGCGCCACGGCCCTGCTGACCGAGGGCCGTGCGCTCGCCGCGCGGACCGGCGCCTCGTACGCACAACGGACCGGGGGCAGCACGGTGTTGCTGCTGGAGTGGACCACCGGGCGCTGGGCGGGACTGTCCGGCCGGGCAGCGGCGTTCGCGCGCGAGGCGGGCGAGGGCTCGCCGACCGCCGCCGACGCCGAACTCGTCCTGGCACAGCTGGCCCTGGCGAAGGGCGACTGGAGCCGGGCGGCGGCGCTGGTGTCGGCCACCGGGGCGTTCTCCCCGGACGCGGCCGTCCCGCTGGCCGCGGCGGCGTCGGGGGTCCGGATCCGGCTGGCGACGGCGCGGCGCGAGCCGGAGGAAGCGGCGGCCGAGGCGGCGCGGGCCTGGGCCCGGGTGCGGCACAAGGGGGTGTGGGCCTGGGCTGCCGAACTGGCGCCGTGGGCGGTGGAGGCGACGGCCGCCGCGGGCCGGCCCGACGCCGCCCACGCGTGGATCGCGGAGTTCGCCGCCGGGATCGAGGGCCTGCGGGTGCCGTCCGGCGTCGCCTCGCTCGCCCGCTGCCGCGCGGCCCTGGCCGAGGCGGAGGGCGAGGCGGCCACCGCGGTGCGGCACTTCCGCGCGGCTGCCGAGGCCTACGCCGCCCTGCCGCGCCCGTACGACGCCGCGCTCGCACGGGAGGGCGCCGGGCGCTGCGCGCTGCCCCTGGGCGGCGCCGAGGCGCGCCGAGCGGTGGACGAACTGACCGCCGCGGCAAAGGAGTTGGACGACCTGGGCGCGGTCTGGGACGCGGCCCGCGTACGGGCGACGCTGCGCACCGGCCCCCAGGGCACCGAACGCCGCCCACCGGGCCGCCCCGGCTACGGCGGCCGGCTCTCGCCCCGCGAGCAGGAGGTCGCGGCGCTCGCCGGCACCGGCCTGACGAACCGCGAGATCGCCGACACCCTCCATCTCTCGTCCCGCACGGTCGAGCAACACGTGGCCCGCGCCCTGCGCAAACTCGGCGCCCACTCCCGCCAGGACCTCGCGACGGGGGGAGCCGGGACGGAGGGGGCCGGGGCCGACGGCGGGTGAGTCGAACCGCCCTCGCGGACGTGGTGCCGGATTCGTCCGGCACTACGCCCGCGTCCCTTCGGATGCCCGAGCTCCTACTCCCCGCGCCTCCCTGAACTCCGTTACCCCCGGCGCCCGTTGCTCCGGACGTCCGCGGCGGCCCTGCTTCCTCGGCGCGCTCGCCCCGACGGAGCCGACCCGACCCCGGGCAGGAGCAGCGCATCACGGAAAGCCGCCGACCTCATCCGCGGCCTCCCGGCCCCCGCTGCCCCCCCCTGATCCGCCGTCCTCTCCGTGCGGGCCCTGCGCACAGCCGGGGTAGCGGTCCGGCGTCTCCGCCACGAGTGACGATCACGGCGAGAAGCGGCCGCTCGGCTCGCCCGGAGGTGGCCCGGGGGAAGTTTTCGTCCGTAGGCCAGCAGCAGGAGGTCCTGTGCGGAGCCGGACAGCGGGGCGCCGGTGCCGTAGGTCCAGTCGAGGTCGGTGGCGCGGAGTTCGACGCCGCCGAGGTCGCCCTTGAAGAACCTGACGGTTCGGGGGGTGACGGTGTCCAGGAGGATCCGTATGCGGTCCTCGGGCACCCGGCGGGCGATGCCCAGCGCGACGGTGATGTCCAGGCCGTGGATGACGTCGTGCCCCAACGCGGCGGCGATTCCGCCGACCGGGGGCTTCCAGGGGTGATCCGCGTGGTCCCGGAGGAAGCCCGCGAGTGCGGACGGCGGGTGGGCGGCGGCGTCGCGGCGGGCGCACCGGTCGGTCATCCGGTGGAGGCTGCCGCCCGCCTTGGCGAGTTCGCCCATCGTCTTCGGGAGGGAGTAGCGGAACCCCATCGACATATGGGCGGCGACCTCCCGTACCCGCCATCCGGCACACAGTGTCGGCGCGTCCCATGTCCCGTCCGGCAGCGCGGACAGCAGGTCCGCCAACTCCCTGCGCTCGGCCGCGATGGCCGCCCTGATGTCCGGCGTCGTCCGCTGCGTATTCCCCATGGCGCCAGGCTGCCGCCCCGCCGGTCATAAGTCCAAGAGCTTTCCCTTCTCCCAGCTAGAATTATTGGTTATGGAACTCCGTCAGCTGCAGTACTTTGTCGCGGTCGCGGAGGAGGGCAGCTTCACGCGTGCGGCCGCCCGCCTCCATCTGGCCCAGCCAGGGGTGAGCGCCCAGATCAGGCGGCTGGAGCGGGAACTCGGCCAGCCCCTGCTGGACCGCACCGGCCGGGAGGTGGTCCTGACGCAGGTGGGCGAGGCGGTGCTGCCGTACGCGCGGGCGGCGCTCGGCGCCGTCGACGGTGTCCGGCAGACCGTGGACGAACTCACCGGACTGCTGCGCGGCCATATCGCCATCGGCCTCGTCTCGGGTGCCGCGACCCGCGCGTTCGAGGTGCCCACCCTGCTGGCCGACTTCCACGACGCGCACCCGCAGGTCGAGATCACCCTCGCCGAGGACACCTCCGAGCGGATGCTGGACGCGCTGCGCCGCGGCGAACTCGACATCGCCGTGGTGGGGGTCGCGGACGAGGAGCACCCTCCCGGCCTCTCCTTCGAGATCGTGCTCGACGAGCCCTTGGTCGCCGCCGTCGCGCTGGACGACCCGCTCCTCGGGCGCGCACGCCGCACCAGCGTTCCGTTGGCCTCGCTCCGCGATCGCGCCCTGATCAGCCTGCCGCGCGGCACGGGTATGCGCGGGGCGCTCGACCGGGCCTGCGCGGACGCGGGCTTCCGTCCGCGTATCGCCTTCGAGGCGGCGGCTCCGTACGTCCTGGCGGAGCTCGCGGCCCGCGGTCTGGGCGTGGCCGTCATTCCGGAACTCCCGGCGGACGACGCGGCATCCTTCGGCCTGCGCACGCTGAGGATCACCCACCCTCAGGCGCGTGCCCGGATCGCCCTGGCCTGGCAGACGGGCGGACCGGGCAGCCCCGCGGCGAGGGTCTTCCTGGAGAACCTGCGAACGGCTCTGGCCGACGGCCCCACGGCCCGGCCGAAGCGGTAACACCACGGCCGGCCGACGGCGCGCGTCGGCCGGCGGTTCTTCCGTTGCGCGGCGGTCCGGACATGGCCCGTTCCCGTCGCGCACCCGCATGCGCGAAAACGGTGGAAGATTTTACTTTCCGGATTTCCCGCCCGGGGAAGCCTTAGCAGAAATCGGCATTCGCCGCTCGTTACCCTGCGAGGAAATCGGGCACGGGACGGTATTTCGCTCTCAGCGATTCGCGGGCGCCTCTTCGGAGGCTATCCGGAATTGTCGCTACCGCTCCTGATGTGATGTGTCCGATTCCGGTTGACACCCCGTGCCGTTTGTTCGTTTTGCGCTGTTTAAGCGAAGGGAATCGGCCATGTCGGTCGACGGTTCCCGCCCGCTCGGACGCCTCCGCGAAGCGCCCCGGAAAGGGCTCCGATCGGCCCGTAGGCCCAGTTCACACCTATTTCCAGGGCACCTGCGCCAAACCCTTGCCGACACACGCACGGACCCACCGTGCGTAATGATCCGGCCAAAGGTTTATGACCTCTTCGGAGCGAAGTCCGTCCCGGGTACGCTCGGTCCGCCATGGAAAGATATCGGCCTAATGTTGACCGGTGAATTACCGCCGGACGGCCGTCATGGATGTGCTGACCCTGGCGATCTGCCGATCACCTTTCACTCCGCTGCCCGGCGCCGGGAAACCGGTCCCAAGGCACGTACACAGCTGCCCGCATCCGTGGGAAAACGAGGGAGATCCATGAATACCGCCCCTTCGGACGCCACTGTCCCCGAAGAGAGGTACCAGGAGTTTCCGCTGACCGAGATCCAGTACGCCTACTGGGTCGGCCGGGGCCCCAACTTCGTTCTGGGCAACGTCGCCCCGCACGCCTATTTCGAACTGGAAGGGCGCCGGCTGGACCTCGACCGGCTCACAAGCGCCTGGTGCCGACTCATAGCACGCCACGACATGCTGCGGGCCGTCGTCGCGGAGGACGGCCGGCAACGCGTCCTCGAACGCGTCCCGGACTTCCGGATTCGATGTACCGATGTGCGCTCGCTGCCCGCGGACGAAGCGGAGCGCACCCTCGACGGCATCCGGGATGAGATGTCACATCACGTCTACACCGCCGCGGACTGGCCGCTGTTCGACATCCGGCTCACCCGCCTCGCCGACCACGACCGCGTCCACATCAGCCTCGACCTGCTGATGGTCGACCTGGCCA
Source organism: Streptomyces sp. NPDC101393 (assembly GCF_044767385.1). Lineage (NCBI taxonomy): Bacteria > Bacillati > Actinomycetota > Actinomycetes > Kitasatosporales > Streptomycetaceae > Streptomyces > Streptomyces sp. NPDC101393. Next base: position 244,313 of record NZ_JBIWNU010000006.1, on the reverse strand, counting down.
GCATCACCCTGCTCTTCAGCGAGTGGAGTGCGCTGTACCTGGACCCCGACCACCGGCTCGAACCGGTCGACGTGACCTTCCGCGACTACGCGCAGGCGCTCGAACGGGGCAGTCAGGCCCCGCGCCACCAGAAGGCGCTGGAGTACTGGACCGGCCGGGCGCAGACCCTGGCCCCTCCGCCCGACCTCCCGCTCGCCAAGTCCCCGGTGAGTGTGCACAAGCCCCGCTTCTCGCACCGCGAGTTCCACCTCCCCGACGAGGACTGGCAGCGCCTCCAGGAACGCTGTGAGGACCGCGGCCTGACGCCGACCGCCGTGCTGGCGACGGTCTTCTCCGAAGTGCTGGCGGCCTGGAGCGGCACCCGGCGCTTCACCCTCAACCTCACGCTGTTCAACCGGCTGCCGCTGCTGCTGACCGAGGACGACGCCGGTCACCGCAGCCTGCACCCCCATCTGCGCCGGGTGGTCGGCGACTTCACCTCCATCTGCCTGCTGGAGATGGACGCCAGCGGGGGCAGGCCCCTCGAAGAGCGCGTCAACACCACGCAGTTGCAGCTCCAGCGCGATCTGCGCCACCGTCATGTCAGCGCCCTGCAGACCCTGCGCGAGCGGCGCCGCCTCGGCCTGCAGGACGGGTTCGAGACGATGCCCGTGGTGTTCACCAGCGGGCTGGGCACCGCCGCCGACGTCTCGCAGGCGATGGACAGCTTCGGCGACATCTCGTACCGCATCAGCCAGACCCCGCAGGTGTGGCTCGACCACCAGGTGGTCGACATCACCGGGTCGCTCAACCTGACGTGGGACTGCGTGGAGGAGCTCTTCCCCGAAGGGCTGCTGGACGACATGTTCGCCACGTACTGCGGCATGGTCGAGCGGCTGGCCTCCGACGACTCCATGTGGGAACAGGAGCTGCGCGTCACGCTGCCGGACCGGCAGCTGACCGGCCGCGAGCAGGCCAACGACACCGCCGGCCACGCCCCCACCGGGCTGCTCCACGAACCGCTGCTGGACATGGCCACCCGCCACCCGGACCGCCCCGCCGTGCTGAGCGACGCCGGCACCCTGACCTACGGCGAGCTGGCCGACCAGGCACAGGTGATCGCCGGACGCCTCACCGAGCAGGCCGGCGGCACGAGCCTGCGGGACCGGCTGGTGGGCATCACCCTGCACAAGGGACCCGCCCAGGTCGCCGCCGCCTACGGCACGATGATGGCCGGCGGTGCCTACCTCCCCGTCAGCGCCACGCTCCCGCTGCAGCGCCGCGCGCGCATCCTGGAGGACGGCAAGGCCCTGGCGGTCGTCACGGACAAGGAGCTGGAGAGCGGGCTGGAGTGGCCGCAGGGCGTGCCGCGCGTCCCCGCCGACCAGGATCAGGGCCGGCCGCGGGCCGACACCGCTGTCCGCCACCCGTCGGGGCCCGCGCAGCCGCAGGACCTGGCGTACGTCATCTACACCTCCGGGTCGACCGGGGCGCCCAAGGGCGTGATGATCGAGCACCACGCCGCGCTCAACACCGTCATCGACATCAACGAGCGCTTCGGCGTCGGCCCCGGCGACTTCGTCTTCGGCCTGGCCGACCTCAGCTTCGACCTGTCCGTCTACGACCTGTTCGGCACCTTCGCCGCGGGCGCCACCCTGGTGCTGCCCGATCAGGACCTGCGGTCGGACCCCGCGCACTGGGCGAAGGTCATGGCCACCCACGGCACGACCGTCTGGAACTCGGTTCCGGCCCAGATGCAGATGCTGGTCGAGCACCTCGAAATGGGGGGTGACATACCCGAGGGGCTGCGGCTGGTGATGCTGAGCGGCGACTGGGTCCCGGTCGATCTGCCGGACCGTATCCGCGCGTTGTGGCCCGATGCCGAGGTCATCAGCCTGGGCGGCGCCACCGAGGCGTCGATCTGGTCCATCCACCACCGGATCGGCGACACCGAACAGGGCGCCAAGAGCGTGCCGTACGGCATTCCGCTGCGCAACCAGACCTTCCACGTCCTGGACGCGCACCTCGACCCGTGCCCGGTGTGGACGGCGGGTGAGCTGCACATCGGAGGCGTGGGCCTGGCCCGCGGGTACTGGGCGGACGAGGAGCGGACGGCGGCGAGCTTCATCCGGCATCCGCTCACCGGCGAACGGCTCTACCGGACCGGCGACTTCGGCCGCTATCTGCCGGACGGCACCATCGAGTTCCTGGGACGCCAGGACGGTCAGGTCAAGATCAACGGACACCGGGTCGAGCTGGGCGAGATCGAGACGACCCTCGCCCGCCATCCCGGAGTCGACAGCGCCGTGGTCGTGAAGGCGTCCGACGACGGTGGCGCGTCCCGCCTGCTCGGGTACGTCGTGCCGTCGGACGACGACAGCTCGCTGTTCGTGACCGAGCACGCGGATCACGAGGTCAGCCAGGGCCAGTGGCAGGCGCTGCGCGACACCGCCGGGAGGCCGGCCCCCGGGCCGTCCCCCGAAGAGCTGCGGACGGCCTGGGACGCGCTCAACGACGTCCACGCCGTCGCGACCGCGACCGCCTTCCGCTCCTTCGGGCTGCCGCACTCCCCCGGCGAGCCGTTCGACCCCGCGGCCCTGCGCGGTGCCGGTATCGCGCCGCGCTACGAGCGCTGGCTCGCGCGCGCCGTCGGATCCCTGGAAGAGGCCGGCTACCTGCGCCGCGGACCGGCCGGTCTGGAGGTGGCGCGGGAGCTGCCCACCGCGGTCTCCCCGGAGCTGGCGCAGCGGGCCAAGGCCGTGCTGGCGGACGTCCTGGAGATTCCCGAGGACGTCAGCGACTGGATGCTCTCCCTCGCCGGCGACCTGGCGGGCGTGCTGACGCAGAGCATCCACTCCGCGGAGCTGTACGCCTCCGACCGGACCCCGGGCATCTACGAGAAGCTGTTCGGCCCGACCTACGCGACCGCGACCGAGGCCGTACGGAACATGGTGGCCGCCTGGCCCGCCGACCGGCCGCTGAACGTGCTGGAGGTCGGGTCCGGCTACGGCTCGCTGACCCGGCACCTGCTGCCGCTGCTGCCGCCCGACCGGACCGAGTACGTCTTCACGGACATCTCCCGCTACTTCACCGACCGGGCACAGTCCGCCTTCGAGGACTTCCCGTTCGTGCGGTACGAGCTGTTCGACCTCGACCAGCCGGCCGAGACCCAGGGCTTCGAGAACCAGTCCGCCGACCTGGTCATCGCCGCGAGCGTGCTGCACGACATGCGCCAGATCCGGCGCACGCTGCGCGGCCTGCGTTCCGTGATGGCGCCGGGGGGCGTGCTCCTGCTGGTCGAGCAGACCACGTTCCACCCTTGGTTCGATCTGGTCATGGGCCTTCAGCAGGGCTTCGACAACTTCGAGGACACGGATCTGCGCACCGGGCACTGTCTGCTGGATCGCGGCCAGTGGCAGCGGGAGCTGGCGGCCGCCGGCTTCGCCGACACGGCGGTGATCACCACCTCCGGCGGGCCGGGCTCGGTGGGCTTCGACGTGATCGTCGCGCAGGGCCCCGAGGTCGGGCGTCGTTTCGCCCCCGAGGAGCTGCGCTCCTTCGCCGCGGAGCACCTGGCCAAGTACATGGTGCCGGCCCAGCTTCTCGCGCTGAGCGAGCTGCCGCTCAGCAGCACCGGGAAGGTGGACCGCAAGGCCCTGGTCAAGGCGGGGGCGCGCAGTTCGATGCGCAACCGGCCGGCCAGACCACCGCGCACCGACCGGCAGTTCAAGCTGGTCGAGATCTGGCGGGAGGTCCTCGGCCTGAAGAGCGTGGACATGGCGGACGACTTCCTGGAGGCGGGCGGCGACTCGCTGCTCGCGGCGCGCCTGGCGTCCAATCTGCAGTCCGCGTTCGATGTGACCGTGCCGGTCGGGACGATCCTTCAGCACACGACGGTGGAAGCGCTCGATACCTATCTGGAACAACTGCTGGGCCCGTCCGAGCTGATGCCGGAGGAGAAGTGATGACCGCCGCAGGAGAAGTGATGACCCGGAATCCCCCGTTGACCCATGAGCGGATCGTGCGCTGGTTCGTCGATTTCCTGGCGGAGATCCTCGACACCTCCCCGGAGGCGATCGACCCGACGGCTCCGCTGGACCAGCTGGGTGCCGACTCGGCAACCGTCCTGGTGATCTGCGCCCGGCTGCGGGAGGACCTGGGCGCGCGGGTGCGACCCAAGGACGTCCTCCAGCACTTCACGGCCGACGGGGTGGCCCGTTTTCTGACCGGGTCCGTCCCGGCGAAGGGATGAGGCGATCATGCGCACAGCTGCGTTGCCCCGCTGGCTGGTGAGCGGGGCACCGCGGCCGGCCGCCCCCAAGCTCTACTGCTTCGCGCACGGGGGCGGTTCGGCCGCGGAGTACCTCCGATGGGCCCGGGACCTGCCGGGAGCCGAATTCCACGCCGTACAACTGCCGGGCCGTGGATCGCGCCTGGCCGAACCGGTGTTCACGTCGATGGACACGCTCGTCGAGGGCGTGCTGGCCCATGTGCCGCTCGGCACGGCGCCCTACGCGCTGTTCGGGCACAGCCTCGGGTCGCTCATCGCGTACGAGGTCACCCGGGCGCTGCGTACGGCGGGCCGTCCGCTGCCGGCGCAGCTGGTGGTCTCCGGCTATCCGGCGCCCCATCTGCCGCGGGTCTCACAGGAGTTGCACACGCTGCCGGACGCCGAGCTGATCGAGGCGGTGTCACGGACCCACGGCGGCATCCCGGAAGAGGTACTGGCCTCGGCGGAGCTGCGGGAGCTGGCGGCCACCGCACTGCGCGGGGACTACCAGGTCCTGGAGACCTACTCCTGGCGCGCCGGGGAGCCGCTGGCGCTGCCGATCACGGTGTTCGGCGGCCGCGGCGACCAGGTCACCGCCGAACAGCTCCAGGCATGGCAGGAGCTCACGACGGGCGAGGTCACCGTGCGGCAGTTCCCCGGCGGGCACTTCTATCTGCGGGAGCAGCCCGCCCCCGTCCTGCGGTCGCTGGCCGGCGCGCTGCGGGCGGTCCGTACGCAGGAGAGGAGCGCGCCGTGCTGACCTTCGCCGCCGCGTCATTGGTCCTGGTCATGATTCCCGGCCCGGACCAGGCGCTGATCACCCGCAACGCCCTCGCCGGCGGCCGGGCCGCCGGGCTGCTCACGATGGTGGGCGGCGCGCTCGGGCTGAGCGTCCATGTGGGGGCGGCGGTGCTGGGCGTCTCCGCCCTGCTGGTCGCCTCGGCGACGGCGTTCACCGTCCTGAAGGTCGTGGGCGCCGGCTATCTGGTGTGGATGGGCATCGCGACGTTCCTGAGCGCGCGGCGCACCATGGCCCAGAAGGCGGAGGAGGGCGGCCAGGAGGACGCGAAGCTGGACTCGAAGTATCTGCGGCACGGCTTCCTGTCCAACTCGCTCAATCCCAAGGTCGCGCTGTTCTTCGTGACGTTCCTGCCGCAGTTCCTGCCGGCCGGTCACAACATCTTCCCCAGGGCGCTGGTGCTGTCCCTGGCGTTCGCGGTGATCTACCTGCTGTGGTTCAGCCTGTACGTCGTCACCGTCGACCACTTCGGGAAGGTGCTGCGGCGGCCGCGGGTGCGCGCGCGGATCGAGCAGGCGACGGGCGTCCTGCTCATCGGCTTCGCGGCGCGGCTGGCCTTCCAGTCGCCGTGATCCGGCAGGGCGGGGTGTCCGGCGCGCGGTGACGCGCAGGGGTTGCCGCGCCGGACACGAGAGGGGTCTCCAGGAGCCGGGCTCCTGGAGACCCCTCGTCCGTTCCGCCTGCCGGGCCGCGTGCCCGAGCCGTCAGCGGAAGTCGTCCGCGTGGTCGCGTGCCCAGGTCCGGAACGACAGTGCCGGGCGCCCGAGGAGGTGTTCCACGGTGCCGGTGACCCGCTCGGGTGTGTCCACGAAGGCGCCCCAGGCCTTCAACCGGGCGTCCACGAAACGGGCGTTGCCCCAGGCGGCCGTCAGCTGCGCACGCGCCGTCTCCAGCGGGAGTTCCTCCCAGCGCACCTGGCGCCCGGTCTCCTCCGCGATGATCTTGACCTGTTCGGCGTGGGTGACGGCCTCGGGGCCGGTGAGCACGTACGCGGCCCGGTCGTGGCCCCCGGTGGTGAGGGTGTGCACGGCCACGTCGGCGATATCGCGCTCGTGGATCAGCGACCGGGCCGCCTGCGCGTAGGGCCAGCGCACCACCCCCTGCTTGACCTGGTCCGCCCATCGGAGGGCGTTGGTGGCGAAGTCGATGGCCCGCAGGAAGGTCCAGCTCGTCCCGGAAGCCCTGAGCAGCCGCTCCATCTCCTGGTGGTAGGACGTGGCCGGCTCACCGTCGGCGAGGTCGGCGACATCGGTCGACAGGTACACCACGCGCTCGGCCTGCCGGGCCACCGCCCGCACGGTTTCGGGGTCCACCGGGATCCCCGGCCACATCAGATAGACGCTGTGCACTCCGCGCAGCGCGGGCCCCAGCGTCCGCGGGGACGCCAGGTCACCGGCCACCACCTCCACCCCCTCGGCGGGCTCGTACCGCGCCGGGTCGCGTACCAGCGCGCGTACGGGCAGCCCGCGTGCGGCCAGGGTGGAAACGATGTGCCTGCCGATGCTTCCGGTCGCACCGGTCACCAGGATCTTGGTCATGGCAGGAGACAACCATGCCCGCGCACCGCGCAGGGCGCTTTGCCGGATCGGGCCGGGCGCAGGGGGTCGCGCGGGCTCCGGGGTCGAAAACGCATCCCCCTGGGCGAACCCCCGCGCGAACCCGGGCGGGCCGCCGGGCGGTTCAGCCGAGCGGCTCCAGGTGCGGGGCGATCAGCCGGGCGGCCGGGGAGCCGTAGGTCCGCTCGATGCGGGAGCACAGGTCCGGCGCGGACACGGTGTACTGCTGGGGGCCGACCGTCTCCAGCGCCGTGGTGGCCAGCGCGCACCCCAGGGGGACCGCCGCGGACACCGGCAGACCCCAGCTCAGGGCCGCCAGGAAACCGGCCCGGAATGCGTCGCCGACGCCGGTCGGGTCCACCGCCTCCGCCGTGGGCACGGCGGGGAAGGTGAGGGGCCGGGCCCCCTCGGACTCGACGAGTACGCCCTCGGCGCCCCGCGTGGTGATCCAGGTGCCCAGCTGCCCGAGCACCTCCTGCCGGGTCCATCCGGACAGCTCCAGCAGCAGCGCGGATTCGTAGGCGTTGGTGAACAGGTACGAGGCGCCGTACAGCAGGTGGCGGACCTCGTCGCGGCTCAGCCGGGCGAGCTGCTGGGAGGGGTCGGCGGCGAAAGGGAGCCGCTCCTCGCGGCACTCGCGGGTGTGGCGCAGCATGGCCTCGGGGGCGTTGGGTGAGACCAGGACCAGATCGGCGCCGCCCATCCGCCGGGCGACGTCGCGCAGGTCGATGAGGGGCGCCTCGGCCATCGCTCCGGCGTAGAAGGAAGCGATCTGGTTGTGGTCCTCGTCCGTGGTGCACATGAAGCGGGCCGTCTGCAGGCCGCTGCTGCGCCGCACGTGCTCGGTGTGCACACCGTGGGCCTTGAGCCAGAGTTCGTACTCCGCGAAGTCCTCCCCCGCCGCGCCCACCAGATACGGCCCCAGCCCCAGCGAGCCGAGCCCGAAGGCGATGTTCGCCGCGACGCCGCCGCGCCGCACCTCCAGGTCGTCCACCAGGAACGACAGGGAGACGTGCGCGAGCTGGTCGGGGATCAGCTGGTCGGCGAACCTTCCGGGGAAGGTCGCCAGGTGGTCGGTGGCTATGGAGCCGGTGATGGCCAGACGCATGTCGGCGCTCCCCCAGGTCGGTTGTGCGTCAGCGGACGGCCGGTCGCACGCATCCGGTGCGGGCCGGTCGCACGGCCCGGTGGATGTCGAGGGCCGCGGTGGATTTGTTGAGGGTGATGCAGTGCAGTCCGGGGGCGCCCTCGGCGAGCAGCCGGTCGGCCATCTCGACGGCGTGGTCGACGCCGATGCGGTGCCCGGCGGCGGGGTCGTCCCGGGCGGCCTCCAGGCGGTGGGCCAGGTCCTCGGGGAAGGCCGCTCCGCTCAGTTCCGCGAACCGGCGGATCTGCCGTACGTCGGTGGCGGGCATGATCTCCGGGATGATCGGCACGTCGCAGCCGGCCGCCGCGACCCGGTCGCGCAGCCGCAGGTAGTCCCGCACGTCGAAGAACATCTGGGTGAGGGCGTAGTCGGCCCCGGCCCGGCATTTGGCGACGAAGTGCCGGATCTCGCTCTCCCAGTCGGGCGAGCGCGGGTGGCGTTCGGGGAAGGCGGCGACACCGATCGTGAAGTCGCCCAGTTCCCGGACCAGTTCGACCAGTTCGTGGGCGTATCCGAGGCCCTGCGGATGGCGGTGCCAGGGCCCGCTGGGGTTCCCCGGCGGATCGCCGCGCAGCACCAGGACGTCGCGGATGCCCGCGTCGGCGTACCGGCCGATGATGCGGCGCAGCTCCGCGACGGAGTGGCCGACCGCGGTGAGGTGGGCCACCGGCCGCAGCGTCGTCTCGGCGGCGATCCGCTCGGTGGTCTCGATGGTGCGGTCCCGGGACGATCCGCCCGCTCCGTAGGTGACGGAGACGAAGCTGGGGGCGAGTGCCTCCAGGCGGCGGATCGTGTTCCACAGGGTGCGCACGCCGGTCTCGGTCTTCGGGGGGAAGAACTCGAAGGAGAACGTGGGGCCCGCGCCGAAGGCGGCGGGGAGGGCCGCTGTGCCGGTCACCGGGGTGCCCGCCCGGTCACCGGGTGGCATGGAGGCGCAGTTCGTTGACGCGGTCGGTGCGCTCCCAGGTGAAGTCGGGGATCTCGCGCCCGAAGTGGCCGTAGGCGGCGGTCTGCGCGTAGATGGGCCGCAGCAGGTCCAGGTCCCGGATGATCGCGGCGGGGCGCAGGTCGAAGACGTCGGAGACGGCCTGCTGGATGCGTCCCAGGGGCGCGGTCTCGGTGCCGTACGTCTCGACGAACAGGCCGACCGGCTCCGCCTTGCCGATGGCGTAGGCGACCTGCACCTCGCAGCGCCGGGCGAGCCCGGAGGCCACGACGTTCTTGGCCACCCAGCGCATCGCGTAGGCGGCCGAACGGTCCACCTTGGACGGGTCCTTGCCCGAGAAGGCGCCGCCGCCGTGCCGGGCCATGCCGCCGTAGGTGTCGATGATGATCTTCCGGCCGGTCAGCCCCGCGTCGCCCATCGGCCCGCCGATCTCGAAGCGGCCGGTGGGGTTGACCAGCAGACGGTAGTCCTCGGTGTCGAGCTTGATGCCGTCCTCGGCCAGCCGGCCGAGCACCTGGTCGACGACGTGCACGCGGATGTCCTCGGTCAGCTGCTTCTCCAGGTCGGTGCCGGGTGCGTGCTGCGAGGAGACGACGACGGTGTCGAGCCGGACCGCCCGCTCACCGTCGTACCCGATGGTGACCTGGGTCTTTCCGTCGGGCCGCAGATACGGCAGGGTGCCGTCCTTGCGCACCTCCGCCAGCCTGCGGGCGAGGCGGTGCGCCAGATGGATCGGGAGCGGCATCAGCTCGGGAGTCTCGTCGGTGGCGTATCCGAACATCAGGCCCTGGTCGCCGGCGCCCTGGGTGTCCAGTGCGTCCTGGGCGGCGCCTTCGATCCGCTTCTCGTAGGCGGTGTCGACCCCCTGCGCGATGTCGGGGGACTGCGTGCCGAGGGACACCGAGACGCCGCAGGAGGCACCGTCGAAGCCCTTCGCCGAGGCGTCGTAGCCGATCTCCAGGATCTTCTCCCGCACCAGTTGGGCGATCGGCGCGTAGGACCGGGTGGTGACCTCACCGGCCACGTGGACCTGCCCGGTGGTGATCAGGGTCTCCACGGCGACCCGGGAGGCGGGGTCGTCGCGGAGCAGGGCGTCGAGGACGGTGTCGCTGATCTGGTCGGCGATCTTGTCGGGGTGCCCCTCGGTCACGGATTCCGAGGTGAACAGGCGCAGAGGCATCTATCGCTCCTGGGGAGGCGGGGAAGGGGAAGCGGGGGAAAAGGGCCGTCGTCGGCAGGGACACGCAGGCGGGTCGCGGTGCCGGCAGGGCGCGCGGGCACGGTCCGGGCGGGGCGGCGCCCGGACCGTGGCGGGGCTCCGGCGATCACGCCGTGCGCCACCGATGACGCTAGCCAGACACCGCGGCCGGCACCAGGAAATCCTCCGGACTCTGTCAGGAGCGGACTTCGCCGGCGGCCGGACTCACGCCTCCGGGGGCGGCCGGTGGGCCGCTTGTGACAGCAGGACGGCGCAGTGCGCCACGGACACCAGCGTCGTATGGCGGTTCCAGCCGTCGAAGGTCCGCCCGGTGAAGTCCTTGATGCCCAGCGGGACGGTGGTCCGGGCGAGGGCGTCGTCGCTGCGCGCGACGAGGGCGGTCAGCGCCGTGAGCCGGGCGACGGGGGTGTCGCGCATGTTGGTGAGCCAGAGGTCGCCGGGCGGGTGCCCCGCGTCGGCGCTGCCGACGAGCAACAGGTCGTCGTCCGGGGCGTGTTCGGTCCGGGTGCCGCGCAGCGGCGAGCGGACCCGGACCGCGAGGGTGCGGTCGTCCGCCGGGGTGTGCGCGCCGTCCGGCCGCGGACGGCTCCGGGCCGCCGCGATGATCTGGTGCGGCGAGTGCGGGCGCGAGGCGGCCCCCGGGGCGTCCTGGTCGACGACGGCGAGCGGGACGGCCCGGTCGGACTTGACCAGGAACGGCAGCCGGGCGGCGCGCAGTTGCTGGATGACACCGACCACGTCGGCGCCGTCCACGGCCACCACCACCGGGCGGGGCGGCCCGGTGCGCGGCGCCCGTGCCACCGTTTCCAGACAGGCCTCCACCGCGCACTCCCCCGGTGTCTCGGCGCGGCGGGTGGCGGGAATCGAGACCCGGGCGCGGCGCACCGGGTCGTCGGTCCACACCCGCGGCAGCAGCAGCCGCCAGCCGAGCGGGTGGGCGGCGGCCGCGGAGGCGGACCACAGCCCCACCGTGTACTGGAGGTTGAGCAGCCGGCCGAGGGCGGGGTCGTGGCGCTGGTGGACGCCGACGGTTTCGCTGCCGTCCTTCGGCACGAGCAGCGGCCGCAGCACCCAGGCCTCGGGCGGCGCCGCCTGCGCCATGACCTCGGTCAGTGCCTGGCGCACCGGTACCCAGTCCCAGGTCGAGCAGCTGACGAAGTGGTGCATGCGCTGTTCCAGCGTGGGGCCGCCGCCGAGCTGGGCGGCCATGTTCCGGAAGGACTTGCGGCCTTCGGTGGTGAGCAGCCCCTGGACGTACTGCCGCGCCCTGGCGCGCTGATCGCTGCGGGCGAGGGAGGTGAAGACGTCGGCGCAGAGCCGGGCCGCCACCGTGTCGTCGGCTCCGGCCTCCTTCCGTGGCCGGTCGGGCGCCGCGGCGCTGTACATGAACTCCCCCTGGTGATCGGCCGGCGTCGGAACGGTCCGGACGGCGGGCCGTCCCGGTCGCCCGGGACGGCCCGCGCCCCGGAGCCGCCCGTGCCCGGCCGCACGCCGCGATGGGGGCGCGGCGCGGGCCGGCGGGCAGCTGCGGGGTGTCGTCAGGCCGCGGCGGGCTCGGCCGCCCGGGTCTTGAAGGCTCCGGACCCGGTGAAGACGACGGCGGCCAGGACCAGCGCGATCACCGTGAACCCGGAGACGCCGTGGAATCCGTCGAACTTGGTGAGCAGGATTCCGCCGACGAACCCGCCGATGGTCGTGCCGACGTACAGGGCCGTGGTCGCCAGGGAGGAGACGGTGCCGCGGGCCGCGGTGGTCTGGGACAGCAACATGGCCATGAAGATGGGGTAGTTGATGCCGAGGACCGCGGAGCCGAGGGCGAGCAGCACGATCGCGGTGGCGAGGTTCGGGGCGAACGGCACCGCGCCGTAGAGCACGATGAGCGCCACGAAGGCGTAGGCGAGGGTGCGCGCCTCGCCCAGCCGCTTGATGATGTGGCTGCCGAACAGGGAGGTGGTCGCCATGCCGACGCCGAGGGCCATCATCGCGGCGCCGATGGCGCTGACGCCGAGCCCGAAGTCACGGGCCAGCCAGGAGCCGATGAAGGAGATGGTCTCGAACACACCGGTCTGGTAGGCGAGATAGCCCACCAGGTACCAGGTGAAGGTACGGGACCGGAACAGTCCGGCGTAGATGCTGAAGAATCCGGTCCGCTCACCGGCCGGTGCGCCCTCGACGGACGGGAAGATCTTGAACAGGACGAGCCAGGCCACGGCGGAGAGTCCGGCCACGGCGAAGAACGGGACGTGCCAGGAACTCGCCGCTAGCCAGCCGCCGATGGGGACGCCCACGACCTGCGAGATGGACATACCGGCTCCGGCGAAGCCCATGGTCTTCACGATCGCGTTGCCGGGGACCAGCACGGGGATGGACGCCCAGATCTGCGGGGTGACCAGCGCCGCCGACATGCCGGCCAGCACCCGGAAGAGGATCATGGTCCAGAAGCCCTGGGCCACGCCGCACAGGGCGGTGGACACGGCGAAGCCGGCGAAGCCGAGCAGCAGCACGCTGCGCCGGTCGCGGCCGTCCGACAGCGGCCCGGCCACGAGGGCGAACAGCGCGAAGCCGAGCGCGTAGGCGCTGACCATCCAGCCGGAGACGCTGGTGGTGACGTCGAATTCATGGGACAGGGTGGGCAGCATCGGCGCCACCAGGAAGGTGTCCGTGCCGATCACGAACATCGTGACGAAGGACAGCCATCCGACGACTGTGGCGGACAGCTTGCGTGTGGGAGGCGTGGAGCCTTCCGTGGTCGTCTTGGACTGGGTCGAACTCATGGAGTGAACACCGCCGTTGGGGCTGAGGTCGGGGGAAACCGGCGCGGGTACGGGCGCCGGGTGAACGGGGAGGTACGGGTGCCGTGGTGCTACGCGGCGGGCTTCTGGCCCCAGGACGAGTAGACGAAGGTCGACACGTCGGGCGCGGGGTGGCTCTCCACGAGGGCGCGTGCCGCCGCGACCTGGTCGGCGGTGGCGAGGCCGGCGTCGATGAGGCTCTGGCCGCTCTGCACCATGCGGATGCGCAGCAGTTCGTCCTGGACGGGGTCGACGCCGAGGCCGCCGGGGGTGACCGAGACGTCGACCCGGTCGAGTCCCGCGCCGGACAGCGTGGCAGGGATACGACGTGCCCATGACAGGTCGATACCCTGCGCGGCGAGCGCCGCGAGCCAGCCGCCGTTGACCTGCTGCCAGGCGGGGTAGGGGGAGTCCGCGGCAGGCAGGAAGTGCACGTCCTCCAGGACGAGCCAGCCGCCGGGGGCGAGCCAGCGCACGGCACGCTCGACGATCTCCTCGCGCCGCGGCAGATGCATGAACACCGCACGCGCGTGGATGAGGTCGAACGACCCGTCGGGGAAGTCCTCGGTGGTGATGTCCGCGGACGACACCGTCAGATGAGGGGCGTAGCCGGCATCGATGAACCGGGGATCGATGTCCACGGCGACGACGCGGCCCTGCGGCGCGCGGTCGGCCAGCCAGTAGGCGATGGACCCGGCGCCGGCGCCGAGTTCGAGGCAGTTCCAGTCCGGCTCGATGCCGACCTTCCCCAGCACCTCGGTCGTACCGGCGTCGTAGACCTTTTCCAGCAGCCGCAACCGGTCGGCTTCGGTGGGCAGGTCCTTGCTCAGCAGACCCGTGTAGGAATCGGCGGACTCGGCTTGCAGACTCATCGCGTTCTTTCCTTTCGCGGAAGACCGTCCGCGGTGTATTCGGGGATCACTCTTCGAAATATCCGGACGAATGGAGAATGCGCAGCCACGTTCCGTCGGACTGCCGCCTGGCCACCTGATAGCGGCCGCGACTGCGGTCCGCCGGGCTCGTCGAGGTGAGCGCCAGATCACCGATACGCAAGGTGGGCAGGGTCTCTTCGTCCTCGAAATGGGTGACGTGCTTCAGCATGCCCTCGAAGGCGGCGCGAATGGCTTCCCTGCCGACATGTTCGACACCCATCGGGAAAGCCATGACGGCGTCCGGCTCATACAGTGCCGCAAGCCCTTCGGCGTCACCCGCGTTGGCCCGCTCGACCCAGATGCGGGCCAGGTCCTCGGGCTCGGTGGCCTGCACACGCGTGCTGGTCATGGAGATGTTCCTTCCTCGGTTGACGAACGGCCGTCAGATGGACGCCATTTCGCGCGCGTCATAGACGGCGCGAATCCTTTTGATCTTTCCGTCCTCGACATGGAGCCAGTTCACGACCTTGTTGGGCGAGGCAACCGAGGTGTGCACGGTGAACCAGGTCACCACGTCGGGGCCCGAAACAAAGGACCGCTCCACGACCAGGTCGGTCATTACCCCACCGAGGCGGGCGAGCGCCTCGCGGCACGCATCCGCGGTGTCCAGCTCGGCCAGCGGACCCGAGTACGAAAAGCCGTCCTCGGCCAGCAAAGACCTCAGATCGTCGAACCTCTTCGCGCGCCAGGCGTCGAAATAGGTAACGGCCACACTCTGCGGGTCCGTTGTCGTCACATTCCCCTGTTGATTGCTCACAAGAGAAATTGTGCGGCTGCGGAGAAGGGGTGGCGATGCCCGGCGGGGAACTATGTCAAGTCGCGGGCGACGGCACGCGCGGGGCCCCGCGGGCACGACGATGGCGCGGTGCGCCCCAGGGGGCACCGCGCCATCGTCGAGGCGGCCGGCCTCCTCCGAGGAGGCCGCCGCGGAGCGTCAGGGCTGGAGGCGCCGTACGGTCCAGCCCTCCTCGCCGCGGTCGTAGCGCAGCCGCTGGTGCAGCCGGTCCTTGCCGTTGGCCCAGAACTCGACGGTGTCGAAGCGCAGCAGATACGCGACATAACTGTCCGGGCGCGGCAGCACCCCGCCGATCCCGGCCAGCCGGTCGATCTCCGCCCGCATCGCCTTGACGTCGACGAGCTCCTCGCTCTGGCGGGACACCACCGACGCCGGATACGTGAACATCGGCCGCTGCAGCCACTTTTCCTCGGCCTGCTCGGAACCGAGCAGCTCCACCGCGCCGTTCACCACGATCTGCTGGCTCGTCTCGCGCCAGTACAGGGTCCCCGAGGCCCAGGGGTTCTCGGTGAGCTCACGGCCCTTCTGGCTCCCGAGGTGGGTGGCGATGACGAGGCCCTCGTCGGTGATCTCGTTCACCGCGACGATCCGGCTCGACGGGCGGCCCCGCTTGTCGGCGGTGGCCAGCGCCAGCGCCTTCGGCTCGCGCACACCGACGCGCTCGGCCGTGGCGTACCAGTGCCGGAAGAGCCCGGCCGGTCCGGGCGGCGGGCTGTCGTACTCGGGGAACGGGAGCTCGATCGCCCCGGTCATCGTTTCCGACCTGCCTGTGCTCATGCTGGCCTCCGCCAGGTGTGAAGTGTCGTGTCCGTGGGGTGTTTGCGTGGCGGTGCCGGCCCGTCAGACCAGGGCGGTGCCGCGGGCGAAGAGGGCCCCTGCCCCGCCGACCTCGACGCTGTGGAAGCTCTCGCCCGCCCCTTCGGCGCGGGCGAGCATCAAGGACGGCCGGCCGATCTCCACGCCCTGCAGGATCTCGATCGGCTGCCCGTAGGGCAGGTGACCGTGGCGCGCGAGATGGATCGCGAGCGGCCCCGCCGCCGACCCGGTCGCCGCGTCCTCGACGACGCCGTAGGCCGGGGAGAACATCCGGCTGCGCCAGTGGGTGCCCGATCCGGCGAAGCAGTTGGTCGCCATGTCCGGGAACCGCGCCAGCGCGCGGTGGTCGGGCTCGACCTCGGACAGCGCCTCGACGCTCTCGAAGCCGACGAAGACGTGCCGCGGGCCGTTGCGGTAGATCTCCACCGGCAGGGTGGAGGTTTTCACGCCCAGGGCCGCCAGCAGTTCGTCGGCGCGTGCGAAGGGCTCCCAGGTCGGCACCGGCTGGCGCATCCGGGTGGCCACCACTTCGCCGTCGGCACGGTCCAGCTCGAAGGGGACGGTCCCCATCGCGGTCTCCAGCATCAGCCGGTCCCGGTCGCTCTCCGCACCGAGGGCGATCGCGGTGCCCAGCATCGGATGCCCGGCGAAGGGCAGTTCGTTGACCGGGGTGAAGATCCGGATCCGGGCGTCGCCGCCGTGCTGCGCGGCGAGCACGAACGTGGTCTCCGAGAGGTTCATCTCGCGGGCGATGCGCTGCATCTGCGCGGCGGAGAGGTCATCGGCGTCGAAGAACACGGCGACGGGGTTGCCGCGGAGCGGTTCGTCGGCGAAGGCGTCCACGACGGCGTACCTGTGCATCTGCTTCTCCAGCTGGTTGTCGGGCGGTGCGGTCACGACGAGAGGACCTCCCTCAGCAGGTCACCGACGATCCGCGGGCCGTTCTGGGTGAGTACGGACTCGGCGTGGAACTGCATCGAGGCGAAGTGCGGACCGCGCAGGGCGTGGATCTCTCCGGTGCCCGGGTCGCGGCAGACCTCCACGATCCCCACCCCCTCGGGCTCGGCCTTGTCCGCCGTGCTCAGCGCCGCGAACGTGTTGTAGAAGCCGACGCGTTCGCGGCTGCCGAACAGGTCGATCTCCCGCTGCACCCCCTGGTTGGGCACGTCCCTGCGGTGCAGGCCGAAGCCGAGCCGCAGGCTGAGCACCTGATGGCTGAGGCAGACCGCGAGGAAGGGGCGGCGCTCGCGCAGCAGGTCGTCCACGGCCTGGCGCAGGTGGTGGATCTTCGGGTGGTCCGCCTCGGCGGGGTCGCCGGGGCCGGGGCCCATGACGACGAGGTCGTACCCGTCGAAGGTGTGGTCCTCGTCGAAGCGCCGTACGGTCACGACCATCCCCAGGGACCGGATCTGATGGGCGATCATCGCGGTGAAGGTGTCCTCCGCGTCGACCACCAGCACCTTCCGTCCCACCAGCCCCGATGCCGGGGACGGCCGGGCCGCCGACTCGCTGCGCCAGAAGCCGGCGATGCCGTCGTTGCGGCTCTCCAGGGCGGCCAGCACCGACGGGTGCGCGGCGAAGCGGGTCGGGCCGCCGCTCTCCAGAGCGGCGATCAGGCCGGCGGCCTTCGCCCGGGTCTCGGCGGCCTCGGACTCCGGGTCGGAGTGGCGCACCAATGTGGCGCCGACGCCGATCCGCACCCGTCCGGTGTCCGCGATGTCGGCGGTACGGATCAGGATCGCCGAGTCCAGGCAGTGCCGGCCGCTCTCGTCGCGGCTGATCAGGGCGGCGACGCCGCTGTAGTAGCCGCGCCCCTCCGGCTCATGGCGGGCGATGACCCGGCAGGCGCTCTCCAGCGGGCTGCCGGTGACGGTCGGCGCGAACAGGGTCTCCTGGAGGATCTCCCGGGCGTCGCGGTCGGTGTGGCCCTCGATGAAGTACTCGGTGTGCGCGAGGCGGGCCATCTCCTTGAGATAGGGGCCGACCACCCGGCCGCCCTCGGCGCAGATCCGGGCCATCATCTTCAGCTCTTCGTCCACCACCATGTACAGCTCGTCGGCCTCCTTGCGGTCGGCGAGGAAGCTCATGACGCCCGGCAGGTCCGGCCCGGCCGGCGGGTAGCGGTAGGTGCCGCTGATCGGGTTCATGACGGCGACTCCCCCGTCACGGACGCTGATGTGCCGCTCGGGCGAGGCACCGACGAAGGTGCGTGAACCGGTGTGGATGACGAAGGTCCAGTAGGCGCCCGACTCGCGCTCCAGCAGGCGCCGGAAGAAGGCCAGCGCGGCGGCCGGGCCGTAGTCCGTGATGTCCGCGACGAAGGACCGCTTGATGACGAAGTTGGCGCCCTCGCCGGTCCCGATGGACTCGCTCACGACCCGGCGCACGGTGGCCGCGTACTCCTCGTCGTCCACGTCGAAGTGGGCCCCCGTCAGCACCGTCGGGACGTCCGGGATACCGGCCATCACCTCCTCCAGCGGCGCCGTCTCCTGGCCCGTCACGGTGAGCGCGATCAGCGGCGCACCGTCGTCCGCGGCCGCGAATCCCCGCTCGGCGATCTGCCGGTACGGGATGACCGTCAGCACCTCGTGGGTGACCCTGCCGTCCGGCGGGGGCGCGGTGGGCAGCGGGATCGCGGCCAGCGACGCGGGCCAGGACACCTCGCCGACCAGGATGTCGAGCAGCTCGGGGCCGGTGGTCTCGGGCCGGTGCAGGACGGCGAAGGGGCCCGGGTCCGGGCTCAGTACCCGCTCCAGGAGGCTCACCCGAGCACCTCCTTGGCGGTGACGACCATCGCGCACCGCTCGGCGGCGTAGCGGACGGCCATCCGGTGGTACTCCTCGGAGAAGTCGGCCACCGCATCGGCCACCAGGAAGGGCTGGATGTCGTGGGTGAACGCCTCCACCGCCGACATCAGGACGCCGACGTGGGCGTAGACGCCGCAGATCAGGAGCTGGTCGCGCCCGTCGGCGCGCATCCGCTCCAGCAGGTCGGAGCGGAAGAAGGCGCTGTAGCGCCACTTGGTGAAGACCCAGTCGCCGGGTACGGGGGCCAGCTCGTCGACGACCTCCCGGTCGGCGGGCTCGGTCCGCATACCCGGGCCCCAGAAGTCCTTGAGGAGACCGCGCTGTTCGTCGTCCATGCCCCCCGGCTGGGCGGTGTAGGCCACCGGGATCCCACGGTCGGCGCACCAGTCGCGCACCTGCGCCGCGTTGCGCACGACGGCGTCACGGAGGGTTTCCGGGAAGGGCCGCAGGAAGTACCGCTGCATGTCGTGGACGAGCAGTACCGCGCGGTCGGGGTCGACGGTCCACCGGGCCGTGTTCGCCGGGAGGTCGCCGGCCGAGGGCAGTGGATAGGGTTCGATGGGCGGTATACCGGACAAGGCAGACAAGACCTGTCTCCAGCTTCTGATTTCCGTCGGGTGGGCTTCAGCCGTTCCAGGCCGAGACGACGCTGACGGCCTGCCACGGGTTCAGGCGCGGGTCGCAGCGGCTGGTGTAGCGGTCCCCGACCCGGGCGAGGGACGCCGGGTCGGTCGCGCACTCGCTGACGTCGTCGGGGGTGGTCTCCAGGTGCAGACCGCCGGCCACGCCTCCTGAGGAAGTGACCGCCTTGCGGAACGCGGTCACCTCACGGGCGATCGTCTCCACCATGCGGGTCTTGTGGCCGCTGGGCGCGGAGACGGTGTTGCCGTGCATCGGATCCGTCAGCCAGATCACCGGGTGGCCCGCGGCGTGCACCGCGGCGACCAGGGGCGGCAGCCGGTCGGCGACCGTGTCGGCGCCCATCCGGGCGATCAGCGTGAGCCGGCCCGGGTCGCGGCCGGGGTCCAGGGCCTCGCACAGGGCGAGCAGCTCGTCGGTGGTCATGGAGGGTCCGACCTTGCAGGCCACCGGGTTGAACACCTGGGCGAGCAGGGCCACATGGGCGCCGTCGACCTGACGGGTGCGTTCACCGATCCACGGCAGGTGGGTGGAGCCGAGGAACAGCCCGTCGTGCTCGTCCCGGCGCAGCATCGGCATCTCGTAGTCGAGCAGCAGCGCCTCGTGGCTGGTCCACACCGGTGCCTCGATACCGCTGGCCTCCGTGCGGCCCTTCCAGCCGAGGTTCTCCATGATGTCGTTGGCGGCCATGTAGCCGGCCAGGATGCGCAGCGGGTCGTGGCGGCGGTTCTCCGGGTCGGCCTCCGGCCCGTTGACCATGTCGCCCCGGTACGAGGGGAGTTCGACGCCGTCGATCACCTCGGTGGACTGCGAACGGGGCTTGGCGAACTGGCCGGCGATCCGTCCCACCCGTACGACCGGCTTGTGGGAGACCAGCCGCAGCGAGCCGGCCAGCAGGTCGAGGACCGCGGTCTTGCGGGTCACGGAGCCGGGCGTGTGCTCGTTCACGTCCTCGGCGCAGTCCCCGGCCTGGATGATCATGGCGTCGCCCGCGGCGACCCGGGCCAGCGTGGAACGCAGGGTGCGGATGTCGGTGGCGCGGGCGAGCGGCGGGCGGGCCTCCAGGGTTTCCCGCACCCGCTGGAGCTGATGCCGGTCGCTCCAGTCGGGCTGCTGCAGGGCCTTGAGTGACCCCAATTCACGAAGAACCTTTTCCATGCGTCTCTCCTATCGTGCGGTGCGTCAGGTGGGTATGCCCTCGCGCTTGATCTCCGGCACGGGAATGCTCAGTGCGCGCAGCTGCTCGAACGGGTTCATGAACTCGCGGTTCTGCGTGATCTTCCCGTCGTCCAGCGAGAACGAATGGAGGAAGTGGTTTTCGTAGTAGCCCTCGGGATATCCGGGGAATCGGATCTTCCCGTGCCCGTCGCATTCGACCCAGAAGTGGTTGGGGTCGTCCGTCTCGAAGACGCGGATGTTGTACCACTCCCAGTCGGGGAAGCACTTCAGCGACCACACGGCGTGGTCGCCGAGCCGGTCCCGGCCGTTGATGACGATCGGCTTCCCGGTGTCGGTGGTCCACAGGCCGCCGCTGCCGTCCTCGGTGAACAGCTCGTGGCGCTTGAGGCGGTCCTGACCCTTGGTGTTCATGTACTGCTCGACGACGGCGCGGTTCTTGCGACGCAGCTCGGCGGCGTCGGCGAAGCCGGGTGTCACGGCGTTTTCGGGCACAGCTTCTCCTTCGGGGGAATCTCGGACTCGGGTCGCGACGTCGGACGGGCACCGAAAGCCGCGTCAATCGACGGCACACCGAGGTGGGTGGCGAATACATTTACCGGTCGCGCGGGGTGGAAAGGCGATTGCCGTCCGGTGCTCCCTGCCGGCGACCGGTCCTGCCACACGTCCAACGACTGTGGACTTCACCAAGACTAGCCACCGGCTCGTTGGCCGGAAAGCAATGCGCACACCGGGAGTTCACATCTGTCCGCCCCCTTTCTCACCACGCGAGAAAGGCAGGCAGTTCCTTTCTCGCCACGCGAGAAAGGCGGGCATCGGGCGAACGGCGGTCGCGGCAGAATGCCGCTCATGCAAAAGCCCGCGCCCACCGAAGAGGTGGAGCGCGGGCAACCGGGCGGTGCGGAGCGTCAGTTCAGGCCCCACTCCCGGCGCAGCCCTGCCAGCGCCGCGTGGAACCCGGGAAAGGTCTTCTTCACGCAGCCGGGGTCGTCCAGTTGGACCCCGGCGGTGCGCAATCCGGTGATGCTGAAGCCCATGGCGATGCGGTGGTCGCCACGACAGCGCACGAGCCCGGGGTGCGGGGTGGACGGGTGGACCCGGATCCAGTCCCGGCCCACCTCCACCGGCACCCCGAGCTGCAGAAGGTTCTGCGCACAGGCGTCCAGCCGATCGCACTCCTTGACCCGGGTGTTGTAGACGTCCGTGATGTGGACGGGGCCGTCGGCGAACGGCGCGATGGCGGCCAGCGTCGGCATGGTGTCCGAGATGTCGCGCATCACCACCCGCACTCCGCGCAGCCGCCGCGGTCCGGTCACGGTGATCGCGTCAGGGGCGATCCGGACGCGGGCACCCATCCGTTCGAGCACCCGGGCGAACTCCACATCGCCCTGCCGGGAGGAGTCGCCGAGGCCGGGCACCGTCACCGTACGGCCGGTGACGGCCGCCGCGGCCAGGAAGTACGAAGCGGTCGACGCGTCGGGCTCCACCCGGTAGTCGGACGGGTGGTAGGGGCGGGGGCGCACGGTGAAGACCTGCCCCTCCCGCTCGGCCTCGGCGCCGAAGTGCCGCATCAGTGAGAGCGTCATGTCCACGTACGGCACGGACACCAGGTCCGTGGTCTCGACGACGAGTTCCCGCTCCATCAGCGGGCCGGCCAGCAGCAGCGCGGTCAGGAACTGCGAGGACAGGCCCGCGTCCAGCCGGAGGAACCCGCCCCGCAGCCCGCGGCCCGCGACCGTCAGGGGAAGCCGGCCGTCGGCTCCCTCGTACCGGATGTCCGCGCCGAGCGACCGCAGCGCCGTGACGACGGGGGCGACCGGCCGGGCCCGGAGCTGGGCGGAGCCGTCGAAGCGGACGGCGGAGTGTCCGGCGGCGGCCAGCGCGGGCAAAAAGCGCCCGGCGGTGGCCGCGTCCCGGCAGTTGACCTCGGCCACCTCCCGGCCGGCCGAAGCGCCCGGCCCGGCTCCGCTCCCCTCGACGGTCCACCGGTCCCCGGCCGTCGTGACCCGGTGCCCCATCGCCCGCAGTCCCCCGGCGAACGCCTCGGTGTCGTCGGAGCGCAGCGGGCGGTGCAGCGTGGAGGTGCCCGGTGCGCACGCCGCGAGGAACAGTGCCCGCGCGGTCAGCGACTTCGAGCCCGGTACCGCGGTGGTGGTCATCTCTCCTCCGGCTGTCTTCGCGTACGCGACGCCTCGGGGCCCTTCACGCCACGACCAGCGCTTCCAGGTAGGAGCGGACGTTGCGGCGCGTCTCGGGCACCGAGTCGCCGCCGAACTTCTCCGCCACCGCGTCCGCGAGCACCAGGGCCACCATCGCCTCCGCGACGATCCCCGCAGCGGGCACCGCGCACACGTCGGAGCGCTGGTGGTGCGCCCGCGCCGGCCCGCCCGTCGCCACGTCCACCGTCTCCAGGGCCCGGGGCACCGTGGCGATCGGCTTCATGGCCGCCCGCACCCGCAGCAGTTCGCCCGTGGAGAGCCCGCCCTCGGTTCCTCCGGAGCGCCCCGAGGTGCGGCGCACCCCCTGCGGCGTCATCCGGATCTCGTCATGGGCCCGCGAACCCGGCACCCGGGCCAGCTCGAAGCCGTCCCCGACCTCGACGCCCTTGATCGCCTGGATCCCCATCAGCGCGGCGGCCAGCCGCGCGTCCAGCCGCCGGTCCCAGTGCACATGCGAGCCGAGCCCCACCGGCACGCCGTGGGCCAGCACCTCGACCACGCCGCCCAGGGTGTCGCCGTCCCTGTGCGCCTGGTCGATCTCCGCCACCATCGCCCGCGACACGTCCGGGACCAGACAGCGCACCGGGTCGGCGTCCAGGCGCGCCACGTCCGCCGGGGCCGGGCAGACGCCGGGCGGGACCTTCGCGGAGGCCAGTTCCACCACATGCGAGACGACCTCGATGCCCGCCGTCTCCTTGAGGTACGACCGTGCCACCGCGCCCAGGGCCACCCGCGCCGCCGTCTCCCGCGCGCTCGCCCGCTCCAGCACCGGACGCGCCTCGCCGAAGCCGTACTTCTGCATGCCCGCCAGGTCCGCGTGCCCCGGCCGGGGCCTGGTCAGCGGCGCGTTGCGGGCCGAGGCGGCGAGCACCGCCGGGTCCACCGGGTCGGGTGCCATGACCTGTTCCCACTTGGGCCATTCGGTGTTCTTGATCAGCACGGACACCGGGGAGCCGAGGGTCAGTCCGTGACGGACCCCGCCGAGGAACGTGACCTCGTCGCGCTCGAACGTCATCCGGGCGCCGCGCCCGTGCCCCAACCGCCTGCGGGCCAGGTGGTCCGCCACCGCCCCGGTGGTCACGGGCACCCCGGCCGGGAGGCCCTCCAATACCGCCACCAGCGCGGGTCCGTGGGACTCCCCCGCCGTCAGCCAACGCAACCTGCTCAACACCGCTCCCTGGAGCTCGCTCTGCCGATGGGGTACATCTCAGGCCGCGCCCGGCACGGAACGCGACGCCGCGTGCGCGAGGGCCGTCCACTCCGCGGCCCGCTGGGCCGCCAGCACGCGGACCAGCGGGGCGCAGTGGTCCGGCAGCGCGGCGGTGATCTCCTGCCACTGCCGGGCGGTGAGCTCGGTGGCGAGGAGGGTGCGCAGCAGCAGCCTGCCGGGTTCGGAGCCCTTCAGCGCGGGGTCCTTCACCAGTTTGCGCACCACCGTGTCCGCCGGGCGTGGGGCCGGCTCCCCGTTCCACTGCGGACGGGCCGGGACCGCCCGCCGGGCCGCCACGGGCGCGGCGGCGGGCGCGGCGGCGGGCGCCCGGCCGCCGGGAACGGGTTCCTCACCGCGCCGCACCCGGTCCCGCACGTCCCGGACCGTCGCCGTGGACACCCCGGACAGCCGGGCGAGTTCACGCAGCGAGGCTCCCGGGTCGGCGGCCATCAGGTGGGCGGCCATGCGCCGGCCCTCCGCGCTGCTGACCGGCCGCACCGTGCCGTCCCGGCCGACGCGGGTGTGCGACTGCGGAATCTCCTCGGTCGCACACCGGCGCAGCCGGCCCACCGTCTTGCCGCTCAGGCCGACGCGCTCCGCGATGGCCCGGTCCGACCAGTGGGCGTGCGAGCGCAGGATGCGCAGCGCCGCCGTACGGCGCTCGTCGCGGGTGAGCGGCAGTCCGTGCCGGACATTGAGCTGGACGGACAGCACATAGGCGTCCGCCTCGCTGCCGTCGAAGAACCGCACCGGTATCTCCCGGCTGCCCCGGCGTGCGGCGGCGGACAGCCGGTGCATGCCGTCGATGACCCGCATCGTCGGCCGGTGCACCAGGATCGGCTCGAAGTCCGTTTCCAGTGCGGCGAGTTCGCCGATGTGCCGTTCGTCGCAGGGCCCGCTGCGCGGCGAGTCCGACGGCCGCAGCGCACCGAGCGGAACATTGCGCGGCTCTCCCGTCATCGCCGCAGCCTGGACGTGGGCCGAGATCCCCATCCGTGTCACGAAGTGCTCCCCCTTGGCCGGCGCGGCCGACTGTCGCGTCCGCACGTCTTCGTTCGGCAAGATCGTGCGTGATGCGGCACTCCGGCGCCAAAGAAAATGGCGCTACTCCGTCAGGTACGGGGGAGTCCGTCAAGTTCTCCCGGAGCGCGGGCTCCTGGCGCGCGAGGGCGGCGGACGGGGGCTGCCGCCGCCCTCCCGACGGGGCGTTCGCCGGCTCACGCCTCGCGCGGTGCCGCCCCCGAGGGCACCAGGTCGTCCGCACGCCGGCCCGGAAAGACGGTCCCGGTGACGGCGAGCAGCGGCGCCGCCTTGACCGCCGTCTCCTCGAATTCCCCGGCCGGGTCCGACAGGGCGATGACCGCGCCGCCCACCCCGTAGCGAAGGCGCCCGGGTGTCACCAGCGCGGTGCGGATGACGACGCTCAGATCCGCCGCCCCGGTGAGCGAGAAGTAGCCGAGGGCGCCGGAGTAGACGCCACGCGGACCCGCCTCGAGAGCGTCGATGATCCGCATGGTGCGGATCTTCGGCGCGCCGGTCATGGAGCCGGGTGGGAAGGCGGCCCGTACGCAGTCGACCGCGGAGTGCTCCGGGCGGAGCCGGGCCCGTACCCGGCTGGTCAGTTGATGCACGGTGGCATAGGTCTCGACCTGGAAGATGTCCGCTTCCACCGAGCCCGGTACGGCACACCGGCCGAGATCGTTGCGGACCAGGTCCACGATCATCAGGTTCTCGGCGCGGTCCTTCTCGTTGGTCCGCAGATCCGCCCTGAGCGCGGCATCGGCCGCGGGTGTGGCGCCGCGCGGGCGGGTGCCCTTGATGGGCCGGGACTCGGCTCTCCCGTCCGCCCCGACGCGCAGGAACCGTTCGGGCGAGGTGCTGAGCACGGACAGCGGGCCGAAGCCGAGCAGCGCTCCGTACGGGGCCGGGCTGTGCCGGCGCAGGAAGCGGTAGGCCGTCCAGGGGTCGATGTCGCCCGCCGCCTCGGCCATGTTGGTCAGGCAGACCTCATAGGTCTCGCCGGCGGCGATCTCCTCCTGGCAGCGGTCGATCAGGGCCAGATAGCGGTCGCGTCCGTGCCGCAGCCGGATGCCGTCGAGGGGTGCGGGCGGCGGTGCCCCTCCCGTCCTCGGGACGGGCCGGGCGCCGGGGTGCGCGGCGGGCGGCGCGGCCAGTTCCGCGGCGGTGGTGCGCAGCCAGGCGCGGGCCGGGCCCTCGGCCCCGTCCTCCGCGAGGGCCAGCAGGTAGGTCTGCGCCGTGAGGTGATCGAAGACCACCGCCCGGTCGGCGAACACCATGGCCGCGTCCGGTTCCTCGGGCCGGTGCCCCATGTCGCCGCCGCACTCGGCCTTGAGCCCGTATCCCAGGTAGCCGACCCAGCCGAGCGCGAAGTCGAAGGGCAGCGGCGGGACACGGGTGTCCGCCGCGCGCAGGTCCCCGTCCAGCCAGTCGAGGAAGGCGCCGAGGACGACCTCGGTGCCGGCGGCCGAGTGCACGGTGACGGTGCCGCTCGCCACGTCCGCCGTGGCCACCCGGGCGAGCGGCCCGGAGGCATCCCCCATGAACGAGAACCGCCCGCTGTCGGCGTCGGGTCTGCCGCTGTCCAGCCAGAAGGAGTGGTCGCTGTCCCGGAACAGGGCGGCGAAGACCTCCTCGGGGTCCCGGCCGGTGGCCGTCCGCTCCACCAGCACCCGCAGCTTGCGGCGCGGGGCGGTGCAGGCCCCGGTGTCCGGTGCGGCGGGCGGCCGGGCCGCGGGCCGGCGCGAGGCGGGCACCGTACGGTCCCGGTCGGCGCGCCGGTCCGCGGCCAGGCGGGCGAAGTTGACCAGCAGGTCCTTGCCGTGCCGGGTGAGGATCGACTCGGGATGGAACTGCAGCCCCCACATGGGCCGTTGGCGGTGCGCGACCCCCATCAGGATCCCGTCCGGCGTCCAGGCCGTCGGCTCCAGCTCGTCGGGGAGGTCCGTCACGGTCAGCGAGTGGTAGCGGACCACGTCGAAGGGCGACGGCAGCCCCTGGAAGAGCCCGGTGCCGCCGTGCAGCACGGGCGACACCCGTCCGTGGCGCGGCTCGGGGGCCCGCCCCACCGTGGCGCCGTGCCACAGCGACAGGCCCTGATGCCCCAGGCAGACCCCGAGCAGCGGCAGATCGGCGTGCGCGACGACCTCACGGCAGATCCCGAAGTCGGCGTCCACGGAAGGGTTTCCCGGGCCCGGTGAGAGGACGACCGCGTCGAACCCGTCCAGCATGCCGCGGTGCCACCGCGGGTCGTCGTTGCGTATCACCACCGGGTCCCGGCCCGTCGCCCCGGCCAGGCAGTGGAAGAGGTTGTAGGTGAAGGAGTCGTAGTTGTCTATGATCAGCGTCCGCACGGTGATTCCGTATATCGTTGTTGAATGCACGGATATCGGGGGCGAATTGCGGGTCACGCGATCCGCCCGCGAGGTGAAATGGATCCGTCGTCCGGGAAAACCGGACGGAACGGCGGCGTCAGTTCTTCACGGAGATTTCATAAAGGACGAGTTCGATGGTCTCGTCGCCTTCCGTCAGTTGCCGCCGGCGCAACGGACGCAAGGTCCTGCCGCATTCCTCGGCGAGCCGCCGCAGCAGCTTCAGATCGCCGCGCTCACTGAACTGCAGAAGGGCGGTGCCGCCCTCGGTGAGCAGGCCGGGTGCCTCGGCGAGGTAGCGGCGGTGGGCCTCGTACCCGGGGTCCACGTACGCCCGCTCGTGGTCCGTTCGGTGGCGGTAACCGGGCGGCGCCAGCACGTAGTTGGAGTGCCAGTACACGGTGTCGAAACGGGCCATGGCCCCGATCGCGCCGAACAGGTCGCCGTGCACCGAGGTCAGCCGGTCGGCAACTCCATGACGTGCGGCGTTCTTGTCGGTGTTCTGCACGGCCGAGACGCTGATGTCGGTGGCCACCACCGGTGAACATCCGGCCAGTGCGGCGCTGACGGCGATGACGCCCGTCCCGGACCCGACCTCCAGAAAGCTGCCGTCCCGCCGGAAGGCGGGCGCCTCGTCCCCGGTGAGCCCCAGCAGTTCGAGAGCGACGCCGGTCGTCGCCGAGCAGACCGGCGCGAACACCCCGTCCAGCAGGTCCCATTCCCGTCCGGCCAGGGCGAATACCTCCGGTCTTCGCCCACTCGCCAGCGCCGCCCTGCTGCGCGCCAGCGAACTCACATAACTCGCCTTTCCTGTCATCCCCACCCCTTGTAATCCGTCGGGACATCACTCTTGTGACACCCCGTCGCGATATTTTCCGAGGAGGCCGGCGATCGGAAGGTGTCCCCGTGACCACGCTGACCCGCCAAAGGGTGACCGGAGCACACAGCGGAATCCGTCCGGGACATCGAAGCTTGACCCGTCCCGATCAAGAAGTTAAAGTCCGCTTAAAGATCTTACCTTCGGGTCTGGGGGGACTTGGTGGAATCCGGGGAATCACCGACCGATTCTCAGATATTCGCGGTCCTGGAACTGCTGGCCGGGGAGGCCCCTCCCCGAAGCTTCGAGGACCTCCTGTGGGAGGCGCGGCGGCACTCCGGCGGCGAAGAGCGGTCGGGCAAGCTGGAAGCGGCCGTCCGGATCGCCATGGACATCCGCGCGACGGCCGAGCAGCGCCGGCGCCGCGAGTCCGCACTCGCCGCCCTCGTGGACACCACCCAGGAGATCTCGTTACACCACGAGTTGGACGGCATGCTCAACGTCGTCACCCGGCACGCCCGCCGCATGCTCGCCTTCGACATGGCCTACGTCAGCCTGCGGCTCCCGGACGGCAGCAGCTACGTCCACAAGTCCGACGGCGACACCACCGCGCTCAACACCGGCCTGGAGATGGGCCGCGGGCTCGGCCTGGGCGAGATGGCACAGGGCACCAGCGCCCCCTTCTGGACGCCCGACTACCTCACCGACGAACGCTTCCCGCACTCCGACGAGATCGACCGGGTCGTCAACTCCGAGGGTCTGCACGCGATCCTGGCCGTGCCGATGACGTACGACGGCCGGACGGTGGGCGCGCTGTACGGCGCCTCGCGCGCGATCCGGCACTTCTCACCGGACGAGGTCAGCCTGCTGCGCTCCCTGGCCGACCTGTCCGCGTCGGCGATCGAGGCGACCCGCCATCGGGACCGGGTCCAGTCGGCCCTGGCCTCGGCGGAGGCCGAGAAGACCCGTATCGGCGCGGCACTCACCGAGAGCCGGTCGCTGGCCGAGGTACAGGCCGGGCTCACCGGCATGTGCCTGGAGGGCGCCGATCTGCACGACATCCTCCGGGCCGCGGCCTCCTCCCTGGGGGCGGATCTCGTCCTGCGCAACGCCGGGGGCCGGACGATGGCCTCGACCGGGCCGGTCCCGGAGATCCCGACGGCCACGGTGGTGCGGGCGATGGCGGACTCCCATGCCACCGCCGCCGCGATCGAGCTGCCGGACGGCCTGTGGGCCGCCCTCGTCGCCGGCGGGGTGGAGGGACCGGGAATCCTGCTCTGCAAGAGCCCGGAGCCACTCAGCGAGGAGAACCGGCGGCTGCTCCACTTCACCGGCCAGAGCGTCGCCCTGGTCCTGCTGCTGCGGCACAATCTCGCGCCGGCATCCGGGCCCGCCCGTGACGAGTACCTCGCCGACCTGCTGTCCGGCACCCCCAGAACCCCGTGCCACTTCGCCGAGCGCGCCCGCCGGATCGGCATCGACCCGACGGCCCCTCATGTGGTCGTCGTGCTGTGCCCCGACGGCGCCAAGCGGGGCGAGGCCGCGATCTGGGCCTCCTCCTACGCCTACCGGCACGCCGGCCTGATGACGGTGAGCGCCGACCGCGTGGTGCTGTTCCTGCCCGGCGACGACGCGTCGGCCGCCGCACGTGCCGCCTCGGACGAGCTCACCCAGCTGCTGGGGCACGCGGTATCGGCGGGCGCGGCAGGCCCGGCGAAGGACCTGGCGGCGGTCAGCAAGGTCTACCAGGAGGCGCTGCGCTGCCTGGACACCCTGGTCGCCCTCGGTGGCACCGGCGGTGCCGCGGCCGCCGGGGACCTGGGCTTCCTCGGCCTGCTGCTGTCCGACGACCACGACGTCGACGCCTTCATCTCCTCCGCCGTCGGACCGGTCGTGGAGTACGACGCGCAGCGCTCCACCGACCTCGTCCGCACCCTGGAGGCCTATTTCACCTCCGGCGGCAGTCCCAGCCGCGCGGCGAAAGACCTCCATGTGCACACCAACACCGTCGCCCGCCGCCTGGACCGGATCACCGAGCTGCTCGGGCCCGACTGGCAACAGCCCGCGACCGCACTGGAGATCCAGCTCGCGCTGCGTCTCCAGCGGGCCCGCGGTGCCGTCTACCGACCGCGCACCCCTCCCCTGGCGGATCAGGCCGACCGGGGCGGCGCGTAGACCGGCCCGGGTGCGTGGACCGGCGGCCGGGCCCGCTCACCGGTCTGCCCGGTCTGCCCGGTCAGCGCCGCCACCGCGTGCGCGGCGGAGGCGAGGGTGATGTGCCGGTGCCAGCCCTTGAACGAGCGGCCCTCGAAGTCCTTGAGCCCCACGTCCTCGCCCACGGCGGCCAGGTCACGGCAGGCCCGGCCGCCCAGCTTCGTCATCCGCAGCAGCGCGACGGCCGGAACCGAGGTCATGTTGGTCACCCACAGGGCATCCGGTGAGCTCCGCCCGCCGCTCCACTCCCCGAGCAGCATCAGGTCGGCGCCGTCGTCGCCCGCGCCGGGCCGGCGGCCGCGGACCCCTCCTCCGGCGGCCCCCACCCGTACGGCCGCGGTCAGTCCGCCGGCCGCGGCGGCCGGGCCGGCCGGGTCGGCCCATCCCACCCTGCGCCGCAGGCCGTTGACCGCCGCCAGGATCTGCTGGGCGGCCAGCGGCCCGCCGCCGTAGCCGGGCAGTGCGGGGTCATGGACCGAGAGCCGGGCGGTTCCGCTGACCCGGGCGATCACGGGGACCCCGGCCCGGGTGAACCGGCCCATGGTGCTGCCGACGTGACCGATGTGGGTGTTCAGCACCACCGGGCGCGACGGCACCTTCCAGGACCCCAGGACTTCCAGTACCGCGCTCGCCGCGCACTCCTCCAGCGTCTCCTCGCCCGCGCCCTCCGGGATCTCGGCCTGCCGGCGCCGCGCGGTGTCCTGCATCCAGGAGTCGGGCAGGAACAGCCGCCAGTTGATAGGGGTGTTGAGGTGCTCGGACGCGTACCAGACGCCGAAGGCCCGCTGTCCCCGGAAGGCCCCCAGGCAGGGGTCGTAGCCCTGGTCCACGCCCACCGACTGCTCTCCCGCCTTGGGGATCGGCATCGGGTGCACCACCCAGGCCTGCGGCGGGCTGAGCCGCGACAGATACGCCGCCAGCGCCTCCCGGACCGGCTGCCAGTCCCAGGTGGAGCTGCTGATGAAGTGGTGCAGGCTCTGCTCCGCCCCCGAGCCGCCCACATGGGCGGCGATGTTGCGGATGGACTTACGGCCGGGGGTGTTCAGCATCCCGCGCAGATACTGCTCGCCCTTCTGCCGCTGGTCCCGTCTCGCGAACGACGTGAACAGCACCTCCGCCAGCTCCCGTGTGGCCGCTTCCCGCCCCTCCACCAACCCGTCGGACGCGGTCCCTCCCCAGACACCCGCCGCAACATCCGCCACCGCACCCTCATCGAACGACACAGTCATTTGTCTCCCCCTCCGACACCTGAGTTGCCGACCGCCGCCAAGACTGGTCGAAGCGGTGTGCCCGGACGAGGTACGCCGACGCCCTAACTCCGGCACCGGTCGGTGGTGCGGACACCTCGGGGCCTCCCGGGCCCCCGATCGGGGCGGCGGCGGACGCGCAGCCGTGCGAAGAGGACGGTGGGCGGACCACCGCGGCACACCGAGGACCGCGGGCAGGAGGGACCGACGGCCCGGGGCGGGGCGAGCCCGGCGGCAGGCGGACCACGACACCGCGGCGGCCTTTGATACCCGGGTCACACCATCCCAGCGAGCGTCACGGGCTTGTCAATGGCCCCGGTGCCACAGGACGTCATTTTCGGCCATGCTGCGGGCGGGAAAACCGGCCTCGTCGAACCCGTCGCCGGGTCCACGTCATCCGTCAGGGGCAATCAATCCAGCCAACCGGCGGCCGGACAGGTGTAGTCGGCACGGAGATATTACTATCGAGAACGCAATGTGATGGGCACAGATGGGGAGAGACATGCGGCCACGTGTGGACGAGATGCTCGACTACTGCACCCTTGAGGTCGCGATGACCGTCTGTGGGGGTGTCTGGAAACTCAGTATCCTGAAATACCTGTTCACCGGAACATTGCGTTTCGGCGAACTGAACCGCGCTATGCCTGATATCACCCCGCGGATGCTCACTCGCCAACTCCGCGACCTGGAGGAGGACGGGCTCGTGCTGCGGACCGTCTACCGCGAGGTTCCGCCCCGGGTGGAGTATTCGCTGACCGAGATCGGTATGAGCCTCAAGAGCCTGGTCGACCAGCTGGAGGACTGGGGCAACTGGTACCGCGAGCAGATCCGCACCCCGGTCCCCAACTCCTCGGTCGCCTGATCCGCGGCTGGGCGCCGGTATCCGGACCCGCGGCGTCCCGCGGGGCGATGAACGTCCCGCGGGACACCACTGCGGCGTCGGCCGGCCTGCAGTGACTCGGTCACTCGGTCACTCAGTGGCGTCAACCGAAATGATCAGCTGGTGGACTGGTGCTCCGGCACCTCCACCGGGGCTGCGGGCCTGGCGGGCCGCAGGAGGACCGCGGTCATGGCGGCGAGCACCAGCAGCACGGCCGCCGCTGTCGCGGTGGTGACGGAGAAGCCGGTTTCGTAGGCACGTTGGGCGCTGTGGCGGAGGGCGTCCCGTGCACCGCCGGCGAGCTTCCCGGCCAGCTCCATCGCCGTACCGAGTGATCCGGAGGCAGCGTCGTGCTCACTCGGTGTGAGTCCGCCGACCGGGGTGAAGTTGGCCCGGTAGGCCACGGTGACGACGATGCCCATCGCGGCGACGCCGAGGCCCGCCCCGAGCGAGAATCCGACCTCCTGCACGGCCCCGGCCTCCGCGGCCCGCTCCGGCGGTGCGGCGGTCATCATCGAATCGGCGCCCAGTGTCATGACCGTGCCGGCGCCCAGGCCGACCGCGACCAGCGAGGCGAGGTTGCCCGCCGCGCCGCACACCGCCAGTGCGAGCAGCGCGAGGGCGAGCAGCGACACCCCGGCGGTCACCCCCATGCGGTTGCCGACGGCGGCGGCCAGCTTCGGCGCGAGCACACCACCGACGGCACTGGCCACCGCGACCGGCACCAGCGTCAGGCCGGCCTTCAACGGTGAGTACCCGTCGACCAATTGCAGCTGCTGGGTCAGCAGGAACAGCAGGCCCGTGTAGGCGCCGTAGCAGAGCAGGATCGACACGGTGGACACGGAGAACCGCCGGTCGGTGAAGAGCCGCATGTCGAGCAGGGGGTTCGGGATACGGCGCTGACGTACGGTGAAACCGGCCAGCAGCACCACTCCCAGCACCCCGACCACCACGGTGACCGGGGACAGCTTCTCGGGCTGCCCGATGTGCTGCAGCGCGTACACGGCGCCGGCCAGACCGAGGATGGAGAGCACCGCGCTGGGGACGTCCCAGCGCTGCGGGTCGGGGGTGCGGGACTCGGGGACCAGCACCAGGCCGAGCACGACGGCGACGATCGCGATGGGCACGTTGACCAGGAATACCGCGCCCCAGGAGAACTTCTCGACCAGCGCTCCGCCCACCAGCGGACCGAGCGCCGCACCGGTGCTGGAACTGGCCACCCACAAGCCGTACGCCAGCGCCCGCTCACGGGGCACGGGGAAGATCACGCGGATGATGACCACCGTGCTGGACAGCAACATCGAGTAGCCCAGGCCCTGAACGGCCCTGGCCGCGATGAGCTGTCCCGGTGCGGTGGACAGGGCCGCCACGAGCGAGGCCAGCGCGAAGGTCACGAGCCCCGCCATCAGAATCCGCTTGCGCCCGATCCGGTCGCCCACCGTGGAGCAGACCACCAGGGTCGCCGCCACGGTGAGCGCATATCCGTCCATGATCCACAGCAGTTCGGAACTCGACGGCAGCAATTCCCGGCTCACCGTCGGCAGCGCGACATTGAGAATGGTGAGGTCCATGCCGCCCATGAGCATCCCGGCCAGCAATACGGCCAATACCGCCCAGCGGCGAGAAGCTGTCTTTTCTTCCGTCATCACACCATCGTGCAGACCGCCATCGACGAAGACAAGTACGGTATTTCCTGTCCCTTAGGGACATGATGTGTACTATCCCTGACCCGTTGATTCCGGCCGATTGCCAGGCCGAAGGCAGGCGCGGTCCGTACCGTTGGCGCCTTCGCGCCGGAACGGGAAAACAGAAATTCGGGGTGAATTCAAGGGGACTTCAGGACACCGGCTCGGGCCGCATGGCGAAACCGCGGTTCACCGGGCGTCGGCAGGATCGAGCAGGCGCATGAACCGTGGTGGTGTGTCCACCGACGGCAGGCCGGCGAGGACGTCCACGGCCGTGCGCAGGTCCGGCTCGCGGACGGCGTCCGTGATCACCACCAGCGCGTCGCGGCCGGCTGTGCGGCTCCGCCGGGCGGAGTCCACCCCTACGTCGTGGAAGCGCAGCACGGAGGTGACGCCGTCGAGCCCCGAAAGGGAGTCGTTGACGCCGATCCTGAGGTGATACCGGGTGCGCAGATCCCCTATGCCCTGTGTGCGTTCGGGCGCGGTGGCCGGTGCCGTCGTCTCCTGGTGCCCGAGCACCCTTCGTCGCGCCGCTGTCACCAGGTCGCCCACGACCGCGCTGGACGTGGGGGCCCCTCCGGCGCCCGCGCCGCGGAACAACAGCGGGCCGGTGTCCGGGGTCTCGACGATCACCCCGTTGTCCGCACCCCGCACATCGGCGAGCGGGTGTGTGCGGGGCACCATCGCGGGATGGACCCGGGCCAGGATCCCCTCCCGGCCGTGCCGGGAAGGAATGCGCTCCAGCACGGCGACCAGCTTGACGACCCGGTCGCAGGCACGGGCGTCCGCCACGTCCGTCGCGGTCACCCCGGTGATGCCCTCGCGGTACACGTGCTCCGGGGGCATCCAGGTGTGGAACGCCAGCGAGGCGAGGATCACGGCCTTGAACGCCGCGTCCGTCCCCGCGACATCGGCGGTCGGGTCGGCCTCGGCGTACCCGCGCTCGACGGCCTCGCGCAGCGCCGCCCCGAAGGCGCCGCCTGTCTGCGTCATACGGTCCAGGATGTAGTTGGTGGTCCCGTTGACGACGCCGACGACACGGGTGATCCGGTCGCCGCCGAGCGAGTCACGCAGTGGGCGCAGCAGGGGTATCGCCGCTGCCACGGACGCCTCGTAGGTCAGGTCGACGTCGTGGAGTGCGGCCGTCTCGTGGAGAGCGGGTCCGTGTGTGGCCAGGAGCGCCTTGTTGGCGCTCACCACCGAAGCGCCGTGTTCCATGGCCGTGGTGATCAGGGAGTGGGCCGGTTCGGTGCCGCTGAGCAATTCCACGACGATGTCGACATCGTCGCGTTTGACCAGCGCCAGCGGATCGTCGGTCCACAGCTGCGGGTCGATGGCGAGACCTCTCGACCGCCGGAGATCGCGTACGGCGACGCCGGCCAGCTCGATGGGTGCGCCGATGCGGTCCGCCAGGAGGTCCCGCTTCTCGGACAGCCTGCGGACGACTTCGGTCCCGACCACCCCGCAACCGAGTACAGCCACTTTCAGGGGTTCGGCGTTCATGGCGATGTCCTTTCGACGGCGCGATGGAGAGGGGTGGCCGGAGCGGGCGGTGACCCGGTGGCCGCGGGCCGGCCCTTGTCGAGCGGCGGGCGCACGGTCAGCGCCCGGTCCCCGCGTGGACGACCGCCTCGGTGGCGGCGTCGAGTCCGAATCCGCGGTGCAACACGCGTACCGCGTCCTCGAGTTGGTCCGCGCGGCACACCGCGGACACCCGGATCTCGGAGGCGGAGACCAGGTGGATGCCGATACCGGCCTCGGACAGGGTGCGGCGGACCGTCGCCAGGACTCCGGCGCCACTGCCGATCCCGGCACCCACGAGCGAGACCTGGCCCGCCGACGCGTCGCACCGCACCGCCCCGTAACCGATGCGGGCGCGGTGCTGCTCCAGCAGTTCCACGGCGTGCGGTCCGTCCGTGTCCCGTACGGTGAACGCCAGTTCGTTCCGCGGTGGAGCCGGGATGTCCGGCAGCACGCCCAGGGGGATTCCGGCGGAGGAGAACACCTCGAGGATCTGCGCCGGCGCCGGCGGTCCTGCGGGGATGTCCGCCACGGTGAGCTTCGCTATCGACCGGGTGTGTGTCACTCCCGTGACGACGGGGTCCTGTGCCGAACCACCCTCCACCGCCGGCGACACGAGCGTTCCCGGACGGTCGGTGAAGGAGGAGCGGACACAGATGTCGACATCATGGCGGCGCGCGTGTTCCACGCAGCGCGACATGAGGACCTTCGCACCGGTCGCCGCCATTTCGAGCATTTCCTCGCAGCTGACGGAGTCCAGGAGCCTCGCGCTGCCGACCACCCGGGGGTCGGCGGAGAA
Organism: Streptomyces sp. NPDC101393; assembly: GCF_044767385.1. Lineage (NCBI taxonomy): Bacteria > Bacillati > Actinomycetota > Actinomycetes > Kitasatosporales > Streptomycetaceae > Streptomyces > Streptomyces sp. NPDC101393. The sequence goes on along the minus strand of NZ_JBIWNU010000006.1, from coordinate 208,458 downwards.
CACCCCGTCGACGTCCGTGTAGATCTCGCACACATCGGCTTTCAGCGCCGCGGCCAGCGCGACCGCGGTCATGTCCGAGCCGCCCCGCCCCAGTGTCGTGGTGTCGCCGGTGTCCCGGCTGATGCCCTGGAACCCCGCGACCAGGGCGATCGCGCCCTGGGCCAGCACCTCGCGGACCCGGTCCGGTGCCACGTCGAGGATGCGGGCGCTGCCGTGGTCGGCGGTGGTGAACACCCCTGCCTGCGCCCCCGAGAAGGACTGGGCGCTGCCCCCCAGGTCATGGATCGCCATGGCCATCAGCGCATTGGAGACCCGCTCCCCGGCGGTCAGCAACATATCCATTTCCCGCGCCGGCCGATTGCCGCTGACCTTCTCCGCGAGGTCGATCAATTCATCACTGGTGTCGCCCATCGCCGAACAGACGACGACGACTTCATGGCCGCTGCGCCGTGTCCGGACGATGCGCTCGGCAACCTGTCTTATCCGGTCCGGTCCCTGCAGCGAGGACCCTCCGTACTTCTGGACGACCAACACGTACCTGCTCCATTCGGCATCGGCTGACTCGGTGTCCGGGACGGCCTGGTGGCCGTGTGCGGCAGAGCGCCCTGCCTCACCGCCCGGTGGACGGTGAGGCAGGGCGGGCCGGCTCAGAGGGTCGAGTCGAGCCAGGTGGCGACCGCCTGCGCGGTCGAGTCGGCGAACTCGTCGATCATCGAGACATGGCTGCCCGGTACGGAGACCTCGGTGTGCGGCAGCGGCCAGGTGGAGCGCTCCCCGCCGTCGTCCCCGGGCAGTTGACCGGCCCGGACCATCAGCGTCGGCGCCTGGGCCCGCTGGGGCGACCAGCCACGGAAGAGGCCGAGGTAGCGGCCCATCGCGGTCAGGTTCGCGTCGTCGACCAGATCGGCCGCCTCCGGCTTGTCGGCCAGCTCGTCGAAGAGCGTCGACTGGATCTGCAGGATCTCCCGGTCGCCCGGAAGATAGCTGTCCAGCAGCACCACACCCGCGGGCCGGTGTTGACCGTGCAGGGCCTCGGCCACCGCCTGGGCGAGCCATCCGCCCGAGGAGTAGCCCAGCAGGACGAACGGCTGGTCCGCCGCGCACGCCCGTACCGCCTCGGCCTGTGCCGTAACGAGCGACTCGATGCTTTCGGGCAGCGGCTCGGACTCGGCGTAGCCCCCGGCCGTCAGCGAGTACACGTCGCGCTCGCCGCGGAAGGCCGAGGCGAACCTGGCGAACTGGTAGGGGCTCGCCGGGGCCACGAAGGACGGCAGGCAGACCAGAGCGGGCCCCCGGTCCCCACGGGCGAACCGGATCGGTGGCCGCACCGGAGCGGGCCGTTCCGAGGCCGGCCGCAGCCGGGCCGCGACCCCCAGCATGTCGAGCGCATCGCTGATCTGTCCGCTCGCACATGCCGACCGGAACAGTGACATGAGCGGTGTGGACGGTGCGGACGGCGTGCCGGGCGCCTCGGCGACGGCCACGGAGCCGCTCACGGCTTCGGGTCCCGTTCCGGAGCCGCTTGCCGCCCCGCCACCGGCCCCCGCCTCGGGTCCGGTCCCGGCTCCGGCCCCCGCCTCGGTCATCAGCTCGTCGAGCACCTTGGTCAACTGGTCGACGGTCGGATGGTCGAACAGCACCGTGACCGGCAACCGGATTCCGGTGAGCGCTGCGAGACGGGTACGCAGTTCCATGGCGGAGAGCGAGTTGAGCCCCAGCTCGGTGAAGGTGTCCGTCACCTCCACCGTGCCCTCCTTGCCGCGGCCGAGCGCAAGGACGAGCTCCTCGGTGATCACTTCGGCGATCAGGTCGGAGCGCTCCTGGCCGGTCAAACCGGCGAACTTCGCCGCCAGCCCCCGGGTGCCAGGTGCGGCCGAGGTGACGTGCACGCCCGAGCGGTCGAGCCAGAAGCGCTCACGCTGGAAGGCGTACGTCGGGAGGTCGGCACGGCCCGTACCGGTGCGGGCGAAGATGCCGGGCCAGTCGATGTGCACACCATCGGCGAACAGATGCGCCGCGGACCGCAGGAGCTGCGCCGGTTCACCGCTGTTCCTGCGCAGCGATCCCGTGACCACCGCGTCGCCGTCCACCGCGTCCACCGTGTCCTGGATTCCGATGGTCAGCACCGGGTGCGGGCTGACCTCGATGAACACGGTGTGCTTGCTGTCCAGCAGCGACTGCGTGGTCTCCTGCAGCCGGACCGTCTGCCGCAGGTTGCGGTACCAGTAGTCCTGGTCCAGCTCACGGGTGTCCAGGCGTTGCGCGGTGACCGTCGAGTAGAACGGGATGTCCGACGGCTGCGGCCGGATTCCGGACAGGCTCGCGGTGATCTCCGCCCGCACATCCGCCACATGGGGCGAGTGGGAGGCGTAGTCGACCGGCACCGTCCGCGCGCGGACGCCGTCGGCGGCCAGCTGCTCCCGCAGCCGCTCCACCGCTGCCGCGTCACCGGCCACCACGGTCGAGTTCGGCCCGTTGACGGCCGCCACGGAGAGCTGCTCCGCCCACGGTTCCAGCAGGGCGCGTACCCGGTCGTGGGCGAGCGGCACCGACAGCATGCCGCCGCGGCCCGCGATCGCGAGCAGGGCCCGGCTGCGCAGTGCCACGATGCGGGCGGCGTCGTCGAGCGAGAGCGCGCCCGCCACGTGAGCGGCGGCGATCTCGCCCTGCGAGTGGCCCATGACCGCCGACGGCTCGACGCCGATCGCCTTCCATGCCTCCGCCAGCGAGACCATCACCGCGAACAGCACCGGCTGCACCACGTCGACCCGGTCCAGGCCCGGTGCGCCGGGCGCGCCCCGCACCACCTCGGTCAGGTTCCAGTCGGTGTGCTCGGCCAGTGCCCGCTCGCACCGGGCCATCGCTGCGGCGAACTCCGGTGAGCTGTCGAGGAGTCCGGTGGCCATGCCGGCCCATTGCGTGCCCTGCCCGGGGAAGACGAACACGACCTTGTCGCGGGGGCGCGTGGCGACCGGGGTCGCCTCGGTGGCGGTCACGTCGCCGAGCCCGGCCAGCAGCTCCGCCCGGTCCGCGCCCACCACCACCGCACGGTGGTCGAATACCGAACGGGAGGTGGCGAGCGCGAAGCCGACGTCGGCCGGGTCCCAGTCGTCCTGCCCGGCGAGGTGGTCACCCAGCCGCTCCGCCTGGGCCCGCAGCGCCTGCGCACTCCGGCCCGACAGCACCCAGGGAACGGCAGGAAGCGACCCGGCGGCGGGCTGCGGCCGGTCCGCGTCCTCCTCCGGCGGTGCCTGCTCGATGATCACGTGAGCGTTCGTGCCACTGATCCCGAACGACGAGACACCCGCCCGCCGCGGACGCTCCGCCTCCCACGACTGCGTCTCGGTCAGCAACCGCACCGCACCACTGGACCAGTCGACATGCTCGGACGGCTTACGCACATGCAGGGTCGGGGGCAGGACGCCGTGCTGCATGGCCATCACCATCTTGATGACACCACCCACACCCGCCGCGGCCTGCGTATGACCGATGTTCGACTTCAACGACCCCAGCCACAACGGCCGCTCCCGCTCCCGCTCGTGGCCATACGTCGCCAACAAGGCCTCCGCCTCGATCGGATCGCCCAGCCGCGTCCCCGTACCGTGCGCCTCCACCACATCCACATCTGCCGGAGCCAGCCGCGCATCCCGCAACGCCTGCGTGATCACCCGCTGCTGCGACCGCCCGTTCGGCGCGGTCAAACCGTTCGACGCACCGTCCTGATTCACCGCCGTCCCCCGCAGCACCGCATGAACCCGATGCCCAAGACGCCGCGCATCCGACAACCGCTCCACCAACAGAAGCCCCACGCCCTCGCCCCAGCCGGTGCCGTCGGCGTCGTCGGAGAACGACTTCGACCTCCCGTCCGGCGACAGCCCCCGCTGCCGGCTGAACTCCACGAAGGTGCCAGGGGTGGACATCACGGTGGCGCCCCCCACCAGGGCCAGTGAGGACTCGCCGGAGCGCAGCGCCTTCGCCGCCAGGTGCAGCGCCACCAGCGAGGACGAGCACGCCGTGTCCACCGTCATCGTCGGGCCGGTGAGGTCGAACAGGTACGACAGCCGCCCGGAGATGACGCTGGCGGTGTTGCCCGTCAGCAGCACTCCCTCCAGGTCCTCGGGCATCTGGTGCACCGGCGGGGCGTAGTCGTGGTACATCGCGCCGATGAAGACCGCGGTGTCGCTGCCGCGCAGTGACTGCGGGTCGATACCCGCATGCTCGAACGTCTCCCACGCCGTCTCCAGCAACAACCGCTGCTGAGGATCCATCGCCACCGCCTCACGCGGCGAAATCCCGAAGAACGACGCATCAAAACGATCCGCGTCATGCAAGAACCCACCCGTACGCGCATACGACTTACCCGCCGCATCAGGATCCGCATCAAACAGATCCTCCGCCCACCCACGATTCCCCGGGAACCCACTGATCGCGTCCCCGCCACTCACCACCAAATCCCACAACTCACCCGGAGAGCTCACGCCCCCCGGATAGCGGCACCCCATCCCCACGACCACCAACGGATCATCCTCAACCGGCCCCACCACCACCGCCGGCTCCGGGACAGCGGCCGTGGCCGTGTCCGCTCCGCCCAGCCGCTCGTCGATGTAGGCCGCCACGTCGTCCGGGGTGGGGTGGTCGAAGACCAGCCCGGTGGGCAGCGACACGCCGACGGCAGATCCGAGCCTGTTGCGGTACTCCACCGCCATCAGGGAGTCGAACCCGATGTGCTGGAACGAGTCCGCGGGCTGGATGACGTCGGCATCGGCGTGCCCGAGCACCGCGGCCGCCTCGGCCCGCACCAACTCGGCGATCCTCTCCCGCCGCTCCGCCCGCGGCAGCTTCGCCAGACGTGGTCCCTTGGCCGCCTGCGGCTGACTCCGCTCGCGGCGCGGGGTGTTCCGGCCGCCGACCAGCCGGCGCAGCAGCACGGGCGGCTCGCCCGCGGCGGACCGCAGGGTGGCGAGGTCGAGCCGCAAGGCGGCGAGCGCGGCCTCGTCCGTACCGAGGGCCCGGTCGAACAACGCGAGGCCCTCGGCGTGCGTCAGGACGCCCACCCCCGCACGTGCCATGCGCTGGATGTCGTTGTCCGCCAACGACTGCGCCATGCCTCCTTGTTGTTCCCACAGCCCCCAGGCCAGCGACGTGCCCGGCAGTCCCTGTGCCCTGCGGTACCGGGCGAGTGCGTCGAGCGAGGTGTTGGCAGCGGCGTAATTCGCCTGTCCTGCCGCACCGATCAGGCCGGAGATGGAGGAATACAGCACGAACGCCGACAGGTCGAGGTCCCGGGTCAGCTCGTGAAGGTTCCACGCCGCGTCCGCCTTCGGGCGCAGCACGCCGTGCAGCCGCTCGGCGGTGAGCGCGGTGATGATGCCGTCGTCCAGCACACCTGCGGTGTGCACGACCGCGGACAGCGGGCGGTCCTCCGGAATCGAGGCGAGCAGGCCGGCCAGCGCCTCCCGGTCGGCCGCGTCACAGGCCGCCAGTCGGACCTCGGCTCCCAGCCCGGTCAGCTCGGCCACCAGCTCGGCCGCCCCGGGCGCCTGCCCGCCGCGCCTGCTGAGCAGCAGCAGATGCCGGACACCGTGTTCCCTCACCAGGTGCCGGGCGAGCAGCCCGCCGAGCGCACCGGTGGCACCGGTAATCAGCACCGTACCGGTGGGGCCTAATTCCGTCGGGGCCGCGAACGGGCCGTCCATCGGGGCGAGTTCGGGGACCGAGGCGACGCCCGCCCGCAGGGTCAGCTGCTGCTCACCGGTGGCCACGGCCGCGGCGAGCGCCCGGTCCGACGCGGCGGTGCCGTCGGTGTCCACCAGGACCACCCGCCCGGGGTGCTCGGCCTGTACGGACCTGACCAGGCCCCAGGCCGCTGCCGCCGCCGGATCGGTGTCGCCGTTCCGGGTCAGCACCACCAGCTTGCCCTCGGCGAGCCGGTCATCGGCCAGCCACGTCTGTACGGCCTCCAGGACGGGCGTCGCCGCATCCGCAGCCGTCGAACCGGTCACCGGCAGCACGACCAAGGAGGGCAGGTCGCCGCTCGCCAGTTCCCGGGGTGACTCCAGGACGCGCGGGAGCCCGGCCGGCTCTTCGCGGTCGTCGAGCGGAATCTCCCGCCAGGTCACCGTGAACAGCGACGGCTGGTCACCGCTCCGGCCCATCGCGTCCGCGGGGACCTCCCGCCACCTCAGCTCCCGTACGGTCGCGACCGGGTGGCCCGATCCGTCCGTAACGGCCAGCGACACGGTGTCCTGTCCGGCCCTGCGGAACGCAACGCGCAGCCGGGTGGCTCCCGTTGCCTGCAGACGGACGCCCGACCAGGAGAACGGCAGGCGTGTCGGCCCGGCCTCGTCCACCACTCCGGGCAGCAGCACGTGCAGCGCAGCGTCCAGCAGCACCGGGTGCAACAGGAACGCCTCGTCCGGCCGGTGCTGCTCCAGGTCGACCTCGGCGAACACGCTGTCGCCGAGGGTCCAGGCCGCGCGCAGCCGCCGGAAGGCAGGACCGTACTGGTAGCCGTGCTCGGCGACCCGGTCGTAGACGTCCTGAAGGTCCACCTCATCGGCGTCCGGCGGCGGCCAGCCGACGGACTCGGCAACCTCCGCATCCGGGGCGTCGGACAGGCTGCCGGCGGCATGCAGCACCCACTCCCCCGCCTGCCGCGTGTGCACGCTGAGGTCCCGCCTGCCGGATTCGTCAGCGCCGGTGACCGTGAGCTGCACCTGCACCCCACCGGATTCCGGCAGCACGAGCGGGTTGGTGAGCGTCAGCTCCTCGACCGTCGCGCAGTCGACGAAATCGGCGGCATACAGCGCCATGTCGATGAAGGCGGTGGCCGGAAGCACGACGGTGTCCAGGACCGCGTGGTCGGCCAGCCAGGGGTGGTGCGACAGCGACAGCTGCCCGACGAACGTGACACCGTCGCCGTCGGCCTGCTCGACGGCGGCGCCGAGCAGGGGGTGGCCGAGCGGCTTCAGCCCGGCCGCCGTGACGCCTCCGCCATCGGCGGCGGAGGGCATCAGCCAGTGGCGTTCGCGTTGGAATGCGTACGTGGGCAGATCAACGACGCGGGCGCCATGACCGCGGTAGGCCTGACCCCAATCAACATCGACACCACGCGTGAACAACTCCGCCAACGCAGCGACAAACGTCTCCGGTTCAGGCTTCCCCGCCCGCATCACCGGCACCGCAACAACATCCGAACGCTCCGCGATCTCCGGCACCAGAGCCGAAAGCACCGCACGCGGACCTATCTCCACAAACGTCCGCACACCCGCACGCTCAGCAACCCGCACCGCCTCCAGAAAACGAACCGGCCGACGCGCATGCCCCACCCAATAATCCGCCGTCGCCAACACATCAGAACCCGCCACACCACCCGTCACCGTCGACACCACAGGAATCCGCGGAACCCCGAACGTCAGACCCGACACCACCCCACGAAACGCATCCAACATCGGCTCCATCAACGGCGAATGAAACGCATGACTCACCACCAAACGCTTCGTCCGAAAACCCCGACCGGACAACACACCGGCAACCGCCAGCACCTCATCCTCATCACCCGCCAACACCACCGACTCCGGACCATTAACAGCAGCAACACCCACCCCCTCCGAAAGCAACGGCAACACCACCGACTCCGCAGCACCCACCGCCACCATCGCACCACCCACCGGCAACGCCTCCATCAACCGCCCACGCGCCGCCACCAAAACCACCGCATCATCCAGCGACAACACCCCCGCCACATGAGCAGCAGCAATCTCCCCCACCGAATGCCCCACCAAAAAATCAGGCACCACACCCCACGACGCCACCAAACGGAACAACGCCACCTCAACCGCAAACAACGCCGGCTGCGTCACACCCGTCCCATCAAGCCCCGCACCCGAAAACACCGCCTCCCGCAACGACAACCCACCAACAGACCCACCGAACCCCACCTCATCAAACCGCCCACACACCTCATCAAAAGCCTCCGCAAAAACCGGAAACTCCCCATACAACTCCGCACCCATCCCCGCCCACTGCGCCCCCTGACCAGTGAACAAAAAGCCCACCCCACCAGACACCACAGACGACACAGACGACACAGCCGGCACAGACACCCCCGAAGCCCCCGAAGACCCCGACGCCACACCAGCCAAACCAGCCAGCAACTCCGCCCGATCCCCGCCCACCACCACCGCACGATGATCGAAAACCGAACGGGAGGTGGCGAGGGCGAAGCCGACGTCGGCCGGGTCCCAGTCGTCCTGCCCGGCGAGGTGGTCACCCAGCCGCTCCGCCTGGGCCCGCAGCGCCTGCGCACTCCGGCCCGACAGCACCCAGGGAACGGCGGGAAGCGACGCGCCCGCCGGCTGCGGCCGGTCCGCGTCCTCCTCCGGCGGTGCCTGCTCGATGATCACGTGAGCGTTCGTGCCACTGATCCCGAACGACGAGACACCCGCCCGCCGCGGACGCTCCGCCTCCCACGACTGCGTCTCCGTCAGCAACCGCACCCCACCACTGGACCAGTCGACATGCTCGGACGGCTTACGCACATGCAGCGTCGGCGGCAGGACGCCGTGCTGCATGGCCATCACCATCTTGATGACACCACCCACACCCGCCGCAGCCTGCGTATGACCGATGTTCGACTTCAACGACCCCAGCCACAACGGCCGCTCCCGCTCCCGCTCGTGGCCATACGTCGCCAACAAGGCCTCCGCCTCGATCGGATCGCCCAGCCGCGTCCCCGTACCGTGCGCCTCCACCACATCCACATCTGCCGGAGCCAGCCGCGCATCCCGCAACGCCTGCGTGATCACCCGCTGCTGCGACCGCCCGTTCGGCGCGGTCAAACCGTTCGACGCACCGTCCTGATTCACCGCCGTCCCCCGCAGCACCGCATGAACCCGATGCCCAAGACGCCGTGCATCCGACAACCGCTCCAGCAGGACCAGGCCTGCTCCCTCACTCCAGCTGGTGCCGTCGGCGTCATCGGAGAACGACTTCGACCTCCCGTCCGGCGACAGCCCCCGCTGCCGGCTGAACTCCAGGAACATCCCGGGCGTCGACATCACGGCGATGCCGCCGGCGATCGCCAGCGAGGACTCGCCGGAGCGCAGCGCCTTCGCCGCCAGGTGCAGCGCCACCAGCGACGACGAGCACGCCGTGTCCACCGTCATCGTCGGGCCGACGAGACCCAGGTTGTAGGCGACCCTGCCTGCCATGACGCTGGCGGTGGTGCCGGTCAGCAGGTGGCCCTCGACGCTGTCGGGCGCGGCGTGCATCGGAGGTCCGTAGTCGCCCGCGGTCGCGCCGATGAAGACCGCGGTGTCGCTGCCGCGCAGTGACTGCGGGTCGATACCCGCATGCTCGAACGTCTCCCACGCCGTCTCCAGCAACAACCGCTGCTGAGGATCCATCGCCACCGCCTCACGCGGCGAAATCCCGAAGAACGACGCATCAAAACGATCCGCGTCATGCAAGAACCCACCCGTACGCGCATACGACTTACCCGCCGCATCAGGATCCGCATCAAACAGATCCTCCGCCCACCCACGATTCCCCGGGAACCCACTGATCGCGTCCCCGCCACTCACCACCAAATCCCACAACTCACCCGGAGAACCCACACCCCCCGGATAACGGCACCCCATCCCCACCACCACCAACGGATCATCCTCAACCGGCCCCACCACCACCGCCGGCTCGACCGGCTCGGTCGATCCGGCCAGCCGCTCGATGACGAAGTCCGCGACCTCGCTCGGGGTGGGGCACTCGAAGACCAGGCCGGCAGGGAGGGACAGACCGACGGCCGCGCCGAGCCGAGTGCGGAATTCCACGGCGGTGAAGGAGTCAAAGCCCAGGTCGGTGAAGGTGTGGTGCGTGTCGATCTCGCGGGCATCGGCGTAGCCGAGGGCCGCGGCGACCTGCGCGGCCACCAGCGCGTGAATCGTGTGCGGTTCCGCGGTCTCCGCCGCGGGCGCGGGTGCGGACGAGGTCCCGGACTGTGCCGGAACGGCCTCTGGGGGAAGGGCGTTCGTGGTCAGGGTGTCAAGCCAGTGGCGTTCGCGTTGGAATGCGTACGTGGGCAGATCAACGACGCGGGCGCCATAACCGCGGTAGGCCTGACCCCAATCAACATCGACACCACGCGTGAACAACTCCGCCAACGCAGCGACAAACGTCTCCGGTTCAGACTTCCCCGCCCGCATCACCGGCACCGCAACAACATCCGAACGCTCCGCAATCTCCGGCACCAGAGCCGAAAGCACCGCACGCGGACCTATCTCCACAAACGTCCGCACACCCGCACGCTCAGCAACCCGCACCGCCTCCAGAAAACGAACCGGCCGACGCGCATGCCCCACCCAATAATCCGCCGTCGCCAACACATCAGAACCCGCCACACCACCCGTCACCGTCGACACCACAGGAATCCGCGGAACCCCGAACGTCAGACCCGACACCACCCCACGAAACTCATCCAACATCGGCTCCATCAACGGCGAATGAAACGCATGACTCACCACCAAACGCTTCGTCCGAAAACCCCGACCGGACAACACACCGGCAACCGCCAGCACCTCATCCTCATCACCCGCCAACACCACCGACTCCGGACCATTAACAGCAGCAACACCCACCCCCTCCGAAAGCAACGGCAACACCACCGACTCCGCAGCACCCACCGCCACCATCGCACCACCCACCGGCAACGCCTCCATCAACCGCCCACGCGCCGCCACCAAAACCACCGCATCATCCAGCGACAACACCCCCGCCACATGAGCAGCAGCAATCTCCCCCACCGAATGCCCCACCAAAAAATCAGGCACCACACCCCACGAAGCCACCAAACGAAACAACGCCACCTCAACCGCAAACAACGCCGGCTGCGTCACACCCGTCCCATCAAGCCCCGCACCCGAAAACACCGCCTCCCGCAACGACAACCCACCAACCGACCCATCAGCCGACCCACCAAAACCCACCTCATCAAACCGCCCACACACCTCATCAAAAGCCTCCGCAAAAACCGGAAACTCCCCATACAACTCCGCACCCATCCCCGCCCACTGCGCCCCCTGACCAGTGAACAAAAAGCCCACTCCACCAGACACCACAGACGACACAGCCGGCACAGACACCCCCGAAGACCCCGAAGCCCCCGACGCCACACCAGCCAAACCAGCCAGCAACTCCGCCCGATCCCCGCCCACCACCACCGCACGGTGGTCGAAAACCGAACGGGTAGACGCCAACGACAGGCCCACATCCGCCGGGTCCCACTCGCCCCCACCCGCCAGATGCGCACCCAACCGGTCCGCCTGAGCGGCCAGAGCACCGGCCGACCGACCCGAAAGGACCCAGGCCGTGACAGGGGGCTCAACGGCTGCCCGGGGCTCTTCGGGGGCCCGGGCCGGCGACTCCGCCACCACGACATGGCAGTTGGCACCGCCCATACCGAACGAGCTGACCCCTGCGACCAGTTGCTCGTCGGCTGCGGGCCAGGTGCCGTACTCCTGCTGCACGGCCAGGCGGAGCTCGTCCAACGGGATGTCCGGGTTCGGCGTGCGGTAGTTCAGGCTCGCCGGGAGCCGTCGGTGCCAGACGCTCAGAGCGACCTTCAGGAAGCCGGCGATACCCGCCGCCCCTTCCAGGTGGCCGAGGTTGGTCTTCACCGATCCGACGCGGAGCGTCCTGCCGGATCCGGCGGTGCCGACAACCGAGCCCAGAGCGGCGGCCTCGATCGGGTCACCGACCTTCGTCCCGGTACCGTGCAACTCGACATACTGCACCGCACCGGGGTCGATCGGGGTGTTCTCGTAAGCCAGCCGGAGCACCTCGCGCTGAGCCTGCTCGTCCGGCGCGGTGACGCTCGCACCGCCGCCGTGGTTGACGGCGCTGCCGGCGACCACGCAGTAGATCCGGTCCCCTTCGGCGAGCGCGCGGGCGAGCGGCTTGAGTACGACGGCCCCGCCGCCCTCGCCCCTGACGTAGCCGTTGGCGCGGGCGTCGAAGGTGTGGCAGCGGCCGTCCGGGGACAGTCCTCCCCACTTCGTGGAGATCACCGACGTCTCGGGAAGCAGGCTCAGATTGACCCCACCGACGACCGCCGCCTCGGACTCTCCCCGGCGCAGGCTTTCGCACGCGAGGTGCAGGGCCACCAGGGAAGAGGACTGTCCGGTGTCGACGACGAGGCTGGGGCCGGTGGCACCCAGGAAGTACGACAGGCGGTTCGCGATCATGCCGCGCTGCACGCCGGGCATCGTGTGCTGGGTGCTCTTGGCGACCGCGTCCCGGTAGACCAGGCGCGAGAAATCGTCCCAGATCGATCCGACGAACACCCCGACCCGGCGCCCGCGCAGCCCATCGGGCCGCACCCGGGCATCCTCCAGCGCCTCCCAGCCCAGTTCGAGCATGAGCCGCTGCTGCGGGTCCATCATCGCGGCCTCGCGCGGCGACAGGTGGAAGAACGCCGGATCGAAGTGGTCGATGTCCTCCAGGAAGGACCCCCACCGGGAGTTCATCCGGCCGGCCGTCGCACGGTCGGCGTCGTGGAAGGCGGCCGCGTCCCACCGGTCCGGGGGCACTTCGCCGATCGTGTCGCGGCCCTCGCGCAGCAGCGTCCACAGTTCCGCGGGCGTCGATGCCTGGGAAAACCTGCAGGACAGTCCGACCACGGCGATCGCCTCTGCCGAGTCCGACGGAATCTCATCCATGGAAATAGTCGTGTGGTGCACAATCTTCCCCTTCTGTGACCCGGGATCGGGCGTGGCGGACTGCGCCGCGCACGCACAGGAGGCGTTGCGGCGGTGAGGTGAGGCGGGATGGCGTTCCGCGCCGTGGGCGCTACTGCTGCGGACCGGCCCTCAGGGCCCGGTCACCGGTGGGTTCTCCGGTTGGCCGACGGCGCTCAGCGTGCTGTCCAGTTCGCGCCGGTCGATCTCGATGCCGAGGGTCGTGGTGACCCGCGAGACCAGGAAGTACACGCCGACCAGGCCGATGATCTCGACGATCTGCCGGTCGCCCCGGTCCCGCCGTACGCGTTCCAGCAGAGCGCCGTCCACCTCGGTGCCGGCCGCCGTCTGGGCGACGAGGGCCAAGAGGTTCTGCTGCGGGCGGTCGAAACACGACGCGGCGAGGTCGTGCGCGCGCAGCGCGGCGAGCTGACCGGCACCGATGCCGAACCGCCCGGCGAGCTGCTCATGCTGCGCCCATACGTAGTCCGAGCCGAAGCACCGGGAACTGGCCAGGATCACCAACTCCCGGTCGCCATCGGTCAGTTCGCCTTCCGTGAGCTGGGCGAAGCCGATGTTCGCCACGGCGGTGAGCAGGCCGGGGCTGTGTCCGAGCATGCGGAAGACGTTGAGCAACGACGCATCCTGCGGGTCGCCGTATATGGGTGTCGGCATCCGGAATTCACGGGCGAACTCCGGATAGGGGATGCGGGCCACGAGGGTTCCTTTCAGGGGGTGCGGAGGACGGGCCCGGCGAGCCGCAGGGTGCCGGTCAGCAACGTGCCGACGGCCTCGGTCTCGGTCAGGAAGCCGTCGTGCCCCTGCCGGGAGCTGATCACCTCCAGCCCACGGCAGCCGGGCAGCTTCTCAGCCAGCTCGCGCTGCAACCGCAACGGATAGAGCCGGTCACTGTCGATTCCCGCGACGACCGTCGGCACCGGGCAGCCGGCCAGCGCGGCGTCCACGCCGCCCCGCCCCCGTCCCACGTCGTGACCGTTGAGGGCCGTGGTGAGCACCACGTAACTGGCCGGGTCGAAGCGGTCGACCAGCTTGCGTGCCTGGTGGCGCAGATAGCTGTCCACGGAGGCCAACGGGTGGCCGGGGCGCTGCGGGTGGTTCCCGAAGCGTTCGTCGAGGTCGAGCTCGGTGCGATAGGTGAGATGCGCGATCCGGCGGGCCACGGCGAGCCCGGCCCTCGGACTGCGTCCGGTGCCGGGGTAGTTGCCGTCCTGCCAGTCGGGGTCGCTGGTGATCGCTGCGATCTGCGTGGTCTGCGTGCCGATCTGGTCGGCCGTCGCACGTGCCCCGACGGCCAGTACGAGCGCCGCCCCCACACGGTCGGGGTAGCCGATCGCCCACTCCAGCGTCCTGGCCCCGCCCATGGAACCGCCGACCACCGCCGCGAACCGGCCGATGCCCAGCACATCGGCCAGGGCCGCCTCGGCGGCAACCTGATCGCGGATGCTCACCTCGGGGAAGCGGCCTCCCCAGACTCCGCCTTCGGGGTGCGGGGAGGCCGGACCGGTGCTGCCCCGGCAGCCGCCGAGCACATTGGCCGCCAGCACACACCAGTCCCGGGTATCCAGCGCGCACCCCTCACCGACGAGGCCCTGCCACCAGCCAGGGGTGGGCCGGCCCGGCCCGGCGGCCCCGACCACGTGCGAGTCGCCGGTCAGCGCGTGCAGCACCAGGACCACGTTGTCCCTGGCCTCCGAGGGCGTACCCCAGCACTGCACCTCCAGGTGCACCTCGGGCAGCACCACCCCCGACTCCAGTGCCAGCGGGCCCACTTCGATGAGGCACGGCCGGCCGTCGGGCGGCGGCATGTCCGCCCGACGGCCGGACCGCACCACGTCGACGGTCACTGCTCCACTGCGGTGAAGCCCGCGCGCAGGTCCGCCAGGATGTCGTCGATCGACTCCAGGCCGACCGACAGCCGCACGGTGGCGGGTGTGACGCCGGCGGTGAGCTGCTCCTCCGTACTGAGCTGCGCGTGGCTGGTGGTCGCCGGGTGCAGCACCAGCGACCGCACGTCTCCGATGTTGGCGACGTGGCTGTGCAGGGTCAGCGCGTCAATGAAGGTGGTTGCCGCCTTCTCCCCGCCCGCTATCTCGAAGGCGACCACGGCACCGACGCCGCGCGGGGCGAGCCGCACACCGCGCTCGTACCAGGCCGAGGAGGGCAGCCGCGCGTAGGCCACCGATTCCACTCCCGGATGTTCGGCGAGGAACTCCGCGACCGCGGTGGCGTTCTGCACATGGCGCTCGACCCGCAGGCTCAGCGTCTCGATGCCCTGCCCCAGCAGGAAGGCGCTGAAGGGGGAGAGGGTGGCACCGAGGTCGCGCAACAGCGAGACCCGCGCCTTGATCGCGTAGGCGGGCGGACCCAGCTCGGCGTAGACCAGGCCGTGGTAGCTGGGGTCCGGGGTGGTGAAGTTGGCGAACCGGCCGGAGGCCCAGTCGAAGGTGCCGCCGTCGACCAGCACACCCGCGATCGCGGTCCCGTGCCCGCCGAGGTATTTCGTCGCCGAGTGCACCACGATGTCGGCCCCGTGGCGCAGCGGCTGAAGGAGGTAGGGCGTGGCCACCGTGTTGTCGATGAGCAGCGGGATGCCGTGCTCATGGGCCACCGACGCCACCCCCTCGACGTCGAACACGTCATTGCGGGGGTTGGAGATGCTCTCCCCGAAGAACGCCTTCGTGTTCGGCCGGACGGCGGCCCGCCACTGCTCCAGATCGTCCGGGTCCTCGACGAAGGACACCGTGATGCCGAAGCGGGGCAGCGTGTGCTGGAAGAGGGTGTAGCTGCCGCCGTAGAGCCGCGGGCTGGTCACGATGTGGTCGCCCGCGGTGGCCAGGTTCAGCACCGCGGTGGCCACCGCGGCCTGCCCGGAGGACAGCAGCAGCGCCGCCACACCGCCCTCCAGTGCCGCGATGCGCTGCTCGATCGCGTCCTGGGTCGGATTCATGATGCGGCTGTAGACGTTGCCCGGCTCCTCCAGCGAGAACAGCGCCCTGGCGTGCTCGGTGCTCTCGAAGGCGTAGGAGGTGGTCTGGTAGATCGGCAGCGCCCTGGCATCGCCGGCCTCCGGCGCGTACCCGACGTGGATCTGCTTGGTCTCGAAGCTCCACGCTTCGGCGGGGTCCGGATGGCTGCCGTCGTCGGGGCCGGCGTTGACGTCGTCGAGTAGGGGCACAGCTTTCCTCCTGAGAAGAACAGGGATTCATCACGCGCATCGGCGGAGCGACATGGCCTGCCGGTAATAGGCGTGTGGGATTCAAAGGGAATGAGGAGGAGCCGATCGCGCTTCAGCTCCGCTCGGTAAAAGATATTAACGAGATGAATCACAGTTCAACAGGCGCGCACCGCGTATACGTGAACGGACGTCAACGGGTTCGCCGTACATGAACAGAACCTTTCGGCTACGCGTCACTGTTCATGCAGTATTTACAAATGCGCGAGGGGTGCCCCTTCGGCGGAAGAGAACTCGACACCACTGCGATCCGAATGAGGAAACTACGCATGACGCGCGTAGACAGCAGCGATCAGCAGCCCGACGAACCGTCGATGAATACCGAACGGACTTCACGCATTCACGAGTTCGGGCGCTCACGACTTCGCGCATAAAGGCGCACAACGGCAGCGCACACGGCAATGCATTTCGCTGCCACTGCGCCGCACATCAACCAGCCGGGCAGTCACATACCGCTGTACGGCCACAGGGAACGCGGCAGCGGTGCCGCGCGCATCCGCCGCGCCGACGGGCGCCGGCAGTTACCCCGACCGAACGGGCCGGGGCCCGCGTTCATCCAGGTCAGGGCGCTTGTGCACGCCAGGCCGGGCGGCCTGTCGCCGGATCACACAGCTTGACGTCGACGCTGTTCCATCTGGTCGGCCAACTCCACCCAGCGTTCGGCGCAGCGGCGCACGAACTCGGCGACCGAACCCGCGCAGTGGGCGGGCACCTCGTCGAGCAGCTTGATCTGTTCCTCCGTGCCTGCTGCCTGCCGGTGCAGCCACCGCAGCAGCAGCCGACCCGCTTCGGTGAAGCGGAGCGCCGGGTCCTTGGCCAGGGTCTGCAGGAGAGCATCGAGGCTGTCCTGACTCGGCATCTCCTCCTGCGGCCGCCGTACGACCTGGTCGGGGGAGTTCCGCTGGCGGGGCGGTACGGGGTCGTCGCCCCGGTCGAGCCTGCGGCGGACATCGAGCACCGTCGCGGGGGACAACCCCACGAGGCCGGCGATCCGGCGCAGCGAGGCACTCGGGTCGCTCGTCATCAACTCCCCCGCCAGCCGCCTGCTTTCGGCACTCTGGATCGGACGCACCCGGCCGTCCCGACCGATCCGGCTGTTCGACTGCTGCTGCTCGCCGGTTGAACGCCGGCGCAGGTCGGCCACCGTGCGCGCGGACAGTCCGGCGCTGGCCGCGATGGCCCGATCCGACCAATGAGGATGCGAGTCGATGATCCGTTGGGCGGCGACCATGCGCTCCATTTTGGACAGCAGCATCCCGTGCGTGGTGTTGGCCTCGACCGACAGCACGTAGGCGTCCTGCGCGCTGCCGGTGAAGAAGCGCACCGCGATCTCACCCTCCCCGCGCAGCTCAGCGGCGCGCAGTCGGTGCGCGCCGTCGATCACCCGCATCGTTGACCGGTGCACCACGATGGGCGGGAGCTCGGCACCCGATTCGGCCAGTGTCCGGCAGTGCTCGGCATTCGCGCCGTTCATCCGGGGCGAATCACCTGCCGACAGCAGGGTGATCGGCACGCGCGTCGGGGGCGTCAGGCCGGCCTGCGCCACACGGTCGGACACCGCGGGGTCAGAGGTCGCGGAGTCGGATATGGCGAGGTCGGATATCGCGGGCTCGGACGCCGATTCCTCGCGCAACACACCGTCGAACACCGCTACACACAAATCCGCAGCGGTCGTAGTCATCTCGTCGCCCATGATTCAGCACCCTCCGGTGCAACCGGACGACCTCCGGGCGGGCGGGATTACTCGCGCACAGCCACGAACAATTGTCGCGGCCCACCGATCCCCCAACTTGGCAAGCAATTGATCCCCCAGGCTCATTCACTTACGACGACCACGACGGTGAAGCGGAGCGACCGGAAGTGTGCTGGTTCGTCATCACGATCCACGCGAACCTGCCAACACCCCTTGGCACCTTCACCTGGCGCCGAACATACACTTCCGCTGCCGACGCCTGTCAACTGCGAAAACACTGCCGGAAGCCCGGATTCCGCGGATACCGACAGTGACCGTGAACAAGGCCGTTTTCGCCTTGGGGGTGTGGACAGGATTGATACCGACCAGGTCTGCACCAGTGACATATTCGCTTTCGCGGGTAACCGGCAACCCCGGCCGGCACCACTTTCAGTACCACCGGCCCGGCACCCCACCCGCCATTCGTCGCACGGCTGTGAGAAGCGTCATACGTGCATCACGCACGCATGCCCGGACCTCCTCCGGCGGCTCGGCGGCTCCCCGACGCACCCCTGAGACGGAACGGGCGGAGGCAACCACTGCCTGCCACCCGACATCGGAAGCAAGAGGAGCACCCGCCGAATCGGACGAAGCGCGCCCTTGCCGGTGGCCTCCGGATCAGCCGGTGTCCCTGGCGGGCACAACCATCCAGGCCCGCGCCGGCACGTCCGCCGGCTCACACTCCGGGTCGCCCGGCCCGCCGAGCCGAGCACCGGACCGGCCACCTCGGCAGGCCTCGCGAGAGCTGTCGCCTCCGTGTGCCGCCGGGGCCGGTCCGCGCGTGGCCGTGGCGACGCCGTCGACGGTCGTCCGCGCCCCGCCGCACATCTCCGCGCCCGCCCGCAACACGTCAACCGCCCGGTGACGCATCGCTTGAGGTGAGCCTTCCCACCGCACACCGCTCGGCCATGCGCCGGGGTGCCGGGGGAGACCGGAAGAGTTTTCAGGCACGGACCGATTTTGTTGCGTTCGCCCCCACGACAGCAAGTACGGACTTCATTGTCCCCTAGCACCGAAATGTGTACTGACAGCGCCGCCCCCTCACCCTTCAGGGGCCGTGCAGCCGTAACCGCCACCGACGGGCGCTCCCGGAGATCCCCAGGCCGCCGAGGCCACCCCAGCCGCCTCAGGCGACACCGTTTGAACGATCAAAGTACCGGGGCGCTAGCATATGAGCACCGCCTAGCTCGAAAGATAAACCTGTGACTGTCAATGACGACTCGTTCACCAACTGGAAAAACCGCGAGGAGATCGCGGAGTCGATGATCCCGATCATCGGGAAGCTGCACCGGGAGCGGGACGTCACGGTCCTGCTTCACAGCCGCTCCCTGGTGAACAAGTCGGTGGTCAGCATCCTCAAGACCCACCGGTTCGCCCGGCAGATCGCCGGTGAGGAGCTCTCGGTCACCGAGACCCTGCCGTTCCTGCAGGCTCTGACCACGCTCGACCTCGGCCCGTCGCAGATCGACATCGCGCTGCTGGCCGAGACGTACCGGACCGACGACCGCGGTCTGTCGGTCGCGGAGTTCACCGCCGAGGCCGTCACCGGCGCCACGGGTGCCGACAAGATCGAGCGCCGCGAGCCCCGCGATGTCGTCCTCTACGGCTTCGGCCGCATCGGCCGCCTCGTCGCCCGCCTGCTCATCGAGAAGGCCGGCTCGGGCAACGGCCTGCGGCTGCGCGCCGTCGTCGTCCGCCAGGGCGGCGAGCAGGACATCGTCAAGCGCGCCTCGCTGCTGCGCCGCGACTCCATCCACGGCCAGTTCCAGGGCACGATCACCGTCGACGAGGCGAACAGCACCATCGTCGCCAATGGCAACGAGATCAAGGTGATCTACGCCAACGACCCGTCGGAGATCGACTACACGGCGTACGGCATCAAGGACGCCATCCTCGTCGACAACACCGGCAAGTGGCGCGACCGCGAGGGCCTCTCGAAGCACCTGCGCCCCGGTGTCGACAAGGTCGTCCTGACTGCTCCGGGCAAGGGCGACGTCCCGAACATCGTGCACGGCGTCAACCACGACACGATCAAGCCGGACGACCAGATCCTGTCCTGCGCGTCCTGCACCACCAACGCCATCGTGCCGCCGCTGAAGGCGATGGCGGACGAGTACGGCGTCGTGCGCGGCCACGTGGAGACGGTCCACTCCTTCACCAACGACCAGAACCTGCTGGACAATTACCACAAGGCCGACCGACGCGGCCGCTCGGCGCCGCTCAACATGGTCATCACCGAGACCGGTGCCGCCTCCGCCGTCGCCAAGGCACTGCCCGACCTCAAGGCGCCGATCACCGGCAGCTCGATCCGCGTCCCGGTGCCGGACGTCTCGATCGCGATCCTCAGCCTGCGGCTCGGTCGTGAGACCTCCCGTGAGGAGGTCCTCGAATACCTCCGCAACGTGTCGCTGACCTCCCCGCTCAAGCGGCAGATCGACTTCACCAGCGCCCCCGACGCGGTCTCGAACGACTTCATCGGCTCGCGTCACGCCTCGATCGTCGACGCCGGCGCCACCAAGGTCGACGGCGACAACGCGATCCTCTACCTCTGGTACGACAACGAGTTCGGCTACTCCTGCCAGGTCATCCGCGTCGTCCAGCACGTCTCCGGGGTGGAGTACCCGACCTACCCGGCCCCGGCGGTCTGATCCCGACGAACGGTCCGCTCCGGTGCCACCACCGGAGCGGACAGTAGGTCACCCGGCCACCACCGACCGACCCACGGCCACACCGCGACGCCCCGGCACCTGGTGCCGGGGCGCTGACGTTTCCCGGGCGACACCGACCACGTCGCACCACCGCGCCGCCGATCCACCCACCGCAGCGCCGGGCCCATCGGCCCAACTCGCCCGTACGCGACGCGAGGTGGTACCTCAGTCCGGGCGACGGCCATCCGCACACTGCCCAAGTCCGAGTGGAACAACGGCCCTCGGGACGGTTTCGGCGGCCTGCTCGCCGGCGGAAGCAGCCCTGCCCGACATCGAGTCGCAGCTCAGCACGCCCTTGGGGACCGCCACAAACGCCTCTGGCCACCCGCGCACTGAGCGCATCAGCAACGAGGCTGCCACGACACGATCACGGCCTTCCTTCAAAGACGAGGCCGGCAACACTCCAAATGATTCATGACGGTGGGCAAATGGGTGACCCTGCATCCGTTCCCGTGACTGGCCCCAGGGAATTCCCGTTGCCCGCTGGAGGGAACAGCGAACGAGCCTGTGGACCGCCGTCGGAAATGCTGCTTGCCGGTGCAGGGGCGGCGGTCCTCGGCGACCGTGCCGGCCATGGCGCCCGAGCGAATCGGAGGAGAGGCGATGCGATGCGTCGTCGGAATCCGGGGGCACGGGAGAGCTGCCCCGCAGGTGCCGTCACGTCCCTGCGAGAGGCTTCCGCCGTGGCCGGCACGGAGTGCGCAGGGCGTGCAGCCCGGGATTGCCTCTGTTTGTGCACTGCAAAACAGCAAGACGTAGTCAGATTTCCATACAGAAACTGAAGGGCCGAGGGTTTTATGCGCAAGCTTCAGCAGGTCGCGCTCATCGTCGCAGCGGCAGGCGGTCTGTCCGCCGTCACCGCCGGCGTGAGCTCCGCCGACGGTCCGGTCGGGTACAACGGCGCCGCCCCGCCCGCCGCTCCGCAGCAGAACGCCCCCCAGGCAGCTACCTGGTCCGCTTCGCAGGCCACCGCGCACGCTTACGGCTCGCAGGCCGCGCCGCAGCAGGCCGCTCCCCAGCAGGCCGCGCCGCAATCCGTTGCCCCGCAGCAGGCCCCCCAGGTCTCGCCGCAGCTCAACCCGCAGCTGAACCCGCAGCTCTCCCCGCAGGTATCGCAGCTCACGCCGCAGTCCGCGCCGCAGGACCAGAACAACCTCTTCCGGCCGTACCAGGAGTGCAGCCCGCAGACCCTGCTCGACGCCAACGTCCCGGTCGGTGTGCTCGCCGCCCCTCAGACCCGGGGCCTCACCTGCACCCAGGCCAACACTCAGGCCAACGCCTTCGCCACTGCCAGGTAAGGCTGCCGAGCTCGCTGCCGGTGCCCACCGTGGGCCCTTCCCGGGGAAACCCTCGAAGGGCCCACGTCACTGTGCGGCATGACCGGGCGCATGCTGCGCGGCACGGCCGAACAGGTGGTTCGTTCCACGGTGCCGCGCCTGTTCCCGCTCGTCGAAGCCCTGAACTACTGGGGTTCCGGGCGGTTTCCGATTCTCGATCTCAGGGTCCGGCGCGTCGCTGAAGGCTGCCGGATATTTCGTATTAGCCTCCGCAATTGTACCAACTCGGTACATCACAGGTCACTTCGCACAATCTTCCGGAGGAGAAATGCGCAAGCTCCACAAGGCCGCTGTCGTAGCCGCCGCTCTCGGCAGCCTCGGCTTCCTCGGCGCCAGCGCCGGTACCGCCTACGCAGGCGGGCCGGAGGGCGGCTTCGACATCAAGCAGAGCACCTCGTGCAAGTCGCACGACCTGAACGTCGACGTCCTCGGCGAGGTCGGCATCCTCAACGGCCTGCTGGGCAACGCGCTCAACGGCGAGGGCAACCCGGGCGCGCAGTCCACCCACCTGGGCTCCAACATGGGCTGCAACAACAGCGCCTTCTGAGTCACGGGCGGTTTCGCCCGTCATTCGAAGGGGTCCCGGCGACCGAGCTTCAACGGTCGCCGGGACCCCTTTTTGCGTTCCTTCGGACGGTCGTTGACCGCGCGTTCGCGCAGGAACCACGAGGCAGTCAGAGGCAGCGACGACTGCTCGAACAAGACGCCCGCCGAGCAGATCCTCCGCTCCTCCCCCGCGCCCTCGCCCTCGCCATCGCCTTTCGTCACGGTCGCTGCGCGATGCTGATGCGTACGCCGCGAAGGCCAATGCGCCTGCCTGCACGGCCCACCGACCGGCGCGCCGACGCCGTCGATGCCCTATCAGCCCGATGCCGCGCGGCTGGCGGATGGGTGGGGCGTAGGGCGGCGCCGCGTCGAATCAATCGCTGTCGCCACCGACACTCCAAATGATTCATGACGGTGGGCAAATGGGTGACGGTGCATCGGTTCCCGTGACTGGGTCCAGGGAATTCCCGTTGCCCGCTGGGAGGGAACAGCGAACGAGCCTGTGGACCGCCGTCGAAAGGCTCCTTCGTGGTGCTGGTGGCGACAGTCTGCGGCGATCGTGCCGGCCATGGCGCCCGAGCGAATTCGGAGGAGAGGCGATGGGATGCGTCGTCGGAATCGGGGGGCGTGGATGAACTGCGCAGCGGGTGCCGTCGCGTCCCTGCGGGACACCTCCGCCGTGGTCGGCACGCGGTGCGCAGGGCGTGTAGCCCGGGATTGCCTCTGTTTGTGCACTCAAGACAGCAATACGTAGCCAGATTTCCATACAGAAACTGAAGGGCCCAGGGTTTTATGCGCAAGCTTCACAAGGCCGCGCTCATCGTCGCAGCGGCCGGCGGTCTGTCCGCCATCGGCGTCGGCGTGAGCCATGCCGACGCTCCCGTCGGATACAACGGTGCCGCCCCGGAGGCGCCCGCTCCGGCTCCTGCTCCGCAGCAGTACGCCCCGCCGGCGCCCGCTCCGCAGCAGCAGCCCGCACCCCAGCAGCAGCCTGCTCCGCAGCAGTACGCCCCCCAGGCGCCCGCCCCGCAGCAGCAGCCCGCTCCGGCTCCGCAGCAGTACGCTCCGCCGGCGCCCGCTCCGCAGCAGCAGCCGGCGCCCCAGCAGTACGCCCCGCAGCAGAGCGCCCCCCAGGCCACGTCCGCGGCCGCTTCGCAGGGCTACTCGCAGGCGTCCGCCGCTCCGCAGCAGCAGCCCGCGCCCCAGCAGCAGCCGGCGCCCCAGCAGTACGCCCCGCAGCAGAGCGCCCCCCAGGCCACCGCGTCGGCATCGTCGCAGGGCTACTCACAGGCGTCCGTCACGCCTGCCGCTCCGCAGCAGGCCGCCCCCCAGGCGGCTGCTCCGGCGCCGCAGCCGGCCTCGCAGATCGTCCCGCAGGTGGCCCCGCAGGCCGCCCCGCAGGTGGCCCCGCTGGTCGCCCCGCAGGTCGCCGTCCCGCAGGCCGTCCAGCCGCAGTCCCTGCCGCAGGCCGCGCCGCAGGTCAACCCCCAGGTCAACCCGCAGGTCAACCCCCTGATCAACCCGCTGATCTCCCCCGGAGTCCCGCAGGTCTCCCCGGTCGGTCTCGGGCGCCTTGCGGCAGCCCCGGTGGGTCAACTGGACCTGCCCCGGATGTCCTGACCGTTCAAGGACCGTCCGGTGTGCCCGCCTCCCGCTGTGCAGCAACAGCGGAGTTGGGCCCTCCGGCGCCTCGAACGCCTGGCGGAGCCAGTGGTGGACGCCCCATTGGGTCCGCGGTAACCGCCAGGTCTCTGTAGCGCCTTGAGCCCCTCCGGCGAAGCCCGGGTCGTGGCCTGTCACCACCGCGGCGCATCGCATACGGGGCTCTCGTCACCGCACAAGTCAACCACCTACACATCACCTCTCAATCACCGGAGAAGAAATGCGCAAGCTCTACAAGGCTGCTGTCCTGGCCGCCGCCCTCGGCAGCGTCAGCGCACTCGGAGTCGGCACGGCCAACGCCCACGGCGAGCCGGGCCACGACTTCGACGTCAGCCAGGGCACCGAGTGCCGGTCGCACGACATGAACATCGACGTGCTCGGAGCGGTCGGTGTCCTCAATGGCGTGCTGGGCAACGCGCTCAACGGCGAGGGCTCCCCGGGCTCGCAGCCCACCCAGCTGGGCTCGAAGATGAGCTGCGACAACCACGCTTTCTGAGCAACAACAGCCGCGCACGAATCGAAAGGATCCCGGCGCCGAGCCGACAGGCTCGGCGCCGGGATCCTTTCTCTGCTCTTGTGCGGGCCCCGGCCCAGAGGCTGCCGGCCCACCAGGCGGCGACTACGCGTGACAGGCACCAAAGGGATACGCCATGGCGCATCGCGCTGAATGGCGCTGCTGGAGCGACGCCATGACCATCCGTCAGGTCATCGTGCTACGGCTGTACAAGCCGGCCTCTGCGGCCCTCGCGCCCTCTCGTGCGCAGGCCAAACGGTGGATGGCCGGACCTCGATCATTCCGGTCCGGCCATCCACCGATGGAGCGCGTTTCCTACAGGCCTTGGGGCGCCGCTCAGGCCACCCGTCCCGGACCCGCCGAAGAGCCGCGCACACTCGCCTCTGAGCTCAAAGCGCGGGGCGCTGTTCGGAGCCCGGCGCCGAGTTGGAGCAGGTCAGGGCCGGGCCGAGCTGCGTGCTTCCCGGGTTCAGCAGGCCTCGTCCGGGCAGCGTCAGGGGCCTCGTCGGCATGCAGTTCTGCGACTGGTGGATGTTGTACGTACCGTCGTCGCTCGTGTAGTTGGTGTTCCCCGAGGGGCACATGGCACTGCCCTGCACTCCTTGCGCGCAGAGGCTCGCGCCTTCTGCGGCGTACGCCTGAGGGGCGATTGCGCCGGTCACGGCGAGGCCGCCGAGGAGGGCCGTGACGGCTGCGATCTTCTTCGGACTGAACATGTGCTGCGTTCCTTTGTGATCGATACCCGGGGCACCCTGACCGCGAACCGGCCCTCGCCCAAGGGCTGAAGAATGCCGAGAAACAGGCCTGGTGCCCGAGCCTGCGGCTCGGGCACCAGGACCTATCCCGTTACTTGCTGAAGGCGCTGTTGCTGCAGCCCATGCTCGAGCCGATCGGCTTGGTGTCCTGGGCGCCCGGGGAGCCCTCGCCGTTGAGCGCGTTGCCCAACACGCCGTTGAGAACGCCGACCTCACCCAGAACGTCCACGTTCAGGTCGTGCGACTTGCAGCTGGCGGACTGACCGATACCGTAGTGACGAGGCCCGTCACCGGCGTAGGCAGAGCCGGCACCGAGGAAGCCGAGGCTGCCGAGAGCAACGGCCACGACAGCGGCCTTGTGAAGCTTGTGCATTTCTCCTCCGAGAGTTACGCAGTCACGATCAGTGCTTGATCGAGTTCGTGCAGTTGCGGAGGCTAATGCGACATTCTCCCGCAATTGCCGAGCGACGCGCCGAGCACTCCGACCGGGCCGAAGTCACGGCCACCCATGAACAGCCCTGCGCCCGGCAGGCATTGGGCCGCAACAGCCTCAGCCGTCCGCGGTGAATCACCCGTTCGACCGATCGCGCGCGGCAACCCATTCGGCCATGGCACAACACCAACGGGTCCTCCGGGGGGATCGTCACCCCCGAAGGACCCGCGACGAGCGTCGGGGGCGGCTGCCCCGGCGGCCCTAGCGGGTGAAGGCGTGGTTGAACTGACCGCAGGTGGTGCCCCACGTCTGGGGAACGGCGAGAACGCCGACCGGGAGGTTGTTCTCAACTACCGTCTGCGGGCTGCACTCCTGGTACGGACGGAACACGTCATTCGCCCGCGGCCCGGCAGCATCGTGGGCAGACGCGGTGCCGACACCGACGCCGATGGCGGACAGACCGCCGGCCGCTGCTGCGATGAGCGCGACCTGCTGAAGCTTGCGCATGGAACCCTCGGCCCTTCGTTACCTTGCATGGACACCTGATTGCCAGGTGTGATCGTGCGGACACTAGCAGTAGTCACGCGGGGCGTTCCACTCCGATGCGCAC
This sequence comes from Streptomyces sp. NPDC101393, assembly GCF_044767385.1. Taxonomy (NCBI): domain Bacteria; kingdom Bacillati; phylum Actinomycetota; class Actinomycetes; order Kitasatosporales; family Streptomycetaceae; genus Streptomyces; species Streptomyces sp. NPDC101393. The sequence continues at coordinate 182,180 of NZ_JBIWNU010000006.1, read as the reverse complement.
CCTATGTCCGTTCACGGTAGGCACCTTTCGCGAGCCCCTGACGTCACCTCTGATGGCGCTCGACCACCCAACGAATCCGAGCGGTCGGGGGCACGCAAGAGGGGGCGAAAGGGTCGACGGCCCCCGAAGCAGTCACATCGGCGGCACCCCCGCACCCCCGGGTGGCATGGCTCGAAGCGCGGCCACCAGGCGCGCACATAAAGCCACCTGACGGACCGTCCGCACGCGAGCGGTGCGCGGCCACCGCGCACGCGCCCCGCAGCGACTTCGACCAGAAGGTGACGTCCGACCGTCACTACAGCCATCTCACACCTGCGGCAAACGGGTGACTGCGCGTCAACTCCCGTGACTCGACCAGGGGGAGGCCTCGTTCCCAGAGAGGGAGCGGCGAATCCGTTCGCGGCGGGATCTCATGGGCGCCTGCCGGCGCGACGGGAGAGTGACGAGGCCTCCCCTCGCTTCAAGCTCGATTCAAGGAGGCCTGGAGTGCGCCGCAGTGGGTGCCGCCGCGGGTCTGCGGGAGAAGGCCCTTCCACGCGCCCGACACGAGGTGCACGGCAGAGCGCAATCCAAGATAACTACTTTTAGTGTGCATAAACTCACACTCAGTAGTTGCACACACCGTCGTTATCCGTTCGCAGCGAAGGATCAGGGTTCCATGGGCAAACTACAACGCGTCGCCATCATCACGGCAGCGGTCGGCTGTCTGTCCACCCTCAGTGCCGGCGTGAGCCTCGCTGACGGGTACGGTTCCGGCCCGCAGGCCAGTGCTTGGGCCGTTTCGCAGTCCGCAGCGGGGGCCGTTGCGCAGGGCGGTGCTCCGCAGGCCGCCCCGCAGGCGGCTCCGCAGGCAGCTCCGGCTCCGCAGGCCGCGCCGCAGGCTCAGGCTCCGGCGCCGGCTCCGCAAGCGGCTCAGCAGGCTCCGGCTCCGCAGGCCGCACCGCAGGCCCCCGCGCCGCAGGCCGCACCGCAGGCCCCGGCCCCGCAGGCGGCACAGCAGGCTCCGGCTCCGCAGGCCGCGCCGCAGGCAGCCGCGCCGCAGGCCGCCTCGGGCGGCCACCGTGACGTCGGTGTCGCGCAGCACACCCAGTGCAGGTCGCACGACCTGAACATCAACATCCTCGGCCAGGCCGGGCTGTTGAACGGCGTGCTGGGCAACGCGCTCAACGGCGAGGGCTCCCCGGGCAAGCAGCTCACCCACCAGGGCTCGCGCATGGGCTGCAACAACGCCGCCCTTCGCAAGTAACGGGGATGGGCCCTGGTGTCCGAGCCATTGGCTCGGACACCAGGGCCCGTTTCGGCATTTCTCCGCCCGGGCGAGGGCCGGTTGCCGGCCATCGCGCCAGGGCATCGATCGCAAAGGAACGCAGTTCATGTTCAGTCGGAAGAAGATCGCAGCTGTCACGGCGCTTCTGGGCGGCCTTGCCGTGACCGGTGCAGTTGCCCCTCAGACGTACGCCGCGGACACCAAGGGGCACTGCAGCCGCGGAGTCCCGGGCAGCAAGGTCTGCGCGCACAAGAGCGAGACCGTCTACACCACCAAGGGCGGCAAGGTCGTCGTCAAGCAGAGCCAGAAGTGCTCGACGGACTCCCGGCAGCGCGTGGAGTGGCCCGAAGCCGGCCTGCTGAACAGGGGCACCACGAAGATCGGCCCCGAAATGAACTGCTCCAACAAGGTGCCGCCGATCAAGGGCTTCAAGCGGCCTCACATCGAGTTGTGAGCCACACGCGTTGATGGCCGGGCCGGGGTTGGACCCCGAGCCCGGCCCTGCTGTTGATGAGTGGAGCAGATCCGACGCACGGGTGGCTTCACCGAGCATCAGCGCCGCTGCGACCTTCTGCTCCAGAGCCGCGTACGCCCGCACGGAAGGTTGCCGCCGGCCACGCCTCACTTACGCCATTGCGTGTGTGGTCCGCATGGCGCAGGAGCGGCGGACAGAGGCTCACCAACGCGCCCGCCCTGCCGAATCCGCGGTGCCGCAGCCCGGTCGCCTCGCATCAGCTGCCCCAGGGCATCCCGGCGCTTTCGCACGGTAGGCGTACCGGCCGGCCCTGCCGCAGGGTCCGTGCTGGGGTAGCCACCACGCGAGCATGGCGGAGGCTCCGGTCGACTGTGGCGGTGGCCAGGTCCTGGGACGCGCTCGTCGAGACGCGTCGACAGACGACGGGGCGCGGCGTGGCGCGGCCTCGAACGGCCAACGCTTGTCGTCTCTATGCAGTCTCGTCCGGCGGGGCGCCCCACCTCGCCGAAGAGCTTCAGACCGCTTCGGATCCGTCGGGCCAAGACTCCGGCTTGGGAACCGTCCGCGCCAGGGCGTCGGACAAGCGCTCCGAGGCTTTCCCCTCTTCGCGACTTCGCGACTTCGAGGTCATCGGCCACAGGAACGGGGGCTCGGCCCCGGAGGTCTTCCGGCCGGGAATCCGGCGGGCTGGGGGCGAGCGGGAAGACTTGCCGCATTTCGCGTTCGTCGGCCGCGGCGGGTCCGGACGCCGGGGCTCTTGCCGCTGTCGCTGCGCCTGAAGGGTGCCCGTGGAGAACACCTAGGCGGATTCCCTGCGTGCGTTGCTGACGGTGCATCATTGGCGCGTCGCGGCGCCTGGTCGGCGGAAGGCCCTGCTGTCACTCGGGAGACGGTGGCTTCTCCCGGGTACTTCACCAGCGGGGCCCTCGCCGACGTGCCGACCGGGCTGCGCCGAGAAGCCGCTTCAGCAGCCCTCGACCCCGATTGCAGCCCGGACGGAGTCATAAAGAGGTCCGGCGCCCGGCCATGTGGCTCGGACGCCGGAACCCGTTCGGTTTACTTGAATGCGCTGTTGTTGCAGCCCATGGTCGAGCCGAGCTTGGTGGACTGCGCACCCGGCGAGCCCTCACCGTTGAGCAGGTTGCCGCCCAGGCCGTTCGCGATACCGACCTCGCCGAGGACGTCGAGGTTGGTGTCGTGCGACGTGCACGAGGCACTCTGCTTGATGTCGAACCGGCCGCCGCCCGGCTCGCCGTCGGCGTACGCAGTGCCGACGCCGAGGAGGCTGACGCTGCCGAGGAAGGCGGCCACGGCAACAGCCTTGTGAAGCTTGCGCATTTCTTCTCCGATGGATTGAGCGGGTGCGTTCTTGGATGTACTGACTTCGTACATTTAGGAAGGCTAATACGAAATGTCCTTGAAGTCGCGCAACGACGCGCCGGGTTGTAAAATGGAGAATTTGCATTTTCCCAGCTCGCGGGGCAGTTCAGGGGTATCCGCAGGCCGGACGAAGTACGGAAGCCGCGTTGTGCTCCACCTGTTCGGCCGCACGTCACCGACTTGTTGGAACCATTGCCCTGCGAGGGCCGGGCCGACGGGTCGTCAGTGCCTGCTCGCCATACGGACGATGGAGCCGCCGCGTCGCGCGCGACCTCCTGTGGCGGTGCCGAGAGCCGCAGCGGGAGAGCTCTCGGTGACCCCGCGGATCTCGGCTTTCCCGACCCTGATGACACCGCGCGGGGCGCGTCGATTTCACCGAACTACGGGAATTTTGAGGGAAGTTCACAGCGCCGGGATACCGCTGTCACACCACCCGCCCCGCCCGGTCGTCCGCCCTGCATCCAGGACGCAGCCGCACAGATGGCGTAGCGCCTTTGGGGTCGCCGTCGCGCAATCAGGTGACCGCTTTGCGCGGGTAACGGAGCCCGCCGTGCAGGGGTGGAAGGGTGAGCGCGCCAACAGAACGCCGCCGTTACACAAGAAAGCAGGAGCCGCCATGCGCCGCACACTCGCCACCCTTCTCGGAGCCCTCGCTCTGGCCGGGGCCCTTGCCGTCCCCGCCCACGCCGATGCTCCCGACACGGGTATCGCCGGAGTCCTGGGCGAGCCCGTGAAGGCCGCCTCCGACGTCGGCCCCCTGACGGTTGGCCAGCTGCCGCTGAAGGCGCTGCTCGGCTGAGGTCCGTCTTTCCCTCCCGGCCAGGACGCCGGTTACCGGGCCGGACACCGGCTGCGTTTGCCGATGTCCGGCTGGTGGTCCGGCACCTTCGCGTGCGCCGGCACAACGGCGCGTGGCAGTGGTCCGGAGTGGGACCCGCGAGGACGTGTCCTTGGGGAGGGGTTCGCGGGGGGCACCCCTCCGGACAGGGGTGCCCCCCGCCCGGACGGCGAGTCGACGTGACGCCTCCGCCTGGCGTGACCGTGTGCGGAGTTCGGTCTCGGCTCTACACGAGTGCGCCGGACCTTTCGGTGAACGCGCCGCGGTCGGCTTCTGAGCCGGCGTCAGGCCGCGCGGTGGTCCGGTTCTCGCGTCGGATCGCCGCCCGCAGGCCGGCCGGTCGAGGCCTCATCCTGCCCCGAAATTCCCGAAGCGATCATCACTGAATTCATCTCTCCATAAAAACGGACTTAGCGTCACTCTTCGGCCCAGTAAGGCCGTGTATCAAGCCGAAAGAGTGATCGAAATGCCGGATTCATAGCTTTCCTCCTCCGGGCTCGTTGTGGCTTGTGCGGCCCACGAATGGGACCGCACCGTCAAGGAGGACTCACGTGATCAAAAAGGTCATCGCCGCTTCGGTTGCCACCGGCGGCCTGCTGCTCGCAGGCGCGGGCACGTCCGTTGCCGACGCCGATGCCCACGGGAATGCCGTCGGGTCTCCCGGCGTCCTGTCCGGCAACCAGGTCCAGGTACCCGTTCACATCCCGGTCAACGCGTGCGGCAACACGGTGGATGTGGTCGGCGCGCTCAACCCCGCGTTCGGCAACAAGTGCAGCAACGACAAGCCGCTGCCGCACCCGAAGGCCCACCACCGTGCTGTCGTGAAGGAGCACAAGCCGGAGCAGCGCCACATCAAGACGCCGATGCACCACCGTGCGCAGGCGGCTCCCGTCGTCGCCCCCAAGGCCCCGGCTCGCCCCCAGCTGGCGCACACCGGTGGGGCGGAGACCGGCATGGCGATCGCGGCCAGCGCCGGACTCCTGGTGGGTGGCACCCTGCTCTTCCGCAGGGGTCGCCGCGCGGCGGTTCGCAACTGAGTAAGAGGCAGTAGCCGTCCGCCGTCAGCGGGGGCGGACCGGACGGGACACACCGCGCAGCGTGGTGTGTCCCGCTCTGTGCTGACGGTGGCACACCCCGGTGGGGCGGTGGCGTCGGCGGGGCGGCCTCGGTGGCCCCACCCGACCTGGCCACCGAGGCGCCACGGCCTTCTCGGCCCGTCGGCCTCGCGTTCCCCGCGGTGTACTGGATTTCCCCACGCCACCTGTGCGGTGACAACGGCCTGCCGATGTCACCGCACTTGTGCGTTCTCGCAGCGCACTGCCGACACCGTGTGGTGGCAGGCGCATATCGCGGGCTGAGTTCCCGGGGAATGAGCGGGTCGGGCTACGTGGTTCGATGTGCTCGGCACGGACGCCGGGTTCGACGCGGCGGAATGTCGCGTCGCTGCCGGCACTTGCGAACACCCGGCCTGCGGAATACGAATGGCCCTCCGCTATCGCGGACATTGAGGCGATGCCTGAGCGGCGCCGTGCCCTGCGGGCCCGGGGCCGCGTATGCGACCGGATCGCTCTTCGCTGCTCCGCCGTTTACCGGAATGCGCGTCGGCTGCATCGCATCCAATATGCCTTTTCGGCGGGCTACTTGAAGGACGCCGCCGACGCCCGAAGGCCGCTCACTTATCACCGCGCGCACGTACCGACGGTGGGTACCAGCGGTCCCTATGCCGCCGGCCCGGGCCCCGGTACCGCATCGGGGTCCGGGCCGGCGACCGGACGTAGGAACTCAGGCGGAAGTCATCGGGGAGTTCGGCGAGTTCCTCTCGTGCCTCTCCCCCGGCTCGCGGCCCTGGGCGACGGGATACCGAGCGGACTTCGGTTCTCGGCAGTCGCCAGGCGCCTTCCCGTCACACGGCGACTTTGCCGTCGACGGCGGATACCAGTGTGCCCACGGTGTCCCGAGAGGTCAGCGGCACCTCTTCGAGGTCGACGTCCAGGCGGTCCTCGATGAGCACGCGCAGTTCCTCCAGCGCCAGGGAGTCCATTCGCAGATTCCGCAGCGGGGTCTCGTACCGGATCTCGGCCTCCGCCACTCCGAATTGCCGGACCAGCAGGTCGTTGACAACTTCTGACGTATTCACGTGGAGCTCCTCCGCTGTTCGTAGGCGTGCTGCCAACTCCCCTTATACGCCTGGGTTCCGAATACTCCCCAACTTCGGGGCCCAATGGAGTGATGAGTGTCGGTGTTCTGATGGCGCGGAGATGGCCCGGTGCCGCGCGGAATGTATGCGGCCCCATTGTTCCGGCAGTTCACCGTGTGCGCGAGCGAGGCGGAGGGGAGAGGCGAGGAGTTCGAGTTGGGGGTCGGTGTCCTCGAATTCGATAGGGAGGGTCGGCGGCTGGGGGCGTGTTTCCTCTGGCTCTGGTGGCTGGGCGAGATCTCCGGCATACGTGCGGGACAGGGGCGCCCGGCTCAGGCGCGGTTCGTGCGAAGCCGTGGCCGGCGGGCCCGGCAGAGGTCTTGCTCGCTCACCATGGTCAGCGCTCACTCCCGGATGTCCGCCCCGGAGGTCGTGCGTAGCGGAGGGGCAGCGTGAACCTTCGCAAGCTTGGCAAATACGGGTGCGAAGATTTGCAGAACGTGGCACGCAGCCACGGTTGATGGCACTCAGTGCCGCTGCCAAAGTCTGAGTACGGCCCGCCGGAACCGGCGACCGTAGCGGGACACCGGGCACGATTCACGCCCTGACGTCGGAGACACCGGCCGTTCCGCGCGGAAGTCCGCGCAACATTGCTCACCTTTGATCGCGCAGGGACCTCCGGCGGGCCTCACCAGAACAGGCACCCAGTGCCATGTTCGCAAACTTTGAAGACACAGGCAGACCCGGGAGACGGTCATGGCACAGGCAAGCACAACGACGGCCGCAGAACTGGCGCAGCGGTGGGCGACCGACGCCCGCTGGAAGGGCATCGAGCGCACCTACACGGCCGAGGACGTGGTCCGGCTGTCGGGCAGTGTCCGTGAGGAGCACACACTGGCCCGGCGCGGTGCCGAGCGGCTGTGGCGGCAGCTGCACGAGCTGGACTACATCCATGCCCTCGGCGCGCTGACCGGCGGTCAGGCCGTGCAGCAGGTCAAGGCCGGGCTGCAGGCCATCTACCTGTCCGGCTGGCAGGTCGCGGCCGACGCCAACCAGGCCGGCCACACCTACCCCGACCAGAGCCTGTACCCCGCCAACTCCGTTCCGCAGGTGGTCCGCCGGATCAATAACGCGCTGCTGCGCGCCGACCAGATCGCCACCGCCGAGGGCGGATCGGACACCACGGACTGGCTCGCACCGATCGTCGCCGACGCCGAGGCCGGCTTCGGCGGGCCGCTCAACGCCTTCGAGCTGACCAAGGCGATGATCGCGGCCGGTGCGGCCGGCATCCACTACGAGGACCAGCTCGCCTCGGAGAAGAAGTGCGGCCACCTCGGCGGCAAGGTCCTCGTGCCGACCGGCCAGCACGTCCGCACCCTCAACGCCGCCCGTCTGGCCGCCGACATCGCCGATGTGCCGACGCTGATCGTCGCCCGTACGGACGCGCTGGCCGCCAACCTCCTCACCAGCGATGTCGACGAGCGTGACGCCGAGTTCGTGACCGGCGAGCGCACGGCGGAGGGCTTCTACCGCGTGCAGAACGGCATGGCGCCGGTCATCGCCCGCGGTCTCGCCTACGCGCCGTACGCGGACCTCATCTGGGTGGAGACCGGGACGCCGGACCTGGCGCAGGCGCGGGAGTTCGCCGAGGCGATCCACGCCGAGCACCCCGGCCAGATGCTCGCCTACAACTGCTCCCCGTCCTTCAACTGGAAGGCCGCCCTCGACGACGACCAGATCGCCAAGTTCCAGCGCGAACTGGCGGCGATGGGCTACCGCTTCCAGTTCATCACCCTCGCCGGATTCCACTCCCTCAACCACGGCATGTTCGACCTGGCGCGCGGCTACGCCGAGCACGGCATGACCGCCTACGTCGATCTCCAGGAGCGGGAGTTCGCGGCCCAGCAGCACGGCTTCACCGCCGTCAAGCACCAGCGTGAGGTCGGCACCGGCTACTTCGACCAGGTCTCCACCGCCCTCAACCCGGCGTCGTCCACCACCGCGCTGGCCGGCTCCACCGAGGAAGAGCAGTTCCACTAGGGATCGCCCGGTCCTCTCCGGGCATCCGGGCGCCGTTTCCGCCCGGCTGTCGGCCCCGTGGCTGCGCGCGTGCGTCCAGCCGGCCCGTGTCCGGGTGAGGACCGGACGACCGTCTCCGTCCGGCCCTCACCGCTCCGCTCCACTCCGCCCGTTGAGGAGATGTGCATGTCCACCACCGAACTCACCAGCCGTGTCCAGGTGCTCGGCGCACCGGGCCGGCGCTTCGAGGAGATCCTCACCCCCGCCGCCCTTGATTTCCTCGGCTGCCTCGCCCATGCCTTCGCCGACCGGTACCGCGACGTCCTCACCGAGCGGCGGCGCCGCGCCCTTCGGCTCTCGTCCGGTTCGCCGCTCGACTTCTCGCGGGCCACCTCCGCCATCCGTGCCGATCCGGACTGGCGGGTCGCACCACCGGCGCCCGGTCTCGCCGATCGCCGGGTGGAGATCACGGGGCCGCCGGAGCGGCGGACGACAGTCGACGCGCTCAACTCCGGGGCTCAGGTGTGGCTGGCCGACTTCGAGGACGCCACCTCCCCCACCTGGGACAACATCATCGGTGGCCAGCTCAATCTGCTGGACGCCATCGAGCGGCGCATCGACTTCACCGCACCCGACGGCACGGAGTACCGGCTCGGAGACCAGCTCGCGACCATCGTCGTCCGCCCGCGCGGCTGGCACCTGACCGAAGACCACCTCCTCGTGGACGGCAGCCCCGTTCCCGCCTCGCTCGTCGACTTCGGCCTGTACTTCTTCCACTGCGCGCAGCGCCAGATCGACGCCGGCTCCGGCCCGTACTTCTACCTCCCCAAGCTCGAGAACGCCTACGACGCCCGCCTGTGGAACGACGTGTTCGTCCTCGCTCAGGATCTGCTCGGCATCCCCCGGGGCACCATCCGCGCCACCGTCCTGATCGAGACGGTGACCGCGGCCTTCGAGATGGAGGAGATCCTCCACGAGCTGCGCGAACACAGTGCCGGGCTCAACGCGGGCCGCTGGGACTACCTCTTCAGCCTGATCAAGACCTTCGCGCACCGCCCCGACTTCTCGCTCCCGGACCGGACGAAGGTCACCATGACGGCCCCCTTCCTGCGGGCCTACACCGAACTGCTCGTGCGCACCTGCCACAAGCGCGGCGCGCACGCCATCGGCGGTATGGCCGCTCATGTCACCAGCCACGGCACGCCGGCCGAGGGGGCCGCGCTGGCCCGGGTGCGGCTCGACAAGGAGCGCGAAGCCGAGGACGGCTTCGACGGAACATGGGTCGCCCACCCCGGACTCGTCCCCTTCTGCCGCGACATATTCGACGGCGTACTGGGCGGGCGGCCCCACCAGATCGACCGCACCCGCGACGATGTGGAGGTCTCGGCCGACGCACTGCTCGCCGTCCGGCGCACCGCGGGACCGCCCACCGAGGACGGCGTGCGCGCCAACATCGCGCTCGCGCTGCGCTACTTCGACGCCTGGCTGCGCGGCACCGGCGCCGTGGCACTGGAGGGGCTGATGGAGGACGCGGCGGCCGCCGAGATCGCCCGTTCCCAGGTCTGGCAGTGGGTGCGGCACGGCGTCGTCGACCGGGACACGGTGCTGGGTCTGCTCGATGAGGAGATCGCCGCCCTGGGCGCCGAGTACCCGTGGGCGCGCGTCGAGGACGTCCGTGCATTGTTCGAACGGACAGCCCTGGCAAGGGAGTTGCCCGCCTTCTTCACGCCGGACGCCTACGCCCGGCACCTCGTGCGGCAGGACGGGGCCACGTCATGAGCACCCCGCCGAAGAGCGCGATCCAGCGGGTCGGAGTCATCGGCGGCGGCCGGATGGGCGCGGGCATCGCCGAGGTGTGCGCCCGCGCCGGACTCGACACCGTCGTCTGCGAGGCCGACGCGACCGCGGCACGCGCCGCACGCGAGCGGATGGCCGTCTCCCTCGAACGCGCCGTCCAGCGCGGCAAACTGGACCGCATCTCGGCCGAGGACGCCCTGACCCGGACGGTGTTCTCCGGCAGCCTCGACGACCTCGCCGACCGCCACCTCGTCATCGAGGCCATCGTCGAGAACACCGAGGCCAAAACCGAGGTCTTCGCCGCCCTCGACAAGATCATCGAGGACGAGGAGGCGATCCTGGCGACCAACACCTCGGCCATCCCCGTCATGCGGCTCGGCATGGCCACCCGCCGCGCGGACCGCGTCCTGGGGCTGCACTTCTTCAACCCCGTACCGGTGCTGCCGCTCGTCGAGGTCGTCACCTCCCTGCACACCGCGCCGGCAGCGGTCGCCGCCGCCGAGGAATTCGTCACCGGCACGCTGGCAAAAACCGTCGTACGGTCCCAGGACCGGGCCGGCTTCATCGTCAACGCCCTGCTCATCCCGTACCTGCTCTCGGCGATCCGGATGGCCGAGTCGGGCTTCGCCACCGCCGCCGACGTGGACGCGGGCATGGAACTGGGCTGCGCCCACCCCATGGGCCCCTTGAAGCTCGCGGACTTGATCGGGCTGGACACCGTGGCATCCATCGCGCAGTCCCTCTACGACGAGTTCAAGGAACCGCTCTACGCGCCGCCGCCGCTGCTCCTGCGGATGCTGGAGGCGGGCCTGCTCGGCCGCAAGACCGGGCGGGGGTTCCACACCTACGACCAGGGCTGAGGGGCCCTGGAGCGCCGGCGGGGCTGAGGGGCTCCGGCAGGTGCGCGGGACGCGGCGCGGAACGGGTGACCGATACCGTTCCGCGCCGGGCCGTGTCGTGGCATGTCTGTGCCAGGGTGATCTGCCCTGCTCCCGCCGGGCGGCAGGGGTCGGCAGATCTCGACGGCGGCCGGCGTCGCCGTCGCCACGGCGCCCGGTCCCGCGGCATCCGGCAGAGGCCATCCGGCACCCCCGGCAGCTCCTGCAGCTCCTGCAGGAGCTGCAGCTCCTGCAGCTGACGCTCGTGCTGTCCGCCCGGCCGTGGAGCCCCACCCGAGGAGGACGACGCGGCCGGACTGGTTCCGTACGAAGAGCTGCTCGCCGGACGGGGCCGGTCCTCGCGCCGACGGGTCTCAGTCCCGGCGGTCGTGCTCCTGCTCCAGCAACGCTTCGAGATCGGAGAGCCGGTCCAGCCCCCGGACCGCCTGCGTCATCCGTGCGTTGTGTGCGAACCGGTCGCGGTGACGGTGCAGGAGATTCCAGTACCCGGCGGTGAAGGGGCACGCGTCCGCACCGACCCGTACGGACGGCTTGTACCGGCAGGGGCCGCAGAGGTCGCTCATCCGGTCGATGTACGCGCCTCCGGACGTGTAGGGCTTGGTGGTCATGCGGCCCCCGTCCGCGTACTGCGACATGCCCACCACGTTCGGGACCATGACCCAGTCGTAGCCGTCGACGAAGCTGCGGTGGAACCAGTCGGTGACGGCCCGGGGCTCCCACCCTCGTTGCAGGGCAAAATTGCCCAGGATCATCAGACGTGGAATGTGGTGTGTCCAGCCGGTCGATCTGACCTGCTCCAGGACGTGGGCGAGGCAGTTCGCCCCGGTCGCCTCCGCGGACAGCTCCATGAACCAATCGGGCAGGGGCGCGTGGTGACGCAGAACGTTGCTCGCGCGGTACTGCGTGCCGAAGTACCAGTAGACGTGCCAGACGAACTCGCGCCATCCGGCGATCTGCCGCACGAATCCCTCGGCACTGTTGAGCGGCACATCGCCCGAGCGCCATCGTGCCTCCGCCCGTTCGACGCATTCGGCGGGATCCAGCAGCCCGAGGTTGAGCGACGAGGAGAGCAGGCTGTGGCTCATCGCCGCGTCCCCGGCGAGCACCGCGTCCTCATACGCCCCGAACGTGGCGAGGCGGCGCTCGACGAAGCGGCGGAGCGCGGCGAGTGCCTCCCGGCGCGTGGCAGGGAACCTGCGTGGTGCGTCCTCGCCGACGAACTCGACGTCCCCGTCACGCGACCAGCGGTCGAGATCGGACCGCACCTGGGCGTCGATGTCGCTCTCCCGGGGGCGATAGGGCGCCGGAACGCCCAGGTCGGTGACGCCACGGGGCGGGGGCTGCCGGTTGTCGTGGTCCAGATTCCAGCGGCCGCCGACGGGCCGGCTGCCCTCCATCAGCAGGTCGTGTGTCCGGCGGACCCATCGGTAGAAGTCCTCCTGGCGGAGGCGTTTCGTGCCCCGGTCGTCCGCCCACTGCCTGAACTCGTCGTGCGACACAAGAAAGCCGCGCGCCGGCAGCACGCGTACGGAGGGCAGCGCGCGCACCAAGGCGTGGGCCGCATGGGACGTGGGGTGGTGCACGGTCACCGGGCCGTCTCCCACCGCCTCGCGCAGTCCCTCGCGATAGGTGTCCGCCTTGACGTACCGCACACGGTCACCGAGCTCGGCGGCCCGATGGCGCATCGCGGACAGGACCAAGTGCGCTTTGGCGCGATGGAACCGTCGTCGTCGCAAGACGCTGCGAGCCTCGATCATCAGCAGCGGGGCATCCCGGTGCGGAGCGCCCCGCGCCGGATCGACGAAATGAGGGCCGAGCTGATCACCGAACAGCCAATGCGGGGTGCCGGGCTCATCCTGGGTCATGCCGAACGCTCCATTGACGATCTGCTCCCCGACCATCGCACCGTGCGGCGCGACCCTCCCCTCCGCAGATCAAAGCGCACAACAGGGCGGGCGTACCCTCCACACGCCGGACACCCTCGCTTCGCAGGGCGTCGCCCTCGTCGCGACGCACTCACCGCGCCGGGTTGCCCATGTGCACGGATGCGGCCGTGGAGGTGGGCAACCCGGCGCGGTGGTGCAACGCTGGGGCACACGCACACGCACACGCTCCGTACGTGACGTGAGGTGACGTGACAGGCGGCTCGCCGCTTGGGGACAGAGTCAGGGAGTGCCATGAAGCCCCTCGTGCGCAACGCTGCGCTGACCGGCTACGCCGAACTGGGCCGGTCGCTCGGGCTCGATCCGCGTGCACTGATGAAGCGCGTGGGCCTGGACCCGGTGGGCCTCGCGATCCAGGACCGGTGGATCCCCGGCGCCTCCGTGACCGAGCTGCTCGAACTGTCGGCCGCCGCCTCCCGGCGCGAGGACTTCGGCCTGCTCCTGGCCGAGCGCCGCCGCATATCGAGCCTCGGCCCGATCAGCCTCGTCATACGTGAGGAACCGAATCTCCGCAGCGCCCTCGAACTGCTCGTCAGATACGAGCACATGTACAACGAGATGCTGAGCAACCGGCTCTCCGTGGCGAACGATCTGGCCACCATCAGGACGGTCCTGGACCCCGCCGCGGCCATGTCGGTCCGGCAGGCCACGGAGCTGGCGGTGGGAGCGACCCACCAGCTTCTGCACATCTTCCTCGGCCGTCACTGGCAGCCGCTGTGCGTGTGCTTCGTGCACTCCGCTCCGTCGGACCTCCGCACACACCGGCGCGTCTTCGGCCCCGTGGTCGAGTTCGATCAGGAATTCAACGGGATTGTGCTCGGCGCCAACGATCTGAACACCGTCAATCCGCTCTCCGATCCGCAGCTCCGCACCTACGCACGGACCTATTTCGAGTCGGTTTCGGAGGCGCGTGACACGACGGTGCTCAGCCGTGTCCGCGAGCTGATCGAAGTCCTTCTGCCGACGGGACGTTGCTCCATCGACCAGGTGGCACGGAGTCTCAGCGTCGACCGGAGAACGGTCCACCGGCACTTGGCCGACTCGGGTGAGACGTTCTCCTCCCTGGTCCATGCGACGCGCACGCAGCTCGCGGAGCAACTGGTGGCCAACCCGCACCGCTCACTGACGGACGTCTCACAGCTGCTGGGCTTCTCCGCGCCCAGCGCCTTCTCGCGCTGGTTCCGGGAGCGGTTCGGCTGCAGCCCGCGCGCGTGGCGGAGCCGGCAGAGCGACGCGCAGCACTCGCCCCAGGGGTGAACCACGACCGCTCCCGGGCGGCCGGCTCGCCCTCGGCGGGCGGCGTGTCCCCAGGCGGTAAGTCACGTGTCCCGCAGGGCAAAGCGCCGGCTCCTGCCCGGACGTAACGTCGAAGCATCGCTGGAGGGAACGCCGGCCGCACGGGAAGGGCAGGGATCCTGCCCGCGGCCTGCCGTTCCTCCCGGGGCCCGCCGGACTCGTCCCGAGCCGTGCGGTGGGCTCCGGAGCCCCGTCCGCACGCCCTCGCTGCGCTCCGCTGCTGTTCCCCTCCCGCCGGCGCGGCGACGGCGGCTGATTCCCGCGCGGGCGGGCTCGTCGGACGGCCCCCTTCACCGATCCCGCTCCCACCCCGTCCCCGCACATGCCCTTGCAAGGAGGCACCCCATGCATTTCCTCGACGACTCGCTGTACCCGGAGAACCAGGAGAAGCTGGTCATCCAGGCCGCGCCCTACGGTCCGGAGTGGCTGCCGGGCGACGCCGACGACCTTCCGCTCACCATGGACGAGCACGTCCAGGCGGCCGTCGACTGCTACAACGCCGGGGCCACGGTGCTGCACATCCATGTGCGTGAGCTGGACGGGCACGGGTCCAAGCGCATGTCCATGTTCAACGAGCTGATGTCCCGGCTGCGGGAGGCCGTGCCGGACATGGTCCTGCAGATCGGCGGCTCGATCTCGTTCGCCCCCGAGGAGGAGGGGGCCGACGCCAAGTGGCTCAGCTACGACACCCGCCACATGCTGGCGGAGATCACGCCCCGGCCCGACCAGGTGACCATCGCCATCGGCTCCAGCCAGATGAACATCGTCGAGCTCTTCGACGACGAGGACATCGAGGGCACCTCGATCGCCAAGCCCGCCACATACGAGGCGTACCGCGACATGGTCGTCGACGCCACGCCGGACTTCTACCTGGAACACCTCAAGCGCCTGCGCGCCAAGGACATTCAGCCGCACTTCCAACTCGCCCACACCGCGCAGCTGGAGACGGTGGAGCGGATGATCCGCAAGGGCGTCCACAGGGGCCCCCTGGTGCTCAACTACGTGGCGATCGGCGGCGGTTTCGCGGGGCGGCACCCCGCCGACCTGGTCGAGTTCATGCGCCGCGTCCCGGACGGCGCCGTCCTGACCATCGAGGCGTCCATGCGCGCGGTGGCTCCGATGAACGCGGTCGGTATCGCTCTGGGGGCGCACGTCCGCGTGGGCAACGAGGACAACCTGTGGCGTCACAAGGGGCAGCGGATGAGTTCCGTCGAGCAGATCGAGCAGACGGTCCAGCTCGCCCGCGTACTCGGCCGCGACATCGCGACCGGCGCCGAGGCGAAGCAGATCTACCGGATCGGCGAATGGTACGCGGACACCGACGAGACGCTGACCCGTCTCGGCATGGTGCCGAACCGCCTTCCCGGCCAGCGGGGCTTCCTGCTGGGCGCCCGCGAAAGCTGATCTGCCGGACCTGACAGAGACGACGGCTGTCGCGGGGCCCGGGGCCCGTCCGCACGCGCGCCCGGGGACCGTCCGCGGCAGCCGCCCGCACCCGAGCACTACGGAGCACCTTGTGGCACATGCCGTTCGTTTCCATGAGACCGGGGGCCCGGACGTCCTGCGATGGGAGAAGGTCACCGTGGGCCGCCCCGGCCCCGGCGAAGTCCGCATCCGGCACGTCGCGGTCGGCCTCAACTTCGCCGACACCTACTTCCGTTCCGGGCTCTACCCGGTCCGGCTGCCGGACGGGCTCGGCGTCGAAGCCTCCGGCGTCATCGAGGCCGTCGGGGAGGGCGTGACGCATATCGCCGAGGGCGACCGTGTGACGTACACGGGCAGCCCGCTCGGGGCCTACAGCACGGAACGGGTCATGCCGGCCGACACGCTGATCAAGCTCCCGGACGGGATCAGCTGCGAGACCGCCGCCGCCATGACGATGCGCGGCCTGACCTCCGCCTATCTCCTGCGCCGGATCCACCCGTTGAAGGCAGGCGACACCGTTCTGCTGCACGCCGCGGCGGGTGGCGTCGGTCTGATCCTGTCCCAGTGGGCCGAGCTGAACGGCATCACCGTGATCGGCACGGTCTCGACCGAGGAGAAGGCCGAGGTGGCACGCGCCCACGGCTGCAAACACATCGTCCGCTACCGGCAGGAGGACGTGGCCGAGCGGGTACGCGAACTCACCGACGGAGCCGGTGTCCCCGTCGTCTTCGACAGCGTCGGCAAGGACACCGTCGCCGGGTCCATGGCCTCACTGAAGCGCCGCGGGCTCCTGGTGTGCTTCGGTACGGCCTCCGGCGTGCCCCCGCTGGACGCGATGCAACTCGCCCTCCACGGCTCGCTGTTCGTCACCCGCCCCGCCCTGGCCGACTACATCGCCGATCCCGGGGAGCGCGACCTCCTGGCCGGCGAGCTCTTCGATCACGTCGCCTCCGGCCGCATCCGCATCGAGATCAACCAGCGCTACCCCCTCCAGAACGCGCCCCGGGCCCATCGCGACCTGGAGGCCGCCCGGACCACGGGCTCTTCCGTCTTCGTCGTCTGACATCCGCACCACAGCCGCGCCCAGCCGCACCACGTCGTTCAAGGAGTGAGCACCATGCCGCATGCCACCCAACCGAGGGAAAGCGCGCCCACCGTGGTGGGCGCAAGGGGCCGTCGCAGCTCCCTCCGGGTCGAGCCCCTCACCTGCACCATCGGCGCCGAACTCTCCGGAGTGAGCCTGGCCGACGCCGCGCGGGACGAGGAGCTGTTCGCCGAGATCAGGGAACTGCTGCTGCGGTACAAGGTCCTCTTCCTGCGGGACCAGGACATCACGGGCGGCGAGCACGTGGCCTTCGCCTCGCGCTTCGGCACCCTGGAGGACCACCCGGTCCTGGGCAGCGACCCCGACCATCCCGGGCTGGTCCGCATCTACAAAGACCTCGACAGCAAGCCCGAGCACTACGAGAACGCGCTCCACTGCGACGCCACCTGGCGCGAGTGCCCGCCCATGGGCTCCGTACTGCGCTGCGTGGAGACGCCCGAGGTCGGCGGCGACACCATCTGGATCAACATGGCCGAGGCATACCGCCGGCTCCCCGGCCACATCAAGGACCGGATCGCGGATCTCCGCGCGCGGCACAGCATCGAGTCGACCTTCGGCGCGGTCATGCCCATCGAGCAGCGGCACCGGCTCAAGGCCCGCTATCCGGACCCCGAGCACCCGGTGGTGCGCACCCACCCGGAGACGGGAGAGCAGATCCTCTTCGTCAACAGCTTCACCACGCACCTCGTCAACTTCCACACCCCCGACAACGTGCGGTTCGGTCAGGACCACGCCCCCGGCGCCGCCAACCTGCTGAACTATCTGATCAGCCAGGCGGCCGTCCCGGAGTACCAGGTGCGCTGGCGCTGGCGGAAGAACAGCGTGGCGATCTGGGACAACCGCTGTACGCAGCACTACGCGGTGCAGGACTACTGGCCCGCGGTCCGCAGGATGGAGCGCGCCTCAATCGCCGGTGACAAACCCTTCTGACCCTCCCGAGACGAGAGAGGTGACACCGATGGCGCTGCACACCGCCGGTGCGACCGGCCCGGAAACCGCCCGGACCGCACCTGCTGTCTCCCGCGGCTATGCGTGGCTGGTGTTCGGCTTGAGTTTCGGGCTGCTGCTGTCCGACTACATGTCGCGCCAGGTCCTCAATGCCGTCTTCCCGATGCTCAAGGCGGAATGGCTGTTGTCCGACAGCCAGTTGGGCTCTCTCAGCGGCATCGTGGCCCTGATGGTCGGCGTGCTGACCTTTCCGCTGTCGCTGGCCGCGGACCGGTGGGGAAGGGTCAGGTGCCTGGTCGCCGCCGCCACGGTGTGGAGCCTGGCGACCCTGGCCTGCGCGGTCTCGGCCGGTTACGGCGCGATGTTCGCCGCCCGGTTCGTCGTCGGGGTCGGTGAGGCGGCATACGGAAGCGTCGGCATCGCCGTGGTCGTCAGCGTCTTTCCGGTCGGCCTGCGGGCCACGCTGTCCGGCGCGTTCATCGGCGGCGGGGCCTTCGGATCGGTGCTGGGCGTATCGGTCGGCGGTGTGGTGGCCGGGCACCTGGGCTGGCGCTGGGCATTCGGCGTCATGGGGATCTTCGGGCTGGTCCTGGCCCTGCTCTACGGCCTGGTGGTCACGGAGAAGCGGCTGAGGAGGCAGCGTGGGGCAGCGCCGGCCGACGCCCGCGACCGCCCCCGCGCGCGCGGTGCGCTCCGTCCGCTGCTGCCCCGGCTGTTCTCCTCGGTCTCCGTGAACTGCGCCTACATCGGCAGCGGGTTGCAGATGTTCCTCGCGATGGCGCTGCTCGCCTGGATGCCGAGTTTCCTCAACCGCTACTACGCCCTGTCCCCCTCGAAGGCCGGACTGATGGCCGGAGTCTTCGCGCTGATCACCGGCGTCGGGATGATCGGCGGCGGAATGCTGGCGGACCGCCTCGGCCGGCGGGTCGCGGCCCGCAAGTGGACGGTGTCGCTCTTCTGCAGCGTCGGATCGGTCGTGCTCCTGACGAGTGGGTTCCACCTGCCGGCCGGCCCGCTGCAGCTCGGGCTGATAGGCGTCGGGAGTCTGCTGTGCAACGCGACGGCCGGGCCGACCGCCGCCATGGTGGCGAACCTGACCCCCGCCGCGCTCTCGGCGACGGCCTTCGCCACGCTCACCCTCGCCAACAGCCTGCTCGGCCTCGCACCGGGCCCGGCCGTCACGGGCATGCTCGCCGATCGCCTGGGCCTGCTCGACGCCCTGCAGCTGGTCCCCCTCGTCGCCCTCGCGAGCGGTGCGGCCTTCGCCGTCGGCAGGCGTTTCTACGACCACGACCGGCGCCGCCTGGGCCTGCTGCCCGCGGCGGTCCGCACCCCGCAGTCCCAGCCATGACTCTCGCTCCGCCACCGACCTGCGCGGTCGCCCCCGGAATGCGGGACCACGTGTCGGACTTCGCAAAACCGATGCCCGAGGACTACCCGAACACGACGGCGCTGCCCGACAACGGCTGGACGCACACCCGCGCAGGCCCCTCCCCTTCCCCGGCATCGTCGCGGCCATATCGGCACCCCGACAGCGGCGCGGCGGTCTGCGTGTACCGCCATGGACGTCCGGTGCCTCGGTCGTCCATGGCCTCGGTCACGCCGTGCGACAACACCTGGCGATCCGACCGTTCGCCCTCCAGTTACACATCGCGAGTGCCCCGCCGCACGCCGTAGGAGCTACTTGGCCGGCGAAGTGGCGGTCTTCTTGATGTCCTGGACCGCGGTGCCGAAGGTTCGCATTCCGTTGACGATCTCGTTGAGCGATGCGGTGAAGAGGCGACCGCGCTCCGCGTCGGTCCGGTGCGGGGTGCCCTTGCGCGGGACGGTCGCGTCCTGGCACTCCTGGGCCCCGTGGTGCACCTGGTTCAGCGCGCGGGACCATTTCTTCTGGAGGTCTTGGCCCGGGGCGGGGAAGTAGTCCCGGGCCTTCTCCACCTGCCGGCTCAGGGCGCCGCAGCGACGGTGGAACGCCTTCTCGTCCAGCGTGACCTTCCCGTCCGCGTTGCGCTTCCCCGAGGCGGCCTTGAGGAGTTCGGAGTTCAGGGCCAGCGAGGCGGCGTTGATCTGCTGCGCATGCCGGGTCCCGCCGTTGTTCAGCCAGGACGCCGCCTGCCAGGCGCGGGTCTGCGGTGCCTTGGCCGGCGGGGCGGGACCGCGTTGCTTCCCGGCCGCATCGGCCGCGTCCTGCCAGAGGCGGGGGTCGTCGGCGGCGGATGGCTGGGTGAAGGTGACGGCGGCCAGCACCACCGCCGGTGCGGTGAGCGCGAGGAGCGTGCCCGCCTTCAGGAGCGTCGAGGGCGGGCGGAAGGCCGCGGTGGGGGCCGGTTCCGCGGCGCTGTCCGCGGTCGGCCGTCCGCGGAGCCGGCGCACCGCCCACGCCAGACCCGCCCCCGCCAACGCCGCGCAGGCCGATCCGAGGATGGCGTTGACGAGCGTGAGGGAGGTGACCTGGCCGTCGATGATCAGACCGTTGGCGGGGCGCCACCGGCACACGTCGAAGGCGGTGTTCAGCGGCCCCAGGCAGCCATCGGCGGAGAAGAGCAGGAACACCTCGGCGTACGCGAACAGTTGGACCACCTGCGCGGCGAGGAGCCCCCGCAGCAGCCGGCTCCGGCCCGCGCGGGCGGCTACCACGGCGGCCGTCAGCAGGCAGGCCGCCAGGACCGTCACGGTCACCCACCACACATGGATGACGACGGAGGGGGCGGCCGCCGCCCCGGTCGTGGCCGGCCGCGACTGGTTCATCATGAGCTGGGCCAGGACCAGCCCGGCCCCGCACACCAGGGCACCGGCGAGCCCGGCGCCGAGCGTCCGGCGCAGCCGCAGACCCGTGCCCCCCGGGCCCGCGCGCTGGAGCAGGGCGAGGGCCAGCGGTACCAGCCACATCAGCAGCGTGGCGGCCCCGACCAGCATCGTGCCGCTCAGCGGGGTGAGAAGGGCGAGGCCGCCCGCGAAGGCCGAGAGGTCAGGGCCGTAACCGTGCCAGTCGCCCGGGACGGTCCGGGCGTAGTACGCGGCCAGTTCCGCGCCCTGGTTGCCGACGGCGCCCAGCGAGAGCGCCATGCCCCCCGTGTGCCACCACCGCAGCCCGGCCCACAGCACCGTTGCCGTCACCAGCGCGCAACCCACCGCGGCCGTCCAGCGCTGCCCCTGCCGGGGCAGGGCGAGGGCCAGGCGCAGGGACTGGGACCACCACACCGCGGGCACGGCGGCGATGAGCGGGAAGACGAGCAGGTACTGGGGCCGCGGCAGCATCCAGTCGAGCCGGACCTGGCCGCTGGACACGAACTCGCCCAACAGCAGGCCGAAGCCGAGCCAGAGGCCCGCCACCGCGGCGGACCGACCGTCTCCGTCGGCCGTGCCCGAGGCCCGTACGAGCGGCAGTCCCAGGGCGAAGCAGAGCACCGGAGTCACCGCGCCGGCCGTGATCCAGAGGGAGCCCGGACCGTCGGACAGGACCGGAAGCGTCGCCAGGGACCGGTACAGGAGCGCCGCCGAGATACCGGTGAGGAACATCGCCAGGGGGCTGACCCGGTCGAGGCGGTCGGCGTCGGCGAGCGCTTGCCGACGCTCTTCCCACCGCGGGTGGGTCCCGAGCAGCGCGGTCAGCCGGCGCAGCCACGGTGCGCCGGGGGCAGCGGGGTCGGCGCGCTGCCAATTGGCGGCGTCCGCGCCCCAGGCGACGGCCCGGCGGTCGGCGAACAGTTCGCGCCGCCGCAGCAGGTCGGCCCGGGCGAGGTGCACCAGCCCGGCCAGCAGCAGTCCGATCAGCACGGGGGCCAGCAGCGTGGGCGCAGCGGCGGGCCACCACGGGGACTTGAGGCCGGACAGCGCCAGGATGAGGATCCAGCCGGTCACGGCGAAGGTCGGTATCAGGGCGAGGAGTACGTAGGCCCGCCAAAGGGCCGTACTGGCGTAGGCGTGGTCCACGTCGCGGTGGTGCACATGCGCGAGTTCGTGCAGGACGACGGCGCGGAAGCCCTCGGGGTCGGTGCCGAGCTGCGGGAGCAGACCCGAGTGCAGGGAGACGGTGTAGCTCCCGGAGCGGCCGTAGACACTGGCGCCGGCGGTCATCCGCGCCGGGTCGACGCAGAAGCGCAACCGCGCGCGGACGCCGGTGCGGGCGCACAGCGCGGCGAGTTCGGCCCGTAGTGCGCCATCGGCGTCGACGGTTTCGAGCGGCACCATCCGGCGCCACCGCTCACGAGCCGCCGGCAGCCACCAGTACAGCCCGGCCGCGAGGGCGAGCAGCACCAGGGTGGCGAGGGCGCCGCGGTACGGGACGAGCGTGTGGTCGCCGATGCACTTGTGCAGGGCGCCCGGCCGGCTCAGGGACCTCAGAATGTTCGCCAGATCGCTGCTGGCGGCGTCGAATCCGGCGGCGTACATGCACCCGGTCGGGCCGTGCAGGCCCTCCCGGCCGTCGCGCAGGCCGACGAGCACCGGGACGTCCTGGAGCAGCGTGTCGAGTGTGGGAATGCTCGATGCCACGACGAGGCCCATCAGCAGCGCGAAACGGGGGCCGGTCCCGCTCGCGCTCCGAAGCGCGGCGAGGGCCTTCACGAGGCGGTACCAGGGGTTTCGGGCGGCTCCTCATCAGTCGCCACCGCCGTCGAGATCCGCGCCACGACACTGTCGGCCAGCGCCTCGGCCTCCCGGCGGTCGGCGCCTCGCTCGGTGGCCTGTTCCACGATGTGGTTTCGGACCAGCGCCAACTCTCCGGGATCCAGCGCGATCAGCGTACGGTTCGCAGGGTCCGGCGCCCGGCGCAGCAACCTGCGCGCGCCGGCCCGGCCGCGCGCCAACAGCCCCTCCGTGGCGCGGTCGACCGTACGGCGGGCCGCCTGGTCGAGGACGAGCCAGATGACCGGAGTGACCAGCGCGGACACTTCGGCGTAACCGAACCCGAGCGGCTCCCGCCTTCGCCCGCCCCCGGCGAGGGTGCGGACGACCCGGTCGTCGTCCCACACCCGCAGACTGTCGACGAGCGGCAACTCGTGCGCCGCGTGCTCGGCCACCACTTCGCGCACCAGATCGCGCACATACAACACCGTGCAACCCCCGTACCCAGCAATCCAGTTCAGCACATGCCAGCACCATAGGGGGAACGGAGGCACCCCTGAAGGCACAACGACGACAGACCCGCGGCAAGGCACGGCGTGCGCCGAAGCGGACGAGCCTTCACTCGCCTGCGCCACTGACATCACCGACACCAGTGACACCACCGGCACCATCCGCCCGATCGCAAGATCAGCGCCCAGAGCCGAACTGCGTGACCGTCGACGGGGCTGATTGCGCCCGGCTGTGGTGGGTTGGTGCGCGTCGTCGCGGGGTGTGGTTCGCCAAGTGCGCGAGCGAGTTGGTCGCGAAGGCGGGGGTTCTCCTGGGTGAGCCGCCGGGTGCCTGCGTTGGAGACTCGAGGCATTCGTTGCAGCAAGGAATCGTCGGAGGTGCGCTGACGCGCGGGCACCGGGGATCCGGGGTCGCAGCGGTGTGCTGCCCGTAGCCGCTCGATCTCTGCGCGCACCTGCACGACGCGCAAGTGGCGCCTCGTCAGAGCATGCGTCGATTGAGCGTCACGAGCCCCGAAGGTGCGTCAAACGTACGTCAAGACCTCGCCCGTAGCGCACATAAAGCCCACCACTCATACCTGCAGGTCAGGCGCCCTTCCCTGCCTTCTCCAGGATCGCCACGCACTCCACATGATGCGTCATCGGAAACAGATCGAACGCCCGCATCCGCCGCGGTACGTACCCGGCCTCCTGGAAGTACTTCAGGTCGCGGGCCAGGGCCGCCGGGTCGCAGGCGACGTAGGCGATGCGGCGGGGGGTGAGGGCGGCGAGTTGGGCGACGGTTTTCTTGCCGGCGCCGGCGCGTGGGGGGTCGAGGACGATGAGGTCGGCGTCGGTGATGCCGGTGCGGGGGAGGATCTGGTCGACCTTGCCGTGTTCGATGCGGACGCGGTCGAGGTCCTGGAGGTTGTGGCGGGCGTCCTCGGCGGCGCGCTTGCCGGATTCGATGCCGAGGACGGCGCCCTTGTCGCCGACGCGTTCGGCGAGCGCGCCGGCGAAGAGGCCGACGCCGCAGTAGAGGTCGAGGGCCATGTCGCCCTTCTTCGGCATCAGGCCCTGCATGACGGCCTCGACGAGGAGGTCGGCGGCCTTCGGGTGGACCTGCCAGAAGCCGCCGTTGCCGACGCGCCAGGTGCGGTCGGCGGCGCGTTCGCGGACGAAGGGGCGGCCGTGGACGCGGTGTACGCCGCCGTCCTTCTCGTCGACGCGGAGGACGGAGACGGGCTGGTCGAGCTCGACGATCGGGAGGCGGCCGCCGGGCTTGGGGGTGAGGATCACCTGGCGGTCGTGCGAGCCGGTGGCGGCGATCGCCTCGACGGAGGCGATCTGCGGCCAGGAGCGGGACTCGATGCCGAGCTCGGAGACGCCGGGGGCGGCGATCATGCAGTGGTCGACGGGCTGGACGTCGTGGGAGCGGTGCTTGCGCAGGCCGGCGCGGCCCTCGTCGTCGATGGCGTACTGGACGCGGGTGCGCCAGGCCGGGACCTCGCCCTTGGCGACCTTGTCGCCGGGGGCGGGCTCGACGGTGCCGTCCCAGCGGGCGTCCTCCGGGGTGAGGCCGGCGAGCCGTTCGAGCTGTTCGGCGATGACGGAGCCCTTGAAGCGGCGCTGGGCGCCGGGTGCCGCGTGCTGCCAGTCGCAGCCGCCGCACTTGCCGGGGCCGGAGAAGGGGCAGGGCGCCTCGACCCGGTCCTTGGAGGGGGTGTGGACCGCGACGGCGTCGGCGCGCAGGAAGCGGTCGCCTTCCTCGCCGTCGGTGATGCGTGCGGTGACGCGCTCGCCGGGGAGGGTGTGCCGTACGAAGAGGACCTGGCCCTCGTCCGTGCGGGCGATGCAGTGGCCGCCGTGGGCGACGGGGCCGACCTCCACCTCGTACTCCTCGCCGACCAGCGACTTCTTCGGTTCCGCGCCGTCCTGCGACGTGATCGGTTCTGTCTGCATGGCGGCGGGGCTCCTGAGGTGGGTGGGGTGGTGCGGTGGTGCGGGGCCCGAGGGGCGTGGTGCGGGCGGACGGCCCTCGGGGTTGACGACAGCCTTCGAGTCTACGTGCCGTGGGGCGGTGCACCTACCGGGTGCGTGGGGGCGCCGGGCGGGACGGCGGAAGCCGCACGGCGGGTGACTGCCGTGCGGCTTCCGGTGACCGGCGCCTGCGGTGACCGGTGCTGAGGCGACTCGTGCCTTAGGCGGCTCGTGCCTGGGGTGGCTCGTGCCCTAGGTGGCTCGTGCCCCCCGTGACCGGTGCGTGCCCCGCTTCCGGTGCGCCTACTTCTTGGTGCCCGCCTTCTCCTTCTTCGGCAGCGTCACCGGGCCGCGGCGCACCGCACCCGGGGCGTTCCACTCGGCGCGCTTGCGGGCGCGCTTCTTGGCGGCCTCGGAGGAGTCCAGCTGCCAGGGCACGGAGGTGACCATGACGCCGGGGGTGAACAGGAGACGGCCCTTGAGGCGCAGCGCGCTCTGGTTGTGGAGCAGGTGCTCGTACCAGTGGCCGACGACGTACTCCGGGATGTAGACGGAGACGGCGTCGCGCGGGCTCTCCCGGCGCAGCGACTTGACGTACTCGATGATCGGCCGGGTGATCTCGCGGTAGGGCGAGGCAAGGACCTTGAGGGGGACCTCGATGCCGCGGCGTTCCCACTCGGCGCGCAGGGCCTTGGTGTCGGCCTGGTCGACGTCGACGCTGACCGCTTCGAGGGTGTCCGAGCGCATCAGCTTGGCGTAGTTCAGGGCGCGCAGGGTGGGCTTGTGCACCTTGGAGACCAGGACGATGGAGTGCACCCGGGAGGGGCGGACGATCTCGTCGGGGGTGTCCTCGGCGGCGATCTCGTCGGCGACCCGGTCGTAGTGGCGGCGGATCGCGCTCATCGTGACGAAGAAGATGACCATGCCCAGCAGGGCGACCCAGGCGCCGTGCGTGAACTTCGTCAGCAGGACGACGACGAGGACCAGGCCGGTGAAGGTGGCGCCGAAGGCGTTGATGGCGCGCGAGCGGTGCATCCGGCGGCGCTTGGCGCCGTCCTTCTCGGTCAGCAGGTGGCGGTTCCAGTGCCGGACCATGCCGATCTGGCTGAGCGTGAAGGAGACGAAGACGCCGACGATGTAGAGCTGGATCAGCCGCGTCGAGTCCGCGCCGTAGATGACGACGAGGACGATGGCGGCGCCGGCCAGCAGCACGATGCCGTTGGAGAAGGCGAGCCGGTCACCGCGGGTGTGCAGCTGGCGCGGCAGGTAGCGGTCCTGGGCGAGGATCGAGCCGAGCAGCGGGAAGCCGTTGTAGGCGGTGTTGGCGGCGAGGAAGAGGACCAGGGCGGTGGCCGCGGCCAGCACGACGAAGAAGAACGAGCCGCCGCCGAAGACCGCCGCGGCGACCTGGGAGATGACCGGGTCCTGGGTGAATCCGGAGCCGACCGGGGTGCCGTTGTGCAGCAGGTCCTTGGCCGGGCTCTCCGCCATCTTGACGTCGGTGGCCATGGCCAGCGCGATGATGCCGCAGAACATGGTGACGGCCAGGCCGCCCATGAGGGCGAGGGTGGAGGCGGCGTTCTTCGACTTCGGCTTGCGGAAGGCGGGCACGCCGTTGCTGATCGCCTCGACGCCGGTGAGCGCCGCACAGCCGGAGGAGAAGGCGCGCAGCAGGAGGAAGACCAGCGCGAAACCGGCCAGGCCGCCCTGTTCGGCGTGGATGGTGTAGTCGGCGGTGGGGGCCTTCATGGTCTCGCCCATGGCCAGGCCGCGGACCCCGCCCCAGATGATCATGATGAAGACGCCGGCCACGAAGATGTACGTCGGGATCGCGAAGAGCTTGCCCGACTCCTTCACCCCGCGCAGGTTCATGAGCGTGAGCAGCACGATCATGACGACCGCGCACAGCGTCTTGTGCTCGACGACGAACGGGATCGCCGATCCCAGGTTCTCCACCCCGGAGGCGATGGAGACCGCCACGGTCAGCACGTAGTCGACAAGCAGCGCGCTGGCGACGGTGAGGCCGGCCTTCGGGCCGAGGTTGGTGTTGGCGACCTCGTAGTCGCCGCCGCCGCTCGGGTACGCATGCACGTTCTGCCGGTACGACGCCACGACGGTGAACATCAGCACCACTACGGCGACCGCGATCCAGGGGCTGAAGTGGTAGGCCGACACTCCCGCGACGGACAGCACGAGCAGCACCTCGCCGGGCGCATAGGCCACGGAGGAGAGCGGGTCGGAGGCGAAGACGGGGAGTGCGATGCGCTTGGGGAGGAGGGTCTCCCCCAGCTTGTCGCTGCGCAGTGCGCGCCCGATCAGGATCCGTTTGGGCACGTCGGTCAGTTTGGACACGGAGAGGATGCTAAGCCTTCGTCAAGGCCCACGCCCACCCGCCACCCGAGCGGGTGGTCACCACGAGGTGGCGCACCGTGCACCTGACCTGTTCGGGGCGGTGGCACGGCACGGCGCATGCACATCTTCCTCACCCCACCCGCACCCGCTGACCGCGCTCGGCGCACCCGGTCCGCTGCCGCCGCGTCTCCTCCAGCTCGCCCCGGTGGCGGGCCTGTTCGCCGATGCGGCGGCCGTGCGGCCCGGGAGCTCGAACAAGCCGGCGCGCGCTCCGGTGGTCAGGTCGGTGCCGCGCCGCGGTGCGGGTCGGCGAGCGGGGTCGCGGGCTCCGTGGCGTTCGTCACGGGGGGCGGGACAGGCACTCGACCGGGGGGCGCCCCGCGGCGCGGCAGCCGCCCCGGCGCCGCCGCCCGTGGTCATACCTCCCGGACCACTCCCGTGCGCGGGCGCCGGGACAGCAGCTCGCCCAGTCCCTCGCGGGTGGCGGCCAGCAGCACGTGGTCCTGCGGGCGCAGCACATAGCCGTCGCCCAGCTCGTGTGCCAGGTGCGCCGGCTCGCGTTCACCGTCCTTCGGCGGTGCGGTGCCGGCGGCGTCGCTCTCCCCCTCCTCGGGCGCGGAGGTGTCGACGGCGAGCACCCGCAGCAGCCCCGGCCGCAGGACCTCGCCGACCGTACGGCCCTCCAGTGCGGCATGGCCGCGTACCTCGACGCGGGCGACGAGCAGCACCCGGCGCTCCACGGGGATGGCCCCGATGATCTGACGCCCCATCATCGCGCCGGCGAAGGCGGGCGCGGCCAGGAAGGTGACGCTGCGGCTGCGGGTCAGGGCCAGCGGGTGCGCGGCGCGCAGCGTGCGGTAGACGGCGGTGGCGAAGCGGTCGTCGAACAGCCGCAGGGTCACCCGCAGCCGGGGCTTGAGGGACCTGGCGTAGAGGGCGGCCTCCAGGTTGGTGGTGTCCTCGCTGGTCAGGGCGAGCAGCGTATGGGCCCGTTCGACCTTGGCGGCCTCCAGGACGCCCTCGTCGGTGACGTCCCCCAATACGGTGGGCACCCGCAGCCGGCGGGCCAGCGCGATCCCGCGCGCGTCCGGGTCGGCCTCGACGCACACCACCGGGATGCCCATCTCGTGCAACCGGGCCAGCACCCGGGTGCCGACCTTGCCGAGCCCGAGCAGCACCACATGGCCGGACAGCCCGCGCGGCGGGCGGCGCAGCGCGGAGGCGCTGCGGAAGGTTCCGAGCCCCTCGAACGCGGCGGCCACCAGCACCGGCAGCAACAGCAGCCCGGTCAGTCCGGACAGCAGCTGCAGCACCTTGCGGGGCAGCGGTTCGCCGATCGCCGGTTCGTTGATGGCGAAGAGGTCCAGCAGCGAGAGGTACGCGGCGTGCAGCGGGTCGGCGCCCGTGGTGAGGGAGGAGGCGACGGCCAGCGCCAGCACCGCGCCGACGACACCGGCCAGCGACCAGCGCAGCCGTCGCGAGAACAGCGAGGCGAGCGGGGCGCCGCGGCCGCGCAGCCCGCCGCGGCGGGCCGGCCGGCCGGTGTAGGAGACGGTCTCCAGGACGACGGTGCCGCAGCCGGCGGAGTCCGCGACCGACGCGTCGTCCGGCAGCAGCACGGGATCGCCGTCGGCGACGGCCGAACCCGGCGTCTCCGCGGGGTCGTTGGCCGACGCCGAGAGCACGGCCAGGGTGCACAGTCCCGGCACCTGGGGGCGCCCCGGTGGCACCGGCGTACGCTCCACGGCGCGCAGCAGCAGCCCGTCCGCCTCGATGACCTTGCTGGTTCCGGCGACGGCGGTGGCCGCCAGTGCCGGGGCGACGGTGTCCGCGTCGGACAGCACCGTGGTGGAGGCGTCGATGCTGCGGGCGTCGTCGCCATCCGCGGCGGCGACCGCCGCGGCCTGGTCGAGCAGGCCCTCCAGGTGCTGGCCGAGTTTGCGGTTGTAGAGGCGGATGACCAGCCGCAGCCGGGGGTTGAGGCGGCGGGCGCGCAGCGCGGCGTGGATGTTGGTCTCGTCGTCGTCGTAGACCAGCGCCAGTGCGCCCGCCGTGGCGATGCCGGCCTCGATCAGGGTGGCGTCGTCGGTTTCCGCCACCTCGACGATCCGCAGGGTCTCCTCGGGCGGAGTGTCCCCCTCGTCCGGCCCATCGGGCTCAACGGGCTCACCCGCCCGCGCCGGTACCGTACGCGCCATCGCCGCCGACACCCGCCCGAGCAGGGCGGTGGCCCGGCCCAGTCCGCGCGTCGGGGCGGGAATACGCGGCCGGTGCGGATCGCGGGCGGAGGGGACGACGAGGGTCACCCGTTCGCGATAGACATCCTGGAGTTCGGCGGCGAGACGGTGCGCGAGCGCATCGTCGCCGCAGACCACCATGTGCGGGGTGGGGGAGCCCTGTTGGGGCTGCTGGGGCAGAGTGGGCACACCTCGTAGCGTGCCTTACGGGGGCCGCGCGGCGCAGCCCGGCGCGTCAGGGCGCGCGATCACCGGGCGGGTCCGCACCGAGCGCGCGCCGACCGCGCCCCCTGCCACGGACGCCAATACAGCTACGGTTGTACCGGACCACGATGCGGCCAACCCGCCCGTTGGCGCACCCGGTCCCTATCGCGAGCAGTGGCTTCGTGTCGCCGGTACTCGGAGAAGAAAGTAGTGAGCAGGGTGTTTGTGCAGGTCAGCGCGCTAGTCCAGGGCACGGGGTAATCAGCATGCACATCGTCATCATGGGGTGCGGTCGCGTGGGCTCCGCGCTCGCGCAGACCCTGGAGAGCCAGGGGCACACCATCGCGGTGGTCGACCAGGACCCGACCGCGTTCCGTCGCCTGGGCTCGTCCTTCGGCGGCCGCCGGGTGACCGGCGTGGGCTTCGACCAGGACACGCTGCGCGAGGCCGGCATCGAGGAGGCGGGCGCGTTCGCCGCCGTCTCCAGTGGCGACAACTCCAACATCATCGCCGCCCGGGTGGCGCGCGAGATGTTCGGCGTCGAGAACGTCGCGGCCCGTATTTACGACCCGCGTCGCGCCGAGGTCTACCAGCGCCTGGGCATCCCCACCGTGGCCACCGTCCGCTGGACGGCGGACCAGATGCTGCGCCGCCTGATGCCGTCGGGTGCCGAACCCCTGTGGCGGGACCCCAGCGGCGGCGTCCAGCTCGCCGAGGTGCACACCTCCCCGGCCTGGGTGGGCCACAAGATCAGCACGCTGCAGGAGGAGACCGGCGTCCGCGTCGCCTTCCTCACCCGGCTGGGCGAGGCGACACTGCCGACCTCTCAGACGGTGCTGCAGGAAGGCGACCTGGTGCACGTGATGATGCGCACCGGCGACGTCGAGACGGTCGAAGCGGCATTCGCCGAAGGTCCTGAGGAGGCGCACGCATGAGGGTCGCGATTGCGGGCGCGGGTGCGGTGGGCCGGTCCATCGCCGGCGAGCTGCTGGAGAACGGTCACGAGATCCTGCTCATCGACAAGGCGCCGACCGCCATCTCGGTCGAGCGGGTGCCGCTGGCGGAGTGGCTGCTGGCCGACGCCTGCGAGATCACCTCGCTCGACGAGGCGGCGCTGCAGCGCTGCAACGTCGTCATCGCGGCGACCGGCGACGACAAGGTCAACCTCGTCGTCTCGCTGCTCGCCAAGACCGAGTACGGCGTGCCGCGGGTGGTCGCCCGGGTCAACAACCCCAAGAACGAGTGGCTGTTCAACGAGGCCTGGGGCGTCGATGTCGCCGTCTCCACACCGCGTCTGATGTCGGCCCTGGTCGAGGAGGCGGTGAGCGTCGGCGATCTCGTCCGGCTGCTGCGCTTCAGCCACGGCGACGCCAACCTCGTCGAGCTGACCCTGCCCCCGGAGGCCGCGCTGGCCGGCACCCGGGTCGGCGATGTGGAGTGGCCCGAGGACACCTCCCTGGTGACGATCATCCGCGGTACGCGGGTGCTCACGCCCAACAAGGAGGACGCGCTGGAAGCGGGCGACGAGCTGCTGTTCGTCGCGGCCCAGTCGCGTGAGGAGCAGCTGGAGGACCTGCTGTCGATGCGCCGCGACGACTCCGCCTGAGCGGCCGTCCGGCGACGGCCCGCCCCGCGGGCGGAGCAGGCGCACGCCAATGACGAAGGGCCCCGGGACCGAAGAGGTCCCGGGGCCCTTCGCCGCTGTGTGCGGCCGGCTCAGCGGCGGTGGCGCGGCCCCTGCGAGGGGCGCTCGGCGACCGCCTCGGCCGTGAGGCCCTCCGCAAGATCGTCCGCGACGGTGCCCAGGACCTCGCGCTCGCGCACGCGCTGCCGCTCGGCCTCCTCCTCGGCCTTCTCCCGCGCCTCCATCTCCGCGAAGACGTCGATGGGCGGCGGCGCCTTCGCCAGGAAGACCCACGTCAGGTAGACGGCGAGCAGGAACGGTGGGATCTTCAGCGCGATCAGCACCCAGCCCAGCTGGGAGGTGTTCGCCCAGAAGTAGAGCGGGAAGAGGATCGCGCACTTGGCGAGCAGGATCAGCCCCCAGGCCCAGCTGGCCTTGGCGTACGCCTTCTTGCGGCCGGGGTTGCGGGTGCGCCAGGAGAGGTTCTCCTTGAACACCGGGCCCAGGATCAGGCCGATCAGCGGGACGCCGGCGACGGTCGTGATGATGTAGGCGAGCGCCAGGCCGAGGGTGTAGAGCATGCCCGGCAGGTAGAAGTCCTTGGCGTTGCCGGTCATCATCGCGAAGACGACGCCGAAGGCCACCCCGAAGACGCCGCTGAAGGCGTGCTTGACGGTGTCCCTGCGGACGAGCCGGACGGCCGCCAGCACCAGCGAGACGGCCAGCGCCGCGATCGCCGAGACGTGCAGGTCCTTGTTGATCGTGAAGATCGTGACGAACAGCAGGCCGGGGAGAACGGTCTCCACCATGCCGCGTACGCCGCCGAACGCCTCGAAGAGGGCCGCCTCGGTGACTGCTCTGCCGTCGGCGTCCTTGCCGGTGCCAGGAGCGGCCGGGTCGGCTGCGGACGTGCCGGACCCGTCCTCGGCGACAGCGCCGGGGGGGTCCGAAGGGGTGGTGCCGGAAGAGGCTGAACGGTCAGTGGTCGGTCGGTCGTGAGACGTCACCGGCTACTCCTGTCCGAGTGGTCGGAGTTCGTACTTCGGATTGAAGAGCACCCGGCGTCCGTGGCTCATGGAGACCCGGCCCGAGGCGATGAGCTTACGGCCGGGCTCGATGCCCACGATGGAGCGGCGTCCGAGCCACACCACGTCGAGTGCGGCGGAACCGTCGAACAATTCCGCCTCCAGGGCAGGCACACCGGCACGCGGTCGCAGCGTCACATGCCGCAGGGTGCCGGTGACCTTGACTATCTGGCGGTCGTCGCAGTCGCAGATGCGGGTGCACCCCGTCGCCTGCGTGTCCTGCTGCAGCTCAGCCGTCTGCAGCTCCTCCTCGGAGGAGGACAGCCTGTCGAGCATCCGGCGGAAGCGTCCGGCCGGCTTCTCGGATCGGGTCCCAGCACTCATAACTCCAGCGTACCGGTGCGCCGGGCCCCCGA
Source organism: Streptomyces sp. NPDC101393 (assembly GCF_044767385.1). NCBI lineage: Bacteria > Bacillati > Actinomycetota > Actinomycetes > Kitasatosporales > Streptomycetaceae > Streptomyces > Streptomyces sp. NPDC101393. The sequence goes on along the minus strand of NZ_JBIWNU010000006.1, from coordinate 149,759 downwards.
TCACTGCCTGTGCACGGACTCGCCACCGGGCTGACGCACCTGCCGTCGCCCCGCCCGTTCACCCCCGTGCCGCAAGCACCCCCTCGCGCGCGGCACGTCACCGCGCGGGCGCCTCACTGCTCGAAGCGGTAGCCCATGCCCGGTTCCGTGACGAAGTGCCGCGGGTGCGAGGGGTCGCTCTCCAGCTTGCGGCGCAGCTGGGCCATGTAGACCCGCAGATAGTTGGTCTCCGTGCCGTACGAGGGGCCCCAGACCTCCTGGAGCAGCTGCTTCTGGCTGACCAGGCGGCCGGCATTGCGGACCAGGACCTCCAGCAGATGCCATTCGGTGGGGGTCAGCCGGATGTCGCGGCCGTCGCGGTTGACCTTCTTCGCCGCGAGGTCGACGGTGAAGCCGTCGGTCTCCACGATCACCTCGTCGTCGGCCGGACCCGTCGGTTCGGCCCTGCGCACCGCGGCCCGCAGCCGGGCCAGCAGCTCGTCCATCCCGAACGGCTTGGTGACGTAGTCGTCGGCCCCCGCGTCCAGCGCCTCGACCTTCTCGTCGGACGTCTGCCGGGCGGAGAGCACCAGGATCGGCACCCGGGTCCAGCCGCGCAGGCCCTTGATCACCTCGACGCCGTCCATGTCGGGCAGCCCGAGGTCCAGGACGATGACGTCGGGGTGGCGGGCGGCGGCGAGTTTGAGGGCGGTGGCCCCGTCGGGGGCCGCGTCCACCTCGTACTTGCGCGCCTTCAGGTTGATCACGAGGGCGCGGACGATCTGCGGCTCGTCATCGACCACAAGCACCCGGTTCACTGGCGTTCTCCCCTTTGGTCATGGTCCGTCGGTCCCCGGCGGGCGCGGCCCGCGGGGGGTGTGGAGGTGGTGGGTGCGATGGGCGTGCCGGGGTCGGCGGGGCTCATGTGGTCGCCCGTGCCGGGAGGTCGGGCCGGGCCGGCGGCCGGCCGGGCGCGGTGCGCAGGGTGAGGACCATCGTCATCCCGCCGCCGGGGGTGTCCTCGGCGGCGAGCGTGCCGCCCATCGCCTCCGCGAAGCCGCGCGCGACCGCGAGTCCGAGCCCCACGCCGGCTCCGCGCGGCGCGTCACCGTAGCGCTGGAAGGGCTCGAAGATCCGGTCCTTGGCGCTGTCGGGGACGCCCGGCCCGCGGTCGGCTATCCGCAGCTCCACCCGCTCGCCGAGCGCACTGGCCGCGACCAGCACGCCCACGCCGGGCGGGCTGTATTTGACGGCGTTCTCGACGAGATTGGCGACCGAGCGCTCCAGCAGCCCCGGATCGACGGCGACGATCGGCAGTTCCTCGGGGATGTCGAGGGTGACGCTGCCTTCCGGTACGCCGCCCAGCGCCATCGGCACCACTTCGTCCAGGTCGATCTCGCGGATCAGCGGGGTGACCGTGCCGGTCTGCAGCCGCGACATGTCCAGAAGGTTGCCCACCAGGTGGTCGAGCCGGTCGGCGCCCGCCTCGATGCCCGCCAGCAGCTCCGCCTCGTCCTGGGGTGACCAGGCGACGTCGTCGGAGCGCAGGGACGTCACGGACGCCTTGATGCTCGCGAGCGGCGTACGCAGGTCGTGGCTGACCGCCGCGAGCAGCGCCGTCCTGATGCGGTTGCCCTCGGCCAGCTCCTGCGCCCGCGCCGCCTCGCCCACCAGCCGCTGGCGGTCCAGTACGACGGCGGCCTGCGCGGCGAACGCGGCCAGCACCCGGCGGTCCTCCGCGGGCAGCACCCGGCCGGTCAGGGCCAGCGCCATGTGGTCACCCACCGGCATGTCGACGTCCGCGTCGTCCGGGCGCAGCAGCGGCTTGCCGTGGTCGGGGTCGCCCGCACGGCCCGCGCAGGTCCACGGATCGACGTCGCTGCGCCGCTCCAGCAGCGCCACCGCGTCCATCCCGAAGGTCTCGCGCACCCGCTCCAGCAGCGCGTCCAGGGTCGTCTCACCGCGCAGCACGCTGCCCGCCAGGAAGGAGAGGATCTCCGACTCGGCGCGCAGCCGGGCCGCCTGGTGGGTGCGGCGGGCCGCGAGGTCCACCACGGACGCGACCGACACGGCTACCGCGAAGAAGATCACGATGGCCACGATGTTGGTCGGGTCGCTGACGGTGAGGGTGTGGGTGGGCGGCGTGAAGTAGAAATTGAGCAGCAGCGAGCCGACGGCCGCCGAGGCCAGCGCCGGCCGCTGCCCGCCGAGCAGCGCGGCGACGACCGTCAGGAAGAGGAAGAGCAGCACGTCGTTGGCGAGCCCGGGACCGTTCTCGATGCTGGTGAGCAGCAGCGACAGCAGCACCGGCGCCACGACGCCGACGAGCCAGCCGGCGATGAGCCGGGACCGGCCCAGCCGGGCCCCGCGCGCCACCGGCAGCCCGCGGCCCTTGGCGACCTCGTCGTGCGTGACGATGTGCACGTCGAGGTCGGGCCCCGATTCGCGGGCGACGGTGGCGCCCACACCGGGCCCGAAGACGTACTGCCAGGTCTTGCGGCGGCTGGAGCCCAGCACGATCTGGGTGGCGTTGACCCCGCGGGCGAAGTCCAGCAGCGCGCGGGGGACGTCGTCGCCGATGACGTGGTGGAAGGTGCCGCCGAGGTCGTCCACCAGGGTCCGCTGGACGGCGAGCTCCTTGGGCGAGGCGGAGGTCAGGCCGTCGCTGCGCGCGATGTAGACGGCGAGCACCTCGCTGCCCGACCCCTTGGCCGCCATCCGGGCGGCGCGGCGGATGAGGGTCCGTCCCTCCGGGCCGCCGGTGAGGCCGACGACGATGCGTTCGCGGGCCTGCCAGGTGGAGCGGATCGAGTGCTCGGCGCGGTACTCCTGCAGGTATTCGTCGACCCGGTCGGCGACCCACAGCAATGCCAGTTCGCGCAGCGCGGTGAGGTTGCCCGGCCGGAAGTAGTTGGAGAGCGCGGCGTCCACCTTGTCGGACCGGTAGATGTTGCCGTGTGCCATCCGGCGGCGGATCGCCTGTGGCGACATGTCGACCAGTTCGAGCTGGTCGGCCCTGCGGACGATCTCATCGGGCACGGTCTCACGCTGGCGGACGCCCGTTATCGACTCGACGACGTCACCGAGTGACTCCAGATGCTGGATGTTGACGGTCGAGACCACATCGATCCCGGCCTCCAGCAGCTCCTCGATGTCCTGCCAGCGCTTGGCGTTGCGCGAACCGGGGACGTTGGTGTGCGCCAGCTCGTCGACCAGGGCCACGGCCGGCGCCCGTGCCAGCACCGCGTCCACGTCCATTTCGGTGAATGCCGCCTCGCGGTACTCCAGCTCCCGGCGCCGGATCTGCTCCAGGCCGTGCAGCATCACCTCGGTGCGGGGCCGTTCATGGTGCTCGACGAACGCGACGACGGCGTCCGTGCCGCGCTCCACACGCCGGTGCGCCTCGGACAGCATCGCGTAGGTCTTGCCGACGCCCGGTGCCGCACCGAGGTAGATCCGTAGCTTGCCGCGTGCCATGGCCCCATTGTCTTACGTGAAGGCCGCCCCCACCGGGCTGGACCTGCCTCGACCCTACGGCCGGAACGAGGGACGAGGGCCCTGGGCGACGGCTTTGCGCCGGGTCTTGACGCGACTCTGATGCCGGGCACGAGGACGACCGCCGGGCGGGGGCGGCAGGCCGCAATTCCCTCGCCCCGGCGCGCCCCCGGCTGCCAGGATGACGCCCATGACCGAGGTACGTATCGCCCATACCGCCGATCTGGACACCGCCACCCTCAAGGCGGCCCGCACCCTGCTGTACGACGTCTTCGACGACATGACGGCGGAGGACTGGGAGCACGCGCTGGGCGGACTGCACGCGCTGATCCACGAGGGCGGCGTCCTGACCGGTCACGCCTGTGTCGTCCAGCGCCGGCTGCTGCACGGCGGACGGGCCCTGCGCTGCGGCTACGTGGAGGGCGTGGGCGTCCGCGCGGACCGGCGCGGCCACGGCCTGGGCGCGGCGCTGATGGGCGCCCTGGAGCCGGTGGTGCGCCGGGCGTACGACCTCGGCGCGCTGGGCGCCTCCGACGAGGCCGCGGCCTTCTACGCGGCGCGCGGCTGGCAGCTCTGGCGGGGCCGCTCCTGGGCCTTCACTCCCGACGGGATCCGTCGCACACCCGACGAGGACGGCTGCATCTACGTCTTCCCGGGCTCCGCCCGCCTCGACCTCGACGCCGACCTGACCTGCGACTGGCGCGAGGGCGATGTGTGGTGAGGGCGGGTGCCTGGGGGCGGCCCGGTTGAGGACCGGTCCGGCTGAGGGCGGTCCGGTGCCCGGCCTGGCTGGGGGCCGGTCTTCGGTGCGGCCGCCCGGCCGACCGGCACGGTGCGTGTGACCCACCGGCCGGTGGCGAGCACGTGCGGCAGGAGGGGAGGTCGGCTCGTGGGCGTGGCCGGTGATCCGGTCGGCACCCCGGGCGGACACCCCGCCGGCCTGCCCGGCGGGGTGTCGACGCGGTCCCGGCCGCCGGCCCGTGGCGGCTCGGTGCCGCGCGGGCCGGCCCCGGTTCAGCTGGGGTTCTCCGCGTGGGTGAGGGTCTCCCAGCCGACGAAGAGGTTGTTGGAACCGGCCGGGCGCTGCTGCTCGGTCAGCTCCTTCGTGCGGGTCATCTCGTGGCCCAACCGGTTGTGCAGGGCGTTGTAGCCGACCTCCGTGACGGGCCCCAGACCGCGCTTGACCTTGCCCCCGCACAGCCATGACGGCGGCGCGGTGCCCAGCTCGTAGGTGGCCTGGAAGCCGAGCGCGTGGCGCAGTCGGTCGGCGACCTCGGGGTAGAGGTCCTGGCCCTGGAGCCGGGTGGTCTCGGCGATGTGCGAGAGGGCCGAGAGGCCGTATCCGGTGTGGGTGAAGTCGCGGCAGGTTTCCTGGGTGAGCCCGTCGACGAAGGTGGACTGGCCCTGCCAGTACTTGATGATCTTGTCGCGGGTGTCCAGGCCGCTGCCCGGGGCGGTCTTGGGCAGATCACCGTCGGACTTCAGATATATGTACGCGGGCACCCGGGCACGGAACTTGGCGACGGCCTTGTCGTACGCCCCCTTGTCCTCGATGAAGACGGAGATGCCGACGGCCGCCTCCAGCATGCTCAGCTCCCAGTTGCCGTTGCTCTGGGACCCGTTGATGACCTTGGGGAGGTAGACATCGCGCAGCATGCCGGCGAAGCGGTCGGCGCGGCCCTTGTCCCAGCCGCCGTAGCTGTAGCGGATGATCTCCGCGGCGCGCGGCCAGGAGGAGCCGGCCCAGCCGGTCTGCAGCGGGGCGTTGCTGTTGGTGTGGTCCTTGATGGTGCCGGACCAGGCGTCCATGATCTGGATCGCCTTCTCCGCGTACTTGGGCTCGCGGGTGATGTACCAGGCCAGCGACAAGGTGTAGGCGGCGAGGGCGTCCTCACGTTCGTCGGTGCAGCCGTGGTTCGGGTCGGAGTACGAACCGCATTCGACGACGGCGCGCGGCTTGGGAGTGCGGTCCAGCGAGGCGTACTTGCTCGCCATCATGGCGTCGTAGGCGCTTTTCCAGGGCTGGGCGCCGGAGTTGACCTTGCTGCGGGCGAGGTCGAGCTGTCCGGTGCCGACCAGCACGCCGGGGTGGGTGAAGGTGGCGGGCGCCGCCGAGGACGGGGCGCCGATCAGGAGGCTCGCCGTGAGGGCGCCGAGCAGGGCGCCGGCGACGAGGGTGGACCTTCTGCGCATGGGGGGTGTGCCTTCCTGTCGAGAGGCTCGATGGAGGGGAGCTGTTCTCGTACATGAACGACAGGCGTTGACATGAACGCCTGCGATGGCTGGCGAACGTAGAGGCAACCCCGGGCGCCGTCAAGGCCTGGCGCCGGCACCGGGACGGCGCGGGGGCGACATGCGCGGGAATCAACTGGCTTATCCGGAAGGGAAGTTCAGATGTCGAACGCGGGCGGCCCGGGGCCCCCTCCCCCGCGGCGAGCCGCGCACCGGCCGATCGGGCGCGCGGCCGACGGCGCCCTGGTGCGACGGTCTCCACGGGCACCGGACGCGTCACCCTCCGAGGGATGACGACCACCGGCAGGGCCCGGCCGCGCCGCCGGGCGGCCTTCCGTACGCAGCACGAAGGGCCGTACCCGCTCCAGGGGTACGGCCCTTCGTGGCCGGCTTCGCGAAACCGCCGGGCATCCCGCGCCCGGCCGGCTCCGTGGTGGTTCAGCGGATCTCGGTGATCTCCGGCCCGCGCTCCAGGCGCTCGACGCCGCCGCCGAAACGCGATCCCTCGACCGGCTCCTGCTGCACGCCGTCCGGAACCATCTGCGCGTCGTCGGGCAGCTTCAGCACGATCGGGTCACGCGGTGCCATCGGGGAGTCGCCCCGGATCACCACGGTGTCCAGGAAGATGTGCTCCAGCACCCCGGCGGCCTGCGGCTGCACCGCGCCCTGGCCGGAGATCACACCGCGCAGGAACCACCGCGGACCGTCGATGCCGACGAAGCGCACGACCTGCACGCCGTTCGTCCCGTCCGGCAGCTGCACGGGCACCTGGGCCCGCAGCTCCCAGCCCAGCGGACCCTCGACCTCGTCGATCACGCCGCCCTGCTGGGTGATGCCGGAGGCGATCTCCTCGCGGACCTCGCCCCAGATCCCCTCGTTCTTGGGAGCGGCGAAAGCCTGCAGCTGCACGGCGCTGTCCTGCAGCACCACGGTCGCGGCGACGATCGCGTCACCGGCGACCTCCACCCGCAGCTCCATGCCCTCGACACCGGGCACGAAGAGGCCGCCGAGGTCGACCCGGCCTTCGCCCGGCTCGTTGACCTCCGACGCGTCCCAGGGCCCGTCGGGCCGCGGCGCGGGCGGAAGGCTGAGCCTGGACCCCGACGCCTCGTCCCCTTCGGCGTCGCTCACCGCTTCCTCCTCGACGAGTGCGGCGTCCTCCGCCGACTCTTCAGGAGCCTCGTTCTTCTTGCGACGTCCGAACACGTCACTGTCCTTCCCGGTCGGCACCGACCGATGCGTATCCATTCCCGCCCGTGGGGCCGTCCACCGCCGCATGACCGCCGGTGGACCCGAATCCCCCCTCGGCCCGCGCCGAGCCGGGAAGTTCCGCCACCTCGTGGAAGCGCACCTTCTCGACCTGCTGGACGACCAGTTGGGCGATCCGGTCGAACCTCTCGAACCGCACGCTCTCGCGCGGATCCAGATTGACCACGATCACCTTGATCTCCCCACGGTACCCGGCATCCACCGTCCCAGGGGCATTCACCAATGCCAGCCCGCAGCGGGCGGCCAGGCCGGAGCGCGGGTGCACAAAAGCGGCGTAGCCGTCGGGCAGCGCGATCGACACCCCTGTGGGGAGCACGGCGCGCTCCCCCGGCGCGAGTTCGGCCGCCTCGCGGGTCACCAGATCCACGCCGGCGTCGCCGGGATGCCCGTAGGAGGGCACCGGAACGTCCGGATCCAGCCGCCGCAGCAGCACCTCCACCGGATTGCGCAACTGACTCACGGGTTCACCTCAAAAGCACGTGCTCGCTTGACCTGGTCCGGGTCGGCCATCGCCGCCTGGATCTCCTCGGTCCGTCCGTTGTCGATGAAGTGGTCGACCTTCACCTCGATGAAGACCGCCTCCGCGCGCACCGCGACCGGTCCGTCCGGGCCGCCTATCCGCCCCACGGCCTTCGAGTAGATCTTCCGCCCGTGCACCGCGGTGATCCGCGCGTCCAGATGCAGGTCCGTGCCCACCGGCACCGGCCGTACGAAATCGGTCTCCAGCCGGCCGGTCACCGCGATCACCCGCAGCAGCCAGTTCAGCGAGCCGAGCGTCTCGTCCAGCGCGGTGGCCAGCACACCGCCGTGCGCCAGGCCCGGCGCTCCCTGGTGGGCCTCCTTGACGGTGAACTCCGCCCGCACGCTCACGCCGTCGCCGGCCCGCGCCTCCAGGTGCAGGCCGTGCGGCTGACCCGTGCCGCAGCCGAAGCACCGGTCGTAGTGCGTGCCGAGAAGCTCTCCGGGCGCCGGCGCCTCGGGGTGCCGGACCGGAGCGACGGCATCCTTCGGTGGCGTCAGCCTCGCCCTGGGTTCGTCAGTTCCACTCACGCCGCAGACCCTACCCGCGCGCGTAGGGGGCCCGCGCCGCCGTGCCAAGCTGGAGCCATGCAGCCGTACGAAGAACGTCTCACCGCGCCCCGCTCCTGGTGGGTGATCGCCGTCATGATCGGCATCGCCTGCGCCCTGATGCTGCTTCCGCTGGGGACGCTCCCGATGCTCGGCGGCCTGATCGGCGGCGCCGCGCTGTCCGCGGTGGCGGTGAGTGCGTACGGCTCGGCCCGTATCCGGGTGGTCGGCGGCGCACTGATCGCGGGCGACGCGAAGATCCCGGCGACGGCCCTGGGCGAGGCCCACGTCCTGGACGCGGAGGAGGCGATGGCCTGGCGTACGCACCGGGCCGATGCCCGTGCGTTCATGCTGCTGCGGAGCTACGTCCGCACCGCGGTCCGGGTGGAGATCACCGATCCCGCGGACCCGACGCCGTACGCCTATCTCTCGACGCGCGAGCCGGAGCGCCTGGTGGCTGCCCTGGCGGCCGCACGCGCCTGACGGGAGGAACGGGCGGGGGAGTTCACTCCCCGGGGCCGGGCGGGACCGCTCCGGGCCGCAGAGTGGCAGGCAGGGCCGCCGGCGCGGATTCGGGCAGCGCGTCCCAGGGCACCTGCTTCGTCCGCAGGTCCGCGCGGATCTTGTCCGCGAGCCGTCTGGTGTCCCGGCGGTTCATGAACGCGCCGACCGCGGCGCCGATCATGAACGGGGTGAGGTTGGGGAGGTTGCGCAGCGTGCGCTTCATGATCTGCTGGCGCAGTTCGCGCCTCATCTGGCCGCCGAGCGCGATGTTCAGCGAGGCGGGCTTCATGACCTCGATGCCCCGCTCCTCGGTCCAGGACTTGAGGTAGGCCATCGCGCGCTGCTTGAGGCTCCCGGGGGGCCGCAGGCCGTAGACCTCGTGCAGCTCGGCGACGAGCTTGATCTCGACCGAGGCGACACCCGTCACCTCGGCGGCGAGCTCGGCCGGCATGGCGGGAGGCACGGGCAGCATCGCTGCCGCTCCGACGCCCGCGCCGACGGTGGCAGAGCCTCTGGCGGCGCCCGCGACGAGCTTGTCGGCGAGTTCCTCGGGGGTCAGTCCGGGGAACTGCGCGCGCAGTGTGGCCAGATCACGGACCGGGATCCGCGGGGCCGTCTCGATGATGCGGTCGGCGATCGCGGCGAGACCGGCCCGAGCGCCCGCGCCGCCCTTCTTCGCACCGCGCCCGACCGTGGCCGCGAGCGAGGCCGTGCGGCCCCGCTCCTGCGGTGCACCGGTCGTCCGCTCCGGGGGCAGGGCGGTCTGGTCGGCGGGCACGGGCGCGGTTTCGTCGCGTGATCGTGCGCCGGCCGCCGGGCCATTCGCGCCCTTGGGGCCCTTACGGAACGGGTTCACGCCTGCCACGGCGTCGACCGTTCCTCAGGCCGCGCAGTCGCGGCAGATCGGCTGGCCGTTCTTGTCCTCCGCGGCGAGCTGGCTGCGGTGGTGGACCAGGAAGCAGCTCATGCACGTGAATTCGTCCTGCTGCTTGGGCAGGACACGTACGGCGAGCTCTTCGTTGGAAAGGTCGGCGCCGGGGAGTTCCAGGCCTTCGGCCTGCTCGAACTCATCGACGTCGACGGCCGAGGTGGACTTGTCGTTCCGCCGGGCCTTCAGCTCCTCGATGCTGTCCTCGTTGAGGTCGTCATCGGTCTTGCGTGGGGTGTCGTAATCCGTAGCCATTAGTCGCTCTCCCCCTCTGGGTGTCTGCGGTGTCTCAGCGCTCGTAACGCGTGAGAGGCCGGACTTGTGCCCGACCTGAGGCGGAGATTTTGCCTCACATCAAGGTCTGTTACTCAATCGACACCCAACCGCACCCCGGAAGAGGTGATCGGTTTGGATGCGATCAGGACCGTACACGGTCCGAATGTCGCACCTCGCGCAGCCCATCCCGTGTACTTCCCGTGATCGGGGCCCCCGGAAACCCGGATTTTCCCGGCTATCCACCGGGGGTTTCGATCACGGAGCGTAGAGGGACGAAATCTGAGGCCTGTGAGGGATCACACATCGCAGGAGCGGTGTGCGGACCCCCTGAATTCCGCGCAAAGCGAACGTGGCGAAGGATCCACGCCACCCCACCTCCCCGTCAAACCGGACGCGAAGCGGTGTGCGGCCCCTCGGGACGCGACCACCCGCACGGATGCCCGAGACCCCCGCCCCGCCTCCGCACGGCTCCCACGGGCCGCACAACCCCCTCACAGCCCCCGTGCAGACACTCCACGGAAGCCGCGCGGGACGGCGCAGGTCAGAGCGGCAGTACGACCCGCATCACCAGGCCGCCGCCCTCCCGCGGTTCGGCCGTGATGCTGCCGTCGTGCGCCCGCACCACGGACCGCACGATGGACAGCCCGAGGCCGACGCCCTTGTCGCTGCCGGTGCGCTCCGTACGCAGCCGCCGGAACGGCTCGAAGAGGTTCTCCACCTCGTAGGCGGGGACCACCGGCCCCGTGTTGGCGACGACCAGCACCGCGCAGCCCGGCTGCGGCTCGGTGGTGACCTCGACCCAGCCGTGGCCGGGGACGTTGTAGCGCACGGCGTTCTGTACGAGGTTCAGCGCGATCCGCTCCAGCAGCACGCCGTTGCCCTGGACGAAGACCTGCATACGGGCGCCGCGGAACTCCACGCCCTTGGTCTGCGCCTCCCCGCGGGACTGCTCGACGGCCTGCGAGGCGACCTCGGCCAGATCGACCGGCTTCTTGTCCACGATCTTGTTCTCGCTGCGGGCGAGCAGCAGCAGGCCCTCCACCAGCTGCTCACTGCGCTCGTTGGTGGCCAGCAGCGTCTTGCCGAGCTGCGCCAGCTCGGGCGACGCATCCGGATCGGCGAGCTGCACCTCCAACAGGGTGCGGTTGATCGCCAGCGGTGTGCGCAACTCGTGCGACGCGTTGGCGACGAAGCGCCGTTGGGACTCGAAGGCCCGGTCCAGGCGGTCCAGCATCTCGTCGAAGGTGTCGGACAGCTCCTTGAGCTCGTCGTCCGGCCCGCCCAGCTCGATGCGCCGGTGCAGGTCCGAACCGGCCACCCGCTGCGCGGTGCGGGTGATGCGGCCCAGCGGCGACAGCACCCGGCCGGCCATGGCGTAGCCGAACGCGAAGGCGACGATGGTCAGCCCCATGAGCGCCATCAGGGAACGCTGGAGCAGGGTGTCCAGGGCGATGGCCCGCTGATGCAGCAGGCATTCGCTGGCCGCGCCGTTCAGCTGGCCGACGTCGACCACCGAGGACAGGCCGGGGCAACTGGAACTGGAGATCCGCAGGCCCCGCGCGTCGACGATCTTGAAGGGAAGGTCACTGCCCTCGCTCAGGGCGTTCGCGGCGAGCATGTAGATGATCGTCAGCAGCACGATGCCGGCCATCAGGAACATGCCGCCGTAGAGCAGCGTGAGCCGTATCCGGATGGTGGGCCGCAGCCAGGGGAAGGGCCGGACACTGACCGGCTTGGGGTCCCAGGTGGGCTTCGGCGGCGCGGCGGGCGGGGTGGTGGGTGACGGCTTGGAGAACGAGGGCAGGGAAGGCATCGCCGGTCAGATCCGGTATCCCGAGCCGGGGACGGTGACGATCACCGCGGGCTCGCCGAGCTTGCGGCGCAGGGTCATGACGGTGACCCGCACGACGTTGGTGAACGGGTCGGTGTTCTCGTCCCAGGCCTTCTCCAGGAGCTGTTCGGCCGAGACGACCGTGCCCTCACTGCGCATCAGAACCTCCAGCACCGCGAATTCCTTGGGCGCGAGCTGGACCTCCTTGCCGTCGCGGACGACCTCGCGGCGGTTGGGGTCCAGCTTGATGCCGGCCCGCTCCAGGACGGGCGGCAGCGCGACGGTCGTACGACGCCCGAGGGCGCGCACCCGGGCGGTCAGCTCGGTGAAGGCGAAGGGCTTGGGGAGGTAGTCGTCCGCACCGATCTCCAGTCCCTCCACCCGGTCGCTGACGTCCCCGGAGGCCGTGAGCATCAGGACGCGGGTCGGCATCCCCAGCTCGACGAGCTTGCGGCACACGTCGTCGCCGTGGACGAGCGGAAGGTCGCGGTCCAGGACGACCACGTCGTAGTCGTTGACCTCGATCCGCTCCAGGGCGGCAGCGCCGTCGTAGACCACGTCGACGGCCATGGCCTCCCGGCGCAGTCCGGTGGCCACAGCATCGGCGAGCAGCTGCTCGTCCTCGACGACGAGAACACGCACGTCGCTAGTCCTTCCCCAGGGCCCTCATGAACAGGGCACAACAATGTTTCCGAGCACTTCCATCCTGCCCCGAAGAGCCATAAACCGGCGGTAAGAGGGGTGCGGAGGGGTGGAACGGGGGCATGCGGGCGGGCGTGCGGCGCCCGATCGGCAGGATTCCCGGGCGGGTTGAGGTTTCCGTGAGGTTGCCCGCGGGGAGGACGACTGAACACCCGCGATCACGCCCTGTAAGGCGTCTTGCCACGACCTGCTCCACACAGGGACCACGCCGTGATCGACCCACCCGTCGGCACACCCCCGTGCCACCGACCCACGACGAGGGGGCGCACCATGGACGCGTTCACCGCAGGCATTCTGCAGCGCATAAAGAACACCGAAGCCGATCTCGATCGGGCTCGCGCGTCGGGCGACGAATTCCTCGCCGAGGTCGAGCAGGCCGAACTCGAAGATCTGCAGCGCCTTGCCACCGAGCACGGCGTCGCGGTCGGCGCGGTCAGCCACGCCTGATCCTCCGGCACGTACGACAGCTTCAGGCTGCGACAGAGCCCCGGCATCCAGCGGACGATGCCGGGGCTCTGTCGTGCCCGCACAGGCGCGGCGGCGGGTCAGTCGTGCCAGGCGCCGAGCTCCTCCAGGAGCGGCTGGAGCTCGGCGAAGAGCTCCGGGGCGGCCGCGACGGTCAGCTCGTGTGAGGCCGGCTCGCCGGGCCGGCCGCCGGTGAGCGCACCGGCCTCACGGGCGATCAGCACACCGGCCGCCAGGTCCCACGGGTTCAGCCCGCGCTCGTAGTAGGCGTCGACGCGGCCGCACGCCACGTCACACAGGTCGATCGCCGCCGACCCGCCCCGGCGGATGTCGCGGACCTGCGGCACCAGGGTGCGCAGCACCTCGGCCTGGCCGGCCCGGCGCTCGGCGAGGTAGCCGAAGCCGGTGGCGACCAGCGCCTGGGAGAGCGGCGGCGCCGGACGGTGGCGGATCCGCTCGCCGTTGGTGAACGCGCCGCGGCCGAGGACTGCCTGGCTGGTCTCCCCTCGCACGGGGGCGGCGACGACGCCGACGACCGTCTCGCCGTCCTTCTCCGCCGCGATGGACACCGACCAGGCGGGCAGCCCGTAGAGGTAGTTGACGGTGCCGTCGATGGGGTCGATGACCCAGCGCACCCCGCTGGTGCCCTCGACGCTGGCGCCCTCCTCCCCCAGGAAGCCGTCGTCGGGACGGTGTTCCCCGATGAAGCCGGTGATCAGCTTCTCGGAGGCGATGTCCATCTCGGTCACGACGTCGATGGGGCTGGATTTGGTGGCGGCGACGCCCAGGTCGGCGGGCCGGCCGTCGCGCAGCAGCGTTCCCGCGCGGCGGGCCGCCTCCAGGGCCAGTTCGAGCAGTTCGTCGTTCAACGGGTCGGGCACGGTGCTCCTTGCTCGGACGAGCGGTTGTCGGTCGTTCGGGGGCCTTCGGCCTTCCCGGGGCTCACGCCGGGGCGCCCGCCACCGGGCCGTGCCAGTCCGCGCCGGCGGCGGCCGGGCGTGCGGCCCGTGCGGGGCAGCAGCCGACCGGGCACAGGTCGTGGCCCGGGCCGAGGGCGCCCAGGGCGCAGCGCTCCGGGGTGCCGCCGCGTTCGGCGGCGGCGCGCTCCAGGAGAAGCTCACGGACGGCCGCGGCGAACCGCGGGTCGGCGCCGACGGTCGCCGACCGGGCGACCGGCAGTCCCAGCTCGGCGGCCTTGGCGGTGGCTTCGGTGTCGAGGTCGTACTTGACCTCCATGTGGTCCGAGACGAACCCGATGGGGGCCATGACGACGGCGGACACGCCCTGGCGGTGCACGGCCTCCAGGTGGTCGCAGATGTCCGGCTCCAGCCAGGGGATGTGCGGGGCCCCGCTGCGCGACTGGTAGACGAGCCGCCAGGGGTGGTCCACGCCGGTCTCCGCACGCACCGCGTCCACGATCACCCGCGCCACGTCCAGGTGCTGGGCGACGTACGCGCCGCCCGTGCCGTCCTCCGTGTGGTCGGCGGGCGTGCCCGAGGTGTCGGCGGCCGCGGTGGGGATGGAGTGCGTGGTGAAGGCGATGTGGGCGCCTTCACGGGCGTCCTGCGGCAGTTCGGCGAGGGACGCCAGCACACCGTCGATCATCGGCCGGACGAAACCGGGGTGGTTGAAGTAGTGCCGCAGCTTGTCGACGCGGGGGACGGGCAGCCCCTCGTCCTGGAGGACGGCGAGCGCGTCGGCGAGGTTCTCGCGGTACTGCCGGCAGCCCGAGTACGAGGCGTAGGCGCTGGTGGCCAGGACGGCGATCCGGCGATGGCCGTCGCGGACCATCGCCCGCAGGGTGTCGGTCAGATACGGCGCCCAGTTCCGGTTGCCCCAGTAGACGGGCAGGTCCAGGCCGTGCTCGGCGAAGTCCTCGCGCAGTGCGTCCAGCAGCGCGCGGTTCTGCGCGTTGATGGGGCTGACGCCCCCGAACAGGAAGTAGTGCTGCCCCACCTCCTTGAGGCGCTCGCGGGGGATGCCGCGGCCGCGGGTGACGTTCTCCAGGAACGGGACGACGTCGTCGGGGCCTTCGGGGCCGCCGAAGGACAGCAGCAGCAGGGCGTCGTAGGGAGGTGCATCGCACTGTTCGGGCATGTCATCGATCCTGCCACCCTTCCTCCGGACGCGGCGGGCAGGCCCCTGCGCGACGGCGTTCGGGGCGGGCGCCGTCGCCTGCCGGCGGGGGACGGCGGCGGCCGGAAAACGGGAGGCGTGCGGCCGGCCGCGCCGGTAAGCTGTATCGGCCCCTGATGTCCCTTACCGATCTTCGGTCCTCACCCCGGCGGAGCACTCTCGTTGGCCAGTCCCTACCGCGCCATTTTCGGCCGTCCCGGCACCAAGTCGTTCTCCGCCGCCGGGCTGCTGGGCCGGATGACGCTGTCGATGATGGGCATCGGCATCGTCACGATGGTCTCCCAGCTGACCGGCCGCTACGGCCTGGCCGGTGCGCTGTCCGCGACGGTCGCACTCTCCGCCGCGGGGATCGGCCCGCAGATCTCCCGGCTCGTCGACCGGCACGGCCAGCGCCGGGTGCTCCGCCCGGCCACCTTGATGTCCCTCGCCGCTGTCGCCGGACTGCTGCTGAGCGCGCAGCAACGCTGGGCGGACTGGACGCTGTTCGTCTTCGCGGCCTTCGCCGGCTGCGTGCCGAGCGTCGGCTCGATGATCCGCGCCCGCTGGGCGGAGCTGTACCGCGACTCCCCCCGCGAGCTGCACACCGCGTACTCCTGGGAATCGATCGTCGACGAGACGTGCTTCATCTTCGGCCCGATCCTGTCCATCGGGCTGTCCACGACGTGGTTCCCGGAGGCCGGTCCGCTGCTGGCCGCCGTGTTCCTGGCCACCGGGGTCTTCTGGCTGACCGCGCAGCGGCGTACGGAACCGGTGCCGCATCCGCGGGAAGCACACACCAAGGGGTCGGCGCTGCGCTCGCGCGGCCTGCAGGTGCTGGTGGGGACGTTCGTGGCGACCGGCGCGATCTTCGGGGCGATCGACGTGGTGACCGTCGCGTTCGCCGAGGAGGAGGGCCACAAGAACGCCGCGAGTCTGGTGCTCGCGGTCTACGCGCTCGGTTCGTGCCTGGCCGGTGCCGTCTTCGGGCTGCTGCACCTCAAGGGGCGTCCGTCCCGGCGCTGGCTGGTGGGGGTCTGCGCGATGGCGGTGAGCATGGTGCCGCTCCAGCTGGTGCACTCCCTGCCGCTGATGGCGGTGGCGCTGTTCGTCGCCGGGCTGTCCATCGCCCCGACGATGATCACCACCATGGCGGTGGTCGAGGAACACGTACCGCGCGCCAAGCTGACCGAGGGCATGACCTGGGTGAGCACCGGCCTCGCGGTGGGTGTCGCGCTCGGCTCCTCGGCGGCCGGCCTGGTGGTGGACGCGGCGGGCGCCGAACGCGGCTATCTCGTACCGGGTGCGGCAGGCGTCCTCGCGGCGCTGATCGCCTTCACCGGCTACCGGCGGCTCCGGCCGGGGGCCGCCGCGAACGGGGCGGCGCAGCCCGTCGCGTACGGCGCCGGGACGGACCGGACGCGGGACGAGGAACCGGTGGCGTGACCCGAGGGCCTGCGGTGTGACGGGCACCGGCCGGCGTGACGCGGGGCCGGGCACCCCGGGCGGGCTCACTGCATGAGCATCCGCTCAGGTCGGTACGGCAAGTCCGTGCGCCGCATCCGCGCCACGGGTCCGCGCGCCGTGTCCGCGCGATCTGTCCGTGCGTCAGATTCGTGCGCCGGGTCCGCGCGCTATGTCCGCGCGCTATGTCCGTGCGACATGTCCGGGAGCCGGTCGGTTCGGGCCGATTCCTTGATCATGTGATTCCCGTCACGCCACCTGGATGTCGCGTCGGTGACTGACATCATGCGCTCACACCAACGGTCGGCCGACGGGGCGGCCCGCGCGCAGGGAGGGGACGTCACCATGGCAGCCAGCACCGCCCTCGGCGGCTCGGGAGGGCGCGGCCCGCACGGGCCGTGGCGCAACTGGGCGGGCAATGTCACCGCCCGCCCCGCACGGACCGTGGCCCCCGCCACCACCGGCGAACTCGCCGCCGCCGTCCGCGCCGCCACCGCCGACGGACTGACCGTCAAGGCGGCCGGCACCGGCCACTCCTTCACCCCCGTGGCCGCCACCGACGGGCTGCTGATCCGCCCCGAGCGGCTGGCCGGCGTACGGAAGGTCGACCGGGCGGCCGGCACGGTGACGGTCGCCGCCGGCACCCCGCTCAAGCTCCTCAACGAGACGCTCGCCGCACACGGCCTGTCGCTGACCAACATGGGCGACATCATGGAGCAGACCGCCTCCGGGGCGGCCGCCACCGGCACCCACGGCACCGGCCGCGACTCCGCCTCGGTGGCCGCCCAGATCACCGGCCTGCAACTGGTCACCGCCGACGGCTCGGTGCTGAACTGCTCCGCCGAGGAGCATCCGGACGTCTTCGCGTCCGCGCGGCTGGGCCTGGGCGCCCTGGGCGTGATCACCGAGCTGACCTTCGCCGTCGAGCCGGAGTTCCTGCTGACCGCCCGCGAGGAACCGATGGGGTTCGACGAGGTCACCGACCGGTTCGAGGAGCTGGTCGCCGAGAACGAGCACTTCGAGTTCTACTGGTTCCCGCACACCGGCAGCTGCAACACCAAGCGCAACAACCGCAGCCAGGGCCCCGCGGCACCGCCCGGCAGGATCAGCGCCTGGGTCGAGGACGAGCTGCTGTCCAACGGCGTCTTCCAGGCCGCCTGCACCATGGGACGGGCCGTGCCGGCGGCCATACCCGGCATAGCCAAGATCTCCAGCCGCGCCCTGTCGGCCCGTACCTATACCGACATCCCGTACAAGGTCTTCACCTCGCCCCGCCGGGTGCGGTTCGTGGAGATGGAGTACGCGCTGCCCCGCGAGGCCGCCGTCGGGGCGCTGCGGGAGCTGAAGGCGCTGGTCGAGCGGTCGGACTTCCGGGTCAGCTTCCCGGTGGAGGTGCGTACCGCACCGGCCGACGACATCCCGCTGTCCACCGCCTCAGGCCGGGACACCGCGTATCTCGCCGTCCACATGTACCGGGGCACTCCGCACCAGGCGTACTTCGCCGCCACCGAGCGGATCATGACGGCGCACGGCGGCCGGCCGCACTGGGGGAAGCTGCACACCCGCGACGCCGGTTACCTGGCCGACGTCTATCCGCGGTTCGGTGAGTTCACCGCGGTCCGCGACCGCCTCGACCCCGAGCGCCGGTTCGCCAACAACTATCTGCGCCGGGTCCTGGGCGACTGACGCACGACGGCCGCGGTCCGGCCCCGCAAAAGGGGCGCGGACCGCGGCCGTCGGTGGCCCGGCGTCAGGAGGCGCCGGGATCCGGGACCTGCTGTCCGTCGGGGTTCTTCTGGCTGTCGTCACCGGTGGAGCCGGTGCTGTCGCCGCCCCCGTCCCCGGTGCCGGCCGAACCGCTCGGCGACGGCTCGGTCGACGGTGAGGTGCTGGGGGCCGGCGAGGTCCTGCCACCGTCCGACGGGGACGGCGACGGGGACCGGGTGCCGGGATCCGTGCCGTCACCGGTGCCGGTCCTGCCGGAGCCGCTGGGGTCGGGCGACGGCTCGTCGCCGCTGCCGTGGTCCTTGCCGTGTCCGGTGGAGTGACGGGGGTCGGGCGACTGGGGGGTGTCCGGCCGGTCCCGTCCCGTATCAGCGGGGTGGGTGAGATGGCTCAGGGTCGTGCCCGGGGCGCCGCTCGACGTCTGACCGGTGATCAGCTCGGTGGCGGTGACCGCCCCCATGGCGAGCACGAAGACGGCGAACGCACCGAGCGCCGGCCGCTTCCAGCCCCGCAGCCGGGTGCCGTACGTCGCGTGAGCGACCTCCTCGACCTCCTCCTCTGCCCCTTCTGCCTTCGCGGCGGCCTTACCGGACGCGGCATCCACGTCAGCCGTCGCACCGGTCCGGCCGGGTGCGGCCTGACCCAGGGCCATCGTCCGCTCGTCCACCCGCGGCACCAGCTGGGTCCGTTCCTCCAGCCTCGGGACCAGCTGCGTCCGGTCCGCGGGGCGCTCCTGCCCGCCCGCCTTCACGGGGCGCAGCGCGCGCGTCGCGTCGTCATCGACGGGACGCAGCATCCGCGTCGCGTCGTCGCCCTCCGGGGCGGGATGCGCGCCGGAGGGTCCGCGGCCGCCGACCTGACCGGCTCGCGGGATCAGCTGGGTACGGTCCGCGCCGGGGCCGGACTCCCGGGCGGCGACGGACGTGACCTCGTCCTCCGCACCCTGCCTGTCGAATGTCGCCAGCACCATGGTCGGGTCGGCGCGCTGCGCCTCCCCCGCATGCGCGCCGGAACCGCTGAGGGGGCCCGTCCCGGAGTCCGCCGGGGTGTGGGAGCGGGTGAGGGGGAAGCGGCGGGGCTTGGGCCGGGTCACGACCTTCGCCTCCTTGAGCTGTTCGCCCGTGCGCCGGAACAGATGCTGGAAAACCGAGCCGCCGGTCGTGGCCACGACACTGACCACACCCGCGCCGATGATGGTTCCGTATACGCCGAGCCGGCCCGCGAGGTAGGCGGCGACGGCCGCCGCGAGAGCACTGCCCGCGACCTGAGCAACGCTCAGATCGATCCGCTTCTCCTTCTTCTTCGTGTCCGTTTCGGTTTCTTCGTCCATCTCCAGCCCTTGATCGCCCCTTCGATCCATCTTGCACAGAGAAGGGACCATTCAGCGGACTCAAAAGTTCCGAATCTGTCGATTCTGTGAACATCGCCACCTTGGGCGCGGTAGAGAGATCGACAAGACGACCCAACTCCGTTACCCCGCCAGAAGTTCGGCGGCGCGGCGGTCCACCCCGGTGGCCCGAATGGAGTACTGTGGCGAGCCCTGGCCCCGGTTTCCCGTCCGGCTGCCCGGACTCACGGGAGGGGCCCTGAAGGCGGCCCCGGCCCTGGGGTGCCGCCGCTCGGCACGGGTGATCGGTCACAGGGAAGACGGCATGGTCACCGAACATTGCAAACCGGTAACCGTGTCATAGCGGCGTTTCAGGGCCAAGCCCCGACGCGCCGGGCAACTCGGCAATGTTGTGGCAGGCTGCACCCGGGCAGGCCACACTCGACTAGCGGAAGCAGCGACGTACGTGACGTCGGCAGGCACCACCCGGGAGGTCCCCATGCCCGAACTGCGTGTCGTGGCCGTCTCCAACGACGGCACACGGCTGGTGCTCAAAGCTGCGGACAGCACCGAGTACACGCTTCCGATCGATGAGCGGCTGCGCGCCGCCGTCCGCAACGACCGTGCGCGGCTCGGCCAGATCGAGATCGAGGTCGAGAGTCATCTGCGGCCGCGGGACATCCAGGCGCGGATACGCGCAGGCTCCTCCGCCGAAGAGGTCGCACAGCTCGCCGGCATCCCCGTCGACCGGGTGCGCCGCTTCGAGGGCCCGGTGCTCGCCGAGCGCGCGTTCATGGCCGAACGCGCCCGCAAGACCCCCGTACGCCGCCCCGGCGAGAACACCGGCCCGCAGCTCGGCGAGGCGGTGGCCGAGCGGCTGCTGCTGCGCGGCGTCGACAAGGAAACCGTGCAGTGGGACTCCTGGCGCCGGGACGACGGCACCTGGGAGGTGCTGCTGGTCTACCGCGTCGCGGCCGAACCGCACTCCGCGATCTGGACGTACGACCCGCCCCGGCGGCTCGTGCAGGCCGTCGACGACGAGGCGCGGGCGCTGATCGGTGAGAGCGACGACACCCCGGAGCCGAGCTTCCCGTTCGTGCCGCGGATCGCGCGGCTGCCGCGCGACCGGCCGCTGGACCGCGCCCTGGACCGGCAGATGCCGGACCGCGGGTCGCCCGCCGGCGAGGAGACCGAGCCGCGGATCGCGGACGAGGCCACCGGCGAGCGGGAGCGGGATTCGCTGACCAGCCTGCTGGAGGCCGTGCCGAGCTTCCGCGGCGACATGATCGTCCCGGAGGCGGTCAAGGCGCCGCAGGGCGACGAGGCGGCCGACGAGGACGAGATCGAGGAGCCGCCGGCCCCGGCGGCGAGTGCCGGCGCGGGTTCCGCGTACGCCGATGTGCTGATGCCGCGGGCGGTGGCCGGACACGGCGACCGGCTGACCGGGCGGACGGACCGGCAGGCCGAGGCGGACGGTGTGCGGCCCGGACGCCGGGCCGCCGTGCCGAGCTGGGACGAGATCGTCTTCGGCACCCGGCGCAAGAAGCCGGAGTAACGCCGGCCGACGCCACAGCTACGACGCCGTCCGCCCGTCTCCTGGACAGGAGGCGGGCGGACGGCGTCGTGGCATGCCGGGCCGGGGCGG
Source organism: Streptomyces sp. NPDC101393 (assembly GCF_044767385.1). Taxonomy (NCBI): domain Bacteria; kingdom Bacillati; phylum Actinomycetota; class Actinomycetes; order Kitasatosporales; family Streptomycetaceae; genus Streptomyces; species Streptomyces sp. NPDC101393. The sequence goes on along the minus strand of NZ_JBIWNU010000006.1, from coordinate 128,737 downwards.
CGGCGCGTCAGCCCGGCTCGGGGCCGGTCGCCACCGGGCGGGACGGGTCGCCGGACCATTCGCTCCAGGACCCCACGTACAGCGCGGCGGGAATGCCCGCGACGGCCAGGGCGAGCACCTCGTGGGCCGCGGAGACGCCGGAACCGCAGTAGACGCCGACCTCGGCATCGGCGGTGGCGCCCAGGGCGGCGAACCGGTCGGCGAGCTCGGACGGAGTGCGGAAGGTGGTGCTGTCCTCCGCGACGTTCCCGGTCGTCGGTGCGGACACCGCGCCCGGGATATGACCGCCGACGCGGTCGATCGGCTCGACGTCGCCGCGGTAGCGCTCGGCCGCCCGCGCGTCCAGGAGGACACCGCGCCGGGCCAGCTGTGCCGCGTCGTCCGCCGTCAGCAGCGGGAGCGCCCCGGGGGCGGGCGTGAAGTCGCCTGCGGCCGGGGCCGGAACGGCGTCCGACAGGGCTCCGCCGGACGCCTGCCAAGCCGCGAGACCGCCGTCCAGCACCCGGACGTCCGGGTGGCCCGACCAGCGCAGCAGCCACCAGGCGCGGGCCGCCGCCCAGCCCTGTCCGCCGTCGTACACGACCACGCCGCGGTCCGCGCGCACACCGGCCGCCCGCATGGCGGCACCGAAAACCGTGAGATCGGGGAGCGGGTGGCGGCCGGCCCCGCCGGGGGCGGCGGCCAGTTCGCCGTCGAGATCGGCATAGACGGCGCCGGGCAGATGACCTGCCGCGTACTCGGGGCGGCCCGGCGGGCCGCCGAGCTGCCAGCGGACGTCCAGGAGCACCGGAGCGGAAGGACCTGCCAAGTCGCTCGCGAGTTCGGTAGCGGTGATGATGGCATTCATGGGACTCATCCTTGCGTAGCGTCGACTACGTACAGAAGGCGGGTGCCCACCCTCCGTATGGCGGAGTTGCATCGGGAGGCAACGCCGTGGAAACGGATGCGCAACAGCAAATCGGGCATTCTCCCTCGCGAACGCGCCACAGACGGCGCGGCCGGGGCGCACACCAGGTCACAGGGTGCGAGCATCTGCTCGGGACCCGCGCCCGTACCCCCCACATGGCCACCACCCCGATGGTGCGAGGAGAGAGTGACGATGACGACCGAGCCAGCGACTCGGCGGATGCCCGGCGCGCCCTGCTGGGTGAGCCTCATGGCGCATGGCCTGTCCGCGACGCAGGAGTTCTACGGCGCGCTCTTCGGCTGGGAGTTCCGCCCCGGGCCGCAGCATCTCGGCCCGTACGCCCGTGCGTTCCTCGACGGGCGGGAGGTGGCCGGGCTCGGTGAACTGGCGCCCGACCGTCATCTTCCGGTCGCCTGGACCACCTACCTGGCCAGCGACGACGCGGACGCGAGCGCCGAGCAGATCCGTTCCTACGGGGGGACGGTCGGAGTCGGGCCGCTGGACGCGGACGAGGCGGGGCGGATGGCCATCGCCTCCGACCCGCACGGCGCGATCTTCGGTATCTGGCAGGGCAGATCGATGACGGGAACCGCGGTCAGCGGCGAGCCGGGCACCCCGGTGTGGAACGAACTCGTCACCCAGGACACCCACTCGGTCGGGCCGTTCTACGAGCATGTCTTCGGGTTCGAATCGGAGGCCGTCGTCTCGGCCGACTTCGACTATCTGACGCTGTACCTCAAGGGGCGGGCGGTGGCGGGCATCCACGGCGTGGGGAGCGCCCTGACGCGCGAGCGGGGGCCGCACTGGATGACGTACTTCGCCGTCTCCGACGCCGACGCCGCGGCCCGCCGGGTCGCCGAGCTCGGCGGTCATGTACTGCGCCCCGCACGGGATTCCGCGCACGGCCGGCTGGCCACCGTCGCCGACGTCGAGGGCGCGGTCTTCACCGTCATCGAGCAGCGCTGACGCCTCCCGGTGACGACGCTCATCCCGTGGCGTCGACCGGCAGGACGTCCGGGGAGAGCGCGGCCGCGCGGGCGGTGGCGGAGGTCTGGCGGCGGCGGTGATGGCGCCGGCACAGCACCTCGTAGCCGACCTCGGCGGATGTGGTGTCCTCGTCGCCCACCACATCGCCGACGACGACCTGGGCGCCCTCGACGACCATCCGGCCATCGACCGTACGAGCGTTGTGGGTGGCCCTGGCGCCGCACCAGCAGAGCGCCTCCACCTGGAGGACCTCTATCCGGTCGGCCAGTTCCATCAGCCGCTGGGAGCCGGGGAAGAGCTTGCTGCGGAAGTCGGTGGTGATGCCGAAGGCGAAGACGTCCAGGTCGAGGTCGTCGACCACGCGGGCGAGCTGGTCGACCTGTTCGGGGGCGAGGAACTGCGCCTCGTCGGCGATGACGTAGTCGACCCGGCCACCGGAGGTGAGATGGCCGATGACATGGCCGTAGAAGTCCATGTCATCCGCCGCCTCGACGGCCTCGGTGACCAGGCCGAGGCGGGAGGACAACTTGCCGTGGCCGGCGCGGTCGTTGCGGCTGTAGATCATGCCTTGCAGACCTCGGGCGGACCGGTTGTGCTCGATCTGCAGCGCGAGTGTCGACTTTCCGCAGTCCATCGTTCCGCTGAAGAACACCAGCTCGGGCATGGGGAGTTGCGGGCCTTTCGGGCTCGGGTGGACGGGTTCGCGCGGCGCGCTGCGGTCGGCGGCCGTGGGTCAGGTGCGGACTTCCAGGAGCGGCACCAGCTGCTCCACCGGGGTCATCGAGCCGTGCATCCCGACCATCTCCGACTCGCGGGGCTCGCGCTCGGTCGCGATGATCACCATGTCGGCGTGCGCGGCGGCCACGACATCGCCGATCCGGCCGCGGACCCGGTCGTCGACGTGCGGTCCGAACCACCCGGCTGCGATGGCCTCTTCGCGGCTCGCCACCCACATCTGCTCACCGACCACCTCGCGCCACACGGCGAGCACATCGGCGGCCGCCCCCGGATGCGCGTACAGATGCCGGGCCCGGCCCTCACCGCCCAACAGGCGTACCCCGGCGCGCAGTTCCCAGTCCTCGTCGAAGTCGATCCGGGAATCGGGGTCGAAGGGGATGTCGATCATGCCGTGGTCGGCGGTGATGTAGAGGGCCGAGCGCGGCGGGAGCTGCTCGGCCAGCCGCTGGGCGAGCCGGTCGACGTACATCAGCTGGCCGCGCCAGGCGTCGGAGTCGACGCCGTAGCGGTGGCCCTTGCCGTCGACCTCGGCGTAGTACGTGTAGACCAGCGAGCGGTCGCCGGCGGCGAGTTGCGCGGCGGCGAGGTCCATCCGCTCCTCGCCGGAGAGACGGCCGTGGAAGGTGCCGCCGCTGAGCGCGATCTTGGTGAGCGGGGTCTGCTGGAAGTGCGGTGCGGAGACCTGGCAGGTGTGGATGCCCGCGGCGTCCGCCAGCTGGAAGACCGTCGGATACGGCTGCCAGGCGTGCGGGTCGGTCCAGGGCTGCCAGCGCAGCTGGTTCATCAGTGCGCCGATGGCAGGGTTCTCGCAGGTGTATCCGGCCAGGCCGTGGGCGCCCGGCGGCAGTCCGGTGCCGACCGAGGCGAGCGAGGTGGCGGTGGTGGAGGGGAACCCCGCGGTCAGCGGGCGGCCGCTGCCGTTGAACGAGGTGTCCAGGAGGGAGGTCAGGAACGGTGCCTCGTCGGGGTGGGCGCGCAGCAGCTCCCAGCCGAGTCCGTCGATGAGGAAAACACACGCCCGGTCCGCGGGGGCCAGCTCCATCGCGGTGCCGGGCTCCGTCAGGCCCTGGCCCGCCACTATCGCGGGCAGCAGATCGGCGAGCGAACCCGTGCCGTACCGGGGCAGCGGGGCGGTCAGCGGATCGAGGGGTTCGGGCTCGGGCCAGGCTTGGGTGGCGTGCGCCATCAGCGGGGGCTGGTGGTGGCCGCGGTGGCCTCGGAGAGCGCCTGGGCGAAGGTGAGCGTCTCGCGGACCGAGTCCGGGCCGTCGCCGGCCTCGCTGACCCGCAGCGAGAGGTCGTCGGCGGTGGAGGAGCCGGTGTAGCCGTGGTCCGCCTCGCAGTTGGGGTCACCGCAGGTGGCGGGCTCCAGGTCCAGGCGGGCGACGGCGCCCCAGCCGATGGTGAGGACGACCTCGCGGGGCAGCTGCCCGGGGGTGTACGACTCGGGGTTGGCGACGACGCGGCTGAGCACCACGGAGGAGATCCGGCCGATCTTCACGGACTCGGTGGAGGTGGTGGCGTACGGCGAGGGGGAGGTGGCGTCGGCGGCCTGCTCGTCGGTGTGGCTGACGATGAACCGGGTGCCGGTCAGGACCAGGACCGTGACATGCCGGCGGACCTCGTTGGCATCGAAGGTCGTCTCCTGATGGACGAGATACGACACGACGGGCTCGCCGCCCACCGCGGCCTGCACCGCCTCGGCCACGAGGGTCGGGTAATAGCCACTGCGCTCGATCGCCGCGCGCAGCCCCTGAGTCGTCGTACCGGTCTTAGCCATGGGGTCCATCTTACGGGGCGTACAGGGCTGCGGAGACGCCTCGGTCGTCAGTAGACGGGCAGCCGGCGGGGGCCGAGGTCGGTGGTGGCGGGTGGGCGGGCCAGACGGACGGCGGCGCCGAGAACGGAGAGGCCCTGCGGGGCGACGACGACTGGTTCGAGGTCGACGCCGACGACCTCGGGGTGGTCGTCGACGAGCCGGGAGACCCGCAGCAGCAGCTCGGCCAGCGCGCCGGTGTCCACGGGCTGCGAGCCACGCCAGCCGAACAGCAGCGGAGCCGCCCGGATCGATCGGATCTGGTCGGTGACATCGCGGTCGGTGGCCGGGATGAGGCGGTGTGCGATGTCGCCGAGCAGCTGGGAGGGGGCGCCGGCCAGGCCGAAGGAGAGGACGGCGCCGGCGGCCGGGTCGATGGCGGCGCGGATGACCGTGTCGACGCCGCGCGGCACCATCGCCTGGACGACCGGCCGCAGCTCTTCGGGGGAGCCGAGGAAGTCGGTCAGCTCGGTGTAGGTGCGGCGGAGGTCGCCCTCGCCCGCGATGTCCAGGCGGACCCCGCCGAGGTCGGCGCGGTGGCGCAGGTGCGGGGCGGTGGTCTTGAGGGCGACCGGGTAGCCGAGGCGGGCGGCGGCGCGGACCGCGGCGTCGGGATCGGGCGCCGGGAGGGCGGGGCGGGTGTGGATGCCGTAGCGGGCGAGCAGTGCCTCGGCGTCCTCCGGCGGCAGCGCCACGGAGCGGCCCGGGGCGACGCCGGGGGTGAGCCGGTCGAGGAGTTGATCGATGTCGGTGCCGGCGGCCGCCTCCTGGATGTCGTCGTACTCGGGCACCCGGCCCGGTTCGGCGGCGTCCCGGCGCCAGGCGGCATAGCGGACGGCCTCGCCGAGCGAGCGGACGGCGCGCTCGGCGGCGGGGTAGGCGGGGATGCGGGTGCGGGCGGGACGGGGGCGGTGCGGGACGGGGGCCTCGGGGGGCGGCGGTGCGGGGAACAGGACCGGGGGGCGGGACGGGGGATAGGTGGGGCGGGGCGGGGCCGGCGCGGCCCGGTCGGAGGGCGGCTCGGGGGCCTCCTCCGGGGGCAGGGGCGGGTCTGCGTCCTCGCCTCCGGTCCGCCCCGGGTCCGGGGAGCACTCCCCCGGTGCGGCGAGGGTCGCGGCCAGGTCGTCCATCGCGAGGTGGACGACCGTCACCGGCTTCGCGGGATCCGCGGCCGCGGCGCCGCGCAGGGCGGCGGCGAGCGTGGCCTCCTCGCTCTCTCCGGGGGCGGCGGTGTCCCCCTCCCCCACCCAGGGGATGGCGGTGACGACGACGGCGTCGCAGGCATCGCGCGCGAGGGCGTCGGCGAGCGCGGCCCGGAAGTCGTCCGGGGTCGCGGCGGAGGCCAGCACATGGGGCCGAAGCGGCCGCAGCCCTTCGGTCAGGCAGGCGTCGTAGGCGAGCAGCGCGAGGGATTCGGAGTTGCCGAGGATGGCGATGCGAGGGCCGGCCGGCAGCGGCTGGGAGGCCAGCAGCAGCCCGGCGTCGATGAGTTCGGTGACGGTGTCGACGCGGATCACGCCCGCCTGGCGCATCAGGGCGGCGACGGTGCTGTCGGGGATGCGGACGGTGGGGACGGCGTGGCCGGGCGGCGCGGTGCCGTTGTGGCGGGCGCCCTTGGCGACCACCACTGGTTTCACGGCGGCGGTGCGGCGGGCGAGCCGGGCGAATTTGCGCGGGTTGCCGATGGACTCCAGGTAGAGGATGACGACGTCGGTGTCCGGGTCGTCGTACCAGTACTGGAGGAGGTCGTTGCCGGAGACGTCGGCGCGGTTCCCGGCCGAGACGAAGGCGGAGATACCGGCGATGCCGTCGTCACCGGGACCGCGGGCGTGCAGCCCGCTGAGCAGGGCGATACCGATGGCGCCGGACTGGGTGAAGAGCCCGATGCGGCCGGTGCCGGGCATCCGCGGGGCGAGCGAGGCGTTCAGCCGGACGTCGGCGGCGGTGTTGATCAGGCCGAAGGCGTTGGGCCCGATGAGCCGCATGCCGTACGAGCGGGCCTGCTGCAGCACGGCGCGCTGCAGCTCGCGGCCTTCGGGGCCCGATTCGGCGTACCCGGAGGACAGGATCAGCACGCCCTGGACGCCGTGTTCGCCGCAGTCGCGGACGACCTCGGGGACACGGGCGGCGGGGACGGCGATGACCGCGAGGTCGACGGGGTCGGGGATCTCCCGCAGCGAGCGGACGGCCGGCACGCCTTCGGGGTCGAGCCGGTCCGTGCCCTCGGGGAAGGCGTGGTTGACGGCGTGCACGCGGCCCGTGAAGCCGGAGTCGAGGAGGTTGCGCAGGGTGGTGCGGCCCACGCCGCCGGGCGCCCGGCCCGTCCCGATGACGGCGACCGAGCCGGGGGCGAGCAGCCGCTGGACGGAGCGGGCCTCGGCGCGCTGCTCGCGGCCGCGCATCACGGCCATCGACTGCTCCGTCGGCTCGAGGTCGAATTCCAGACGGACGACGCCGTCCTCGAACCGGCGCTGCTGGGTGTAGCCGGCGTCCGTGAAGACCTTGATCATCTTGGTGTTCGCGGGCAGCACCTCCGCGGCGAAGCGGCGGATGCCGCGCTCGCGGGCGACGGCGGCGACATGCTCAAGGAGGGCGGAGGCGACACCGCGGCCCTGATGGGCGTCCTGGACCAGGAAGGCGACCTCGGCCTGATCGTCCTCGGGGTCCTTGGCGGGCAGCCCCTGGTCGTTGATGCGGTCGTAGCGCACGGTGGCGATGAACTCGCCGCCCACGATGGCGGCGAGGCCGACCCGGTCGACGTAGTCGTGGTGGGTGAAGCGGTGGACGTCGCGGTCGGACAGGCGCGGGTAGGGCGCGAAGAAGCGGTAGTACTTCGACTCGTCCGAAACCTGTTCGTAGAAGGAGGTGAGCCGCTCGGCGTCATCGGGGGCGATGGGGCGGATGCGGGCCGTGCCGCCGTCACGCAGCACCACGTCGGCTTCCCAGTGGGTCGGGTAGGCGTGGTCCGGCGACGTCTGCATGCGGACAGCGTACGGCCGGGCACCGACAACCGGCTCGGTATGCGTAGTCTCGGAGAGCGGGGCAGGACCCGGGCGCCGGAACGACCACGGAACCCGGCCCTCCCCGCACGGTCCTGCGCCGGAAGGCCGGGAGCAGGAAGGCCGTGGCGATCGGCTTCCGGACCACTCCGGCACCGTGCGACACTGGTCTAGACAACAGTCACGACTCGAAGGGCAACACCATGGCTGAGCGCCGCGTCAATGTCGGTTGGGCCGAGGGCCTGCACGCCCGCCCCGCCTCGATCTTCGTCCGTGCGGCCACCGCGGCCGGCGTCCCGATGACGATCGCCAAGGCTGAGGGCAACCCCGTCAACGCGGCCTCGATGCTCGCGGTTCTGGGCCTCGGCGCCCAGGGTGGCGAAGAGATCGTGCTGGCCTCCGACGCCGAAGGCGCCGAGGCCGCGCTCGACCGCCTGGCGAAGCTCGTCGCCGAGGGTCTCGAAGAGCTCCCCGAGACCGTCTGAGTCCTTCAGGACCACCCAGCTTCTGCGGCCCCGCAGCGGCGACCGGAAACGGCCGCCGCTGCGGGGCTTTTTCTGTCGCCGGGTGTGGTGACGTACGAAGGGGGCGGATCCGGGTGGGCGGTTCCTTGCGCGCGATTCGTTGCGCGCTTTGCTTGCACGCGTCGCTCGCACGCTTCCGCTACGCGCTTCGGCGGTGCGCTTCTGCAGTGCGCGAACGGGAACCCGCTCCCCCGCGATAAAACTCTCCGGGAAACCGGCCCCTGGGCACCCGCCATTCCCCGGCACGCACCCGGAATGCGGAATTCGCGCACTCCGCAACCGGAAATCCGGAAACGGAAAGCCGGACACCCGAAAGCGGAAAGGGGAAAGGGGAAAGGGGAACAGCCTATAGCTCGCCCCTCACATGCCCTCCGCCCATTCCGTATCTCTTTGTATACGGGGCGATTGTTAATGGCGGGCGCGCGCCGTGTTGACGGGTCGTTTCGCCTCCCTCACCCCGGCCGCGACGGGACGCCGCAACCTGTGGGCCGGAAGGGCGCTCTCGATGTGCGCCGCCATCAGGGAGCGCGCCCGCCCGGCGTCACCCCGCGCCACCGCGTCCAGCAGCGCACCGTGCTCGTCCCACGACTCGGCCACCCGCGCCGACGGCTCCACCGTGTACATCCACTCGATCTTGCGCCGCAGCTGGGTCAGCTGCGCCGTCAGACTGGGGCTGCCGGCCGCCTGGGCGAGCGTTTCGTGGAACCAGCCGTCCAGTTGGCGCAGATCCGCAGGGTGGCCGTGGCCGGATCGCTCGCGCCCCAGGCGCACCAGACCGCGCAGCACCTTGAGGTGCGCCGTGCTGCGCCGGACGGCCGCGCGGGCGGCGCCCAGCGGCTCCAGCAGGGCGCGGATCTCCAGGAGGTCGGCGGCCTCCTGCTCGGTGGGCTCGGCGACGCAGGCACCCGCGTGATGGCGGGTGGTGACGAAACCCTCGGACTGCAGGGTGCGCAGCGCCTCACGGACCGGCACCCGGGAGACGCCGTAACGCGCGGCCAGGATGTCCTCGATCAGCCGGCTCCCCGGCACGAGCGCGCCGGAGACAATGTCCTCGCGAATCGCCGTGCACACCGCATGCGCGGAAATATGGCCTCGCATCGTCCGTGCCTCCGCCGCAATCCCGGGAAATGGCCGCCGACCGGCGACTATTTCCGTGATTCTATTCGACCGGGACGGATTTTTGACGGGCTCCGGTTATTCATGGATATCTTTTGGCCAAGGGCGTGCGCCCACACACCTGCCGCTGCCGCGCGGCCGACCCGGCCTGCCCCCGATGAAGCCCCGCCGACGACGAAGCCCCGGCCGGGGCCGGGGCTTCGGGGCTTCGGGGGGACGTGCGGTGCGTGCGGTGCGTGCGGTGCGGGACCGTCAGACGTTGACGCCGTGTGCGCGCAGGTACGCGATCGGGTCGATGTCCGAGCCGTAGTCAGGGCCGGTGCGGGCCTCGAAGTGGAGGTGCGGTCCGGTGACGTTGCCGGTGGCGCCGGAGAGCGCGATCTGCTGCCCCGGGGTGACGCTCTGCCCGACCGAGACGGAGAACGACGACAGGTGGCCGTACTGGGTGTACGTACCGTCCTTCATCTTGATCACGACGTTGTTGCCGTACGCGCCCCCGTCGCCGGCCTCGACGACGGTGCCGGCGCCGACGGCGTGCACGGTGGTGCCGGAGGCGGCGTGGAAGTCGATGCCGGTGTGGCTACCGGAGGACCACAGTCCGCTGGAGGCCTGGTAGCCGGTGGAGACGTAGGAGCCGGCGACGGGCGCCACGAAGGTGTTGAGGCGCTTGCGCTCCTCCTCGCGGGCCGCGCGCTCCTTGGCCTCGCGCTCCTTCTTGGCCTTCGCCTCGGCCTTCTTCTTGGCCTCCTCGGCGCGCTGCTTGGCCATCTCGGCGACCTTGCGGGCCTCGGCCTCGGCCTTCGCCTGCGCGGCGGCGGCCTCGGCGTCCGCCTGCTGCGCGTCGGCCTGCGCGGCGATCCGGTCGGCGAGCTCGTCGCCCACCACGACGGCCTGCGTCAGGCCGGTGTCGTAGGTGGGTGCCTCGTCCGTGGCGGCCAGCGCCGGCGAGGCCACGGAGGCGACGACGCCGGAGGCCGCGAGGGTGGCTATGCCGGCGATGTTGCGGGTCGTACGAGCGGTGCGGCTCGCACGGCGGTGCTTCCCGGTGGCACGGGTGAACGCCATGTGCTGGCTTGTCCTTTCCTTCCTTCTCGCCTACCGGGTTAGCTGACGGGTTCGGAGCAGGAAGGTCTCCTACGGGCTCCTCCGAAGAGGGGTCCGATTCACCCCAGGGGACATGTGGGTCCCCGGCTCCCCTGGCTCGCGCCGTACGGGGACTCGGCGATGACTGTCCGGTGCCACGGTTGCGGCGTACGTCTGACGAACAGCCGGACTGACGCTAATCGGGACATCTTTCAATCGGCAAACAGAACCGTCTCTTTGTGCCGTACGCCACAGGAGCACCACGCAACCAGCCGCTGCATTCCGGACATAAAGGGGATCCCGTGGCGTCCATACGCCACGGGATCCCGAATAACCCGATATGACCAGGGGTCACCAGCGCCTGCCGGACCGTCTCTCCGGCCGCCGGCGCCCGCCCCAGGGGTCAGCCGCTGACGACCGTCACCTCGCCGATGCCCAGCGCCTTGACCGGCTCGGCGATCTGCGCCGCGTCGCCCACCAGGATCGTCACCAGCCGGTCCCCCGGGAAGGCGTTGACCGCGGCGGCGGTCGCCTCGACCGTGCCGGTGTCCACCAGCCGGGCGTACAACTGCGCCTGGAAGTCGTCCGGGAGGTGCTGCTCCACCTGGTCGGCGAGCGTGCCGGCCACGGCCGCGGCGGTCTCGTACTTCAGCGGCGCGACCCCGACGAGGTTCTGCACGGCCACATCCCGCTCGGCGTCCGTGAGGCCCTCCGCCGCCAGGGTGCGCAGCACCTTCCACAGGTCCTCCAGCGCCGGCCCGGTGGAGGCGGTGTCCACCGAGCCGCTGATGGCGAGCATCGCGGCGCCCGTGCCGTCGTCGGAGGAGCGCAGCACCTGGCCGAAGGCGCGCACCCCGTAGGTGTAGCCCTTCTCCTCGCGCAGCACCCGGTCCAGACGGGAGGTGAGGGTGCCGCCCAGGCAGTACGTGCCGAGCACCTGCGCGGGCCAGACACGGTCGTGGCGGTCGGCCCCGATGCGGCCCAGGAGCAGCTGCGTCTGGACGGCGCCGGGGCGGTCCACGATCACCACCCGGCCGGTGTCGTCGGCGGTGATCGGCGACGGCTTCAGCGGCTCGGCGGTGGAGCCGGTCCACGCGCCGAGGGTGTCGGCGAGCGCCCCGTCCCGGTCGACGCCGGTGAAGTCGCCGACGATCACGGCGGTGGCCGTCGCGGGCCGCACATGGGCGTCGTAGAAGGCGCGGACGGCCGCGGCGTCGATGCGCTCGACGGTCTTCTCGGTGCCCTGACGGGGCCGCGACATCCGGGACGTGGCCGGGAACAGCTCCTTCGAGAGCGCCATCGCCGCACGCCGCGCCGGGTTGGCGAGCTCGTGCGGGATCTCGTCGAGACGGTTGCGAACCAGCCGCTCGACCTCGCTCTCGGGGAAGGCAGGGGCACGCAGCGCGTCGGCGAGCAGGCCGAGCGCGCGGCCGAGGCGGGATGCCGGCACCTCGAGGGAGACCCGCAGCCCGGGGTGGTCGGCGTGTGCGTCGAGGGTGGCGCCGCAGCGCTCCAGCTCGGCGGCGTACTCCTCCGCGTCGTGCTTGTCGGTGCCCTCGGACAGCGCCCGCGCCATGATCGTGGCGACGCCGTCCAGACCCTCCGGCTCGGCCTCCAGGGGCGCGACGAGGTTGATCTCGACGGCGACGACCTGCTGGCCGGGGCGGTGGCTGGTCAGGAGGGTGAGCCCGTTGGCGAGTTGGCCGCGCTCGGGGGCCGGGAAGGCCCACGGCTTGGGCGCGCCGCCCCGGGGCTGGGGGTGGAAGTCCATGGTGCTCACGGGGGATTCCGCGCCGGCGGTGAGGTCGCTCACTGGGCCGCCTCCTCTGCGTTGTGGTCAGTGGTCCCGGCAGCCGCGTCGGCCGGTTCGGTGGGCTCGTAGACGAGCACCGCGCGGTTGTCGGGGCGCAGCCGGGCCTTGGCGACCGCCTGCACCTCCTGCGGGGTGATCTCCAGGACGCGGTGTACGGCGCTCAGCGCGAGCTGAGGGTCGCCGAACAGGACCGCGAAGCGGCACAGTTCGTCGGCCCGGCCGCTGACCGTCGCCAGGCGGTCCAGCCATTCGCGCTCCAACTGGGCCTGCGCGCGCTCCATCTCCTCCGGGGTCGGACCCTCGGCGGCGAAGCGGGCCAGCTCCTCGTCGACCGCGCTCTCGATGCCCGGGACCTCCACGCCGCCGGACGTCTTGACGTCCAGCCAGCCGAGCGACGGCGCGCCCGCCAGCCGCAGCATCCCGAACCCGGCCGCGACGGCGCTGCGGTCGCGGCGCACCAGACGGTTGTAGAGACGCGAGGACTCGCCGCCGCCCAGGACGGTCAACGCCAGGTCGGCGGCGTCCGCCTCACGGGTGCCGTCGTGCGGCAGACGGTAGGCGGCCATCAGGGCACGGGAGGGGACCTCCTCCTCGATGACCTCACGCAGCTCGGCGCCGAGGACCTCGGGCAGCGTGCCGTCGCGCGGCGGCTGCTTGCCGTCGTGCGAGGGGATCGAGCCGAAGTACTTCTCCACCCAGGCCAGCGTCTGCGCGCTGTCGATGTCGCCGACGATCGACAGAACGGCGTTGTTGGGCGCGTAGTACGTACGGAAGAACGCCCGCGCGTCCTCCAGGGATGCCGCGTCCAGATCCGCCATCGACCCGATGGGGGTGTGGTGGTACGGGTGGCCCTCCGGGTAGGCCATGGCCGTCAGCTTCTCGAAGGCCGTGCCGTAGGGGACGTTGTCGTAGCGCTGGCGGCGTTCGTTCTTGACGACGTCGCGCTGGTTCTCCATGGACTCGTCATCGAGCGCGCTGAGCAGCGAACCCATGCGGTCCGCCTCCAGCCAGAGCGCGAGCTCCAGCTCATGGGCGGGCATGGTCTCGAAGTAGTTGGTGCGCTCGAAGCTCGTGGTGCCGTTCAGCGAACCGCCGGCGCCCTGGACGAGCTCGAAGTGGCCGTTGCCCTTCACCTGGGCGGACCCCTGGAACATCAGGTGCTCGAAGAGGTGAGCCAGGCCTGTACGGCCCTTGACCTCGTGTCGGGAGCCGACGTCGTACCAGAGGCAGACCGCCGCGACCGGGGTCAGGTGGTCTTCGGACAGCACCACGCGCAGGCCGTTGGCCAGCCGGTGCTCGGTCGCTGTCAGGCCGCCGGAGCCGGCTTGTTCTGTGGCCGTGTGACCCATGGGCATGTACGTCCCTTCGATCCGCTTGCGAGGAAGTTCTGTCACTGTATGCAAGCGCGTCGGCATCTGGCGAAGTTCCCGTCCGAGCAGCCCCGTACGGGCGCCGCGGTTCGGCACCTCCGGGGGCCGAAGGGGGAGTCGCGGTCGGCGTTGTCAGTGGGGCGGGACACAATGGTCCGCGTCAGACTCAGGCAGACTCACGGGTCGATCCACCAGTTGATCGGTCCCACAGCTGGTTCTCCCCACAGCCGGCTGACCCACATCGGCAGTAGACGCAGCAGAAGGAGCCGCAGCCGCGATGGCCCGCCGCAGCACGAAGACCCCGCCGCCGGACGACTTCGAGGAGAGGATCCTCGACATCGACGTCGTCGACGAGATGCAGGGTTCCTTCCTCGAGTACGCGTATTCGGTCATCTACTCACGCGCCCTGCCGGACGCCCGCGACGGTCTCAAGCCCGTGCACCGCCGCATCCTCTACCAGATGAACGAGATGGGCCTGCGGCCCGAGCGGGGTTACGTCAAGTGCGCCCGGGTCGTCGGCGAGGTGATGGGCAAGCTCCACCCCCACGGCGACGCGTCCATCTACGACGCCCTCGTGCGCATGGCGCAGCCCTTCTCGATGCGGCTGCCCCTGGTGGACGGTCACGGCAACTTCGGCTCGCTGGGCAACGACGACCCGCCCGCCGCGATGCGGTACACCGAATGCCGGATGGCGTCGGCGACCTCCCTGATGACGGAGTCGATCGACGAGGACACCGTCGACTTCGCACCGAACTACGACGGCCAGGAGCAGGAGCCGGTCACGCTCCCCGCGGCGTATCCGAACCTCCTGGTCAACGGCGCGTCCGGCATCGCGGTCGGCATGGCGACGAACATGCCGCCGCACAACCTCGGCGAGGTCATCGCCGCCGCCCGCCACCTGATCAAGCACCCGAACGCCGACCTCGACACCCTGATGCGCTTCGTGCCGGGCCCCGATCTGCCGACGGGCGGCCGGATCGTCGGCCTCGGCGGCGTGCGGGACGCGTACGAGAAGGGCCGCGGCACGTTCAAGATCCGCGCCACGGTCGCCGTCGAGGACGTCACCGCCCGCCGCAAGGGCCTCATCGTCACCGAACTCCCCTTCACCGTCGGCCCCGAGAAGGTCATCTCCAAGATCAAGGACCTGGTCGGGTCGAAGCGGCTGCAGGGCATCGCGGACGTCAAGGACCTCACCGACCGCGAGCACGGCCTGCGGCTGGTGATCGAGGTCAAGAACGGCTTCAACCCCGAGGCCGTACTGGAGCAGCTCTACAAGCTCACGCCGATGGAGGAGTCCTTCGGCATCAACAACGTCGCCCTGGTGGACGGCCAGCCGCTGACCCTGGGCCTCAAGGAACTCCTCGAGGTCTATGTCGACCACCGCTTCAACGTGGTGCGCCGACGCAGCGAGTTCCGCCGCACCAAGCGGCGGGACCGCCTCCACCTGGTGGAGGGGCTGCTGACCGCCCTGATCGACATCGACGAGGTCATCCGGCTGATCCGCTCCAGCGAGAACAGCGCGGCGGCCAAGCAGGCCCTGATCGAGCGCTTCTCGCTGAGCGACATCCAGACGCAGTACATCCTCGACACCCCGCTGCGCCGGTTGACCAAGTTCGACCGGATCGAGCTGGAGTCGGAGCGCGACCGCCTGCAGTCCGAGATCGAGGACCTCACCCGGATCCTTGACTCCGACAGCGAGCTGCGCAAACTCGTCTCCGGCGAGCTGGCATCGGTCGCGAAGAAGTACGGCACCGACCGCCGCACGGTACTGCTGGAGTCGGCGGGCGCCACAGTGGCCGCGGTGCCGCTGGAGGTCTCCGACGACCCCTGCCGGGTGCTGCTGTCCTCCACCGGCCTGCTGGCACGTACGGCCTCCGGCGAGGTGTCGTTCGACACCGAGGCCAAGCGCGTCAAGCACGATGCGATCGTCTCGGCGGTGCCGGCGACGACCCGCGGCGAGATCGGCGCGGTGACGTCCCTGGGCCGGCTGCTGCGGATCTCGGTGATCGACCTGCCCCAGCTCCCGGACACCGCCGCCGCGCCCAACCTCTCCGGCGGCGCCGCACTCTCCGAGTTCCTGACCCTCCAGGACGGCGAGCGGCTGATCTGCCTGATGACACTGGACGAGTCCTCACCCGGCCTGGCGCTCGGCACCGAACAGGGCGTCGTCAAGCGCGTGGTGCCCGACTACCCCGCCCACAAGGACGAGTTGGAGGTCATCACCCTCCGCGACGGCGACCGCATCGTGGGCGCCGCCGAGCTGCGCACCGGCGAAGAGGACCTGGTCTTCATCACCGACGAGGCGCAGTTGCTGCGCTATCAGGCGTCGCAGGTGCGCCCTCAGGGCCGTCCCGCGGGCGGCATGACCGGCATCAAGCTGGGCGAGGGCGCGAAGGTGATCTCCTTCGCCGCCGTTGATCCGGCCGCCGATGCCATGGTGTTCACCGTCGCCGGGTCGCACGGCACGCTGGACGATTCGGTGGCGACGGCCAAGCTCACCCCGTTCGACCAGTACCCGCGCAAGGGCAGGGCGACCGGCGGAGTGCGCTGTCAGCGGTTCCTCAAGGGTGAGGACACCCTGACGCTGGCATGGACCGGGGCCGCTCCGGTGCGCGCCGCGGACGCCAAGGGCGCTCCGCTGGAGCTGCCGGAGGTCGATCCGCGCCGGGACGGCTCGGGGGTTCCCCTGCTGAAGCCGGTCGCGGCGCTTGCCGGGCCGGTGTAGCGAGGCGGTGGGTGCGTGGTGTGTGGTGCGACGTGGCGTGGCGTGGGTGTAGTGCGGCGGTGAGGGGCGGCCGCGGGTAGCCGTTTCACGTCAGCCGTCGCCTGTCGCCCGTCGCCCGTCAGCCTGGGGTGTGGTGCAGCCGGGCCGGTGTTCTTGCCGGTCCGGCTGCGTCATTCCTCGCGGGAGGCCACGTACCTCAACACGCCCCACATGCTGTGCGTCGCGGCGTCGGGATCGGCGTCGGGATCGGCACCGGCACCGGCACCGGACGGAGCGGTGTCCCGGCAGTTGTCCAGCTCCTTGCGCAGCGCTGCCGCGTCGATGCCGCTACCGATCAGCACGAGCTGGGTGCACCGCTGCTCGTCCTTCTGCCACGGCCCCGGCGAGAAACGCAGGAAGTTGCCGACGGCGTGGAGCGTGAACTTCTGGCGGTTCTCGGGGACATCGAAATGGACGAACCCCTTGATGCGGTAGAGGCCGGCGGGCCTGCTGTCGAGGAAGTCCATGAGCCGGCGCGGGTTCATCGGTTCCGTGGAAATGAACTCCACGCTCTCGTAAGAGGCATGGAGGTGGTGGCTGTGGTCGCTCCCGCCGCCGCAACCGTCTCCGTAACTGGAGTCGCCATGACTGGCGCAGCCGTGGCCGGCGAGGGAGTCGCTGCCATCGCCGTCGCGGCGGGCGACGCGGTCATCGGAGCCGCCGGGGCTCCCGTCTGCAGGGCCGGTGTCGGCGCGCCCGGTGTGCATCGCGCGGTAGAGGTCTTCGAACGACAGCTGCCGGAAACCCCCTTGGGCCTCCTCCTGCTCCTCGCGTGTCCCGCGGTCGAAGAACAGCTCCGGGTCGATCCGGCCGTGCGCGGCGCAGACGACGGGCGTACCCGTGCTCAGCCCTGCGAGAGTGTCCAGGAGTGCACGCCGCTCGTCCTCGCCGATCCGGTCCGCCTTGTTGAGGACCACGAGGTCGGCGATCGCCACATGCCGGTCGATCTCCGGGTGCCGTACGCGAGTGGCCCCGAACTCCGCCGCGTCGATGACCTCGACCAGCCCGCCGTACACGATGCGGTCGTTCTCGCTGGCCAGGATCATGCGGATGAGTTCCTGCGGCTCGGCCAGCCCGCTGGCCTCGATGACGATGACGTCGATACGGGCCGCGGGGCGGGCAAGCCGGTCCAGAAACCCGTCCAGCTCGCTGGTGTCGACCGCGCAGCACAGGCAGCCGTTCCCCAGCGAGACCATCGAGTCGACCTGGCCGGCCACCGTCATGGCGTCGATCTCGATGCTGCCGAAGTCATTGACGATCGCGCCGATGCGGGTGCCGTGGCCGGCGCGCAGCAGGTGGTTGAGGAGGGTGGTCTTGCCCGAGCCCAGGAAGCCCGCGAGGACGACGACCGGGATCTGGTGCGGGGGCTGCGTGGCCAAGGAAGCGCCTCCATGGTGCGGGTGGCGGGCCGCGCGGACCGGCGGCGGACGAGCTGTCGATCGTAACGGACCGCCGGTGACGCAGGCCCCGCTCGCTTCGCGCCAGGCCAGGCCGGGCCGGGCCGGGTCCGCCGACCCGTGACCGTCAGTGAACGCCGGTTTCCGGCAGCGGCTGCGGCGGGGGCGGGCCCACGTACCTGGCCGCCGGGCGGATGATCTTCGAGTCCTGGGCCTGCTCGAGAACGTTGGCACTCCAGCCGACGACGCGGGCCGCACAGAAGGTGGGGGTGAACATCTCCCGCGGCAATCCGCACAGCTCCATGACGACGCCCGCGTAGAACTCCACATTGGTGTGCAGTTCACGGCCCGGCTTGAGCTCGGCGAGCAGCGTCTCGACCCTCGCCTCCACCTGGACGGCGAATTCCACCAGGGGGCCACCGAACTGCTCGGCGATGCCACGCAGCATCCGGGAACGCGGATCCTCGGTGCGGTAGACGGGATGACCGAAGCCCATGATGCGTTCGCCGCGCAGCACACGCTCGCGGATCCAGGGGTCGATGCGGTCCGGGGTGCCGATGGCATCGAGGGTGTCCAGGGCGCGGCTGGGGGCGCCGCCGTGCAGTGGGCCGGAGAGCGCACCGACCGCGCCGACGAGGCAGGCCGCGAGGTCTGCGCCGGTGGAGGTGATGACACGGGCGGTGAACGTCGAGGCGTTGAAGCCGTGGTCAATGGTGGCGATCAGATACGCCTCGACGGCACGGACCCGTTCCGGCTGCGGCTCGTGCCCGGTGAGCATGTAGAGGTAATTCGCCGCGTAGGTGAGGTCCGTGCGCGGTTCCACGGGCTCCTGCCCCTGGCCGAGCCGGTGGAGCGCGGTGAACAGGGTAGGCACGGCGGCGCAGGCGGCCAGCGCGTCCGCGCGGCGGCGGTCCGTGTCGATGTCGTACAGCGGACGGAAACCGGCGGTCGCACCGAGCAGGGAAAGCGCGGTGCGCAGCCCGGCGAGCGGGCCGGAGTGCGCGCCGGCCAGCGCGATGCCGGGGAGGGCGTCCCGTAGCGCGGCGGGCAGCGCACGCAGCGCGGCCGTCTCAGCCGTGAAGGCCGCCAGCTGTGCCGCGTCCGGCAGCTCGCCGTGGAACATCAGATACCAGACGTCCTCGAACGAGCGGGCGGTGGCCAGCTCGACGGCGGAGTACTGGCGGTAGTGAAAGAAGCCCTCGCGGCCCCGGACATCGCCCAGTTGGGTGTCGGTGACGATAACGCCCGCGAGTCCGCGGGGAGCGTCGATCGGTGCGTTCGCCTCGACGATCGGCATGACGGATCTCCTTGATCTCCCCTGCTCACTGCCGTGAACACAGTGACCTTCCTTCAGGACTTGATTCGACTATCCATGGTTGATGTAATCATCGTCAATATTGATTGAATCAATGTGAAGGTGAATGAATGCAGCCCGGATACGGTGAGTTCATGGCGGATCACAACGCGGCACCCGACGCGACCGGGCAGCGAATGAACACCCGGGAGGCTGCCGAGCGGCTCGGCGTGAAGCCCGAAACGGTGTACGCCTACGTAAGCCGCGGCCAGTTGACCAGCCACCGCGAGCCGGGGGGCCGCGGCAGCACCTTCGACGCGAAGGAGGTCGAAGCGCTCGCCCGCCGCAACGGCCGACGTGGACTGTCCGGTGGCGATGGAGAGTTGGCGGTGCGTACCGGCATCACACTCATCGACCGCGACCACTGCTACTTCCGCGGAGTAGACACCGAAGAACTCGCCGCCCACTACAGCTACGAGGAAGTCGCCGAGTGGCTCTGGACCGGCGAGCTGCGCCGCGGCACCCAATTCATGGCACCCTACGACGCACTGTCCGCGGCCCGCCGTGCCGTGCAGGCACTACCGGCGCACTGCGGGCCGATGGACCGCCTACAGGTCGCGGTCATCGCCTCGGCCGCCGCCGACCCATTGCGCTTCGACCTGTCCGAGGACGCCGTCCTCGACACCGCGCGTAGCCTCATCCCCACCCTGGTCGACGCACTGCCATCGAAGAGCTCAAGTCAGCAAAACGCCGACGCGCTGGCTCCCCGACTGTGGCGCCGCCTGACCTCCGAGCCGGCCGACACAGCAGCGCTGCGCGTCCTGGACGCGGCTCTGGTGCTGCTCATCGACCATGACCTCGCCGCCTCCACACTCGCGGTCCGGGTCGCCGCCTCCGCCCGCGCCCACCCGTACGTGATCGTGTCGGCCGGGCTCGGGGCGCTGGACGGTGCACTTCACGGCGCAGCGAGCGGGCTGGCGCACCGGATGCTGCTGGAAGTGTTGGAACGCGGCAGCGCGACGGCTGTCGTCGCCGACCATCTGCGGGCCGGCCGACGGGTACCGGGTCTCGGCCATCGCCTCTACCCCGGTGAGGACCCGCGGGCCCGCGCCCTCTTCGGCCTCCTGGCGGATGTGCCGACGGCGCAGCCGGCGCTGCAGGCCGCGCGCCGGGTGATCACCACAACGGCCCGGCACACCGAACTCCATGCCAATGTCGACCTGGCCCTGGCGGTACTGACAGTCACCGCAGGAATGCCGCCCGAGGCAGGCGAAACGATCTTCGCCATCGCCCGTACTGCCGGCTGGATCGCCCACGCCCTGGAGGAGTACGGCGAGCGTCCACTACGCATGCGCCCCAGCGGGCATTACCAGGGCCCCCGCCCGCCACAGCCGTTGCCATGACGGAAGGCGCCGGCCGGGCAGGGGGCTTCGGTCAGGTCCTAAAGCTGCGTCCCGACGGGGCCCGCCTCGACGCGCGCTGACGCCGGAGTCCTCCCCGTTGCCCGGCCCGGCGTCCTCGACCGACACGGCGTTTGCGGACGCCGCCAGGGTGAACTCGAGGTGCTGACCGGCCAAGCCTGACCGGGCGGCGCCCCGGCTCTTCGGCCGCCATCCCTCTCATGGCCCTCCCTGGATTTGCCCCGACACGTCGCAAGTTAGGCTTACCTTTGTGAGCACATGCGCAACCGCTTCCCGGGATTCTGCTGAACCTGTCGCCGGCACCGCGGCCACCGCCCGAACCTGGTTGCTCATCGAGCAGACCGGGCCATGGGGAGCCAATGCGCTGACCGAGAGTCACCTCGACCCTCACATCGGCAAGGCCTTGGAGGCCGCGGCAGAGGGGACAGACGTACGCGTTGCGCTGATTCGGCGGCCCGGACGCCACGCCGACTGTCATGGTGTCCCCGAGCGCCGACTGTTCCTCGCGCACACCGCGCCGGGACGCTCCTGGATCCGTACGACCACCTTCACTGACCCGCGGGCGGCGCTCGGCTTGGACTTCTCTGCGCTGGGCGCGGGGGACCACGGCGGGCTCTGGGAGCCGTACACCGGTGACCCGCTCGTCCTCGTCTGTACCAACGGCAAACGGGATCGCTGCTGTGCCCTGCTCGGCCGGCCTTTGGCTGCTGAACTCGCCATCAGTGGATCCGAGGCCTGGGAAGTCACCCACATCGGCGGCCACCGCTTCTCGCCCACGCTCATCGTCCTCCCGTACGGCTACGCCTACGGGCGTGCCTCGGCCCATCTGGTTAAGGACGCCATCGAGGCGGCGCGCGACGGGCGGATCACGCCGGACCACTGCCGCGGACGCTCTGCGTGGGACCGCCCCGCCCAGGCCGCCGACCTCGCCGTCCGCGAGCTGATCCGGGAGGATCGTGCGGACGCACTCGATGTCGTAAGGACCGACACGATGCGGCCCGAAACGCCGCGGGCCGACGATTCGGCGCCCAGCGGCGGGCTGCCCGTGGGAAACTCCCCCAGCTGGAAGGTGTTCCTCGCGCACACTGACGGGCGCACCTGGCACGTCACCGTTGAACAGCGGGCCGATGGAGCTTCGGCGCCCGCCAGCTGTGGTGCGCCGCTCGGTCCACCGGCGCGTATGACGGTCACGTCCATCAGCACCGTCTCGGGCGCCAGATCCGCGCTTCGGCCTCTCGTGGGGGCCCACCCCCTCGCCTGACTCCTGGGCTCGGCCCGGCGCCCGTGAATGGCGGTCCTGTTCATCGGCTTCCCCAAGGCGGCACCGGCGACAGCGACAGCGACAAGCGCAACGGCATGCTTCTCCACGCGTCCCGCCGGCCGTCCGGCAACCCCACGGCTTCAACGTGCCCAGCGTCAGCCCCAGCGCCGCAGCCAAGCCCAAGCCCAACGTGGTCCCCACTGCGTGCAGCACCGTGCCTGGGCGCGCACCAGCGCGCGCCGCCACGCCTCTTCGCACAGCGCTTATCTCCCCCGCTGACCACACCATGTCTCTCCCCCTTGCACCGGCATGACCTGTGGTCCGTCGGCAGGCCATCCCCATCGCTCACCCTTCGAGGCTAGGCGCGCACATCCCGCACTCGAAACCCCTGTGGATAACCTCCCTCGGCCCTCCAGTGGGCATCCGCGGCTCCGCTCCGAGTCACGCCTGATCACCCTCCGAGATCGAGGCGGCGAGGATTACCCGACCGGCCCCGGGCGCGCTTACTGTTCGTTCGTATGGGCGAAAAGGAAGAAACGGATCCGCGCCCGAGCGCCTCAGAGCTCTCGGGTTCCGCCCCGTTCCCCTCCGCCCCTGGTGGCCCGCGACGCCCTGAGATCGCTGCGGACAGGACGGGAAACAACCGGCGGACGTCAACGATGCGGCACATGGCGCGGCCCCGACTGGGTTGGCCTCGTCGGGTGTTCTCCCAGGTCCTGATGGTGCAGTTGGCCATCGCAGCTGGTGTCACCGCTCTCGCGACCGGCCTGTTTCTCGCGCCCCTCAGCGCCGAGCTCGACGACCAGGCGATGCGCCGCGCACTCGCGATCGCACAGACCACTGCCGCCGAGCCTCGCCTCGACGACGCTCTGGAAGCCTCCCACCCGACGCGCCACGGCCCCGTCCAGGACGAAGCCGAGCGGATTCGCTCCGCGACGGGCGCCGAGTATGTAGTGATCATGGATGAACGGGGCGTGCGCTGGTCGCATACCGACCCGGACGAAATCGGTCATCACGTCTCCACCGACCCGAGCGTCGCGCTCTCCGGTCGGGAGATCATGCAGATCGATGACGGCACTCTCGGCCGCTCCGCGCGCGGCAAGGTTCCGCTGCGTGACGAGAACGGCCAGGTCGTCGGGGCTGTCTCGGTCGGCATCGCCTACGAGAGCGTGCAGGAACGGCTGCTCTCCACGGTGCCCGAGCTGCTTGCCTACGCGGGCGGAGCGCTCGCCGTGGGCGCCCTCGCCGCCTATCTCGTATCGCGCCGCCTGCAGCGCCGTACCCACGATCTGGCCTTCTCCGACATCTCCGCGTTGCTCACCGAGCGCGAGGCGATGCTGCACGGCATCCGGGAAGGGTTCCTCGCGCTGGACAAGCACGGCCGGATCCGGCTCATGAACGATGAGGCGCAGCGCCTCCTCGACCTGCGCGCCGAGGACACCGGCCGTTCCCTCGACGCTGCCCTGCCACAGGGACGTACGACCGACGTCCTGGCCGGCCGGGTGTCGGGCGCGGACCTACTGGCCGTCAGCGGGCAGCGGGTTCTGGTGGCGAATCGCATGCCGACGGACGACGGCGGCGCTGTGGTCACGTTGCGTGACCGCACCGAGTTGGAGCGGCTGGGCCGCGAGTTGGACGGCACCCGTGGGCTGATCGATGCCCTACGTGCCCAGGACCACGAGCACGCCAACCGGCTCCACACCCTCCTGGGACTGCTCGAGCTCGGACTGTACGAGGAGGCGGTGGAGTTCGTGACACAGGCGGTAGGCGTGCACCGGGCGACGGCCGAGCAGGTCACCGAGCGCGTCCACGACCCGCTCCTGGCAGCTCTCCTTGTCGGTAAAGCGACAGTTGCCACCGAGCGTGGCGCCTCCTTGAGCATTTCGTCCGGGACACGTCTCCCCGACCGCCTGATCGACCCACCTAGCCTGGTCACGGTTCTCGGGAACCTCGTCGACAACGCCCTCGACGCGACGGCAGGCAGACGTGATGCGCAGCTGGAGGTGGAGGTACGCGCCGAAGGACGCACCGCCGTGGTTCGCGTCAGCGACAACGGTCCCGGCGTGCCCGAGGAACGTCGTGCAGAGATTTTCACAGAGGGCTGGACCACGAAGGACCCGCCCGCCCATGGGCAGCGCGGCATCGGCCTGGCACTGGTGCGGCGCCTTGCCGAGCGTTACGGGGGCAGTGCCGAGGTCGGTGACCGCCCCGGTGGCGGTGCGATGTTCACCGTGACGGTGCCCGATGCCCTGACCGAGGAGCTCTCCGACTCCCATAGCGCCTCCGGCCGCGATACCCACTCGCAGACCGGACCCAATGCCCAGCCCCGCGTCGCCGAGGGCGCCCGGCGTCCCGACGATGCCACGGGAGCAGTCCGATGATCGAAGTGCTGGTCGTCGACGACGACGTGCGGGTAGCGGAGATCAATGCGGCGTACGTCGCCAAGATCGCGGGCTTTCGCGTCAGTTGTCTGGCACACACCGCTGGCGAGGCGCTCGCGGCCCTCGAAACGCACTCCGTTGATCTGATCCTTCTCGACCACTACCTCCCCGACGAAACAGGGCTCCAACTCGTGGGCGAGCTGCGGCGACGGGGCCTGCTCACCGACGTGATCATGGTGACGGCTGCGCGTGACATCGCCACGGTCCAAGCGGCCATGCGACACGGCGCGCTGCAGTATCTGGTCAAACCGTTCACGTTCGCGGGCCTGCGCTCCAAGCTGGAGGGATACGCGGCCCTGCATCGCACCTTCGAGGGCGGCGGCCAGGCCGAGCAGTCCGAAGTGGACCGCATTTTCGGGGCGTTGGGGGGAGCCAATGCGGGCCCGGCCGAGCTGCCCAAGGGGCATTCCACGGCCACCGCTGACCGCGTGCGCGCGGTGCTGCGTACCGCTGATGCCGCGTTGTCGGCCCAGGACGTCGCCTCTCGGGCGGGCGTGAGCCGGCAGACGGCGCAGCGCTACCTCAAGCTCCTTGAGCGCGCCGGACGGATCCGGCTCACTCTCAGGTACGGCGAGACCGGCCGCCCCGAGCACCGCTACGAGTGGGTCTAGGCGGCCCGGGGCGACCGGCACGCGCCGGTCACACAGCGGCCACCGCGCGCACCGTCCGGGCGGCGTCGCCGGGACCACCGCCCCCGACAGGTCTCCTGGGACGTGGGTGTCAGTACGTCCCCTACGCCGCCCCCGCTCCCGTCAGCGCCCGCACCTCCGTCTCTGCGTGCCGGGCGGCATCGGCGGCCTCCGGGGAGAGGACGGTGCCGAGCCAGCCCATCAGGAAGCCCAGGGGGATCGACACGACCCCGGGGTTCTCGAGGGGGAACAGCGCGAAGTCCAGTCCGGGAAAGAGAGACGTCGGGCTGCCGGAGACCACCGGCGAGAGAATGACGAGGGCGACCGCCGGAATCAGGCCTCCGTAGACCGACCAGACCGCTCCCTTGGTCGTGAAGCGGCGCCAGAAGAGGGCGTACAGCAGGATCGGCAGGTTGGCGGAGGCGGCGACGGCGAAAGCCAGGCCTACGAGGAACGCGACGTTCAGGTCCTGGGCGAGCAGCGCGAGGCCGATGGCGACCGCGCCGACTCCTACGGAGGCGAAGCGTGCCACGGTCACCTCGTTGCGCTGGGTGGCTCGCCCCGCGACGCGGGTGCGCCGTAGTGAGGCGTACAGGTCGTGTGCCACGGAGGCGGACGAAGCGAGCGTGATGCCGGCGACGACCGCGAGGATGGTCGCGAAGGCGACCGCGGCCACCACGGCGAAAAGAACCGTTCCGCCCGTCGAGCCTGCGCCGCCGCCCAGGTCCAGTGCGAGCAGCGGGACCGCGGTGTTGCCCGCCGTATTGGACGAGCGGACCGCATCGCTGCCGAGGACGGCAGCGGCGCCGAACCCGAGCACGATGGTCATCAGGTAGAAGCCGCCGATCAGGCCGATGGACCAGACGACCGAGCGGCGGGCGGCGCGCGCCGTGGGGACGGTGTAGAAGCGGGACAGGATGTGCGGCAGTCCGGCCGTGCCGAGGACGAGGGCGATGCCGAGGCTGATGAAGTCGAGTCGCGACGTCCAGTCGCCGCCGTATTTGAGACCGGGTGCGAGGAAGTCCCGTCCGTGACCGCTGCGTTCGGCGGCGGTGTTGAGCAGCGTGTTGATGTCGCCGTGAAAGCGCATCAGTACCAGGACGGTCAGTGCGATGGCGCCGCCCATGAGGAGCACGGCTTTGACGATCTGGATCCAGGTCGTGGCGCGCATCCCGCCGAAGGCGACGTAAACGACCATCAGTGCGCCGACCCCGATCACCATCCCGGTGCGGGCATGTTCGCCCGCGCTGCCGAGAAGCAGCGCGACCAGGCTGCCGGCGCCCACCATCTGCGCCACCAGATAGAGCACGGAGACGGTGACGGAGGCCGCGCCGGCCGCGATGCGGACGGGACGCTCGCGCATCCGGGAGGCGACGACGTCGGCGAGGGTGAACCGGCCGCAGTTGCGGACCAGTTCGGCGACGAGGAAGAGCGCCACGAGCCAGGCCACGAGGAAGCCGACGGAATACAGCAGGCCGTCGTAGCCGAAGAGGGC
The DNA here is from genome assembly GCF_044767385.1 of Streptomyces sp. NPDC101393. Lineage (NCBI taxonomy): Bacteria > Bacillati > Actinomycetota > Actinomycetes > Kitasatosporales > Streptomycetaceae > Streptomyces > Streptomyces sp. NPDC101393. The sequence goes on along the minus strand of NZ_JBIWNU010000006.1, from coordinate 102,683 downwards.
GATGAGTCCGGAGATGCCGAGGAAGGAGGCCGCGGACATGTAGTCACCCGCGATGGCGAAACCGTTCTCCAGAGGCGAGAAGAGTCTGCCGCCGGCGTAGAACTCCTCGGCGGAGCCCTGCCGGCGGCGGCTCACCCAGGTGGTGATGCCCAGAGTGACGGCGATGAACACGCTGAACAGGACCAGCGCAAGGGTTTGGTGGTCGCCGGTCAACGGAGGTTCCTTCCGGTGAGTTCCTGGGTTTCCCAGCGGATGTCGAGCGCCGCGCGGTCCCGGCGCAGCCGTGCGTGCCGCGCGTACGCCCAGGTGAGGAGGAAGGTGGTGGCGAACTGTCCGAGTCCGGCGAGCATCGCGACGTTGAGCGCGCCGGCGACGCGGTGCGCCATGAGGTCCGGCGCCGTGGTCGCCGCGATCACGTAGGCGAGGTACCAGGTGAGGAAGAGGGCCGTGGCAGGTACGACGAATCGCCGGTAGCGGCGGCGTACTTCCTGGAAGGCGGCGCTTTGCTGGACCGCCAGGTACACGTCGTCATGGTCCGCGGACCGCGGCTTCGGCAGCGGCTGGGCGCTCTGTGTGCGGTTCGGTTCGTCCGTCGCGTCCGCCGCGTCCTTCAAGTCGCCCCACCCGGAGGCGTGAGGGTCGTACCAGGGGTCGTCGAACCGTACGTCCCCCGGCTCACCGGCCGCGCGGCCGTCCTGCTTGTCCACCGAACACTCCTTGTTGCACAGGCCTGTTGACCAAGTGGCCCAAGGATGGACAGAAAGGAAGATCCGGGACGGTTCATTCCGAATCCTTCACCCCATCAGGTGAGGGACTGTCCGGGCGGCTGCGCGAGGCCGTGTCGATACGCGTAGTGGATGGCCTGGGCGCGGTCCCGCAGCCCCGCTTTGGCGAAGAGGTTGTTGATGTGGGTTTTCACCGTCGCGGTGGAGACGTGCAGGGCGCGTGCGATCTCCGGATTCGACAGCCCCTCGGCGACATGACGCAGCACCTCCACCTCGCGGGCGGTCAGCCCGTCCGGTGGTTCGTCCGACGGTTGCGGCACGGTCGGCAGGGGCTCGGCGAAGCGTTCCAGCAGCCTGCGCTGGATCTTCGGCGACAGTCCGGCTTCGCCCGACAGCACGTCGTCGATGGCGCGGACGATCTCGTCGCCGTCCGCGTCCTTGGTGAGGTAGCCGCGCGCGCCGGCCTGCAGGGCGGGGAAGAGCGAGTCGTCGTCGGCGTAGGTGGTGAGGACCACGACCTGGGTGCCGGGGTGGTCCGCGCGGATGCGGCGGGTCGCCTCGACGCCGTCGCAGCGTGGCATGCGCAGGTCCATCAGGACGACGTCGGGGGCGAGTTCGGCGACCAGACGGACCGCTTCGTCGCCGTCCCCGGCCGATCCGACGACCTCGATTCCCGGCAGCAGCCCCAACAGCATCACGATTCCCTCGCGCACCACCGTCTGGTCATCGGCGACCACCACACGTGCCGCCGTGTCCGCGGTCATGCGGGCACCCGCAACCGCACCATGAAGCCCTCCTCATCGGGGCCGGATTCCAGCGTTCCGCCGAGCAGTTCGGCGCGCTCCCGCATCCCGAGCAGACCGTATCCGGAACCGCTCTTCGCCAGCTCACCGGGCTTTCCACGGCCACCCCGGTCGCGGATCACGAGCCCCACCTGCCCCTCCGCGTACTCCAGCAGCAGACTCACCCGGGCACCCGCCGCATGTTTGCGCACATTCGTCATCGCCTCTTGCGCCACTCTCCGGACGGTGAGATCCGCGTCCGGTGCCATGGGGCGGCGTTCCCCCGTCACCTCCAGCTGAGCGCCCTCGGAGGTGGCGAGTTGACGCAGATAGTCCTCCACCGGTGCCATCTCACCCCGCAGCGCGGAGAGCGCCTCACGCGTGCCGTCCAGGCCTTCGCGCGCCATCCCCCGGCAGGCGACCACCCGGTCGAGAATCTGGTCCCGGTCGGCTTCCAGGTCGGTGCTGCGCTGGATGAGCAGCCGCGCGGCTTCCAGGTGGACCAGCTGGGCGCTCAGGCTGTGCGCAAGGACGTCGTGGATCTCGCGGGCGATGCGCCCCCGCTCGGCGAGTGCCGCCGTTTCGGCCTCCGCCTTACGGGCGGCGCGTTCCTGCGCCAGCAGCCGCACGGAGTTGCCCCGTGCCTCCGCGTCGAGCCGCAGGACGTATCCGGCCAGGCCGAGGCCCGCGGTGGTCGCCACGGTCGTCAGCCAGTCGTCGTTGGCCACCGTGGCGTACGCCCCCAGGGCGGCCGCGGAACACGGCAGCGCGGCCATCAGCGGCAGCCGTTCCATGCCCGCGATGGCGCAGCCGCACCACAGGACGACCGCCGGCGTCCGCGCTCCCGCGGCGTGGAAGGCGAACGCGGCGCCTTCCAGCAGCACGAAGAGCCCGATGGAGGGCCACAGCATGTGCCGCCGGGTCGTGCGGAAGAAGTGCACGAAGAGCAGTGCGCTCAGCACGATGCCGGCGCACCCGGCCGGCAGTCCCCAGCCTCGGAAGGCCGGCTCGGAGAAGGTGCTCCACAGCATTCCGGCGAGCAGCAGTACGCGGACGGCCCGGCCGATCCACAGTCGCGCGTCGCTGATGCCCTCGCGGGAGAGCGCCTCCCGCAGCGGCCAGCTCGTCCAGGCGTTCTGCGGCACGGACGGTCCTTCCTTGCAGGTGGTGGCGGGTGTCAGCCGGCGACAGGGACACGGTACGTCGGGCCCAGCGACTGGGCCCTCCAGACGGTCACGCCGGTACGGGTCAGCAGCATGGCGGCGACGGACAGCATGGTGGCCGGGGCGCCCTGGTGGACTCCCATGAGCGCCGCAATGCCGTAGAGGCCTAGGCGCAGGGCCATGCTGCCGAGCCAGACGCCGGCCGTCGCCCAGCCGCCCTTGGTCCATACCGCACCCTCGGCGTCCGTCCACATCCGGCTGGTCCAGGCCCAGGCCGCGCCGCCGGCGAGTCCCAGCAGCAGCCCTACGGCGAGCAGCGCGGCGGACACGCTGTGGTGTGCGGGGTCCAGGAGGCCGGGGTCACGCACCGCCATGACGGTGAGCACGACGGGAACCAGCCACCACTTCTTGTTGTCCGCGCTGACGCGCTGCGCCTGGAACTGCCGGACCAAGACCATCACGACGACCGCGACGATCACGAGGTTGTTGAGCAGACCGCTCATGTCCTGAGCCTCCGTGGGGATGAGTCCTTGACGACGTTCCCGACGCTACGGAGAGCGGCACGTCGCACGGATCGGAGCCAGGGTGGGGCCGGGGTGGAAAACACGGCGGGCGCCTCTCCACCCGTGGGTGGAGAGGCGCCCGGTGGTGCGTTGGCCGGCTCAGGTGTCGATGCGTGAACGGTCCAGAGTGGAGGCGGAGTTGGTGATGAACTCCTTGCGGGGGGCGACTTCATTGCCCATCAGGAGGTCGAAGGCCTTCTCTGCCGCATCGAGGTCGCTGATGTTGATCCGCCGCAGGGTGCGGTGACGCGGGTCCATGGTGGTCTCGGCGAGCTGGTCGGCGTCCATTTCGCCGAGGCCCTTGTAGCGCTGGATGCTGTCCTTGTAGCGGACGTTCTTGCGCTGGAGTTCGAGAAGCGTCTGACGCAGTTCGTTGTCGGAGTACGTGTAGATGTACTTTTCCTGACCCTTTTTGGGGTTGGTCAGTTCGACGCGGTGCAGCGGCGGAACGGCCGAGAAGACCCGCCCCTGCTCGACCATCGGCCGCATGTAGCGCTGGAAGAGCGTCAGCAGCAGAATACGGATGTGGGCGCCGTCGACGTCGGCGTCGGCGAGGAAGATGACCTTGCCGTAGCGGGCGGCGTCGATGTCGAAGGTGCGGCCGGATCCGGCCCCTATGACCTGGATGATGGCACCGCACTCGGCATTCTTGAGCATGTCCGAAACTGATGCCTTCTGGACATTCAAAATCTTGCCGCGGATCGGCAGCAGCGCCTGGAATTCCGAGTTGCGTGCCAGCTTCGCGGTACCCAGCGCCGAGTCGCCCTCGACGATGAAGAGTTCGCTGCGGTCGACGTTGTCGCTGCGGCAGTCGGCGAGCTTGGCCGGCAGCGAGGAGGACTCCAGAGCCGTCTTCCGGCGCTGGGCCTCCTTGTGCTGACGGGCGGCGATGCGCGTACGGGCGGCGGCGACGATCTTCTCGAGGACGGAGCGCGCCTGCTGCTTGCCGTCCCGCTTGGTCGAGGTCAGGTGGGCCTTGAGTTCCTTGCTCACCACCTGGGCGACGATCCGGGAGGCGGCGGAGGTACCGAGCACCTCCTTGGTCTGGCCCTCGAACTGGGGCTCCGCGAGCCGCACGGTCACGACGGCGGTGAGCCCCTCCATGGCGTCGTCCTTGACGACGTCGTCCTCGGCGACCCGGAGCAGCTTGCTCGACCGCAGCACCTCGTTGATCGTCTTGGTGACCGATCGCTCGAAGCCGGAGACGTGGGTGCCGCCCTTGGGTGTCGCGATGATGTTGACGAACGACTTGACGGTCGCGTCGTAGCCGGTCCCCCAACGGAGGGCGATGTCGACGCCCAGCTCGCGGGTGACTTCGGTCGGCGTCATGTGGCCGCGGTCGTCGAGGACGGGGACCGTTTCCTTGAAGGTGCCCTGGCCGCTCAGCCGCAGGACGTCGCTGACGCCCTTGTCCTGTGCGAGGTATTCGCAGAACTCGCTGATGCCGCCGTCGTAGCGGAAGGTCTCCTCCGACTTGCCTGCGCCGTCGAGGCCGCGCTCGTCGCGGACCACGAGGGTCAGGCCGGGCACGAGGAAGGCCGTCTGCCGGGCCCGTGCATAGAGGGTTTCCAAGGAGAGCTTGGCGTCCTTGAGGAAGATCTGGCGGTCCGCCCAGTAGCGCACCCGGGTGCCGGTCCTCGTCTTGACGACCCGCTTGCCCTTCTGCAGGCCGTTGCCCGGGTCGAACGGGGCGTCGGGGCCCATTTCGGTGAAGATCCCGGGGACGCCGCGGCGGAAGCTGATGGAGTGGGTCTTGCTGTTGCGGTCCACCTCGACGTCCAGCCGCGCGGAGAGCGCGTTGACGACGGAGGCGCCGACGCCGTGCAGGCCGCCGGAGGCGGCGTACGAGCCGCCGCCGAACTTTCCGCCGGCGTGCAGCTTGGTCATCACGACCTCGATGCCGCTGAGCCCGGTCTTGGGCTCGACATCGACGGGGATGCCGCGGCCGTTGTCGCGGACCTCCACGGACTGATCATCGTGGAGGATCACCTCGATGTGGTCGCAGTAGCCGCCCAGCGCCTCGTCGACGGAGTTGTCGATGATTTCCCACAGGCAGTGCATCAGGCCGCGACTGTCCGTCGAGCCGATGTACATGCCAGGGCGCTTGCGGACGGCTTCCAGGCCCTCGAGGACGAGCAGATGCCGCGCGGTGTAGTTGGATCCGTCCCGGTCTGCCCCGGTCAGCACGGCGGTGGACGGCACGGACATCTCGGCGGTCACGCGGTTCGCTCCTCGCTGAATTTCTGGCAGTCCGCATTCCGCGGACTCGGTTGTGGCGGTGTCGCCGGTCAGAGGGTACCGAGGCCTAGTAGAGCCGATGTGACGCCACCCGTAACCACGCCCATCGTAGTAGAATTTCGTTCGTACGTTCGATCCCTCGAAGGGGTGACGTCCGAGTGACGTGCACATCACGTTCCCTTCGAGGCATGAACCATTTAGGCTCCGGGCACGTCCTCATCAACAACCGGCAAGCCAGCCGGGAGGACACATCACAGCAACCAACGTGAATCAGACCACCACGCAACACGGCTCATTCGCCGCCACCCGGCAGCACCCGGCCCTCCTCGGAGAATTTTTCGAGGAAAAGGCACGAGCGGGAACGTTTTCGGCCTGGTTGGATGTTGACCCTGGTACGACAGCTCGTCGAGCTAGAGAAGAGGCGACGTGACTACTGTTCTGACACCCGCGAGCCCGCTGACGGCCGCTGACCGCTGCGACCGCTGCGGCGCCCAGGCTTACCTGCGCGTCGTCCTGATGTCCGGTGGAGAACTGCTCTTCTGCGCCCACCACGGTCGCAAGTTCGAGCCAGAACTCAAGAAGATCGCCGCGGAAATACAGGACGAGACGGAGCGGCTGACCGCCCCTCCGGCGTCTGCGACCGAAGAGGAACGCTGACACATCGCATCCACGACGAGCGAGTAGCGGCCTAGGGCCGTGCTGCGGGCGGTCTCACCGGCACAACCGGGGAGGCCGCCCGCACTCGTGCGACCACACCCGCCCACGCCCCCTCTGACGCGCCGTGCGCCCCTCAACCGGCCCCGTGGTCCGACACCGCCGGGAGAAGCGCGGAGGCGCGCGTATAGACCCCGGGACTGCCCGCTTGGCCGCAGCCCGTCCCCCAGGACACCAGCCCCACCAGACGCCCGCGCACCACCAGCGGGCCGCCGCTGTCCCCCTGGCAGGCGTCCGGCCCGCCCTGCGGCTCCCCCGCGCACAGCATCGACGTGGACTTGTACGTCCCGTCCGGACTGCCGGGGTAGGCCTTCGCGCATACCGAGTCCTGCAGCACGTTCACCCGGGCCGACCGCAGACGTGACGCATAGCTGCCCTCGCCCGTCGTGTCACCCCAGCCGTAGACCGTCGCGGCGGTGCCCGGCTCGTAGACGGCGTCACTGCGGCCGGCTATCGGAAGCGCCCGGTTTCCGACCGGCTTCTCCAGCGTGAGGACGGCCATGTCGCCCTCGTTCGTCCAGCTGTTGTACCCCGGGTTCACCCACACCTTCGCGGCCTTGAGTTCCTGGCCGCCGCGGCGGGTGAGGTTGTCGCGTCCGACGACGATGCGCAGATCGCTCACCTGCTGCCACGGCACACCCAGCACTTCCTTGCTCAGACAGTGCGCCGCCGTGACCACCGTCGAGCGGCCCACGAGGACGCCGCCGCAGAACTGCCCGGAGCGCTCGGCGCCGAAGCGGTCCTTGGAGGCGAGGGCCACCACCCAGGGGCTCTTCGAGACCCGTACGGATTTGCCGCCGACCACCGATTCGTCCGCGGCCGCCGTTGTCGGTATGGCGAGGACCAGCGCGAGTGCTCCGATGGCGGCGTGGACGGAGGGGCGCATACGTACTCCTGACTCTGGGACAGTGGACGCCCACCCAGAGTGACCCAAACGGCGGCGCCGCGCACCCGGACGGCCGCGAGCCCGGACCCTCCGCCTAGGGAGAGACCGGGCTCGCGGCGTTTGGTGACTTGTCGACTAGTCGAGGTAGTCGCGCAGCACCTGGGAGCGCGACGGGTGACGCAGCTTCGACATCGTCTTGGACTCGATCTGGCGGATCCGCTCACGCGTGACGCCGTAGACCTTGCCGATTTCGTCCAGCGTCTTGGGCTGGCCGTCGGTGAGGCCGAAGCGCATGGAGACCACGCCGGCCTCACGCTCGGAGAGGGTGTCCAGGACGGAGTGCAGCTGCTCCTGCAGAAGTGTGAAGCTGACCGCGTCGGCCGGGACGACCGCCTCGGAGTCCTCGATCAGGTCACCGAACTCGCTGTCGCCGTCCTCGCCCAGCGGGGTGTGCAGCGAGATCGGCTCACGGCCGTACTTCTGGACCTCGATGACCTTTTCGGGGGTCATGTCGAGTTCCTTGGCCAGCTCCTCCGGGGTGGGCTCACGGCCCAGGTCCTGGAGCATCTGGCGCTGCACGCGCGCGAGCTTGTTGATGACCTCGACCATGTGGACGGGGATACGGATCGTGCGGGCCTGGTCGGCCATGGCGCGGGTGATGGCCTGGCGGATCCACCACGTCGCGTAGGTCGAGAACTTGTAGCCCTTGGTGTAGTCGAACTTCTCGACCGCACGGATCAGACCGAGATTGCCCTCCTGGATGAGGTCCAGGAAGAGCATGCCGCGACCGGTGTACCGCTTGGCCAGCGAGACGACCAGCCGGAGGTTGGCCTCCAGCAGGTGGTTCTTGGCGCGGCGGCCGTCCTGGGCGATGATCTCCAGCTCACGCTTGAGCTTGGGGGCGATCTTCTCCTCGGTGGCCAGCTTGTCCTCGGCGAACAGGCCGGCCTCGATGCGCTTGGCGAGCTCGACCTCCTGCTCGGCGTTGAGGAGCGGGACCTTGCCGATCTGCTTGAGGTAGTCCTTGACCGGGTCGGCGGTGGCGCCGGCCGCGGCGACCTGCTGCGCCGGGGCGTCGTCCTCGTCGTCGTCGGACAGGACGAAGCCCGCGTTCTCCGTGCCCTCGGGGGCCTCGGCCGCCTCGCCCTTGGCGGGTGCCGGGGTCTCCTCGGCCGCGTCGTCGTCGAGCAGCTCGTCGACGTCCTTCTTGGACGCGGTCTTCTTCGCGGTGGCCTTCTTGGCCGTGGTCTTCTTCGCGACCGTCTTCTTGGCGACGGCCTTCTTCGCCGCTGCCTTCTTCGCAGGCGCGGACTCGGACTCATCGACCGGGTCGTCCCCCATGGGGGCGGCCGCGGCGGTGGCCTTCTTCACCGAGGCGGTCTTCGCCGCGACGGTCTTGGTGGCGGTGCGCTTTGCCGGACTCTTCGCTGCGACGCTCTTGCGGGTGCGCTTGGGCGCCTCTGCGGCACTGACCATCAGCGTCACACCCTCCTCGTCGAGGATTTGGTTGAGGCTGCGCAGAACGTTCTTCCACTGGGTTGGCGGAATCTGGTCAGCCTCGAAGGCCCGACGCACGTCATCGCCGGCGATCTGCCCATCAGCCTTTCCCCGCTCGATGAGCGCCATCACAGACTCGGACTCGGCGATCTCCGGCGGGAGCGTACGGGATGTGCTGGCCGACACGAACAACCTCTCGGAACGATGGAAACGGCTTCCGGCTCCGTCCACTGTGGATCGGAGCCGACGACCGCCGGTGGGGATGGACCGACGGCGCGGGGGGCAACCGGGGAGTTGAACAGCGTCACTAACGCCGTTCGTATTCCCTCCTCGGCTATCACCTCTTAAGTCATCGCGCTTCCCGGAAGAGCGTTACGCCCAATCTGCGTGGCCCGAGTCACACCTCATAACGACCCATTCCCTGTCATATGACATGCAACCCTCTCAAGCCCATCGCCGGATCCGGGCAGACACCCCGGATCCGGCGATCTTGCGTGCTTGCGACGCGTACGGCGCGGCCCGTCCGCAGGGGCGCGCGGGGCACTCGGCCACGCGGCGCCTACGGTCCGTACGCGCTGCGGTACGGATCTTCAGTGCTCGCGGGGCGCGGGGACGACGTGGTCCGCCGGCGTCCCGTTGCCCTGTCCGCCGACCTCACCGTAGGCGGCGAGGAGCTGGCGCATCGCGGACTCGGCCGCGGTGGCGTCGCCGGTCCCGAGGGCGTCGACGACCCGCATGTGCTGGCTCACGGACGTCTCGACCGGGCGCTCGCAGCCGCCGGACGGGCCGCCGGAGACGTGCAGAGCGGCGGAGACGATGCCGGAGAGGTGCTCCAGCATCCGGTTGCCGGCGAGCTGCAGCAGCAGGGAGTGGAACTCGGCGTCGGCGCGGGCGAACGTCACGGTGTCGCCCTGTGCGGCGGAGTGGCCCATGATCTCGACCATGTCGGTGAGGCGCTGCTGGACGTCCTCGCGGCCGTGGCCGGCGGCGAGCCGGGCAGCGAGCGGCTCGATCGTCCAGCGCAGCTCGCACAGCTCGCGACGCTGATCGTCGCGCTGCGGTCCGTACGCCCGCCATTCGATGATGTCGGGGTCGAGGAGGTTCCAGTCACTGACCGGGCGGACGCGGGTGCCGACGTTCGGGCGGGCGCTGACGAGACCTTTCGCCTCGAGGACTCGCAGCGACTCGCGGACGACGGTGCGGGAGACCTCGAAGCGCTGGCCGATCTCCTCGGGGACGAGCGGGCGGTCGGCTCCGAGATCGCCCGAGACGATCATCTGGCCCAGCTGTTGGACGAGTTGGCCGTGCAGGCCGCGGCCGCGGCTGCCCGCGGTGCGGCGGCCGGCCCGGCCCATATCGGCCTCGGCGCCGTCCCACACCGGGGAAACGCGCTCGGCGCGGTCCGCGCCGGCCGGGGCGGCGGCATTGACGCCGTTGGCGTAGGGGTAGCGGTCAAGCTCGCCCGGACCTGCGAGGCCGGTGTCGCCGGGACGAGCCGCGGTCATCATGGTGTGCGCAAGGGTACTCACGCATCTGTTGTCGGCGGCGTCCCGAACACCCTTGAGGTCTTTGGTGAAAAGCACACGAAAGGGTGATCGCCCACAACCCCGCAATTGACGCTTTATCGGAAAGAAATGCGCTTTCTGCGGCGAGTTGCGGACAGCCCGCGCAACAACAGGGCAGCAATGCATCGCAAAACCGTTCACTGTGTGCGTCTGCGGAGCACCGTGAGGGCGTAAGCGCAGACCAGGGCCGTCAGGGACAACGTCATTGCACCGCCTACGGGTTGGGTCGCAAGTCGCACCACGACCGATACACCTTGGTCGATTCCGGAAGGCCACTGCATCAGAGCCGACGTCCTCAGTCGTCCGGGCAGCCCGATCAGGGAGCGGGCCGCGGGTTCGGCCACCAGGCGTTGCACGAGCGGGACCACCAATACGGGCACGGCGAGCACCGCCGCCAACCCCATTGCCGTGGAACGGAATACGCCGGCGGCCAGGACTCCCGCCCAGGCGCAGCCGACAAGGAGTCCCGCCCAACCAGCGGCGAGAACAGGCCACTCGGAGATGCTGGTGACGGAGTCCGGTCCGAACAGCAGGCGTGCGGTGGCCTCGTCCGCGGCGAGCACGGCGGCGCCGAGAGCCAGTGCGGAAGCGCCGCTGACCAGAAGCTTGGCGACGAGGAGGCCGAGCCGGCGGGGAACGGTTCCGGCTTCGGGGGCCAGCGCCGGGTAGCGGAACTCCTGGCCGAACGCCAGCGCTCCGAGCAGTCCCGCGCCGAGTGCGGCCGGGGGGAAGGGCAGTTGACGTGGCCAGCCGGTGAGCACCCGCGACATCGGGGCGATGCCGTGACGGGCAAGCAGCAGCGCGAGCAGCAGTGACGTCAGGACGGACGCGACGGACACGAGCAGACCGGTGCGATCGCTCAGGGTGCGGCGCAGTTCGTAGCGCAGCGGCCAGGTCGGGCCGGGCGCGGGGAGCCGGGGGATCGCGAGCCGTTCGGCGAACGGAGCGGTCGGGGCCCGTACCTGGCGGGCCGTGAATGTCGTGGGTTGACTGATCGGGAGGGTGAGGGTGTCGGACTGCGGGTCCGCGTCAGCGTCGGTAGCGGCTCCGTGCTCCGCGCCCCTGTCCGTGCCGGCGTGAGCGGGGGGTTGGGCGTGGGTGGGGTGTGCGGCAGGGGTGATGTCACGGGGGGTGTGGTTGACGTCAGAGGCTGACGCGTCGCGCCACTGACCGGCCTCGGCCTCCCTGGGGGGCGGCGTGAAGTCACGGCCGCGGGACGCGTCGCCGGCAACGTCCGGGGGGCGGCCGTCGGCGCGATGGAGCGGGGCGAGCGGGCCGTTGTCGCCGACCTCGTCCACCAGCCGGTGCACGAGGATGCCGTGGCGGAAAGCGGTCTCCCCCACGGCGGCGCAGCTGCTCCCGTAGACGGAGAGGCGGCTGCCGCTCTCCCGTACGACCTCGATGGCGCGGCCGATGACGGGGTCCGTGGCGTGGTGGGCACGCTGGGATTCGTCGATGAGCAGGGCGGCGAGGCGGTCCGCGTGCGGGGAGCGGACGGCGACGCGGGGGCGCAGGCGGGTGCGGGCGAAGTCGGCGGCGTTCTGGTCGGCGATGACCCGGCCGCCGTCGAGTGTGACCACGCGGTCGGCGAGGCGGCCGATCTCCTTGGCGTTGCGGGAAGTGACGAGAACGGCGCCGCCTTGTGTGGCGTAGCCACGCAGCAGGCCGTGCAGCCAGGCGGCGTCGCGGGGTGATACCCCTTCGGTGGGTTCGTCGAGCACGAGGGTGTGCGGGTCGCCGAGGAGCGCGGCGGCAAGTCCGAGCCGGCGGTCCATTCCTCGGGAGAAGCCCCCGAGCCTCTGATCGGCCAGGCCGCTGAGGCCGACGAGGTCGAGCACCTCGTCGGCGCGCTCCGGTGGGACGCCGACGGCGGCGCTGAGCATGCGCAGGTGTCCGCGGGCCGTGCGGGACGGGTGCCCTGGGACGTCGCCGAGGATCACGCCGATTTCGCGGGCGGGGTTGGGGACCCGGTGCAGGGGGCGGCCGCGGAAGAGGGCGACACCGCGGCCGCGTTCGAGCTGCAGCATCAGGCGCAGGGCGGTGGTCTTGCCCGCCGCGGCGGTGCCGAACAGGACGGTGACCCGGCCGGGTCGCGCCTCGAAGGTGAGGTCGTCGACGGCGGGCGGCAGTTCTTTGCGGGGCGCGCCGGTCAGTCCGATGGCCTGGATCATCGCGTCCCTCGCGGGGCGTGAGACCGATCGGAGGCAACGGGGGGTACGAGAGGGCTCACTCGCCCAAGGTAGCGCTATATGTCCTATTTACCCGTAATGCTTCTTTTGCGTCTTTTCGTGTCCCGGTGGCAGCACAGGGGCCGCGCAGGCTCCAACTGGCCGTCCTCCAAGTGGCGGGGGGATACGCATCCTCGCTGACGGCGTGCGCGACAAGGCCCGGTGCGCAGGGGCGGGTGGCGCCGGATCAGACCTCGGGGCGCAGCATCGGCGGGTTGAGCAGGGTGGCGCCACCGGCTCTGAACAGCTGTGCGGGGCGGCCGCCCTGACGGGTCGTCGTGCCGCCTGTGGGCACCAGGAATCCGGGAGTGCCGGTGACCTTGCGGTGGAAGTTGCGCGGGTCGAGGGCGACGCCCCAGACCGCTTCGTACACCCGGCGCAGCTCGCCGACGGTGAACTCCTGGGGGCAGAAGGCCGTGGCGAGCGAGGAGTATTCGATCTTCGATCGGGCGCGCTCCACCCCGTCGTCGAGGATCTGCGCGTGGTCGAAAGCGAGAGGGGCCGTCAGATCGCCCTCGCGGGTGTGGGTGCCCTCCTGGTCCAGGAGGGTCTCCACGGGCGCCCAGCGCGCGCTGTGGGCGTCGCCACCGGCCCGCGGGGCGGGCAGGTCGGGGGCGAGCACGAGGTGCGCGACGCTCACGACCCGCATGCGGGGGTCGCGCCCGGGATCGCCGTAGGTGGCGAGCTGTTCGAGGTGCGCGGCATACGCAGGCGGCGGGCCCTCCGGGGACTGGGCGTGCAAGCCCGTCTCCTCGGCGAGCTCCCGGGCGGCGGCGCCCTCGAGGTCCTCATCGGGCCGGACGAAGCCGCCGGGCAGCGCCCAGCGGCCCTGGAACGGCGGCTCCCCGCGGCGTACGGCCAGCGCGCACAAGGCGTGGCGGCGCACGGTGAGCACGACCAGGTCGACGGTGACGGCGAAGGGCGGGAAGGCCGACGGGTCGTAGGGAGGCATGGCGTGATCATAGTCGTCCGCCTGACGATAAACAGGCCCCGATAGGGCTCAGGAACCCAGTTGCAGGCCATCGGCCGCCGCCTCCACCATCCCCATGCCGAGCCTGCTGATCCGGACGGCGAACGGCTGCTCCGCGACGCTCAGGCCGGTGAGCTGTATCGCGCCGAGCGGGGCGCCGGCGGGCGGGCGCAGGGCGACCGTCGTGGCGGGGACGTCGGGGCGCACCCCGGCGAGCGCGGTCAGCAGCTGCACCGCTCCTGCCGCCGCCACCGCGGAGGGGCGGCAGGCCGCCGGGTGCGGTACCGGTGCCGCGTCCGCGGTGCGCTGCTCCCCCGCGTACATCTCCGGCAGGCGGTGGCCGAAGCTGTCCGCCGCGTCGAGGATGCCGCGGGTCAGCGCCCCTGCCTCCTTTTCGTGGCCAGCGGCGGTGAGACCGGCCGCCGCGACAGCGGTTTCATGGACGCGGACGGCTCCGCTGCGGTGGCCGAACGGGTTGTAGCCGCTCTCCTTGGTGCCCAGGCTGCGCAGGCCCCAGCCGGAATCCAGCGCCGGGCCGCCCAGCAGCCTGGCCAGTTGGCCGGTCTGCGCGGCGTCCAGCAGGCCGGGGGCGAGGGTGGCGCCGCCCAGCAGCCCGGTGTCGAGGAGGTGGGCGGCGGCCGAGCCCAGGTGCGGGAGCGGCCGGCCATCGGCGGCGAGCTGGGCGGCGGGGCGTCCGCCCGCCCGGTCCTCGATCCAGAAGTCGGCGCGGAAGCGGCTCCGCAGGTCCGCGGCCCATTCCCGCAGCGCCGCCGCGTCCGGGGATCCGAAGGCGTCGAGCAGGTCGGCGCCCAGGAGGGCGGCCCGGTGGGCGTGAGCCTGTGTCTCGCAGCGGTACGGCCCGTCAGGCGCGGGATCGGGGACGTATCCGCCGCGTTCGGTGCCCAGTGGGCCGGTCGCGGTGCGCAGCCACCTCAGACAGCGTTCCGCGGCAGGCAGCAGCCGTTCGGTCTCCTGGTCGGGGAGTCCCCAGCGCCGGGCTTCCGCGAGCACGGTGGGGAACAGCAGCGTCGCCTCGATGCCCGTGCAGCTCGGCGGGGCATGCGGGCCGGCGTCCCGGAGCGGACCGGGGATTCGACCGAAATCAGCCCCCGGTGCGGCTTGTTGTGTGTGGGCGAGAGTCCGCAGTGTGCCGGCGGCGAGCCGGGTGCCCAGCGGCAGCAGCATCCGGGCGGTCCACAACGCTTCGGCCGGTGCCAGGCCGCAGCGCCAGGGGAAGCCGCCTGCGACGTGGAGATCGGCGGGGCTGCCGGGAACGCGCATCAGCAGGCCGTACAGGTCGTCGAGGCAGCCGGCCACCAAGGCGTCGGCCCGGTGGTCGTCGCACTCCACTTTTGCGAGCGCCCAGGGACGCGGTGGCCGGTCATTGCGCGCGCGTCGCGGAGCGGGCCTGCTCCGCGGGCCGGATATGCGGCGCCCCCCGGTGCCCCGCCGTCCGCCGGCGGCATCGCCCGACGGAACCTCCGCGTCCTGTTCGAGTGCGGTGCGCAGCTCGATGGCGCGCCGGCCTCCGGGTGGCAGATCCAGCTCCCACCGCAGCAGACCCGACGAGGCCAGGGAGTCCTGGGGCGTCGGTGTCGCGGACACCACGGCATGGGCGCCGTGCCCGGACCAGCGGAGTCCCGAGCCGTGGACCGCGGGCCGCAGTTCGGTGCCGGGAAGCCCCACCGCGACGGCGCCGAGTTCCGCCAGGTCCGTGCCCAGCCGGATCTCCACCGGGAGTCTGACGGGGTGGGCGGAGCTGCTGTGGAAGGTGATGCGTTCGGTGCCGTCGGCGGACCGCAGTCGCTCCATCCGGATCTCGGGATCCGGGCCGTGGTCGCCCGCCCTGCGGATCGTCCCGATGAACCGGGCGCGGTCCGCGCCGAGCATCCGCGCCTGGACCACGAGAGGGGCGGTGCCCGCGGCCAGCAGTTCGCAACGGGACAGGACACGCAGCCCGTCCCGATAGCAGCCCTCCAGACCGTCACCGGTGAGCTGCCCCGAGGCCGGGGAGACCGCGAGGGAAGGCAGCGCCACACAGACCAGTGAGGAGTGGACGGGTTGCGGCTGCGGTGTCCTGGGCGGCGCGGCACGCCGTTCTCCCGGATGTCTGCGGGCCGGCTGGGCGGTGGGGATGATGCCTGGCACGCTCTACGCTCCCTGGTGGGTTCGGGGCTTCGTTCGGCCTGCGTCACCCATCTGAACGGTGCGGCCGGCGCCCAGGTCACGCCGGCCGTCCAGCAAGGGCGTGCTCATCGCCGGCTCCGGTCGCCGTCCCTGCCGGCCCGGCGCCTGCCGCGGCCATCGGTCGTACGGGTGCCGGGGCCGGTGGTGCCGCGTGGTCCGCGGGGGCGGGAGGTGGCGGCGCGGGCCGCCCTCCGTCGGGCGCCGGACTGCGGCGGCCCCTCGGTGGTCGGCGCCGGACCTCCACCGGCTTCGGTGGACTCGTCCGTGTGGTGTTCGCGCAGGCAGCGGCGCAGTGGCTCGGGGTCGAGTCCGTCGTTGACGGCGCGGTACAGCAGCTGGGCGAAGAGGTAGTCGGGGTCGGTGCTCAGGGCGCGTCCGAGGGCGACGCGGGCCGAGGGACCGTCATCGGTGGCCCAGCAGACCCATCCGGCGAGGGTGAGCGGTGCCGCGGCGTGTTCGGCGAAGCCGCCCGCGCAGCGGCGGGCGAGCGCCCGCCAGAGGCGCAGGGCCGCCGCACCGGCACTGCCGTCCATCCATTCCGCGGCCCGGTCCCGGGTGACACGGTCCTGGAGACCGAGGATGAGGTCGGCGGCCTCGCCGTCGGTGATCAGCGCGTCGTCGCAGGCATCCCTGGCCCGGTTGCTGCCCGAGGGGGTGTCCTGCCGGAACCGGTGGACCATCGCGCCGGCCAGGTCAACGGTTTCCCGGCGGACGGCTGCTGCTCCGTCGGCCCTGAGCATGCGCGGGACGAGCGCGGACGCGGCCGTGTCCAGGGCCTTTTCCTGTTCGGCCGCGCGGCGGCCGGTGCGGGGCGTGAGGCGCGCCTCCATCTCCTTGAGCGAGCCGCGTACCTGCATTCCCGCGTACGCGGCGGCCGCGGCCATCACGGAGGTGCCGGGCAGGGCCAGGGGTGTGCCCTCGGCGGGGCAGCAGCGGAAGTCCGGGCAGCAGTAGGACCAGTAGCGGCTGTTGGAGAGGCACAGGGCTTCTAGGACGGGAACATCCAGGGCGCCACAGGCGGTGCGCAGTCGTTGGGCGAGGGGGCGGAGGCGGTCCTTGACGTCCTTGCCGCTCTCCCCTGCCGCCGGCTCCTGGCACAGGAAGATGAGGATGCCGTCGGGGCGGCTGTCGCGTTCGTTCCCGGCCGACACCAGGCAGTCGGCGAGCTGGTCGGAGACATCGGGCCACTGGGTGGGGTCCGTCGGGATGCCGAGCCTGACCCGGCCGCCGAACCTGCCCCGTGCGCCGTGGAGTGCCACCAGCACGATGCTGTCGTCCGGGTAGAAGCCCATGAGATACGGGAGGGCGTCGGCGAGTTCGGCCGGGCCGCGCAAGGTGACCTGGGCTTCCGCGGGCGAGTCCTCCGGGCCGTCGGAGGAGGGGGCGGGCGTGGTGGGAGTGGCGTCGGCGGCAGGGGTGGCGGGCATGGCGGGATCGTGTTCGGAGCCGGGAGGGTTCGGCGGGATGGCGGCCACCGGCGGATCGGCGGCGGGCCGCGCGGCGGGGGTGCCGGAGGGATGGGCGGCGTGGGTGCGGGGACCGGACGTGTCGGTGGGCCGGTGATCGGCCGCGCGCCGGTCGGCAGCGGGCCGGTCGGCGGCAGGCCGGTCGGCGGGGTGGCGGTTGGTCGAGTGGTGGCTGGTGGGCTTGCGCGGTTCGCTGTGCGGATTCATGGCTCGAAGATCCCGCGACCGGCCGCTCCGCCGCGACCCCTGTGGATAACTCGCGGGTGACGCCAGTTATCCACAGGTCCTCGTTGTCCACAGGTTCCGGCGGTGGTTCGCGCGTTGTCAGTGGCATCGGGTTGCATGGGGGCATGAGCAACGAAGACCTGCGTGCCGCGGCCGATGCCGTCCTGACCCGACTCGTCGGCGATCCCAGCGGTAAGGCCCGGCTCCGCGAGGATCAGTGGCGGGCGATCGAGGCGCTGGTCGCCGACCACCGCCGCGCCCTCGTCGTGCAGCGCACGGGCTGGGGCAAGTCCGCGGTCTACTTCGTCGCGACGGCCCTGCTGCGCGAGCGCGGCAGCGGGCCGACCGTGATCGTCTCCCCGCTGCTCGCGCTGATGCGTAATCAGGTCGAGGCCGCCGCGCGGGCCGGGATCCGCGCGCGCACGATCAATTCGTCCAACACCGAGGAGTGGGACACCGTGCAGGCCGAGGTGGCGGCCGGCGAGGTGGATGTCCTGCTGGTGAGCCCCGAGCGGCTCAACAACCCCGATTTCCGTGATCAGGTGCTGCCCAAGCTCGCGGCGGCCACCGGACTGCTGGTGGTCGACGAGGCACACTGCATCTCCGACTGGGGCCACGACTTCCGGCCGGACTACCGCCGGCTGCGCACAATGCTCGCCGATCTCCCGCCGGGTGTGCCCGTCCTCGCCACCACCGCCACGGCCAACGCGCGGGTGACCGCCGACGTCGCCGAGCAGCTCGGGACGGGTGAAGGCACAGCCGAGGCCCTGGTGCTGCGCGGGCCGCTGGACCGGGAGAGCCTGAGCCTGGGCGTGCTGCCGCTGCCCGATGCCGCACACCGGCTCGCCTGGCTGGCGGATCATCTGCACGACCTGCCGGGCTCCGGGATCATCTACACCCTTACTGTCGCTGCGGCCGAGGAGGTCACGGCGTTCCTGCGGCACCAGGGGCACACGGTGTCCTCGTACACCGGCAAGACGGAGAACGCCGACCGCCAGCAGGCCGAGGACGATCTGCTGGCCAACCGCGTCAAGGCGTTGGTGGCGACCTCGGCGCTGGGCATGGGGTTCGACAAGCCCGACCTGGGGTTCGTGGTGCATCTGGGCTCCCCGTCCTCCCCCATCGCGTACTACCAGCAGGTGGGCCGCGCGGGCCGTGGGGTCGAGCATGCCGAGGTGCTGTTGCTGCCGGGCCGGGAGGACGAGGCGATCTGGAAGTACTTCGCGTCGCTGGCGTTCCCTCCCGAGGAGCAGGTGCGCAGGACGCTGGACGTGTTGGCGGCTGCGGGGCGGCCGGTGTCGCTGCCGGCCCTCGAACCGCAGGTCGAGCTGCGCCGGTCGCGTCTGGAGACCATGCTCAAAGTGCTCGACGTGGACGGCGCGGTGCAGCGCGTCAAGGGCGGCTGGACCTCCACCGGCAGACCGTGGACGTACGACACCGAGCGCTATGCGTGGGTGGCGCGGCAGCGGGCGAGCGAGCAGCAGGCGATGCGGGACTACGCGACGACCACGGGCTGCCGGATGGAGTTTCTGCGGCGGCAGTTGGACGACGAGGCCGCGGTGGCGTGCGGGCGCTGCGACAACTGCGCGGGGGCCCGGTTCTCCCCGGAGGTGTCCTCGGCGTCTTTGGACGCGGCGCGTGGCGATCTGGGACGCCCGGGGGTGGAGGTGGAGCCGCGTCGGATGTGGCCTACGGGGCTGCCGGCCGTCGGCGTCGACCTCAAGGGGCGCATCCCCGCGGATGAGCTGGCCGCGACCGGACGGGCCCTCGGCCGGCTGTCCGACATCGGTTGGGGCAATCGGCTGCGGCCGATGCTCGCACCGCAGACACCGGACGGCCCGGTCCCCGACGACGTGTCGTCCGCGGTGGTCAGGGTCCTCGCCGACTGGGCCAAGGGGCCCGGTGGTTGGGCCTCGGGCGGGGCGGACGCACCGGCCCGCCCGGTGGGCGTCGTCTGCCTGGGCTCGCACAGTCGCCCGCAGCTGATCCGGTCGCTGGCGGAGCGGATCTCCGCGGTCGGGCGGATGCCGTTCCTCGGAACGGTGGTCTCGGTCGACGAGGCGGAGAGCAGGATTCCGCGCAGCAACAGTGCCCAGCGCCTGCGGGCGCTGCACGCGTCGCTGAGCGTGCCGCCCGAGCTGGCGCAGGCCCTGGCGTCGGCAGGCGGTCCGGTGCTGCTGGTGGACGACTTCGCGGACACCGGGTGGACGCTGTCCGTGGCCTCCCGGCTTCTGCGCCGGGCGGGCGCCGACGGGGTGTATCCGCTGGTCCTCGCCGTTCAGGGTTAGGGGGGCACGCCGCGAGGTGCGGTGCCAGGCGGCACGGACCCATCGTGCCCGGCAGACGTCACGCCCTGAGGGCGGTTCCGGTTCGGAAGCGGCCGAAGAGGGCGTTCGGGCTTCGCCGGGCAGCGCGGCGGGCAGGAATATTGACGGCGCACCGGGCGATTTCGGGTCGTGCGCGCGAATTGCTCGTTGCCGCACGGGGGTACGGCCGCGAGAATTGGAGTCGCATCCCCGTACCAGGCCGTCCGCGGTCAGGCAGGGCCATGCCGCGGTGCGCTCGCGCCCGGCCGCTGCCCGACGCGTGGACGCGTCGACGAAGGGAGGATCGTGGCCTTCGGCTTCCCCCCGCCCGCAAAAGCGTCCTTGCCCGCGTCCGCCGATTCGGCCGCCCGACTGGGGCGGATGCTGGAGCTCTCCGAGTGGGCTTCGGCGGGTATCCCGCTGTTGCGCAATCCTCGTGAGGTCGTCGCCGGCCTGCACGATCGTCATGTTCCGCAGCTGTCGACGGCCGTCGTGGCCGTGCTCGATCCGCAGGAGCGGGTGACTGCCAGCGCGTCGTTCACCGAGCCGTCGGCCGTTCCCGACGGCTGGGAGTTCCGCAATGCGCTGCTGGCGCATCTGCGCCGGGTGATCCCGCATGATCTGCGACTGCGGGCGCCGGTGCGGACCGCCGTACTTCTCTACTGCCGTGCGGGCGACCCTCGTTGGACGGAGGCGGACGGGGCGTGGATGTGGGGGCTGCGCGATGCATGCACTCTGCACGGGCTGCGGTGCGGGGCGTACATCACACTGACCCACGATCGCTGGCAGGTCCTCGGGGAGGACAGGGGCGGGCGCCGTCCCCGGCCGGCCCCGGTGGCGTCGCCGGGTTCGGACCCGCGGCGTACGGAGCCGACCCGCGCGCGCTCCGTTGGTACGACGGGAGACCCCTCAGGGAAGGATGACCAGCCCGGCACGCGGGAGTCCCGGGCCCTTCCGCCCTCCGTTCCCGCACCGCGCGTCCCCCCGGGCCGCCAGGACGGTCCGGACCCCTCGGGCAGCGGGGGCCGGGTGGCGGGCGTGGTCCGGCAGCGCACACCGGAGGCATCGCGACCGTCGCCGTCACCCCAGCCTTCACCACAGTCCGCGCCGTCACCGCTGCCGTCGTCGTTCCCATCGACGTTCCCGTCGGCCGAGCAGCAGCGGAGCGGCAGCCGGGACGCGCCCCGGCGTTCGGGGGGCGGCGCGGCTGAGGCGCAGCGGCACACGGCTGCGCGCTGAGGGACCGGAGAGGGGCGGGAAAGCGCCCAAGGCGTGCCTCTACTGATACGGAGGATCCCGGTCCGATGCCACACGGCCCTCAAGTAGGGCGCGACGGCTCCGGGTACACCGACAGACCCGACCGGCCTGTACGGCCGGCGGGCTGTTTCGAGCGGTGTGGGTCAGGCGTTCGCGCCGAGCACGGTGTTGATCCGCTGCGGGTCACCGCAGACGATCAGCAGCGTCCCGGCACGGGCCATCGCCGCGGGCAGTACCTGCGCGGTGACCGCGTCCGAACCACCGTTGAGGGCGACGACCACGACGGGCCGCCCGGTGGCACGCTCGGCGCCGGCGTCCGCGTAGAACACGTCGTCCGCGGCGTCATGTTGGGCCCAGTAGGCCCCCTCACCGAAGGACAGCTCGTGTGCGGCCCACGGGTGGGGGTCGCCGGTGGTCAGCACCAGGATCTCGCCCGGCGCGCGCCCGGAATCCAACAGCAGATCGACGGCCTCGTCGGCGGCGTCGACGGCGCCACCGGCGGGAGCCGGGATCAGCTGGAGCTGGGCTCCGGCCGGGGCTTCAGCATTGCCGGCAGGCAACTGGGAGCCCGTGCGCTGTGCCGGCGGAGCGGCGACAGGCCCACGCGGCGGGGCAGCAGGTCCGGGCTTGCCCGGACGGACACCGGCCGCGGGAGCGCCGCGCGGAGGTGCGGGGCGGGGACCGGGACCAGGAACGGGACGGGGGGTCGGCGCGGTGCGGCCGGCGGCCGGAGTAGCGCGGGGACCCGGGACACTCTCGTGAATCTGAGGCTCCTCGGGGATGAGAGGCATAAAGGGATGTCTATCAAACGTACGTGCGGGACATGTCAGCGGGTACCGCTTTTTGTCCCGCACCGCTCAGAAGTCGAAGCCGAGTTGGCCACCGGCTTCCAGAGCGGCTGCTTCTGGGGTGATGCGCACCTTCTTCAGATGCCGCCACCGGGGCAGCGCGTCCATGTAGGACCACGACACCCGGTGGTGCGGCGTGGGACCGTACTCCTCCAGGGCGATGCGATGGGTCGGCGAGGGGTAGCCGGCGTTGGCCGCGAAGTCGAAATCGGCGTGTTCCAGGCCCAGTTCGGCCATCATTGCGTCGCGTCGCACCTTGGCGATCACGGACGCCGCAGCAACCGCGATACAGGACTGGTCGCCCTTGATGACCGTGCGGACCTGCCACGGCGCGCCTAGGTAGTCGTGTTTGCCGTCGAGGATGATCGCGTCCGGGCGGACCGGCAGCGCATCCAGGGCGCGCACGGCTGCCAGACGTAGTGCCGCTGTCATGCCCAGGGAGTCGATCTCCTCGGGCGAGGAGTGCCCCAGAGCGTACGAGGTGACCCACTCGCCGAGTACGCCGCAGAGTTCGGTGCGGCGCTTGGGGGTCAGCAGCTTGGAATCGGTGAGTCCGGCGGGCGCCCGGCGCAGGCCGGTGACGGCTGCGCAGACGCTGACAGGACCGGCCCAGGCTCCGCGCCCGACCTCGTCGACACCTGCGACGATCTTGGCGCCCGTCGTGGCGCGCAGTGATCGCTCGACGGTATGGGTGGGAGGCTCGTACGGCATGGCGCCAGCAAGGGTACGCCTATTCGGGCCGGCCGTCCGCACCGGATCGGAACCGGGTGCGAACGCGCGCCCCCGGCACGGTGGTCCGCCCTGGCGTACGGGCACCAAGTGGCCGTGCTCTCCCGCCCGTTGGAGCGCCCGCGGATCCGGTCAACCGGCCGGGGCGGGGGCCCAGGACGGCAGGGGCTCGGTGTGGTCCAGCCATGCCTGGGGCGGGGTGCCGCCGCGGCTCGCCGCGACGATGCCTCCGACGATGGCGCAGGTGGTGTCCACGTCACCGCCCGCCTGAGCCGTGGCCCAGAAGGCGTTCTCGTAGTCGCCGAGGTGGCGTGCCGCGGCCCAGAGGGTGAACGGCACGGTGTCGTGGGCGCTGGTGCGCCGCCCGCAGCCGAGCACGGCGGCGACGGTGCCGGAGTCGGCGTAGTCGAGCATGTCCCGGGCCCGGCGGAGCCCTGCCTGGACGGCGCTGCGCGGGATCAGCTCCATCACGCCGTCGAGCAGCGCTTCGGGGCCGGTGTCGCGGGACGGGTCGGCCACCAGGGCGGCAGCGGCGGCGACGGCCATGGCGCCGACGACGGCCTCACGGTGCTGATGTGTGGTGTACGCCGAGATCTCCGCCTGGTGGATGGCCTGCTCGGGGTCATCGGCGTACCAGGCGCCGAGGGGGGCGATGCGCATCGCGGCGCCGTTGCCCCAGGAGCCCTGGCCGTTGAAGAGTCCGGACGCCAGCTCGCGCCAGTCGCCGCCCTCGCGGACCAGCCGGAGCATGCGGTTGACGGCCGGGCCGTAGCCGCGGTCGAAGTCGTGGTGGTCGGCGAAGGAGCGGGCGAGCGCGTCCTGGTCGATCCGGCCGTGGGTGACGAGCACGGCCAGGACGGAGCAGGCCATCTCGGTGTCGTCAGTCCACTGCCAAGGCGCGGGCGGCAGTGCGCGGCGCTTGAGGGAGGGGTAATGGGCGGGGACGAAGAACTGTGATCCGAGGGCATCGCCCACGGACAGTCCGCGCAGGCTCGCAAGGGCCCGCGCGCGGCGGTCTGCGTCACGGAAGTCGGCGGTCATCGGTGTGCACTCTAACCGGTGGCCCCATAAGGCTCGGGTTCACACCAGCGCTCAAACGGCCGGTCGAGGGAATAGCGCCCGTCGCCGCCGAGCAGCAGGGTGCGCCATTCGGCGTTGCCGGGGTTGGACAGTGATTCGAAGTCCGCGACGGTCCAGTGGAACCACCTCATGCAGAACAGCCGCATGGTGAGGCCGTGCGTGACGATCAAGACGTTGGGCGGGTGGCCCGGGTCCTCGAAGCTGCGCCAGAGACTTTCCAGGAACGCCCCGACCCGGTCGTAGACGTCCGCTCCGGACTCGCCCTGCGCGAAGCGGTAGAAGAAGTGGCCGTAGGCGTCGCGGTAGGCCTTCTGGAGCCGTACGTCGTCCCGGTCCTGCCAGTTCCCCCAGTCCTGCTCGCGCAGTCTCGGCTCTTCCCTGACGCGGACCTTGTCCGGGTCCAGGCCGAGCTTCCGGAAAGTCTGGTGGGTGCGGCGGTAGGGCGATACGTAGGCGGAGACCCGTTCGGCGCCGAACATCTCGCGCAGCGGGGCACCGGCCTCCGCGGCCTGCCGCAGGCCGTTCCCGGTGAGGCTGAGCGCGTGGTCGGGTTCCCGTTCGTACACGGTGTCGTCGACGTTCCCCTCCGACTCGCCGTGGCGGATGAGAACGATGCGTCGGGGCCGGGCCATGCCGCCACCCTAGGCCGCCCGCCTTGTCCATGTCGCACGCTGCCGAGTCGCACGCCGTGAGCGGCGGGCCACCTCGGCCACCTCAGCAGCCTCGGCCTCCGCCGGGGCACGAGGCCGGCAGGCCGACCCTGACGCGGGAGCCGGAACCGGAGCCGGAGCCGAACCCACACAGGGCGATGGCACCGGGGAGCGGTGTCGGTCAATGGGCGGCGAGGGCGGGGCGGCCGTCGCGTATCTCGTAGGTGCGGCCGGTGAAGCGGCGCCGCAGGAGGCGGTCGTGGGAGACCAGGACGAGGGCACCGGGCCAGGTCGCCAGCGCTTCCTCCAGTTCTTCGACCAGGTCCAGGGCCAGGTGGTTGGTCGGCTCGTCGAGCAGCAGCAGGTCCGCCGGGCGGGCCAGCAGCCGGGCCAGGGCGAGCCGGCGCCGCTGGCCTGCGGAGAGCGCCCCGACGGGGACCGTCAGATCGCGCTCCCGGAACAACCCGAAGGACAGCAGCAGGGCGGCCAGCTCCTCCTCGGCCCCGGTCAGCCTCCGGCGGAATGCTGCCAGCAGCGTCTCGTCCGGGCGGGACACCGGGATTTCCTGAGCGAGGAAGCCGATCCGTCCGCGCAGCCGGACGGTGCCGCTGTCCGGCGCGGTCAGGCCCGCCAGGACCCGGAGCAGGGTGGTCTTGCCCGCGCCGTTGGCGCCGTGGACCAGCAGTCGTTCCCCGGCGGCCACGGTGAGGGAGTCCACGGCCAGCCGCTGCCCGACGCGCATCCCCTCGAGGTGGGCGAGGGTGCCCTCGGCCTCGCCGGTGCCCGGGGACGCCCGGAAACGGAGCGGGTCGGGCGGACGCGGGACGGGCTCCGCCCGGAGTCTGCGCAGCCGCTCCTGGGCGTTGCGCACCCTGCTGGACACGGACGACTGGACCCGGCCCTTGTCGCGGTCGTACGCCATCTTGTTGCCGTCCTTGATGGCCCGGCCCTGCGCGACGGCGTGTGCCGTCACCGCCGCGGAGCGGGTGAGCTGAGTGATCTGCTCGCACCATTGGGCGTGCTCCTGCTCCCAGCGACGGCGGGCCGCGGCCTTGGCGGCGACGAAGGTGCCGTAGCCGTCGCCGTAGCGCAGGACGTCGCGGCGGTCGGCGTCGACCTCGACGATCGCGGTCGCGATGCGCTGGAGGAAGAGCCGGTCGTGGGAGACCGCGAGGACGGTGCCGCGATGAGCGATCAGGGCGTCCTCCAGCCACTCGAGGGCCGCCTCGTCGAGGTGGTTGGTCGGCTCGTCGAGGAGCATGACCTCGGGAGCGGCGGCGATCAGACAGGCGAGCCCGAGTCGCGCCTGCTCGCCTCCGGAGAGGCTGCCGAGCAGTCGGCCATGCCCCACCTCCGCCAGCCCCAGGCCGTGCAGGGCCTTGTCGACACGGGCGTCGGCCTCATAGCCGCCACGCAGCTCGAAGAGGGTGAGCAGATCGCCGTACTCGTCCAGGCCTCCGGCACCGGCGGAACCCAGGTCCCGCTCCAGATCCCGCAGGCGGTGTTCCATCGCTCTGAGGTCTGCCAGGGCGGCGTCGATCGCGTCCTGGACGGAGTGGTGCGGCGGCAGGTCGGGGGTCTGGCCCAGATATCCGATACCGCCGTCGGCGTGGGCGGCGACCTGGCCGTCGTCGGGCTGCTCCGCACCCGCGATGAGGCGCAGCAGCGTCGACTTGCCTGCGCCGTTCTCCCCCACTATCCCGATGCGTTCGCCGGGGCGGACGGACAGGGAGACGCCGTCGAGGAGCAGTCGGTCGGCGTAGGACTTGGTGATGCCACGCAACGAGATCTGGGTGGGCAAGGCGAACCTCCGAACGGGATGCCCGGACACGCGGAATGCGGCGTGCGGACTACCGATCAAACAAACGCAACGACTGTTGCGTTACGATGATGATGACACGCGGATCCGACCTAACGCAACTGGAGTTGCAATTGACTGCCGAGACTGACCGAACGGACGGGAAGGACAACGCCGCCAGGGCGGACCGGGCCGACAGAACGAGCAGGGCGGGCACGGCGGACCGTCCAGCCGACGCGTCCGGAACAGGGACCGGATCAGAGGCAGCAGCGAAGCCCGGAGCAGGAGCCGGAGCCGGCGCGGCAGCGGAAGCACCCGGCCCCGGCACCCGCCGCCCCGGCGGCCGTACCGCGCGCACCCGGGCAGCCGTCCGCGACGCCGTCCTGACCGGCCTCACCGAGCACGGCTATCCCGGCCTGACGGTCGAATACGTCGCCGAGCACTCCGGCGTGCACAAGACGACGCTCTACCGCCGCTGGGGGGACGTCGAGGGCCTCGTGGCCGACGCGCTGGATCTGGCGGGCGAGGACAGCTGGCTCCCCCCGGACACCGGCTCCCTGGCAGGTGATCTTCGCGCCCTCGCCCGCGAGGTGGTCGAGTCCTTCACCGATCCGGCGGTGGCCGTGTCGGGCTCGGCGATGATCGCGGCCGCTTTCCAGTCGGAGCGGGCCGCCACGGCCCTGCGCGCCTATTACGCCGAGCGGTTCACCCGCTGCGAGGCCATCGTCGAGCGAGCCATCGCCCGCGGGGAGCTGCCGAGCGGCCCGGCCGCGGCCGACCCTGCCCCGCTCGACACCCCCACTCTCGACGCCGGCGCGCTGGTGCGGTCCGTCTCCGCGCCGCTCTTCTTCCGGCTGTTCATCACCCGGGAGCCGGTCGACGGCGCACTCGCCGACCAGGCCGCCGCCGCGACCCTGGCGGCCACCCGTGCCGGGGCGTTCGGCGTTCCGGGCCCGGCCGCGCCGCCCCCCTGCGGCCGCGCCTCCTGAGTCCGCCCCTCACACCCGCCCCCACACGAGCCTCTCGCACCCGCCGCTCACACCGTCCACGACGGTTCGAGCTGGACCACGTCCCCCGCGATGGCCCGTACATCGGCACCTATCTGCGCTCGCAGCGCCAGCCGCTCCACGCGTTCCGGGCGGTACTTCCCGCGTTCGGCCGCCGACTGCCACAGCGACAACACCAAGAACTCCTCCCCCGGAGCCCGCCCCAGCATCCCCCGCAGCATTCCTGGTGACCCGGCCATCGCCGGGTTCCAGACCTTCTCCTGCATCAGCATGAAGTGATCCACCCGGTCCTGCCGCACCTGGCAGTGCGCCAAGCGCAGCACGTCCGCATCGCCGAACGCCGGCCGGAAACCCACCTTCACGTCAAACTCGTGCTCGAAGAGGCGCACTTGGGAGTCTTTGAACGTGCCCACCTGGGCGGCCGCCAGCCGGTCGTGCGAGCGCGCCATGAAGGAGTCGTAGAACGCCCGGCTCTCCCAGAAGGCCACCAGGTGCGCGACCCCGGGGCGACCGCGGCTCCACCCCCCGCACTGCCCTCGAAATCCCGGCTCACCCAGCAGCCCCGCCCATTTCCGCTGCCCCCGCTCGAACCCTCGACGGTCCACAACGGTGAGGCGAATCCACTTGACCAGCACCGCGCCATCGTACGGCCCCGAGTGGCCGGGATCACTACGCGTCACCCACCGGCCACCCTGAACTCACCTACGGACGCGGGTCGATGGGCGTCAGCACCCCGAGTCGCCGCTCCACCTCCTCGGCCGCCTCCAAGCACAGATCCTCCCGGTAGGGGCGCCCGATCAGCTGCACCCCACAGGGGAGCCCGTCCACGACCCCGGTGGGCACGGCCACCGCCGGCACGCCGGCGAAGCTGGTCGCCGTGCACAGCCGCAGCGCGTTCTGCACCCGCTGATAGCTCTCCGCGTCGCGCACCTCCTCCCCCGGCGCGAACGGCAGATCCGTGAACACCGGGGCCAGGACCAGCGGATACTCGTCCAGGAACGCCGCCCAGTCCCGCTGGATGCCGAGCCGTACGCCGGTCAGCCGCAGATACTCCGGCAGGTCCACCGGGCCTCCACCGCGCTCCATCCCCCACTCGACATAGCGATGGCCGCCCTCCCCCAGCAGGGTTCTGACCACCGGCCAGGTGGTGGCGAATTCGGTGAGCGTCATCCGGCCGTAGACCTCCAGGGCATCGTCCAGGCGCGGCACATCGGCCACGTCGCACACCTCGTACCCGGCGTCACGCAGTGCGTCCGAGGCGCTCTCCACGGCCTTGCGCACCACAGGGTGCACACCGCGCCCGCCTGGGTCCGTCACCATCGCCACCCTGAGCGGACGGTCCAGCGGCTCCCCGTAGGCGGGCACCGGCACCGCCCTCGGGTCGCGCGGATCGGCGCCGGCCAGCACCTCGTACGCGAGCCGCAGATCATCGACGGTGCGCGCCAGCGGCCCGTCGACCACCAGCACTTGAGAGGCGAGGGAGGGATCGTCCGGCCCGAGGCGGTGATCCGCGGCGAACCTCCCGTAGGTGGGCTTCAGTCCGGCGACGCCGCAGAAGGAGGCGGGGAGGCGTACCGATCCCCCGGAGTCGTTGCCGAGCCCGATCGGCACCATGCCGCTCGCCACGGCCGCGGCGTCCCCGCCACTGGTGCCGCCCGGTGTGACGGCCCCGCTCCAGGGGTTCGCGGTGTCGCCGAAGAGTTCGCTGCGGGTATGGATGCCGGCGAGGATCAGGGTCGGCATGTTGGAGTGCCCGATCGGGATGGCTCCCGCCGCACGCAGCCGGGAGACCGGGGGCGCATCGGAGCGCGCGATGTGGTCACGGAACCGCCGCGCGCCGTACGTCGTCGGGACGCCCTCGACGGCGGTGCTCTCCTTGACGCTGAACGGCACACCCGCCAGGGGCCCCAGCCGGGCGCCTGCCGCGCGCCTGCGGTCGGTGTCCGCCGCTGCCGCACGCGCCTGTTCGGCGAGCAGCTGCGTCACGGCGTTGACGGCCGGGTTGACCTCGGCGATCCGGCCCAGATGGCTCTCCACCAGGTCGGCCGCCGTCACGTCCCCCTCGCGTACGGCTGCCGCCTGGGCGCGGGCCGTCATCCTCCACAGCGCGTTCCCCATGACCTCACCTCTCTCTGGCACCCCGGGGGCGTCCTTTCCTGACGCTTCCCGGGCGTTCCGATGCGCTTGCATCACTTCGGCATCGTAACCTTGTTACCGATACGCTCGCATCGAATAAACGGAGTACGGCATGCCCAAGCAGGTCGACCACGAGAGCCGGCGCCGGCAGATCGCCGACGCCGTCTGCCGGCTCGCCGACGAGCGCGGCCTGGAGGGCGTCACCCTCCGCGATGTGGCGGCGCGCGCCGAGGTCTCCATGGGGGCGGTCCAGCGCTGCTTCCGCACCAAGGAGGAGATGTTGGTCTTCGCCCTCACCCACATCGGCGAGCGGGTCGCCGCGCGGGTGACGTCCCGGCTCGTCGAATCACCGGCCCAGTCGGCCCGTACGGCACTGGGGCACGCCGCAACCGAGGTGTCGCTGCTCCGGGAGGAGCACCGTGCCGAGGCCCGGGTATGGCTGGCGTTCGTCGCCCAGGCCGCGGTCAGTCCCTCCCTGGCCGAAATCCTGCGCGCCAACTACGCGGAACTGCAGACGGTGTTCAGCCGGCTGGTCGGCGAGGCCGCCACCGGCGCCGACCCGGACCGTGAGGCCCGCACCCTCCTCGCCCTCACCGATGGCCTCACCTCACATGTCCTGATCGGGCACCTCTCCTCCACTGCGGCGCTCGATGTGCTCGACGGCCATCTCCACCGCCTCTGGGGCGAGTCGGTGAACTGATCACCTACGGGCCGGCGCGCAGGGGCGAGCCGACGAACCGGGCCCCGCGCCCCGTCAGGCCCACGCGCGCCCGCGGTGCACCACCCCCGTACCAACGGCGCGATCCAGCCAGCCCCCCCGCCCAACCCGGCCTTCTCTCACCGCACTTCACCCCACCCGGCGGGGCGTCCGGCGTGGCACCATGGTCAACCAACGGGAAGTCCTGGAGTGTTGCCCGCCTGACCACGTGGGCGAGCCGCGTCCCTCCAGGAAGTCCGCGGCTGCCTGCCGACGACGGGGACCCCTCTCCCGCCCCTCGGCAACAGGCCGGACCGGCAGTCGGGCCGTGCGCGGAGCCGTTCCGTGCGCCCCGGTCCGACGCATTCGAAGGAAGGGAAGCCCGGTGAGCACGCTCAACAAAGGGATCGAGAAGGTCGAGGTCACGCTCAAGTGGGACCCCAGTCCCCTCGGCGAGCCGGACAACGACCTCGACATCATCGCGGCGACATACGAGGCGACGGCGCCGCACGGCGAGCCGTCCTACCTGGTGCACTTCGACAGCCGGTCGCCCGACGGCACCATCACCCTCAACCGGGACAGCCGCACCGGCCAGGGGTTCGGCTTCGACGAGGTCATGACGCTGGAACTGGACCGGCTGTCCGACACCTACACCCGGGTCGTCGTGGGTGTCGCCATCCAGCAGGGCGAAGGGCGCAAGGTCTTCGGCGACATAGCGCACACCGGCGTACTGATCCGCGAGGGGCACACCGACCTGGCGGAGAACGACTTCACCGAGGTCCCGGACGCCACCGCCGCGACCGTGGCTGAATTCGCCCGTGACGAGACGGGCGAATGGCGCTTCCGCTCGACGGTCCGCGGGTTCGACACGGACCCCAACGCGTTCGCCGGGCTGATGGGCGCCTGACCGACGTCCGCCGGACGGCGGCGGAGCGGCGCGTTTCCGCCGTGGAACCGCCGACGAATACGGAGTGAGGAGGGGAGACGCCGCCAGGAGTGGCGCCTCCCCTCACGCACACCGACCCGCACGAAGCAGGCACACCAACCCGGGCCACACCCGCCGTCGCGGCCGCCTGCTGCCTGCTGCCTGCTGGAACCGGAAACGCCGGAGCGGGGACCGACACGTTCGTCGGTCCCCGCTCCGGCCAGGCGCTCATGGCCTGAACTGCACTATCCGTACGGTTCGCGGCGCCGCATCATCCGTGCGGCACGACCCGTCGGGGTTCGTCAGCTGCAGCCGCTGGTCGAGCCGCAGCCCTCGCAGAGGTAGCAGCTGCCGGCCCGCTGCATCTTCGTGCCGCAGGAGAAGCAGAGCGGCGCGTCGGCGTTGATGCCCAGCTGCATCTCGACGAGTTCGGCGTTGGTGTGCGCCTGCTTCGGCGCCGGCACGGCGGCCTCCTCGACGATCTTCACCGCCGGGGTGTCCTTCTGCGGCACCTCGGGGGCGAGCGGCGCGGACTGGGCCAGGCCCTCCACGTCGACCTCGTCGTTCGGCTCGTACGAACCGGTGTCGAGGTGACGCTGGCGCTCCTCGACGGAGTGGATGCCGAGCGCCGAACGGGTCTCGAAGGGCAGGAAGTCCAGCGCCAGGCGGCGGAAGATGTAGTCGACGATCGACTGCGCCATCCGCACGTCCGGGTCGTCCGTCATACCGGCCGGCTCGAAGCGCATGTTGGTGAACTTCGAGACGTAGGTCTCCAGCGGCACGCCGTACTGGAGGCCCACCGACACCGCGATGGAGAAGGCGTCCATCATGCCCGCGAGGGTCGAGCCCTGCTTGGACATCTTCAGGAAGACCTCACCGAGACCGTCATCCGGGTAGGAGTTGGCGGTCATGTAGCCCTCGGCGCCACCCACGGTGAAGGAGGTGGTGATCCCCGGGCGGCCCTTGGGGAGGCGCTTGCGCACCGGGCGGTACTCGACGACCTTCTTCTCCACCGGCGCCTCGGCCTTGACGGCCTCCGGCTCCTTCTTCTTGGCGGAGAGCGGCTGGCCGACCTTGCAGTTGTCGCGGTAGATCGCGAGTGCCTTCAGGCCGAGCTTCCAGCCCTCGAAGTAGACCTCCTCGATCTCCTCGACGGTGGCCGTCTCCGGGACGTTGACCGTCTTGGAGATCGCACCGGAGAGGAAGGGCTGCGCGGCGGCCATCATGCGCACGTGGCCCATGGCGGAGATCGAGCGGACACCCATGGCGCAGTCGAAGACCTCGTAGTGCTCGGTCTTCAGGGCGGGGGCGTCGACGACATTGCCGTGGTCGGCGATGTGGGCGACGATCGCCTCGACCTGCTCGGGCTGGTAGCCGAGCCGCTTGAGCGCCTTGGGGACCGTGTTGTTCACGATCTGCATGGAGCCGCCGCCGACGAGCTTCTTGAACTTGACCAGGGCCAGGTCCGGCTCGACGCCCGTGGTGTCGCAGTCCATCATCAGGCCGATGGTGCCGGTCGGTGCGAGCACCGACGCCTGGGCGTTGCGGAAACCGTTCTTCTCGCCCAGACGCAGCACGTCCTGCCAGGCCTCGGTGGCCGCCGCCCAGACCGTGGTGTCCAGGTCGTCGGCGCGCACGGCGCTGCCGTTGGCATCGGAGTGCTGCTTCATGACGCGCTTGTGGGCGTCGGCGTTCCGGGCGTAGCCGTCGTACGGGCCGACGACCGCGGCCAGTTCGGCGGAGCGCTTGTAGGAGGTGCCGGTCATCAGGGAGGTGATGGCACCGGCCAGCGCGCGGCCGCCGTCGGAGTCGTAGGCGTGACCGGTGGCCATCAGCAGGGCGCCGAGGTTGGCGTAGCCGATGCCCAGCTGGCGGTAGGCGCGGGTGGTCTCACCGATCTTCTCGGTGGGGAAGTCCGCGAAGCAGATGGAGATGTCCATCGCGGTGATGACCAGCTCGACGACCTTGGAGAAGCGCTCGGCGTCGAAGGACTGGTTGCCCAGGTCGTCGGCGCGGAGGAACTTCAGGAGGTTGAGCGAGGCGAGGTTGCACGAGGAGTTGTCCAGGTGCATGTACTCGCTGCAGGGGTTGGACGCGGTGATCCGGCCCGACTCCGGCGAGGTGTGCCAGTGGTTGATGGTGTCGTCGTACTGGATGCCGGGGTCGGCACACGCCCACGCCGCTTCCGCCATCTTGCGGAAGAGACCCTTGGCGTCGACCTCTTCGATGACCTCGCCGTTCATCCGGCCGCGCAGGCCGAACTTCGAGCCGCTCTCGACGGCCTTCATGAACTCGTCGTTCACACGGACCGAGTTGTTGGCGTTCTGGTACTGGACGGACGTGATGTCGTCGCCGCCCAGGTCCATGTCGAAGCCGGCGTCGCGCAGCGCGCGGACCTTCTCCTCCTCCTTCACCTTGGTCTCGATGAAGGCCTCGACGTCGGGGTGATCGACATCGAGGACGACCATCTTGGCCGCGCGGCGGGTGGCGCCACCGGACTTGATGGTGCCGGCGGAGGCGTCGGCGCCGCGCATGAAGGAGACCGGTCCCGAGGCGTTGCCGCCGGAGGAGAGGAGTTCCTTGGAGGAGCGGATGCGGGAGAGGTTCAGGCCGGCGCCGGAGCCGCCCTTGAAGATCATCCCCTCTTCCTTGTACCAGTCCAGGATCGACTCCATGGAGTCGTCCACGGAGAGGATGAAACAGGCGCTGACCTGCTGCGGCTGCTTCGTGCCGACGTTGAACCACACCGGCGAGTTGAAGCTGAAGACCTGGTGCAGCAGCGCGTACGCCAGCTCGTGCTCGAAGATCTCGGCGTCCGCCGGGGAGGCGAAGTAGCCGTTGTCCTCGCCACCCTTGCGGTACGTCTTGACCACACGGTCGATGAGCTGCTTGAGGCTCGACTCACGCGTCGGCGAACCCACCGCGCCGCGGAAGTACTTGCTCGTGACGATGTTGACCGCGTTCACCGACCAGAAGTCGGGGAACTCGACGCCACGCTGCTCGAAATTGACCGAGCCGTCGCGCCAGTTGGTCATGACGACGTCACGACGCGCCCACTCCACCTCGTCGTACGGATGCACGCCGGGGGTGGTGTGGATGCGCTCGATGCGCAGACCCTTGCTCGCCTTGCTGCCCTTGGCGCGGGAGCCTCGTGCCGGGCCGCTCGTCGTCTCTGTCATTCCGCCTCCCTATACGGGCAAACGCCCATATGTGCACACTCATTCCGTGGCACGGTGTATGTCTTTCTGGGACCGGGGCACCTGCTCGGACCCCGGCCAGGTCTGGATCGCGCCGAGCTCAGTCGGCGGCGGTGGCGGGCACGGGGACGGCCGGACCGCCGGCCTCCCCGTCGCACCCGCAGTCGTGCACGGGCGGCCCCTGCTCGCGCTGCTCCCGCAGCTCGGCGATGGCCGCCTCGAAGTCATCGAGCGAATCGAAGGCGCGGTACACGGACGCGAAGCGCAGGTACGCGACGAGGTCGAGTTCCTGCAGCGGGCCCAGTATGGCGAGCCCGACGTCGTGGGTGGACAGCTCGGCGCTGCCGGTGGCGCGCACCGCCTCCTCGACCCGCTGGCCGAGCTTGGCGAGGGCGTCCTCGGTGACCGGCCGACCCTGGCACGCCTTACGCACGCCGGCGATGACCTTGTTACGGCTGAAGGGCTCGGTGACCCCGCTGCGCTTGATCACCATCAGCGATGCCGTCTCGATGGTGGTGAAACGGCGGGAGCAGTCGGGGCACTGGCGGCGCCGGCGGATCGACGTGCCGTCGTCCGTGGTGCGGCTGTCGACGACCCGGCTGTCCGGGTGCCTGCAGAAGGGGCAGTGCATGGCTCCACCCTCCTCACCCTCGGATACGGACGTGCACCGGCGGAAACCGGCGTACGACGAATGACCTCCGGACGGTCCGTACGGGCCCTTCGGAGCAGCCTCCAGCATAGGCGATTCCTGGAGCCTTGGAGGACCAGGCACCACAACTTGTAGGCGGTCGAACGCATCTAAGCACTAGATGTGGTGTCGGGTCGCATATAACTGCCTACCGCGTGTCGCGGTGGAGGCGGGCCGGGGGGTCGCCCACGAGAGTACGGGAAGCCACCCGGCCGGCGGGGCACAGGGGCAGCAGTGGCAGAATCGGCCGCGGCGCGCGGCGGCCGTCCGTCGCGGCGGTGCGCCCGGTGGCGGTCCGGCCGGAGGGCTCGGGCCCGCGGGGAACGCGTCCCGCGCCGTATCGCAATTGCCCGAATTGCTATTCGGCCATACACCCAGCCACTTGATCAGGTCAGCCAATCAGCGAATTTTTCACTCGAACGTGTGTTTGGCGCAACCTTTCGAAAGCAACTACCGTTGGCTAGCTAGGGAGAACATTTCGAGAGGGGCCGACGTGACCACCACCGCAGACAGCGCGACCATCACCGCACAGAGCCACTCCCAGAGCCGATTCGAGCAACCTCAACCGGCACGGAACACACCGATGGACGACGCCACGTTGGACTCCGAAGAGCAGAAGCCCGCACGCTCGCTGCCGGGCAGGCCACCAGGAATTCGCGCCGACAGTTCGGGGCTCACCGATCGCCAGCGCAGGGTGATCGAAGTGATCCGGGATTCGGTGCAGCGGCGTGGCTATCCGCCGTCCATGCGGGAGATCGGCCAGGCCGTCGGGCTCTCCAGCACCTCGTCCGTCGCCCACCAGCTCATGGCTCTGGAGCGCAAGGGCTTCCTGCGGCGCGACCCGCACCGCCCCCGGGCATACGAGGTCCGCGGGTCGGACCAGACCACCAGCGCGGCCACCGACACGGCCGGCAAGCCCGCCGCCTCGTATGTGCCCCTGGTCGGCCGGATCGCGGCCGGCGGTCCGATCCTCGCGGAGGAGTCCGTCGAGGACGTCTTCCCGCTGCCCCGCCAGCTGGTCGGCGACGGCGAGCTGTTCGTGCTCAAGGTCGTCGGTGATTCGATGATCGAGGCCGCGATCTGCGACGGCGACTGGGTCACCGTCCGCCGCCAGCCGGTCGCCGAGAACGGCGACATCGTCGCCGCGATGCTCGACGGCGAGGCGACCGTGAAGCGCTTCAAGCGCGAGGACGGCCATGTGTGGCTGCTGCCGCACAACGCCGCGTACCAACCGATCCCCGGTGACGAGGCCACCATCCTCGGCAAGGTGGTCGCGGTACTGCGCCGGGTCTGACCCGGGCCACCTGACCGAGCCCCGGAACCACTGCGCCGGTTCCGGGGCTCTGTGCTGCGCGCGGGCGCTACTCCTCGGTGGCTTCCGTCGCTTCCGTGGCGTCCGGCGCTTCCGCGGCCTCGGCCGCCTTCGCTGCCGCGTCGATGGCGGAGAGCGAGCGGCGGACCTGATTGCGGTCCGTCGTGTACCAGAAGTCGGGCATCGACTTACGGAGGAACGAGCCGTAGCGGGCGCGCTCCACCCTGGGGTCCAGGACGGCGACCACCCCGCGATCGCCCGTGGCGCGGACCAGGCGCCCGGCGCCCTGTGCCATCAGCAGCGCGGCGTGCGTGGCGGCGACCGCCATGAAGCCGTTGCCGCCGGCCTCCTCCACGGCTTTCTGCCGGGCGCTCATCAGCGGGTCGTCGGGACGCGGGAAGGGCACCCGGTCCATCACCACGAGCTGGCAGTTCGCGCCCGGCACATCGACGCCCTGCCAGAGGGACAGGGTGCCGAACAGACACGTACGGGCGTCGGCGGCGAAGTGCCGGATCAGCTCGCCGAGCGTCTCCTCGCCCTGGAGCAGGATCGGCACGTCGAGCCTGCCGCGCAGCGCCTCCGCCGCGGCCTGGGCGCCACGCATCGAGGAGAAGAGCCCGAGGGTCCGGCCGCCGGCGGCCTCGACCAGCTCCGCCAGCTCGTCGAGCATGTCCTCGCGGTTGCCCTCCCGGCCGGGCTGGGACAGATGCTTGGCGACGTACAGGATCCCCTGCTTGCCGTAGTCGAAGGGGGAGCCGACATCCAGGCCCTTCCACACGGGGATGTCCTCGCCCTGCGATCCCTCCGGGGCGAGCCCGAGGGAGGCGCCCACGCCGTTGAAGTCGCCGCCGAGCTTGAGGGTGGCGGAGGTGAGCACGACGGACCGGTCGGCGAAGAGCTTCTCCCGCAGCAGCCCGGACACCGAGAGCGGCGCCACCCGCAGCGACGCACCGAACCGGTCATGGCGCTCGTACCAGACCACGTCCCACTCGGAGCCGTTCGCGATGCGCTCGGCGACGGTGTGGACGTTCTCCACCGCGGCGAGGGCCTGCTTACGGACGGCGTCCTCGTCCTGGACGTTCTTGTCGCGGGTCGAGCCGAGGGCGGAGATGACCGTACGGGCGGCGTCGCGCAGCGCCATCAGGCAGTAGCCGAGGTCCTCGGGGATCTCTTCCAGGCGGCCCGGGAGGGCCAGCTCCATCAGCCGCTCGAAGGACTCGGAGGCGGTCTGGAGCTGGTCGGCGGCCTTTTCGTTGACGAGCTTGGCGGACCGCCGGACGGCGCGGTTGACCTGGCCGGGGGTGAGCTCGCCGGTGGCGACGCCGGTGACCCGGGAGACCAGCTCATGGGCCTCGTCGACGATGAGTACGTCGTGCTGCGGGAGGACCGGGGCGCCCTCGATGGCGTCGATCGCGAGCAGGGCGTGGTTGGTGACGATGACGTCGGCGAGCTTGGCGCGCTCCCTGGCCGCCTCGGCGAAGCACTCCGCGCCGTACGCACACTTCGAGGCGCCCAGGCACTCGCGGGAGGACACCGAGACCTGGCCCCAGGCACGGTCGGAGACACCGGGGGTCAGCGCGTCGCGGTCGCCGGTCTCGGTCTCGTCGGCCCAGTCGCGCAGCCGCAGCAGGTCCTTGCCCAGCTTGCTGGTGGGCGTGGCGTGCTCGAACGGGTCGAAGAGGCCGTCCTCCTCTTCCTGCGGGACGCCTTCGTGCAGGCGGTGCAGGCAGAGGTAATTGGAGCGGCCCTTGAGCATGGCGAACTCGGGGCGGCGGCGCAGCTGGGGGTGCAGGGCGTCGACCGTGCGCGGCAGGTCGCGCTCGACGAGCTGGCGCTGCAGCGCCAGGGTGGCGGTCGCGACGACCACTCTGTCGCCGTGGGCCAGCGCCGGCACCAGATAGCCGAGGGACTTTCCGGTGCCGGTGCCGGCCTGCACGAGGAGGTGCGACTGGTCTTCCACGGCCTCGGCGACGGCCTCGGCCATCGCCACCTGGCCGGGGCGCTCGGTGCCGCCGACCGCGGTGACGGCGGCGTGCAGCAGATCGGTGAGGGAGGGCTTTGTCATAGCGCTGCAAGCGTACGCGGCACCACTGACAGCCGACCGCTCACGCGGTGTGCAGGGGGTTGCGGACGGTGCCGTGGACCGCGGCGTGCGGGCGGTCGCTGCGGTCGCGGTAGCCGTCGACGTGCAGGCGGTTGCGGTTCAGACACAGCCGCTCGATCCGCGGGGTGAGCAGGTCGAACATCTCGTGCCGTTCCTTCAGCTGCGGGAAACGGGTGTGGTGGCGCAGGATCTCCGCCCGTACGAGTGACCAGAACTCGGCCTCGGGGACGCCCAGTTGCTCCTCGCACAGCGGTGCCAGGTAGCGGAAGACGCCGACGAACAGGCCGGAGTGGATGAACTGGGTGAGGAAGGCCGGCGGCTCGGTCAGCAGCACCGCCCGGACGTCGTCCGGCATCGCGGCATGCTCCGGCAGCGGCCGGGAGCTGACGTTGACGTCGTCGACGAAGTCCTTCACTGCGAGGCGGGTGGGGACGTCGTGCTCGTCGAAGACGACGACGGCGTTCTCGCCGTGCGGGGAGAAGACCGTGCCGTAGCGGTAGAGGAAGTGCAGCAGCGGCGGCAGCAGCGCGCCGAAGAGCCGGCGGAGCCAGACGCGCGGGGCGAGACCGGAGCGGTGCACCAGCTCGGCGGTCAGGGCGCGGCCCGCGGGGTCGGTCTGGAGCAGCGAGGCGAGGGTGCGGGCGCGTTCACCGGGGTCGAGATGGCGGTCGACCGGCTCGCGCCAGATACACCCGAGAAGCTCCTTGAACTGGTACGGGATGCCGGACAGCCGGTCGTAGAGGGGGTGCTCGACGGTGACGGAGGCGGTCTCGCCGAGCAGGATCACCCGGGTCTCGTCGCGCAGGTACGGGTCCTCGTCGCGCAGGCCGTGGACCCAGCGGGTGACGGCGGGGGCGGCGAGGGTGCGTTCGGTGGGCAGTCCGCGCCAGACCAGGGTGTTGAGGATGGACAGCGGGAGCTTGACCGTGCGGGCCTGCGGGCGGCTGATGTTGAGGAAGGT
Source organism: Streptomyces sp. NPDC101393 (assembly GCF_044767385.1). NCBI lineage: Bacteria > Bacillati > Actinomycetota > Actinomycetes > Kitasatosporales > Streptomycetaceae > Streptomyces > Streptomyces sp. NPDC101393. The sequence continues at coordinate 63,779 of NZ_JBIWNU010000006.1, read as the reverse complement.
GCGGATGGACTGCTGCGGGAGCCGGAGGTCGTTGTCAGTGGGCAGCGCGATGATGGATCTGTCGGCGAGCTGCGGGGCGAAGAGCGGGGCGATGGTCTCGTCCCACTGCCAGGGGTGGACGGGGAGGTAGAGGTAGTCGGCGGGGTCGCGGCCCTCGTCGGAGACGGCGCGGGCGAAGGCGCTGCGGGTGGCGGGGGTGAGTTCCTCGCCGTAGAGGCGATCGGGGGTGGCGAGGGCGGGGATGCCGCGGTAGTGGGCGAGGCTGTGGTGCGCGGCGAGCCAGGGCAGCCGTTGCGGGGTGCGGGCTTCCGGTGCCCACTGCGCCGTGTCGATGGCGGAGAAGCCGAGCCGGCCCTTGTTGGCGACGAGCCAGGGGTGGCCGGTCTGGCGGCCTTCGAGGTCGGCGTGGCCCAGGTCGGCGAGGGCGGCCGCGCTGAGGGCGGTGGTGTCGAGGCGGGTGTCGGCGGCGAGGGTGGCGGTCAGCTCGCGGATGAGGTGGCCGGTGGTGTCGCCGGACAGGCCCAGCACGGTGTCGTGGGCCAGGGTGAGGAAGCGCAGCGGGTCGGCGTCGGGGGTGATCGAGTCCGGGTCGACGTGCCAGTGCCCGTAGCTGCCGCGGCGTGCCCGGAAGCGGTAGACGAGGGTGGCGGTGACGGGCAGGCGGTATTGCGGGGTGCCGTCGGGGGCGGTGCCGTCGGGTTCGGGGAGGAGGATTTCCTCGTACGCGAACTCCGCCAGGGTCTTGGCGAAGAGTCGGCGTGCGGCGTGCTGCCAGGCGGAGTGCGAGGGCTGGGACGCAGGAAGCGGGGACGCAGGCGACAAGGCGGGACTCCTCTGAGCGGGAGCGGCCCGGCACGTGCGGGGGACAACCGGGCGGCGGGACGGATGGGCTACGGACGGGGGATGGGGTTCGGGTGGCTGGGTGAGGGCGGTGGGTGGTGGGTGGTCGTGGATCCGGGCGGCATCGGGGGGAGCCGAGGGACGGCCCGGGGTCAGAGATGGTGGCGGTGGGCGCGGTCGCGGATCATCAGGGCGGCGCGTTTGTCGGGGAGTTCGAGCTCGTCGGCGTAGCGGAACCCCGCGCTCAGGAATGCCGCGACGGAAGGGGTGTTGCGCAGATCGGGTTCGGCGATGACGCGTCCGCAGTGGGGGCGGTGGTCCAGCACGAGATCGGCGGTGGCGCGCAACAGTGTCGTACCGAGGCCGCGGCCTCGGTCACCGACGCCGCCGACGAGGAGGTGCACGCCGGTGTCGTGGGGTCTGGCGCGGTAGTAGCGGGCCAGCGGGTCGAGATCGGCGCGGTAGATCTCCCAGTAGCTCATCGGGACGCCGGACAGCACGCCGAGGCAGGGCACGCTGCGGCCGTCGCCGTCGAGCTGGCCGCGCAGGTGGGCCGCGGTGGTCTCCGGGGGGCCGGCCAGTTCCCAGAAGGCCGCGACGGCCGGGTCGTTCATCCAGCCGGAGATCCGGGCGAGGTCGCGGTCGAGCCGGACGGGGACCAGCTCGAACGGCCCGGCGGGGGTCCGGGCCGGCGGCCAGTCGGCGAGGTTGTCGAGGAGCGGGCCCGCGGCGGGCTTCCCCGCCGCGGGCGGCCCGTCGTCCCGGTCCCACAACGCCGCCCAGTCGGGCGGGAGTTCCAGGTCGAGGGTGTCATCGGCGTTCGGGCCGGTACCGGATTCGGTGGATGGCACGACGACGCTCTCCTCTCGTGGCGCCTGTCGTGTGCCGCGTGGCCTTGTGGGACGCGGAACGGCGGCGTCAGATTCTGATGTCCGGTTCGGGGCCTTACGCCTAGGGGACGAGGGGGTTGGGCAGTGCGACGTAGACGGATTGGGTGTCGACCGGGCCGACGAGTTCGTCCAGGCCGTGCAGCCGGGTCGCGAGATTGGCCTTGCACCGCAGTGTGGTGGCCGACAGCAGCTGCTCCGGCAAAGTGGAGCGGTGTGCGAGCGGGGCGGCCGCGGCGTCGGCGAGGAAGCGCCGGAAGGCGGCGAGCAGGATCTCCTCGCGGGCCAGCCGCTGCGCGCCGAAGGCGCCGATGAGGCCGAGGACGTTGTTGATGCCGAGGTAGTAGGCGAACCGCTCGTCGGTGACGTCGTCGGGGACGAAGGTGTCGCTGGTCGCGCCGATGCCCGGAAGTCGCTGTTCCAGTTCCGCGCGGCGCGACTCGCGGAAGTAGTAGCCCTGGTTGTCGCGGTAGCGGCCGCCCACCGGCCAGCCGTCGGGGTCCAGCAGGACGAGGGTGTTCTGCTGGTGGGCCTCCAGGGCGACGCCGGCGGTGCCGTCGAGCCACAGGACGGGGCGTACGACGGCTTCGAGGTAGCGCAGAAACCATTCGGTCGCGACGGCGCCGGGAGTGCGGCCGGTCCGGGTGCTGAGCGTGGTGACGAGGTGGACGAGCCGGGAGCGCATCGCCGGGTGGCCGGGCCAGGGCCGGGGCGAGGTGAGGCCCGCGATGCACACCGCGTCGTCGGTGGCGCTGAAGGGGTTGTGGCGGATGACGACGTCGAGGCCCTGGACGGGTGCGCCGTCGGCGCCGTCGACGGCGAGGTACGCCGGATCGCGGATGACGTCGAAGCGCGGGTGGACGGCCTGCCACTGCTCGGCGAGGCCGGTGCGCAGCAGCCGGTGGACCTCCACGCCGCGCTCCAGCTCCTTGCGGAGGTTCTCCCGGCGGGAGTTGGTGATGCGCAGGCCGAGGGAGAGCTTGAGCATGGCGTTCGCGCCGGGGCGGTGGACGGTGCGCACCGAGGAGGTGGGGTGCCAGAGGGGGCCGCGGGGTCCGAGGTCGTGCAGGACGCCGTTGTCGAGGAGGGCGGCGATGTCCGGGCGGTCGGTGAGTTCGCGGGCCTGCCAGGGGTGCAGCGGCAGTGCGACGGTGTCGTCCGGGAGCCGGAGACTGTCCTCGGCGAGGCCGGCGGTGAGCCGCTCGGCGGCCACCGGCCTGCCGCGTTCGGTCCAGGCGGAGTCGGCGGCGACGGCGGAGCGGTGCACGGCCATCCAGTGGAGCGGGAAGGCGCCGCGCAATTCCGGTGAGTAGGCGCGGGTCTCGGCGTCGGTGAGGCCTTCGCGGCTCTTGGGGGTGGGGTGCAGCGGGTGGCCGAGGAGGAGGGACTGTTCGGCTTCGAGGAAGAGCGCGCCGTGGTTGTCGGCGGGGCGCAGGCGGCGGTCGGCGATGAAGACGGCGGTGTTGCGTACGGAGTTGGCGACCCGGCCGACGAGTTCGGCGCCGTCGCCCTCGGGGGCGGGCCGCCGCTCGCCGGCGGGTGCGTGCTCCGTTGTGCCGTCCGCGGTCCGGTGCTCGTCGCCGTCCGTCGCCCGGCGGTCGCCGCCGTGCGCGGCCTCGCGGCGCAGCAGCGCGGCGAGGGTGACGGCGTCGAGGGGGGCGGCGTCGGCGGGGGCGGCTTCGATGGTGGGGGCGTCGAGGCGGTGCCAGCCGGTGGGTGACCAGTAGCGGACGGGGATGTGCAGGGCGCCGGCGCTGGCGTACAGCGGAATGCGCAGCCGGCCGCCCGCCGGGCGGTGCGCGCCGTTCTCGCGCAGCCAGCAGCGCAGCAGGTTCTCGATGCCGGCGGCGTCGGCGGCCACCGCCGGGTCGGGGTGGTCCAGCGGGTCGCCGTCGTCGGGGAGGGCGTGGCACGGGGGTGCGGCGGAGGCGGGCTGGTGCTGGTCGCATCCGGTGGGTTCGTGGCAGGCGTCGTCGGCGGTGTGCCGTTGCTGGCGCGGCACCGATTCGATGGTCGCCGCGCCCTGGTGGGCGGGCGGTCGCTCGGTGTGGGTCCCGTCGGGGCCGGGGCGTTCGTTCATCGGGAGGTGCCTCGCAGGGTGGTGGGGGGCGGGCCCGTCGGGCCGGGGAGGGTGCGGACGGCGGCCGCGATGGCGTCGGCGAGGCGGTCGAGGATCGCTTCCGCCTGTTCGTCGGTGATGGTCAGGGGTGGCAGCAGGCGGACGACGGCGGAACGCCGGCCGCCGAGTTCGACGATCAGGCCGCGTTCGAGGCAGGCCCGTTGGACGGCTGCGGCGAGTGCGGGGTCGCCGGGGCGGGCGCCGGTGGCGTCGGCGTCGGTGGTGCGGTCGACGATCTCGACGCCGAGCATCAGTCCGCGGCCTCGCACGTCGCCGATGCAGTCGTGGGCGGTGGCGAGGGCGCGGAGCCGGGCGAGCATCCGGGCGCCGAGTTCGCCGGCGCGGCGGGCGAGTCCGTTCGCACGGACGAAGGCGAGGGTGGCGCTGCCGGCGGCCATGGCGAGCTGGTTGCCGCGGAAGGTGCCGGCGTGCGCGCCGGGCTGCCAGGTGTCGAGTTCCTCGCGGTAGACGATCACAGCGAGCGGCAGGCTGCCGCCGATCGCTTTCGACAGCACGAGCACGTCCGGCACGATGCCGCTGTGTTCGACGGCCCAGAAGGCGCCGGTGCGGCCGACGCCGGTCTGCACCTCGTCGACGATCAGCGGGATCTTCCGGGCGGCGGTCAGGTCGCGCATGTTCCGGAGCCAGCTGTCCGGTGCCGGAATCACTCCGCCCTCGCCCTGGACGGGTTCGAGGATCATCCCGGCGGGCTGCCCCACCCCGCTCTTCGCGTCGTCGAGCAGGCTCCGGGTCCAGCGTGCGGAGAGTTCGGCGCCCCGCTCGCCGCCGGTGCCGAACGGGCAGCGGTAGTCGTAGGGGTAGGGCAGCCGGGTCACGCCGGGGTGCGATGCGCCGCCGGACGCGGCGAGCGCCCCCGCCGTCATGCCGTGGTAGGCGCCGGAGAAGGCCATCAGGCCGTCCCGGCCGGTGGCGGCGCGGACGAGGGTGAAGGCGGCCTCGACCGCGTCGGTGCCGGCCGGGCCGCAGAACTGGATGCGCCCCTTTTCGGCCAACTCCCGGGGCAGAGTGGCGAAAAGCTCGGTGGTGAAGGCGTCCTTGACGGGCGTCGCCAGGTCCAGGGTGTGCAGCGGGGCGCCGGAGTCCAGGACGGCCCGGATCGCTTCGAGGACCACGGGGTGGTTGTGGCCGAGCGCGAGGGTGCCGGCGCCGGAGAGGCAGTCGAGGTAGCGGCGGCCGTCGGCGCCCTCGATGGTGAGCCCGCGGGCGCGCACCGGGACGATGGGCAGTGAGCGCGCGTAGGTACGGGCTGCGGACTCACGCAGGGACTGCCGCCGCAGGATCCCCTCGTGGGCCGACGAGGCGGCCGCCGGCACGGTTTCGGTCAACGCCACGGCAGTTGTGTCCTCCTGCTGGTGTGCTGCTGGATGCCGCGAAGCCGCTGCGGGCAGCCCGGCTCTCCCCCCGTACCTACCAACGACCGTCGCGTCGGAGGATCACGGTCAGGGCCAAGATCCTTGCCCCGGGGAACCGGGGACCCGAGTACCGCCGTCCCCACCGACACCGGCATAGTGGGGGGTTGCGTCGGGATCTTTCCGTGCATGACAAAACATCGCCGACGCAATCCGGCACACGCCACACAAGCTCAGATCGAATTGACCAGGGGGACCTCACCCATGCCATCCATACGCCGGCCGGCCCTGGCCGCCGCCGCCCTCACCGCCGTACTGGCGCTGACCGCCACCGGCTGCGGCCCGGAGGACGACAACGCGGACGCCAAGCCGAGCCAGGCCGCGGGCCAGGACGCCGGCGGGGGTGACATCAAGATCCCCCAGGAGATCCAGGACAAGCTGAAGCAGCACGGCTTCGATCTGGACAAGTGGAAGAACGGCGAGTGGAAGAACTGGGACCGGGACACATGGCTCCGGGAGGCCGGGCAGTTCATCAACCCGATCATCAAGGACTTCTGGAACCCGGACAAGATCGACAAGGTCAAGCCGCCGAAGGACCCGAGCAAGCCCGAGGACATCTCGGAGGACCAGGGCCAGACCGACCCTGAGCCGCAGGCCGTCCCGGCGCAGCCCGTCAAGACGCCGTACGACTCCACCGCTCCCGGTATCGGGATGCTGCTGTTCAGCACCCCCAAGGGCGACTCGCGCTGTTCGGCCACCGTCGTCAAGGACCCGGCCCACCCCGGCAAGTCCAACCTCGTGTGGACCGCGGCGCACTGTGTGCACGCCGGCAAGAGCGGTGGCTGGTACCGCAACATGATGTTCGTGCCGAACTTCAACCGGACCGGCCAGCCCGCCGAGAAGATGAAGACCACGCCGTTCGAGGACCGCGTCCCGGCCGGCAAGTGGTGGGCCGACGACATGGCGACGTCCAACGAGTGGATCAAGGACGGCGGCGCCGTTCCCGGCGTGCCGATGGCCCCGTACGACTTCGCGCTGATGCACGTCAAGCCCGAGGCCGGCAGCAACGGCAAGTCCCTTGAGGAGACCGCCGGCGGCGCGTACGACGTGGAGTTCAACGCTCCCGCGATCGGCAAGATCCCGAGCCTGACGGCGCAGGGCTACCCGGCCGAGCCGCCGTTCGACGGTGCGGTCCAGCAGCAGTGCACCGACAAGCCGACCCGTCTGTCGATGGACGCGAAGAAGCCGACCATGTACCGGATCGGCTGCACCATGACCGGTGGTTCCTCCGGCGGCCCCTGGTTCGCCAAGGGCAAGGACGGCAAGCCGGTGCTGGTCTCCAACATGTCGATGGGTCCGCGCCCGGCCAAGTGGGCGGCCGGTCCGCACCTCGGTACCGAGGCTCAGACCATCTTCCGGAGCATGAGCAAGAAGTGGGCCGCCAAGCAGTGATGCGGTGACGGGCGGCGCCGCACTCCGGCGCCCCCGTCGGCCCGCGGTACGCGCAGCACGAAGGCCCGCCTCCGGATCTCCCGGGGGCGGGCCTTCGTCGTGCGGTGCGGAGCCCTGCGTGCCGCTGCTAGGCGGCGGGCACGAACGGCTGGAATTCCGCGGCCAGCTCTTCGTGCACCCGCGCCTTGAGGACCGTGCCGTCGGCGGTGTGCTCCTCGGAGATGACCTCGCCCTCGGCGTGGGCCCGCGAGACCAGGGCGCCCTGGGTGTAGGGCACCAGTGCCTCGATCTCGACCTCGGGGCGCGGGAGTTCCTCGTCGAGCAGCTCGAGCAGCTCGGTCAGGCCCTGGCCCGTACGGGCGGAGACCACGATGGCGTGCTTCTCCTGGCGCAGCAGGCGCTGGAGCACCAGCGGATCGGCGGCGTCGGCCTTGTTGACGACGACGATCTCGGGCACGTCCGTCGCGCCGACCTCACGGATGACCTCGCGGACCGCGGCCAGCTGCTCCTCCGGCACCGGGTGCGAGCCGTCGACCACATGCAGGATGAGGTCGGAGTCGCCGACCTCCTCCATCGTGGAGCGGAACGCCTCGACGAGGTGGTGCGGGAGGTGGCGGACGAATCCGACGGTGTCGGCGAGGGTGTAGAGCCGGCCGCTGGGCGTCTCGGCCCGCCGGACGGTCGGGTCCAGAGTGGCGAACAGGGAGTTCTCCACCAGGACGCCGGCGCCGGTGAGGCGGTTGAGGAGCGAGGACTTGCCGGCGTTGGTGTAGCCGGCGATGGCGACCGAGGGGACCTTGTTGCGCCGGCGTTCCTGGCGCTTGATGTCCCGGCCGGTCTTCATCTCCGCGATCTCCCGGCGCATCTTCGCCATCTTCTCGCGGATCCGCCGCCGGTCCGTCTCGATCTTGGTCTCACCGGGACCACGGGTGGCCATGCCTCCGCCGCCGCTGCTGGATCCGCCGCCGCCCATCTGACGGGACAGCGACTGACCCCAGCCGCGGAGCCTGGGCAGCATGTACTGCATCTGCGCCAGGGAGACCTGCGCCTTGCCCTCACGGGACTTGGCGTGCTGGGCGAAGATGTCGAGGATCAGGGCGGTCCGGTCGACCACCTTGACCTTGACGACGTCCTCCAGGTGGATCAGCTGACCCGGGGAGAGCTCACCGTCGCAGACCACGGTGTCCGCGCCGGATTCGAGCACGACGTCGCGCAGCTCAAGGGCCTTGCCGGAGCCGATGTAGGTGGCCGGGTCGGGCTTGTCGCGGCGCTGGACAACGCCGTCGAGCACCATCGCGCCGGCGGTCTCCGCCAGCGCTGCCAGCTCGGCGAGGGAGTTCTCCGCGTCCTGCACCGTCCCGGAGGTCCATACGCCGACGAGCACCACGCGCTCCAGGCGGAGCTGTCGGTACTCGACCTCGGTGACGTCTTCGAGCTCGGTGGAGAGGCCCGCCACACGGCGCAGTGCGGCACGCGCCGAGCGGTCGTACTGATCGCCGTCCCGCTCCCCGTCGATCTCGTGGCTCCAGGCGACGTCCTCTTCCATCAGGGCGTCGGCCCGCAGGCTCTCGGAGAGGCGCTGGCGGTCCTGCGGAAGGGAAGAAGAGGAGGTCATTTGATCCTTTGTGTCGTTGGGAGTCCTCGACGGGGACCTGGCGGTCCCGCTGGAACTGTCGGTGATGACAACGTCCGGGCCGCCCGGGAGATTCCCCGGGTCCGCTCGACGCCGACCCGAAGATGGTCGCACGGCGGGTGAAGGCCGTCACGCGGGTTTCCGGCGCTTTCCCGCCGCGAGGCCGGCGGCACGGGGCGTGGCCGCCGCCCGTGCCCGCAAGGGGCCGCGGACGACGCTCACCGTCCGTGAGCGGGCTTCGCGGCGGCCGCCTTGGTTTTCCAGCCCGGGTGCCCCGGCATCGCGGGGGTGTGCCGGGCGTAGAGCCAGTCGTGCAGGAAGCCGGAGAGGTCCTGGCCTGCGACGTCGGAGGCGAGCGCCAGGAAGTCCGCGGTGTTCGCGACGCCGTCGCGGTGCCGGGCCACCCAGATCCTCTGGAGGCGGTCGAAGGCGGCGGAGCCGATCTTCTGCCGCAGTGCGTAGAGGACCAGGGCGCTGCCGTCGTAAACCGCCGGGCGGAAGATGCCGATCTTCTGGCCGGGGGCGGGGGGTTTGGGCGCGGCGGGCGGGCCGCCGTCGGCGCGCCAGCTGTCCGACGACTCGTAGGCGCGTCGCATCCGCGCTTCCATGGAGGCGCGGCTGTCGCCCTTCTCCTGTGCGTAGAGCGCCTCGTACCAGGTGGCGTGGGCCTCGTTCAGCCAGACGTCGGACCAGCGGCGGGGGCTGACGCTGTCGCCGAACCACTGGTGGGACAACTCGTGCACCATGATCGACTCGATGTACCAGGCGGGCAGCTGCTTGGTGGTGAACAACCGCTTCTCGAAAAGCGAGAGGGTCTGGGTCTCCAGCTCGAAGCCGGTGGTGGCGTCCGCGATGAGCACGCCGTACGACTCGAAGGGGAACCGGCCGACCCTGCGCTCCATCCAGGCGACCTGGTCCGGGGTCTTGGCCAGCCAGGGCGCGAGGGCCTTGCGGTCGGCGGTCGGGACGACGTCGCGCAGATACAGGCCGTGCGGTCCGCGGCGCGGCAGCACGCTGGATTTCCCGATGCTGACCTGGGCGAGCTCGGTGGCCATGGGGTGGGCCGTGCGGTACGTCCAGGTGCGGCGCGGTCCCCGGCCGCCGGCGCCCAGCGGCAGTCCGTTGGCGACGACGGTCAGGTTCCGCGGCGCGGTGATGTGGAAGCCGAAGTACGCCTTGTCCGAGGGGTGGTCGTTGCAGGGGAAGACGCGGTGTGCGGCGTCGGCCTGGTTGGCCATCGCCAGCCCGTCGGCGGTCCGGACCCAGCCGCCGTCGGCCTTGCCGCGCGGGTCGCTGGTGTGTCTGACGACGATCCGCAGCTCCTGCCCCCGGAAGACCGGGAAGGCGGGGGTGAGCACCAGGTCCTCGCCGTGCCGCTCGAACCGGGCCGGCAGGCCTTCGACGGACACGGAGCGGACGGTGCCGTGGGCGAAGTCGAGGTTGAGGTGGTCGAGCTCGGTGGTGGCGCGGGCGGTGATCTCGGTGACGGCGTTCAGCGGGCGGTCGTTCCGGCCCCGGTAGTCCAGCGACAGGTCGTAGGACATGACGTCGTATCCGGGGTTGCCGAGGGTGGGGAAGAGGCGGTCGCCGATACCGCGGGCCCCGGTGTCCGGGGGCGCGGCGGCGCCGAGCACGGTGAGGGCGGCCAGCCCGAGGGCGGCGGCGCGGCGGCCGGCCGGTGACAGGACCCGGCCGCGTGGGGCCCGGGGCGGCGTACAGGCGGGGCTGTCAGGAGCGCGGGGCGGGCGGCGCGAGGGAAGCGTCATGGCCTACCGCTATCAGCGCGGCCCGCTCCCCCGTGGGTGGCGCGGCAGGGCGGCACCCGAACGGGCGAGGTTCTCAGGAGGGCAGCGCGGCGGCGGGGTGGGCGCGGCCCGCCCGCAACACGTCGTAGACGCCCGGCACTTGGCGCATGGCGCGCATCAGGGACGGCAGTGCGGTGGCGCTCGGCAGATGCAGCGTGTAGGTGTGCCGGACGCGTTGCTCGTGCGGGGGCTCGACGGCTGCGGACACCACGGCGGCGCCCTGGGTGGCGATCGCTTCGGTGAGGTCGGCCAGCAGGTGGGGCCGGCTGAACGCCTCCGCCTGCAGGGTCACCCGGCAGGACTGGCCGCTCCGGTCCGCGCCCCGCCAGCGCACACCGACCGGCCGCCGCCCCATCGACGCCATGCGCGCCACCACGGGGCACAGGGCGCGGTGCACGGTGACCGTGCCGCCCCGTACGGAGAATCCCGTCACGGTGTCCGGTGGCACGGGCGTACAGCAGCCCGCCAGCCGCACCGCCGCGCCGGGCACGTCGGCGACGGCGAGGACGGAGGCCGGGGCGCGGTGCACGGGCCCGTCCGGGGCACCGTGCTCCGGGGCACCGTGCTCCGGGGCGCTCGGGGCCGGCGCGGCGGCGGGAGGCGCGGGGATCGTCCCGCCGGGCGCGGGTGGCGGCGTCGCGGTCACCGGGGGCCCCGCGAGCCACCGGGAGATGGCCAGGCGGGCGGCGGGCGTACGGGCGTGGTCGAGCCACTCGGGCGAGGGGCCCGTCGCGGAGTCCGGGGCCATCAGCAGCTGGAGGCTGTCGCCGTCGTGCAGGACGGTGGCGAGCGCGGCGAGCCGGCCGTTGACCCGGGCGCCGATGCAGCAGTGCGCTGCCTCGCCGTGCCGCGCGTAGGCGGCGTCCACACAACTGGCCCCCGCGGGCAGCCCGATGGCGCCGCCCGTACGGCCCCGGGTGTGGTGCGCGGCCGCGTCCGGCGCGCCGTCCGGCAGGGCGTCGGGGCAGAAGACGGTGATCTCCCGGTCCTGGGCGAGGTCGTCGCGCAGCGAGGTCCAGAACGTGTCCGGGTCGGGGGTGGTGCGCTGCCACTCCAGGAGCCGGGAGAGCCATCCGGGGCGGGTCGGGTCGGCGCGCTCGCCGTCGGGGGTGTCCGGGCCGTCCGTCGGGGCGTACGGGTTGCCGAGCGCGATGACGCCGGCCTCGGCGACCCGGTGCATCTGGTGGGTGCGGATCAGGGTCTCGGCGATCTCGCCGCCGTCACCGGTGACGGCGGTGTGCAGCGATTGGTAGAGGTTGAATTTGGGGACCGCGATGAAGTCCTTGAACTCGGAGATGACCGGGGTGAAGCAGGTGTGCAGCTCGCCGAGCACGGCATAGCAGTCGGCGTCCTCGGCGACCAGCACCAGCAGCCGTCCCAGGTCGGCGCCGGTCAGCTCGCCGCGCCCGAGGCGGACGCGGTGCACGGAGACGAAGTGCCGGGGCCGCACGAGGACTTCGGCGTCGATACCGGCCGCGTCCAGGGTCGTGCGGACCCGGTCGGCGATGGCGGCGAGCGGGTCCGGACGGCCGGCGTGCTCGGCGACGAGGCTGCGGGTGGCGGCGTACTCGTCCGGATGCAGGATCGCGAAGACCAGGTCCTCCAGCTCGCTCTTGAGCGCCTGGACGCCGAGGCGTTCGGCGAGCGGGATCAGTACGTCGCGGGTCACCTTGGCGATCCGGGCCTGCTTCTCGGGGCGCATCACCCCGAGCGTGCGCATGTTGTGCAGCCGGTCGGCGAGCTTGATGGACATCACGCGGACGTCGTTGCCGGTGGCGACCAGCATCTTGCGGAAGGTCTCCGGCTCGGCCGCGGCGCCGTAGTCGACCTTCTCCAGTTTCGTGACGCCGTCGACGAGATAGCAGACCTCGGCGCCGAACAGGTCCCGGACCTGATCGAGCGTCACATCGGTGTCCTCGACGGTGTCGTGGAGCAGCGAGGCGGTCAAGGTCGTGGTCTCCGCGCCGAGTTCGGCGAGGATCAGGGTGACCGCGAGCGGGTGGGTGATGTACGGCTCGCCGCTCTTGCGCATCTGGCCCCGGTGCGAGGACTCGGCCAGCACATAGGCCTTGCTCAGGATGTCCAGATCGGCGGCCGGATGGTGGCCGCGGTGCACCTTGGCGACATGCTCCATGGCATCGGGGAGGCCGTCGCGGGGGGCCGGGCCGAGCAGCGCCGCGCGCCCGATCCGGCGCAGCCCCCGCAGCTCCAGCCGGGCGAGACCGCGCTTGCGGCCCGCTGCTTCAGGGTTACCAGGGTTAGTGGCCTCTGCGCTCATGGGCACCTCCGGCAGCGTCGACCGGTGAGGTGGACGGCGTCAGTCGGACGTCCGGACCGGTGCTTGATGCTATCGAGCCCATCACGCACCGCTGACCCGCTCTCGCCCAGAGTGAAACGGATCACCCATTCGAGCGAAGTTTTCGGCCACGGCCGTGTCTCTCCGGGGGGCGGCCCGGAGAGGGGTGCGTCAGGCGAGTGCGGTGGTCAGCCAGGCCGGGTCGAAGGTGCCCTCGGCGACGATCACGGCGGGGCCGGTCATCTCGACCGTGCCGTCGGGCAGCTCGGTGATCGACAGGCTGCCGCCGAGGACATCGACGGTGTGGGTGACCGGGACGCCGGTGACGGCCGGGTCGGCACCGTCCCGGCGGGCGGTGGCGACGGCGACCGCGCAGGCGCCGGTGCCGCAGGAGCGGGTCTCGCCGGAGCCGCGTTCGTGGACCCGCATCGCCACATGGCGCGGGCCGCGGTCGACGACGAACTCGATGTTCACGCCGTCGGGATAGACCGACGCGGGTGCGAACGGCGGAACGTCCCGGAGTTCACCGGCGTGGCTCAGGTCCTCGACGAACGCGACGGCGTGCGGATTGCCCATATTGACGTTGCGGGCCGGCCAGCTGCGGCCGTCGAGCGTCACCACGACGCTCTCCTCGGGCAGCTCGGCGCGGCCCATCGAGACGGTGACGTCGCCGGTCTTGGCGAGGTGGACGCGGCGGATGCCGGCGCGGGTGGCGACGGCGAGATCGCCGGCCTCGACCAGCCCGGCGTGCAGCAGATAGCGCGCGAAGACGCGGACGCCGTTGCCGCACATCTCGGCGATCGAACCGTCGCCGTTGCGGTAGTCCATGAACCATTCGGCCTCGTCGGCCATCGCGCGCGCCTCGGGATCCGCGGCACAGCGCACGACGCGCAGCAGGCCGTCGCCGCCGAGGCCGGCCCGCCGGTCGCAGATCCTGCTGACGGCGGTCTCGGACAGCTCGAGGCGGCCCTCCGGGTCGGGAACGATCACGAAGTCGTTCTCGGTGCCGTGGCCCTTGAGGAAGTCGATACGCGGTGCGGTGCTCACCCCTGAATCGTACGGGGTCCGTGCCCTCGGGCGGGTCCCCGGGCGCCGCCCCCGCGAGCGGTCAGCGCAGGCGGTCGACGCGCCAGATGGCGAGGGCGGCCAGGACGATCACCACGGCGGCGTAGACGGCCACCACCCGCCAGTCGGCACGGCGGCCGGAGCCGCGGCCCGGGAGGCCGGGCCAGGTGTGGCCGACGCGGCGGGCGGCCATCATTCCCCAGCCGGCGGAGCAGCAGCACAGCAGGAGGCCGAGCATCGCTATGACGGCACCGCCGTCACCGCCGAATTCGAAGGCGAGGGGGAAGGCGAACATCAGCGAGCCGACGGCGGCGAGCACCACGATCGGCGCGAGCTGCCACAGCCGCAGCCGGCGGGGCGGGCGGAGTTCGCGGAAGGACTCGCCGCCCTCGGCGGACCCGCCGTCCTCGGTGTCAGGGCCGTCCGAGTCGTCCAGGGTGGCCTGCCGCGGGAGCGGGCTGCCGTCGTCGGCGGGCAGGTCGTCGGGGCCGTCCTGGGTCAGCGGTGCCGTATCGGCGCCGTTCCCGTCCGGTTGCTGCGCTCTGTTGCGAGGGCCGGCCTCCATTGCCACGCGCCCTCCCCACTGCAGACTGCACGCCTCGATCGAAGGTCGATGATGACACGCCCTCAGGGGGCCGGATGACGGCCGGAGCGTCCCGATGCCATGACGTGATCAGGCTGTGACCGGTCGTTCGAGCAACGCCAGCGCACGCCCGGGAAGTTCCGCCCTCCGGTCGGCCGCGCCGCTGAGCCAGTGCACGCGGGGGTCGCGGCGGAACCAGGAGTCCTGGCGGCGCGCGAAACGCTTGGTGGCGCGCACTGTCTCGTCGCGCGCCTCCTGGTCGGTGCACTCCCCCGCCAGGTGGGCGAGCACCTGCTGGTAGCCGAGCGCCCGGGAGGCGGTACGGCCCTCCCGCAGCCCCTCGCCCTCCAGGCGGCGCACCTCGTCGACGAGCCCGGCCTCCCACATGCGGTCGACCCGCAGCGCGATCCGTTCGTCCAGTTCGGGGCGCTCGACGTCGACGCCGATCTGCAGGGTGTCGTAGACCGCTTCGTGGCCGGGGAGGTTGGCGGTGAAGGGCCGCCCGGTGATCTCGATGACCTCCAGGGCGCGCACGATCCGGCGGCCGTTGCCGGCCAGGATGGCGCGGCCGGCCTCCGGGTCTGCGGCGGTGAGCCGGGCGTGCAGGGCGCCGCTGCCCTGTTCGGCGAGTTCGGCCTCCAGGCGGGCGCGGACCTCCGGGTCGGTGCCGGGGAAATCCAGGGCGTCGATCGCGCCGCGTACGTACAGGCCGGAGCCGCCGACGAGGACCGGGGTGCGGCCCTCGGCGAGCAGGCGGTCGATCTCGGCGCGGGCCAGCTGCTGGTATTCGGCGACGCTGGCCGCCCGGGTCACGTCCCAGATGTCCAGGAGGCGGTGCGGGACGCCTTGTTGTTCCTGCGGGGTGAGTTTGGCGGTGCCGATGTCCATGCCGCGGTAGAGCTGCATGGAGTCGGCGTTGATGACCTCACCGCCGGTGTGCCGGGCGAGCGCGACGCCCAGGTCTGACTTTCCGGCCGCGGTGGGGCCGACGACGGCGATGACCCGCGGAGCGGGAACGGCGATGTTCACCCCGTCAGTCTCGCAAACATCACGCCCCCATCCCGAATGAGCGACGTGACGCGCAACGGCCGGGGTCGTTTCCTGTTGCGGGATCCCGAGTGCCGGTTCACGACCGGCGCCCGCGGGCGGCGCAATGGGACGCTCCGAGGCGGCAAGGGATTTAGCCCAGATGAGCACAGTAGGAGCAGATATGGGTATTTTTTCGCGATTTCGGCGCCGTCCGTCCGACGCGTCGACGGAGGCTGGTGCGGCCACGACGGTAACGGCGGAGTCGGACACGGCGGAACCGGTTGACGAGGCGGTTACGGACGGGGCTGTCACGGCGGAGGAGACCGCCAAAACGGCGCCGGGGCAGGACGGTCCCACGGACCGGGCGGACGCGCCGGCAGCGGATGCGGGGAGCGCCGAGGAGAAGGGCGGGGCCGCGTCGGCGTCCGACGCCGATACCGCCGCTGCCGACACCGAGGCGGACACCGATGCCCCTGACAAGGGCGACGACGCCGCCGCGTCCGACGGTGCCGACGGTGCCGACGGTGCCGACGACGAAGCGGCGCCCGCGGCCGAGAGCTCCGGGATTCCGCGGCAGCAGTCCGCCGGCGCGGCCGCGGACAGCGACGCGGGCGAGAGCGCCCGCAACTAGCCGGACGCACGGCACACGGCAGCGGCCGCGAGGTGACTCACCTCGCGGCCGCTGCCGTACCGGCGGGACGACGGGACGTGCCCGGCCGCGGCTCCCCCGCCGGTCCGGGCGGCGACTAGGACCAGGCGGCGACGAAATAGCCGACGCCGTAGGGAGCTTCCTCGCGCAGCAGCGTGCCGCGCAGGTCCGCGCCCTCGGCCGCGCCCGCCAGGACCTGCCAGCAGGCCCTCCCGGACGCCTGGAGGTCGAAGGCCAGCTCCTCGTCGAGTGCGGTCAGCGCGGCGGTGTCGGCGGCGCCCAGGGCGCGGGCCGCTTCGGCGTCGAAGGCCTCGGCGCGCTCGTCGAAGTAGCCCGGTGCCTTGACCGTGCGGCGGGCGCTGCCGTCGCCCATGACCAGCAGCGCGACGCGCGGCGCGGAGGCGGAGATCTCGCGGCCCACCGGCAGGCAGCGGTCCCGGGTGAGCGGCTCGCCGACGCCCAGGCCCTCCACGGGCGCATCGGCCCAGTCCGTACGGGACAGCAGCCACGCGCCGACGGACAGCGACGGCGGCAGGCGCCGCTCGGAGGTCGTTCCGGGGGCGCCCAGCGCCACGTCGAGGTCCACGCCGAAGCCGCGGAAGGAGCCGATGGCGCCCTGCGGGTGCGGGCCGCGGCCCGCCTGTTCGGCCGGGCCCAGCACGACCAGCCGGTCCGGGCGGGCCGCGGCGAGCACCCCGACGGCGTCCAGGGCCGCGGCACGCAACCCGTCCAGCTCGGGCGCGGCACCGGCGGCGACCTCGGGAACGAGCAACGGCGGGCAGGGGCAGATGGCGGCGGCTACGAGCATGGCACGCAGCGTAACGCCCGTGGTGCGAGCCGGAATGCGGCAGCCCGGTGGCGGCCGGGGCCGGCCCGGGGTGCGTCAGTCGCAGCCGCAGCCCGGGGAGGCGGCCGGCACGGACGCCGGGGCGCCGATGGTGGGCAGCCCGAGCAACACGCCCTGGGGCTTCTGGGCGGGGGCGGCGTTGCGCTTCTCCCAGGCGTCGCCGGCGCGGGTGCGGCGCACGGTGCGGGTGGGGCCCTCGGCGAGGAGGTGGTGCGGGGCGGCGTAGGTGATGTCCACCGTCACCATGTCGCCGGGGCGGACCGGCTCCTGGGGGCGGGTGAAGTGGACGAGACGGTTGTCGGGGGCCCGGCCGGACAGCCGGTGGGTGGCGTCGTCCTTGCGGCCCTCGCCCTCGGCGACCAGGACCTCCAGGGTCCGGCCGACCTGCTTCTTGTTCTCCTCCCAGGAGATCTCCTCCTGGAGGGCGACCAGGCGCTCGTAGCGCTCCTGGACGACGGCCTTGGGGATCTGGCCCTCCATGCCGGCCGCGGGGGTGCCGGGCCGCTTGGAGTACTGGAAGGTGAAGGCCTGGGCGAAGCGGGACTCGCGGACCGTGTGCAGGGTCTGCTCGAAGTCCTCCTCGGTCTCGCCCGGGAAGCCGACGATGATGTCCGTCGAGATCGCGGCGTCCGGCATCGCGGCGCGCACCTTCTCGATGATGCCGAGGAAGCGGTCCTGGCGGTAGGAACGGCGCATGGCCTTGAGGACCGTGTCCGAGCCGGACTGCAGCGGCATGTGCAGCTGCGGCATGACGTTGGGGGTCTCGGCCATGGCGGCGATGACGTCGTCGGTGAAGTCGCGGGGGTGCGGGGAGGTGAAGCGCACCCGCTCCAGCCCCTCGACGGCTCCGCAGGCGCGCAGCAGCTTGCTGAACGCCTCGCGGTCGCCGATGTCCGAGCCGTAGGCGTTGACGTTCTGGCCGAGCAGGGTGATCTCGCTGACGCCCTCGGCGACCAGGGCCTCGACCTCGGCGAGGATGTCGCCGGGGCGGCGGTCCTTCTCCTTGCCGCGCAGCGCGGGCACGATGCAGAAGGTGCAGGTGTTGTTGCAGCCGACGGAGATGGACACCCACGCCGCGTAGGCGCTCTCGCGGCGGGTGGGCAGGGTCGACGGGAACGCCTCCAGCGACTCGGCGATCTCGACCTGCGCCTCCTCCTGGATGCGGGCGCGCTCCAGCAGCACCGGCAGCTTGCCGATGTTGTGCGTCCCGAAGACCACGTCGACCCAGGGGGCCTTCTTGACGATGGTGTCGCGGTCCTTCTGGGCGAGGCAGCCGCCGACGGCGATCTGCATGCCGGGCCGCGCGGCCTTCTTCGGGGCGAGCTGGCCGAGGTTGCCGTAGAGGCGGTTGTCGGCGTTCTCCCGCACCGCGCAGGTGTTGAAGACGACGACGTCGGCGCCGTCGGCGCCCTTGGGCGCGCGGACGTATCCGGCGTCCTCCAGCAGGCCCGACAAGCGCTCGGAGTCGTGGACGTTCATCTGGCACCCGTAGGTGCGGATCTCGTAACTCTTGGATTCCTGAACGTCCACTGCGTGGCTCCGGTCACTGCTGGTCATACGACAAGGGTAGGCGGTGCCCGGAGTGCCTCTCGACAAAGGCGCCGATCCCGCTCGGGCGGGCGCCGGCAGCCTCCTGAGGTGCACGTCATGGCCGTGGCGGACAGGGGGCGCAGCGGTCCGCGAAAGCGGCCGCACGGCGCCGCCCCTCCCTTTCCGGCCTCGGTACTGGCAGGATCCCGCCCATGGCCACCGCACTTCCCCGCCTCACCCGCCGCCGGGCACTCCGGGCGGCGATCGCGGCACCCGTCGCGCTCGGACTGCTGCTGTGGTGGCTGCTGTCGATGGGCTCCGAGCCGGCCCCCGGCGGCCGGGTCACCCTGGCGACGGGCGTGCCGACCGGCGTGTACGCGCGCTACGGCGAGCTGCTCAAGCAGGATCTGGCGCGGGACATGCCGGAGGTGGATCTGCGGCTGGCGCGCAGTGAGGGGTCGATCGACAATCTGCGCCGGCTGACCTCCGGGCGCGCGGAGTTCACCATCGCGACGGCGGACGCGGTCGCGACGTACCGCAGCAGGAACGAGCCGGGCGCCGCCCGGCTGCGGGCCTGTGCCCGGCTGTACGACGACTACATGCAGCTGGTGGTGCCGAAGGGGTCCGCGGTCCGCTCCGCCAAGGACCTGGGGCGGCTGCGGGTGGGGGTCGGCGCGGACGGCTCGGGCGTCCAGCTGATCACCCGGCGGCTGCTGGAGGCGGCCGGGCTGGACTTCGAGAAGGACATCACGGCGGAGCGGGTGGGCATCGACAAGATGCCGGGAATGCTGAAGAGCGGGAAGCTCGACGCCTTCTTCTGGTCGGGCGGGCTGCCCACGACGGCGGTGCAGCAGCTGGCGAAGACGTACCCGGTACGGCTGGTGCAGCTCGGGGACCTGAGCGACCGGCTGCACCGGCAGGGCGAGCGCACCCGCTATTACCGTGCCGCGGTGATGCCCGCCGACGCCTACCCGCAGGTCCAGGACGGGCAGGCGGTCAAGACCATCGCGGTGGCGAATCTGCTGGTGACGACGGACCGGGAGGACGCCGCGCTGACGCGGGGCATCACCGAGACCGTCATCCGCAGCCGGGACTGGATCGGGCTCCAGGTGCACGCGGCGCAGCGGGTGGACCTGCGGACGGCGGTGTTCACCGACCCGCTGGAGCTGCACACGGGCGCCCGGCGCTATTACCTGTCGGAAAAGCCCTGAGCCTCGCGACCGGGCGCCGCGCGCGTCCCGGCCGGGTGGCCGGGACGGCGCCCGAAGGTCAGCCCCGCGCGGTTCCTGAGGGGCGGCGGGCGGGCCGGCTGCGGCGCGGGCGGCGCCGGCCACCTCCGCCGGAGGCTCCGGCGCCGGCGGCCGGATCGGGCGCGGTGACCTGGACGGGCACCCCGGTGGGGGCCTGGGCGCCGGTGATCCGTATGAGTTCGGTGTCGCCGGGGGCGACCTCCGCGGTGCCCGGGATGATCTTCGCCTGGCGCATCAGCCGCGTCATGTCGCGCCGCTGGCCGGGCGTGACGAGCGTGACGACGGTGCCGGACTCGCCGGCCCGTGCGGTGCGTCCGCCCCGGTGCAGGTAGTCCTTGGCCTCGGTCGGCGGGTCGACGTTGACGACGAGGTCGAGGCCGTCGATGTGGATGCCGCGGGCGGCGACGTTGGTCGCGATCAGCGCCGAGGCATCCCCGGTGCGGAACTGTTCGAGGGTGCGGGTGCGCTGCGGCTGGGTCTTGCCGCCGTGCAGTGCGGCCGCGCGCACTCCCTGGGCGAGCAGGTGCTTGGTGAGCCGGTCGGCACCGCGCTTGGTGTCCACGAACATGATCACGCGGCCCTGCCGGGCGGCGATCTCGGTGGCGGTGGCGCGCTTGTCGAGATCGTCCACGTACAGGACGTGGTGGTCCATGGTGGTGACCGTGGCGGCCGACGGGTCCACGGAGTGGGTGACCGGATCGGTCAGGAAGCGGCGCACCAGCTTGTCGACATTGCGGTCGAGGGTGGCCGAGAACAGCATCCGCTGGCCGTCCGGATCGACCTTCTCCATCAGCCGGGTGACCTGCGGCAGGAAGCCCATGTCGGTCATCTGGTCGGCCTCGTCGAGGACGGTGATGGTGACCTGGTCGAGCTTGCAGGCGCGGCGGTCCAGCAGGTCGGCGAGCCGTCCTGGAGTGGCCACGAGCACCTCGGTGCCCTTGCGCAGCACGTCCACCTGACGGGAGATCGAGGTGCCGCCGACGACGGTGGCGCAGCGCAGTTCCAGCGCGGTGGCGTAGGGGGCGAGCGCCTCGGTGACCTGGCCGGCGAGTTCACGGGTGGGGACGAGGACCATCGCGAGGGGCCGCTTGCTCACGGCACGCCTGCCCGCGAGGCGGCTGAGCATCGCGAGGCCGAAGGCGAGCGTCTTGCCGGAGCCGGTCCTGCCGCGGCCGAGCACATCGCGGCCCGCGAGCGTCGCGGGGAGCGTGGCGGCCTGGATGGGGAACGGCTCGGTGACGCCTTGCGCGCGCAGCGCGGTCAGGAGGGCCGGCGCCAGCGGCAGCTCGTCGAAGGAGCCGGCGGGCGCGGGGACGGACGCCGCGGTGGGCGTCCTGGGGGCGGCGCTCTGTCGCGGTGCGGTCGCTGGTGTCACGGAAGGCCCTTCGGGAGCGAGAGGGAAGACGTGGGTCGTGCCGGTCTCGCACTCTCCCGTGGGGGTGACACCCGATGGCCGAGGACGGGGGATGCGGTGATCCTCTTGGCGGTGTGGCCGTGCGGCCGTGTGGCGGCGGATGCGTTTGCATCCGCGCATCTGTGCATACGGGACGGGGCCCGCACCGGCTGACCGGTGCGGGCCCCGTCACGAGACGCGGGGTGCGTCAGGCGGGGATGATGTTCTCCGCCTGCGGGCCCTTCGGGCCCTGGGTCACGTCGAACGAGACCTTCTGGCCCTCCTGCAGCTCACGGAAGCCCTGAGCCTGGATGTTCGAGTAGTGGGCGAAGACGTCGGGGCCGCCGCCGTCCTGCTCGAGGAAGCCGAAGCCCTTTTCCGAGTTGAACCACTTCACGGTGCCAGTAGCCATTTTTTTCTCCTTCATGGGGCAAACCGGAGACCACACTTCGTGGAATCCATGTCGCCGAGATGATTGCCCCACACCGGACCGGCGAAGGTCCGGAAAACAATGAACGCCCGGGGCTACAAGCCTCCGGGCGCACACAACGTTCATGGGTACCACAACTGCAACGTTGTTTACGGTAGCACAGGAGCAGCCGACGGCGCGGTGCGCGGCACGGTGACCGTCACCCGGAGGCCGTGCGGCGGATGGGGCGCGTAGGAAATGGCGCCGCCGCCCGCGGCGAGCAGGATGCGGGTGATCGACAGGCCGAGCCCGGAGCCGGAGACGTTCTGGTGGCGGCTGCTGCGCCAGAAGCGGTCACCGATCCTGGTGAGCTCGTCGTCGGCCAGGCCGGGGCCGCGGTCGGCGACGGTGATGGTGACGCTCTCGCCGTCCCGTACGACCGCCACGGTGACCGGTTCGTCGGGCGGGGTGAACTTCAGGGCGTTGTCGACGACGGCGTCCAGCGCGCTGGAGAGGGCTATCGGGTCGGCCCACCCGGTGACGGCCCCGGCCCCCTCGTACGTCAGCCGGACGCCCTTACTGTCGGCCAGCGGCCGCCAGGAGTCGACGCGTTCGGCGGCGAGTGCGGCGACGTCGGTGAGCTGGAGGTCGGCAGCGGCGTGTTCGGCGAGCGCGAGGTCGAGGAGGTCGTCCAGGACGCGGGCGAGCCGTTTGCCCTCGGTGCGCACCGACGCGATCTCCTCGTTGCCGTCGGGGAGTTCGAGGGCCAGCAGCTCGATACGCAGCAGCAGCGCGGCGAGCGGGTTGCGCAGTTGGTGGGAGGCGTCGGCGACGAAGGCACGCTGTTGTTCCAGGACGTCCTCGACGTTGTCGGCCATCTCGTTGAACGAGCGGGCCAGGCGGCGCAGTTCGGGCGGGCCGGCGGTGGCGGCGACCCGGGAGTTCATCCGCCCGGTGGCGATGTCGTGACTGGCCGTGTCGAGGACCCGTACGGGCCGCAGCACCCAGCCGGTGAGCCGGATCGCCGCGCCGACCGCGACGAGCATCGCCACGCACTCACCGGCCGCGATGAAGAGCCAGTCGTGCAGGATGTGCGCGCGCATCCGGTCCGTGGGCGAGTCGGTGACGACGACGGCGACGACATCCCCGTCGCGGATGACCGGCGAGGCGACCGGGACGCGGCCGGTGTCGTCCCAGGGCCAGATCTGGTGCGGGTCGTGGCTGCGGCGGCCGGCCAGCGCCTCGTTGAAGGCCTGCCGGCCCTCGCCGTCGCGCGGCACCGTCAGGGACGCGGGCGCCGCGGCCATCGGGCTGTGGTCGCGGTAGAAGACGCCGGCCCGGATGCCGTAGAGGGTGTGATAGCGCTCCAGTTCGGCGCCGAGGGTGGCACGCCGTTCCCCCTCGTCGGGGCTCTTGACGGCCGTGGGCCCTTCGGGGCGGGCGGTGACGAACTGCGCGAGGGAGGCGAACCGCGCGGCGTCGTCGATCCGGTCGACGACCACCTTCTGCTGCTCCACGCCGGCGGTGATCACGCCGAGCGGTACGCCGAGCGCGAGCAGCACAGCGGCCATGAGGACGATGAGGAGCGGGAGGAGTCGGGTACGCACGTGCGGGCGGCGGGGCGGTCAGGGCGCCGGGGACGCGGGCGGCCGGGTGCCGGGCGCGGCGGGGGTGCCGGCGGCCGGGGCGACGAGGCGGTAGCCGACGCCGCGCACCGTCTCGATCAGCGCGGGCATGCGGAGCTTGGCGCGGAGCGAGGCGATGTGCACCTCCAGGGTCCGGCCGGTGCCCTCCCAGCTGGTGCGCCACACCTCGCTGATGATCTGCTCCCGGCGGAAGACCACACCGGGGCGCTGCGCGAGCAGGGCGAGCAGATCGAACTCCTTGCGGGTGAGCGGGACCGCGGTGCCGTCCACGGACACCTGGCGGGTGGGGAGTTCGACGGTGACCGTGCCGAGCCGCAGCGGCTCCTGGGGGGCGGCCTCCTCGGCCGGCTGATCGGCACCGCCGGCCGCGCCGCGGCGGCTCACCGCGTGGATACGGGCCAGCAGTTCGCCGGTGTCGTAGGGCTTGACGACATAGTCGTCGGCCCCGAGATTGAGTCCGTGGATGCGCGAGCGCACATCGGCCCGAGCGGTGACCATGATGACGGGGATGGCGCAGATCTTGCGGATCCGGCCGCACACCTCGAAGCCGTCCTGGTCGGGCAGCCCGAGGTCGAGCAGGACCACGGCGAACGGCTCGGCGTCGGCGGGCAGCAGGGCCCGCAGCGCCTCCTCGCCGTTGCGGGCGTGCACGACGGAGAGGCCGTGCTTGGCCAGCACCAGGGACAGGGCCGCCGCGACATGGTCGTCGTCCTCGACGAGCAGCAGTCTCATCGGCCTCCTCCTCGGGTGCGCGCTTTTGTACAGGCCACAGGGCATCTACGGCGATGGAGGGTGTGCGCGTCAAGGGGCGGCCACCTCCCGGCCGCCATCCGTTACCCAGCCGGTACGCCGCCACGACATCCGCACGGCGCCCCGGGCCTGCCGGAACCGCGCCGCCTTTCGCACCGCACCGTACCGCCCGTAAGTCCGCGTTCACACAGAGTGTCCCTTTGCGGCCGGATCGTTATGCTCAATTCTCCCTCAGATGTAATGACGCTGGTCGCAGCGCATTACTAGGGTCCTCCCAACCGAGGAGGACGGAGCTACCGCCGATGAGCGAAGTATCGGTGACCAAGAACGCCGAGGGTCCCGCACCGGCAGGCGACGAGCTGGTCGTGCTGGACCACGTGAACAAGCACTTCGGCGCGCTGCACGTGCTCCAGGACATCGACCTGACGATCCGCCGCGGCGAGGTCGTCGTCGTGATCGGCCCCTCGGGGTCCGGCAAGTCGACGCTCTGCCGCACGATCAACCGCCTGGAGACCATCGACACCGGCAGCATCACCATCGACGGCAGGCCGCTGCCGCAGGAGGGGCGGGAGTTGGCGCGGCTGCGCGCCGACGTGGGCATGGTCTTCCAGTCCTTCAACCTCTTCGCGCACAAGACGGTGCTGGAGAACGTGATGCTGGGCCAGACCAAGGTCCGCAAGACGGACCGGGCGGCCGCCGCGAAGAAGGCCCGTGCGCTGCTGGACCGGGTGGGTGTGGGCACGCAGGCGGACAAGTACCCCGCGCAGCTGTCCGGCGGACAGCAGCAGCGCGTGGCGATCGCCCGTGCGCTGGCCATGGACCCGAAGGTGATGCTCTTCGACGAGCCGACCTCCGCGCTGGACCCGGAGATGATCAACGAGGTGCTGGAGGTCATGCAGCAGCTCGCCCGGGACGGCATGACGATGGTCGTCGTCACGCACGAGATGGGCTTCGCCCGCTCCGCGGCGAACCGGGTCGTCTTCATGGCGGACGGGCGCATCGTCGAGGAAGCCGAGCCGAACCAGTTCTTCAACAACCCGCGCAGCGACCGGGCGAAGGACTTCTTGTCGAAGATTCTTCATCACTGACGCCGTGGTTGGGCCACGATGACTGCCAACACTTGTTGATCCAAAGGATGTTCACCATGAGGATGCGTAAGACGGCTGCTGCGGGTGCGATGGTGCTCGCTCTGGCGGCGACGGCAACGGCGTGCGGCGGCGAGTCGGGCACGGCGGGCGACAAGCCGGCCGGCGGCGACGTGTTCAAGGGGACCTACAAGGCCGCCAAGAACGTCAAGGTCGACTCGCAGGTCCTGAAGGACGCGCAGAAGGCCAAGAAGATCGTCATCGGGGTCAAGGCCGACCAGCCGTACCTGGGGTTCCGCGACACGGACAACAAGTACTCCGGCTTCGACATCGAGATCGCCAAGATGGTCGCGGCCGACCTCGGTTTCACCGAGAGCCAGATCACGTTCAAGCCGATCGACTCCAACAGCCGTGAGACGACGATCAGCAAGGGCGACATCGACTACTACGTCGGTACGTACACGATCAACGACGAGCGCAAGAAGCAGGTCGGCTTCGCGGGCCCGTACTACACCGCGGGCGCCGACCTGCTGGTGCGCCGGGAGGAGAAGGGCATCACCGGCCCGACCTCCCTCAAGGGCAAGAAGGTCTGCTCGATCGTCGGCTCCACTCCGCTCCAGGAGATCAAGAAGGCGAAGTACGGCGCCGACACCACCGAACTGTCGAAGTACTCGGAGTGCGTGACGCAGCTGCTCGACAACCAGGTCGACGCGGTCACCACCGACGACGCGATTCTCAAGGGCTTCGCGGCCCAGCGTCCCAAGAAGCTCAAGGTCCTGGACAAGCCGTTCACCAAGGAGCCCTACGGCGTCGGCCTGAACAAGGACGACAAGGCGCTGCGCGAGGCGATCACCAAGGCGCTGGAGCACCACATCGCGAACAAGGACTACCAGAAGGCGTACGAAGGCACGCTCGGCAAGTCGGGCTCGAAGTACGTCGCCCCGGAGACCCCGCTTCCGCGGTACTGAGGCTCCGGCGTTCCTGTTCGACCACACGCCGCCCCGTACGCCCGCAGCGGCGGGCGTACGGGGCGTGCTGTTGCCCACCCCGCTTTGACCCCCTGCCCGCCGTCGACCCGACCGCTACCGCGGAGACCCCATGAACGTACTCCTCGATCATCTGCCCGAGTTCCGTGACGGGTTCCTCGGAACCCTGGCGATCACCGCGTCAAGTGCTCTGGTCGCCCTGGTATTCGGCGTTCTCATAGCCGGGTTCCGGGTCTCGCCGATTCCGCCGCTGCGCGCCTTCGGGACGGCCTGGGTCACACTGCTGCGCAACACCCCCCTGACGCTGCTCTTCCTGATCGCCTTCTTCGTCGTCCCGCGGATCCTCATCCCGGGCCTCAGCCCGTACGTGCTGGCCACCCTGGCGCTCGGCTTCTACACCTCGTCGTTCGTGTGCGAGGCGGTGCGGTCCGGTATCAACACGGTGCCGCTGGGACAGGCCGAGGCCGCGCGCAGCATCGGCATGACGTTCGCCCAGACCCTGCGGATGATCGTTCTCCCGCAGGCCACGCGCACCGTGCTGCCGCCGCTGAGCAGCATCTTCATCGCGCTCACCAAGAACTCGGCCATCGCCGGCGCCTTCAGCTACCCGGAGCTGTTCAACGTCTCCAAGCTGCTGAACGACAAGGGCTACGCGATCGCCTGGATCTTCCTGTGGGTCGCACTCGCCTACCTCCTCATCACCTTCGCGATCAGCGGCCTCTTCCGTCTGCTGGAGCGCCGGATGGGGGTCGCCCGATGAACGGACGCGACAGGCGGAACGGCACGACCTGGATGTCACGCGCATGCGGCGCGGAACGAAGCGAGGTAAGGGCATGAGCGGCGCCAGCGTTCTCTACGACGTACCCGGGCCGAGGTCGAAGGCACGCAACCGCGTCTACGCCGTCGTCGGCACACTCGCGGTGGTGGCGCTGATCGCCTTCGTCGTGCTGCGACTGGACGCCAAGGGCCAGTTCGCGCCCGAGATGTGGGACATCTTCAACTACGCCGGTGTGCGGAACAACATCCGCAACGGCCTGCTGACGACGCTTGAGGTCTTCGCGGTCGCCGCGGTGCTGTCCCTGCTCCTGGGCGTGCTGCTCGCGGTGGCACGGCTCTCGGACCACAAGCCGGTCCGGTGGCTGGCGACCTCGTTCATCGAGCTCTTCCGCGCCGTCCCGCTGCTGATCACCGTCTACGCGCTGTGGGTGATCCTCCTCAGCAACCGCGACGCCTTCGGCCTCTCCGGCAGCCAGCCGCAGTTCTGGGCGCTGGTCATCGGACTGACGGTCTACAACGGATCGGTCCAGGCCGAGGTGCTGCGGGCCGGCATCAACTCCGTCCCGAAGGGGCAGAGCGAGGCCGCGTACGCGCTGGGGCTGCGCAAGACGCAGGTCATGACGACGGTGCTGATCCCGCAGGCCGTCCGGGCCATGCTGCCGACGATCATCAGCCAGCTCGTGGTGACCCTGAAGGACACCTCCCTCGGCTACATCATCACGTTCGAGGAGCTGCTCTACACCGTCCGTCTGATGAGCAACAACACCATCGTGAACGGCGCGGACACCTACATCCCGTTCATCATCGTCATCGGCAGCATCTACGTGGCGATGTGTCTGGCGCTGTCCGCCCTGGCCACCTGGATCGAGCGGCGCGGCCGGCGGGCGAAGACCGGTATCGGCGTCGCCGAGGCCGGCGAGCCGGTGGCGGCCACCGACGCCCTGGAAACCGGCGACGCGGCACCCGGCGGCCCGGCCCGCAAGGACAACTGACGGCCGGACAGGTCCTTGATGAACCGTCCGGAGGCGGCGGCACCCGTGCCGCCGCCTCCGTCACTTGACGCGAGCGCCCGCAATGGGTTGCATACGCTGTGTGATCACGCACCGGGCTCCAACTGCCAGTTCCCGCACGTCCCGTAAGCACCACCGGGCCCGGGGAGTCACGCCGTGGACCCGGTGATCATCGTCGGGGCCGGCCCGGTCGGCCTCTCGCTCGCCCTCGCACTCGCCCGACTGGCCGTACCCTCCATCGTGCTCGACGAGACCGACGGCCAGGAGGACACCCGCCCCGCCCGCACCGCCGTGCTCCGCCAGGACACCGCAGCCTTCGCCGGCCGGCTCGGCTGCGCCGGCGCCCTGGAGACCGAGGGCACCCGCTGGACGGCCTGGCGCACGATGCGCCGCCGCCGGCTGCTGGAGCGCGTCGCCTTCGACCCCCGGCCGGGCGCGGCCGCCGCCACCGCCTCCCCCGTCCACCTCCCCCAGCACGCGCTGACCCGCGCACTGCGTGCCGCCCTCGCCGACCAGAAGCTCGCCCAGATCGTCACCGGCAGCCGGCTGGCCGAACTGGAGCAGGACCCGCACGGCGTCAGCGCCCACACCCGCGGCCCCAACGGCACCTGGTGGCGCGGGAGTTACCTCGTCGGCTGCGACGGCCCGCGCTCCACCGTCCGCAAGCTGCTGGACATCCGCTTCCCCGGCCGGACGGCCGTCGAACGCCATGCGGTCGCCGCACTGCGCACCGAACTCCCCTGGCCCGGCGAGGCCCTGCTGCACCGCTCACCGGCCCGGCCCGCCGGCGGCCCCGGCAGCGAGGTCTCCGCCCGGCCGATGGCCCACGGCGTCTGGCGGCTGGACTGGCTGCTGCCACCGGGACGGGACCTCGTCACCCCGGACGCCCTGATCGCCCGGATCCGCGACTCACTGGCCGGCTGGACCGGCGAAGCGGCGCCGCCGGAGACCGGGGGCAACGCCGTCACCGGGCTCTCGGGAGCCACGGACGAGCGCGGCGGGGCACCCGCCCGCGGACGCGGGCACCGGCGCCAGGTCCCGCCGTACGACCTCCTCGACACCGGCGTGCACACCGTCCACCACCGGCTCGCGCGGCGCTGGCGGGAGGGCCGCGCCTTCCTCGCCGGGGACGCCGCGCACCTGCTGGGCGCGCTCGGCACCCAGGGGCTGGACGAAGGCCTGCGGGATGCCGAGAACCTCGCGTGGAAGCTGGCGCTGGCCTGGCACCAGGGGGCATCAGAGACCCTGCTGGACAGCTACCAGGCCGAACGCCGGGGCTCGGTCGCGGCCCGGCTG
Organism: Streptomyces sp. NPDC101393; assembly: GCF_044767385.1. Classification (NCBI taxonomy): domain Bacteria; kingdom Bacillati; phylum Actinomycetota; class Actinomycetes; order Kitasatosporales; family Streptomycetaceae; genus Streptomyces; species Streptomyces sp. NPDC101393. The sequence goes on along the minus strand of NZ_JBIWNU010000006.1, from coordinate 35,072 downwards.
CGCGCCGCCGACCAGGCCCTGCCGCTGCTGCGGGACGGCGGCGCGGGCCGCTGGCGGACCCTGGTCCCGGGCGCGGCAGGCGGCCGGAGCACCCTCCTCACGGACGGGCACCTGGGCCGCGGCCCGCTGGGCGCACCGCCCGTGTACGCCCGCTCGCCGCTCGCCGCGGCCGACGGCACCGGCTCCCCGGTCGGAACGCGGCCGGGTGCGCCGGTCACCGATGTGGCGGTGACGGCGGGCGACGGCGCCGAGGTCCGGCTGCGCGACCGCCTCGGGCAGGGACTGCTCGTGGTGCTGGTAGCGCCCGGCACCGGGGTCTGGGAACAGCGGCACTGGCAGTCGGCGGGTCTGATGCCGCAGCTGACCGACGCGGTCTCCGCGCTGCCGATGCGCTCCGAGGTCCTGGTCACCGAGGCCTACCCGGGCGCGCCCGCGCACACCGTCCTCGTCGTACGCCCCGACGGCCACCTGGTCGCGGCGCTGCCCGGCGTCCGCCCCGACGAGCTGTACGCCTGCGCGGACGCGGTACGGGGCGGGTCGTACGGGACCGGCGGGACCAGCGGAACCAGCGGAACCAGCGGGAGCATCCCTCCGCCGGTTGACCCGGTTGGTCCCGATGATCCGGTTGGTTCTGTTGACCCTGTGGGAAGCACCGTGTTTCACTCCGAGGGTGACTGACCAAGGCTCGCGATTCTGGCGGAGGGTCCATCTGGACCTGGTCCGCCATGCGAGCTGCATGTGTCGTCCGTCCTGCTGATCCGCATCCCCTCCCCCGCGCGGCCGTGTGCCTTCATCCGGCAGCCGCGCCTCTTCGCGATCCCCAGGACGGTCACCCGTGCCCGACGTACGTACCCCCGCGCGCCCGCACACCGCAGGCCCTGACGGCGGGGCAGCCGGCAGCAACACCGACGAGGGAACCGGCCCCCGAGCCGGCCCCAGCGCTTCCGCACTCCTCGACTTCGCCCACCGCACCGCCGCCGACACCACGCTCATCGCCTCACTCCCGCTCGACCCCGAGGGCCGCACCTGGATCCGGCTCGACGGACCGGGCGGCAGCGAGGCCTGGCTGATCGGCTGGCCGCCCGGTACCGGCACCGGCTGGCACGACCACGGTGGTTCGCGCGGCGCGTTCGCCGCGGCCGCGGGCGAGCTGACGGAACAGTCGCTCACCGCCCAACTCCCCACCGAGGGCTGGAAAACCTTGGAACTCGCCGACGACGTGGACCGGGAGCGCAAGCTCAGCGGCGGCCGCGGCCGGGCGTTCGGCCCGCACCACGTCCACCAGGTGCTCAACACGTCCCCGCACACCCACGCGGTATCCGTGCACGCCTATTACCCGCCACTGCCCCTGATGCGGCGCTACAGCCGCACCGGGCAGCTCCTGCGCCTCGAAGCGGTCGAAAGCCCGGACGAGTGGGAGTGAGCGCGGGGCGGGCGCGAGGTGGAGTGCGGGATGGGCGCGGGGCGGAGTGCCGGACGGGCCCGGGATGGGCGCGAGGTGAGTGGGAGCGAGCGGGTGCGTGGGAGCGAGCAGGTGCGTGGGAGCGAGCAGGTGCGTGGGAGCGAGCAGGTGCGTGGGAGCGAGCAGGTGCGTGGGAGCGAGCAGGTGCGTGGGAGCGAGCAGGTAGCTGGAAGTGAAGGGGCCGTGCGATGAGTGCCATTGACGAGCTGCTGGAGCGGACCCGGAGCGAACTGGAGCGGGTGGGCCCCCAGGAAGCCGCTGCCGCCCAGGCCGCCGGCGGGCTCCTGGTGGACATCCGCTACGCGGAACTGCGGGAGCGCGACGGCACGATCCCCGGCGCATTGATCGTCGAACGCAACGAGCTGGAGTGGCGCCTCGACCCGACGGGCGACCACCGCGCACCGGAGGCGACCCACCACGATCTGCCGGTCGTGGTGGTGTGCAACGAGGGATACGCCTCCAGCCTCGCGGCAGTATCGCTGCGCCAACTGGGCCTGCACCGCGCCACCGACCTCATCGGCGGCTTCCAGGCCTGGCGAACGGCAGGCCTACCGGTGCGGAGCGCGGCCGGGAACGCGGGCGAAAGCACGGGCGGGGACGGGGACGGGGACAGGGACGGGGTACACGGGCGGGGCTGACTGTTGGGGGGCGGCGGGGCGACCGGGCGAGCGTGGGCGGGGCGCTTGAGGTCAGTCATGGGGGGCTTCCCCCCCCGGCCCCCGCCCCACCCCTCCCACCCCACCCCGCAAGCTCAAAGCGCGTGCCATAGGCCCATTGCCCCGGCACATGAAGCCCCCACGCCTGAAGCCCCCACGTCATGCGCCCGGCGCCCCCACGCCATGCACCCGGCGCCCCGCGCAGGCACCCCTCAAAGCCGTCGAAGGCACCCTCGGTCGCCCACCCGCATGAAGCCTCGCCAGGCACCGCGCGCCCCACGCCGTGCCTCGTCAGACACCAGGCGTCAATCCCCCGCCCGACCCTCGTCCTCCCCCGCCCCCACTTCCGGCCCCCGCTTCCGGCTTCCGCTTCCCACTACCGGCTCCGGCTCGGCTCCCGGCATGAAGCTCACTCGGCGTCAGACGTCCGGCAGGTGATGATCCAGCAGTTCCGGGTCCTCGCCCTCCTCCTCCAGCGCCCGGCGGACCACGCGGAGGGCGAGCCCTTCCGAGTAGCCCTTGCGGGCCAGCATCGAGGCCAGGCGGCGCAGGCGTTTCTCGCGGTCCAGGCCCCGGGTCGTGCGCAGTTTGCGGTCGACCAGTTCGCGGGCCGTGGACTCCTCCTGATCGGAGTCGAGGCGGCTGACGGCCACGTCGATCACGGCGGAGTCCACGCCCTTGGTACGCAGTTCTCGGGCCAGGGCCCGGCGGGCCAGGCCTCGGCCGTGGTGGCGGGACTCCACCCAGGCGTCGGCGAAGGCCGCGTCGTCGATCAGTCCGACGTCCTCGAAGCGGGACAGCACTTCCTCCGCCGCCTCCTCGGGGATGCCCCGCTGGTGCAGGGCGTCCCCGAGCTGCTTGCGTGTACGCGGACTACCGGTGAGCAGGCGCAGGCAGATGGCCCGTGCCTGCTCCTCGGGCGTACGCGGTGGTCCCGTCTCGGCCCTCGACGAGGTGGGACCACCGCCGTTCTTACGGCCCTTGCGGCCGCTACGGTCCTCGGCTTCGCCGGCAGCGCCGCTGGTGACGTCCTCGCTGCCCGACCAGTCCGTTCGCCGTGTCATGGCGGGCTAGCTCTTGGCCGCGGCGGCCTTGGAACCCTTGGCGCTCTTGGCCGCCGGCGCCGGAACCGTCTTCGGCGGCTCTCCGTCCGCCCCGACCGGACCCGCTGCGTCCGCGCCGGGCTCCGCCGTGGGCTCCTGCGGCTTCACGCCGACGCCCAGCTTCTCCTTGATCTTCTTCTCGATCTCGTTGCCGAGGTCCGGGTTGTCCTTGAGGAAGTTGCGGGCGTTCTCCTTGCCCTGGCCGAGCTGGTCGCCCTCGTAGGTGTACCAGGCGCCGGACTTGCGGACGAAGCCGTGCTCGACGCCCATGTCGATCAGGCCGCCCTCGCGGCTGATGCCCTGGCCGTAGAGGATGTCGAACTCGGCCTGCTTGAAGGGCGGCGCGACCTTGTTCTTGACGACCTTGACGCGGGTGCGGTTGCCGACCGCGTCCGTGCCGTCCTTGAGGGTCTCGATGCGGCGGATGTCGAGGCGCACCGAGGCGTAGAACTTCAGCGCGCGGCCACCGGTGGTGGTCTCGGGCGAGCCGAACATCACGCCGATCTTCTCGCGGAGCTGGTTGATGAAGATCGCGGTGGTCTTGGACTGGTTGAGCGCGCTGGTGATCTTGCGCAGGGCCTGGCTCATCAGCCGGGCCTGGAGGCCGACGTGGGAGTCGCCCATCTCGCCCTCGATCTCCGCCCGCGGCACCAGGGCGGCGACGGAGTCGATCACGATGAGGTCGAGCGCACCGGAGCGGACCAGCATGTCCGTGATCTCCAGCGCCTGTTCGCCGTTGTCCGGCTGGGACAGGATCAGGGCGTCCGTGTCCACGCCGAGCTTCTTGGCGTACTCGGGGTCGAGTGCGTGCTCGGCGTCGATGAACGCCACGGAGCCGCCGGCCTTCTGGGCGTTCGCCACCGCGTGCAGGGTCAGGGTCGTCTTACCGGAGGATTCCGGGCCGTAGACCTCGACGACGCGGCCGCGCGGGATGCCGCCGACGCCGAGCGCCACGTCAAGGGCGGTCGATCCGGTGGGGATGACCTCGATGGGTTCGTTGGGGCGCTCCCCCATGCGCATCACGGCGCCCTTGCCGAATTGCCGTTCAATCTGTGCGAGCGCGGCGTCCAGCGCCTTCTCGCGGTCAGTGCCTGCCATGGGTTCCACCCGATTTGCTTGAGTCGATCGCTTCACGTCCATGACGCTAACGCCTGCCACTGACAATGCGCCCGGACCCGGCTCCGGCCTGTGGATAACTCCGCGAAAAGCCCGGAAACACAGGCCGGATCTCCCATGAGAATAGATGTTCGATTTTGGTGTCAAGCGCACCACACCAGCACGGCACCGCGGCGGGCGCGTCCGGATGCGCCGGCCCGCCCGGCCGGTCGGCCCCCGCCACCGGCCGGTCAGCACCCCGGCCGGCACCGATCACACGGGAGACGCCGCCACCCTGGAGGAGCCGTGGCTCACCGCCTGCCCGGGGCCCCTCCCGAAGCGTCCCCGCCGTCGCGCGGGTCGTCCCGGCCCTCTCCGCTCCCGCCCCGGCGCCCGCCCTCCACGTCACCCGCGCCGGTGTCACCGCCCGCGTCCTCCGTGCCGCCTGTGCTGCCCGTGCCGCCCGTGCTGTCCGTGCCGCCCGTATCCAGGTGGGAGCCGCCGCCCTCGGACTCCTTGTAGTCCTTCAGAGGGGAGGCAGGCTGCTCGTCGTGGAGGGTGCGGCGGAAGCGCGCGACCATCCGGGCGCCCCGCCTGCGGCGACCCCCGCCGTGGACGCGGGGGTCGTCGGTGACCTCGTACCGCTTGACGTACGCGCCCAGGAACGCCTGCAGAGTCGCGGTCACCGGGATCGCGATCAGCGCGCCGACCACGCCCATGAGGGCCGTGCCGGCGACGACCGACCCGAAGGCGACGGCCGGATGGATGTCCACCGTCTTGGCGGTGATCCGGGGCTGCAGGAGGTAGTTCTCGAACTGCTGGTAGACCACGACGAATCCGAAGACCCACAGCGCGTACCAGGGGTTCACGGTGAACGCGATCAGGATGGGCAGCGCGCCCGCCAGATACGTGCCGATCGTCGGGATGAACTGCGAGACCAGACCGACCCACATGCCCAGCGCGGGGGCGTACGGCACCCCCAGGATCTCCAGCAGGACGTAGTGCGCGATGCCGGAGATGACGGCCATCAGGCCGCGCGAGTAGAGATATCCGCCGGTCTTGGCGACCGCGATCTCCCAGGCCCGCAGCACCTCCGTCTGCCGCCTCGGCGGGAGGACGGAGCACAGTGCGCGGCGCAGCCGGGGGCCGTCGGCGGCGAAGTAGAACGAGAACAGCGCCACGGTGAGGAGGTTGAACAGGCTCCCGAGGACGGTGGCGGAGACGGCGAGGACGTTGTTGGCGCTGTCCTGGACGTACTTGCGCAGCCAGTCGGACTTGAGGAGGTTGTTCTGCACCTCCAGCCGGGAGAGGTGGGTGTGGAAGGTGCTGTTGACCCACTTGATGACGGAGTCCAGATACTGCGGGAACTCCTCGACCATGGTGGCGATCTGGCCGGCCAGCATCGATCCGAGGAGGGTGAAGAACCCTGCCGCGGCGACGAGGGTGCCGAGGAAGACCACGCCGGTGGCCAGCCCGCGCCGCATGCCGCGGGCCGCCATCCAGTCGACGGCCGGTTCGACGGCGAGGGCGAGGAAGAACGCGATCAGGATGTTCAGCAGCAGCGTGATGAGCTGGTGGAATCCCCAGCTGGCGAGCTGGAAGCAGGCCACCAGGGCGAGCGCGAGCACCATGGCGCGCGGCAGCCAGCGCGGCATCCGCGCGTCGGCCCGGTCCTCGGGTCGTGGGTCGTCGTTGCTGGTGATCTCATCTGTCGCGGGCACGGAGCAAGTGTCGCGCACGGAACTGACAGTCCCGGCCGTGCCCCGCTCATCCATCAGCGATGCCCGCCTGCCGGGCGTCGTCACCCCGTCAGGTGGACCAGGCGGATGCCCCGCCGGGCCGCGGGGCGAAGGGGCCGGGCGCGCCGTGCGGGGCCGCGCTCAGCGCCTCTCGTACGGCACGTCCATCGCCGAGCAGACCACCCGCCACACCTCTTTGGCGCTCCACCCCGCGTCCAGCGCCTCATGGACGGTCCGGCCGCCGAGGTCGGACATCACATGGTCGCGCGCGAAGGAGTCGGCGTACGCCGCACCGAAGTGATCCGCCATCCGCTGCCAGAAAACCGTCAACCGCATGCCCTCCAGTATCCCGCCCTGGGAGGGCAGCCGTGCGCGAGCGGTGCCGGGCCGCGTTTTCCGCTCTACGGTCGGGCCATGGCCGACAACGCAAGTCCCCCTCCGTCCCCGCTGGCGCGTGCCGAGCGCTTCATCTGGCTGACCGCCCGGGTGCTCGAACAGCGGCTTTTCGCGTACCACTTCCTCGGCGGCGGCGCCGACCCGGTGGAGACCGCGCTCGCCGCGTACCGCAACGACGACGAGGGCTACGGCCACGCGCTGGAGCCGGATCTGCGCGGCCCGGTCAGCCAGCCACTGCACACCGCGCACGCCCTGAAGGTCCTGGACCGCATCGGGCGCTGCGACGGCCGCCAGGTGGAGCGGATCTGCCGCTATCTGACGCGGATCTCGACCCCGGAGGGCGCGCTGCCCGCGCTGCATCCGTCGTTGCGCGGCTATCCGGCCGCCCCGTGGATCCCGGTGGTCGACGATCCGCCGAGCGCGCTGCTGGCCACCGGCCCCGTGGTGGGTCTGCTGCACCGCAATGAGGCGTGGCACGCGTGGTTGTTCCGGGCCACGGATTACTGCTGGGCGGCCGTGGAATCGCTGACGCAGACCCATCCGTACGAGGTCGAGGCGGCGGTCACCTTCCTGGACAGCGCCCAGGACCGCCCGCGGGCGGCGGCAGCGGCACAGCGGCTGGGTGAGCTGGTGCGGGACCAGCGGCTGGTGCTGCTGGACCCGGAGCGGGCGGACGAGGTCCCGGTGGCGCCGGGGTACGGCCCGGGGGAGCACCATCTCGCGTACGACTTCGCGCGGGTGCCCGGTTCGCTGGCCCGCCGCTGGTTCACCGACGCGGAGATGGACCGGGCGCTCGGTCATCTCGCGTCGCTCCAGGAGGAGGACGGGGGCTGGCCGCTGAACTGGCGGGTATGGGCACCGGGGACGGCGCTGGAGTGCCGTCCGATGGTGACGCTGGAGGCGCTGCTGACCCTGCGGGCGTACGGGCGGCCGCTCGGCTGACGCCCGTGGCCCAGGGCCGTCTGCGCCGGTCGGGCGGCCGGGGCCGCGGCGCGCCGCCGCTCGGTCACCCGCCCAGGGCCCGTACCCCCGCGGTGACGACCACGGCGGCGCCGACGACCAGGAGGAAGGGTGCCCGCAGGACCAGCGCGACGGCCGCCGCGGCGACGCCCGCGGCCTTGGCGTCGAGCAGCAGGTGCTGCCCGTCGCTGAAGGTCTGCTGGGCGGTGAGCGCGGCCAGCAGGGCGACCGGGAGCAGCGCGGCCAGCCGTTTGACGAGCGGGCGCTCCAGGAGGCCCGCGGGCGCGGACAGGCCGAGGTACTTGACCAGGTAGCAGCCGACGGCGGTGGCACCGATCGCGATCCAGACGCTCATGACCGGTCCTCCCCGGTGGCGTGACGGTGGCCGTCCCCGGTGGCGGCGACGGCGTCGCCGGAGTGGGCGCGATCGTCGGCCTCCTGCGTCCCCGTGGCCCGTTCCCGTCGCCCCTGGACGAACAGGACGGCGGGCGCGGCGAGCGCGGCGAGCAGCACCGGCACACCGGTGGGCAGCACGGGCAGCGTGATCATGACCAGCAGCACCGCGAGCCCGGCCGCCGCCCGTTCGACGGTGGCCTTGAGCATCGGTGCGAGCAGCGCGAGGAAGACGGCGGGGCCGGCCGCGTCCAGGCCCCAGGCGTTGGTGTCGCCGAGCGCTTCGGCTCCCAAGGCGCCGCCCAGGGTGGTGAGGTTCCACAGGACGTACAGGCTCAGCCCGGTGACGGTGAAGCCCAGCCGGGCGGTGTGCCGGTCGGGCTGCGCCAGGGAGACCGCCGCGGTCTCGTCGATGACCCAGTGGGCGGCGAACGGTTTGGCCGAGGCCCGGTAGCCGAGGATCGAGGACAGCCGCAGCCCGTAGAAGGCGTTGCGGGCGCCCAGGAAAAAGGCCCCGGCGGCGGCGGTGAGCGGGTTGCCGCCCGCCGCGAGCGCGCCGACCAGCGCGAACTGTGAGGCCCCGGTGAAGACGAGGAGGCTCAGTGCGCAGGTCTGCAGCAGGCTGAGACCGGCGCCCGCCGAGGTCACGCCGAAGGCGAATCCGGAGAGGCCGACGGCGATGCCGACGCCCAGTGCGTCCCTGATGACGGCGGAGTCGCTCTTCGCCCGTTCCGACGGTGTTGCCGGTGCCCCTGCCGCTGACGGTGCCCCTGCCGCTGCCGCTGCGGCTGCCGGCGGAACCGCCTGTTCCGTAGTGCGTATCTCTGTCTGTTCTCCCACGCCCCGCAGACTAGGAGGCGGCCCCGCGCCGGTCTTGTACGTTCTTGCGCCGCTACCTTCCGGCGCCGTCCGCCGGGGGCGACGCGCGTTCCCTCCGGTAGGCGCCCGGCGGAACGCCCACGATGCGGGTGAAGTGGCGGTTCAGGTGCGGCTGGTCGGTGAAGCCGACGGCCAGTGCCGTCCCGGCGGGGGCGCCGCCCGCTTCCAGGAGCCTGCGGGCGCGGCGCACCCGGGCGTCGGTGAGCCAGGTGTGCGGCGGCATGCCGTACGCCTCCTTGAAGGCGCGCAGCAGCGCGAACGGGCCGGTGCCGAGCTCCTGGGCCAGCTTCTCCAGGGAGGGCGGGTCGGCCATCCGCTCCTCCAGGAGGGCCTTGGCGCGGGCGGCGGCGCGGGCGCCGGCCGTAGGGGGTGTACGGGTCGGGAGCGGTCCTCCGTAGCGGCTCAGCAGCCCGGCGACGGCGAGGCGCAGCAGGCTGTCCGCGGCGAGGGCGTTTCCGGCTTCGGCGGCACCGTGGATGCCGGTGATCATGCGGCCCAGATGCGGGTCCTCGGCGACGGTCCGGGTGAATCCGGCGGTGCCGCGCAGGGCGCTGGTCTCCTCGGCGATCCCGGCGACGAGGCGGGCCGACGGGTAGAGCGTGGAGTAGGCCCAGCCTTCCGGGGCGCCGGCCCGCGCGGTGTGCGGAACCTCCGGGTTGATCATGACGATGCCGCCGTGGCCGGCCCGTACGACGCCGTCGGGCAGTCCGATCTCCTCGATCCCGTCGGTGACCGCGCAGACGACGTAGCCGTCGTGGGCGTGCCGGGGGAAGGAGTGCCCGATGTAGCGGGCGCGCAGCAGGTCGAGCCCCGGCAGCTCGGCGTGGCGCCAGTGGCGTGCCCATTCGCCGCCCGCCCGCGGCGCGGCCGGGGTGCCGGCGCGGCCGTCTGCGGGCGTGCTGCCGCCGCTGCCCGTGACCATGCCTCCATTCTGCGCCCGCGCGACAGCCGTCGGCCGGTGCGTCCGCACCCTGGACGGCTGCCCGGGAGCAGGTCCGCGGCCCTGTCCCCGCCGCTTCGCCGCGGCGTTGTCAGTGGTCCGGTGCACGATGGGGGACATGGCCAAGGCAGCGCTCGACTCGTTCTCTCCCGCGACCCGCGGCTGGTTCGCCGGGGCGTTCAGCGCGCCCACCGCCGCGCAGGAGGGAGCCTGGCGGGCGATCGGTGAGGGGGCTGATGTCCTGGTCGTGGCGCCGACGGGTTCCGGCAAGACGCTGGCGGCGTTTCTCGCGTCGCTGGACGCCCTCGCGAGCAGTCCCCCGCCGGCGGAGCCGAAGAAGCGCTGCCGGGTGCTGTACGTATCGCCGCTGAAGGCCCTCGCGGTCGATGTGGAGCGCAATCTGCGCAGTCCGCTGACGGGCATCCGCCAGGAGTCGGTGCGGCTCGGGCTGCCCGAGCCGGACATCACCGTGGGCATCCGCTCGGGGGACACCCCGCCGGCCGAGCGCCGTTCGATGGCCAACCGCCCGCCGGACATCCTCATCACGACCCCCGAGTCGCTGTTCCTGATGCTGACGTCCTCGGCGCGGGAGGCGCTGGAGGGCGTCGAGACGGTCATCGTGGACGAGGTGCACGCCGTCGCCGGGACGAAGCGCGGCGCGCATCTGGCGCTGTCCCTGGAGCGGCTGGATGCCCTGCTCGACCGTCCGGTCCGCCGGATCGGTCTGTCGGCGACGGTGCGTCCGGTGGAGGAGGTCGCCCGCTATCTGTCGCCGCAGCGCCGGGTGGAGATCGTGCAGCCGCCGTCGGGGAAGCGTTTCGATCTCTCGGTGGTCGTCCCGGTGGAGGACATGGGCGAGCTGGGCGGCTCACCTGTCCAGGAGGGCGACACCGGCGAGAAGCCGTCGATCTGGCCGCAGGTCGAGGAGCGGATCGCCGATCTCGTCCAGGCCCATCGGTCCACGATCGTCTTCGCCAACTCCCGCCGCCTGGCGGAGCGGTTGTGCAACCGGCTCAACGAGATCGCCTACGAACGCGCGACAGGTGAGGCCCTGCCCGAGCACCACTCCCCCGCCGAGCTGATGGCTGAGGCGGGCGCGGCGAAGGGTGCGCCCGCGGTGCTGGCCCGCGCCCACCACGGCTCGGTCTCCAAGGAGCAGCGTGCCCAGGTGGAGGAGGACCTGAAGGCGGGCCGGCTGCCCGCCGTGGTGGCCACGTCCAGCCTGGAGCTGGGCATCGACATGGGCGCGGTCGATCTGGTCGTCCAGGTCGAGTCGCCGCCGTCGGTGGCGTCCGGGCTGCAACGGGTGGGCCGGGCCGGCCATCAAGTCGGCGCGGTGTCGACGGGCATCGTCTTCCCCAAGTACCGCGGCGATCTGGTGCAGGCCGCCGTGGTCACCGAGCGGATGCGGACCGGCGCCATCGAGGCGCTGCGGGTGCCGGCCAACCCGCTGGACGTGCTCGCCCAGCAGATCGTCGCGATGACCGCGATGGACAGCTGGGACGTCGAGGAGCTGCTGTCGGTGTGCCGCCGGGCGGCGCCGTTCGCCGCGCTCCCCGAGTCGGCGTTCACCGCGGTGCTGGACATGCTCGCCGGGCGCTATCCGTCGGACGCGTTCGCGGAGCTGCGGCCGCGCATCGTGTGGGACCGCGTCGCGCAGACCGTGACGGGCCGCCCCGGCGCCCAGCGGCTCGCCGTGACCTCCGGGGGCACGATCCCCGACCGCGGCCTGTTCGGGGTGTTCCTCGCGGGCGGCGACACCGGCAAGGGCGGCGGCGGCCGCCGGGTCGGAGAGCTCGACGAGGAGATGGTCTACGAATCCCGCGTCGGCGATGTCTTCACCCTGGGCACGACGTCCTGGCGCATCGAGGACATCACCCGCGACCGGGTGCTGGTCACCCCCGCCCCCGGGGTGCCCGGCCGGCTGCCGTTCTGGAAGGGCGACCAGCTCGGCCGGCCCCTCGAACTGGGCCGTGCGCTGGGCGCGTTCCTCCGTGAGGTCGGCGCGCTGGCGCCGGCGGACGCCCGCGCCCGGCTGTCCGCCGCCGGTCTCGACGACTGGGCGAGCGACAACGTGCTCAGCTATCTCGCCGAGCAGAAGCAGGCCTGCGGACACGTCCCGGACGACCGCACCATCGTCGTCGAACGGTTCCGCGACGAGCTGGGCGACTGGCGGGTGGTGATCCACTCCCCCTTCGGCGCGCAGGTGCACGCCCCCTGGGCACTGGCCCTCGGCGCCCGCCTGGCCGAGCGCTACGGCATGGACGCCCAGGTGATGCATGCCGACGACGGCATCGTGCTGCGGCTGCCCGACGCCGACCTGATGGGCCTCGACCTCCTCGACTCCGACACCGGCTTCGACCCGGCCACCGACCCCGGTCTCGCCGCCCGGGGCGCGGAGTACGACCCCGAGCAGTCCCCCGTCGGCGCCGCCGATGTCGCCTTCAACCACGGCGAGGTCGACCAGCTCGTCACGGACCAGGTGGGCGGCAGCGCGCTGTTCGCCTCCCGTTTCCGCGAGTGCGCCGCCCGCGCGCTGCTGCTGCCGCGGCGCAGCCCCGGAAAGCGCACCCCGCTGTGGCAGCAGCGTCAGCGCGCCGCCCAACTCCTCCAGGTGGCGAGCGAGTTCGGCTCGTTCCCCATCGTGCTGGAAGCCGTCCGCGAATGCCTCCAGGACGTCTTCGACGTACCCGGCCTGACGGAGCTGATGGGCGACATCGAAGCCCGCCGGGTCCGCCTGGTGGAGGTCACCACCCCCGAGCCGTCCCCGTTCGCCCGCTCGCTCCTGTTCGGCTATGTCGCCCAGTTCCTGTACGAGGGCGACTCCCCGCTGGCGGAGCGGCGCGCCGCCGCCCTCTCGCTGGATTCCCGGCTGCTCGCCGAACTGCTGGGCCAGGCCGAGCTGCGTGAGCTGCTGGACGCCGAGGTGCTGGCGGAGCTGGAGCGGGAGCTGCAGTGGCGTACGGACGACCGGCGGGCCAAGGACCCGGAGAGCGTGGCCGACCTGCTGCGGATGCTGGGGCCGCTGACCGGCGCCGAGCTGGCCGAGCGCGGCGCGGAGCCGTCGTGGGCCGGGGAGCTGGCCGCCGCCCGCCGCGCCATCACGGTCCGGATCGCGGGGAGGGACCACTGGGCCGCCGTCGAGGACGCCGGCCGGCTCCGGGACGCGCTCGGCACGGCGCTGCCCGTAGGCGTCCCCGAATCGTTCACCGAACCGGTCAAGGACCCGCTCGGCGATCTGCTCTCCCGTTACGCCCGCACCCACGGCCCGTTCACCTCCGAGCAGGCGGCCGCCCGCTTCGGTCTCGGCACGGCCGTCACGGACGGCGCGCTGCACCGCCTCGCCGCCGCCGGGCGGGTCGTCCAGGGCGAGTTCCATCCGGCCGGGATCGGCCAGGAGTGGTGCGACGCCCAGGTGTTGCGCAGACTGCGTCGCCGCTCGCTCGCCGCGCTCCGGGAGGAGCTGGAGCCGGTGCCGCCCGCCGCCCTGGCCGCTTTCCTCCCCCAGTGGCAGCACATCAGTGCCCCGCGTCCCGCCGGGCAGCCCTCCGGCGGCTCGCACGGCCTGCGCGGGATCGACGGCCTGGTCCGCGCCATCGAGCAGCTGCAGGGCGCGCCGGTCCCGGCCTCCGCCCTGGAAAAGCTCGTCCTGCCGTCCCGGGTCGCCGACTACACCCCGGCCCTGCTGGACGAACTCACCGCCACCGGCGAGGTGTTGTGGGCGGGCGCGGGTGCCCTCCCCGGCAAGGACGGCTGGCTCTCCCTCCATCTGGCCGACACCGCGCCGCTGCTGCTGCCGCCCCCGCTCCCCCTGGAACTCTCCGCGCTGCACGATTCCGTGCTGGCCGCGCTCGCCCCCGGCTACGGCCTGTTCTTCCGCCAGCTCGCCGACCAGGTCCGTGCCACGACCCACCCCGACGCCACCGATCCGCAACTCGCCGACGCCCTCTGGGAGCTGGCCTGGTCGGGCCGGCTCACCAACGACACCCTCGCCCCGCTGCGCGCCCTCCTCGGTTCGGGCCGTACGGCCGGCTCGACCGCGCACCGCGCCCGCCGCTCCGTCCCCCGCGGCAGGTACGGCTCGCTGACCGCGGCCGCCGGCCGCACGGGCCGCCCCACCGCGTCGCGTTCCGGCCCGCCGACGGTGGGCGGCCGCTGGTCGCTGCTGCCCGCCCTCGAAGCGGACGCCACCCACCGCGCCCATGCCCTGGCCCGCACCCTCCTGGACCGGCACGGCATCGTCACCCGCGGCGCGGTCGCCGCGGAGGGGGTCGAGGGCGGTTTCTCGGCGGCCTACCGCGTGCTGGCCGCCTTCGAGGAGTCCGGGCAGGCCCGCCGCGGCTATGTCGTCGAGGGGCTGGGCGCGGCGCAGTTCGCGATGGACGGCGCCGTCGACCGGCTGCGCGCGGTCAGCACCCAGCGCGAGCGCACCGCCGACGACGCCGCTCCCGAGGGCGGCGCGGTGGCGCCCCGCCGCGGCGGCCCCCAGCGCGCGGTGGTCCTCGCCGCGGCCGACCCCGCCAACGCCTACGGCGCCGCGCTGCCCTGGCCCGACCCACCCGAGGGCTCGACCCACAAACCCGGCCGCAAGGCAGGCTCGCTGGTCGTCCTCGTCGACGGCGAACTGGCGCTCTACATGGAACGGGGCGGCAAGACCCTGTTGCTCTGGCCGCTCACCCACGACCCGGCCGGACACCCCGGCGACGCCCGGGTGCAGCCCGCCGTGGCGGCGCTCATCGACGCCGCACGCGCCGGCGCCCTCGGCACCATCACCACCGAACGCATCAACGGCACCTCAGCCCTCACCTCCCCGTACGCCACCACCCTGGAGTCCGCCGGCTTCCACCCCACCCCACGGGGGATGCGGCTCCGCGGATAACCAGACCGATGACCAGGCCCGATGACCAGGAGGACGCCGAGGACGCCGAGGACGCCGAGGACGACAGCAGGGCGAGGCACCCGGCGCGAGCCCCCGCCGAACCGCCGGCCGGTGCCTCGGGACCGCCCCCGGGCATGATGGTCACATGCCCGAAGGTGACACCGTCTGGCGCGTGGCCAGGCGCCTCGACGACGCGCTGGCCGGCCATCTCCTGACCCGCTGCGACCTGCGCGTCCCCCGGCTCGCCACGGCCGACCTGACCGGCCGCACGGTGCTCGGCGTACTCCCCCGCGGCAAACACCTGCTCACCCGCTTCGAGGGCGGACTCACCCTCCACTCCCATCTCCGCATGGACGGCGCCTGGAAGATCTACGCCCCGGCCGAACGCTGGCGCGGCGGCCCGGCCCACCAGATCCGGGCGATCCTCGGCACCGCCGACCACACCGCCGTCGGCTACCGCCTGCCCGTGCTCGACCTGCTGCGCACCGCCGACGAATCGCGCGTCGTCGGCCACCTGGGCCCCGACCTCCTCGGCCCCGACTGGGACCCCGCCGAGGCGCTGCGCCGGCTGCTCGCCGACCCCGGGTGCCCCCTCGGGGAGGCCCTGCTCGACCAGCGCAATCTCGCCGGTATCGGCAATGTCTACAAGTCCGAACTCTGCTTCCTGCTGCGCGCCTCACCGTGGCTGCCCATCGCCCGGCTCCCGGCCCCCGAACGCGTCCCGGCCCTCGCCCACAAACTCCTCGACGCCAACAAGCACCGCCCCGCGCGCATCACCACCCCCAGCGCCCGCCCCGACCGCCGCCTCTGGGTCTACGGCCGTGCCGGGCGCCCCTGCCCACGCTGCGGCACGACCGTCCGCACGGCCGATCAGGGCCCCGCCGCCGAGGAACGCGTCACCTACTGGTGCCCCACCTGCCAGCCCGCCCCACCGGACGCACCCCTCCGCCCACCCTCCGGTCCGCAGGGCCCCCAGGACCGCCCACCGAAGACCCATTGACGGTCCGTCAGATCCCTCCCTACCCTCGCCCCATGCCCCTCACCGCGTACGACCTCACCGGCCGCACCGCGATCGTCACCGGCGCGGCGAGCGGTATCGGCCGCGCCACCGCCGTACTCCTCGCCGAGGCCGGTGCCACCGTGCACTGCGCCGATCTCGACGACAGGGGCGCCGGCGCGACCGCCGCCGCCATCACCGCCTCCGGCGGCTCCGCCCACCCGCATGCGCTCGACGTCACCCGGCGCGAGCAGGTCGCCGCCCTGGTGGACGAGGCCCGGCGGCGCAGCGGCCGGCTCGACGTGATGGCCAACATCGCCGGGATCATGCACTCCTCGGCCGTTCTGGAGACGGCGGACGCCGATCTCGACCGGGTCTGGAACACCAACTTCAAGGGCGTGCTGTACGGCTGCCAGGAGGCCGCCCGGGTCATGATCGCCACCGGCATACGGGGCAGCATCGTCACCATGTCGTCCGGCGCCATCGACACCGGTGCGCCCGGCCTGCTCTGCTACGGAGCCGCCAAGGCCGCCGTGGTCCAGCTCACCAAGACGCTGGCCACCGAGGTCGGCAGGCACGGTATCCGGGTCAACGCGGTCGCCCCGGGCTGGGTGCGGACGGCGATGACCGACCGCCACACCGACGAGGGCAGGCAGCAGGCGGAGCGCCCCATGGTCCGGATGTCCCCCCTGGGCCGGGTCGGCGAGGCCGAGGACATCGCGCACGCCGTGCTGCATCTGGCCTCGGACGCCTCGTCCTTCACGACCGGCCAGATCCTCCGCCCGAACGGCGGCGTCGCCATGCCGTGGTGAGCGCCGCCCAGCTCGGCGGCCTCGCGCGCCTGCGCTCGCCCCTGGCCCGCCACGGGACGCAGTGCACCGGCAGCAGGCTCAGCCCCCAGCCGCCCACCACCACGGTCCCCTCGATCACCCCCGCCGACTGCGGCCACAGCGCCAGCCGGAGCGCCGCCCACCACCACAGCGCCCCCAGGAGGGCCATGGCTATCCAGCGGCTGCGGCGGCCCGGTATGCCCCGGGTGCGCGGCCCGGCCGTCCCGGACACCGATATGCCCCCGCCCACCCCACGGGCCTCGATGCCGCGCCACCCCATGACTGCCTCCTCCGGCCGACGCTAGGCGGGCCCGCCGACCGGCGGGAGAGCGCACCGGGGCATTCCCGGCGCGTACGGGGCGTTGGCACGCCCACCCGGATCCGGCGCACCAAAGGCGGACGGGTCACATCCCGCCGTCCGTCGGCGACGCCCTCGGTTGCCGGTCAGTGGGACTCGGCCTGGAACATCCAGTGGTGCTTCTCCAGCTCGGCGGTCAGGCCGATGAGGATGTCCTGGCTGACCGGGTCGGGGTCGGCGGTCGCGGTGATGCGCTCGCGCATCCGGCCGATGACCGCGCTCAGGGCCTCCACCAGGGCGCGAACGGCGTCGCCGTCCTTGATCCAGCCGTCCGTGACCTCGCTGATCCCGCTGGTCTTGGCGACGGTGACGGCCCGGCCGTCGGGCGAGACGCTGATCGCCGAGGCCCGCTCGGCGACCGTGTCCGCGTGCTGCCGTGCGGTGACGACGACGTCGTCGAGCTGGAGGTGGACGGAGCGGAAGCGCGGCCCGACCACGTTCCAGTGCACCTGCTTCGCCACCAGCGAGAGGTCCACGAGGTCGACCAGGGCGCCCTGCAACGCGTTCCCCACGAGGGTGCGATCCTCATCGGAAAGTGTGCTCTTGACCACAGACATCCAGTTACTCCTGTTCAAGGCAGTACTTCCGGAATACTCCGTTTCGCCCATCGTACAAACGATGCAGCTCCACGGTCAGGTCAAGCGGTCCAGCCGGGCACCACCCCCGCTGCCGCACCGCGGGCGGGCAGCACGAAGCCCCGGCCGACTGCGGTCGGCCGGGGCTCGGCGTACGTATGGGCGGGGGTGTCAGGCCGCGACGACGTCCACGACGTCTGCCGGGGACTTGATGGTCACGCGATCCTCCGGCACACCGGCCAGAGACGCGACGGACACCGAATTGAGCTTCGGCCGCACCGGCGCGGGCACCGGGTCGCTCGCGGCCGCGGACTGTGCCAGCTCGGCGAGTGCCAGCTCATCGCTGACCTCTCGCATGAGCTCTGACATGCGCACGTCCAGCGCGTCACAGATCGACGAGAGCAGCTCGGAGGAAGCCTCCTTCTGCCCCCTCTCGACCTCGGACAAATAGCCGAGCGATACCCGGGCGGAGGAAGAGACCTCGCGCAGGGTTCGGCCCTGGCGCTGACGCTGTCGGCGCAGCACGTCACCCAGCAGGCGACGAAGCAGAATCATCGCTGGCTCCCTCCTCGGACCTCGGATCCGGATCCTTCTCGCCCCACCGTACCGCCTCGGGCGGTAGCCGTGCCGGGCGCAAGTTCGTGTTCACTCAGGGCTGCAAACATCCATTCCCCCCGTGTTGTTCCGTATCCTGTGCACGCGCATTTTCTGCTAGTTCGCTCAACAACAGGACGAGCACGGCCTGGACACTGTTACGGCGGATCCGGTCACGATCACCTTCCAGCACCAGCCGCAGCGCCTCTCCGGCGCCGTCCGGCCCCTCGACCGCGACGAAGACGGTGCCCACCGGCTGCCCGTCCTGAGGGTCGGGCCCGGCCACCCCGGTGGTGGCGATACCCCAGTCGGCGCCCAGCTCCCGCCGCACACCGGACGCCATCTGCCGCGCGACCTCACCGTCCACGGCCCCGCGCTCGGCCAGGAGCGCGCCATCCACACCCAGAATGTCCCGCTTGAGGTCGGTTGCGTACGCCGTCACCGACCCGCGAAGGACCCGCGAGGCCCCCGGGACGGCGGTCAGCTCGCCGGCGACCAGGCCGCCGGTGAGGGATTCGGCGACCGCCAGGCTCTGCCCGCGCACCGCGAGCAGCTCCAGCGCCGCGGCCGCCGCAGAACCCGGCGCGTTCACCGGACGGCTTCCCGCTCGGTCCGCTCCTTGGCGAGGCCCGCCCGGCGCAGCACCACGGCCTGCCGGACGTAGTCGAATCCGGTGGCGACGGTCAGCAGCACGGCCACCGCCATGACCCACCAGCGGAACGTCGCCAGCGGCCCGGTCAGCACCAGGACATACATCCCCACGGCGGTGCCCTGCGCCAATGTCTTGATCTTGCCGCCACGACTGGCCGGAATCACACCGTGTTTGATCACCCAGAACCGCATCAGCGTGATGCCCAGTTCCCGGAAGAGGATCAGACCGGTCACCCACCAGGGCAGGTCGCCCAGCACCGACAGGCAGATCAGCGCCGCACCCATGATCGCCTTGTCCGCGATCGGGTCGGCGATCTTGCCGAAGTCCGTGACCAGGTTGTACGCGCGCGCCAGATGTCCGTCGAAGACGTCGGTGATCATGGCGACGGCGAAGGCCGCCCAGGCGAAAGCGCGCCAGGCCGGGTCGGAGCCGTTGTCGTGCATCAGCAGCAGCACGAAGGCCGGGACCAGGACCAGCCGCAGCATCGTCAGGACGTTGGCGATGTTCCACAGCCCGGCCTGCCGCGCGGCCGGAGCCGTGCGCGGCCCGCCCGCCGCGGAAGCCGAGGCTCCGGTCATCTGCCCGCCTCCTCGGTACACGCCGCGCCGTCCACCGACAGCACCTCGGCCACGAGATCCACGCCCTCGCTCGCCACGACCTTTGCTTCGACCATACGACCGGGGGCCAAGTCCTGGTCGGTCGACAGCAGCGTGACGCCGTCGGTCTCCGGCGCCTGGTGCGCGGCCCGCCCGACCACACCGTCCTCGTCGTCGGTCCGGTCGACCAGCACCCGCAGGCTCTCGCCGACCCGCTCCTCGGCGCGCTGCGCGGTCAGCTCCTCGGCCAGCCGGGACACCCGCGCGAGCCGTTCGGCGACCTCGTCCGGGTCGACCTTGTGCTCGTAGGAGGCCGCTTCGGTGCCGTCCTCGTCGGAGTAGCCGAAGACGCCGATGGCATCGAGCCGGGCCTCGGTGAGGAAGCGCTCCAGCTCCTCAAGGTCCCGCTCGCTCTCGCCCGGGAAGCCGACGATGAAGTTCGAGCGGGCACCGGCCTGGGGCGCCTTCGTACGGATCTGCGCCAGCAGGTCCAGGAAGCTGTCGGTGTCGCCGAAGCGGCGCATCGCGCGCAGCACGCCGGGCGCCGAATGCTGGAAGGACAGGTCGAAGTACGGCGCCACCTTGTCGGTGCCGGTCAGGACGTCGATCAGCCCAGGGCGCATCTCGGCGGGCTGCAGATAGCTGACCCGGATCCGCTCGATGCCGTCGACGTCCGCCAGCTCCGGCAGCATGGTCTCCAGCAGCCGGATGTCGCCGAGGTCCTTGCCGTAGGACGTGTTGTTCTCGGAGACCAGCATGATCTCCTTGACGCCCTGCTCGGCCAGCCAGCGGGTCTCACCGAGCACGTCGGACGGCCGGCGGGAGATGAAGGAGCCGCGGAAGGACGGGATGGCGCAGAACGAGCAGCGCCGGTCGCAGCCGGAGGCGAGCTTGACCGAGGCCACCGGATTGCTGCCGAGTCTGCGGCGCAGCGGCGCCCGCGGCCCGGAGGCGGGCGCAACGCCCTCGGGGAGGTCGGCCGGCGGGGTGTCCTGGGCGTGGCCCGGCAGCGCCACGTCGGCGCCCTGGCGCTCGGCCGGGCTGATCGGCAGCAGCTTGCGGCGGTCGCGCGGGGTGTGGGAGGCGTGGATGCCGCCATTGAGGATGGTCTGCAGGCGGTCGGAGATATCGCTGTAGTCGTCGAAGCCGAGCACGCCGTCGGCCTCGGGGAGCGCGGTGGCGAGCTCCTTGCCGTAGCGCTCGGCCATGCAGCCGACGGCCACGACGGCCTGGGTCTTGCCGTGATCCTTCAGATCATTGGCTTCGAGCAGGGCATCGACGGAGTCCTTCTTGGCGGCTTCGACGAATCCACAGGTGTTGACGACGGCCACATCGGCATCGGCGGCTTCCTCGACGAGCTCCCAGCCGTCCGCTGCCAAGCGGCCTGCGAGCTCCTCCGAGTCCACCTCGTTACGGGCGCAGCCAAGAGTGACAAGGGCGACGGTACGGCGTTCGGGCATGGGGCTCAGCCTACTTCGTCCCGGCCGGACCCTTGGCGCGCAGGTCTCCGCCGCCGGTCCCGGGCGCCCCGGGCCGGGCGGCGGACGCGCCTGGCGCCCGGTCTCAGCCCGCCTGGGGATCTCCGGGTGTGTAGCTGAGCCGCTCCACGGAACCCTCGTCGCCGACCTGCTTGACCTCCTTGCCGTTGACGTACAGCTGTACGGCGCCGGCGTTGCCGAGGACCAGGTCGATGCGTTCCTTGTCGGTGAAGGTCTTGGACTCGCCCTGCTTGAGCAGGCCGTCCTGGAGGAGCTTGCCGTTGGAGTCCTTGGCGGAGACCCAGCTCTGGCCGTCCCGGGCGGTCACCTTGATCGTGACCTTGTCCTTGGGCAGCCCGGCGATGGCGCTGTCGGAGGGATCGGGGGCCGGGGGCCGGGTGGTCGTCGGCGTCTTGGTGGGCGCCTTGCCGGGCTTGTGGACGTTGGCGGTGTCACCGGCCGTGACCGGAGCGCCGCCCTTGCTGCCGTCGCTGAAGAGCGTGAAGCCCGCGAAGCCGACGACGGCGACGATCGCCGCGACCATCGCCGCGGTCCAGTTGGGGCGGCGCGGCTCGGAACGGATCCGCTCCGCTTCGAAGAGCGGCGCCGCGGGGGTCGGGGCCGGCCGGCCGCCGTGTTCGGCGTCGTACCGTGCGATCAGGGGTTCGGGGTCGAGGTTCACGGCGCGGGCGAGCGTGCGGATGTGTCCCCGGGCGTAGACGTCGCCGCCACAGCGCGAGAAATCTTCCTGCTCGATCGCGTGCACGATGGGGATGCGCACCCGTGTCGAGGAACTGACCTCTTCGACGGTCAGTCCTGCGTCGATACGGGCCTGCTGGAGGGCACGACCGACGGAAGGCCGGTCGTCTTCGGGGGAGTTGCCGATGGACACGGGGGCGCCTTTCGAGCGTGTAGCCACCTGCTGGAGGTTCAGTCTAGGGGTGGGGCGAAAGGGTCGGGCAAGCGGAAGAGCGGGCTTTGTACGCCATCGGAACGCCCGCGGACCAAGCCGCCGGGACCGTCGGCGCAGCATCGTTCCCTCATCTCCCTCAACTTGACGTATCGGCAGAAGAAACGGTTGCTTTTCCCTCTCGTATGAGCGATCCGGAAGTGTGTGCTACTCCGTAGCCTCCCCCCGGATCACCGCGAGCACTCCGTCCAATTCATCCGGCTTCACCATGACATCGCGGGCCTTGGACCCCTCGCTGGGCCCGACGATGTTGCGGGACTCCATGAGATCCATCAGCCGTCCGGCCTTGGCAAAGCCCACCCGAAGCTTCCGCTGCAGCATCGATGTCGACCCGAATTGCGTCGAAACCACCAGCTCGGCGGCCTGGCACAGCAGATCGAGGTCATCGCCGATGTCCTCGTCGATCTCCTTCTTCTGCTTCGTGCCGACCGTGACGTCGTCGCGGAAGACCGGTGCCATCTGATCCTTGCAGTGCTGGACGACCGCCGCGACCTCGGATTCGGTGACGAAGGCACCCTGCATACGGACGGGCTTGTTGGCGCCCATGGGCAGGAACAGTCCGTCGCCCTTGCCGATCAGCTTCTCCGCACCCGGCTGGTCGAGGATGACCCGGCTGTCGGCGAGCGAGGAGGTGGCGAAGGCGAGCCGGGACGGCACATTGGCCTTGATCAGGCCGGTGACGACGTCGACGGAGGGGCGCTGGGTGGCGAGCACCAGGTGGATACCGGCGGCGCGGGCCAGCTGCGTGATGCGGACGATCGAGTCCTCCACGTCCCGCGGCGCGACCATCATCAGGTCCGCCAGCTCGTCGACGATCACCAGCAGATACGGATACGGGGACAGCTCGCGTTCGCTGCCCTCGGGCGAGGTGATCTTGCCGCTGCGGACCGCTTCGTTGAAGTCGTCGATGTGCCGGTATCCGTACGCCGCGAGATCGTCGTAGCGCAGGTCCATCTCGCGGACCACCCATTGGAGTGCTTCGGCGGCACGCTTGGGGTTCGTGATGATCGGCGTGATCAGGTGCGGGATGCCTTCGTAAGCGGTCAGTTCGACGCGCTTGGGGTCGACCAGCACCATCCGCACGTCCTCCGGGGTGGCCCGGACCATCACCGAGGTGATCAGGCAGTTGATGCAGGAGGACTTGCCGGAGCCGGTGGCGCCGGCGACCAGGACGTGCGGCATCTTCGTCATGTTGGCCATGACGTAGCCGCCCTCGACGTCCTTGCCGAGCGCCACCAGCATCGGGTGCTCGTCGCCCGCCGCGTCGGCCAGCCGCAGCACATCGCCGAGGTTGACCATCTCGCGGTCGGTGTTGGGGATCTCGATGCCGACCGCGGACTTGCCGGGGATGGGACTGATGATGCGGACGTCGGGGCTGGCGACGGCGTAGGCGATGTTCTTCGCCAGCGCGGTGATCTTCTCGACCTTCACGGCCGGGCCGAGCTCGACCTCGTACCGGGTGACCGTCGGGCCGCGGGTGAAACCGGTGACCGCGGCGTCGACCTTGAACTCCTGGAAGACCGTCGTCAGCGAGGCCACTATGGCGTCGTTGGCGGCGCTGCGGGTCTTGCCGGGGCCACCGCGCGCCAGCAGGTCCAGGGACGGCAGCGAGTACGTGATGTCGCCGGACAGCTGGAGCTGTTCGGCACGGGCCGGCAGATCGCCCGACGGCTCCGGCGGCGCCTTGGTGAAGTCCGGCACCGCCGGGGTGTCCTCGGCGTCGTCCCGCTTGCCGGGCACGCCGCGCCCCGCGTCGCGGGCCGGCGGCACCGAACCGCTCTCCCCCGTGCCCTCGTCGCGCTCCCGGCGCTCCCCGGAGATGCTGCTGCTGAGCCCGGCAACGAGCGGCGAGGGCTGCACGCCGTGCAGCACGGCGCCGTCCAGTGCGGCGGCAGCCGCGGCGGCCACGTCCACCGCGTCCATCGGCCGGTCCGGATCGGGCTGTACGGAGGCCCGGCGCGGACGGCGGCGCCGGGACAGCGCCTCCTCCTCTCTCGCGTCCGGGTCCGCCGGCGAGATCGCCGCGCCCCTGCGGGGCCTGCGGTCGGGCTGCTCACGCCACTCCTCGGCGTACTCCTCCGGCTCCTCGGCGTCCGCCGGACTCACCGCCGGCTCCAGCACGCCCAGCTTGGCGCCCAGCGCCCGCAGCCGCTGCGGGATGGCGTTGACCGGGGTCGCGGTGACCACCAGCAGCCCGAAGACGGTCACCAGCACCAGCAGCGCCACGGCGAGGGTCTGCCCGACGGTGAAGATCAGCGGCTTCGACGCGACCCAGCCGAGATAGCCGCCCGCGTCCTGCATCGCCGCGATGCCCTCGCCCCGGCCCGGGGATCCGCACGCCATCGCGACCTGCCCGAGCACCCCGACCACCAGCGCGGACAGCCCGATGATGATCCGGCCGTTGGCCTCGGGCTGCTCGGGATGCCGGATCAGCCGTACGGCGATACCGCCCAGCAGTATCGGCACGACCAGGTCGAGGCGGCCGAACGCGCCGGTCACCAGCAGCTCGACGAGGTCGCCGACCGGGCCGCTGAGGTTGGACCAGGTGCCGGCCGCGATGACCAGCGCCAGCCCGAGCAGCAGCAGCGCCAGGCCGTCCTTGCGGTGCGCCGGATCGAGGTTCTTCGCGCCCCGGCCCACCCCGCGGAACAGCGCGCCGATGCCGTGCGCCACCCCGAGCCAGCAGGCCCGGACGAGGCGGTAGATACCCCCGGTGGGGGACGGCACCGGCTTGGGGGCCGCCTTCTTCGCGGGCGCCCTCTTGGCCGGAGCCTTCTTCGCGGCCGCGGTCTTCTTCACCGGCGGCTTCCTGGTGGGCGCCTTCTTCGCGGCGGTCTTCTTGGCCGCGCCCCCGGGCTGTCCGGCGCGCTGCTTCGAGGGGCCCGCCGTGCTCTGGGTTCCCTTGCCGGACGTACGTGAGGCCATGGCGTCGAGATTACAGCGGACGGCGGGCATGACACGAGCGCACGGCCCTTCACCCATCCGTGTCGTGCGCCCGCCTCATGAAAGGGCGTCAGGCCCCGCCGGGAGCGCCGGTCAGCCCGCGGCGGTGCCCGAACCGGGTTCGAGTGCGTCCAGCGCCCGGCGCAGGCCGGTGAGTTTGCGCTCCAGATGGGCGGCGGTGGCCACGGCCGCGGCATCCGCCGACTCGTCCAACTGCTTGGACAGCGCCTCCGCCTGCTCCTCGACCGCCGCCAGCCGCGCCGAGAGCTCGGCGAGCAGCCCCGCGGACTCCCTCGCCTCGCTGGCGCTCGGCCGCCCGCCCTCCAGCTGCAGCCTCAGCAGGGAGGCCTGCTCCCGCAGTTGGCAGTTCTTCATGTAGAGCTCGACGAACACCGAGACCTTCGCGCGCAGCACCCACGGATCGAACGGCTTGGAGATGTAGTCCACCGCGCCGGCGGCGTAGCCACGGAAGGTGTGGTGCGGACCGTGGTTGATCGCCGTCAGGAAGATGATCGGGATGTCACGGGTGCGCTCGCGGCGCTTGATGTGCGCCGCCGTCTCGAATCCATCCATCCCCGGCATCTGCACATCGAGCAGAATCACCGCGAAATCGTCCGTGAGCAGTGCTTTGAGCGCTTCCTCCCCTGACGATGCCCGTACCAGTGTCTGATCGAGCGCAGAGAGGATCGCCTCCAGCGCCAGCAGATTCTCCGGCCGGTCATCGACCAGGAGGATCTTGGCCTTCTGCACCATGGCCCGTCCTCCTCGCCCCGGCATGGAACCGGACGCCGCCCCAGGGGACGACTCCGTCACGCCGCCCGTCCTTGTGCCGGTCATGGTAGCTGCACCCCGCCTGTCGCCACACCCTGTCACCGCGATGTCACTGTGCACTTAGCAGAAACGCAGCGAGGGACCAGAAGGTTCCCCGAATCACACGCTTCCACACGTCCACGGCAACCCTGAGTCAGCACGCGGTGATCCTCTTACGCCTCCATACTGGACGCTCCGTCACCCCGCGCGCATCCATTGCTCCATGACCGACAACAGATGATCGGTATCCACCGGCTTGGTCACGTAGTCGGAGGCCCCGGCTTCGATGCTCTTCTCCCGGTCGCCCTTCATCGCCTTCGCGGTCAGCGCGATGATGGGCAGCCCGGCGAACTGCGGCATCCGGCGGATCGCGGCCATCGTCGCGTAGCCGTCCATCTCCGGCATCATGATGTCCATCAGGACCAGGACGATGTCGTCGTGCTGTTCCAGCACCTCGATGCCCTCCCGGCCGTTCTCCGCGTACAGCACCGCGAGCCCGTGCTGCTCCAGGACGCTGGTGAGCGCGAAGACGTTCCTGATGTCGTCGTCGACGATCAGCACCTTCTCGCCGTGGAAGCCGCCCTCGAAGACCGGGTCGACCAGATCCTGGCCGTTGCCGATCCAGGGCTCCTCGGCCGGCTGAGCGGCCTGCCGGGGCGGCTCCGGGGCCGGCTCCTGGGGCAGCTGCCGCTGCGGGGCAGGCGCCGGCTGGCCCGGCAGCGCGAAGCGGCGTGCGGCGCCCGAAATCGCCCGGCGGCGGCGCCTGTTGAGCGTGCCCCCCGACCCCGGCTCGTCGCCCTGCTGCTCCTCGTCCGGGTCCTGGCCCTGGCGCCCGTGCTCGATCTCGCGGGCCTCCGCGTCCATCACCAGTCCGCCCGCCACCAGCTGCGGATAGCCCTGCGGCGGCAGCCCGCCGGGGTTGTGCGGCAGGTAGAGGGTGAAGGTGGACCCGCGGCTGGGCTCACTGGCGGCGTGGATCTCGCCGCCCAGCAGCCGGGCGATCTCCCGGCTGATGGACAGGCCCAGACCCGTACCGCCGTACTTGCGGCTGGTCGTGCCGTCCGCCTGCTTGAACGCCTCGAAGATGACCCGCATCTTCGTGGACGCGATGCCGATGCCGGTATCCGTCACCGAGAAGGCGATCATGTCGGCGTCCGGGTCGCGCAGCGAGCCGTGCTCCAGAAGCTGTTCGCGGATCGCCACCGGGACGTCCGCTCCCGCCGGCCGGATGACCAACTCGACGGCGCCGCTGTCGGTGAACTTCACCGCGTTGGACAGCAGGTTGCGCAGCACCTGCAGCAGCCGCTGTTCGTCGGTGTGCAAGGTCGCCGGCAGCTCCGGGGAGACACGTACGGAGAAGTCGAGTCCCTTCTCCGCGGTCAGCGGCCGGAAGGTCGCCTCGACGTAGTCGACGAGCTGGACGAGCGCGATCCGGGTCGGGCTGACGTCCATCTTGCCGGCCTCGACCTTCGACAGGTCGAGGATGTCGTTGATCAGCTGGAGCAGGTCGCTGCCCGCGCCGTGAATCGTTTCCGCGAACTCGACCTGCTTCGGGGAGAGGTTCCCCTCGGCGTTGTCGGCCAGCAATTTGGCCAGAATCAGCAGCGAGTTCAGCGGCGTACGCAGCTCGTGCGACATGTTCGCCAGGAACTCCGACTTGTAGCGCATCGAGACCGCGAGCTGCTCGGCGCGCTCCTCCAGGACCTGCCGTGCCTCCTCGATCTCGGTGTTCTTCACCTCGATGTCGCGGTTCTGCTCGCGCAGCTGCTCGGCCTTCTCCTCCAGCTCGGAGTTGGACAGCTCCAGCGCCTTCTGCCGGCTCTCCAGCTCGCCCGACCGCTCCTTGAGCTGCTCGGTCAGCTCCTGCGACTGCTTGAGCAGCACCTCGGTCTTGGTGTTGACCGAGATGGTGTTGACGCTGGTCGCGATCATCTCGGCGATCTGGCTGAGGAAGTCCTTCTGGATCTGGGTGAAGGGCTGGAAGGACGCCAGCTCGATCACCCCGAGCACCTTGTCCTCGAAGAGCACCGGCAGCACGATCACATTCGCCGGCGGCGCCTCCCCGAGCCCGGAGGCGATCTTGAGGTAGCCGGCCGGGACGTTCTCCACCAGGATCGTGCGGCCCTCCTCCGCGGCCGTGCCGATCAGCGTCTCGCCCGGCCGGAAGGTCGTCGGCATCCCGCCCATGGCGTAGCCGTACGAGCCCATGAGCCGCAGCTCGTACGCGCCGGCCTCGCCGCCGTCCGCGCCGATCTCCTTGCTGTCGGGCTGCGCGGCGAGGAAGAACGCGCCGTGCTGGGCGGAGACCGCGGGCGACAGCTCGCTCATGATGAGCGTGGCGACGTCCTTGAGGTCCCGCCGGCCCTGCATCAGGCCGGAGATCCGGGCCAGGTTGCCCTTGAGCCAGTCCTGTTCCTCGTTGGCGAGGGTGGTCTCGCGGAGCGTGGAGATCATGGTGTTGACGTTGTCCTGGAGCTCCAGGATCTCGCCGGCCGCGTCCACGTCGATGCGGACGTTGTGATCGCCGAGGGTGACGGCCGCGGCGACCGCGGCGATGGCCCGCACCTGGCGGGTCAGGTTGCCCGCCATCTCGTTCACGGACTCGGTCAGGTCCTTCCAGGTGCCGGCCACGCCGCGCACCTGCGCCTGACCGCCCAGCTGGCCTTCCGTCCCGACCTCGCGGGCCACCCTGGTGACCTGCTCGGCGAAGGACGACAGCTGGTCGACCATGGTGTTGATGGTGGTCTTCAGCGCGAGGATCTCGCCGCGCGCGTCGACGTCGATCTTCTTGGTCAGATCGCCCTTGGCGACGGCGGTGGTGACCATCGCGATGTTGCGGACCTGGCCGGTGAGGTTGTTGGCCATCGAGTTCACGGACTCGGTGAGGTCCTTCCACGTCCCGGCGACGCCGGGGACGCGGGCCTGGCCGCCCAGGATGCCGTCGGTGCCCACCTCACGGGCCACTCGTGTGACCTCGTCGGCGAACGACGACAGGGTCGTGACCATGGTGTTGACGGTGTCGGCGAGCTGCGCGACCTCGCCGCGCGCCTCGACCGTCACCTTCTTCGTCAGATCGCCGTTGGCGACCGCCGCCGAGACCTGCGAGATGTTCCGCACCTGGATGGTCAGATTGTTGGCCATCAGGTTGACGTTGTCGCTGAGGTCCTTCCAGATGCCGGTGACGCCCGGAACCCGGGCCTGGCCGCCCAGTTGGCCTTCCGTACCGACCTCACGGGCGACCCGCGTGACCTGCTCGGCGAACAGCGAGAGCTGGTCGACCATGGTGTTCACGGTCGTGACGAGTTCGAGGATCTCGCCCTTGGCGTCGACGGTGATCTTCTTGGACAGGTCGCCGCGGGCGACCGCCGTGGTCACCTCGCCGATGTTGCGCACCTGGGACGTCAGGTTGTTCGCCATGAAGTTGACGGACTGGGTGAGGTCCTTCCAGGTGCCGCTGACGCCCTGCACCTCGGCCTGGCCGCCCAGGATGCCCTCGGTGCCGACCTCCCGGGCGACCCGGGTGACCTGCTCCGCGAAGGACGAGAGCTGGTCGACCATGGTGTTGAGGGTGTTCTTCAGCTCCAGGATCTCGCCCCGGGCGTCCACGTCGATCTTCTGCGACAGGTCACCGCGGGCGACCGCCGTGGCGACCTGCGCGATGTTCCGGACCTGCGCCGTCAGGTTGCCGGCCATGCCGTTGACGGAGTCGGTCAGATCGCGCCAGACGCCGGCGACGCCGGGCACCTGCGCCTGGCCGCCGAGCCTGCCGTCCGTGCCGACCTCCCGGGCGACCCGGGTGACCTGATCGGCGAACGCGGAGAGCTGGTCGACCATCGTGTTGATGGTGTTCTTCAGCTCCAGGATCTCGCCGCGCGCGTCCACGTCGATCTTCTGCGACAGGTCACCGCGCGCGACCGCCGTCGTCACCTGCGCGATCTGCCGCACCTGCGAGGTCAGGTTCCCCGCCATGAAGTTGACGGAGTCGGTCAGTTCCTTCCAGGTGCCGCTGACGCCGTCCACCCGGGCCTGGCCGCCCAGACGGCCCTCGGTGCCCACGTCCCTGGCCATCCGCGTGACCTGATCGGCGAACGAGGACAGCTGGTCCACCATCGTGTTCACGGTGTTCTTCAGCTGGAGCATCTCGCCGGACACATCGACGGTGACCTTCTGCGACAGATCGCCGTTGGCGACCGCCGTCGTCACCTGCGCGATGTTGCGCACCTGTCCGGTGAGGTTGCGGAAGGCGGTGTTCACGGAGTCCGTGAGGTCCTTCCACGTCCCCGCGGCGCCCGGCACGGCCGCCTGGCCGCCCAACTCGCCCTCGACGCCGATCTCCCGCGCCACCCGGGTCACTTCGGCACCGAACGACGACAGCTGACCCACCATCGTATTGACGGTGTTCTTCAACTCCAGCATTTCACCGGCGACATCGACGGTGACCGTCTGCGAGAGGTCGCCGTTGGCGACCGCCGTCGTCACCTGCGCGATGTCCCGGACCTGCGCCGTGAGGTTGCGGAAGGCGGTGTTGACGGAGTCCGTCAGGTCCTTCCACGTACCGGCCGCGCCCGGCACCTGCGCCTGACCGCCCAGCTGGCCCTCGGCGCCGACCTCGTTCGCCACCCGCGTCACTTCGTCGGCGAAGGTGCGCAGCGTCTCGGTCATGGTGTTGATGGTGTCGGCGAGCTGCGCGACCTCGCCGCGCGCGCTGACCGTGACCTTCTGCGACAGATCGCCGCTCGCGACGGCGGTGGTGACCTGAGCGATACCGCGCACCTGCGCGGTGAGGTTCCCGGCCATGAGATTGACCGAATCCGTCAGGTCCTTCCACACGCCGGCGACGCCGGGAACCTGTGCCTGGCCCCCCAGCTCGCCCTCCGTGCCGACCTCCCGGGCGACCCGGGTCACCTCCGAGGCGAACGAGGAGAGCTGGTCCACCATCGTGTTGACGGTGTTCTTCAGCTCCAGCATCTCGCCGGCGACGTGAACCGTCACCTTCCGGGACAGATCGCCCTTCGCGACCGCCGTGGTGACGAGAGCAATGTCACGCACCTGAGCGGTGAGCCGGGACGCCATCGTGTTGACGGATTCCGTGAGGTCTTTCCACGAACCGGACATACCGCGCACCCGCGCCTGCCCGCCGAGCTTGCCCTCCGTACCGACCTCACTGGCCACCCGGGTGACCTCGTCGGTGAATGCGGAGAGCTGGTCCACCAGGCCGTTGACCGTCCGGCCGACCTTCAGGAACTCGCCCCTGAGGGGATGCTCCGACGAGCTGTCCGAACTGCGCGAGCGCAGGTCCATCCGCTGTTCCAGGTCACCCTCGGACACCGCCGACAGCACCCGTCCCACCTCGGAGACGGGCCGTACGAGGTCGTCCACCAGGGCGTTGGAGGCGTCGATGGCCGCGGCCCAGGATCCCTCGCAGGCGCCGACCTCCAGCCGTTCCGTGAGCTTTCCCTCACGTCCGACCACCCGCCGCACCCGGGCGAGCTCGCCCGTCAGATGCAGATTGCGGTCCGCGACCTCGTTGAACACCGCCGCGATTTCCGACATCGCGCCATCGCCGGAAACCGTGAGCCGCTTGCGGAAGTTCCCGTCCCGCATGGCGACCAGAGCGACCAACAGCCGATTCAGGGCAGCCGTATCCACCTCGGTCGTCCCGTTGTTCCGGGATCGTCCGCTTTTCGCGCGCGTGCTTGTGGCTCGCGCGGCTGCGCCAGACTCCACCGTGTCCCTCCCGCAGGGTCGACCGTTCTACCCGGGCTTTCTCTTGATACCTGCCCAGTGTTTCACCATGGCCCAACCAGGCCATAACAGTTCGGCAGCATCGCACACCCTCCCGAGGCACGATTAGGACGGAAACACCCGTGACCGGCATCCTCGGGCGCGGCGAAGGTAAGTAACCTGGCATACGGCTGTCCATCCGCCCCGGCCATCCAGCTCGGGCGGTGGCGGGAGCACAACAGGTATTCGGAGGGGCGCCGCGACCATGGGGGAGCAGATCACCGACACACGCATGAGGAGACCAGTGATCACCGCGCGGGCCGCCGCCACGTTCGAGCCGGTCGGGCGCTCTGTAGCCACTGCCCGCTCCTTCGTCCGCGACACCCTTCAGGGCTGGGGCCACGGCGACATCGTCGATGACGCCGTCGTCCTCACCAGTGAGCTCGTCACCAATGCGGTGGTGCACGCCGGCACCGCCGCCGATGTGCTGTGCCTGCGGACGGAGGGCGGGGTGCGCATCTCCGTCGCCGACCGCTACCCGGAGCGTGAGATTCCGCTCCAGAACGCCGGCCAGACCGTCGTCCACCCCGACCGCGAGGGCGGCCGCGGCCTGCTGCTGTGCGGCGCGCTGGCCTCCCGCTGGGGCGTGGAGTACACCGCCGCCCAAAAGCACGTCTGGTTCCAGCTGGACCTCCCCGAGCGCCCGGCCGGCACCCGCTCCGCCGGACCCGCCCTCCCCGTGGACGCGCTCCCCGTCGCCGACAGCCGGGTCCGCGTCGCCGTCATCCAGATCGACCGCGGCGGCTGCGTCAGCACCTGGAACGACGACGCCCGCGACCTCTTCGCGTACGACTCCGAGCAGGTCATCGGCAAACCCCTCACCGACTTCGCCGCCTGGCCGCACACCCCCGGCACCGGCACCGGCATCGCCGAGGCCCTGCAGCTCTCCCGCTGGGAGGGCTCGTACGGCATAAGGGGCGCAGACGGCCGGGTCGTCCCCGTCTACGCCTCCCACCTCCGCGTCCGCGACGCCGACGGCGAGGCCTCCACGGTCTGCCTCCTGGTCCGCGACCACGAACGCGCCATTCTGCAGAGTCCCCAGCGGACCCCCGCCCCCGATACCGCGTCACAGGGCGACCGGGGCGAGGGACGCCCCTCCGACCCGTTCGAGGTCTTCATCGGTTCGCCGGCCCCCGACGACCTGGACGGCCTGCTCCAGCGCACCGTCGAGCGCGCCCGCGACATGCTCGACGGCGACGCCGCCTACCTCCTGCTGGCCACCGACGACGAAACCGAGCTGGAGGTCCGCGCCTCCACCGGCCTGCCCTCCGCCCGCCAGCGGTTCGCCCGGGTCCCCGTCGAAGCAGGGTCCGGACGCTACGGCTCCGCCCGGATGCCCGCCGTCCACGAAGACCTCACCGCCGTCCCCGGGGCCGTCCCGCTCCTCAGCGGCACGGGCATGCGCTCGGTCGTCACCGTCCCGCTCAAGGTCGAGGGCCGCCTCACCGGCTCCCTCGGCGTCGCTGCGGAAGGCGCCGGCCGCTACACGAACGAGGAGGCCCTGCGCCTCCAGTTCGCCGCCGACCGCATCGCCCTCGCCGTCGAACGCGCCCGCCTCACCGAGCTCGAAAGGCTCCGCCGCGGCTCGCTGTCCTTCCTCGTCGAGGCCTCCGACCTCCTGGCCGGCACCCTCGACCGCGACCAGACGCTGGCCCTGATGGCGCAGATGACGGTCCCCACCCTCGCCACCTGGTGTGCCGTCTACACCGTCGCCGACCAGGCCTCCGAGCCCGAACTCTCCTACGTGCTCCACGAGGACGAGGACCGCATCGACGGCCTCAAGACCCTCCTGATGAAGGTCGATCCCCCGGATCCGGTCCCCACCCCGGGCGCCCGCGTCTGGACCGCCCCCACCGACGCCGCCCACGACGCCGCCCTGCGCACCTCACTGCGCAGTCTGGGGCTGGGCAACTCCGCCCGCCCGTCCACCGGTCCGGGCACCACCCTCGCCACCGCCTCCGCGGTCGGCGGCGAAACCGTCGTCCTGCCGCTCGTCGCCCGCAACCGCGTCATCGGCATGCTCACCCTCGGCAAGCCCACCGAGGAGCACTTCCGCCAGGAAATCCTCGAACTCGCCGAGGACCTCTCCCGACGGGCCGCCCTCGCCCTGGACAACGCCCGCCTCTACTCCGAGCGGACGGCCATCAGCCAGTCCCTCCAACGCAGCCTGCTGCCCCCGGAGCTGCCGGACGTCCCCGGCGTCGAGGTCGAGGTCATCTACCGCGCCGCAGGCGAAGGCAACGAAGTCGGCGGCGACTTCTACGACCTCTTCCCCATCCGCGACGGCGCGTACGGCTTCGCCATCGGCGACGTCTGCGGCACGGGCCCGGAGGCGGCAGCCGTCACGGGCCTCGCCCGCCACGCCCTCCGCCTCCTCGCCCGCGAGGGCTTCGGCGGCCCCGCCGTCCTGGAGCGGCTGAACGCCGCCATCCTCGACGAAGGCGCCCGCAGCCGCTTCCTGACGCTCCTTTACGGTGAACTCTGGCCCCAGGAAGACGGCAGCGCCCTCCTCAAGGTCGTCTGCGCCGGACACCCCCTCCCGCTCCGCCTCCGCCAGGACGGCTCGGTCGAGCCCGCCGCCGAACCCCAGCCCCTGCTCGGCGTCATGGACGACCTCGAACTCTACGAACAGACCGTCACCCTCGACCCCGGCGACGTCCTGCTGTGCGTCACCGACGGCGTCACCGAACGCCGCGAAGGCACCCGCATGCTCGGCGACGACGGCCTCACCGACGTCCTCACGACCTGTACGGGCCTCACCGCCGGCGCCGTCGCCGCCCGCGTCCTGCGCGCCGTGGAACGCTTCGCCGCCGAACCCGCATCCGACGACATGGCCATCCTCGCCATGCGTGTCCCGGAATTGCAGGCGCGCTAGGAGAAGCCACCAGAGCGTGGCCCCGCACCCCGGGGCCACGCCAACTCCCGCACACGACAAAGGCCCCCGCCATACGGCGGGGGCCTCGTCTCTCACCAGAGCCCCAATACGGAATCGAACCGTAGACCTTCTCCTTACCATGGAGACGCTCTGCCGACTGAGCTATTGGGGCGCGTCAGCGGAATAGATCATACCCGAACTCCGCGGCAGCTCCGAACCACCCACCAGCTAAAAGGCCGGCTCCAGCAGACCCCCCAGCGCATTGCACGCACTGACCATCCTGTGCAACTCCCGCCGCGACAGCCCCGCATGCACAGGCAGCGCCAGCGTCTCGTCAACGGCCCGCTCCGTCTGCGGCAGGAACACGTCCCGCCACAGCCCCGGCGTCCGGTACACAGGCGCCTGTACGGGCACCTGGCACGCCACTCCCCTCGCCCGCAGCGCCCGCGCGAACGCGTCCCGGTCCGGCCGGCCGTTCCCCGGCACCCGCACCACATACCGCTCGTACGTGTGCCCCGCCGACGGCGTCGGCGTCCCGACCCCGCTCAGCCTGCTGTCCAGATACGTGGCGTGCTGCCGGCGCCGCTCGGCCCCGGCGGACTCCGCCCCGGGCTCCTCCTCGACAACCACCAGCAGCCCGTGCCGCTGCCCGACCTCCCGGATCCACCCCGCGTCCGCCTGCCGCCCGAAGCGGTGTATCGCCACCACCGCGGCCGTCCGGCTCGTCACCACATCCGACACCGCGGCAGGATCGAGGCAGTAGCTGTCCGCGTCCACGTCCGCGAACACCGGCACAGCGCCCAACGCCGCCACCGCCCCGGCCACTTCGGCGTTGCCGTAGGCCGGCACCACGACCTCATCACCGGCGCGCACACCGGCCGACTCAAGCGTTCGCACAGTCCTCATGCCGCGGATACTGGCGACGCGAGGTGAACGTGGCGTTACGCCCGCCACCCCGGCACCAAAACAAAAAAGCTCCGGCTCCTGAATCCTCAGATTCAGGAGCCGGAGCTCAATAATTGTTCGGCGGCGTCCTACTCTCCCACAGGGTCCCCCCTGCAGTACCATCGGCGCTGAAAGGCTTAGCTTCCGGGTTCGAAATGTAACC